>NZ_CP139035.1:0-1200000 GCF_029854705.2 Akkermansia sp. N21116
CTTTTTTCCTCCGGACAATTTGGAAATTGGATTCCGTCGTCGTATCGGTTAACCTTTTCCTTAATGAGCAGATTATTTACGGTCATTCTCTCCCTCATGTTCGTCATCCTTTCCATATGGTCGGGATGGGAACCGGTCATGCGCAGCGTCTGGTATATTGAATTTGCCCCGGCAGAAGTCATCTTCATCCTGTTTCTCTTCATCGACAGCCGGTTCCGTTTCAGTGCGACAAGTCGTATTCTGATCTTCGCATGGCTCTTCTGGCATACGATCGGCGCTCATTACACATTTGCCAACGTTCCCTTCCAATGGTTCTCCGATCTGCTGGACACCCCACGTAACCATTTTGATCGCATCAGCCACTTCCTCATCGGTCTATACGCCTTCCCCATTGCCGAATGGCTTACTCGTACCTGCAAGCTCACCCTGCCGGTAGCACTGGTCTTCTCCCTCAGCTCCATCATGGCTGTCGCCGCCGGATACGAAATTTTCGAATGGATTTATGCCGTCTTTGATGGAGGTGAAAACGGTCTCGAAATCCTCGGAGCGCAAGGCGACATCTGGGATGCGCAAAAAGACATGCTCTGCGATACCGCCGGAGCCGTCTTCGCCTTGATCCTCTTCTCCCTCATCAGGCCTTATAAAAGGAGCGTTCACGCACTACCTCCTACTGAGTAGATTCAACAGGTACCCTTAACTATACCAGTAGCGACATCAGTCACTGGCATAGTATTCAATTCGGTCGTCGTGTCACATCCATAATGTCACGAAACGCACTATCCAAAAATTACTCCAGGCAAAAAAATCACAACAAACTATACAATAAAAATATACGTATCATTTCCAGCAAATCATATGGGCAATTATTGTTAATTGTACGTTAATTATGATTTCCAACAATGAGACTGATTCATTTTTTCAACACGAAATTCTCCGCAGCCTTGATCTCGCTGTTTTCACCACGGGCCAGTTCCGCTGGGTCGGCTTCAATTGGAACGTCAGGAGCTATTCCGAAAAACTCAATGGGCTTCCCATTCAAACCGCCACGACTCCGCTGAGACAAAATCAAGGTAGCTACGCCACTAGGAAAACTCCAAGTATATTTGGCACTGGAAGCACCCGCAGTTGTAGACCCGAACAACTTTGCACCAGCACCATTCTTCAAATCGCGAGCCAAAGTCTCGCCTGCCGACATGCAGCCGGCATCGATAATTACTGCCAGGGGGAGCTTGGTCTCCACCAATGCCGCAGGCAACTCCGAACTATAATTACCCCCTCCATTGCCGCGTAAGTCGATAATCCACCCTTTGGTATCCGGGAATTTGCTCAGGGCTGCACGAACGCCTTGCAGGGTTTCCTTCCCACGGATGCGGCGAAGATACATGTATCCCACGCCGCTGGGAAGCCGGGTGTATGAGCAGAAGCCCTCGCCACGGTCCAGCCTGGGCATGTGGTAGGTATGATTCCATCCCTTCGCTTCCCAATCATTTTTCAAGGTGATGGTACGATCGCGCTTTCCGTCGCTGACGACGAGTTTGTGTTCCGAGATTTTTTGTGAAGCCAAGGGCTGGCGATAGACGAATACAGCCGCACGCTGGGGACTGGAAAAGCCACCGCCCTGCTTCCATGTTTCCTCCGTCTTGGTATCCAGAAATTTTCGGGCAGGTACTCCGTCAATACTGCGAACCAGTGTTCCCGGAGGCAGGTTTTTCAGCACTTCCGGGGAAGCATCCGCAATGACCACCTGCTTGTTGATGGCTGGCACCAGCGTGAGCGGCAACGCATATTCCGGCTCTCTGGCGGGAATGGGGGAGCGGGTTTTCTGAAACCCCGCGTGTCCATCGCGCAAAACACCCAGAGCCTCCATTACCACCTTCAAAAACTCTTCATCATTCCGTGCCTGGTCGGCCTTGTCCTTCAGTTTGCGTTTTGCCTTCTTCCAGTCGCTGCCGATTTTCTTCAGCTCAAAAAATGGATATTTGGCATCCACTTCCTGTTCAAAGGCCTTCCAGTCGGAAGAATACTCCCCGGCATTACCTGTACATGCCAGTAAACACGCCAGCATGCACACTGTGAAAACATGCTTAATCATTAAATCACTCACATATCACGACTCAGCGAAAAAGCAACACAATACTCCACCAATACCGTTGGTCATTTCGTCCCTAATTCATGAAGAAACTCTTCATGAATTTTTTGCACGAGTTCAGGGTATTTTTTGGCGATATTATCTGTTTCTCCCGGATCATTCTTAAGGATGTAAAGGATGGCATCGGAAGACTTCTTTTTAGCCCTGTTGTCAGAAGAAGAGGGAATGTATTTATAATCTCCGGAAACCATGGCTAACCGAGTCTCGCTAAGAGCCTGTTCCACAAGATTCTTTCTTCCCTGCTTCTTTTGTCCCAGAAGGGTTGACATCAAATTTTGGCTATCGGGGAAAACTCCGTCCGGATAAGTCTGCCGGGTGAGAGCAGCCAGTGATGCGGCCAAATCCATTTGGGAAATAAGGGCATCACTCGTCGTACCATCAGCAGTATGTCCCGGCCATGATACAATGAACGGTACCCTCGTTCCCCCTTCATCCAGACTATATTTGCCACCTTTCCACGGGCCGGACGGTCGATGTCCGTTCAGATCTTTCAAGGCACCATCGTAATATCCGTCAATCACAACCGGCCCGTTGTCACTGGAGAAGATGATCAAAGTATCGTTTTTAATACCTGCCTTTTCCAAAGCCTGGACAATCCGCCCCAGGCAATCATCCAATTGGACAACCGCATCACCCCGGATCCCACACTGGCTCTTGCCGAGAAAACGTCCATGGGGGTCTCTGGGCGTATGAATATCATTGGTGGCAAAATACAGGAAGAACGGTGTCTCTTTATTTTTTTCGATAAAAGCAATGGCCTCATTGGTCAGGTCATCCGCAAGGTCGCAATCCTTCCATAAAGCGGATTTTCCCCCTTTTATGAATCCAATTCTGCTAATGCCGTTAATGATCGTATCCATGTGCTGATTATTGCATGAATACCTTAAGGCTTCAGGATGTTCTCTTCCTGTGGGAACACCCGGGATTTTCTTTTTATAACTGATTTCTATGGGATCATCGGGATCCAAATTCTCGACAATCCCATTCCTGATATATACGCAAGGGACGCGATCAGCCGTTGCGGCCATGATATAACTTTCATCAAAACCGACATCCCTGGGATTCGGAGAAATGGGTTTGTTCCAGTCGATTTCTCCATTGCCCAGCCCCAAATGCCATTTTCCAACAGCACATGTTTTATACCCTGCCTTCTTCAACATCGAAGGCAGGGTCATTCTCCTGTCTGCCGTTGGAACAATGAGAGGAGCGTCACCCGGAAGAATATGGACTCCCTTTTTTCTCCACGGGTACTCCCCCGTCATCACAGCATAACGGGAAGGGGTACAAACGGATGTCGTACTGTGGGCATTGGTAAATCTCACTCCCTGTTCCGCCAGTTTATCGATATGGGGTGTAGGGATTTTTGTTGCTCCATAACACCCCGTATCGCCGTATCCCAGATCATCCGCATAAAAATAAATGATTGCCTTGGGGCGTGGAATATTTTGATCTTCAGCTGCCAGTAAAGTACATGCAAAACATGCTGCGCATGCACAACCCACAAGTGTCCTTACAAACATACTATCTTTTATCATAGCGGATATGCCTCGTGAGATTACTTGTTTTTGACGGGTGAAGAAGGGAGCAGTTTTTCCAAATCCTCGACGGTCAGTTCCTGGGATGGGTTAAAATCCGCGGAAGCCATGTATTGCAGGATGCTGTGGCGGAATTGGCGTGCGCCGGGGCGTTTGTCCAAATCCTTGTCGAGATCCGCGCCACAGACGATCAATTTGCCATTCCCGACCTTCATTTCCATGAGTAGCCCCAGCTTCCGGTTGATGAACCAGTCGTCGATGTAGTGGATGATGGGGCGATACGATTTCGGCAGGGAATCCATCACGATGGCCTGGCTGTCATGCACGATGTCCCACCACTGCCAGTCGGAATAGCCGTCGTTGGGGAATGCCGCCAAAGCCGGATGTTTGGGATTGCAGTACACGCCGAGCGTGTGCGGAGCCTGATTGTTCGTCCAGGCCGTGTTCCAGAAGATCGATGAGAATCCGACGGCGATGTTGCCGCCATTCTGCGGAGCGAGAGAGCCTTTCTTCAAGGAGAGGAGTACCTTTCCGCCCTGAGCCAGGTGTTCCCTAGTCTTCTGATCGAAACAATGCGTCACATAAGGCATATCCTTCACCTCGGGAAGTGTGGCCGGATACACCCAGATGTTCCACATATTGCGCCCCTGGACGGATGCTCCGGAAGCATCCTTGACGCTCACCTCCACTGTCAGGCATGCGGGATCTGCAATCTGAGACAGAGGGAATGAAATCTTTCCAACCTGATTAGCATTTCCCAAGGGGATATCGCTGGAGAATTGACCGGAAGCCACCACCTTGCCGTCTCGACATGATGCCTTCCACTCCACCGAGGCTCCCTTCAGGGTTTCCTTGCCGAAATGGGCAATCTCCACCGGGACTTCCAAGGTTTCGTTGTTGTGCCAGATCATGCGCGGGAAACGCACCAGAGGCACGGTGTCGCTGCAGAACGTCCGGTACTCCTGCGCATCGACATAGCCCTTGGAGCCCCATTGGGCATTCAAGGTTCCGACCAGAGCCGAACCCTGACCAGGAAAATCCGTCAGGCCCAAAAGCTGGAATCCGCCCATGTCCGGCGTGCGCAGGGCGGCTTCGATATCCGCCTTGTAGCAGAGCGTTTGAAGCCTGCCAGAGGCAAAAAGAAACTCGTCCGCCAAATCGGCCATTCCCTTGTTGGAAAGAACTTCCTGAAACAGCTCGAAATTCTTCGCCTTCAAAACGCCCGTGTACTGGGCAATTTCCTTGAAGTCGGGGAAGGCACACCACTGGCCAATTTCATGACTGACTGTGGGCATGTTCTTCTTGATGATGTCGCGGAAGTCATAGTCAAACGTCGGCGGCTGGGCATTGATCCGGCTACGGAGTCCGGCTCCCCAGCCCTGGATTCTAGGATCCGGAGCATTCCAGTAATCGGCGTTTCCCAGATACGGCCACCCGGCGGCCCCCGTGTAAACGCGGCGCGAGTCTGCCTTCTTCCAGCTATCGACGAGATTCGCCAGATAGTTCACAAGATTATTACCGCCGGGTTCGTTCCCATAAGCCATCAGACAGAATGAAGGGTGGTTGCCGTATTCCTTAAGAATGCGGTCTCCTTCTTCGCGCACCCAGTTATTGAGTTTGGGATCATCGCCGACCACCATGCTCCAGGCTCCGCATTCCACCTGCAAATACAATCCCAACTTGTCCGCAGCCTCAAAGGCAGCCTCCGGTGGACACCAGGAATGGAAGCGGATGTGGTTGAGTCCATACTCCCGGGCTATTTTGAACATTTTTTCCCAGGAAGCTACATCCGTAGCAGGATACCCCGTCTTCGGGAAGACACAGCATTCCAGCGTACCGCGCAAGAAAACCGGTTTCCCATTAATAACAAAACGCGTACCATCCACCTTGAACTCGCGAAGGCCAAAAACCGTCTTCTTCACATCGGCATCCCGGCCTTCACCGATAGTCGTCCGGACATAGTAACACACGGGATTGTGCTCGTCCCAAAGCTCGGCCTTGTCGCCGAGGATCAAGTTGGCCTGTACCTGCGCCGTCCCCTCGCCCTGTTCCACCTGTAATTCCACAGGATCGCCGATTCTCCGTCCATCTTCCGTCACCACTTCTACAAGAACCTTGCTCGCCCGGACGGGATTCTTCCTGACGGAAGCATCCATCTGGACGGACTTGCCTTTCACGGACGGAGTCAGCCGGACATCTTCCACGCGAGCAGGAGGAAGTGCATTGATCGCCATTCTGCCGACGATGCCGTTCCAATTGCTCTGCGTATGGTCGGAAACGCTGTGCGCATCAATACCGACAGGGATGTGTACGCGGTTATCCACCCGCACCGTCAGCCGGTGTTTCCCCGGTGTCAACCCCTTGAGCAGGTAACGATGGGGCGTACCAAGCGAATCCCGGCTGCCAACGAACTGATCGTCCACATAAAGAGATGTCTCCCAGTGCGTCCGTTCCAGTTCTACCATCCACTCACCCGATGATGAAGCGGGAAGGTCAATTTCTCTCTGGAACCAGGTAACGCCCTGATAATATTTGTCCGGTTGCAGCCAGGAAGGTACTTTGTATGGGATGTCCCCGCCCTGCTGCGCATATTTTTTGTACACGGGATCCCCCAATACAGACTTGGTATCCCTCTTGTTGCCGACCCACGGTGTATTGGGCCCCACGTTTTCTCCGATGCCCTGGCTCTGGATCGAGCCCGGGAGCGTTAACACATGATCCAGCTTTTTGCCGAACCATTGTTCCTGAACACCTTTGTCATCGGGGTCCAAAGCATAATTCCATGTACCCTGGAGCGGAATGTCCGCCATCGACGCATAACTCAATGCGCCTGCCAGAATGGCTGTTGATAGTATGTGTCGTATCGTTGTCATAAGAAAAATCTGGGATAGCACTGCTAGAACAGGGATAGTTCCGCGATGCTCAGTTCCTTGCCTCCGGCTGCGATCCCGGTAGCTTCCACCCGGATGTACCGGGCCTTGACCTTTTTCTTGAAGAAATGTTCGCGCTTCGTCGGATCATTGATCAGGTTGCCGAATTCGAAGTTTTCCAGCACCGACCAGCTTTTGCCGTCCTGGCTCGTCTTAATGACGCCGCGTTCCATCATCCCCTTGGCATTCTCCTTCTGCGGGGTATAGGCAAAGCCGCTCAAGAGACGTTCGGTACCCAGATCGAGTTCCAGGAAATGAGGAGATTGCCCGGGCGGAGTCGTCCAATACGTCTGGTCATTGCCATCGAAAGCTTTGTCGGCTTCATGTCCGGGCTCCTGCCCGGATGACTTCGCCAGCGTCCAATCGCCCTTCGGATAACCGACGATTTCCTTGAATACGGGGCCAGCCTGCCCGCCAGCAATGGCCAGGGCCTTCAGCATCCCGCAATCCATCGTGAAGGGAGCCTTATACACGGGAGATGAAGCCGTAGGATCCGTACCGTCAACCGTGTAGTGAATTACCATCGTGCCGCCAAGATTCTTCGCCGCATCCTGTCCATGGGATTTCCACCCGAACTGATGGCGGACTGATTCCAGCGTCACCCTATTCTCCCTACTTACCGTAACCTGCAATTGCGGCGGACGGTTCTTGTAAAAGTGCGCAGAAACTTTGGCGATGCCGGGAGGCACGCTGCGAGATTGAAGTACACGCACGCGAATCTTGTCCGTCGTCACGTCAGGGAAACGCAGAATCCGTTTGTAACCGATGTTGGTCGCTTGGGCAATTTCCTTCCAGGCTCCATCAATCCAGGCATCCACGGCATGTTCTTCCACGCGTTCACCGCATTTGGCAATGGCCTCCTGAAGCACCAGGCGGTTGATCGTCACCGGATGAGACATACTCAGGATGAGTTCACCAGACAAACCCGGCAACTGAACAAAAGTATCGAGATCATCATCCAGCAGAGCAACATCACCCTGGGCACCCTTCAGAAGATCCGTTCCGTAGGTTTCGCGAATGCGTTGCCCCACTTCCTCCAGGCACTGGACGTCTGCCGGAGAGAATTTCCCCTCGCGATTCGGCGGGATATTCAGCAAGAACACGGAATTGCCCCCGACGGCGCGCTCATAGATATCGAACACATCGTCGGCATTGCGCACCTTCTGGTTGGTATCGTCGCGATAAAACCAGCCCTCGCGAATCGAGGTATTCACTTCCGTCGGCTGGTAGTGCAGGAACTTGGCTGCGTAGAGTTTTTCCCGGCTGGCAATGTCATTGTCCGTAATATCCGGGAATTGCTGTGACGTCAGCGGGTCAAACTGGTAGGGGATCACATTCCATTCGGAAGCGCGCGTTCCTCCGGCTTCATTGCCGCACCAGCGAATATCCTCGCGCCCGAAAACCACAGCCTTTGGGGCCAGCTTATGGATCAATTCCTTCCACGCGGTATAATTGTACTTCTGCCCACCCTTGCTCTTGGGATGGGCGCCATCAAACCACAACTCGTTCACGGGGCCGTACTCCGTCAGCAATTCATAGAGCTGGTTCAGGAAATATTCATTGTAGTCATCGACCTCAAATTCAAATTTCTCCGTACTCTTGAAGGGACGCCCCGGAACATTCCTGGGAATTGTCCTCTTGGTAGCTTTGCTGCCATTGCCGTACAGCCCTTGAGGGTTTTCCATCTGATACAAATCTGCCGGAGAAACATAAATACCCAGCTTCAATCCGTACTTTTGGCATGACTGAACCAGTTCTCGAAGAATATCTCCCTTTCCATTTTCAAAGTTACTCGACATCATGCCGTGGTCGGTATACCGGGTTTGCCACAGGCAAAACCCATCGTGGTGTTTGACAGTCATGATAACCATCTTCATGCCCGCCGTCTTCATCACCCGGCACCATTGATCGGTATCAAGCGTCTTCAGGTCAAAAACTTTCGGATCTTCCTTCCCATCCCCCCATTCCTTACAGGTGAATGTATTGGGGCCCATGTTAATAAAAGCGATAAACTCGTTTTTGAGAGCATCCAGCTGGTTGGATGTCGGGACAACCTGAGCAGCCTTCCGTATAATGGATTCCTGACTTTCGCCCAACTCCACCGGAATGGTCGAAAAAGTAGCAACTTCTTCAGCCAAGGCAAAAGAATGGATCATGGCAACGCAAACAGCCGACTGGAACAGTATCGTATAATTCATACAATCGATGATTGATATTCGCTTCCCATATATGGGGTCTAGTTCATTAGAATTTTCCTGTGAATCAGAACACCCTGATGGGAAGGTGACAGGGAAAGTACCTCATCGAAGCAAGTTGCAGTCTCAGTCTGCTTTTCCAAGCCCAGATAGCCCAAGCCCATCACGTAGTAACAGTGAATCCTGTTGCGGCAATTGATATCATCCTCCCAGATGGCGAGATCCGGCAGAGAGACGGCAAAGTAATCAATGCTACACTCATCGTACAAATGCTTTTCCCCGTAAGCCACCAGCTTGTTGAAACAGCCGCGCGCCTTGTCCTCATGCCCCAGGGCACGCCAGGCAAGCCCCTGATAAAAGATCTTGTCCGGCTGAGGATCGTTGTAGAAGAATGCCTGCTGAGGCTCGTTAGAACCCGTTGTGGCCAGCATCAGGAAGCGGGAAGCCTCCTCGTCATACCCCAAGGCACGCAGAGCAAGCCCCTTGTAATAGTTGATGTCATTTTCCTCGGCATTGGCGAGCTTCCCTTCTCCGAGATTCTCTGGATAAACATCCGTCGCATTCAAGTGTTCCAAGGCTAGTTCCGCCTGCCCCGCGTTCAGGGCGGCTTTGGCCAGGGCCACGTGAGCCACGACGTATTGCCCGGTGATCTTGCCTTCGCCGCCTTCCCAAGGATGGAAATGGCGTCTGGAGATTACATCCAACGCTTCTTCATGGTGTCCCTGAAGGTTGAGCAGGGTAACCAGCTCGACTACGAGATCGTCTCGACCATCCACCACGTCACGATGCTGTTGCAGGAAGTTCAGGCGTTTGTCGGGAGACATGCCGGTTTTTTTGTACAATTGATCCAGCTCCATCAAAATGCGCGAGTCCTGATCATCCAAAGAGTAGGCCTTTTCCAGCAGGGCAATGGCTTCAGCCTTGAGATCGTACTTATTGTAATAGGCGAGAGCCAGATTGCGCAGGACTGTCGGGAAAGCGGCATCCAGCTCAATGGAAAGTTCCCAGCACTCGCGGGCGAGATCGTACTGCCACATGGCATACCAGAAGTTGCCCAGATAGTAGGGAGCCCGCGCATCCGAAGGATTCAGACGCATGGCCTCCTTCAGAATGAGAACTTCCTCGATCCTGTTGGGGAAACACCTGCCGGGGTCCATTGCTTCACCCTTGGAGCAATAGGCACGCGCATCAGCTTCGCGCCCCTGTCGGGCGGCCAGCCAGCCCAGCATGTAGTACACCATGGGGTACACCTCGCCCGATTCCGGAATCGCCATCGAGAGCAGTTCTTCCGCCTCGGCATACAAGCCCGCAGCTGCATAATCGCAGGCATATTCCATGTAGGAATGGGCGTTACCGCGCATGAGTCCCTGCAATTCAGACAATGTGTCAACATCACCGGTCGAAAGGTACAGCTCGAACAGGCACCCCAGATTGAAGCCATCTATTTTGAGGGAATCTTTCGCCCACTTCATCACCTCCTCAATCCTGCCCATCTTGCGAAGGATGGAACACTTTAATTGCCGGGCCTGATGGTTGTGGTAGTTGCGAATCAAGGAACGTTCGACTTCTTCCAGCGCATTGTTCCAGCACCGGACATTGCGACCATCCGGAGCATTGGCACGACGGCAATCGATACGAGCCACTGCCAGGTAGGCGGGATCCTGCCAGGCGGCATTCCAGGTAGCCTTGTAAAAGGCATCGTACGCCTCGTCACAGCGATCCTGCATCAGGAGGCTCCAGCCAAGATTGTAGTATGGTTCGCCATCGTAGGGATTGGGATTCCGCTGCGTCGCCGTGTCGATAGCCTTGCGGAAGTGGCCTTCCGCCAGATCAAAGCGTCCTTTGCGCAGATAGAGCAGTCCCATGGCGTTATTGCAACGGATGTCCCCCGGCTCGCGCTTGAGGGCTTCCATGTAATAATCCTGCGGAAGATAGGTGGCATGGCGGTATTGTTCCAGGTGGTGCCCCGTCAGGAAAAGTTGTTCCATGGATGCAATCTCCGCCGGACGTTTTGCCGCCTGAGCGGGATCCGGCACCGGGTGGATTTCCGCTGGTTCCGGCTGATAGCTCAGGATTTCCCGGCCATCGGCCGCCATCAATTTCAGGCAAATATCCTTTTCCTCGATACTTCCCACCGGAAGTGTCCTGTCGCAAGTCTGTTCCGGCGAAGAATCGAAAATCTCGGTGGCAAGAACATTCCCTTCCGCATCTTCCAAAATCAACTGTAAATCGCTATACCGTCCCGTCGTATAGACAATCACACGCGCCTGACCGTCCCGAACTTCGAGATTGACGATCGCCTCGGTCGTTGCGTTCTTGACATAACCAACAGCGGAATACGGGATGAAGTACTGCTTCCACGACTTCTCTTCGTAGGGTTGCAGCCACGAGAAGTCCGGCTGGTTATCGGTGTAAACACCCGTCATCAACTCAATATACGGGCCATCTTCATCGGTGAGGTTGCGATCCCAGGCCTTCCCGAAATCCCCACATCCCCATGTCCATTGCTTCTTGCCGGGGGAAACATGATGGCTGGCAACATGGAGTACACCCGCCTCATCATCCGTCTGGTAGCCCCCGACGAAATCGTATTTGGATTTGACAGCCATGTACGAAGTCGGCACAGGGATATTCTCATACCGGGAAATATCAACGCCTGCAGAATAATCCTGCTTGTAATAGGTTCCCGTCGCAATCGGGAAGGAAGACACATCGCGCTTCCCGTGATCAAACACCGCATGGACATCCGGCGGAAACACAGATTGGTAATACTTATTCACCACCACGGCGGGGTTTGCCCACCACAGGAACGTCTGGGGGAAGGGAGTGCGGTTGTACACATCGACGCAAATTTCCAGATACGAACGGCCGGGATGCAGGGTGAAGCCCTGCCTGGCCTTCGTCCGGAACATGCGCTCCACTTCATTGCACCACACGGTGACACTGCCGTCCGCGTTTTTCTCCACCAGGGCTTCCGTCGGCAAAAAGGTGCTGGGACGGTGATGCTGGGGCCAGTTGAATTCAATACCGCCGGAAATCCATGGCCCGGTAAGCCCGACCAGAGCCGGTTTGACCACTTGGTTGTAATATACAAAGTGGCGTTGTTTCACCTTGTCGTATGCCATGTGCACGCGTCCGCCCAATTCCGGCAGAATCATGATCTTCACATACTCATTCTCCAGGAAAAAAGCCCGATAAGCCTTATCTATTTTCGTGTCTGAAATACTTTCGATAACCGGATAGGGATACACGGAACCGGAACTCCCCTGATAAACGCGTTTTTCCAGAAAGACAGGAGCTTTCTCTTCCTCCCCGGCCTGGTAGGTCGGCAACATGATTGTTTCTTCCCATGCCCGGACCTCGCCCGGGGTGGATACTGTGGATTGAATCAAATAAGCAGTAATGGGTTCCATGACTTTTGTCGTAGTAATATAATAATTTAAAAAATGTTCTGATGAGTCGGAGCTCCAGATTATTTGGCAAGCTCACGCTCAATCTCCTCCAGAGACTTCCGTTTGGTCTCCGGAAGGTACTTCCTGATGAAGAGGAAGCCAGCCACGCAAATGACTCCATACAGGCCAAAGGTGCCTGCTGCACCCATCGAGGCATTGAAGATGGGGAAAGTCCAGGTCAGCAGGAAACATGACACCCACAGGGAAAAAGTAGAAATCCCCATGGCAAGCCCGCGAATCCTGTTCGGGAAGATCTCGGAAATCACCACCCAGGTCACCGGTGCCAGCGTCATGGCATAGGCGGCAATCGCCACCATTACCAGGAGCAGAAGAGGCCAGCCGGAAACCGAATAGTAATAGCACAGCCCCATCATCCCATAGATGCAGGCCAAAGAGATGGAACCCAGACTCATCAAAGTCCGGCGCCCCAGTTTGTCCACCGTGTACATGCCCACAAAAGTGAATACCACATTGGTCACCCCCGTAATGACGATGTTGAACAGAATATCGGACACTTTATAACCCGCCGAAGCAAACACCTCGTGGGCGTAGTTGAAGATCACATTGATCCCGCACCATTGCTGGAAGGCGGCAATCACCACCCCGATCATCACGAGACGGGGCATATTGCCCTGAGTAAGCCGGGAGAGACCTTCGCGGGACGAACTCTTCTTCTCTTCCTCACTACCCTGGACAATCTGAATCAGTTCCTTGCGCGCATTTTCCTCGCCGACAACACGTGCCAGCACACATTCCGCCTTGCCTGCAAAGCCCTTCATCGCCAGCCAGCGCGGACTTTCGGGGATCAGGAAGAGGAAGAGGAAAAAGAGCAACGCCGGAACGTTCTCCGCCCAGAACATCCATCGCCATCCCATCTGGCCGTTCCACGTATCGAGGATATTGACTCCATCCTGCACTGGCTCGGCAATGCCCCAGTTGGTCAATTGTGCGGCAAGAATGCCCAGCACAATCGTCAACTGGTTGATCGAGACGTACATTCCACGCTTGTTAGCCGGGGAAATCTCCGCAATGTACATCGGAGAAAGGTTGGACACGATGCCAATGGCAACCCCACCCACCAAACGGTAAATGATAAACCAGAAGATCGAATCCACCCAACCCGTTCCGATAGCGGAAATGATGAAGATGATGGCAGAAATAATCATCAAAGGCTTGCGCCCATACTTGTCCGCCAGAACTCCCGCCACCATCACTCCCATAATGCACCCAATAATGGCACTACCCATCACCCAGCCCTGCATGGCTGGAGAATCCGAAATGCCAAAGTACACCTCATAGAAGGGTTTTGCCCCGCCGATCACGACCCAGTCGTAACCGAACAGCAAACCACCCATGGCCGATACCAGGGAAATGAGAAGAAGGTAAAGTTTCATGGTACTCAGAATGTGTTGAGTGGATTCATCCTGTTTTATTGATTCAGAAGTTGCTTAATGGCCTCGTCATTGCCCTGGTCAACAGCTTTGGGAGCCACGGATGAATCACCGAAAATCATGTCCAGCTCGGGAAGGCTCACCTTGGTTCCGGGAGCAAATTCCTGACCGCCGACATAGTTGGCAATTGATCGGAGCAACTGGCGGGATGCCGGACGCTTCTCCATATTCTTATCCACATCCATGCAGAGAACAAACAACTTGCCCTTGCCCACGGCTGCTTCGAAGGCGATGCCCAGCTTCCTGTTGAATTCATAGGTATCAACACTCTGAATCACGGGCTTCAACTGGCGCAGTGCCGTCAGATCCACCGCCTGGGACGAGTTGAGAATGTCCCACCACTGCCAGTCGGCATATTCATCCGTCGGGAAGTTGCCAAAAGCCTTGCTGTTTTTATCAATCAAGGTACCTACAATCATCGGATTCCAGCGGAACATGATCGGGTTCCAGAAATGACTGGCAAAATGCGTCTTCCTGCCCTTCGCATCGCGGGGAATAAAGAGAACATTTTTGCCCTCATTCAAATCGCGACGGACATTTTCATTCCACTCGCGGGCAATGGTATAGCCTTCCGTCGGAGCCGGAGTCCCCGCTTCGGGGTACACCCAGATATCCCAGGAATTCTTCAGTCCATCGGCACTCGCCAGCTTGAGCGTCAGTTTGGACGGTTTCGTGACGTCCTTCAGCGGGATTTTGACAGAGCCAATTCCCTCAACCGTACTGCATGGAATCTCCTTCATCGGCAGCACGCCATTGATCACGACATCACCGGACTGAGTCTCCAGAGACCACTTGAGATCACCCTTTGGAAGCGGCTTGTTGCCGTAGTGATAGACCTCAAACTGCGCATCGAGTGTTTCTCCACTGCCGTAAACGCGTTGGGGGATGCGGCAAAGAAGAACCGTCGGAGCACAGGACTCACGGTATTTGGCAGGTTCCACCAAGCCCTTGCTCTCCCAGAAGGCATCGAGAAGGCCGACGAAGGCACATCCCTGCCCCGGAAAGTCCGCCAACCCCAGCAACTGGAATCCGCCTGAATTCGGCGTACGGAGGAGGGATTCATTCACTTCCTTATACTGAAGGACAGTATGCGCCCCCGTCGCCTTGAAAAACTCGTCAGCCTGTGCCAACATGCCATTGGCATCCAGTCGTTCACGGAACACCTCGAAGTTACGCGGAGCAAGCACTCCCGTATACTTCTTCATTTCATCAAAGTTGGGATACATGCATCTTTGCCCGGACTCGTGGGCAATGACAGGTACGTCAATATCGGATTCCTTCCGCTTGTCCCACATTGTCGAAGGATTGCCTTCGTACACGGTAATCCCTCCCTTGCCGGTAACGTGTGACACATAGAACTGGTCGGACTTGACATGGGTACGCGCTGTCGAAGCAGAATACAGACGCCGGGTATCGTAAGCCTGCGCCTTCTTGACAAGATCCTCCAGCACATTGAAATCACCCTGATTTTCATTGCCATTGCACATCAGGATAAATGAAGGATGGTTGCCGTATTCATCGAGGATCGCGTACATTTCCTTCTCGAAGAAATCGCGGCGCGCCGGGTATTTCCCCACATCCTTGATCCACATGGGAAGTTCCGCCTGCAAATAAATCCCCACTTCGTCCGCGGCCTGGAAGGCAGCCTTCGGCGGACACCAGGAATGGAAGCGGATATGGTTCATCCCATACGACTTGACCGTTTCAAAAATCTTCTTCCAGTCCGCCGGATTCGTCGATGGATACCCAGTCAGCGGGAACACCGCACAATCGAGAGCTCCACGCAAATGGACATTGCGTCCATTCACCTGAACATGGTGTTTGCCCTGAGTCACTTCGCGCATCCCGAACACGGCAGACTTCGAATTCTTCACATCTCCCACGGACAAATCAGCAGTCAATTCATACAAATTGGGAGTGAACTCATCCCACAGCTTCACATCAGCTCCCATCGGAATCTCGGCTGAAACCGTTGCCCCCGCCTTATCCAGCACCACGGGCACCTTCTGCGTGGCAACAAGCTTGCCGCCTTTTTCACGAACGGAGAACATAAGTTCACCCTTCGCCTGTCCGGCATCGGGATTGGAAACCACTGCTTCCACACGCACACTCGTGCTGGCAAGCTGGGGCATAGTCTTGAGCTTGTCCACACGGATGCGGTCATCCGCAATCAACTCCATCTCCCCGACAATACCATTCCAGTTCGTCTGCGTGTACTCCGTCGTCCCGTGGTTCCACTGGTCCATAGGGTACTTGAGGCGGTTGTCCACGCAAATAGTAATTTCATGTTCGCCGGGCGTGAGTTGCTTCGTCAAAACAAAACGATTCGGCGTGCTCAAACGCTCATCTACGGCAACCGGATTGCCATCGACATACACAGATGTCTCCCAATGGCAACGTTCCAGATGCAGCACAATCTCCTTGCCTGCCCAGGATTCCGGGATAACGACACTCTTGCGATACCAGGCCGGCCCCATAAACTCGAACTTTCGCGTCAGGCGATCCACATGACGAGCCGGATTGGCCCCCCCCTTCCCCGCCTGATCCGTCGTACCGGGAAGCAGAATGGTGTCGTTCAGATCCTTCTTATATAACTCGGAGCCGGGTGTCTTGCCAAAGCCCATCATGTCCAACTGGAACTGCCAGGTACCGGACAAGTCGATCGTTTCTTCGGCCATGACCGGAGCTAGCCCCATCAGGCCGCAGCACAAAAGGCTGGCAGCATGGTATAATCCCGACCGGAAACCATGTCGGCAGGATGTGTTCTGATTCTTGTTCATATCTTGATTGTCTGCTTAAGATTGGGGAATTTATCTTCGTTTGGCGATGAAGTTCAGTCTTTGCTATGAAGAAAAAACGTAGCGGATTCAACATCTTTAGTGCATTTGAATCCATTAACGCGAGTTTAACGAAAAAACACATTGAAGTCGTTGATTGTCACCTCTATGTTATCAGAACAGATTTCCTGTTTTTAACGCATTCGAAACGTAAAACACCTAGGAGAAACATCTCATGAATCGAGACAAAGTAACTCTTCACGACATCGCCAAGGCCGCTGGCGTCTCCCAAATGACTGTATCCCGAGCCATCAGGGGAGCTCCCGGAGTCGGCAAACAATTGCAACGCTCAATCACCAAACTGGCTTTGTCCATGGGATATGTACCCAACCGCAGCCTTCATGAACTCGGCAGGCACGGTTCCTCCATGACTGTCGGAGTCATCCTCCCCTATCTGGGCAACACCATCTTTGCCGAAATTCTGGAAAACATCGAAGCCGTCCTATCCTCATACGGTTACCGTATTCTTCTCTGCTGTACTTTCAACAATCTCATCAAGGAATTTCACGATGTATCCTGCCTGCTCGAACGGCAAGTCAACGGCATTATCTGGGCACCCCTCCATCTGGAAGACAGCATACCCGCTGCCACCATCATCAAAAAACAGCACTGCCCCCTCGTGTTCGTCGACAGGAAAATCCCTCAATGGAAGTCAGACTCCGTCCTGGCGGACGACTTCGACGGTTCCCTGGCTCTGACCAGGCATCTGTTGGAAATGGGACACACCCGTATTGCTTACGTTGGAGCCAAGCAAGACTCTTACGTCGAATGGAAAAGAAAACGGGGATTCCTGGAGGGAATGCAGGAACGCAACCTGTCCGTACCCGACGAATGGATCATCAGGGGAGACTCCGACATCGCCGGAGGAAAAAAGGCGGCAAGCCAACTTTTGAAATGCAGGCCAAAGCCCGATGCCGTCCTCTGTTTCAACGACTCCCTGTCCATCGGGGTCGAAATGGGCCTCCTGGAACACGGTATCAACATACCGCAGCAAATAGCCCTGGCTGGTTTTTCCGGTACTTTGGAAATGGAAACGGCACGAGTCCCAATCACGGGAGTCTTTCAGGACGCCGTCGCCCTTGGCAAAACCTCGGCAGAATTCCTTTTGAAGCGTATGATCAATACCAAAGTCAAACTTGCCCACGAAGAAAAAATCCTGCCCACAAAACTCGTTGCCAGGGAGTCTACTATCGGATCCCAGAAAAAGGAAAAGCCCGCAAGTTATTGAACTTACGAGCTTTATGATGGTACAGGGAGAGGAATTCGAACCCCCGACCAACTGCGTGTAAATCAGTTTTTTTCTTTCACGATCTGTTAGGAATACTGTAAAATACTAGGTTTTACAAGGGTTACGGAATACTCGTGAAAGGAAAATAGTATTCAAAAAATGGTTGCTACGGACAGCCTACGGACAGCTCGAAAATGAACTTGAATATATCCTGAATCCGTACATGATGCAGATTATACTGTTTATGATAATATTGCACGAACAAAACTTATGGGCGATCAAAATGAAATAAAAATTGTTCCCGATTTCACGCAAGGCAAAGTTTGGAAAGCATGTAAGCTAGAACTTATCTTTGTGTATTTTGTTTTGTCGTCGGTCTATTCGGGGTGGGGGGATGCTACCATCGGTTGCATCATTTTCTTTTTTCAAATAATTAGATTTATAATATGTTTGATTCCAGCAATAATTTTTAGGTTAATTTCAAATAAACAGCATGGAAAATTTATATCCGCCACCATGGTGGCTTTGTCTATTATTATATTTCATATATTCAACGAATACGTAAGAATGGAATGTGGTATTATCATAAAATCACCAATAACAATAATATTATCTCTATATATATCAATGTTTGCATATAAAATATGTAGAAGTTCTGTTGGATTTGAATCATTGTTTCTGGGGAGATATACAAGAGGAATCGGATATTATGAAAATAATATTTTATTAACTAAAAAAGAAGAGGAATCAAAAAATATATATTTGAATAACAAAAGCACTCATAGGCCATATATTCATAAAAACATCTTGGACTTGTTTATGGAAATGTATGATCCATGGAAACAGTTTGACGGTGTAATAACGACGGGTGAGAACAATAAGAATATTGTTAAATTTGAAATAGCTTGTTTTTTGTATTCTAAGATATTATGGTTGTTTATCAAAAAATCAAACAGCGAAAAGGCTAATGTCGCGACAGATGCGTTTGCTTCTGACTTTTCAAATGCTTTCCAAATAAAAAAAGACTTTGTTATTTGTGTCTTAAGAAATAGATTTTGCATATATAGGAATTTATTCAGGCAAGATAAAAATTCACTTGTCATGCTAAATGGAATTATTAGAAAATCCTTGTTCATTGGCGATTATATTATACTACAGGAAGAACCATCTCAAAAATATTGTTTATTTAATGATGCCGATTTTCTATTAGAGTATAATAGTGACTATTTTACAAATGTTCTCAGTGTTCTTGATTACACATATTTCAATTACAAATACATCAATAAAGTTGTTTTGAATGATGACAAAGGTATCCAGGAAATAGTTAAGATGGTTTCAGAATTACTGAACAATAACCAGACTAACCATTAAAAAACCGCCCGTTTCGGGGCGGATTTTATAATGGCACATCAAAAATACCTTGGATTTCTGACCAGATTCCAGGGTAATCAGGCAATGGTCCTTTTGACGGGAGAGTCGTCCTGAGTTCGTGGCATCTTTTTTATGACGCCAACGATGTTATCGAACTCACCTACCCGATGCAAAGCGGCATGGCTATCATTCCTCAGCTTTGTTCTGTTACGAAGATGGGGAGTGCTTCCACGACCTTGTCCGTGAAGGTGGGCGATTCGAAGGATGATGACCGCTACTCCACCGCGATTGATATCAAGGATGCCGCGACGACTCCCATTAAAAAGGAGTTTGCGGGCGGAGCTGATATGATCAAGCCGGCGAAGTGCGAGCATGATCTTCCAATCATTGCCACGGTTACGGCCGCATCCGGCGTCGCTACTGGAACGAAGCTTGTCTTCACCCTTGTGACTGCCGCAATCTGATTTGTTGTTGTATTGGAACCCTGCCCGCACCTTTCGCTTTCACGTGAGGGGTGCGGGCTTTCTCTTTGAAGATCATGAAAGAAGTTGATGTTGTGAACATGGCTCTTCTGCTGCTGGGGCAACCCAGGGTGACGGATGAGCAATATAAATCCCAGGCGTCCGAGCCGTCCGTTTCGGGGAAGATGTTTTTTCCTCTTGCTGTAAAGAAGATGCTCAGGAAGCATCCGTGGAGTTTTGCCTTGCGTCGCGAACGGGTGTGCAGTTGTCCGCATGGCGGAGACTTCCGGGCTGATTTGCCCGATTCCTGTGTGCGCCTGATGTTTCCGTATGCCGGAGGGTATCAGGTTTCCGTGTTTTCGATTCGAGGCCGGGAGATTGTATCTCCTGAAAAGGTGGATGAAATCGAGTATGTTGACGGCGATGTTGACATTGATTTCTGGGATCCGCTCTTTACGGAATGCGTCGCATTGGATCTGGCTGCAAAGCTGGCGGGGCCTGTGTGCCAGTCTCCTAATCTGGAATCGGCCATGATTCAGAAGTTGAACCAGGTTGAGTTCCCGGACGCGATTACTCAGGACGCGCGGGAGGTTCTTTCTGCTGAGAATAACCCGACGATGAAGAATCTGTCGAAATCTCTTCTTTTGAGGGCAAGACTATGAATGATCTTTACGTATCGATGAATGCGGGCGAGTGGAGCCCGCTGTTGACATGCCGGCATGATTTGGACAAGCGCAAGGCTGCCTGCAAGAAGCTTGAAAACATGATCGTGCTGGAACACGGGGGTATCGCTCGGCGTCCCGGTGTGATTATTCAGGATTCTGTTGCCGATACGGCGCACAGGCTGATTCCTTTTGAATCGAGTCTGGTCAATGCGTTTGTTCTGGATATACGCAGTGGCGCGACGGATGTTTACAGTTCCCAGGGGGCGAAGGTTGCTTCTGTTGCCTCTCCGTGGACGGATTCCGCGCTTTCGGGGATTCAGTACGTCCAGATTAACGATGTGATGTTTTTGGTGCATCCGAATCACCCGGCACAGAAGTTTTCATGGCGAGGCGGAAGTTCGTTTACGATGGAGCAGCTTGACTTTTCGACGATGCCGCAAACCGATTTGATCACAGATAACAACCTGACGATTACCATGTCGATTGTTGACCAGTGGTGGACGATGGATGCGACCGCGCAGAAGGATGTCTTCACGGCTGATATGGTAGGCACCACAGTGACGGTGAACAGGACGATGGGCAGCAAGTCGATGGAGATCAAATATTCGGCCTCAATTGCTGCAGCAATATCCAACGAACCGAACAACAATACTATAATACAAGGAATCCCGGTTGTGGATAATTTGGCAGGATCCACAATTGAACCGGGGAATAGTTTCTGTCAGACCGAGGGAAACGGCTGGTATAGATGTTGGAGTGCCATGAAGCAATTCACTCCCGCGGATGCCACGCGCGGGAACAATGCCGCTTCGTATGGCGATTATTTTAAGGAGGGTATTGTTTTAAGGAATAGCAGTGGGAACAGCATGTTTTTAGCCGGCGCGGGATGGAGATTCCAAGTTTCCGGATCGTTTTATGCCGAATATAGGATTTTTGCCGCGCCCGCAGATCAGTTGGCGACTATCGATTCTGTCAACCCGGAAAGGGATCCTGCGTTCTCGGTTATCGTTACGGCATCCTCGACGACGGAAAGCCAGCAGCAAATTGACGCAAGCGGTTCTTTTGACGACAACAGGGTCATTGCCGCGAAGTTGATTCGTCTCAGGAATTCTTCTCCCGGATTGCCTGTTTTGACGATTGATTCGTTTTCTCTTGCGTACACAACACAGGTAAAGAGTGTTTCCGGGACGAAGAACGCGGCATTGAAGGTTACGGCTCCGCCTATGATCTCGTCAGACATGACGTCGAATTTCACGGCTACCTCATGGAGCAAGGCGGCGATTGCGAAGGCGTCTTATCCGGGTGTGATTGCCTTTTACCAGAACAGGCTTTGGCTGGGCGGGATGCAGGAAAAGCCGCAGACGATTTATGCTTCCAAGATTGATGACTATACGAATTTTGCGACGGGCAGCAACGATGATGACGGCTTGTCCCTGACGGTGCTTTCGCAGAGCCGCGACAAGGTTTGTTGGATGGCTGCCGACGACGGGATTGTTGTCGGCACGCAGTCGGGGGAGTGGGTGATTCGCGGGCAGTCGGGCAAGTCGATTACTCCGTCTTCGTTTGAGCTGCGGAGGCAGTCGGGTGTCGGATCCTACAACTTCATGCCGGTCATCGCGCCTTCGAGCCTTGTATTTGTGGGGCAAGGGGCGACAAGGCTTCATGAATATTCCTATGCCTACGATCAAGACAGGTATCAGGCCGTCGATTTGTCTCTTCTGTCCGATCATGTTTGTGAGAGCGGGATCAAGGCAGTTGCTTTCCAGCGTGCGCGGGTTCCGGTGATTTGGTGTGTGCTGGGCAATGGCGAGCTTGCCGGATGCACGTACAACAGACAACAGCAAGTGGTTGCGTGGCACAGGCATATTCTCGGCAGCGGCTGGACATGTGAGGCGGTAGCGGTGATTCATGATCCGAGGGGTGGCCAACCGTCAGGATATGATCAGGTGTTTGTTGTGATAAGAAATTCGTCTGGCCGGTATCTGGGGCGGATCGTGTTCAATCCCGATGGTGCGGCCTGGAAGGATGGCAATGTACTCTACGATGCCCATGCCGTTCTGATGCCGGCTGATTTTATTGCCCAGGACGGAAATACGTTGTCCGGCAAGAAGCGTGTCGGCAAGGCGTGGCTGCGAATCCATGAGGGTTCCGGATTAATGGCCGGGACGGAAGGGGACGGATTGACGCCTGTTCCGTGGAATACGAATGAGCAAGGATGGGTGCAGCATACATTGACAAGCAGGACTCAAATGGAAGCCTGTTTCGAGATACGGCATTCCTTGGAAGAGGCGTTTACCTTGCTGGCAATCAACCTTCAATGGGCGCAGTCATGAAGATTCAAGCGCGATTGGCCAATGATGAGGATGCGGCGATGGTGGACGGCTGGATGCGGAGGCGCGGCAAGCTCGCGTGGGATCCGCGGACTCTTCCGCCAACGGGTGTTGTGATGGAGGTTGACGGGGTTCCTTGTGCCGCCGCATGGCTGTTTGTCACGGATGGTTATTGCGGTGTGGGATTCCTGCATAATCTGGCGACCAACCCGGATGTTTCAGCGGTGCGTCGGATGGCGGCCGCGCGTGGGCTGATGGATGTGATGCGGGACATTGGACTGCAAAACGGTTGCCATATCATTTTGGGCGGAATCCGGGATAAAAGACTCTTGAAGACAGCTCGCCGTCTTGGGTGGATGGCGGGCGATGAAATGGAAACCCCTGTATTTCTGAAAATCTGATTATGGCGGAAGCACTCGCAATAGGAAGCATCATCACGACGGCGGCGGCTACGGGGTACAGTATGTACGCCAGCAGCAGGCAAGCCAAGGCGGAAGAATCGATGGCAAATTACAATGCCAGGCAAGCCGATATTACGGCTCAGAATATGGCAGATGAAGCCTATGAGGAGAGCCGACGCGCGGAAGTTGAAAAGCGTCGCGCCTTGGCATCCGTGAATGCGGATGTGGCGGCATCCGGCGCCGTGATGGAAGGAAGCCCGCTTGCCGTCCTGGGCGAAATCTCGAAGCGGTATGAGGTGGACAGGCTCGACACTCTCCGCCGTGGCATGACTCAGGCGCAGCAGACAAGAACCCAGGGGCAGATTGCCCGCGCGCAGGGAATGAATCAGGCTGCCGGTCTCAGGATGGGAAGCATCGGAACCCTTCTGGGAGGCGTAAGTTCCATAGGGTCTATTGGATCGAATTATTACTACTACAAGGAAAAGAACAAGCCCAAGGAATTGAATCAATGAATGTCAGGATACCAAACTTCGGAAGCCCGCAAAGCGGATATGGTTATATGCAGGTTCGCATGCCTGCGGCTATCCACGACGGGCAGCAGGCAATTGCATCAGGAATCGGCAAGTTGTCAAAGGGCATGCTGGATGGCCTTGATGCAATCGAGAAGATGCGGAAAGAGGAACGCGATGCCGCCCGCAAGGGTACGATTCTTGGCGCACAGAACAACTATGACGCCTTCATGGCGAAGCTGGATGCCGAGTACAACAATCGCCAGGATACGGACAAATGGGAGGAAGACTATATCAATAGATCAAACCGGTATATTGATTCCATACTGAAGAATGTTCCGCAGGAAGACAGGTATGACGTCGAGCTTGTTTTGCGCAACCGTCAGGGAGACGGACATGTTCGGGTGATTGACAAGGCGTCGGGAACCGCACGGAATCTTTATGATCAAAGTTGGACATCCGCTTACAAGTACGCCATCGAATCGCAGAACTACGATGAGGCCAAACGTCTTGTAAGCGAGAGGACAGACTTCACTCCTGAGCAAAAGGAATTTTCAAACAGGAGTATCAAGCTGACTCAAGATAAGGATTTCTATCGCAACATGACAGTCGATAATCCAACGCGTCTTTATGATCTACTAAACGATGGGAAATTGAATGACTTATTTACTCCTCTTGAACAGGAGAACCTGAGACAAAAAATCCGAAGCGGAAGAGATGACGTTTTACGGGATGGCTTCTACAAATCATTTGTAATGGAAAAAGCTTCTTCTTCCAAAAAGGGAGAAGACACTGAACCAGAATATACCGGACTTTTTACAGAACAGGAAGCTCGTTGGTATCGTTACAAGAAAGCAGGGAGGCTAAATGAGGTTATCGATGAGATCAACCGTGCTGCCGCCGTGGAAGCCAGGGCGTTTAATCCGAATTGGAACGATATCGATATGGCTGTTCGGAAGCAGCAGTATATCAAACGTTACGAAATGCTAGGGCTTGAGAAGGAATTCCTGAATAGCCAGTGGTCAGCAGCGGAAACAGAGCGGAAGAATCTGAAAAGCAAGACAATCGACACAGAACGCATCTTGGATAGAATTCAGAATACGGGACTGCTGATTGATAAAAAAGAATATGACAAGGCTATTTCTACATATGTTAAAGATGGCAAGGTTGATGAATCCTTGTGGGAAATAGACATAAAACATCCTGTTAATTCAGGAGAAATGAGGAAGAGATTCGGGCAAATCGCCGGAATAAAAGACAATCTCTCTGCGAGACAAGCAAGAATTGCTTATGAAAATTGGAAAAGAAAGGAAATATCCGACAATCTTCGTGGAAGAATTTCTGAAGAATTCAATGCTTGGAGATCCACGCAAGAAGGGATTGATGCGTCTCCTGTCCGGCAACAAGAAGCCATGTTCTCTATTGCAAGACGGCTAACAGGCAATCAAGATCTTGGGTTGGATAATGATGCTAAGAATCTTGACGATGCCGCTCTCCAAATGGAACAACTTCAAGAAAACAAGTTTCTTCAGTGGGTTAATTCCAATAAAGCAACCATTCCGGCAAGTGATGTTTTCGGATCGATGGAGAAACCACAGGCGGTTACTCTTGGGTTTGATGCAAAACAGAAAGATTTGCCGGAAGGAATCCTTCTTCCCAAGTCTATGATGGAAGGATTCGACAAGGAAAACGGAGTTGTGGAAGCAACGTTTGACAATAAACATTATCGTCGATTCCGTGTTGTTGGGACATGTGAAGGAGATACTCCTAAGATGTCTTATGCAATCGCCAGAAAAGGATATTACGATCTACGTAATACATACCAGGTCAATATGTCGATACGTAACGGCAATACAGACGCTTTGATGAAAGAGCAGGAATTGAAAAAGAAAGTGAAGTCTACTTCGTCTCTTATTATTGGCAATGAAGCTCGCAGAGATAAGAATGGAAATCTTACGGTCTACAAGCTTCCGGCTGGTGACGGTGGAGGTACTCATGAAATTGCTGGGATCAACAATGGGAGCCACCCCCAGGAGTTTTCCAAGTTAAAGGAAATGCTGGATTCCGGGAAATATCAGGAGGCCGAAGATGAAGCGCAACGGTATATTGCATCATATACAAAACCAGTTGGAGATGTTCTTCAATCTGCCGGTGTCCAATCGTCTGGCATCGATTACTTCCTCCGTGACATGTATTTCAATGGAGGCGAATACGGAG
Organism: Akkermansia sp. N21116; assembly: GCF_029854705.2. Taxonomy (NCBI): domain Bacteria; kingdom Pseudomonadati; phylum Verrucomicrobiota; class Verrucomicrobiia; order Verrucomicrobiales; family Akkermansiaceae; genus Akkermansia; species Akkermansia sp. N21116. The sequence goes on from NZ_CP139035.1 coordinate 25,732, forward strand.
TTGCAAGAGTTGTTCATCGCGCGCTTGGCATTCCTGATTCACGGAAGTTTGGTCAAGGGACAATTCAAGCTATCAAGGAATACCTTTCATCTCATTCTGAAGGAGATCTTCTCAATGCCCTTAGAGACTCAAGAGAAGGATTATATAGATCCATTGCGGCTAATAATCCAGAGAAACGCAAGTTCCTTCAAGGATGGATTAATCGAAACAATAATGCCTATGGCCAGGCAAGCAACATGGCGTAACCAATATAAACAATTCACAACATGCAAAACAATCCGCTGATTCTGAATCCTCCAAGTATCGACAATGACGATGACTTCAACGATGCGCTGAAAACCTTTAATGGCATTCACGACAAAAATAATGAAATAGCACGTTCTTTGGGAAATTCTATTGTCGATTACAACCAAAAACAACTGTTGGCCAATGGCATCAGCCCTGCGGCAAATTTCTATGCTCTTTCAAAAAAGAGAAAACTTGAAACTTTGGATGCCCTAGCCAGAGACTGGAATGAGTTTCCTGAAGCGAAAGAGAAAGCAAAGAATGTTTTGGGTGCGGAGTATGTCAAGCAATGGGAAGAGGCCGACGAAGAAGACAGGAGATGGCTTGGCGGCAATAAACTTTTGGAGCTGATGTATTCAAAGCCTGGTGACAATGATGCTGATTCTCGATGGAGGTACAACGATATCAACAAAACAGGAGTATTGACTACACCTGAAATCTGGAGCCACTATCTTAAACAGCGGGCTCCTATTGTAGAGGCTGAAAAGAAGGCGCGCGAAACAGCAAAATCATTTGCAGACAAAAGCCCCAGTTTTTTTGAAGCGATGGTTTCAGGTGCTTCGTGTCTTGAAGCTTTGGAGAAAGTCGAGGGATTAACAGAGGAGGAAAAGAATTTTGCGATTGAAAATTGCGGGATGAGATCGCAATGGGCGAAGAGCATTCAGAACGCCCGCGATTGGGCGAACTCTGTTGGCGTGCCGCTGAAATTTGTCTCGGAAGATGACGTTAAAGCAAAGGCCGATGAACTGAAAGCAAACTCAGGAGGGAAGTATTCCGGCGTTGTCAAGGGGCGTGGTCTTGTTGTGGATCATACGAAGCTTGCCAGGGAAAAGCTTGGCGATAACCAGAAGGGGATTATAGATGTGGATCCATACAAGGCAATGAGGTCGCTTGATGATCTCCGCAAGAAGGATCCCATGGCGTTTGATATTTTAATGGGTGCATACCAACTTCAGGCAACACGAACAAGAAATGACGGCACCGCTATCGTCTCTCCATTTGCAAGAACAATGGGAAACATGTTTGATTCTGTTGTTGATTTTTCAAGGCACTCTTCCATTGGCGATCTCGAAGAAGGAGATACAATTCATGAACTTCATGGGAGTGGTGATATGCCCGTCTATGTTGTCCGAGATAAAAATGGAAAATATGTCGATCGAACAGCAAGAACTCAGGAACGCGCTGAGCTTATGAGTTCAATTAAAAATATTCGCGCTCAGCTTGCTGAATCTCCTGATGGTGCTGGTGCTATACGCAGGCTATTTGACGGGCTAGGCAAGATGTCCGCTCAAACGGCAATGTTTCTTGGAACTCGCGGCGTAGGTACATTTGCAGCATTGTCTTCTGACAGGTATAATGAATTGAGGGGAGATGGGATAGGTGAATTTGAATCAATTCTGCGCGGGGGGATTGCAGGAGCAACAGAAGTAGCGGTCGAACGAATTGGTGGTGAAAGCCTGTTTCGTACCGTCAAGCTGATGAGAGGCATTCCAGGAATAAGCCGGTTCGCCGGTTACGCTGGCGGATTCCGCAATGCTTTGTCCAAAGGTATGTATGGGAATGCCGCGCTCCGGTTTGGAGCCGCTTCTGCGGCAGCCGGAGGCTCGGAATGGATGGAAGAGTTTATCCAGCCAACTTTGCAGGCTCCTATGGATGCGGCTCTTGCCAGGCTGTTCGGTTCTGGTAATGGGATGACCGTTCAGGATTGGAAGGATCAAATCGCGGCAGCGGCAGATCCTGAACTGGGGCTTCAGATGCTTGTTTTCGGGGCTGTTGCCGGTGGTGCTCAGATACCGGCGTTTGCCAGGGAGGCGAAAATCTCCCGTATTACGTCAGCTCAGATTATGGGCGTCGGAATCGACAAAACCGAAGCTGATAGACTAGCTGATGTGGCGGATCCCATCGAAAAGGCACGTGGAATTTTCGAAGCTATCCAGAATCAGAATGATAGGAATGCTCAGCTCAGCAATGTCCAGGAAGGATTCAAGAGCATGAAGGATGATTATTCCTGGTTGTCTCAATCGAAGGCGTATCAGGCAGAGGTTGAGTTGTTGAATCTTCCGAAGGTTGAAGATCTTGGAGATGGACAATGGAGGTTTTCAACTGGAACAAAGATTAATGGAACCACGGAATGGACTTCTGTTGAACTGGGAGAGAAGGAAGCAACCGCTCGGATGCAGGAGCTTTTGAGTGAGGGTATCCGTCAGCGCATGATTGAGGCGGCGAATGATTTTTCTGTGGAGAAACTCATTGGGAAATTCGCAGGAACTGGAAGGTTTGTGTTTGAGGATATGGGGGAAGCTGAGACAGTGGAAACAGCTCGCAAGCTGGCTGATGCTGCCCGGTTGCGTATTGATGAAGGAGCCAACCCAAATGATCAGGCTACAGATCTTGGGACACAAATGACCTATCAACAGGCTATCTCGAATGCAGATACTTTGCAGAATCGTATCGATCTTGCTGTCGAACGTGGTGAAATCAAAAATGCCGATAACACAGCATCCAGGGCGTACCGTGTGGCAATGAGGAATGGGCAGACTTTGATCAGGTATTACAAGGGGGAGGTAACGACGACTGAACTTCTGGAAGAGGTGCTTGAAACGCATCTAATCGAAGACATGGGGAATACTCAGCATGGAATCGATTGGTACGCTGAGAATATCAGGAAGACGCAGGATTACTTGCATGAGATGGGATATTTGAAGCCTGGGGAGGATTTGCTTACAGGGGAGGTGACGAAGAGCAAGGTTATTGAGGCGATGTCGATGCTGGCGAAGGGTGATATTCTTTACCGCTCCAATACGATGAATATTCCCCAGTGGTTGAAGGATTTCCTGATGATGGTGCGCCAGTGGGTTTCTTCAGCTAAGGCATTGCTTGATCTTGGGAATGGCATCCATGAGCTGGAAACACGGAGAAAGGCTGGCGAGGCTGTTCCTGTTGGAGAAGACTTTATCAAGACAGTCTATAACCTATCCGGCCACGTTGAGCAATACTGGCTCCGGGAAGGAGAGGAACAAGGAAGGGCTGACGCGAATGAAATCATCAAGGAAGTAGGTGGGAATAAAATAACTTATTCCGTGATGGCTTTGGATAATACAGGGAAGGTTCTTTCTCCAGATACATTTGTAACAAGACCGGACGGAAACCCGAACTGGTTTTCAATCCCTGAACGCAAGGGGCAGAAGGAAATGCCTGTCAGGTTGCTTATTGGTAATGACAAAAGTCTTCATAAAGGATACGGATTAACCCATATTGCGGCATCGCGGGATTTGGATGGGCTATGGGAACATACCTCTCCCGAAAAATACTTGTCCGATATTCTAGAAAATGTAAGTGAACTGTGGGAAATTACCCCTGGCCGCGAATTGCTAGTAAAAGGAAAAAGGCCGTCTTCCTGGATGATTCTGCAACTTGTGGAAGAAGATGGATATTATTCAATTACAACAGCTTATTTAGTTAATCAAAAACAAAAACCAAAAGGAAGGAAACTCCCCCTTGTAGAGCGAACATCTGGTAAAAACCAGAGGGATACTCGACAAAAGTACCTTTCTACAAACGCGGAAAGCGACACCGCGCACCTTGGTCCAGGATCGACAGCAAATGTCGCTCTGCCGTCCCATTTCGCTGGTGGAGGAGATGTTTTCTCTCTACCTCAAGGATCTTCCTCTGTCAACATTAATGATGTCACGCTTCATTTCGACGACGGGGGAACTATGCCGGCAAGCTTCTCCATTTCAGAGAACCTCAATAGCCTTGTCAACAGGGCTACTATTGATCGTATCGCCCCCCTGAAGGTTGTTAATAAACTGGCTTCGGAGATCCAATCAGACCTTGCAACCTGGGGACGTTACAACGGAGAAACAGATCAGGAACAGTTCTTCGCTTCATTGGGACGAAACATGACGTTGTTGAAAACAGCGTTAATGTATCTGCCGGTTGGGAAGCGAGGCAGAATCAAGCCAATTATTGATCGTGTCCAGATACTTACAGAACTGGCTACTACTGGGAAAATTGATAAAACAGCCGACATTAACAGCGCGGCCAGACGAGAAATAAAAAGAGGGCTTTCTGAGGCGATCAGTGAAAATCGCGAAGATATGGAAGTGACTGCGGGCATTGCTTCAAACGTTGCTGGCAGAGCAGCAGACAGAGCACCTATTAATAAGGTGTTCAATCAAACCATGCGCGACCAAATTGATGAAGCTAAACGAGCATGGGCGGAAGGCAAGCTCAGGGATCTTATTGAATCCACTCTGGAGGATGCAACAGAAAAGCTGAACCAATTGGCGCGCGAAGACATGCAGCGCAATATCCAGGATATGCTTGAGTCTGTCTTGTCCGTGAAGGTGAAGAAAGGAAAGAGGCAGAAGGGAAAAATCTCCTATGAAGCATACAGCTACCTTAGTGATCATGTTGTGCCGTTGCTCAATATGACAGCGGAAGCGAAGGAGTCTGAAATCAAGTCCGTTGCGAGTGAGATTGATAGAATCGAAAAAGAGAATCCGGATCAGATGGATGATACCACGCAGGCGGAACTTGATGATCTTAGGGACGATCTTGTGCGAGTGGAATTGTACGGAAATATCAAGGGCATGGACGCAGGGCAACTTGCTATTTTATCCGACAACCTGAGAGATTATATCCGCAAGGAACGGGAGGCGTGGAAGGCGAATGCCACAGCTAAACGCGAGGCACGCAAGGCTGTCTTCCGTAAGATCGTATCGACATTTGATTCGTCCGGCAAGAAAGTCCATGAAAACAGCTTGCGCGAAGCCAATGAGGAGTATAAACGCACCTGGTCAGCTCTTAAAAATCTCCCGGACTTTGTTGAAAACATGGATAATCTCTTGAACCGTCTTGAGAATATTACAGGGATCAAAGACTTCATGAAGGCCATGCGTTCTCGTCAGACGGAAGCATTTACAGCCATGTGGGCAGACAAAGACCAGAGAGGGAAGGATGTCCAAGCTATCTACGATAAGGTTCTCACGGAAAAATTCCTGAAGAGAAATAATATGAAAAGCCAGGTTGCCTGGATGACGTGGTTCAAGGAAAGTCACGATACCGGGATCAGGAAGACTGGGAAGATTCGCCAAAACGTTAATGTGGCGATAGAGACAGCCCGGGAACTTCGAGACATGACGGAGAAGGAACGTTCCGCGTGGGCTGACCGCAGGTGGGAGACCGGCCAGGAATATATCTCGATGACTACGATTGATGAGATCATCAACAAGCTCAACAAGTATGAGGAGGAAACAGAGACCAAGAAAGCGGAAGGGAAGCATCCCAGGGTGAGGAGTCATATTTCGGCGATGACCGAATATGATGCGGTGGAGACGCCGTCTCTTGTGCTGAGTAGAGATAATGCACTGTACATCATCTTGCAGTGCGAGCAACCTGACCAGGCTGAAAAGATGAGGATTCAGGGATATACGCCGGAGGTTGTTGACCAACTCCGAAAGTATGTCGGGAAAGAAGGGTATGAGATTGGCCGCATGTTGCGCGATCTGCTGAAGAAGCAGGGCGACAAGATAGCAGAACCATATCAGCAAGAATACGGGGTTCCGTTCCCGAGAGTGGAAAACTATTACCCAGCCCGGTATGTTGCTGCGGATAGAATGACGGATGAGGACGCTGCAGATATTATTAGTGGTGTTCCGACTACCAAGGGGCAGAATACCGGATGGATGAAACAACGTACTGATCACAACCGGACGGTCGATACAAGCGTCGGAGCTTTATCTATTTTCTGGGAAGCAACGGATCTTACTGACAACTGGTATCACATGCATGGCATCATTGAAGACTGGCGGGCATTATTGAGAGACAAGGCTGTCGCTGAATCTCTCTTGGTAAACCTTGGAAAGGGGGATCTTGCCCGGTTGCGTCGATGGGTTGATTTGCTCGAACGCGCTGGAAAGACACAAGGGCAATCTGTTGGACATTACAACAATTTGTTCAACCGTTTGATGTCAGGGCAATCCAAGGCAATCCTTGCATTCAGAATCGAAACCCTCATGAAGCAGCTTCCAGGTGTGCTTAATGCCTGGATTGGTGCTGAAGGTATCGGGTTTATGGATTATGTTGGAACCATTGCCAAGATGAGGAACAACACAGCCAAGATGAGTGTTTGGGAGATGTACAAGCGGATGGAGATTGATACTCGCAAGCGCGGAGATCTTGGAAAGATCGATACAGAGAGAATGTCCAAGCTGGGGAATGATGAGGTTTATTCTTTCGCGGAAGCTGCCAACATGTTTGGCATGGATCTTATGGATCATATTGATGCCTACACGAATGCTGTAGGATCCGCTGCTCTTTGGAATATCAAGTACACAAAAGCGAAGAAGGCAGGCATGAGTGAAGAGTTGGCGAAAGATGAGGCGTGGGCTGCCGTTCGTCAATCGCTACACTCTGCACAGCCCATCGAATGGTCTGACAAGTCGTTCGGCCAATTGAACCGGGGTGCATTTGGACATGTTCTATTCTACATGATGTCTGAGAACTTCAACAAGACAGCGAAAATCTACGGATTATTCAAGCAAGGGAAGTGGAAAAAGGCTCTTCAGGTGTGGTTCGTCTATGGTTTTGCCAATGCTCTAATTGGAGCCATGATTGATTTCATGAAGGACGATCCTGATGAATGGGATGAACGCACATTCTGGGGTTATCTCGGAGCGGCTTTGGCTGGCCCTGTTTCCGGGATGCCTCTGATAGGCGAGGGCTTCGAGTATCTTGCAAGCCAGATGGGTATGAAGGTGTACACTGGATCTGCCGGACGTGCTTTGATTGACGTCAAGCGTGGGTGGAGAGCTGGAGAGAAACTGTTTAATATGGCTACAGACGACAAGGATTATTCTTCCGGTGATTTCATTGAACAGACACTTCGCCTCGGTAGCTTCTTTGGTGTTGTCGGTGGTGCTCTTGGTGGAGTTGGCAATAAGACAACTCAAGCAATCGGCCAGTACATGACGCTAACAGGAAGTCTGATGAATCCAGTGAAGACGGCAACTGAGATTTCAGACTCGCATCTTGCGAACTAGAATCTGAGCTTCGATGCCTGTTCCTTGCTGTGCGCGTCGCGGAGGTGTCCGTAAACGCGCATGGCAAGGGCTCCGCCGTCTTTGTGGCCGAGCCACTTTGCAACTGTGGGGATATCTATGCCGGCTTCAATGCACGACGTGGCGAAGAAGTGGCGCAGGTCGTGAACTCGGACATGAGGCAACCCGAGGCGTTTGCAGGCGTTTGTGAGGGCTTTCCGTGGGCGATCAATCGGAAACACATGGGAATCCTGTGTTGCATCCGGGGTATGGCTTCTGATTGATTCAATGACTTCAAGCAAGGATGGGTTGATGTATAGCGTGCGTCTTGATGTGGCGTGTTTGATATCCGGGACGGAGATTGATTCCGCGCCAATGTCTTTCCAGAGAAGGCGTCTGGCTTCTTCGATTCTGAGGCCGGAGTAAGCGAGGAATACCACCATGTCGGTAGATTGTGAATAGACGTATTCTCCCTTGTAGCCTGACAAAAATTGTGCACGCTTGATTTCTTCGAGTATTGCCCGAAAGTCTTCCTTGCTGGGGATGTTGAATGATGTTTGCTGAACTTTCAGGTGATCAAGTTTTGCGGAGGGATCCGAATTGACGATTTTCATTTCCACAAGCATGCCGAAAATATTTCTTACGGTGGAAAGGATCCCGTTTGCTGTACGTGGCGAGCACGATTGAGAGACATTCTTCCACCAATTCCGGCACATTTGAGGCGTTATTGATTCTGCGGGTTTGTCGTGTTCGACGAGCCTTCTTGCATGGTTTGCGAAAAAACGTATTGAATCTAGGGCGCGTGGTTTGAGATTTGGCCGAAGTTCCTGCCGTGCTATGTACGTGTCAACAGACATGAACCAGGACATGCTTTCAATCATGGCGGTTGTTTCGTTTCCGGACTGTTCAAGGAAGGTTGCCAATTTGGCAATTGCTTCGGTGAGGACGGCTGTCCGTAGCGATTTACGGACAGTTTTCCGATTCAGGTCTATTCTGGCGTAATAGATGCCCGACGTTTTTTCCCGGTAGAGGTGCGCGTAGTCTGTCGATTCAAGCTGTATTCGCATAGACAGGATATGGCGTCCTGGTGGGAAAACTGCAATGATTTTCTCTTACTACGGATAGCCCTACGGACAGCCAATGCGATTTTCCAGAAAAAGGAAAAGCCCGCAAGTCATTGAACTTACGGGCTTTATGATGGTACAGGGAGAGGGATTCGAACCCCCGACCAACTGCGTGTAAAACAGCCGCTCTACCACTGAGCTATCCCTGCATGAAACTGGAAGGTGAAGGGCTTATACGAACGATCATCCTACTTGGCAAGAAAAATCATCCAAGAAGACATCGATTTACCCCGGGAAACTCATCTCATTCGGAAGGATTCCATGCCGCGATTAGGGATATGCGATGGCAGTTTTTTGGCTCGTCAATACCCGGACAGGCTCTATGATACAGGGTAAAACGACAGGAAAATCATGAGCGAAAACGTCATTATCATTGGAGCCGGCTGCGCCGGATACACAGCTGCCATTTATACAGCCAGGGCCAACCTGACTCCGCTTGTCATCACGGGATCCCAAATCGGCGGTCAATTGACAACAACAACTGAAGTGGAAAACTTCCCCGGCTTTCCGGAAGGAATCATGGGGCCGGATCTCATGTTCCGCATGCAGGAACAGGCAGAAAAATTCGGAACGCGCTTTGCTTATGAAGATGTCATTTCCGTAATCAAGGACGAATCGACAGGATTGTTCACCATCAAGACATCCAGCCAGGAGTACCAGTCCAAGACAGTTATTGTCGCCACAGGGGCTTCCGCACGCTACCCGGACATCGAAGGAGAAGAAAAACTGATCGGTCACGGCCTGACAGCCTGCGCCACATGCGACGGCGCTTTCTACCGGGATGTTCCCGTTGCCGTCGTCGGCGGAGGCGACAGTGCCTGCGAAGAAGCCGCCTTCCTGACTCGCTTTGCCTCCAAGGTCTATCTCATCCACCGCCGGGACACTCTCCGTGCCTCCAGAATCATGGCGGAACGAACGCTGGCAAACGAGAAGATCACTCCCGTTTGGAATTCCGTCATTTCCGGTTACATAACGGATGACAAGGGAGAAGTAGACGGAGCCATCCTTACCGATACCCGGACAGGAGCAACCTCCGAGCTCCCTCTCAAATGTGTCTTCATGGCCATCGGCCATACACCGAACAGTTCCTTCCTCGGAGATCTCGTCGATCGCGATTCCGCCGGATACATCATGCGGACTCCCGGGCTCATGGCAACCAAGACTCCCGGACTTTTCGCCGCCGGCGATGTAGCCGACCCCCACTATCGCCAGGCCATCTCGTCTGCCGGCATGGGTTGTTCCGCAGCCATCGAAGCGGAACGCTATATCATGGGACATTAATTGCCGTTCCCTTCTTTCAAGAGGCTCATTTTACCCTCTCCATGAACCATTACAGCGTCTTCGAACTGTTCAATATCGGCATCGGGCCCTCGTCGTCCCACACGGTTGGGCCGATGAGGGCAGCCAATCGGTTCCTGAGCAGAATTCAAAAATCTCCGTCATTGGGGCAGATCTCCCGTGTTCTCTGCCAATGCTTCGGCTCACTGTCCGCCACAGGACACGGACACGGTACGGACACGGCTATCATCATGGGTCTCCTGGGAGAATTGCCGGAAGATATTGATCCCAAAACCATTCCGGGCCGTATTGCCGAGCTCGACCGGACTCGGGAACTAACCCTGGCTCCCGGCAAAACTATTGAGTTCATCCCTTCCAGAGATGTTGACCTGAGCAACTTCACCCCCTTGCCTCTTCACCCTAACGGCATGCACTTCCTGGCACTTGATGCCGAAGAAAAACCTGTGGAAGAAATGGTCATTTATTCCACAGGAGGTGGTTTCATCTCGACGGAAGAGGAATTGCGAAACCCGAAGGATACTCCGGACATTACCTATCCCTTTCCCTATTCCTCTGCAGATGAACTTGTCCGGATGGCACATGATTCCGGAGTCCCCATCTCGGACATTGTCCTTGCCAACGAGTCTGTCTGCAAATCCGAAAAACAAGTTCGCAAGCAACTACGCCACATCTGGCACACGATGCAGCAATGCATCAAAAACGGACTGACAGCCAACGGAACATTGCCCGGCCCCCTCCATGTACCCAGACGAGCCAGAGCACTGCGCAAAACCCTCCTCATCCGGGGCGAAGCCCAATTGCAGGATCCTCTTTCCATTCTGGACTGGGTCAACCTCTACGCTATTGCCGTCAATGAAGAAAATGCAGCCGGCGGACGCGTCGTCACTGCTCCGACCAACGGAGCATCGGGGATCATTCCCGCCGTCCTCAACTACGCGACGAAGTTCTGCTCATCCCCGTACGACGATCCCGTCGAGCGATTCCTTCTTACGGCCGGAGGTATCGCGATCCTCTACAAAAAAAACGCTTCCATTTCCGGTGCCGATGTCGGCTGTCAGGGAGAAGTAGGAGTCGCCTGTTCCATGGCAGCCGCCGCCCTGACAGAATATTTGGGAGGTTCTCCGGAACAGGTGGAAAACGCTGCGGAAATCGGCATTGAACACAACCTTGGGCTCACCTGCGATCCCATCGGTGGACTCGTCCAAATCCCGTGTATCGAACGCAATGCCATCGCCTCGGTCAAAGCTCTCAATGCTGCCCGCATTGCCCTGCGCGGGAGCGGAGACCACTTTGTCCACTTGGACAAGGCCATCCGTACCATGCTGGACACCGGCCGCGACATGCAGTCCAAATACAAGGAAACCGCACAAGGCGGATTGGCCGTCAATGTCGTCAATTGCTAAGGGTTCTAGAGTTACGAAGAGAAAAAGAACGACCTTTTCATTCTTCTCATCCCCCCATATGCAACATGGCCCGGTTTCCTAATCGGAAAACCGGGCCACGGAAATACAATAATCGAAAAGCTTTATTCAGCAGAAGCTTCCTTTTCTTTTTCGGCAGCCTTGCGAGCTTCTTTAGCTTCTTCCTTAGCCTTCTTGAGCTCTTCCTTCATCTTTGCTTTTTCGTCAGGATCAAGACGACCGTTCTTGTTCACGTCGTATTTTTCAAGCATTGCCGCTTTCTTTTCAGCGGGGGTCATCCTCTTGACGGGCTTATCGGCAGAAAAGGCAGGAGCGCAAAGGGCTGCAGCAAGCAGAAGGAATATATACTTTTTCATAAACTGGATGTTTTCTTTTGAAAGGTTATCTCTCTTTACTCCACTCCAGTCGGGATGTCTCTCTTTTTTTAAGGCTCCCTCTGCATTTTTTCTCATCCATCCGGTCAAGCTTCATTCGCATCATTCCATGATCCCGACCGTTCATGCAACTTGACGAGTCGGAACACCGGACTATATTGGTAAAACTTCTGTCTTTTTCTCTCTACCACAGAAATATTCTCCCTCGTCAAACCATGAAAATTCCGCGTCTTCCCGTCCTAAACCCACTCATACTTGCATTCCTGGCTTCATCCTCCCTTGCCTCCGAACCCATCATCCCGGCAACACGCCCTACGGAAAACACCAGTCACTGGGTACCGGCAAGAACCCGGGAAGTCAAACGCCAGTTGAAAGAGCTGCCATGCGATATCCTCTTTGTGGGTGATTCCATCACGGAATGCTGGGAACGGGAGGGTAGGCAAATTTGGCAATCTGCCTTTCTCCCCATGAAAGCCGTCAACTTCGGCATCAGCGGAGACCGTACGGACAATGTCCTCTGGCGCATCAAGGATACCGGGCTTAAAACAACAACTCCACCGAAGTGTTGCATTATCCTGCTTGGAACCAACAACATCGGCAAATGGGATGCCAAACAAAAAACGGACGACATCGTCCGAGGTATCGAATCCGTCTGCAAAGCCATTCGGGGAAAATTCCCGCTGACTCACCTCATCCTTATGGGAGTAACGCCTTACGGCAACGACCCAGCAACTCCTCATCGCCGGCAAGGCGATGAAATCAACGCCAAGCTTGCCAAATTAAATCTGCCTTATTCCGATTTCCTGAACTTGAATGACAAAATGCTCAACGAGGACGGGACTCAAAAGGAAGGCCTCTTCAAAGACCATGTCCACCTTACTGCAGCAGGCTACCAAATATGGGCCGATGCCCTACTCCCACTACTTCATAAGCAAAAGTAGACAGAATATATCTCCTGGATCCCACTACTGGGCGCCATTAACCCACTTGCCTCCGCCTTCCGGCAGATAGCCGTTGGAGACGGGGGCATAATAGGTTGATTTTGTATTTCCCCACAGAGGAATCCCGATCAACTTGTTCCACCAGTAGGACATGCTCATTCCCGTGTAGCAACCGTAACTCCAGCATTCGGCATCAGACTGGAAAATTCCGGGTTTGATCTTCTCCAGATCGGTTTCATGAATCCACTGCATGGAAACCGCCATAATCTCATTGCCATAGTCCAGCATGAACGCATAGGCATTGGAATGGCCAAAGTAATAGAAAGACTCTACTTTCTCTCCCCGAGCTCTCGGCACTGCATTTAACGTGGAAATTGCCTCATCGGCGCTTTTCACCCACTTTATGTTCACCTTGTATTTGGAAGCCAGGTCATTAATCCACTGCACGTACGGTTTGCCATCCTCGCGGGCACGCGTCTCATAACCGGGACGGTACACAATCCAGGTAATTTTCGCCTTGGGGTTTTTCTGCTGGATTTGAGCGATGCGAATTGTCGAAGCGCGAACAAAATTCGCCCACCAGTTGTCATGGCGATCCGGTTTGATTCTTAACTGTTCCCAACGTTTCAGGGCAGGACCTCCCGTCAAAACGACATGGGAGGCATGGGACACGCAGGAAAACGCCAGCAGAGCAACGGCAATACCAATAGGGCGAATCGACATGCAGCAACTATCCACACAAGGATTTAGATGTCAATGCAAGGGGAAAGAAAAAATTCATGAGGGGCGCGCTATCGGATTGCCAATCAGCCTCATCCTTGTACACTTCCCGTGCGGACGGATATTACCCCCTCCGACCTGGAACTATGACTCAAGCAATGAACGTCGCAATTGTGGGCGCAACCGGTGCGGTTGGCGTCGAAATTCTCTCTTGTCTCGAAAATCGCAATTTCCCGCTCAAATCTCTGAAACTTCTGGCCTCCGCCCGTTCCGCAGGCAAACAAGTATCCTTCCGGGGCAAGATGCTTACCGTTGAAGAACTCACGGAGAATTCTTTTGAAGGAGTCGATCTCGCCCTGTTCAGCGCAGGCGGCGACATCTCCCGTCAATTCGCTCCGATAGCCGCAGCGGCCGGTTGTGTCGTGGTAGATAATTCCTCGGCCTTTCGCCAGGATCCCGATGTTCCTCTCGTCGTTCCGGAAATCAACCCGGAAGCAGCTCTCAACCACCCGCGCAATATCATCGCCAATCCGAACTGCACGACCATCATCACCCTGATGGCCCTCTATCCACTGCACCTCAAGTTCGGCCTCAAGACGATCATCGCCTCCAGCTACCAGGCCGTTTCCGGTAGCGGTCAGCACGGCATTACCGAATTGGAAAACCAGGTGCGCGCCATCGCGGACGGTCACCCCTTTACTCCCAGCGTCTACCCCTGCCAGATCGCCTTCAACGTCATCCCGCAAATCGACTCCTTTACGGATACCGGGTACACCAAGGAAGAACTCAAAATGCTCAACGAGAGCCGCAAGATCCTCTCCTTGCCCGATCTCAAGGTCACCTGCACCTGTGTCCGCGTCCCCGTATATAGATCTCACTCCATCTCGGCCATAGCCCAATTCGAACGACCGGTTAGCGTCGAAGAAGCCCGTAAAGCCTATGACGGCATGCCTGGTATCGCCATCAAAGACGATCCCGCAACTTCCACCTGGCCCACGCCTCTGGACACAACCTGCCAGGATATCTGCCTCGTCGGACGCATCCGCAAAGACCTCGCCATCGACAACGCCCTCAACCTCTGGGCCGTCGGAGACCAGGTTCTCAAGGGAGCGGCGCTCAATGCCGTACAGATCGCCGAGTTGCTCGTCAAGCACGACTGACAAAACGGCAAACTAGCCCACCAATCCCAACCCGTCATGAATCTCAAGGAATACATCGCACACTGCAACACAATGGTCGAACGAGAACTGGACCGCCTCCTCCCTCCGGAAGAGACGGTACCCTCTACCATTCACCAAGCTATGCGGTACAGTATTTTTGCCGGGGGAAAACGGCTCCGTCCCGTCCTCTGCATGGCAGCTGCCCAAACGTGCGGAGGCAGGGAAGAAGATGCCCTCCTTCCCGCCTGTGTCGTAGAAACCCTGCATACGTATTCCCTGATTCATGATGATCTGCCCGGCATGGATAACGACGACCTGCGGCGCGGCAAACCCACCTGCCACAAAGTCTTCGGCGAAGGAATAGCCATCCTGGCCGGAGACGCTCTGCTGACAGAGGCTTTCGCCATGCTCTCCAGGGTCGAGCCGACGGAAAGATATTCCGTCAAGGACTTCATCGTCGAACTTGCCTCCACCGGAGGCAGCGTCAAATTGATCGGCGGCCAGGTTCTCGACCTCGAAGGGGAACACAAAAAGCTCACCGAACCTGAACTTCGTGCCATTCACGAAGGAAAAACAGCTGCCCTGCTCACCACAGCGCTCCGCTTCGGAGCCATGACGGCCAACGCAACCCCGGAACAACTTGCGAGCCTCACCACATTCGGTTATAATCTGGGGTTGGCCTTTCAAGTCGTCGACGACATTCTGGACGTCACCGCCACCACTGAAGAACTCGGTAAAACCGCCGGCAAAGACGCCAATGCGGAAAAATCCACCTACCCCGCCCTCCTCGGCCTGGAGGGCGCCCGGAAGGAAGCCGATCGCCTTACTCAGGCTGCCATGGATGCTTTGTCCATGTTCCCGGAATCCCGGAAAGAACGCCTCGTCCAGCTGGCGGATTACCTCCTCAACCGTAAGAATTAATTTAATTTCCACTTATAGACTCATGGTCTCCAATAACGTTGATCAACTCATTAAACTCGCCCTGGAAGAAGATTTCGGCACAGGCGACGTCACGTCCCAGTATTTCGTCCCGGAAACCCTCACAGCCAAAGCCATCCTCACTCCCCGGAAAAAAGGAGTCCTCTCCGGCGTAGAAGTAGCCGCCCAAGTCTTCCGTACCGTAGACCCCACGCTGAAAGTAGAAGTGTATCTGCACGATGGAGAAGCCGTAGCTCCGGGGGCCGTCGTCATGTTGATCGAGGGGAAAGCGCAGTCCATTCTCGGAGCCGAACGCACAGCACTCAATTTCATCCAGCGCCTGTCCGGCGTCGCCACCCTGACGCGCAAATACGTCAAGCAAGTATCCCACACCAGCGCACGCATCCTCGACACACGCAAAACAACCCCCGGATACCGTCTGCTCGAAAAAGCGGCCGTCGTTCACGGAGGAGGTACCAATCACCGCCTCGGACTCTATGACCGTGCCATGGTCAAGGACAACCATCTCATGACGGATGGCAATCTGGAACACCTCCAGAAATGCATCAATACGCTCCGAGCCGAAAAACCAGGCGTGGAAATCCAGCTTGAAGCCGACCGACTCGACCAACTCGAAGCTTTTCTCAAGCTCGACGGAGTCGATCACATTCTGCTCGATAACATGTCCCCCGACATGCTCCGCCAAGCCGTTGCCATGCGCGGAGATTCCTCCACTCCTCTGCTGGAAGCCAGCGGCGGAGTCACGATGGAAACCGTCGCCGCTATCGCGGAATCAGGCGTTGATTTCATCTCCGTGGGCTATATCACCCACTCTGCGCCCTCCCTGGACCTCGGACTCGACTTCGCCGTACAAGCCTGATCGGGTTTCATCCCCAACCAATCAACTCCTCCGGAAAACGCCATGGATTTATCAAGCTTCAGAAAAGAATACCTCAAAGATACCCTCCACCGCAAGGATCTCCATGCCAATCCGGTCGAGCAATTCCAGATCTGGTTCAATCAGGCGCTGGAGGCCAACATTCCCGAGCCCAACGCCATGAGCGTCGCCACGGTCAACGCACAGGGGCATCCCTCTCTGCGTACTGTCCTGCTCAAGTACTTCAGTGAGGAAGGCTTTGTTTTCTTCACTAACTACGAAAGCCGCAAGGCACACGACATCAGCGAAAACGCGAATGTCTGCATCATGTTTCCCTGGGTTGTCCTCGAACGCCAGATCATCATCTACGGCAAAGCGGAAAAAGTCTCCCGGGCAGAATCCCTGCGCTACTTCATGAAGCGCCCTAAAGATTCCCAGCTGGGAGCATGGGTCTCGCATCAGAGTTCAGTCATTTCCGGCAGGAAGCTTCTGGAAATGAAACTCATGGAGTTGAAACGGAAATTTGCCGACGGAGAGGTTCCCATTCCTTCTTTCTGGGGAGGTTTCCGGATCGTCCCGTCACAAGTCGAATTCTGGCAGGGCGGCCCCGGACGCGTCCATGACCGTTTCATGTACACCCGCCGGGAAGATAATTCCTGGACTATCGAACGTCTCCAGCCATGATCGCCGAACGGACAACTGCCAGCGGACTGCGCTTCCTTGACATCTCTACAGCAGACTGCACTGCCAGCCTGTGCATCCAGGGAGCCCATCTGACCTCATGGAAACCCGCCGGACAGGAACACGACTGTCTCTTCCTTAGCCCGGATACACAGCTGGAACCGGGCAAGGCCATCCGCGGAGGCATTCCCATCTGCTGGCCATGGTTCGGTAAACGTCCCGGGGCTCCTTCTCACGGTATCGCCAGGATTTCGGAGTGGACGCTTGATAACGTCTCTGAAACCGAAGAAGGAGTCCACATATCCCTCCGTCTTCTCCCCGCCGAAGAAGGAATGCCCGTCGCCTTCCTGCGCATCGGTCTTGGGAAAACCCTCACCATGTCTCTCAAGACAACGGCGAGACACCACGCCCACGATCTTACGGAAGCCTTCCACAACTACTTTCTTCTCGGCGATGTCCGCCAAAGCCGCATCACCGGCCTGGGAGATGCTCCTTACGAGGAATTTGCAGGACAAGCCGCCCACCACGCCAAAATCCCTCTTCCTCTTACACTGCATTCCGCCATCGACCGGGTCTATAGCGTGGACGAATCGCTTCAGGAACTCATTCTGGAAGATCACGCCCTGTGCCGCCAGATCCGCATCACCCGGCAGGGAGCCTCATCCGTAGTCATCTGGAACCCCTGGGAAGAAGGAACCCGTTCCATCAACGACCTACCCTCCGGCTCATGGCAGCATTTCCTCTGCGTAGAAACAGCGAATGCCTTGGAGAACATCATTCGCCTGGAACCCGGGCACACCCACATTATCACTCAGACCATCAGCGTAGAATCTCTGTAACTCAATCTTCGACGATACTCTCGTTCATTGAAACCAAGTCATTAGTTATCTGCTCACGCTTCATAGGCTTCCACCGCGCGCAGAAGCTTTAAGCAATCCGCACATTCCCGCACGTCATGGACGCGATGGATCTGGGCTCCGTGTCTGTCGCCGTACATCGTCAGGGCAGCCGTTCCATAGGGCTGGCGACCCCGCTCCAGCTCTCCAAGGATGGTACTAATCATCCGCTTGCGGGAAAGAGCCAGAAGAATCGGGCGTTCTGCGACACGCAATTCCTCAAGGCGGGCAATCAATTCAAGATTATGTTCCAGCGTTTTGCCAAAGCCAATACCGGGATCCCAGCAAATTTGCTCCTCCCTGACCCCCGCACACATCAATGCAGCATAGCGTTCTGAAAAGAAATCTCTGACTTCAGTAACAACACAGTCATATTCCGGAGCATCCTGCATCGTCTTCGGTTCTCCCTTCATATGCATCACCACCACACCGCAGCCTGTCTCTGCACACAGTTCAGCCATCCCAGGAGCCTGCATTCCTTCTATATCATTGATAATATCCGCCCCCGCTTCCAATACGGCACGGGCAACAACCGTCTTACGGGTATCGACGGAAATCAGCACATCCCCGCATACCGCCCTCACAGCGCGAACCACGGGTAAAACGCGGGCCATCTCCACCTCTTCGTCCACATTCTCGGATCCCGGACGCGTCGACTCTCCGCCAATATCAATAATCGCCGCCCCATCCTCTATCATCCGCATGGCATGAACCGTAGCCTGTTCACAGGACATGTGGGCACCTCCATCGGAAAAGGAATCGGGAGTCACGTTCAAAATCCCCATCAATATTCCTCCGGCACCGACATCCAGAGTTTTTCTTCCAGTCTGCCAAATCATGTTCTTCACTATCATGACGGGAGTATTCTGCCCCAAAATCCCCTCCATGATGAGCTTTTTCCGTACCATGCCAGCAAAAAATCCATCCTGTACAGGAGTAGGATTCATGATTCATGCTTGATCATTTGATTGCCTTCCGATCTTTTCTATCATAATACAGAAGTGCAAACAGGACAGTCTGCAGGAAACGACATTCCAACAGCCCATTTACCACCATGAAAAGATTCACTATGTTCCTCGCCATCATCTGCATGGCCATTTCCGGGCTTACCTTCGCCGTTGACGAAGGCTTCAATGACGAAGACGGCCCCTATGTTCGCGTCATCCGCCATGATGACGGTTCCAAAAGCATCTTCAAAAGACTCCCCAACCAAAAGGGCATGCAAAAACGTATGTACAATTCGGTCGGCACTCTGATTTCCGTCACCCAGTACGCCACCGGAAAATGGGGAGAACTCACCGGATGCAAAATCTACGACGGCAAGAAAAATGAAATCTACAAAGTCTCCTACGGCTACGACAAAAAGACCGCCAAGCTGCTGGAAGAACGCATGTACGATTCGAAAACCAACCTTCTCCTGCGCCGCTTCATCTACACCTACGACGATGCCGGCAACCGCAGCAAACCCATCTGCATCAACATCCGTAAGGACGTTGCCGAAGAATACAAAAAGCTGATGGAAGCATCCATGCCCGAAAAGGATCCCTTTGCCGACGATCCCAAACAAGCCCTTCCCACTACTCCTCCGGGAACTCCGGCCCAGGAACCCAATAAGCCCTCACAAAATAAGTAGGAATCTTCGGTTTTTACAACAAAGTTTCAGCAGGGATGCTCCACACTATCGGCGGAGCATCCTTTTTTTATCCCGGCGTTTTCCCGTGTAGATTCAATCCCGCCTGTACCTGACTGTATCGACATCCTGACGGAACCTCTACGGGTTCATGGGATAGTCAGTAATATTCTCCTTTCGAGAGGTATAAAAAAGAACCGTCCCTTCCAATAAGAGACGGTTCTGAAAACTTACGATAGACTAGCGGATAAACCAATTAGTCGAGCTGGGTACGAGAATAACGGTAGTAGCTCTGGAAGCCCAACTCAGCCGGAAATTCGCTCATACCACCGTTGGGATTGTATTCGCGAAGGCCGCTCTGGCCGCAGAAGCCCTGATACGGGGGCTTGTAGGTGCACTTGTAGGTCGGAGCCCAGAAGGTTACGAGTTCGTACAGGCCGTATCCCATTCTCTGAAGCATGCGGGAGGTACCGTCAACGAGGCCGACGGAGAACCCGGCATAGTTGCCATCCTCGGAGTTCCAGCGAATCATCTGGACCGGGATTTCTTCAGCAGAGTAAAGGAGATTGCTCAGAGCACGTCCCAACTTGCGAGAAGGAGTGTACTCGGCAGCAGGAGGAGCCTGAATATCTGCCATGGCTGTGCCCAACAGGCCGGCAGCAAATAGAAGAGTATAAATGGCGCGTTTCATGGTGTTCTTCATATATGACATATCGCTAATGGAAATCAATCGAAAAATGACAAAAGATTTAATCATGTTCCGGACGTGGGTCACGATTCATCAATTCATTTAAGGCAGAAAGAGGGGCTTTCCCTTCATAAAGAACTGAATAGACAGCGTCAATCAAAGGAGTTCTAGCCCCGACTTCCCGTGCCATCTCATAGATGGAACGCGTATTGGGCACGCCTTCCGCCACCATCTTCAGGGAATCCAGCGTTTCCTGGAGAGAAATACCACGGGCCAGGCTCTGTCCGACGCGCTGGTTGCGCGAATGGGAAGAGTAACAAGTCACAACTAAATCGCCCATTCCGGACAACCCCATGAACGTCTCCTTGTTTCCCCCGTAGAGGGAACCGATGCGAGTCATCTCGGCCAGACCGCGCGTCACCAAGGCAGCCAAAGCATTATCCCCGATTTTAAGTCCCACGCAAAGACCGGCCCCAATGGCAAAAACATTCTTGATTGTCCCTCCCAGTTCCATACTGGTCACATCATTGGATGTGTACACACGGAACTTGCCCGTTGACAAAGCTCTCTGGACACGATCGGCATAATCCTGCTCCTCGAACCCGATCAGGGTAGCCGATGGCAACCCCATGCAAATATCCTCTGCATGATTGGGACCGGAAAGCGCACCGATCTTATTGGAGGGAAGGTATTCCTTCAAAATCTGGGTCATTCGGCAATGCGTACCCTGTTCGATTCCCTTCGTACAGGAAACGAGGATAGCGTCCGGCCGCAGTTCGGCATTCTGCAATGTGCTGGCCACGGAACGCATCGCTACGGACGGCACGACAATCAATACTAAGTCAGCATCCAGCACTTGGTTTAAATCGGATGTCGGCATGATATTTTCCGCCAAAAGCGGGGCCGCGTCCAATAAAAAAGGATTTCGTCGAGTGGAAGCGAGGAGCTCGGCCTGGGTTTTATCCTGTGTCCACAACACGACATCTCTGCCTGATTCGGCTGCGACCATGGACAACGCTGTTCCCCAAGAGCCTGCGCCGACAATGGCAATTTTTTGTAATTCTTTCATTTATTTCCGGGAAAATGCTTTTGGTTCAGTGCCTTTTAACAGGCGCGAAATATTTGACCGATGCTTGGCAATCACCAAAATGGCCACCAACAGCAAAAAGATAATCACAATGGCGTCCGGCCTCCAGACCAACCCTCCCAATGCAAAAAAACCATAGCAATACAAACCACTCACCACCATGGCTACAGCGGCCACAATACTCGCCAGGGATACATAGCGCGTCGTCAGGAATACAACCAGCCAAACGACTATGGCAATGCCGAACACCTGGGGAGACAGAGCCATCAGGACACCGGCCGTCGTCGCCACTCCCTTACCCCCCTTGAACTGGAGGTAACACGTATACGTATGCCCCACGATCGTTGCCAGGCAAACCAGCACCAGCACCGTTTCCGACATCCAGGCCGAGGAACCGGGCCCCTGCAGGAATGAAGAAAAGTGCGCCCAGCAAAATACAGGGAGAAATCCCTTCATAAAGTCCAATACAAACACAGGGAATCCAAGACTTTTACCCAAGACACGCACAGCATTTGTCGCTCCAATATTATGCGATCCATGTTCTCTCAGGTCGACTCCTTTGATGCGCCCGGCCAGATAACCGAACGGCACGGCACCAATCAGATAGGAAGCAATAATGTACAGAAAAGCGATCACGAATTGGTCAATAATATACGCGTCACAGCACCGCCACGCAACGGTAAACAGACAACACATTTATGAATAATAACATAGAACCGGAGCCGACCTTTGCATGGCGGTTTCCGGCTCTATCACATATACCCGGTAAGCACACTTACCAACGGCCTCGCTGGCTGCGGAATCCTCCACCGCTGCGACTGCCACGGTCACGGTAGCCGCCGCGCTCCGAATCGGAAGCGTAACCGCCGCTACGCGAACCGCCGCGCGAATTACCAAAGCGCTCGCCACGACCACCGCGGAAACCTCCGGCAAACGGACGCCGAGAATGACTTCTGCCCCGGTCTTCTCGCTCCGGTCCAGGAGCGCCTTTATCTTCGCGAACATTGACCTCGTAACCACAAATCGTCGCCGTAGACAGGGCTTCAAGCAACTTGGGGGCAACAGCCGCATCCACTTCAATCAAGGAATGTTTGGGGAACATGCGAATATCCCCGATAGCGCCGCGGTCCATTTCCACCGTATTGTAAAACAACCCCGCAATATCCTTCGGGCGGATGCCCAGCATCTTGCCGCCATTCATAAACAGGGTGACAGATTCTCCATTGCTTTCCCAGGAATCTCCCTTCTGGGGCATTTCACCATCCTCGCGTTCGGTTCCTCGCGACTTGCGCGACGAGAAGCGGGAAGGCTTATCCTCCGGAATTGGCTGAACCTCACGATGGGATTTGCTCTTGACCAGCTCGAAGAGGGCGGACACAAGATCCTCGGCGGAAGCTTCCACTTCGCGCAATTCCTCCGGAAGCCCGGACCCCGGTTTCAATTTTTCGATCACATCATCCACGAGAGACTCCGTGCGCAACTGTTCCACTTCAACGGCAGTCATTACAGGCTCGCAAGAGAGTTTCGTACCGATAAAGCGCTCAATGCGGTTCAATAAAGCAAAATCACGACGTCCGACAAAAGTAATAGCCTTGCCCTTGCGACCGGCGCGAGCCGTACGACCGATACGATGCACATAATCCTCCGGATCGCGAGGCAATTCAAAATTGACCACAGCATCCACATCGTCCACGTCCAGACCTCGGGCGGCAATGTCCGTCGCCACCAGCACTTTCAGGTTGCCTCGGCGGAACGACTCCATCACGCGTTCGCGCATAATCTGGGGCATATCCCCATGGAGGCGGTCCACCGCATAGCCGCGAGCCATTAAACCGTCTACAATATCGTCCACCACCCGCTTCGTGTTGGCAAAAACGAGTCCCATCTTCACACGGCCCGTATCCAGTAAGCGGCTCAACAACTCAATGCGGGATGAAAACACGACCTCGTAGTAAAATTGCTCAATGGTTGGCACCGTCAGCGTCGGACGCTCAATGGCAATTTCTACCGGATCCGTCATGAACCGGGACGCCAGAGCACGGATCTGAGGGGACATGGTTGCAGAGAAGAACAATGTCTGCTTCTTGTCCGGCATCGCATCGGCAATCCGGTCAATGTCTTCCAGAAAACCCATGTCCAGCATCTCGTCCGCTTCATCCAGAATCAACATCTTCAGGTTATCCAGACGCAGTGCGCCGGAATCCATGTGATCCATGATTCTACCGGGCGTACCGACAACGAACTGCACTCCCCGGCGCAAGGCATCCAGCTGGGGTTTGAAAGATGCACCTCCGTAAACTGGAACGGCGGACACCCCGTCCAGAAACAAGGCCAGCTTGTCCACCTCGCGGCAAATTTGAACGGCAAGCTCACGCGTCGGGCACAGGCACAAAACCTGGACACCTCGTACATCGGTAGAGATCATTTCGAGAGCAGGAATGGCAAAAGCCAGCGTCTTGCCGGATCCCGTATGGGAAAGACCGATGATATCGGAACTGTTCAAGGCCGCCGGAATAGCGCGTTCCTGAATTGCAGAAGGAGTCTCAAAACCGAGAACTTCAATAGCTTCAAGAATTTCAGGGCAAATGCCCAAGGAGGAAAAGGAGGATACGTCTGACATAAATAAATGGAATGAAGGAGCGCTTCAGAACGTTATGAAGCTGACGGTTGATGCTCCTTCTGGCAAGCGCAAAGATGAAAAACTTTGTTCAAATTCATCTTCATCTCTTAAAATAAATAAATTACACACCAAAAATACTTTTCAACTCCTCCACATTTTGTTCAACCCGCATGGGATCGAACCTGTAGGAACGGAATCCGAAGACTTTCCCCGTCAAAATATTCTCAACCAGATCATCCACATACAACGTCTCTGCCGGATCCAGTTTCAATCCGGAAACTGCATATTCGTACATTCCGTCACCGGGCTTCATCTCTCCGACGACATAAGAATACACGGCATTGTCAAAAAACCTGTAAAATGCACTCTTCCGGATTTCTTCCTCATGCAAAGGGTTCGTATTGGAAAAAAGCACCAGACGGACGGAACGCTCCTTCATCCATGCACAAAAATCATGCATCGGGTGGATAGGAGCAAAAATATCGCACCACCGGAAGGAAAATTCATCCGCACTGCCTTGGAAATTCGTTATCTCCATACCACGGCTGATAAATTCTTCAGACCGCAACCCTCCCGATTCAAACAAGGCATACAATTGTCTGAATGCCGTCATTCTCGCTTCATCCGGGATCGAACCACGAAACAGTCCCTCCCACGGATTACTCCGAAGGCGCAACAAGACATTCCCAACGTCTATCAATGCATTCTTGATCATCGGACACATCTCCTCTACAGAAATTAGTAGGCAAACTGCAACCCCGCCTTGATATAAAACCCGGGATCCATCTGCTTTTTCGAAATTTCGTTCCTGCCGTTCGCCGTCTTAAAACGGGCGGAATTATACACGGAAACTCCCGCATCGACCACCAGCTTGGGATGGACTCTCCCCCAAGTTCCCAGTTTCGTCTCCGTGGCAAGTCCGACAATGCCGGATGTCCAGCAAAAACGTTCATAACGCCGATTATGCTTCACCGTCCAGGTACCGGACATAATCGAACAAAACGGACCCCAGGAAAAAACGCCACCCTCATTATTCATCAACGAAAACCGGGTACCCTCGAAATGAAATGTCCATACGGGAGACACCTTCCAGTTCATAATGAAAAACGGAAACAGAGGAGAATCCCCCAACTGCGGAGCATAAGCCATCCCGATGGAATAATCGAATGAATCCGACGTTTTGCTTCGTAACAGCACATGTCCCCCCAAATAGATATCGCGACTGCACCATGTATCCAGATCGGAAGATAGTTCGGGGGTTAGCCCTGCCATCAAATAAGTCGAACCAAACAGACGATATCCGGCCGTCGCGGAAAGCCAGATAGTATATAGGCGGTCCATGTCGAAATCAGCATCCTCTTTCCCATGAATCCAGGTCACGCGCAATGCAGCATCCATATTAAATACAAAACGGTTACCTTTGTCGTTCAAGAGATTGAACTTCGTCATCCAATTCGTCACATGTACATTCCCGGAACCATTCTTCGCCTTCATCGGCCCCAGCAGCTCATAATAGGACTGTGACGGGAAAAGAGGCTTGGGAGAACTCCCCGCACCGCCGCTATTATCATTGATCGAAGGATCATAGGATGAATAATCATAGGCATCATACCCACCCGCACTGCCATAAGCCGAGGATTCATCATACCGAGGGGATGTATTCTGATAAGTATCATACCCATACTCGCTATCATAGTTAGCTCCCTTGGCAACACATGCAGCAAAAATCAGACCTGTAAAGATACTCAATACTCGCTTGGGAAGACACATGTACATGTCTTAGCCGAATCACGCCCCAAAGAAAGAAAAAAATGTAATTTTACTACAATACATTGACAGTGTTAATCTAACAATTATAGTAATCCCTCCTTCAGAATCACATAATGCTGAAAAATCCATTTTCCGATCATTTTAGTATTGCCAAGAATGGGAAGCAATGGTAGTTTCTTTCCCGTCAACTCCACAGGGAGTTGCAAGTGGCTCGGTAGCTCAGTCGGTAGAGCAGGTGATTGAAAATCCCCGTGTCGGCGGTTCGATCCCGTCCCGAGCCACCACTTTTTATCCCAATTCTTTACCCTTTTTTATTCGGGAAGTAGCTCAGCCTGGTGGAGCGCCTGCTTTGGGAGCAGGATGTCGCAGGTTCGAATCCTGTCTTCCCGACCATTTTAAACGGGTTCCTGTTTTACTTGTCGCTGGAGGGCATTCATTTTGACGAAAAGCCGCCGTTTTGAAGTTGACCCAATTCTATTGACTCCCGTCATATTTTCATTTACTGAAAAATCATGGGCGTTATCAATGAAATTTGGCAAAACATGACGGCACCACTTCGTGCCGAGGCAACACCAGAAAACCTTGCCCTATGGGAATCTCGTGCCCCGGGATGGATCGTCACGTGTAAAAAATGCGGACTTCAGGATCCATTCGGCCGATATGGAATCCGCCAAAAGGCCGCCGGAAAAAGATGGCTCTTCGGACCATGCCGCCAATGCGGTAAATGGTCTTGGCACCCCGTAACCAGAAAATAGTCCCCCCTAGATATCAATTATAAGATACGCCCGCCGCGATTTGGAAAAATCAACGCCGGGCGTATTGGTGTTCCTATGACAGGTTGTTTATAAATCCCGGGAGTGCCGGACAATTTTACCCGTTTCGAGGTAAATAACGTCTTCGCAAATGTTCGTGGCGATGTCGGCAACACGTTCCAGTACGCGAGAAATACCGACGCAATTGAGATAATAGCCCCCCTGGTTGGGATAGCGGGCAATCATTTCCTCGGCTTTACGGACGTTTTCGCGGTTAAAGTCGTCCACCACCGAATCCTTGCGGATGGTTTCAAACGCCAGCAGGGTATTGCTGTCGTTCATCGCCATCAGAGAACTCCGCAGCATGCCGCGGGCACTATCCGCCATGGAGCTGAAATCGAACTTGTCTTTCACTTCCTCCACCCGGGGAGCCATGTGTAGAACACGTCGGGCGATGTTCACGGCAAGATCGCCGACGCGTTCGATCTCGTTATTGACCTTCAACAGGGTAATCACGGTACGCAAATCAGTTGCTACAGGCTGGTAGAGAGCCAGGATTTTGAGGCACTCTTCCTCGATTTTTATTTCGTTGCAGTCAATGGCATAGTCTCCGTCTATCACCGCATGAGCCGAGTCGCAATCCAAAGAGTCAACGGCCTGGAGTGCGCGTTTCAGGGAGTTTTCCACTTCGCGAGCCAATTGTTCCACCATATCCTTGAGGTGGTTGATTTCATGAGTAAAATGTTCTTTCATAATAATTTAACGGTAAGATCTATTAACCGAAACGTCCCGTAATATACTCTTCGGTCTGTTTGTTTTTCGGATTGGTAAACATGATGTTGGTGTCGTTCACCTCGATGATGCTGCCTTTGTAAAAGAAAGCCGTATAGTCACTGACACGGGCGGCTTGCTGCATGTTGTGAGTCACGATGACAATAGTGAAGCGTTTCTTGAGTTCCATGAGCAGTTCCTCAATTTTCAACGTTGCAACCGGGTCAATGGCACTTGTAGGTTCGTCCATCAGCAATACATCCGGAGCGGCGGCTATAGCTCGTGCAATGCACAAACGCTGCTGTTGTCCGCCAGACAGGGCCAGACCGCTCTTTTTGAGTTTGTCCTTAACTTCTTCCCAGATAGAAGCTCCCTTCAGAGCCTCCTCTACACGGTCCGCGACCTCGGACTTGCTCAACTTGTAATGCAATTTGAGAGGATAGGCGACATTGTCGAAAATCGACATGGGAAACGGAGTCGGTTTCTGAAAGATCATGCCGATTTTGCGGCGTAATTCCAGAATATCCACATCATTGTCGAGAATGTTTTTCCCGTCGAACAACACCTCGCCTTCCGTCCTCTGGTCACGGTAAAGTTCGAAAATGCGGTTGTAGATGCGCAAGTGAGTGGATTTACCGCATCCGGAGGGACCGATCACTGCAGTAATCCTGTGTTCGGCAATGTCCAGATTGTTGTCGAACAAAGCCTGATGAGTTCCGTAGAAAAAGTTCAGATTACGAGCCGAAATCTTAGTTTTTATGTTGTCTGTCATTGAAGATGATTCGTGTTGAAATATTGATAATCAAGATGACTGCCGCTATAATCAGGGCAGCTCCCCACCCCGCAGCCTGCATGGACTCAAAGGGAGAGTTCATAGAGTACTCCGTAATCAGGACGGGCATGTTGGCAGTCGGCTGGGAAAAATAATCCGTCGGCCATGCATCGGCGAACATAGCTGTGAACAGAAGCGGTGCCGTCTCGCCGCTAACGCGGGCCAAAGAGAGCAAAACTCCGGTGACAAGCCCGTTTTTCGAAGCACGGGTGACGAGGCACAAAGTCGTCCTCGTTCGAGTCATCCCGAGGGCAAGGGCCGACTCCCGCAGAGTATTGGGTACCATAGCCATCATATCTTCGGTCGTACGCATCACCACGGGGAACATGATAATTGCCAGGGCAAAAGACCCGGAAAATCCGGAAAAATGTCCCGTCGGCACCACGATCAACCCGTACACGAACAATCCGACGATGATGGATGGAATCCCCATCATCACATTGGCGCTGAAACGAATCAACTTCGGAAACTTCCCGTATTTTCCGAACTCGGCCAAATAGATCCCGGCGGCCATCGCTGGCGGCACGGCCATGATCACGGCGCCCAGCGTCACATACACGGTCCCGAGCAAAGCATTGGCAATACCGGAGTTCGAACTTCCGTAAGGTTTCGACGGATTAGTCAGGAAACTCCAGTCGATTACCCCGATACCATGGTAAACGACCGTTCCGAGAATCCATGCCATCCCGCCAACAGCCACCACAATCGAGAATAGGGAAAAAATGCGGAGCAGGCAGTCCGACAGTTTGCGGAATCCCATCGGGCGCTCCTT
This sequence comes from Akkermansia sp. N21116, assembly GCF_029854705.2. NCBI lineage: Bacteria > Pseudomonadati > Verrucomicrobiota > Verrucomicrobiia > Verrucomicrobiales > Akkermansiaceae > Akkermansia > Akkermansia sp. N21116. The sequence continues at coordinate 54,393 of NZ_CP139035.1, forward strand.
CATGATCGTATCAAATTGTTGAGAATTCTTCATAGTTCAATGTTCCTCACCGCGTTTGGCCCCTGTAGCGAACAGATAGTATTGGGCGAAAACCTGAATACCGAATGACATAATCAACAGGATCAACCCAAGAGCGAACAGAGTGCTTCTCTGCAACCCGTCCGCTTCGGCAAAGTTGTTGGCAAGTGTAGCGGCAATCGTCGTACCGCTGGAGAATATCCCATGAGGCATATCCATCATGTTGCCGATGACGAAAAGTACCGCCATCGTTTCCCCCAGTGCCCGGCCAAGGCCAATGAATACACCGCCCAAGATTCCGCGGATACCGTACTTGACAATGACGTCGCGGGCGGCTTCCAGTTTGGTGCAACCGATACCGAAGGCGGATTCGCGCAGCATCGGAGGAGTCATCTTGAATACATCGCGCATGATCGCACTCATGTAGGGCAGGATCATCAATGCCAATATCAAACCTGCCGTCAGAAATCCGAATCCGTTGTAATCCTTGCCGAGGATGGCACTGATCACCGGCACTTTCTCCAATCCCAGCGTTTCCGCTAGAAAAGGTTGCACGTATTCCTGCATCAGCGGGGCGAGGACAAACAACCCCCACATCCCGTAAATTACACTTGGGATAGCCGCCAGCAAATCCATAGCCTGACTCAATGTCCGGTTCACCCATGGAGGGGAATCAACCACGTACATGGCCGAAACAAACGACAGGGGCAAGGCCAGCACAAGAGCGATAACCGTCGTCAGCAGCGTCCCCAGAATATTGGGCAAGGCACCGTACTCCTTCGCAACCGGATCCCAGGAATCCGACCAGAGGAACCCGATGCCGAAACGGCTCCAGGCATCCCCGGAGTTGATGCCCAGCTGAATGAATATGCTGAGCATCAACAATCCGATCAGAGAAGCACAGGCCAGGCAAACGGTTCTAAACAATTGGTCCGTCTTAGACATGGCGAGTTCCTTCAGAGCGTATGGGTAATGGGGATTACTTTTTCAGAGGGCCGGCATTGATCAGGCCGACTACATTTTCAGGCAGAGGCACGTAATTCAATTGCGTCGCCTTAGGAGCGCCTTCCGTAAAGCACCAGTTGAAATAACGGGTAAGAGCGGCCTTCTTATCGGCGGCAAGATCTTTGCGGATCAGGATGTACGTCACACCCGTAATCGGCCAGGATTTTTCACCGGGAGTATCCGTCAGAGCCATGCATAAGCCGGGGGCGTTCCGCCAGTCCGCATTGGAAGCGGAGGCAGAGAAAGTTTCCACGCTGGGGGAAACAAATACGCCTTCGCGGTTCTTCAGAATCGCGCAATTCAGATTGGACTCCACCGCATAGGTGTATTCCGTGTAGCCGATGCTGCCCTTGATCTTGGCAACGTTGTTGCACACACCGGGATTTTTTTGACCACCAAGACCGACAGGCCACTTGACGGACGGACCAGAACCAACCTTTTCCTTCCATTCGGAGGAAATTTTGCTCAAATAATCGGTGAAAATAAATGTCGTACCGCTGGAATCGGAACGGCGCACGACCGTGATCTTCAGGTCGGGAAGATTCAGGTCGGGATTCAATGCTTTGACGGCATCGTCATTCCAACGGGTGATCTTACCGAGATAGATATCGGCAAGGGTTTGCTGGTCGAGCTTCAATGCACCGGAGGCAATGCCCGGAATGTTGACGATCACGACAACGCCTCCCGTCAACATCGGGAACTGGATCAGAGCAGCTTCATTCTGCTCTTGAAGGGAAAGAGGATTGTCAGTCCCTGCGAAATCAACCGTTCCAGCTTTGATCTGGTTAATTCCGGCACCGGAGCCAAGGCTTTGGTAGTTGATTTTGACCTCCGGATTTTTAGCGGAATAGTCAAACGTCCAGGCCTGATAGACGGGAGCCGGGAATGAAGCGCCGGCGCCATTGAGGTTCATTTCCGCGTGGGAGACGGAAACGGAGGCAACGGAGAACAGCATGATGAACAGATTTTTTAACATAGTGTCTGTATGGGTTATACCGGAGGCAAAAACCTGCCGGCGCATCACATATCCCCTGTTCCCGCCCAATTAACGACAACTTTTGGGTGACAAAACGGACACTGGCAATAGAAGTATCCCAAAATCTTTCTGCCTCAACAACATTCCGCCAACCCATTCTCAACAAAAAAACCGAAACCGGTAGCAAGCCGACATTTCCCGCTGCCTCATTCAAACACAATAAAAAACCGGCGGGAATTGCTTCCCGCCGGCTCATGGCTCTATAATTTATTCTTCAACCCGGGCAGGAGGAACCTCGACCGAAGTAGCAGGTGCAGAGGCATCCACCGGTTTGCCGAGGAATCCCGGCAGTTCCAACCCTACGCTCTTGCCCAGTTCATGCAGAGGCAGGGTATCCTTGACGAGGTTTTGAACAAACCCGCCCACGGATGCTTCCTTGCTGTTGCCCATAACGACAACTTTGTCAAATTTGAGACTGGACACGGCATTCGTCTGATATTCAACGATCTTGGTAAGCTGTTCCGTCACCAGCAGGTTGGAGGCGGCATTTGCGGAGCCGGCGGCCTGCACAATTTGCAAAAAGCCATGGGCTTTGCCGGCCAGCACTGCTTCCACGGCAGCAGCCTCACCTTTACCCACCAGCTCGATACCTTCACCTTCAGCGCGCTTTTTAAGGAGCAATGCCTGGGATTCGCCCTCCGCCAGCTTTCTGATAGCCTCGGCTTCGGCCTGTTTCTCAATCAAGAGAGCATCAGCCTTACCTTGCTGTTCCAGCTTGAGAACGGCAGCCGTCGCTTCGGCCTGGACTTCGCGTTCCCGTTTCTGAATCTGGGCACTCACCAGGACGTTGGCTTCCTGAGTAGCCCGTTCGCGTTCGGCACGCTTCAATTCAGCTTCTTTTTCAGCCAGATAGGCTTCTTCCAAGGTTTTGGCTTCCTGAACCTTCTCGGCAATTTCGGATATCTTCTTGGCTTCCGCCTGCTTAACTTTCAACCGTGATTGGGATTCTGCAATCTTAATCGCAGCCTCGTTCTGGCCTTCAATAGCCTCGGCACGAGCCGAAGCCACATTGACGCTCTGTTCCTTTTCGGCTTCAGCCTTGCCGATTTCACCACGGCGCGTTTCATCAGCTACTTTGATCATGGCGTCATTGATCGCGCGGGCGGCAGCTTCCTGCCCCAGGGCATTGATATACCCGGAGGCATCCTGAATGTCCGTAATATTGGCATTAATCAGGTGAAGGCCGACCTTGTGCAATTCTACATCGACGCCTTCAGTAATACCCTTGATAAGCTTTTCACGGTCGGAGTTGATTTCTTCAATCGTCATGGAAGCGATCACGACACGCATCTGCCCCATGATAATTTCCGTAGCCAGGCTGCGGATTTCTTCGCGGGAACGTCCCAGCAAACGGGCAGCGGCATTCTGCATGATGTCCGGCAATGTAGAAATGCCTACGATGAACGAAGACGGCACATCCACACGGATATTCTGCGAAGAAAGGGCTCCCTGCAAAGGAACGTCGATATTGATCGGATTCAAATCCAGATAGCTGTAGGACTGGAACACCGGCAGCACAAAAGTCGAACCGCCATGGTAGCAACGAGCCGGCTGGCCTGAACCAACCCTCCCGAAAACGATCAGGATTTTATCGGGGGGACACATCCTGTACCGGCTGAACAGCCAGGAGGACACAACGATAATAAACAGGATCAAAGCGGCAACTGGAAGAATTGCGGGGATCTCGGCTATTATATTCATATGGTATTATCTATTTATTGGTTTAAGGGAAAAGACACAATAGTAACGGAAGCTCCGCCATCCAGGCAGGCTCCGGACTGACAAAAAAATCATAAAGCTTCGACCGTCAGGATACCTGCATTGACAGCGACAACCTTAACGGGGGATTCGGCCCGCAAAGGCACCTCACCTTCCTGAATGGCTGGCAAATACAACAATTGGTTCGGATGGGACACAAGCACTTGTCCTCCCGTGGCCTTTCCCGGAGGAACAGTCACATACACTTTGCCTGTCATCCCGACGAGGGTTTCGTACTTCAACGTACCGTCCGAACGCATCCCGTACACCATCCGCATAAGAAGTACAATCGCTCCGAACATGAGCAGGCCGACTCCCAATGCCACCCCCACCGTACCCCAACGGCTCAGTCCCGCATCCATGGCCATGATGCCGCCCCAGCCGAAACCGAGGAAGAAACCGACAATCGACCGAAGGGAAAGCACATGCAAATCGGTATCCGCGTGGACATCGCCTCCGCCGGCGTCAAAATCCATATCCCCTCCACTCCCGATTCCGAAAACCATCATGATCGACAAGAACACCGCCACAATCGTAGAAATGCCCGCAATAATGGAATAGATCCCGTAGGAACTCAAATAATCGAATGTGAAGAAATCCTGCATGAAAAAGCAAATACTTGTATCCTCTATAACGTCTCCTGCCTCTCGTGTCTATCAAAATGCGTTTTCCACCACGATTCGCTCGCGGACAAAAAAAGCGGGAAAGAAATTCTTTCCCTCTGCGTATATATTCTTACCGCTCCTCTTCGGAGAACAACATTTCTTTCCCATCTCTATGTTCCGCCTTTCTTCCCCACTTGCAGTGCTTCTTCTTTCGTCCGCCCCTCTTTTCCACCAGGCTCAGGCCCAGGAAAAAGAACTGACTTTCGATTCAGTCCAGAAAGAATACGACTCCATCAACCAGAGAGTTTCCGTTCGTCATACACCCATTCCCTCAAGAATCCCCGGAGTGCAAAATCCGCAGATGACGCTTGATGGCAACTGGTTGTTCAACCCCAGGCCGGAAACAGGATTCGAACGTAAAGACTCTCTCGCCGGACTTCCCGGCTGGGATTCCGTCTTCGTCCCGTCGGAATGGTACATGCCCGGCTACCGGGTGGAGAAAGGCCAGTGGGCAGGCTACTTCCGCGATTTCACGATCCCTGCCGACTGGCAGGGTAAACGTACCGTCCTCCGTTTCGGGGCCGTCGAGAGCGAATGCCGCGTCTTCATCAACGGTAAGGAAGCCGGTACCCACATGGGATCGATGGTACCGTTCGAATTCGACATCACCGACTTACTCAAGCCGGGACGAAACACCGTCTCCCTTCTCGTCCGCAGCGAATCCGAAATCTCCGCAACATCCCGCATTTCCCATTATGCCAAGCACCAGGTCGGAGGTATCCTCCGCAGCGTCACCCTCTTCGCCCTGCCCCAGACGCACATCTCCGATCTCTTCTGCAAGACAAATCTCTCCGACGATCTACGCAAAGCCACGATGGACATCGAATTCGATCTTGCCGGGTTCAAAGAAGGAGACAAGCTTCAGGCCAGTTTCGTCCTGAAGAAAAAAGGAGTCGAAGGACTTCCGCCCGAAACCGGCTCCGTTGCTGCACAAGAACTGGAAGTGACCCGGGGAGGCAAATTAACCATCAAGGGTGTCGCTATCGACTCCCCGGAACTCTGGCACGCCGAACATCCCTACCTCTACTCTGCGGAACTCACCTTGAAACATCCCGGAGGAGATCTGCAAACCGTCACGCGCAACATCGGTTTCCGCAAAATTGAAACAAGGGGAAACTCCCTCTTCGTCAACAACAAGCCCGTCAAACTTCACGGCGTCGCCCACCACGACATCCATCCCTACTATGGCCGCGCCATCCCGGACAAGGAAATTCTCAAAAAGGACATCCAGATGTTCCGCGATGCAAACTGCAACTACATTCGCACCTCCCACTATTCCCCCGACGAATACCTCGTCGACCTCTGTGACCGCTACGGCATCTTCCTCGAAGACGAAGCCTCCGTCTGTTGGGACCGCACTGACAACTCGCGCCGAAGGGCCGAACTCGTCCTCTACGATTTCAAATCCATGCTCATGCGCGACCGAAACCATCCCAGTATCCTCGTCTGGTCCATCGCCAATGAAAGCTATTGGTCGCCCCGGTACGTTCCATGCCTCAAACTGGCCAAGGAAACCACGCCGGACATTCCCGTCAAATTCTCGCACTCCGAATACTTTGGCATCAAGCGCGACCTTGATGTCGGTACCAAGCACTACCCCGGCTGGCAAGGGCTGATGAAGTACGACAACTACTTCCGCCCGATAGTCTTCGACGAAGCACTCCACGTCAATTGCTACAACACCTCCGAGAACATGACGGATCCCTCCCTGCGGGATCTCTGGGGAGACTATGCCAAATACTTCGTCGACAACATGCAGACGTCCCCTGCCATCATGGGCCTCGGCATCTGGTGCGGCATCGACGAAATGTACTACCCCAAGGGAGAAAAACCCATCATGGGTGGCGGGGAATGGGGAGTCATCGACGGATTCCGCCGTCCCAAGCCCGAATACTGGCACATGAAAATGGCCTACTCACCTGTCCGCGTCACAAGCCGTCATTTCCAAACTATCGGCAACCAGACCGTCGTATCCCTGGAAAACCGCTTCAACACACGGAACCTGAACACACTTGACGTCGAATGGACGGACGGGGACCAATCCGGTATCGTCAGCGTAGATGTAGCCCCCATGGAACAGGGTACCCTGATCATTCCACATTCCATGAAGGGAGACGAACTGACGCTTCGTTTCAAGGACAAGCGAGGCTTCGACGTCGCCATAGAAAAACTGCCGCGCCATTTCACCGCCAGTTATCCCATGCCCTCCATGAAATCCGCGTCCGTTCCGGTCATCACCCAAAAGGACGGTATGCTCGACATCCAGTCAGGCAACGTTACCTTCCGCATCCCGGAACAAACCGGCTTGCCTGAAACCATCGCTAAAAACGGTCAGGACATCGTCACAGGAGGCATGAAAATGTACGCCATCCCCATGCTGCGCGAAAACCAGGTCGTCGATTTCATCCCTATTGACAACCCGAACCAAGTCACCGTCTTTTCTTCACCTTCCCTCAAAAACTGGAAAAAGGACTCCATGACCTGGCAGGAAAAAGACGGCCTTGCCTCCGTCCATGTCTCCGGCAAATTCGGCGATGTCCCTGTCGAATTCATCTACTCCATCAATGGAAACGGCAAATTGCGCGTCGACTACACAATCAACCTGAAAAAACTGCCTTACGACAGTCGGCAAATCGGCATCGGATTCGACTTGCCTCGTTCCTACGACCAGCTGGCCTGGAAACGCATGACCACATGGACAGCCTACCCCGACGACCATATCGGGCGCCCCGAAGGCAAGGCCAGAGCTCTTGCCCCGGAAACCCTGCAGGACTACCACGCCAACTGGGAAACCCCGCGACATGCCTGGTCCCTGGACGGCAATGAACATGGTTCCAACGACTTCCGCTCCACCAAGCACAATTTGATCACCGGTTCCCTATCCGATCCCCAGGGCAATACCGTCACCATCGAATCCAATGGTCGTCAACACCTCCGCGCCTGGCTGGACAACAACCATATCTCGTTCCTCCTTGCCCAATATTCCAACGGCGGTACGGAACACTATCTTAGCTACAACTCCAATCGCACCCGTCCCAACCTCAAGGACGAAAGCGGAGAATTCCCCGGTTGGGTGCAAATCCAATTCTGATTTTCCGACTTTCCTTGATCGCTTCCTACGATCATGCCCCTGCCCTGCAGCCTCCTTCCAGGCGGCAGGGCAGTTCTTTATCAATCGAAATGTTCACAGGTTGCTATCGCCTGCACTCTAGTTTCACAGTCAAAAAGACGGCCCGCCCAGAGGAAAGCTGGACGGGCCGGAGAATGGCGTAACCAATCGGAGAAGAAATTACTTCTTCATCACGGATTCCATGCCGGGCTGCATATCGCACGTGACTGGAGCATCAGTACCGGGGAAAGCGACTTCCAGCTTGATCGGCAGGGTCGTGTTGACATGTACTTCAGAGACGTATTTTTCCGAGGGAATCACACGGTAGGTATCTCCCTTGCGTTCCACCTTGCCGTTCCAGATTTCCGGTATGCCGTCCTTGCCGACATACAACCATGTTGTCGTCAGCACATGTTCGCCGAGGCACTTGAAGATTTCGTGCACATCGTTGTCGCAGGAGCCGCCCTGTGCATTCGGACCAGTCCCGTATCCGAAAACCGCCGTAGCATACGGCGCCTTCCACCATGACGATATCATCGGGATAGGCTGTTCTCCCAAGGTTTGAGGCACAAATTTGCCTTTGCCGGGATGATCGGGATCTGGAGTAAACACCGATGTAGCAATCCGCGGATCGACCATGAATGCCCAGTGCAGTTCTCCGGAAACAGGGTCCAGCAAATTGGCACAGGATCCCATGCCGTTCATGGCCTGGCGGAGGTAATCCAGCTTGCCCGTCAAACGATACAGGTCAAAAAGCCCGTAGAGACGCCAGGCACTCCAGCCATGCGGGGAACCCATCAGGTTCGGACACCAGAGCACATCGTACTGGGATTCCCAGAACCGAAGCGAGGCATTATTCATACGGCTATCCGGCTGGACGATCTGTGACAGGCAACGGTGCTTGGCCACAAGCTCCTCGGCTGCTTTGATATATCCTGCCTTCTTTTCCGGACGGGCGAAAGAACGAGCCCATTGGGCAAGCTGGGTGTAGGAACAGGAAATCATGCCGTCCTCAAACGTCATTTCGCCTTCCGTCTCAATGTTGTCGAGGTTGCGTGCCAGGTCGTCCATGGCTTTCTCCACGGAAGCGTACTGGCGATCGTACCGTTCCTTCCAAACCGGATCGGATGCGGACAGTCTGCGTTCGACATCCATGACTTCCATGATGGACTTGCCGATGTAAATCACGCTTGTATAATGAGTTCTACCGCTGCGATAGGCACCATCCTCCTTCTGCGTTTTCATCACGAAATCACACAACATGGCAGCACGTTCCAGATCCTTGATGTCTCCCGTCAGGAGGTAGCGTTGTGCATAAAGGGAAGCCGCGCAGGCGTGATTCTGGATGCGGTGTGGCAGGGCAGGAGCAGTCGGTTGCATCGTTTCGAGATTGTACATCGTGGGGAACAATTCGTTGAAATCCTTGTCCAATTGTTCATCCAGCTCCTTGTCCGGCTCAAACTGGCTCCACCGGAATGAAGGGAAGAATCCATACCATCCCTCGACATGGGTTCCCGCTTTCTGTTTCGCTTTCACCGCCCACTTGCGGGCTCCGTCCATGTACCAGGACCATGGATGCCTGACAGTCAGAACCATTTCCGATTCCTTGCCGGAACCGTTCTTGATACGAAGGCGGTAAAATCCAGGCGTCTCCGGCAATGTCACCACAGCTTTTCCGTCCTGCATGCGAATGGGCGTGGCGGACTGACCGCACAAGGCCCATTCCACGGAAGCCCCCGGGCCAGCCAAGGCAATTTCCACTTCTTCACCGGGTTCACCTGTATACTTGTCAGTCGTGCCGAAAGGTGCTCCCGTGTATCTGGCCGCAACAGACGGAACATCGGCCAGCGACGGAACATCGGCCAGATAAACCGTCCATGTACGTTCTTCTCCGGGTTTCAGAAGGGAAGATTGCTGCGGATATCTGGACGGCAGAGGTTGATCCGCGAGGAGATCCAAAACAATGCCATTGATCCGGTGTCCTCCGTTATTGTAATGCAGATGCCAGGATGAGACGGGGTCTGGAGAAAAGATGCCGACAATGCTCCCTTGAGGAGACATCGCATACCCCCAGAAATGAGTCGGTTCACAACGGAGGAACGAGGGAAAATGCCGGGTGTCCCACTGAGGATAACTGATCATGCAGGTATCAATCCCCAAATTCAGTTGGAGAGTATCGGCAGATAATTCCTCATCTCCTGTATTCTTGACCCGTATCTTGACAGCCAGAGCGTCATCCTCCACGGCATATGTCAGTCCGGCTTGCAAATTGCCGTCACTGCCCTCGAAGGAAAAAGCGCCGGGGGATTCGGACAGCAACTTCATCACGGGCCGGGTCTCTCCGCCGCTCTTCCTCACCAACTTCAGACTGGGTCCGCCAAGATCCCCCCGGAACAATTCCACTTTGCCCCCATTCAGCGTCAGTTCGCGCAACAACCCGCTCTGCTTGTCAAACGAAGCGCCTACCCGTCCATCCTTCAACACCACACAAGGAGGGGGCTGGACATTCCCCTCCGTACAATTGATCCGGGAAAAATACCCTTTCATGGCATACGTCCGCACGCCGACAAAGGCAATTTGCGGCAATTTGACAGCCGACACAGAATCCCAACCGACCGGTTCCGGAGCTCCCTTGTCCCAAGCCTTAAAACGCTGTTCCCCGTCACTGACCTGGAGTTTCAGAAGAATCGTCCCTCCTTTTTTGAAAGATCGTTCCACCATTGATTCCCCATAAAATCCGGATTTCATCCTTCCGTTTTCATTAAAAATGACCATGCCATAAGCCACATCGCGATCATTGGGCCCAATCAGGGCAATCGCTCCGGATGACCATTGTTCCGGATTTTCCGGCACCTTCAACTCGGCCGTTACTTCCAAATTGGCTTCCTGAGCCGGGACATGCGCCAATTTCGGCATTCCCGCCTTGAGCAAACCGTCTACAACCAACGCAGCTCCATCCTGGGATTTTACCCCCAGACTACGATTGTTTTTTCCATCCGGCAAGGGCATCCATTCTCTCGGTTCGGCCGCCTGCGAGGACCATAACATAGGCATCAACGAAAGATAAGCAAGAGAAGATAGCTTCATATCCCGGTATATACGCGATGAAGAAGCGAAATCTTCCAGTATTCTTCCATTCCTGAAAGAATATCTCTCTGAAAATCGTACCACATCAAGATGAAAAACGCTCTTTTCCCGATCTTCTGCCTGTCTGCTGCAACAGCTCTCGTCTGCTCTGCCGAAAACTACTCATTCGATCACGGCCCCTACCTGCAGGAATTGACAGACGACGGTGTCACCATCGTTTTCACCACATCCGGCAAAGGTTATTCCTGGGTAGAAATCCGGGAAAAAAGCGCCGGAGAACAAGCTCCCGGAGAATCATACTGGACATCCAAAGACGGATTGAAAGAAGCCGACAACACGCTTCATGCCATCCGCATTCCCGACCTCAAGCCCAACACGGCCTACCAGTACAAACTCCATTCCAAGGAAATTACTAAATTCGCCCCCTACCGGGTAACGTTTGGAGAAGAAATCGCCTCGCCCTGGTACGATTTCAAAACATTCGATCCGCAAGCCACCACCTGTTCCGTAATCGCCATGAGCGATGTCCACGACCACACGGACCAGTTGAAGGATCTACTCAAGTTCGGAGACTACAATACCTGCGACGCCATCTTCTATGTGGGGGACATGTTGAGCAACAGTTTCGAAAAAAACTGGGCCTTCAAAAGCTACATTGATGCCAGTACCGAGATGTTCGCTAAAAACAAGCCTTTCATCTTCGTCCGCGGCAACCATGAAACGCGCGGCCCCGTCGCCCGCATGATCCCTGCCTACACACCCCGCACCAATGGGGAAATTTACGGAACGCAACGCATAGGCAACACATTCTTCGTCTTCCTCGATACCGGGGAAGACAAACCGAACGACCACCGGGAATACTTCGGCCTCGTCGATTTCGATACCTACCGTACCCGACAAGCCAAATGGCTCTCCAAAGTCGTTGAAACACCCGAATACAAACAGGCAGCCTGCCGCATCGTCTTCAGCCATTTCCCGATCTCGGAAATCGAACAATACAACAGCAAACTTCCCGACGGACAAAGCCACGGCATGAAAGATGCCAGCGACAAAATGCTCAAAATCCTCAACAACGCAAACGTCGATCTCATGGTCGCAGGGCACACGCACCGATTCGCCTATCATGAACCGGTTCCCGGCAAGCGCAATTTTCCTATCCTCGTCGGCAGCAATAAAAGCGCCGTCCGTCTTGACATCGAAAACGGCACCATCAAGGCTCAAGCCTACGATATAGAGAACAAGCCCCTGCTGGAAACCACGCTCGGACGCCGGGAAGGATCAAAATAGTTTGCGGTTTCCCGCCAGAGTGTCCCACACCTGCCCGACTTCCCCGTTCAATGTCTGTTTGACCATAGACAGGGAAAACGAAGCAGCCTGCCCGATACTGATGTAAGGAGGCAGTGAAATGGCATTCCTGTCCACGACGGCATCCAGCAAAGCCGGGCCGGGATAGTCGAGGAATTCTTTGACAAGGCGTTCGATATCGCACGGCTTTTCGAGGCGGAATCCACGGATGCCGACAGCTCTCGCCAAATCCGCAAACGATGGGTTATGCAAATCAATCTGACTCGGGACAAGCCCGGCAGCCTCCATCTCCAACTGGATGAAATCAAGACAGTCGTTATTATAGACGACAAGCTTGATGGGAAGTTTGTACTGGGCCACAGTAATGAGATCTCCTGCCAGCATGGAGAATCCACCGTCGCCACACAAGGCAATCACCTGTCTTCCCGGGAAGGCAGCCTGAGCCCCGATTGCCATCGGCATGGCATCCGCCATGGACCCGTGGGAGAAGGAACCGATCAAATTCCTGCCTTTCGTCGCACAAATATAGCGGGCCGCCCATATGCAGGGAGTTCCCGTATCAATTGTGAACACGGCATCATTGTCCGCCAGAGCATTGAGGGCTGTCGTCAGGTGTTCCGGACGAATGGGGGGCTTTTCCGAATCCGGCTCAATGTAGGCATTCATTTTCTTGATCTGGTGTCCATGTCTCTTGAGGGACTCTGTCAGATGAATGCCATTATCCTTGGTATGAACCAATGGAGCAAGGGCATCCGCCGTCGATCCCGCATCGCCGCAAATTCCCAGATCCAGTCGACAGCGACGGCCAAGGTACTCTCCGCGGATGTCGATTTGCACGACCTTGACATTGGTAGGAATAAAATTCTGATAGGGGAAATCCGTTCCCCACATCACCAGTAAATCGCACCGCTTCATCGCCTCGTAGGCATCACCCCATCCAAGAAGCCCCGTCATTCCCACGCCATTGGGGTTGTCGTATTCGAAGATTTCCTTGCCACGCCACGTATAGGCGACGGGAGCTTTTAATTTTTGAGCCAGGACCGCAATCTTGTGTTCCGAGCCGGCACAGCCAATCCCGCAAAAGAACGTAATTTTTTCACTCGCATTCACTAATTCCGCCAAAGCCTTGATTTCAGAATCGGCAGGCACGAGCCGCGGATTGGAAAACGCGGGGGGATGCACCAGTTCCCGGCCCTCCGCCTTGGAGGCGGCAACATCTCCCGGCAGAACAATCACGCCAACATCCTGACGCGCATAGGCATGCTGGATCGCTGAAAGCAACACGCGGGGAACCTGCTCCGGTTCCGATGCCAGTTCGGAATAAACACTGCACTCGCGGAACAATTCTTCCGGATGAGTTGCCTGAAAATAATCCACTCCAACCTGGCTTTGCGGAATGTGGGAGGCGATAGCCAAAACCCGGGCATGGCTTCTGTGAGCATCAAAAAGACCGTTGATCAAGTGCAAGTTGCCGGGGCCGCTACTGCCACAGCATACGGCCAGACTGCCGGTCAGTTGCGCCTCCGCACTAGCGGCAAACGCTGCGACTTCTTCATGACGGACATGGATCCATTCAATCGTCTTTTTCCGGCGGAGGGCATCCGTAATGGGATTCAAACTGTCCCCGACTATACCGTAGATCCTTTTGATCCCGGACTGCTCCAATATGTCAACAACCTGATCTGCTACCGAATACATACCGATTAGACCAATCAGAGACGGAAGCGATCAACACTTCTCCAAGAAATCTATACAAATGACGCAACAAAACGGTCACTTATGTGTCCATTTCCTAACCATAAATCCGTTCTCGTCCTGAAAAAAATGGTTACTCTGCGAATCGTAGCTTATGAAAAACAACAACACTCCCCTCATTCTGACATCGTTGCTCGCAGGAGCTTCCATGATCCAACTTGCCGGAGCCGCCACACCGACGACAGTTGCCGCAACGCAACCGGAGGTTACTCCTTCCATCACCAAAAACATCTACTTCTGGGATCAGGCTTTCGGGCTCGCACCCCAAAAGAAAGTACATCTCTATAAAAACAGTAACAACCCCTATATTCAGGAAGTCAACGTCAGCCTCCGCATGCAATACCAGGCCGGATGGGTGGACGGACAAGTCGGCAACTATGACGGCAGCCGCAACTGGACGGACGGATACCGCCGTTTCCGTGCGGGCTGGAACGCCAAAGTATTGAATGACTTCAAACTCCAAAACGTCTGGAACATCGGAGGCGTAAACAGCACCGGTTCCTGGAACAAATCCCAGGGATCCTGGGATGATCACAGCCAAACGTCAGCCAGCCTCTACGAAGCATTCATCCAATACAATTACAAGGACAAGGGCTACACTTTCGCCTTCGGTAAAACCAACCCGGAAATCTACGCCGAAAACCGCGTTTCATCCAGTTCCCTCAAAGTGCCGGAATTCTCCATCGTCGAATCGACTGTCCTCTTTGACTCCGTCTGGGGGTTCTGGGCTGCCAACGACACCAAAAAGGACAAACTCGGCTACTACATCGGCATCTGGTCGGGAACAAGCGACTCCAATAAACAAATCTGGGGTACATGGGAAAATTGCTTCACCACGGTGGAACTCTCCTATGGTCTTGACAAGATCCTTCTGGACAAGGGGCGTTTCTACATTGACTGGGTTCACAGCTTTGCCGATGCGGACAAGCCTCTGGCCGGTAGAAGCAGTACTTTCGTCGGTTCCCAGAACGAAGACGTTTTGTCCGCCTACTACATCGGCAAGCAAGGTAAATTCGGCATTACCGTTGAAGGGCTTTGGGCACTCAAGAGCAACAACAAGGACGCCGACGATATGTTCGGTCTTGTCGTGCTGCCCACCTACTCCATCACAGATCACGTCGAGGCCGTGGCCCGTTTCCAGTTTGCCTCTGGCGACAATGCCGTCAACGTCGGCAAAAACCGCTATGTCAAGGCTCTCCAAAGACAATCTCCGGGCTACGCCGATTCCTACTATGCCATCGGTGGCGGGTTCAACTTCTACGTCTATAGCGCAGAACCTTCCCGTCTGAAAATCATGACAATGATGGAATACTGCAACTCCACCGTCAGTCAGGAAAACAAAGCCAAAAACGCCGGATTCACCGGTTGGCAGTTTATCTGTGGTGCCTATCTCAACTTCTAAAGAAATCATCATCCCCAAGAATTTGTTACGATAAAGACACAGTAAATTTCTTAGCGGACCAGTGTGTTTCGGATAGGTTCGATCCGTTCGGCACACTGGTCCGTTCTTTTATCAAAATATCCAACATTGGATCTTCATACAACGCCATGAGCAAAATCAACTGCATCATTATGGACTGGGCGGGTACCGCCATCGATTTCGGCTGCTTCGCCCCCCTCCATGTCTTCCTCCGCGTCTTTGCCGAGAAAAACATTAAAATCACCTACCGCCAGGCACGGGAACCGATGGGGTTGCTGAAAATCGATCACATCCGCGCTATCCTCTCAATGCCTCCAATCCGCGAACAATTCCGGGCAGTTCATGGCAGGGATTGGACGGAAGAGGATGTCCTCGGAATGTACGAAAGTTTCGAACGACATCTCTTCGCCTCGCTCAAGGATTTCACGACTCCCATCCCCGGCGTTATCGAAACACTCGAAGCACTCAAAGCACAAGGCATCAAAATCGGTTCCACCACAGGCTACACGGCAGCCATGATGGATATCGTTCGTCCTGAAGCCGCAGCCAAAGGCTACGTGGTCGACAACCTTGTCACTCCTACCAATCTGCCCTCCGGCCGCCCAGCGCCTTACATGATCTACCAAAACATGATCGACCTGGCCATCCCCTCCGTCGACCAAGTCGTCAAAGTCGGGGACACCATTGCAGATATCCGGGAAGGGATTAATGCCAAAGTCCACACTGTCGGCATCATCACCGGAAGCAACGAACTCGGTCTTTCGGAAGAAGAATACGGCAACCTTCCCGCCGGAAAAATCAACGCGATGAAATCGGAAGTCCGCCAACGCATGCTTACCGCAGGAGCCCACTACGTTATCGATTCCATCACCGATCTTCCCGCCTGCATCGACACCATCAACAAATTCAACGGATAATATAACAACCTCAAGCTTTTTACTTCATATGAGAAATTACCTCCTCCTCACACCCGGCCCCCTGAGCACATCCCCCTCCGTCCGCGAAGCCATGCTTCAGGACTGGTGTACCTGGGACAAAGACTACAACGAAGGCATTGTCTCCGTCATCCGCCAGGAGTTGCTTCGCATCACCGGACTGGACAATTCCTATACCTCAGTCCTCCTGCAGGGCAGCGGCACCTACAGCGTAGAAGCCGTCCTCGGCAGTGCAGTCAAGCCGGAAGACAAGCTTCTCATTGTCTCCAACGGAGCCTACGGGAAACGCATGGGGGACATCGCCCGCTACCACGGCCTGAACTACGCCATCATATCTCTGAAGGAAACCCTGCAGGTCACCGCCGATGTCGTCCTCAAAGCCCTTGTCGAGCACCCGGACACAACCCATCTCGCCATGGTACACTGCGAAACGACAACAGGTATCATCAACCCCATCGAAGAAGTCGCCAAAGCTATAGAAGGACATGAACTCACTTTCATCGTTGATGCCATGAGCAGTTTCGGAGGTATCCCCATCGATATCGATGGGTTAAACATCGACTTCCTCATCAGCAGCGCCAACAAGTGCATCCAGGGTGTTCCCGGCTTTGGGTTCATCATTGCCAAACGAACCAAAATAGAATCCTGCAAGGGTACTTCCCGCAGCCTCTCCCTGGACATCTACGACCAGTGGAACGAAATGGAAAAAGGCCATGGCAAATGGCGTTTCACTTCCCCAACACATGTTGTCCGCGCTTTCTTCCAGGCACTCAAAGAACTCAATGACGAAGGAGGGATTGCCGCGCGTCACCAGCGTTACCGGGAAAACCACAGTATTCTCGTCGAAGGTATGGAACGCCTCGGATTCAAAGCTCTTCTCCCCGCCGACGTACAATCTCCCATTATCACTTCTTTCCTGTATCCGGAAAAAGACTTCGATTTCCCCGCCTTTTACGAAGCACTCAAACAACGCGGGTTCGTCATCTATCCCGGTAAAATTTCCGAGGCTCCGACCTTCCGCATCGGCAATATAGGCGATGTCTTCCCGGAAGATTTCGAACGCCTCGTCGACCAAGTAGCCGCCATCCGAGGAAACAAAACCCGGTAACTTCCCATCCTTTACCAAAACACAATTATGCTGGAACTTCACAATATCAAAAAAATCTATAACGACACCCCCGTCCTCAACGGCATCAGCCTCACGATAGGGAAAGGAGAAATCGTCTCCATCCTCGGACCATCCGGCAGCGGCAAAACCACTCTGCTTAACGTCATCCTGGGATTAACGGACATGGACGGCGGCTCCATCATTTACGATGGGGAAGATCTCAGCCGCACCCCCATGCAACAGCGCGGATTCAATATTGTCTTTCAGGACTACGCTCTGTTTCCCAATCTGAACGCCTACCAGAACATCACCTACGGCCTGAAAAACAAACCCAACATCTGTTCGCGGAAAGAAGTGGAAGAACTCATTGAACTTTTAGGACTCTCCGAACATCTCGACAAAAGGATCGAACAGCTCTCCGGAGGACAAAAACAGCGTGTCGCTCTCGCACGTACTCTTGTCATGAAACCTCGTATCCTTCTCCTCGACGAACCCCTCAGCGCCCTTGATGGCGTCATTAAGGAATCCATCAAAACGCGTATCAAAACCATCGCACGGGAATATAATCTCACCACCGTCATTGTCACCCACGATCCGGAAGAAGCCCTGACTCTTTCCGACCGAGTCCTGATCCTCAACGAAGGCAGGATTTCCCAATACTCCACCCCGGTCGAAATCGTCTCCCAACCATGCAATAACTTTGTCAAGACATTCATCCTGAATCAGCTCGAGATCAAACGCAACAACATCATGTCCCTCTTCGGGGGTTGTTATGCATCATAAGGAAAAATCGGAAATCAAAATCGTCTTCTGGGCAGTCATCGCCGTTTTTGCCGTATTCCTCGCCCTGCCTATGGGTTACCTGGTGAGGCAATCCCTGTCCGCCAACGGAAGTTTCGGGCTGGAAAATTACGCTGAAACATTGGCCAACGGACGATTCCTCCACTCATTCGGCAACAGTTTCCTGATCTCGGGGGCTTCCGCTCTGATCACAACGATCCTGGCTTTTTTCCTGGCTTATACGGTCAACAACACCGCCCTCCCCGGGAGGATCAGGAAGATCATCGGAGGATTAACCATTTCCCCGATGTTCCTGCCGACTATCACCTACGGTTTCGTCATCATTTATTCATTCGGCAAAGAAGGTTTGCTCACCACCATTCTGGGGTTCCAGCCCTTTGACATCTACGGGTTCAACGGGATGCTTCTCGGGTATGTCATTTATACGCTGCCCATCGCCTTCCTGCTCATCAACAACACGTTTAAATACATTGATAAAAACTTCGCGATCGTTTCGCGCATCATGGGAGACACTCCGATCCAGACTTTCTTCTGTACGGCAGTTCGTCCTCTGGTCGGAACCCTTGGAGCCGCTTTCATCCAGGCGTTCACCCTCAGTTTCACGGACTTCGGCATCCCCGCCTCCATCGGCGGCCAATTCGATGTTGTCGCCATCCATCTGTACAATGAAATGCTGGGAGCCATCCCGAACTTCGCCGGAGGCTCCACGATCGCCGTCATCATGCTCCTGCCGTCCATCATCAGTATCATCCTGATCGGATATCTGGAACGCTACAACTTCCGTTACAACAAAATCTCCCGGCAGGAAATCAAGTCCAGCCCCGTCCGGGACACCATTTGTGCCTCCGGTTCATTGATCCTCCTCGGAGGGATCATCGCCATCTTTGCAGTTATGTTCGTCGTACCTTTCGTCCGTAGCTGGCCCTACGAGCCCTCATTGACGTTCGATAACATTATTCGTCTTCTGAAGTCACCCAATCTGACGGGAATTTACAAAAACTCCCTGCTCGTCGCTTTCTTTACCTCCGCCGCAGGTACCGTTCTCGCCTACGGAGCCTCTCTGGTCACGGCCCGGTCGGAACTCCACGGCGCAGCGCGAAGCATCATCAATGGCATTGCCCTTGTCACCAACACCATTCCAGGCATGGTTCTCGGCATTGCCTACCTCTTTGCCTTCTCCGGCACCAGTCTGCAAAACACCTTCCTTATCCTCATCGTCTGCAACGTCATCCACTTCTTCACGACTCCCTACCTTATGGGTAAAAGTTCACTGGAAAAAATGAACAAAGGTTGGGAAGCGACAGCCTCCCTCATGGGTGACAGCTGGATCAAGACGATGTTCCGAGTCGTCATTCCCAACTCTATGGGCACAATTCTTGAAATCTTCTCCTATTATTTCATCAACAGCATGATCACCATCAGCGCCATCATCTTCCTCGTCGGCGCCAGAACTGCCGTGCTCACCACGAAAATCAAGGAACTTCAGCACTTCGCGAAGTTCGACGAAATCTTTGTCATGTCGATTCTCATCCTCCTCACCAATATCGTGATCAGGGTGGTCATCTCACGGATATCCCAGAACCGTCATGCACAATAACCACACCCATACCATATGAAACAACTACGTTCCATCCTCGCCGCCTGTATCCTCGGAAGTGCCACCATGGCTTTCATGACCTCCTGCCAGGGAGAAAAACAGGTCATCATTTACTCCAATGCCGACGATGAAGCTATCGCCGCCATGGGACAGGCCCTGGACAAGGCCGGGTACAAAGACAAATACATGTTCACCACATTCAGTACGTCGGAACTGGGTGGCAAAGTAATCGCCGAAGGTAAAAACATTGAGGCGGATATGCTGACGCTCTCCTCCTATTACCTGGACAGCGCCCAAAGCGCCAACAAGATGTTCCTTCCCCTGACTTTTGCCATGGAGCCCCTTAAGCCCGTCAATCCCTGCTTCGGTCCCATCACCGGACAGGAAGGCGCTATCTTCATTAATACCAAAGTCATCGAGGATCGTGGAATCGCCGTTCCCAAGTCCTTAAAGGATCTGGCCAAACCCGAGTATAAAGGACTCATCTCCATCCCCAACATCAAGAGTTCGTCAACTGCCTGGCTCATGGTCCAGGCCCTTGTCAACGCTTATGGAGAAGAAGAAACACGGCAAATCCTCAAGGCCATGATTGACAATGCCGGTCCCCATTTGGAAAATTCCGGATCAGCACCCCTCAAAAAACTGCGGGCCGGGGAAGTCGCCATCGCTTTCGGTCTGCGCCAGCAAGCCGTAGCCGACAAAAAGAAGGGGCTTCCCATCGATTATGTCGATCCTACAGAAGGGACCTTCTCCCTGATGGAGGCTGTTGCCATCCCGGACAAGGGTGACAACACCAATCCCGAGACCATGAAAATGGCTGAAATCATGATCCGCGAAGGCCGCAAGGAGTTGATCAAAACCTATCCCGTCCCCCTCTTCCACGGGGAACAGGCCGTCTCAGACGCCAAATCGCCCCACCAGAAAACATTCCCCCAGCCTCTGACAGTAGAATTGCTGAAAAAACATCAATCATTAATGGATAATTAAAAAATAAATCCAATTTAATGATTTCAAGGCTTCTCTCTTCAGGGAGAGAAGCTTTTTATATATTAACATCGTCTTCGGACAAACGACATTTTCAATACTTCCCCATTTTGTTCCTAAAATAAGGCAGAAAAATCCCTCTCCCGACCATGGGAGAGGGGCACGAACGAGATACAGTTGTTCGTTTTCTCTCCTGGAGATCTTCCCGCTAGTCACCGGATAACCCGGTAGAACTTCTGGAAAAATCTTCTTATGTGGCTCAACCACAAAAAGAAAATACAATTTACAACGATAGGAATACTTCCCTCCTCGCTGTTGTGAGGACACTAACGGTTTTGCAAACCGCTTGTTTTTTTATTACTCTTCTGATCGTCAGTAAATTATAATCATATATAATGTATATTTATTTTTCTTGAATTAAATTCATTTCGGTATCAACCCCATTGAATGTCAATGGGTGTAAAAAAAATTGACAGCGGTTTGCAAATTCGTTAGAAAAACAATGGATCTTCAATATACCATCCCTTCAAATGAAAATCAGATATTTATTTCCATTTTCTCTAATTTTTAGCGTTTCTACAATACCGGCAAATGCTGATTTAGTAGTCACCACTGTCGATGAACTTAATGATTGTCGCGATCAGTATTTTCAAAACGGCGCCTTCGTTCTGGATTCAGTCGGGAACGTTTCCTTCACGCCTCTTTCGGAATCTCCGGAATCGACCTCGTTTCCTTATCTATTGACTTCCAGTGCCAGTAACAAAACAGTAGATACCCGTTTTTCCATAACAAATACGGGGGATATCTCTTTCCAAGGCAACGGTACCTATGGGGGGATAAACTCTTCGGGGAATATGGGAGGCTACCTTTCCAATTCCGTCGTATTTTCAAATACGGGGTCTATCTCCTTTTCCGATTTCTCAGGCTATACGGGAGGAGCCATTAACTGTCCCTACGGCGGACTGATCTTTTCCGATATCAACGGAAATATCACCTTCGAAAACAACAAGTCATCATCGGAAGGAGGAGCCATACAACTGAGGGGAAATCAGGCGGACATGCCTGGTAACCTGACTGTTCATAATCTCCAGGGGGATTTTATAGCAAAAGGGAATTCCTCCACATACGGCGGCGTTTTGTTCAGCATTTCCGGACATCTGGATTTTTCAAAGACGGGAGACCTGATCTTCGAAAACAACATGGCACAAGGAAATTCCTATTCCAATGGTGGAGCTCTTTACAGTGGAGGAGTAGCGAACCACATGTCCTTTGTCGATACGGGGAACATGGTCTTCCGGGGAAATGAAGCACCTTATTGCGGCGGTGCCATTTATATAGACTTTACGCTTCTGGACGAGAACATCGCTCCAATCCTGTTTCAAAATACGGGAGATATTCTTTTCGAGAATAATCAAGCCACTTACGGGGGAGCTATCAGTGCCCTCAACTACCGGCCCACCAGCAAGTACGACATTGTCTTTGAAAACACGGGAAAGATATCCTTTATCGGAAACAGCGCCGTTGTCGGCGGCGGCATCTATGCCGGATCATTAGGCAGCGGACTGGATGTCGGAGTCAGGATTACCGGAGCGGAGAGCGTACTTTTCGATAGTAATTATGCCACTAAAGATGGTGGAGGAGGAAGTGCCATTTATTCTACCAACCTGTACATTGCCAATTGCGGAGACGTTTCGTTCACCAATAACAGAGGTGTTTACGACGGAAACGCCGTTGTCTACCTGAGCATGATGGGGAAAGGCAACAATGTCCTTTCCGCAGACAGGGGGGATATTCTTTTCCGCAACAATCTTCCCGGGGTGAATGAATATGTCAATTTAGCCATAAACGCCTGGGGGATGGATGAAACGGATTTGAACGTACGCGCAGCGGAAGGAAGAAAAGTTTCCTTCTACGACCCAATCATCATCGAACCCGATGCCGAGCCCGAGGACGCAAAGCCGATCACTTGGGATCTGAACAAGGGTGATGGCTATACGGGTACGGTTGTTTTTTCCGGAGAGGATTTGGAAGACCCAGATATGGCTGTTTCAACGATAAAAGGCGGCGATCTTGTCGTACACCAGGGATCACTCGTACTCCAGAAAGGAGCATCCCTGCTCGTTGAAGGCGAAGGACACGGGTTTTCCCAATACGCAGGGATCCTGGATATCAGCAATGCCAAGATCACAGCTCCTTTTATCCGAATCGGCGGTACGCCTGAAGGGGATATCGTTACCATCAGGCCCGGTGAACATGCGATATTGGAAGGGGATGAAATTACGATGAATGGCAATATCATCGTCGATTTCGCCTACCATATGACCGAAACGGGATTTTCCTCCCCCGGCCCGGTTGAAATTATTGCCGGGCAATTCCTCCTCGGAGGATCCCTCGGCATTCACGATACGGAAACCGACACGAATTACTACTATGCGGACAACCGGTGGGCTGCTCCCCATAGCTTTACATTGCTGCATGATACACAACAAATCCATGACGGGGATTTTGATTCCGTTGCGTCTTTAGCGACGGGAAGCGACCGCATCGACTCTCCCTACACCTACAATGGAACATGGAGCCGTGAATGGATTGATTCGGATGGAGACGGCACATTGGATCAATTGAATGTCGTATGGACTCCCGATACCGTAGAACCTCCCGTCGATCCGGTAGATCCTGACGATCCTAATCCGCCCACACCTCCGGCTCCGATCATCCGGGACATCCTGCCCGAACTGGCGGGAGGTCTCGCCATGAACACCATGTGGTCATCCGCTTCCAATGCCCTCTCCACATCCAATGCCGCACTCGGCAACCTCGGTGTCACCCGGTTCAAAATGGAACCGAAAAACAACTACTGGATCAAGGGACTCGGAGACTTCACCAGCCACGGTTCCGTGGGAACCCGTGACGGATACGACTACAATGGAGGAGGGTACGCCGTCGGCGCCGATCGCAAGATCACGACCAACGCAATTCTCGGCCTTTCCTTCGGCAATCTCTACGGCAAGAACTACAGCCGCTCCTTCGTCGGAGATGTCGACCAGACATCCGAAGTCGCTCTTCTTTACGGTGGCTGGAGAAAAGAGATCAATCCCAAGAACGCGCTGACTGTAACAGGATCGGCCGGTTACGGATGGACGAAGAACAAAATGGATTCATTCCATACGGGAAACTGGTCACACGGCGAGTGGGATAACCGCACTCTCTTCGGCACTCTCAAGGGACAGTGGGACCACGCTCTGAAAAACAACTGGAGCGTAAGCGCATTCCTTGGGCTTGAGTACACGGATGTCACTCAGGACTCGTTCACGGAAAAAGGCTGGGATGCCCGCCGCTTCGATGAAGGACACATGAGGAATCTTTCCCTTCCGGTCGGAATGGGAGTCTCCAAACAAAGCTCGTTAAACGGAATGGGCTGGGTCAATTCCCTGTCCGTCAGCTATGTGCCGGACGTCTATCGCGAAAATCCGAGCGCCGGAGCCGAACGCCTGATGAACGGATACCGTTGGACGGCAAAAGGAATTGCGCCGGACCGCAATGCCGTACGAATCAATTACGACAGCACTCTCGCAATCTCTCCGCAATGGACGGCATATGCCGGGTATGAGTTCGAAGGCCGGAACAGGTCGGTGTATCACCGCGTCAACCTGGGCGTAAGCTTCTCGTACTAAAGCAAGACCTCTTTGGATCTGCGGCAGATGTCCGATAAAGACCTGCCGCAGATCCGGAACAACAAAGCCACCAACATAGGGAACTCACTTTCTCCCTGATTTTTTCCTGTCTCTTTTCTTCTTGCGCTTCACGTTTCTTAAATCGCGATACTGCTCCAGCAATTCCTTCCTCCTGCCTTTCGGATAACGATACGCTACAATCGATTTGGGAAAAAACTGCCAGCAAAAGATACCGGCAAGCATCAACACCAGGAATAAAAAAGCAAATGGAGCCGGCAAATGGTCAAAAGCGGAACTGGTTGCTTGATCCCATACTTCTCCCGTTTTTTGACGTCCTCCCAGCAAGGCTGCCAGCATAGAGATCAAGCCCAGAAAAGCAAACAAGGCCAGAAGGACAAGGAAGATCTCCCAGGGACTTCTTTCAATCTCGCCAGTCATCGGCAATAATGATCCAATTCATCCATCCATACTTTAACGACGGCATCGGAAGGCATGCGCCAGTCGCCCCGAGGGGATAACGCGATCGTCCCCACTTTAGGACCGTCCGGAATACAGTTCCTCTTGAACTGCTGGGAGAAAAACCGCCACAAAAATGTCCTGAGGCATTTTGCAATGAACGCACAGTCGAATTCCTGGCGGAATGCATGTTCCGCCAGAAAAAGGATTTTAGAGGGAGACGCCCCGTACTTGATAAAATGGTACAGGAAGAAGTCATGCAGGTCATAGGGGCCCAGCACATCCTCCGTTTTCTGATCAATTGATCCATCCTCGGAGGCAGGCAGCAGTTCCGGACTTACCGGGGTTGCATTGATGTCCAGAAGCACAGCTTCCAACTCTCCTCCCGCTTCCGAAGCAAGGCTCTGGATCAACCGGCGGATTAGGGTTTTGGGGATGGAGCAATTGACCGCGTACATGGACATGTGGTCGCCATTGTACGTTGACCATCCCAAGGCGATTTCCGACAAGTCGCCGGTACCGATGACCAGGCCGCCCATCTTGTTGGCCAGGTCCATTAAAATCTGAGTACGTTCCCGCGCCTGGACATTCTCGTAAGTCGTCGACAATTCCTGAGGATCGTGTCCTATGTCGTCAAAATGTACGAGACAGGCCTGTTTGATGTCGATCTCGCGCAATTCCACCCCCAGAAGGCGGCACATCGCCAAGGCATTGTTGTACGTTCTGCCCGTCGTGCCGAATCCGGGCATCGTGACGGCCACGATATCGGAAGCCGGCCTGCGAAGCAGGGTACAACAGCGGGACGAAATCAAAAGGGCCAGGGTAGAATCCAAGCCTCCGGAAATCCCGATGACGAGCTTCTTCGCACCGGTATGTTCCACCCGTTTGGCAAGGCCGGCCACCTGGATGGCAATAATTTCACGGCAACGTTCGTCGGCATGAGCCTCTCCGGGCAGGAAAGGACGGGGAGGATTGAAAGCGTATTCCAAATCCGGAGAAGCCGGCGTTTCATCCAACCGGATCACCCTTCCGGTCGTCTCGATCCCGTCACGGCAATCATTGAACGAACTCTCGGAAAGACGGGCCGCAGCCAAACGCTCGAAATCGATATCAGCCGTAATCAAGGTAGCCTCGCGGCAAAAACGCTCGTTTTCTGCAACCAGCCTTCCGTTGTCGGCAATCAGGGAATGACCGCTGAAGACGACATCCGTCGTCGATTCATGGACACCGCAGGATGCAAAAACATAGGCAGCCAGGCAACGGCCGCTCTGTTGCCGGACGAGATCCCGGCGGTATTCCGCCTTACCCGTCAATTCCGTACTGGCAGACAGATTGAAAATAGCCCGCGCTCCTTCCAAAGCCAGGCGCGAACTGGGTGGAATCACGCTCCAAAGATCCTCGCATAGTTCAACCCCGAAAATCAGCGGCGAATCTCCTGCGCGGAATACGGTATCCCGGGCCACAGGCACCTCCTCTCCGTCCAGCGTCACATGGGAGGCATTCAGGGCACGCCCCGACCGAAACTGGCGCTGCTCGTAAAATTCCCGGACATGGGGCAAAATTGTTTTGGGAACCACGGCCCGCATCGTTCCGTTCTGGGCTACGACCGCCACATTGAACAGGGCTTCCCCCTGCAAAACTGGAAGTCCGAACACGGCAATCGTCCCCTTCCCTGCCGTTGCACGAGCCATTTTACGTGCGCCTCGTGCAGCATGGGACAACAATGTACCCTGGAAAAAAAGATCCCGACACGAATACCCCGTCACCCCCAATTCGGGGAAAACCACAACGGAGCAACCTTGACCGACAGCCTCTTTGTAGCTGGCAATCATTTGATCCACATTGTAATCCACATCGGCAACCCGCACTTGCGGTACAGCGGCGACAACTCGGTAATATCCGTACATCATGGGCTAGAGGGGGGGAGAACGAACCTCTTCTAACTTACATGAAGGGGGCAAAGCGATGAAAAAACTCCACAGCAGGCTAATTCGGGAAATTATTATCCCCTATCTTCCTTACCACTGAAGAACCAGCACGGATACGGCAATAGCCAGGACCGTCGCCGCCGCCATCAGCAGAACAGCATGCCGGGCATCCTCTACTGTGGCTTCCATCCTGCCTTCCCCAATGTAGGGATAGGGAGCCGGCATCCCCTTGTAGGAAACGGGACCACTCAAGCGAAGTCCCAGGGCTCCGGCAAATGCCGCCTCGCTCCAGGCTGAATTCGGACTCGCATGTTCATGTCTATATTTCCAGCCGATGGAAAGAGCACCATGAAGAGAACAACCGGGAACAACTGCGGCTGCCACGGCTATCAACGGTAGTGACAACCGAGCTGGAATCCAGTTGAGCACATCATCCGTTCTTGCCGCCCAGGTGCCGAAACGGCGGTACTCGTCATTCCTCTTGCCCCACATGGCATCCATGATATTGGAAACACGGTGAAAGACGGCGCAGAGGGCACCAGCTTCAATTCCTCCGAACGTACATCCAAGAGCCACCCAAAAGATAGTAGAAAAAACGCCATCCGTCCAATTCTCCGCCACACTTTCAATAGCAGCCCTCAGGACTCCGTGCATATCCAACTTCTCCGTGTCCCTTCCGACGATCATCGATACCGCCCTCCGCGCTCTCTCCAAATCGCCGGAAGAAGCCTCCCGAATCACACGCCAGGCATGCTCGGCCAGGCTCCGGGGAGCCAGGCAGGCATACACCGCCATTGCTCCCGGCACAAGAACTCCCCATTCGGACGGAAACAAGCGGCGACATGCGGACAAAAGGCAAAAACACAAGAACAACCAAGGAAGAACGGAACAAAACCAGGCCATCCCCCCGGATAAAAACGTCTTGCCGAACATACGTTTCCAGAAACATTCCACCTTTCGGCACCACCATCCCGCCAGACATACGGGATGCCAGTCCACACGGGGATCCCCCAAAGCCAAATCCAGCGCGAAAGCCAGGGGAATGAGCCACACGGTGTCGTTAACCATCGTCATGCCAGTCCCATGCTCCGGTAGATCGCTTTCAAATCAACACTTTCGCGGACGATATCCGCCAAACGATCCAGAGCACCGTCCAAATCGCACCGAACGAGAATCCTTCCCGCAGGTTTCAAACCGGCGTCCGTTCGGACGCGGTCAATCATTGCCCGGCGGAATTCATCATCCTCGAACACCCCATGCAAATACGTCGCCCAAACCCGCCCAGTTCCATAACCGCAGGCAGAACCGTCAGGACGGAAAAACAACGGCTCGCACCCGCTCCCGGCACGCGAACGCCCATGGTGGATTTCATACCCGGAAGTCGTCCGTCCCAAAGGTGTCGTGACTCCGTGCAAGGCAGTCAGTATTTTGTCACGTTCGAATGTCGTCTCCAAATCCAGGAGCCCCAAACCGGAAAACGAACGCCGGGAAGATTCGATCCCGGAAGGATCCTCAATCGTCCTGCCCAGCATCTGCAAACCACCGCAGATACCCAGCACCCACTTGCCGGAAGCAGCGTGCCTGCGGATCAACTCCGCCAGTCCGGCTGCCTCAAGCGTTTCAAAGTCATGCGCTACATTCTTGGATCCAGGTAAGATCACCCAGTCCGGCGAACCAAATTCATCCGCCGTACGCACTTGGCGCAACCGGATATCCGGTTCTTCGGCAAGCGGAGCAAAATCCGTATAGTTCGATACATGGCGAAGCATGACGACAGCAACGTCCAAGACCCCGCCGACCGGGACATCTCCTCCAACACTCTGGAAGGAAAAAGTCGCCCTGTCCTCTTCGGGAATGTTCAGGGAACGGATCATCGGGACGATGCCGACGACGGGCACTCCCGTCCGGGCCTGAATGTAGTCGTGGGCAGGCCCCAGCAGCGAAGCATCGCCTCGGAACTTATTGACGAGAAATCCGCCCAGCAACTCCCGTTCCTCCCGGTCAAACGTCATCCACGTTCCCAGAAACGAGGCATACACCCCGCCGCGGTCAATATCCCCTGTCAACAACACGGAAGCTCCGGCGTACCTGGCCATGGACATATTGACAATATCCACGGACTTGAGATTCACCTCACCGGGGCTCCCCGCCCCTTCCAGCACCATCACATCGCATTCTCGGGACAGGGAATCGTATGCCTCGCAAACGGTCGGCCACAAGGAACTTTTGTGCCGATAATACTCACGGGCATCCATATTGCCGACAGGATGCCCCATCAACACAATCTGGGAACCCATGTCGGAGTGAGGCTTGAGCAGCACGGGATTCATCCTCGCATCGGGATCCTTCCGGCATGCCCGGGCCTGTACCATCTGAGCCCGCCCCATCTCTTCGCCCAACGCAGTTACTCCGGAATTCAGAGCCATATTCTGCGCCTTGAAAGGCGCCACCGCATACCCGTCCTGAACGAGAATACGACCGAACGCGGACGTCAGCACGCTCTTCCCGGCGTCGGAACAAGTCCCCTGCAGCATCAGGGCCGGTACTCTCTTTTTGATCACGGGTACCGGGAATTCCACTCGGGACGGCTCTCCCGGATCATTCCCGCACACATACCCGGAGAGAGCCCGGACCAGACGTTTATGATCCTCCGGAAACCTCACCGCCGCACGAAACCACACACCGCCGGACAAACCTTCGTAATTGGAACAATCGCGCAAAGCAATACCGTGTTCCACCAGGCACTTGCGGGCGAGATCCCCCCCGTAAGGCCAGCGGAACAGCACATAATTGGCTGAAGAGGGAATGCGCACCACTCCTGGCAAGGCATCCAGACGCCGCTCCAAATCGTCACGCCGCTCCGCATTCATACACCGTTCCTTATCGGCAAAAGTTCCTCCCTCCCGGAAAACGGCCTTCATCGCTTCTGCCGCACATGTTGAAACATTCCATGCAGGCAAGGCCGCACGCAACCTCTCCGCCACGGCAGGACACGCAACAGCATACCCGGTACGAAGCCCCGCCATCCCGTAAAATTTCGTCAACGAACGCAAGACCATCAGATTGGGCAACGCCGCAGCCATGTTCACCAGCGATGCTTCCTCTCCGACATAGTCGATAAACGCTTCATCCAGTATCCACAGGACATCCTGCCTCCGAGTCACCGCTTCCAGCAACTCGTCTCTGTCCAAGAGCACCCCGGACGGATTCCCCGGATTCGCCAAAAAGACCATGCCTCCCGTCCGTGCCGAAGAGGCCAATTCTTTCGGATCCGCACGAAACCCGGATTTTTCCCCAAACACGAGGGAACGCACCGGAATGCCGGCCTTCAAGCAAGCAAGCCTGTATTCGGAGAATGCCGGTTCGGCAATCAACCCTTCCGCCGGGGTAAACGCCCCCGGCAGAGCATGGATCAGCTCATTGCTGCCATTCCCCGGCACAAAACACGCAGCATCCAGACCATGGCGTTCCGCAGCGCAAGCCGCCGCGTCCTCCGCGTGCGGAGGCGGATAAGGAGCCAGCTTCTCCAAGCTTCCCCAAAGAGCGGCACGTATGAAATCCGGCAAACCGGAGGGATTGACATTGACACTGAAATCCACAAGGTCCTCTGGCGCATGCCCCGACACCTCCGCCAGCTTCAATAAATCCCCGCCATGGGAAAAATCCCCGTTCGACATCGTCATGGACTTACCCTTCAGACCCGGCTACCCACCAGAATAGATCGCAACTCCGCCACGGACTCGCAAACGGGGACCCGGAACGATTCCAAGGCGTCACGCGTACTATAGCCCCAGTCGACCAGAACAAGTCCAGTCCCGGCATTGACCGCCGTATTGCCGTCATGAGCGGAATCCCCCACCATGCAGACATCCGCAGGCGTTAGACCCCAGCTTTCGATAATATGAAATAGCGAAGAGGGATCGGGTTTACGGGGGAACTCCGATGAAAATCCGAGAATCGGGTCCAGAGGAATCCCCGGAAGTTTGTCAAGGACGAGAGGGCGCGTCACATCATGAGGCTTGTTGGACAACACCGCCAGGCGGGCACCTCCGTCCGACAACTCCCGCAACATGGGGATGATTCCCTCAAAGGGAGTCGTGCCACCCTGCCAGGTATGGGGATATTCGCGACCAAACTCTGCATACAGACACATCACATCATCGTCGCTAACCTCTCCCTTCGATTTCCGGAAAGCCTTCAACGCAGAACGGCACAATTCCCGGGCGCCCTTGCCCACCATCGTCGCCACGGTTTCCGCCGGATAAGGCGGATACCCCTGCGCCTTCAAGGCACGATTCAATCCTTCGGTAAGACCGGGCAGGGAATCGACCAGAGTACCGTCCAGATCGAACACAAATCCCTTGTACATATTCGTCAATCCTTCCTTAATGACCAAAACCGCGTTCCGAAGTCTGCAGGAACTTGACGAGATTGACAACATAGGGATTCGTCCCGAAACGCTCATCATTCAGCAACTCCTCCACCGCATCAGAAAATACCGTACCCTTATGCAGGAAAAACTTTTTATATGCCTGTTTGAGTGCCCGGATATCTTCTTCGCTAAACCCGCGACGCTGGAGGCCTATCGTATTGACGGAACGCACAACACAAGGGTGGCCTTCGGAAATCATGTACGGAGGAATATCTTTGACAACCCGGTTCCCTCCACCGATCAGGCTATGCTCACCGATGCGGACGAATTGATGAACGACCGTCCCTCCGGAAACAATCGCATAATCGCCAATCACCACATGGCCTGCTATGGCGGCGTAACCGGACAAAATCACATGATCACCCATGCGGCAATCATGCCCCATGTGAGCAGCAACCAGCATGTTGTTGTAATTGCCGACGACCGTCTTCTCTCCGGGATCCGTCGCGCGGTTCACCGAACTATATTCGCGGAACACATTGTGATGTCCCACTTCCAAATAGGTCGGCTCACCCTTGTACTTCAAATCCTGGCTCCTACCACCAATATAACAGTGGGGATAAAACTCATTGCATTCGCCAAACGTGGACGGGCCGTCGATAGTTACGTTGCTGTGAAGCACGCAACCTTTGCCCAACTTCACCTTGTCGCCGATCACACAGAACGGGCCGACATAAACGTCGTCAGCCAATTCCGCACCCGGATGAACAACTGCACTGGGATGGATTTCTGCCATGGCAGCGGGATTCTGCCGCAATTCCTCCGGAAAGGCAAAACCAAAAACAGGTTTAACGCCCTTCCTGCATCATTCTAAAGGTCTCCTCCATCGCAGCCGTGATCGAATCGGTCCAGGGAACCAGCAATTGACCGGATCCCTCAATCAGGAGCAAAGCCAGAGCCAGCACCGCAACGATGCGGAACGGCGACACGCGACGACGGATCTCCACCAGAGTCGTCAGACGCTGGTCCCAGGGGGAAAGCATGTTCTTTCTCGTCCACCACCAGGACAATGCCAGCAGAACGGGAGAAAAGACCGTCGTCACCAACCCCATGCCGAAAAATATTACATAAAACGACCGGGTCAACATGCGCATCAAACGGAGTTTCCCCCCATCCATCATCACCACGCGCAAACCGAGCAGAGCCTTGCCCGGAGTCGTCCCCCACAAAGACAAAGACACCGCCTCCAGCAACACCACCGGCAACCAAATAAGAGCATTGAAAAAAGAAAGATGAAACTCGCTGAACGACAAGCGTAAGAAAACAATGTAGAGCAACAGGTAAATCAACAAATCAATGATCCGTGCCATAAAACGAAGCTCGGGAGAAGCGAGCTCCACCCGGCGCTGGACATCGACCTTCCCGAATTCGTCCATACGCTCCAAAGGGATTGCTCCCTCTACGTCAGCATCGGAAGTTTGAACATCGGAGACATGTCCGAATTCTCCATCCGGTTCAGCCTCCTCCAATTCCCGTGAGAACCGGGTCAGGAAAAAATCCTTCAACTCCGGCAAATCCTTCAGAGGCATCCAAGACTTGCATCCACGATGCCACCCCATCGTATCGGCATCCAGTTCGCCACGTTCCACCATGGACATAATCTCCACAGCAGGAACGGGATCCTGTTTCTGTTGCCCGATTGCGTAATAAATATCCATAATCGCGTTCTAAAATCGTTTTTCTCAATCCCGGTTACATGCTTCGGAGAGCTTTCGCAGGATCCTGGTAGGCAGTCAGCACGGCAGGTACCACCGATGCCACGACAACCATCACAAATGCCTTCACCGACTGATTCAGCAATTCCGCAGGATTGATCTCCGCCGGAATCTCCACCCCGTGGAAATCCATCGGAAACGGATCAATACCGATCGTCTTTAGGAATATGTGGATCTGCACCCGGTAATGCAACACCAGCAACGCCAAAGCCACCCCCAACGCCGCCCCGGCAATACCGATAATCACCCCTTGCCACAGGAACACCCGCACGACCTGCCAGGGAGTAGCCCCCAAAGCCTTCATCAGGGCCAGTTCCTTCTTCCTCTGGATCGATACGGTAAACATCACCGCCATAATGCAAAAGGCAGCAATCATCCCGATAAAGGAGAGAACAAACCCCATCATCATGCGTTCCTGCTGAATCAACTTGAACCAGGAACTGTACTTGTCCATCCACGATTCAATGCCCCAACCGGAACTACCTTCATACGTTACAGGCAGGGCATGCTCCACATCGGCAGTCACCTGGGCAAGATCGTAGGGATTCTTCGTCCTGATCGCAATCGCCTGCACGTAATCATCCTCAAATCCCTGAAGCTCCTGACCAATCTCAAGCGGTATAAAAAGATCCGGACAAGTCACATGCTGGGACGCCTGATAGATTCCGATCACCGTCAGATCCTTCGGCAAAATAAGACTCTTGATCATGCGGACGCTGTTAATATCCTCCTTGTCCTTGTTCACCGACTTCAATGCCGAAACCATCGCCTTCAACTGACCGGAGACATTGGCAGGAAAAGTCAGTTCGCCCGCGACATCATCTCCGAAAGCGTCTTCCGGCAACACATCCAACACCTTTCCGATAGCCTCAGCCTCCACCTGTAGCCGGGGAGATCCATCCAGTTTCTGCAATAAAGACACCGCTTCCCTGACATCCGATCCGTTCCAGACAACGCCATCTTTTCCGTTGGGGCGCTTCTTGTCGGCAAGAGAGAGCAACCGGTCGAGTTCCGTTTCAAACCTCGTCGCAAGCAATGGGCGATCCATCTGTGAAAACGCACGCACTGCATCTCCATAATTACGCGTGGTAAACACGCGCAGCTTGTCATTAACCGATAAGCCCAGCATCCGGGCCACCGTTGAAGAAACCACCGCATTCTCGCCCAACCCGAGATCAAACGACCCCGAGCTTAACAACGGAGCAAGCTCCGCCATCTGCTCCTTGTTTTCCGTATCCAGAGCCCGGAACGAACATGGTCTTTGGGCACCGTTCACATCCACCAGGGCATAATCCTCCACCAGGGCATAAGTCGATTCTACCCCCGGCACCTTATTGATCGTCTCTTCCAGAGTCCGCCAGTCGCCAATCGCCCCTCGAAGACCTGGGACCGCATAATAATTCATCTGCAAATGGGGGGAATAGGCAAGCAACCTCTCCTGAAGCTCCTTCTGCAAGCCTCCCATCACCGACAACACAATAATAAGAACCATCACCCCCAGCGACACACCCAGCAAACAAATCAGCGTAATCACTGAAAAATACGTGCGCAACGGATTCAAATAACGCAGGGCCAATGACAGGCTCATGTGGCGACTCAGAAAATTCTTCATAAATACCGCCGGGAGAATGAAGGAAGCCCTCCCCGATTCCAAGGACAAAATGAGTCTGAGCGTAATCCCGGTCAGGATTTCTAAACCGCTGCGGTGAAATTGGAACTGGATGATGTCGGCTCTATCGCCTGGTAGGATGCCTGTTTCTAAACCAAAATGCATCATGATATGAAGGAGGCAGTCGATATGATATGTTCCAATTTCACCGCAGCAGTTTAAAGACAGACCGTAGAAAACACCTGGATTCTACTAAAGAAAAATTAGAGCCACACTGCATTAGCAGAGTGGCTCCAAGGTGAAAAGAGTTAATAATAAATATGAAGAGAGGAAGAAATCAGGCCTTTAATTCGTCTTCTTTCAGTTCCTTCTCATTTGTCGGCATTTTACCGGTCGTAAAGTAGGTCTCGATTTCTTCAAGAGAACGCCCCTTTGTTTCGGGAAGGAAGAAGTTCACCGTAATAAAATAAATCACCGTAAAGCCCGCCAGCATGAAGAACACGCTGGAGTAACCGATAGCTGCCACCCACGGCAGGAAGAACATAGCAATCGTCGTCGAAACCCCCTGGTTAATCAAAAGGGCGATGGACATGCCGTTGGAACGAATGCGCGTCGGCATCAGTTCGGAAAGAGCCAACCAGACACACACACCAGGTCCTACTCCGTAGAAGGAAATGAAGATAACGAAGCCAACCACGATCATCCAAGCAACCGTTTGAGAAGGACGGTCGCCAAGATCGGCGCTCAGGATCTTGATCCCGGCAATATTTCCATTCTTATCA
This sequence comes from Akkermansia sp. N21116, assembly GCF_029854705.2. Taxonomy (NCBI): domain Bacteria; kingdom Pseudomonadati; phylum Verrucomicrobiota; class Verrucomicrobiia; order Verrucomicrobiales; family Akkermansiaceae; genus Akkermansia; species Akkermansia sp. N21116. The sequence continues at coordinate 89,572 of NZ_CP139035.1, forward strand.
GGAGAAGCCATAGGAATCGTCGCCATGGCAGGAGATTCCTCGCCGCCCTTCATCACTTTAGCAAAGTTGAAAACAAGGCTATTCTGTGCACCTCCCTGTTCATAGTTGACAACAAGCTGTTTGTTACTGTTGTCTTCGGAAGGATCTAGCCCCAGCTTGGTCAACACAGCGGGCGTATTCAGGTCGACATTGAGATGCTTATCCACGATCATCGTGCTGACTTGTTCCTTGACGGAAACACGGCTCTGTTCGATAGAAAGGAACAAGAAGCCGATAAGGCACAGCCCCACGATGATTCCGGACGTACCAATGCGCAGAAGGAATTTACGTCCCATCTTGTCAACAAGAGCAACAGCAACAATAGTCATGACCATATTAGCTACCTTCAAGGCAATATCGCCAGCGTTAGCAGACGTACCTTCAAGTCCACCCTGATGGAAGATACTCACCGAATAGTTGAGCATGGAATTAATGCCGGTCGCCTGGGTACAGGCAAGAATGACAACAGCAAGAATGAAAGGATAAACGTACTTTTTCTGAAACAACGTTTCCTTTTTCCCGGAACCGGCCTGAGCTTGCGCCTTGGCTTCGGCTGCAGTAGCTTCGATTTCCTCCATCGTCTGAACAGCCACTTTTTCGGAATTTCCGCGACGCAGAGCAGCCAGGGCTTCTTCCTTGCGATTACGCTTGAAAAGCCAGCGAGGTGATTCTGTTACAAACAGAGCGCCAATGCTCAACAAGACTCCGGGAATAATGGATACCCAGAAAATACCGCGCCAAGCCGTATCCTGGTGGAGATTCCAGTTTTCCACAGCCCAAGAGAACCCGTAGGCAATAAGAGCGGCCAGCACAAGCCCAATCGTCAGCATTAACTGGAACATACCGGTTCCCTTTCCTCGCGAATCGGCACTCAGACATTCGGCCAAGTACAAAGGTACGATCACACCAATCAAGCCGGCGGAAAAGCCCTGGATGATACGGCCGATGCACAGCTGAAGAAAACCGGAACTCACTTCGTACCCCCACAGGGTCCAGACTTCGCCGGAGAAGTAGGTACAGGCAATGATCGGAATGCTCACCACAAACAACAAGGAGCTGATGATAAGCATTTTCTTGCGTCCGAACATATCGGCAAGAGCACCTGCAAACAAGGATGAAATCACGCTTCCCCCAAGCACAGCGGCTACAACCAACCCTAGGTTGGCATCTTTCAGATAGTTGCCGGCAGTTGCCTTAAGAAAGGGGAGAGCCCCTGCGATAATCCCCACGTCCAATCCGTAGATCAAACCGCCCAAACCGGCGATAATCAACAGGTAGCGTGAGTACCTCTTAACGGAAGCGGAGACTTCCGATGAAGCAGTAGTTGAGTCACTCATGGTTTTTTTATTCTATGCAAATACAGTAGTTCCGCAACCAAAAAGAAAACAAGACCCTTCTGGAAAATGAATTTCCCGAAAGCATCTTAATTCCCTCCTCCCGATGTATCCGGTTCTGAAACTTCTCAGGGATGGAGCCGCCTTTCGATTTCCTCCTGCGCCAGATGGGCAAACGTACTCAGACGCGAGTCCTCGTTCCTGCCATACTCTCTTAATAACGGCAGAGACAAGTTTCCCCCGACTTTACCGAGAATACGCACGCCGGATTCACGAACCGCCGACGGGGTATCGTCTTTCTCGATCACCCCGAGAATCCCACGCTCGAGATTGTTTCCAGCAAGCATGCAACGTGTTTCCCACTGTTCGGGATTCATGCGCCACAATGCCAGTAAAAAATCAACGGATTTACCGTCCCGGCGAGCCAGCAAATAATCAACCGCAGGTACGGGTACGGACAAATTCGCCCGCATAAGGCTATCGACGGTATAGGCGAGCAGGAGACGCGTATTTTCATCGTCAGGCGGAGCCCAGACACCCAGCGCCGAGGCCAAAGCCGCCACGTATTCCGCATCGTTCCCCCAAGGTTCCCTCAAGCGCTCCGACAGCACGGCACAGACTCCGATGGACGGTTTGGCCGGAGGAGCAAGAGCCAGCCTCCGGGCTGCTGCTGCCACCCTTCTCGCATCAAGATTGCGCAACTCGCGCAAATTAGCCTCCAAATAAAACGGATCATCCGGGTTGTTCAATACCTTGGCAGGGGCCGACTCTTCAAAAAGATTGCGATCCAGCTCGACATCCATGAAATGCAAAGAGGAATCGCTTAATTCCAGCGTTCCGATCCGAGAGACGATTCTGGCCAGTTCATCAAATGAAAGCGGACTCTTATCTACAATAAACAATCCTCCCCCCTGCCTGCCATGGTATTCAGGAGTTTCACGCGTTTGCGACATTCGTTTCAAAAAAGCTCCTATTACTTCTGCTTTCCGTTCATCCCCGCCGCGCATCCAAATCCCGGCAACACCCCCGTTATCCTTGCGATCCGCCAATTTCCGGAACAGAGGATCCAGATCTCCGTCCCGGTACATTTCATCGTCCGGTTTTCCCTGGAGTCCCTCCGACGAAGAAACAAGAGCGGGTTTTACGGCGACAGAGGAAGAAGAGACTGCTGCATCCTGCCCGTCAACACTTCCCTTCTCCAGCCGCCCCGACAGCCCCTCTCTTGGCACGCGTGCATATAGCGCAAGCATCAGCGCCACGGCAACTCCGACCACACGCATGCCCCACGCCGGTGAACTGAGAAAAACCATCATCCCCCCCAAACAACCGAACAGGACACCGAATGCCTGGCGCTGGAAATCCCCCCGGATCACATCCAAATGCAAAATAACCAGACATACAAAAACAAGAAGAAGGCCGACCGCAAAAAACACATACCGGAACCGGCGCCTTCCCATACGCCCCAGCTTACGGGAAGTTCCCCGCTGTTCCCGGTCGAATAATCGCTTTTGCATGCAAATTACGAGTATCACGTTTATCACTCCGATGGCAAGACCTCTCTCGTCCCTACGGTCAGGCAAATCACCCATGCCTTCCACCGGTAAAATTCCTCATTTTTCCTTATGTCATTCCGAGGGAACGCACTTGCAGAAAAGCAACCGTGCATGTAGCATATTCGCCATGTCTTCACCGCTACCTGAACGACGCGATTTTATCAGGGACATGATCGCCTCCGATCTTGCCGAGGGCAAGCACACGGCGCCCATCACCCGTTTCCCCCCGGAACCCAATGGATACCTTCACATTGGACACGCCAAATCCATCTGCCTGAACTTTGGACTCGGTCAGGAATACGCTCCCATCGGCGGGCGATGCCACCTGCGCTTCGACGATACCAATCCGAGCAAGGAAGACCAAGAATACGTCGACAGCATCAAGGAAGACATCCACTGGCTCGGTTTCGACTGGGGCAGCCATCTTTATTTCGCCAGCAACATGTTCGACTTCTTCCACTCCTGTGCCGTCGCCCTCATTGAAAAAGGGCTCGCCTATGTGGACGAACAAAGCGTCGAGGATATCCGCGCCCAACGCGGCAACGTCACCACACCCGGACAGGAATCTCCGTTCCGCAACCGTTCCGTCAAAGAAAATATGGAACGTTTCACCGCCATGAAAAATGGTGAGATTCCCGAAGGAAAAGCCGTCCTCCGTGCCAAAATCGACATGTCGTCCTCCAACATGAACATGAGGGATCCCGTCCTCTACCGCATCATGTTCGCAGAGCACCACAACACCGGCAACACTTGGTGCATCTATCCGATGTACGACTTCGCCCACCCGCTGGAAGACGCCTACGAACACATCACCCACTCCCTTTGCACCCTGGAATTCGAAAACCACCGCCCCCTTTACGACTGGGTCATCGACAACTGTCCCGTCCCCAGCCGCCCCCGCCAAACGGAATTCGCCCGGCTCAATCTGACCTACACGGTCATGAGCAAGCGCAAACTCCTCCAGCTCGTGCAGGAAAAACTCGTCCATTCCTGGGACGATCCCCGCATGCCCACTGTCTCCGGCATGCGCCGCCGCGGCTACACGCCTGCGGCCATCCGCAACTTCTGCCAGACAATCGGTATCACCAAATTCAACGGGTTCACCGATGTAGCCCTGCTTGAATACAGTGTCCGCGAAGATCTCAACGCCAACGCTCCGCGCCGCATGGCCGTCCTCAACCCAGTCAAGGTCATCGTCGATACATTGCCTGAGGACTACCTCGAATACGTCGAAGTCCAAAACAACCCGGAACGCCCGGAAGACGGTTCCCGCATGGTTCCCATGACCCGTGAAGTCTGGATCGAACGCGATGATTTCATGATGGATCCGCCCAAAAAGTATTTCCGCCTCGCCCCCGGCAGAACAGTTCGCCTCCGCGGCGGTTACTGCGTCACTTGCAAGGATGTCGTCACCGATGCCGCCGGAACAATCACGGAAATTATCTGTGAACACATCCCCGGCACAATCGGGGCCAACCCTCCGGAAGGCATCCAGTGCCGCGCCGCCATTCACTGGGTCAGCGTCCCGCACGCCGTCAACGGCGAAGTTCGCATTTACGACCGCCTCTTCACGTCCGAAAATCCGGATGGCGAAGAAGCAGGCTTCCTCTCTGTCCTCAACCCGAATTCCCTCCAGGTGATCAAGCACGCCAAACTTGAACCTTCGCTGGCGGAGGTCGAACCCGAGTTCCGTTGCCAGTTCGAACGCATCGGCTACTTTGTCTCCGACCGCCGGGACCACGTCGCCGGACAGAAACCCGTCTTCAACAGAACGGTCGCCCTGAAGGATTCCTGGGCCAAAAAGAATAAATAATCACAACTCCATGAGCGACGACTGCCTCATTTTCAGCCCTATAGAAACCATTGTGGAAGAAATCCGCAACGGCCGCATGGTCATTGTCACCGACGACCCCGGCCGCGAAAACGAGGGAGACCTCATTTGCGCTGCGGAATGGACGACTCCGGACATGATCAACTTCATGGTGACCCATGCCCGAGGATTGGTCTGCGCTCCGCTTTCCGGGGAACGGACGGATGCCCTGGGACTTCCCCTGATGACTTCCGTCAACAGAGAAAACATGTCCACGGCATTCACCGTGTCCGTGGATGCGAGTGCCGCCCATGGAACAACCACCGGCATCAGCGCTTTGGAACGAGCCGCTACCATCCGTCTGCTGGCCGATCCGAAAGCAACCAACGACGACTTTGTTCAGCCGGGACACATTTTCCCGTTGCGCGCCGTCGAAGGCGGCGTCCTGCGCCGGGCCGGTCACACGGAAACAACGGTCGACCTCATGAAGCTGGCGGGTCTCCAACCCGCCGGAGTCTGCTGCGAAATCATGAACGAGGACGGCACCATGGCCCGCATGGCCGACCTCGCCCAGTTCCAGAAAGAGCACGGCCTCAAAGCCTGTTCCACTGCACAGCTAATTGAATACCGCCGCAAAACGGAACAACTCATTGCCCGTACGGAAACCATCAGCCTCCCCACGGATTACGGCGATTTCACCTGCCACCTTTACGAATCCAGCCTGGACGGAGCCCACCATCTCGCCCTCGTTCACGGAGATATCGACCCGGACAAGTCCATACTCGTCCGCGTTCACAGCGAATGCTTGACAGGGGATGTTTTCGGCTCCCGCCGCTGCGACTGCGGCAGCCAGCTCCACGTCGCCATGCGCCGCGTGTCGGAAGAAGGAGGAATCATCCTCTACCTGCGCCAGGAAGGACGCGGCATCGGCCTCCCCGCCAAACTCCATGCCTACAAACTCCAGGAGCAGGGCCTCGATACCGTCGAGGCCAACGTCAAACTCGGTTTTGCCCCCGACCTGCGCGACTACGGCATCGGAGCCCAAATACTCCGGGATCTCGGCGCACGCCATCTGCGCCTGATGACTAATAACCCCAAGAAAATCAGAGGACTCGAAGGATTCGGACTCGACATCGTCGAACAAATACCGATCCGCATCGAGCCCAACGATATCAACCGCCACTATCTGGAAACCAAGCGGGACAAGATGGGTCACCTCATCTGAACCTCGCCACCGCCCACACTATTTTCCCGCCATGTCCCACGCTATCCCCGAACGCCCGGCTCCATCCCCTACCGCAGCCAACATCACCATCGTCGCTTCACGCTACAACGAGCGCTATACCAATGCTCTTGTCGATCACTGCAGCCAAGAACTCGGTTTGATCCTGCCCAATGTGCAAGTCGATGTCATCCGCGTTCCCGGAGCTTTTGAAATCCCCGTCACAGTCAAGGCGGTTGCCACGCAAACCACTCCTAGGCCGACGGTTATTATTGCCCTGGGGGTCATCATCCAGGGCAGTACGGAGCATGCATCCCTCGTCGGCACCTCCGTCACCAACGCTCTGCTCGGCATTGCCGTGGAAACGCAAATTCCCGTTATCCATGAAGTACTCCTGCTCAATGATGAGCAACAGGCCTACGACCGCTGCATTGCCCCTGGGCTCAATCGCGGGCAGGAATCCGCCCGCGCCGCCGCCTCCATGGTCGACCTGTTTGCTTCACGGTTCACCGCCAGCCAGCATTAATTAATCTCTCTCACCCACTTCTACCTCTATGCTCTCCCGCCATCAAGTCAGGCAAGCTGTTGTCCAGTTCCTGTACGGACTTACTCTGGACTCCCTGCAATCCATCACAGACGCCGATATCGAAGCCATCTGGGACATCATCCTCGAACCCGATCGGGCTGCCCTCGATAAAGCCCGGGTCAAGGCCATCACCCATCTCACACGCGATCTGCCGGACAAAATCCGCCTGTTCCAAACCCGCGCCGACAATACGTTGAAAGCCATCGAAGGCAATCCCGCCCTGTCCGACTTCCGCGACATGTTAACAGATCTTATCAAACGGGAACAGAGCCTGGATGCTTCCGTCCGTTCTCTCCGCTCCGCGAAAAAGACCGATCCCGCCGCCGAAACACGGGCCATGGAGGCTGCCTATAATTCCCTGCAAATCATCAATTCCACCCTGTTGCAAATTCGACCGTCTCTCATAGCCAAACTGGAGGACTACCCCCAGTTCCGTTTCGTCATGGATCCGCTGAAGAGTTCCATATCCAAGCTTCAGGACATCAGTTCCAGAATCAGTGGTCTCGAAAACCCGGAAGGCCACAAAAACGCTACCGAATTCGCCCCCGTTATTGAAACATCCCAGGAAATGTGCCAATTGCGCACGGACGCGGGAGAATTGCTCCGTAAAGTCCTCGCCAATATCGAAGATCTCGACCAGCTTATTTCCGACAAACTGGAGAACTTCTCCCCGGAACGAATCAGTCCGGTCGACCGTTCTATCCTTCGCCTGGCCGCCTACGAGTTGAAATACCGTAAAGACCTCGCCACCCCGATTGTCGTCAAGGAAGCGATCCGCCTCGCGGAAGACTACTCCACATCGGAAGCTCCGCGCTTTGTCAACGGCATCTTGACCGGTATCGCCACTTCCTGCAGGAACTGATCGTTCCCATCACTGTTCTATCATCACACACACCGCTCTCCCCTCATGGCAGGCTTCTTCTCCAAACTACTCAACAAATTCTCCCGTAGCCCGAAAATCGACTGGGATGAACTGGAAGCCGAACTTGTCACCTCTGACATCGGTATCAAGCGAGCCATGGCTCTCGTCGATGAAATGCGGGAACGCCGGGATATTGATGCGGACAGTATTGTCAACGAAACCCGGGAGACTATCCGGCAGGCCTTCCCGTCGCAACCGGCTCCCCTGCCCTCCGCTCCGGACGGCAAACCAACCGTCATCCTCGTCGTCGGCGTCAACGGTACGGGCAAAACCACTTCCGCCGCTAAACTGGCCTATCTCCTGACCGGTCAGGGCAAGCGAGTCCTGCTCGCTGCCGCCGACACATTCCGGGCTGCCGCCGTCGAACAGCTGGAAAACTGGGCTACCCGCCTCTCCCTGCCACTTTACAAGGGACGCCCGAACCAAGATCCGGCATCCGTCTGCTATGAAGCCCATGAAAAGGCTCTCCGGGAAGGTTTCCAGTATCTCATCTGCGACACGGCAGGACGCCTCCACACGCGTCACAACCTGATGGAGGAACTCACTAAAATCCGCCGCACAATCGCCAAACAGGATGAAACGGCCCCGCACGCCACCCTTCTCGTCGTCGATGCCACAACCGGAGCCAACGCCCTCTCCCAGGCAAAGGAATTCCACAAGGCAACTCCGCTCGACGCCGTCATCGTCACGAAGATGGACGGTTCCGGCAAAGGAGGAGTCGCTCTTGCCATTCTGGATGAAATGAAGATTGCCCCCGCCTACCTCGGTACCGGGGAAGGAGCAGGAGACTTCGAAGCATTCGACAGAGACCGCTTCGTAGATCAGCTCCTCTAATCAGAGTAACAATTCCACGACGACCATGCGATCCTTCAAACTGCGGCCTCAATTAGCCGAACGCATTTGGGGCGGCCAGGACCTGCCCATGCTCCGCCTCGGCATCCCCGGCAAACCCGGCGTCCAATACGGAGAATCCTGGGAAATATGCGACCGTCCCGAACTGGATAGCATCGTCAGTGACGGAGACCATGCCGGGCAATCCCTCCATAGCCTCTGGAGCACCTACCGTGAAGAAATTTTCGGTCAAGGCTATGAGTCCCTGGACCGTTTTCCTCTGCTCTGCAAGATACTGGATGTCCACGACAACCTTTCCCTCCAAATCCACCCCCCTGCACAGACGGCAGCCCGCTGGAACGGAGAAGTTAAAAACGAAATCTGGTACATTGCTTCGCACTCCCCCGGAGCCACCATCTATATGGGTCTGAAACGGGATTTTACCGAATCCGAAATCAAGGGAGCCATCCGAACCAACCGTCTGGCGGACATGATGGGAGCCTACTCTCTGAACGATGGAGACAGCGTCTTCATCCCCTCCGGCCTTGTCCACGGCATCGGAGCCGGCCACGTCATTTACGAAATCCAGCAGAACAGCGACACCACTTATCGCCTTTACGATTGGGGCCGGGTGGATGCCTCCGGCCATGCCCGTGAACTTCACTTGGAGCAATCCCTGGATGCCATCCGTGAAGCGGGTAATCCCGTCTGTTCTCCCCGCCCGGCAGCTCCCGGCGTGCTGGTCGACGAATCCTGTTTCCGCATCGTCGAAGAACATCTGACGAACGGAACCGTCCCATTAAACATTCCGGCCTCTCAATTCGCCGTCCTCGTCGTCATCTCTGGAGAATTGGATTACGGCAACGATCTCCCCGCCCGTCCCGGAGACTTCCTGATTTTTCCCGCTCATGGAGAAGCTCCTGTCGCCATAGGACCGGCACGCCTCCTCATTGCTACTGTCCCGCCCCAGTCATGACCCAGCCAGCACCCATCACCGGACAGACTGAAACGTCCCTCACGCAATTCCTCGCCGCTCACGGATTGCCGGCCTTCCGCGCCAAACAAATTCTCGGCTGGATATGGGACAAGAGAGTCGAATCATTCGAGAGGATGACCAACCTCCCCGCTACCTTGAAAAACCTTCTGGGAGCCAACTTCTCATGGCCGGCCATGGAAACCGTCCAGATTCAAGGAAAACCCGGAAAAACCCGGAAATTTCTCTCACGGCTGGACGACGGACAATGCGTTGAATCCGTCATTATCCCCGCTGCTACCGGAGGCGACGGAGGGCAATCGGAACGCCTCACCCTCTGCGTTTCATCGCAGGTCGGCTGTGCTTTCGGGTGCAAATTCTGCGCATCCGGGCTGCTGGGCTTCTCCCGCAACCTGAACGCCGGGGAAATCGTCGGACAAATCCTTGCGGCAGAACGCATCACCGGGGAACGCATCGACAACCTCGTTTTCATGGGCATGGGAGAACCTCTCGCCAATTTCGACAATCTCGTCACGGCTCTGGACATTATCACCGCTCCTTGGGGGCTCAATATCGGAGGTCGCCACATCACCGTTTCCACCTCCGGCTATGCCCCCAACATCGTACGCCTCGCCTCCTATCCCAGGCAGATACGCCTGGCCATATCCCTCCACGGAGCCACGGACGATGTCCGTAACCAGATCATGCCGGTTAACAAGAAGTGGCCCTTGAGAGAACTCGTACCCGCTCTGGCTGCCTGGGCCAGTGCCCGGAAGCAGATGATTACGATGGAATACATCCTGATCCAAGGCGTCAACGACAGTCTGGAAGCAGCCGGACATCTCGCCTCGCTCGCCCAGCGCCTTAACGCCAAAGTAAACCTCATCCCCTACAATACCGTCGAAGGCCTTGACTGGCAACGTCCTCCGCTATCCCATTGCGAACGCTTCCGCGACCGTCTGAAACAAGCAGGTATTCCTGTCACCCTCCGTTATGAAAAAGGACATGACATCGATGCCGCCTGCGGTCAGCTCCGCCTCAAAAAACTGAAAGAAGACGGGCAAGACATCCTAGTCTGATCTTTGCAAGAGAGCCTTGCGCAAGAAGTTATCCCTGTAACCGGTTCCCGGCGGAAAACCGGGGCAGGTCATGCCCCGGTTTGCACTGTCAGAGTTTGTTCGGCCTTCAACGTCAGGGGAGTTCCCCAGACAAGCACGCCTTTCTCAACTTTGAAATCAGGTGCCGGCTTCCCATCCACGGTCACCCGGACCTTCTTCAAGGGGAAGGCAAGCTTTAATTCCCTGAGAGTTAATTGACCATACTTCAAAGTAACCCCGGCCATCCAGGCGTTCCCCTGCTTCTCTTGTGAGTAGGTTCCCCATCCTTCCGCCGTCGTGAAAGCGGCCTTGAAATTCTCAGGGGACATTCTGGGATTAAACCCGAGTTTTCCCTCCGGCCCATTGTAATCATATCCGCAAGCGCTCAGGAACGTTCCGTAACTGGCCATGGCACGGGCATAATGGTCGGAACACTCAATCTCGTTGTAAGGATTGCGCTTCTCCGCAGAATAACGGTCATGGATGGCCCGCGTTACAGCCAATGCCTCCTTCACCATGCCCGCGCGCATCATGTGAGAGGCAAGTTGATGCTCGAATCCGGACATGCACTCGTTGAGATAGCCGTGAGTCCAGCTGCTGCCCTTATACGGATCGGATTCATTCAAGGCATTCGTACACATCAGAGTCCCCCCCTCCCCTTCAACGTAATAGGGACGTCCCAAAGGCCGGACATGTTTGAGATACTCCGTCAGATCGGGTGAAAAATTATTGTCCCAGATGGATCGGAGAGCCTTTTTCTGCCTGTCGGGGGAAATGAGTTCGCCCAATCCGCACTGATAAGCCATGCTTTGTCCGAACAACTGGTCGATGAAACTCCCATTATATGTGCCAAACACGTTCGGATGAGCTTCATCCTTCTTCTGGATGAACCATTTCCCATTGAAGAGACGCGCCTCTACAGCTTTGCGGCCTTTCTCCCGGCGATCCCGGCACAGCTTGGCAAACTCTCCGTCTCCCACGGCAAGAGCCATTTCCTCGCCAGCCTTGAACGCCCCAAGAGCTTCAATACTCGTCCAGGCGATTTCGCCATACCAAGCGGCATCCAACGTATTTTCCTGAGCCCCGTCAAGAATCCCGTCCCCATCGCGGTCATGATCCAAGACATACTGGACAGCCTTTTTCGCACGAGGCCAAACCTTGTTGAGGAAGGAATCGTCAGCGCTCATCGTGTGTTCCCTCCAAATCCCCATAATCCGTCCGCATTGTCCGTCAATGGCAGGTTGCCGGTTATGCTCGGCCCGCATGCCGATCCCCCCCGTCTCGGGATGGAATCCTATACCCAGATCCACCCGGTCGCGCGTCACGCGTTCGATGTCCGGGAACAGACGGGCGGGAGCCTGGGCGTACTGCCAGACGTGAGTACATGTACCTTCACAAGCGCCTACTCCCTCCCAGGCATAAAACCGTCCATTCGTCAAGCGGTGACTGGTCGTAGTCGCCAACGTCGACGTATTGGCAAAAGTCCTGTCAAGGAACCAGAACGGCAGAGAGGAATCATACCACGTATCCCTCCAAAGCTTCGTCCCGCCAACCAGGCTCTTCCAATGATCAGCCACATAGGATGCCACATCGTTCGCATTGGAGAAACGCGCGGCATAGTGCCGCCGTCCCTTCTTGCCATCGGTATCGGGACGTCCCGTATCACCCATCGTATTCAGATAGATATTGGGGAAATACCAGGCCAGGATAAAGTCAACCTGCACGGATTCCCCGGCAGGAATGGAAAAATCCCGGGTCAATCCCCCCAACGGCTTATCCTTGTCGAAACGGACATTCCCCACGGATGGCTGCGAACCATCCATCCCGAACAGAGCTTGCTCCGTATTTCTCGCAGGAAGACTGGTCATAGCACGAGTACCTTTCCCGGGACTCGCCAAAGCAAAACAGAACGAACCGAAATCCGCTTCTTCTTTCAAGGGACGGGCAGGAGGAGCCGGAGAATCGGAAAAAACGATATGATCCACAATGATATTGCCCCAGCTTCCCTGTGCCCCATCATAAATTCGCAAACGGGCTTTCTTCCCGATGTAATCCTTCACGGGAAAAGCATCGGGGCGCAAACGGTTGGAATTATGCCCCGTTGCAGAGCATACGGCTTTGCCGTCAACCAGCAATTCGATTCCCGTCCCTCCTTCTTTCTCTCGGCCGGGTTTCCGGCCTCCAGCAATTGAAAATCTGATAAATTCCCGGTCAATCGTGAATTCCGGGCTCAGCAGGCTACCCGTATGGGAGTCTCCCGCCATAACGTCTCCTCCCGTTCGGACATTGTGAGAAACGGCAGCCCTCGAACCGTGCATCCCGATGTCTCCCATATACGGGGGGATACGGGCATTATCCAGTGGAGTTTTGTCAAAAGCCGTACCTTCGACCTTCCAGCCGGCATAATCCTCCCGCTCGAAATCTTCAAAGCTCACATCTTCCCTGCCGGGAACCGCTACCCATTCCCCCTCTTCCGCCGTCATCAGCACGTGAGGCATCCCCCCATTCGGATCCGCCTTGTTCACCCGCATGCCAAGACCGGTGCCGCTATTGCAGCAGACAGCGTTTTTAAGCCATCCGCCAATCGTCCCGTTCACAGTGCTATCCGTACAATTCCAAATCGTAAAACTCATCACGGTACATGGAAGGGAAGAATCGTCCGTATTCAAGGGGATGAAAGGAGAAAAGGCTTCCAAACGGACGGACACGGGGAAATTCTGATCCGAATAATCAACCGTACCAATGGGATATGTCCCCGTGAAAACCACTCTGTTCCATCCGTTCCTGTCCATAGTCCGGACATGGTCGCCCACCTTGATGGCAAATCCCTGCTCCATTTGTTCCTGACCGGAGAATTCATCGTCTCCGGACTTGGCGATCTTTTGCGATTCCTCCGGAAACCCTTTCCTGAACGGAGAAGGCTGGGCCGAATCAGGATGCACATAGCTGGCTCCATCGCGGGACCGTATCCTGGCGCCGTTCCAGACCAATGACCGAGGCATGACTCCCTGCCGGTTGTCATTGAATACATCCCAAAGCCACAGCTTGCCATCTCCACCCAAATAGACAGTCCCGCAAAACAGGCCTCCCACCGGCATGCCGACATGGGAAAGCCCCGGACCGGAACTCACGGTTGTCAACTGTCCGCGATCCGTCAGGGAAGCCACCCATTCCGGAGAAAGCTTCTTGTCAACCGGAACAACGGCTTCATTCGGATAAACGCCGGCAGCCTGGACGACAACCGTCCCCCATACGGCAATGGCATGAACAAACAGTTTTTTTCTGGTTAAAATGGCCGGGACAATCATAGTTCACGTGATAATTACAATATGATTACGGAGTGGAATGCTCTTTTATTTCATCACGCAGGCGTTTTTCTCCCTTTTCCGTCCAATAGGCGCAATCCAGTTTGAAAAACACAGAGGTATAAGGCAGTAACCCTTGGGTCTTGATAATGACGACATTGAAGACGGACGCCGCCTCATCCAATTGGGCAATGATGTCTTCATGCGGCAGGGAAACCGGACGGACGCCGGAAAGCATTTTTCGCAATCCTTCACGATAGGCATTAATTCCGGGAGCATCTTCTTCACGGACAAAATCGAGCTCGGTATCCGTATACACAAGGGGGCGGACGTGTTTCTGCACGGCCAGCATGTCCAGAACCGCTTTGACAACGGCAGGCTGTTCCCCGTCGACCACGATCGTCTTAATGCCGGGATTGCTCTGGAGAGGATAAGCGGCATCCGTCACCACAACCCAGTTGCGATGCCCCAGCAAAGGCATCATATTCTTCACTTGGGACAATCCGTCTTCCCGCCCTTCGGACGCTAAACAGGAACAGGCGAGAAGCAGAAAGGCCAGCAAGGAGACAATATTACGTTTCATCGGATCACTCCATTCGGTTGCAATCAGGAAAACATGTTGCGCGGATCCAGGTAGCGATCCACCTCTTCTTCCGTCAAAATACCTTTCTCCAGCACGATTTCACGAACACTCTTGGTAGAATGCAGGGCTTCCTTCGCCAGCTCCGTCGCCTGGGCATAACCAATGACGGGTAAAAGAGCCGTCACAATGCCAATACTGCGGTCCACATAGCTGCGGCACACATCGCGGTTAGCGGTAATTCCATCCACCGTCCGTTCCTTGAGAACAATGCAAGCCTGCCTCAAGTGATTGATGCTCTTGAAGAGAGACCAGACAATAACCGGCTCCATTACATTGAGTTGCAACTGTCCGGCCTCAGCGGCGATCGTAATGGTTACATCATTACCGATCACCTCGAAAGCCACTTGGTTGACGACCTCCGGCACGACGGGATTCACCTTCCCGGGCATAATGCTGCTGCCCGGCTGAAGAGGAGGCAGATTGATTTCCCCGAGTCCGGCACGTGGGCCGGAAGAAAGCAGGCGCAAATCGTTGCAAATCTTGCTAAGCTTGGTGGATGTCCTCTTCAAAACCCCGGATAGTTGGACAAGAGCCCCCGTATCCTGCGTCGCTTCAAACAGATTGCTGGCCGTCACAATCTCCAGCCCGGAAACCTCCTGCAACCGTTCCCGGACGCGTTCGCGGTAACCGGGCACTGTACTGATACCGGAACCGATAGCCGTCGCCCCCATGTTCACTTCCTTGAGCAAATTCTCCGCTTCCTCCAACCGCTGGATGTCTTCGCGCAGCGTACAGGCAAACGCCGAAAACTCTTGTCCCAGCGTCATCGGAACGGCATCCTGCAACTGGGTCCTCCCCATTTTGATCACATCGGCAAACTCCGCCCCCTTCGCCTCAAAAGAGCCCGCCAGTTTGTCTACAGCCAGCAGAAGGCGTTTCAGGGCAAACCGCAGCCCCAGCCGGAATGCCGTCGGGTACACGTCATTCGTACTCTGGCTCAGGTTAACATGATTGTTGGGGTGGATGAAAGCATAGTCGCCGCGCTCCCGTCCGCAAAGTTCCAACGCCCTGTTAGCGATCACTTCATTGGCATTCATGTTGCATGACGTGCCGGCGCCCCCCTGCATCATATCTACCACGAAATGATCATAGAACCTGCCGTCCAGCAATTCATCGCAAGCCTGGACAATGGCTCGGCTGCGTTCCTTGTCCAGCAGGCCGAGATCGGCATTCGTCAGGGCGCACGCCTTCTTCACCAAAGCCAGCCCGCGAATCAGGTTCGGATAGGAACTCAGAGGAATATCCGTAATCGGGAAATTTTCCACGCCGCGCATCGTCTGGATGCCGTACAAAGCGGAAGCAGGCACTTTGCGCTCACCGAGGAGATCCTTCTCCACCCGGAAAACATCCCCCGGTTTATTCCCGGCAGGAGCACCAAGAACCGGACGCAGCGATACGCTTCCGGCTATTGTCGTCCGCAGACGCTCCAACAGTTCGGGATGAGCCCTGCCCAACCGGTCAAGGTCGTCATGGTTCCACTCAAGGCACACGGAGCGCTCCATCACTTCTCCCGTTAACGAATGGGGGCTGCCCTTGTCATAGAGCATTCTCTCCCCGAGCAGGGAACCGGGTCCGACATCCAGCAGGGGATTCAGCTCATCCCCGATACCACGGGCCAAACGGACGCTCCCCGTTAACAGGACGTACAGGCGCGAAGGCGGCATCTTTTCATAAAACAAAAAGTCGCCCGGGACATAAACACTCTCCCGTCCATATTCCAACAGGACATCCAAATCGTCCGATGTAAAATCCTTTAACAGCGATGAACGCAACGAATGCGGAAACAGCTCTTCCTTCATTCTTGAGTTCCTACCACTTTCCGAAGGAAATCTCAACGAGAAACAACAAATTTCCGGGACTGCGTCAACTAGGACTGTGTCAGCTCTTTTTCCGGGGCAGGAGGAGGAGTCTGGAGAGGAGCAGGGATTTTCATCACAAGCTGGTTGTTTTCAAAGACAATCGGAGCCGGCATTTTATTCAACTCCGTCCATTCCCATGTCTTCTCCAGCACTTTCCAGAACGGGAAATAAGGAGATTTACGTTCCTGCCACAGCCTGGCCGGGGTCGGAACAAAAGGATAAATCTGGATAGGCACTGTCTTCTGCCCTTCCTTCAAGGCTTCCGCCACCATCGTATACACTTCCTCAATACCTTCATCCGTGATGGCGATACATCCCGCCGATACGTCGCTGCCGTGTACCATGATGTAGGAACCGGTGCGTCCCAGAGAACGGTCATACTCGTTCGGATAGCCGATATTGAAGGAAAGATGGTACTTGCTATTCGGATTGAGGGCAGCGGGAACAACCTCGTAAAAACCTTCCGGCACCTGGTTGTCCCCCTCCTTTTCCTTCGGTCCCAGATTGCCGGACATGGCAGCCACCGGATAACGCTTCACCAGAACAAACGAGCCGGAGCCCTTCGGCTGTACCCACAGTTCCAGAATCTTATCCTCCTTGATTGCTCGGAGAAAAACCGGACTGCCCACATGCATATTACCCGGTGCCAGATATTCGGACATCTTCGGCGACGTCCGGGCTTTGGCCTGTACGTCACGGGCCTTCGCAGAGTCATTGCATGCTTGGAAACACATCGTCGTCACAAGAACACCTACCCATATCATCCAGCTTAATCCTCCTCGTTTGGAAGCGCTCATGGCGACAGGAGAACCAAAATAGAGGTATGATTCAATCCTTTTCGGAGACTGTAGCGAAAATTAATGGTTCACGTCTCCGTTTCTTTGATGTAGACTCTTGCAGAACATTTCCAACCATCCGCCATGAGCGAACTCAACGATCGCCTTTTCGAAGAAATCCTCCAGGCCCGCCAACGCGTGTACGCCGTCGGTAAGCCCACCCCCCTCCAGAAACTGAATCTGAGAGGAATCGACGCCCCCGTCTATGTCAAGCGCGAGGATCTCGGCCCCATTAAGGCCTACAAATGGAGAGGCGCCTACAATTGCATGGCATCCCTGCCTGCGGACAAACTCGCCAAGGGTGTCGTCGCCGCCTCTGCCGGAAATCATGCCCAGGGTGTAGCGCTTGCGGCACGCGTACTCAACTGCAAGGCGCGCATCTACATGCCCCGCTCTACCCCGGAAGTTAAACAGGTGGAAGTCAAACGCCACGGCGGCGACCATGTCGAAATCGTCCTGCACGGCGACAGCTACGATGAAACCGCCAGTGCCGCCCACCAGTACGCCGAAAAACACGGTTGTTCATTCATCCACCCCTACGACGACATTAAAACCATGGGGGGCCAGGGAACGCTGGCCGACGAAGTCGTCATGAGCGGCCACGGTCCATTTGACCGCGCCTACGTCCAAATCGGAGGCGGCGGTCTTGCCGCAGCCGTAGCCTGCGGGCTGAAAAAATTCTGGCCGGACATCAAAATCATTGCCGTAGAAGGTATCGACCAGGCATCCATGAAAGCTTCCGTCGAACAAGGAGGACGTACGACTCTGTCCTACGTGGATGTCTTCTGCGACGGCACTGCCGTCCGCATCCCCGGTGAAGAAACTTTTGAAATCTGCAAAGAGCTCGTCGACGAATACGTCACCGTCACCAACAACGAAGTCTGCCACTCCATCCGTGCCATGTGGGAGGCCAACCGCGTCGTCCCCGAACCCTCCGGAGCCATGGGACTGGCCGGATTCCTCAAGCAATGGGACGAAGGCCTGGTTCGACCCGATGAAAAAAGCCTCGTCATCATTTCCGGCGCCAATATGGATTTCACCCACCTGGCACAAATCGCCCGCCAGGCCGGCATCGGCAACTACGAAACCCACTACCTGCGCATCCCCATGGCCGCCAAGAAGGGCCAGTTGCTCAAATACCTCCGCAACATGCCGGAATCGACCACCCTCGTCGACATGCAATACGGCAAAACCGCCGGGGATATCCAATACCCCGTTTTCGGAGTGTCCGTCTCCGACGAAGACCTGGACCTCATCCGTAAACGGCTTCAGGACAAGGATATCGGGTTCGAGGACATCAGTGCCGACGACGACGTCAATTTCCGCATTATCCACTATCAGACGGAACTCTTCGACAACCCGCTCTTTGTCAAAATCGAATTCCCCGAACGTTGCGGAGCCTTACTGGATTTCATGGAGCGCATTGTCGATATAGCCTCAGTTTGCTATTTCAACTACGCCTACTCCGGCGAACGCGTCGGACGTGCCCTCGTCGGTCTGGAATTCGATTCACCCGACATGCGGGAAGCATGTATGGACCGCATCGGGAAAATGCCCCGCAATGTCATTCGTGCCGTCCACAATGTCTCCGAGACAGCCAAGGAACGCATCATGGGCAACGAGAATCCCATCCACTTCAAAGGGCACTAATCAGTAGCGGCATGTCTCCTCTCCCACGCCTCATCCTCGCCTCGCAATCCCCGAGGCGTAAAGACCTTTTGGCGTCCACCGGACTCGATTTCGAGATCATCGTCCGACCGTCCGACGAAATCCAGGATTCTTCCATGGAACCGGAACGTCTCTGCCTGTACAACGCCGGCCTGAAAGCCGATGCCGTCGCCCGCGAATTCCCCGATGCTACCGTCATCGGGGCCGATACCCTCGTCTTCCTCGGCAACGAACCTCTCGGCAAACCCTGCGACAGGAATGATGCCGTCCGCATGCTTACAATGCTGTCCGGAAAATTTCACTGTGTCTGCACCGGTGTCTGCTTGCGTTCTCCATTGGGTCACATTGACTTGCCGGTCATCACAAAAGTGAAATTCCGGAAGCTCTCTCCATCAACTATCGACCGCTATCTGGAACTCGTACATGTCCTTGACAAAGCAGGGGCTTATGCCTTTCAAGAGCATGGAGACATGATCGCCGAGTCCATCGAAGGAGATGCCAATAATGTCATCGGCCTCCCCATTGATGCCCTGATGCGCCAACTGGCAGCCTGGGGATATTCCCGCTAGGAAGAATCTCTTGCATTCACGATTTGTTACAGAGGGGCTTGCCAAGCGGCCAGTTTTCTGCCATACACCTGCAGATTTAAACTTGTTCTTCAATGCCCAAAGACACCTCGATCCGCAAAATTCTCGTGATCGGCTCAGGTCCGATCGTCATTGGCCAAGGTTGCGAATTCGATTATTCGGGAACGCAAGCCTGTAAAGCCCTCAAAGAAGAGGGGTACGAGGTAGTCCTCATCAACTCCAATCCCGCCACCATCATGACGGATCCGGAGTTTGCCCCCAGAACGTACATCGAACCCATCACCCCCGAGTTTGTGGAAAAGGTGATCCTCCGGGAAAAACCGGATGCCCTGCTTCCTACCCTCGGCGGACAAACCGCCCTCAACTGCGCCATGGAACTCCACAGGAGCGGAGTCCTGGAACGCGAGGGCGTCCGCATGATCGGAGCCAACGCCGACGCTATCGACAAGGGCGAAGACCGCCTGAGATTCAAGGAAGCCATGATCAAAATAGGTCTGGACGTTCCCAAGTCCGGAGTCGCTCACAACATGGTGGAATCTCGCGACATCGCCGTTGAGATCGGTACCTTCCCGCTCATCATCCGCCCCGCCTTCACCCTTGGCGGCACAGGCGGCGGCATCGCTTACAACAAAACGGAATTCGAAGAAATCGCGGCACGGGGCCTTGATCTCTCACCGACAACGGAAATCCTGATTGAGGAATCCCTGCTCGGATGGAAGGAATTCGAAATGGAAGTCATGCGCGACCGTGCCGACAACTGCGTCGTTATCTGCTCTATTGAAAACCTCGACCCCATGGGCGTCCATACCGGCGACTCCATCACCGTCGCTCCCATCCAGACACTCACGGACCGCGAGTACCAAGTCATGCGCGACGCCTCTTTCGCCGTCATCCGCGAAATCGGTGTCGAAACGGGAGGATCCAACATCCAATTCGCCACCGATCCCAAAACGGGCCGCATGATCGTCATCGAAATGAACCCGCGCGTGTCCCGCTCATCGGCTCTTGCCTCGAAAGCCACCGGCTTCCCGATTGCCAAATTCGCCGCCAAACTCGCCGTCGGCTATACCCTCGACGAATTGCGCAACGACATCACCCGGGAAACCCCTGCCTCATTTGAACCCTCCATCGACTATGTCGTGACCAAAGTCCCGCGCTTTACCTTCGAGAAATTCAAGGATGCCGACCCGACTCTGACCACCTCCATGAAGTCCGTCGGCGAAGCCATGGCCATTGGCCGCACCTTCAAGGAATCCCTCCAGAAGGCGCTCCGTTCGCTGGAAACCGGACGCTGGGGATTCGGTTTCGACAGCAAAATGCCGAAAAATCCCTCCACCGACGAAATATCCCGCAAGCTGGCAGTTCCGAACGCCGAACGCATCTTCTGGCTCCAGACGGCTTTTGCCCACGGATTCACCGCCGAAGAAATCCACGACATCACCCAAATCGATCCCTGGTTCCTCGCCCAGCTCGAAGATTTGGCCATCTCCGGCGAACGCCTCTCCGACATCCCCCTCGAAAAAGCGAAGAAACTCGGATTCTCCGACCGCCAGATCGCCCTGGCCCGCGGAGAATCGGAAGACAGCGTCCGCGACGAACGCAAGAAGCGCGGCATTGTCCCGACTTACCGCCTCGTCGACACCTGCGCTGCCGAATTCGAAGCCTACACTCCGTACTACTATTCTTGCTATGGAGATGAAAACGAAGCCCGCCCGTCCGACAAGAAGAAAATCATGATCCTCGGCGGCGGTCCCAACCGTATCGGCCAGGGTATTGAGTTCGACTACTGCTGCGTCCATGCCTCCTTCGCCCTGAAGGAACTCGGCTACGAGACCATCATGGTCAACTCCAATCCCGAAACCGTCTCCACCGACTACGATACGTCCGACAAGCTCTACTTCGAGCCCCTGACTCTGGAAGACGTCCTCAACATCTGCGACCAGGAAAAACCCGATGGCGTCATCGTCCAATTCGGCGGACAGACCCCCCTGAACCTCGCCGCTGAACTGGAACGCCACGGCGTGCCTATTATCGGAACCAGCCCGAAGTCCATCGAGCTGGCAGAAGACCGCAAATACTTCTCAGCTCTGCTGGACAAGCTCGGTCTCAAGCAGGCTGATGCCGGGACGGCCACCTCTCCCGAGGAGGCCCTGGACGTTGCCAACCGCATCGGTTATCCCGTCCTAGTCCGCCCCTCTTTCGTCCTTGGCGGACGAGCCATGATGATCGTCTATGACGACGAAGAATTGACCCGTTACATGCGGGAAGCCGTCGACGCCTCTCCGGAACGCCCCATCCTTGTGGACCGCTTCCTCGAAAATGCCGTGGAAATCGACGTCGACGTTATCTCCGACGGCCAAATCTCCGTCGTCGGGGCTATCATGCAACACGTCGAACCTGCCGGAATCCACTCGGGAGACTCCGCCTGCATGATCCCAGCAGCCGGTATCTCCATGCGCATGCACAAGGAAATCATGCGCGCCGCGAAGGAACTTGCACGTGAACTGGAAGTGAAGGGCCTGATGAACATCCAGTTTGCCGTCAAGGAAGAACAGCTTTACATCATCGAAGTCAATCCCCGTGCTTCCCGCACGGTTCCTTTCGCCTCCAAAACGATTGGAAAACCCCTCGCCAAACTGGCAGCCAAGGTCATGGCCGGCAAGACTCTCGCCGAACTCGGGTTCACGAAGGAAATCATCCCGGACTATTACTCCATCAAGGAAGCCGTCTTCCCGTGGAACCGCTTCCCCGGCATCGACGTCGTCCTCGGCCCGGAAATGCACTCCACCGGCGAAGTCATGGGCATCGACCCGGATCCCGACATTGCTTTCGCCAAGTCGCAGATCAGCGCCTTCAATCCCCTTCCGGAAAAAGGCATGGTATTCATTTCCGTCAGTGACCGGGATAAAGAAAGCGTCGTCCCCCTGGCCCGGACGCTTGTGAAGCTCGGCTTCGAGCTCTGCGCCACGCGCGGCACAATGATCCACCTCCTCCAGCACGACATCGAGTGCGAACGCGCCTACAAAGTCAACGAAGGCAAACGCCCGAATATTGTAGACAAGATCAAGAATGGCGAAATCGCCTTCATCATCAACACGCCCGGCAATCATGACGCCCGTAAGGACGACGTCCTCATCCGCGCTTCGGCCGTCTCCACCAAGACGTCCTACTGCACGAATATGGCATCAGCCAAGGCATGCGTCGGAGCCATGGACGGCATCCGCAACAAAAGCGCGGACGTACAAACCCTCCAAGAATACCACGGGCTGGCCTGAACCAGTTCCAACATATCCCCTCAAGCAGACAGCCCGCTTCCGATCATTCGGGGCGGGCTGTTTCGTTACATGCCTCCATCAAGGGGAAATGTTTGGAGTAAAGCACCACAGCAATCCCAAGCCGGCAACGGGTACCACATTTTCGGGGATCCTGGAAAGGGAATTATTCCTCGTCCCAGAACAACTCGTCCAGCGTCTTGCCCAAGACATGACAGATAGAAAGGCAAAGATTCAGCGTCGGATTGTATTTGTCCAGCTCAATCAACCCAATCGTCTGCCGAACGACGCCGACTGCCGCGGCCAGTTCTTCCTGAGACATCCCCCGGGCGACTCTGGCCAGCTTCAGTCGCAGACCCCGCGATGGATGGACGGATTTATTTTCCTTCGTCATCTTTGTTCTCCAATGCCTGTTCGGCTCTTTTCTCCGCCTGAAGAATAGAGAATTTCATCCCATAATACCAACCTATGCCACACACCACTCCCAAAGCCATCCTGCAATACGCATTCCAGCCCCACTCGAAAGGTACACCCAGGCAATACGGCATTCCCCATAGCATGAAGCAGGTCATTACGACCGAAAAAACAACCGCTCTCTTCTTTAATTCCCTAAACCTGTCTTTCCCTGAACGGGCAACAAGCTTCCGATCGGGAGACATCAACAGTAATCCCTTCTTGACCAGAAGAAGGGTCAAGATCGAACATGGTATGAACCAGACGAGCAGATTGACCAGCTGGACCGCTGTATCATGGAGGAATAAATAGTAAAGATTCCCTAATACATAGACCCAGAAACAAAACATAAACGCCCTGCTGAGATACGTCTGCCGCAACTGTACCATACACTCGTCGGACTTTTCCGTAAAAACAGCTCTGTTCCTCACATAGTGCACCAAAAGGTACACAACCGACAACAGGGATACCAATTCCAAATAGTAAATGTTTACCTCACGGGAAATGAACAGGAATTTGACGACTCCGCCGAGAATGATCATCGCGAGCATCAAAGGATACCACCTTGCCAACAGCTGATGAGACAATTTGACAAGACGTTCGTCTGTAGCCGTTACTTTTTTCATACTCTGACAATGTAATATAAATATTCCATTTTGCAATATATATTTTGCATTTTAGTCCATTCCTTCCAAAAATTGACACATTCGATGTCCTACTTTTCTCCCGATTGCAGTCTGCCTCCTTGACTTGCCAAGCCGGGAGTCGTTAGGTTACGGACAATAACTCATGAGATACCTTCCTGTAACTCCAATCCTTGTGGCGGCCGTATCCCTCGTTAGCACGGGAGCACTCCACGCCGATGAACAACATGCAGATGCTTCCGCCACGGAAGCAACGGCACTCAAGCAGGCAAACGAAACCAATACCCTCCAACAGGATCCCAGAATCGTCTCCGGCGTCCTGCCGAACGGATTGGAATATTTCATCCGACCCAATCTGGAGCCCAAGGGTCGCATGAGTCTCAAGCTCCGCGTCAACACGGGATCCCTGAATGAAGTCGAAGAAAACCGGGGGATCTCCCACTTCCTGGAACACATGGTGTTCAACGGAAGCAACCACTTCAAACGCGGGGAAATCATGGAAGTCATGCAGCGCCACGGACTCGGTCTGGGAGGCGATGCCAATGCCTACACATCCTTCGACGAAACAGTTTACATGCTGGAATTGCCCAGCCTCAAGCCCGACACGGTCGATCTCGCCTTCACCATTCTGCGCGACTTCGCCGACGGAGCCCATCTGGACGAAAGCGCCATCAACTCCGAGCGCGGCATCATTACCAGCGAATACCGCGTCCGCGACTCCGCCCAGCAGCGCATGATGCAGGAAGCCCTCGGATTCCTCCTCGACGGTACCATTGTTGCAGAACGCATGCCGATCGGCACGCTGGATTTCATCAACAAGGGACCTCGCTCTCTCTTCCTTGACTACTACAAGACCCACTACACTCCGGATAACATGCAGCTTGTCATCGTCGGAGACATCACTCCCGAACAAGGCAAGGAGTGGGTGGAAAAATACTTCTCTTCCATGACAAAAACTCCGGAAGGTCCCGCCAAGGGAGACTGGGGACGCATCAAACCCTACAAGGGTGTCGCCGCTAAATGGATTTCCAACAAGGACGCTTCCGGTACGGAAGTCTCCCTCGTAAACGCCAAGGCACATGCAACGGAAGCGGATACGGTCGAAAAACGTATCAAGGATCTCACGGATAACGCCGCCATGGCCATGCTTAACCGCCGCCTTGCCGAACTGACGAAGAAAGAAGACTGCCCCTTCATCAAAGCCGGCATGGGCAAGGACACCATGTTCCAGCTTGCGGATCTCTCCACATTGACAGCCAACACAACGCCCGACAAATGGGGACAAACCCTTTCCGTCCTCGAACAGGAACTCCGCCGCGCCCAGCAGTACGGCTTCTCTAAGAATGAAGTTGAAGATATCATCAAGGATATGGTCAACGACGCCCAAGTCGCCGTTCAATCCTGGGAAACAAACAAATCGGCAGACCTGAGTGGCAGCATTGCTCAAAGCATCGCCCAGCAGGAAGTTTTCACCGATCCCCGCGAAGACATGCGAGTCCTCCAAAAGGCCATTGCAGACAAGGCTATCACACCGGAAAACTGCCAGAAAGCCCTCCAAAAGATCCTCGACTTGAAAAACATCAAGATCACGGTCTCCGGCAAGGAAGCCAACCCGAATGGAGACAAGGACATCGTCAAGGCCTTTGAAGCCTCCTCGTCCGTCCCGGTAGAAGCCCGGGCGGAAGAAGCCCGTACCCCCTTTGCCTACGACCATATCGGAGAACCCGGTAAAGTCGTATCCAGCAAGGAAGACCCCAGGACGGGAGCCCGCCAGATCGTTCTTTCCAACGGCATCCGGGTCAACCTCAAACCCACGGAATTCGACAAGGACATTATCCGCGTCCAGGCTGAAATCGACGGCGGTTCCGTCACCATGCCCAAGGGAAGCGAAGCTCTCTCCATCCTTGCCCCCGTCATCGTCAATAACGGAGGTCTGGAAGCTCACTCCATTGATGACCTGGCACGACTCATGGCCGGCCATGCCGTGAAATCCGGTTTCTCCATCAGCGATGAACGATTCAACGTCAGCGGAGAAACAACTCCCAAGGATCTTGAGCTGGAACTAAAGCTCATTGCCGCTCAACTCATGCACTCCGGGTACCGTCCGGAAGCCGAAATCACCTTCCGCCGATCTATCCCCCTGCTCTATGACATGCTGGGCAAAAAGCCCGAAGGCCTCCTCCAGAAAGAAGGCATGGAATTCCTCTATAACAATAACGGCAAATTCCATTTCCCGGAACGCCGGGAATTGGAAAAACTGACAACCGCAGACGTCAAAAACTGGATTGATCCCGCCCTGAAAAACAACTATATGGAGGTATCGCTCGTCGGAGATTTCAAGCCAGATGACGTCATCCCCATTCTGGAACGCACCATCGGAGCTCTTCCAAAAAGGCAGGATGCCCCCGCAGCTCTGAACCAGGATTCCCTCAAAGTCTCCTTTGCAGATTCCGGCAGTGCCAAGGACATCTCCTATCCAAGTTCAATTGACCGGACTCTCGTCTGCACCGTCTGGCCGACGAGCGACGGCAAGGATGCCCAGAAAGCACGTGAATTGAAGTTGATGAAGGACATCCTGCGGGAACGCCTCTTCAAAGGTATTCGTGAAAAAATGGGAGAAGCCTATTCACCCTTCGTCCTTGATGAAGCCAGTCTCACCTATCCGGACAACGGGTACATGATGTCCGTCGCCCCCGGCGTCCTTGCCAATAAGGATAAAGTGGCCAAGGCCGTCATGGAAATTACCGGAGATCTCGCCAAGGGAACTATCACTGAAGACGAATTCAGCCGAGCCTTGAAGCCTCTAATCAACCGAGTGGAACGTGCCTTGCGCGACAATGGGTTCTGGCTGTCTGCCATTTCCAAGTCCCAGTCCAAACCGGAAAGCGTCGACCGCGCCGTAGACGCCCTCAAGGGGTACAAGGCCATCACGGTGGATGATATGAACAAACTCGCCAAGGAAATCTTCAAACCCGGCCGCGAAATCTCCATCAACATCATCCCTGACATTCAGGAACCTGCCAAAACCGGAGACGGCGAGAAAAAAAAAAGTGATCAAGCCGTAGCTCCGTCCGCAGCCATTTCTGTCCTGGCTCGCCCGGCAAAACAAGTGGTAAAAAAAACAGGAAATAATTCCCCGTACATCGTCCTCGTCTCCGAAGAGACGAAGGCGATGCCAGAATGGATGGCTGTCGCCGAAGCCCTGAAGGCCAAACACAATGCCAAAATCCTCACCTATAAAGGAACGCCTGACTCAGCCCTGCCAGCCTTGAAGAAAGAAGAGGTCCGTTACATGGCTCTCGTCGCCCCTCCCGAACAAATCGACCGCAACCTCGTCAACAAACTTCACCGCCTTACCCGCAAAATTGACGACGATCCCTACGGCGACTGCATTTGGGGCATCATTACCGGCTTTACCCCGGACGATGCCATGCGTATCGCCAAAGCAAGCGAACCTCTGACGATCACTCGTGCCCAAGGTACGACCAATGTCGATGCTTCCCGCTTCACCGACAGCATGTGCATCACCGACTGGGGTCCCTACGAATTCGTAGAACAGCACGGACACCAGGAAGCAAAAGTACAACCCTTTCCGGAAAGCGACAAGGGAGTCGTTCCCAAGTTCGCCGAATTCTGGGAAAAGTCCCATCCGGAACTCGTCGTCACCTCCTCCCACGCCACCCAGTACAATCTGGAAATGCCCTTCGGAAAGGGATTGATCGTTTCCTACGACAATAAATTCCACCTGATGGGCATCAACCAGAAGAAAGAATATGCCTCTTTCCTCAAAGGAGTCCTTTTCGACGGCAAGGAAGAAGAGCTCGCCTCTTACATCCAGCAGCAAAAACCGCCCGTTCTCGCCCATGATGCCACACCCAAGGTATGGATTGCAGCCGGCAACTGCCTCTTCGGCGATACTAAAAAGACTCGCAACTCAATGGCCGTCACGGCTCTGAGCGGGTACGGCTGCAACCAGCTCGTCGGCTACACAGTTCCTTCCTGGTACGGCAAAGGCGGCTGGGGCACCCTGTCCCTGATTTTCAACAACCATGATAAAAGCTCCTTCTCCGAAGCGTGGTACCTGAACAACCAGTTCATCCTGGATGAAACCCTGCGTAAATATCCGGCCTTAATCAATGTCGATTTCAACGCATCCTCCATCAACGCCATTAAAGAGGAAGACCCCGGCTTCATGGAAGCCATGACCAAAGCCAACTGCGGCCTCGGACAAGAACAAATGGGACTCGTTCATGATCGTGACGTCGTGGCCTTCTACGGAGATCCCGTCTGGGTGGCGCGGCTGGACGAATCTCACACCAAATCCCCCTGGTCCGTTACCTGGAATGACGCGGAAGATCCGGCTAAAGGACTGACCGTCACCGCCAATGCGGATTACAACGGCCGCTTCGCCGTTTGGTTTCCCAAACGCCTCCAGGTTAAAAAAGCGGACATCACCATCGACGGGAAAAAGCAGCCTCTGACAGAAGTGGGCACTCTCACCAACGATTTTATTCTCATCCCCGATCTGAAGCTGGGCCGCAAGCAACAGGCAGAAATCACCTTCTGATTCAATCTCGGAATACTTCTCACCCCACGGCGAATTCCTGCATGGAATTCGCCGTTTCCCATTTTCTCCCGTATCGCCTTGACTTCCTCGCCTATCAAAGAAATACCGGATTTATTCATGAAAAAGCTATCGTTCATCCTCATTGCCATCCTCCTGGCTACTCTGGGCACTTGGTATTTCTGGCCGGAATACGGCGATAGCTACTCCGAACAACAGCGACAGCTCTGGAACCAGCGGCGGGGCCTCATGCATCCTCTTTGCATCGAATCATATGATAACGAAGGTATTATCAAACCTGATACTTCAGGTCTCAAACTATTTTCAGGATTAAAGATCCGCCGTTACGAACAAGCGCAGCATGTTGTCAAGCAGAGCATAAAAATAGACAAGGCTCTTCAACAACAACAGTTCCAATTGAGAAATCAATTGGCGCCCTCATGCAGTTTTGTCGTCAACAAACAGGGAAATGAACAGGAACTTCCTCAGGAAGGACTCTCTTCCGTTCAACTGAAAGAGCAGATCAAACAGGGTGATACAACTGCCCCACTCACCTATTTATTGAGAATATCAGCTCAAAACGAGTACAGAAATCCAGCCCTCAATTCCTGGATGGGTTTTCAAAACGCCCGGCAACACCTGATGCAAGCCGCTCAATATGGCTCCCGAACAGCCCCCTTTCTTCTTCGTTATCTGGAAACCATGAGGGACACTGCCGCCACATATGACCGAAAGGCCTATTATGCAACAAGTACCCCCTTTCAGACGCCCAAGGTTCCCATTTTCCACGGATTGGAATCCATGCCAGGATACCAGGAATTCCATCAGGAATTGTTACAGGGAAATTACGAAGATTTCGCTGTCCTGGAATGTATTATCCCTGAACAGGATAAAGATGTACTCAAAAGAGATATCTACAATCATCTTCTTTCTCTCTCAAAAAAGGGAGATCTACAAGCACAACGACATCTGGTACGAATGATCCTTGAGATGTTTGAGCAGGTTCCATTCAGAAAGGACAACGCTATCAGGGAAGTCCATACGGCCGCGGCAAACGCTATCGGTAGAATTCCTGGTTTCAGGAATATCAGTTATTCTCTGGCAACCGGTCTTGTAAGATTGGGAATATACACACCGGAAGACAGTACAGAGTGGGCATATTACAGTGAAGCCTCCCAATATGCCTACCGGACAGCCCGTCAAGGAGACTTAACCTGTATGTACCTTTGGCTCCGTTTCGGCATCGAAACCAAAGATTACTTCTCACAAGAAGAATGGGAAAATATATTTGCCTTCACACACCGTCTTTTGGAAACCGGGTACACCCCATTTATCGATTACGTATCGACCCACGAAGCATGGCCCTCCCTGTATCAATTGATCATTCGATCTTACTATCCTCCAGCATCGTGGGAACAAATCGTTCAACAATGCATGAGTGAGCAACAAAAATCTGTCATTGAGCACCCTGAAGATCAGTTCACCTATAATCTTGGTTACTCTGATCTTGGTTACGCTGTTTCGGAATTCGAAAAAACTTTCCGTTCTGCCGATCCATCAACTCTTCACGAACTGGAAGAGTGGTGCGATACCTGTTACCGTGACGGCCACCTGCCAGCACTTTATGCTTTTGCCCGCATTTATTCCCAGGGGATCGGAGTGCCGAAAAATCCGGGCAAGGCCTACCTCCTCCTGAAACGAGCACTTTCAGAAGCCATTTACTATCCGAACTGGACAGTTTACTGCGACGACAATAAAGATCTTCTCTTCAGGTTTGGTCTGGTTGTCAATGGCGCGACACAGTTCGAAAACAGCGTCAAACTCCAACTCATCAGCCTCGTTCTCGACCACTCGGAATTCCCGGGGCGCGACGAACAGGAAGCCTTTCAACTGGCAAATTCCATGTACCACAAATTCTCCGGATCCCCGGACGATGGCCCCTATCTCTACGTTCTGGGCAGAATCTACGAACAAGGGACAGGAACCCCGGTAGACCTTCGTAAAGCTCTGAATTACTACAAACTATCAGTTCTTTCCAAATACCCGAATACCGGATGTGAGAAACGATATCAGAAACTCGTGGACGAAATAGGGGAAGAACAAGAAGAAGACAAGGCGTCTCTGCAGAAATCTGCCGTCCCCAGCCCTTCAGGGGATTGACTTGACTTTTCAACTTCAAACGATACCGTTTGATGCAAGCACTCAAGCAACAAACACATCACTATGACCGATCGCAGAATCGTAATTACAGGCATTGGTGTCATCAGCCCTCTGGGCAATGATCTCAAGACGACCTGGGAGGGCCTCAAGGCCGGCCGTAGCGGCATTGACCTGATCAAGTCAATGGACACCACTGACTACCAGGCAAAAATCGCCGGTGAAGTGAAGGATTTCGATCCTGCTCCCTTCTTCAAAAATCCGAAGGAATCACGCCGCGTTGACCGTTTCACACACTTTGCCGTCGCCGCAGCTAAAATGGCCATTGAAGACTCCGGTCTTGATGTGGAAAACGAAGACAAGACCCGTATCGGCGTCATGATCGGCAGCGGCATCGGCGGCCTCGGCACGCTGGAAGCCCAGCACAAGACTCTTCTCGAACGTGGCCCGAATCGCGTTTCCCCGTTCATGATCCCCTACATGATCAGCAACATTTCTTCCGGCATTGTTGCTATGGAACACGGCTTTGCCGGCCCCAACATGTGCATCGTAACGGCTTGTGCTACCTCTAACCACAATATTGGAGAAGCATGGCGCATCATGAAGTTCGGGGATGCCGACGTCATGGTTACCGGCGGTTCGGAAGCTACCATTCTTCCCACCGGCCTCGCCGGATTCTCCAACATGAAGGCTCTCAGCACGCGCAATGACGATCCGGCTACCGCCTCCCGTCCGTTCGACGTAGACCGCGACGGCTTCGTCATGGGCGAAGGCGCCGGTGTCGTGATTCTCGAAACGCTGGAACACGCTACAAAACGCGGAGCTCATATCTATGGAGAGCTCGTCGGCTACGGCATCAGTGCCGATGCCTACCACCTGACAGCCCCCCTGCCCGAAGGCGAAGGTGCCGCACGCTGCATGCAGATGGCTCTCGAACACGCCGGAATGAAGCCGGAAGACATTGATTATGTCAACGCCCACGGCACTTCGACTCCCGTCGGAGACGTTTGCGAAACGAAGGCGCTCAAAGCCGTCTTCGGCGACCATGCCAAAAACGGCCTCCTTGTCAGCTCCACGAAGTCCATGACAGGCCACCTCCTCGGAGCTGCCGGTGGAGTGGAATTGGCAGCTTGCCTCATGGCCATGCAAGACGATATCGTTCCTCCGACGATCAACATCATCAATCAGGATCCGGATTGCGACCTCGACTATGTCGCCAACAAGGCTCGCCATGTCAGAATCAATGCCGCCCTGAGTAACTCATTCGGCTTCGGCGGGCACAATTCCACCGTCGTTGTAAAGCGCTTCGAATAAAGCCCCCCGCGAAACTATCTTTTCAATGGGGCATTCCGTACTACCTAGACGGGGTGCCCCATTGCTTTCACCCCTTCCTCTTACTAACCATGGACTCCACTGCTTCATCCCAGCATCCCTCCTACCGGGATAAAACCATCCTGCACGAATATATCTTATGGGTGGCCGTCTGGAGCATTCTCGGCACGGCCGCCATGGTCATTGCCTATTCAATCGGCTGGCTGGCCAATTGGAGTGCCCATATCCGGGGAGTCCTATCCGCACCGCCCTTCCTGTTAAGCGATTCGGCGGCAACGGTTCCTCCTCTTTCAATCTTCCTCATCAGCCTGTCCGTTACTCTGTTTTTCACCCATTCCCTTTTAGGGATCCGCGGGTTGGGCATGCGCCTGTTGATACTGGCGGCAGCCACCGTTCTGGTTTCCCTGTGTACTCCGGTCTGTGCGTTGTGGAATGTATTCCTGAGTCCGGGCGGCATTCTGCTATCCCTGGTCGTCTCCGGGCTGGGAGCATCCGTGACAGCTGCTATCCTGCAACGCCATCAAGATGCTCGGAGCATAGTATCCCGATAACGACGATCCCCCGATCTTTTCTCCATGAATGCTCTGGATTACCCGCCGGCCGTCCTGGAACTTGTCCTGCATCTCAAATCCCTGCCCAGCATAGGAACCAGGGGGGCGGAACGCATGGCCCTCTGGATGCTTCAGAACCACAGGGAAGAAGCTGCCTCGCTGGCTAAAAGCATTCTTGAAACCATGGATGCCGTCCAACACTGTCCCGAATGCGG
Organism: Akkermansia sp. N21116; assembly: GCF_029854705.2. NCBI lineage: Bacteria > Pseudomonadati > Verrucomicrobiota > Verrucomicrobiia > Verrucomicrobiales > Akkermansiaceae > Akkermansia > Akkermansia sp. N21116. Next base: position 122,025 of record NZ_CP139035.1, read on the forward strand.
ATTCTTTACCCAAGGCGAGGGACTCTGCCCTGCCTGCGAGGATCCGATGCGGGATCATAAACTTTTTTGCGTCGTCGAACAGGCAACGGACATCCTGCCAATCGAACGCAGCAGCGCTTTTCAGGGAGTTTACCACTGTCTGGGAGGCAAACTTTCCCCTCTGGACGATGTCGGCCCGGAAGATTTAAATATCGAATCCCTGATCTCCCGGGTTGAACGGGAAGGAGACTGCGAGATTATCCTCGCAACCGGTTCCGATGTCGAAGGAGAAGCTACGGCAACTTACCTCACCGGTATCCTGAAAGCCAAAGGTTGCCGTGTCTCGCGCCTGGCCCAGGGATTGCCCGCAGGCTCCGGTCTCGTCCATGCGGATGCCCTGACGCTGATGAAAGCCCTTCAAGGGCGGACGGAGTGCTGAGCCGTCGTTTGTCCCTCAAACGGAGAGATTGTCTCCGTCGCACAGCGAATCAATCCTGGCTCGATTGAAATCCGACGGACACACCGTCACCTGAACACGGTCGCCGGGTTTCAAGACATCGCGCAAAGGTGCATTCTTCAATTCGACAAATGCAATTGTCTGCTTCCCATTGGGAAATGTAGCTCGAAAAGCTGTCTCGGCAAAACGATCGACAATAACGCAGAATGTCTTGATAAAATTGGACGGATAAGCGGACTGTTTCATAAGAGATTGGAAATCCGGATCAAGCGCGAAAAGGGAGATTACAGGCCAAACAACTGCCCGGCAGCATTACCGGCCTCGCGAAGCAACTCCGCCTGAATGGAACGTTTCTTCCTTTGGGAAGACTCCTTCCCTTCATCTTCCTTGCCGGCATCCTTTTGGTCATCTTTTTCCGGTTTGTCTGGATGAAGTACTTTTTCCGCACTTCCAAGCAGGAGATTGGCAACGGTCTTCACTCCGCCGCTACCCAATATCCGATCCTTGGCAGCAGCAATGAGACGGGCGCTCAAATCCTCCCGGGGACTATCCAGAGTACCGCTGAGGTTCATATTGGCCCAGAGATATCCGAGTTTTCCTCCGTTATTATCCGGAGTAAACACTTTTTCCTCAGCTCCGGGGATCATGGCAAGCAATCCCGGCAGAATCCCGATCTTCAATTGCCCGGACAATTGCTTGTCCGCACCAATTTCAACCCAGCCTTCCACTTGCCCCAACCCATCGCTGACCAATACCATATCCGTAAACCGCCAAGCATTCCGGGCATATTTAAAATTCGTCGAAACCTTGTCAAAATTAATTCGTTTGAATTTGGTGGAAAACGTAAACGCGTTCAACGTATCCAATACGGGCAAAGCCGTCAGCACAGCTTTATCCACATTCATTTCTCCTGAAACTTCCAACAGTCCGGTACGGTCACCCTGCACACGGGCCGTTGCCTGGATGGTTCCCTCCAGTTTCTTGACCCAGTCTTCATCCAGCAGCAATCCGCAATCAATGTCGCGGGCTACGGCACTGGCCCACCAGCGGGAATCGAACTTCTCCCACTCTCCCTCGGCATTGATCATCCCCCGCTTATCCAGCAAAATGCGGCAGTCCGCCACCGAAATCCGGTCCGGCCTGTACCGTGCAATTGCCTTTTCCAACGTTCCTTTCCTTAGAAAAGAAAATGGGAGTTCGATCCTGGCCCGTTCCAGAGAAACCCTGTATTCGTCATTCCCAAGTTCCGGGGATATCTGGACAACGGCATGGCTCAAGGCATAGGTACGCTCCCCATCCACGTAGGTAAAATTCAAATCACGAATCGAAGCATCCTCCACGGAGTACTTCAACGGCAAGAGGTACTCCTTCAACCAGTTCCCCTTCTTTTTTTCCGGTTTGCCATCGCCGGAAGAAACGGGTTCCTCCGGCAGAGTTTCATCAGAAACAACGGCAACGGGGATAGGTTCGGAAACGGCAGGAGGTGCCGAGGTTCCCTTTTCCCGGGTAGCCAAAGCTATGGAAATGGAATCGGCCGTAATCTGCTTGATTCTGAAATGGCGGTCTAATAACGAAGCCCGGTCCACGACGGCATCCAGGCGGGATACCTCCAGTTTTTCCATGGTGCCAGCACCTTGTACAATGAATGAATCCGTTCCGACACTGGCCCCGCCCCAATTGAGAGGAGTGATCTCTACACTTTCAGCCTTGAGAGCTTTGGCTGCCTGTTGTTCCATTTTGTGACGAAAGTCGTCGCTGCCCAGATAGGAACCGATCCAGAAATAGGCCCCTACGAGGAAAAGAATCAATATACCTCCAAAAGAGATACATGAAACGAGAAAGATTCTCTTCCACGACCTTCCACGCGATGAATATCGCCTGCTTCTACGACCCGGCCTGCTCATGCCCATATCCTTACAATACAAATCCTCCCGGCTCAAGAGTGTTTATGGAAAGTTTAAAGAAATACATGTCGTCAATCTGATTCACGCAATTAGTCTCGACTTCCCCTCATTTCAGGCGTTACATTCTGCAAGCATATTGCCACCTTTTCCTTCATCGATTATGCTCAAAGCACAAGATATTTCATTTGAGGTTGATTCCCACGGAGAACCTCTGGTTCTTCTGAATAAAATCAATTTTGAAATTCCAGCCGGGCATTTTATGGCAATCGTCGGTACGTCGGGTTGTGGTAAAACGACCCTCTTAAAAACAATCGCCGGCATGAATTTGGAAACGGACGGGTCGTTTTTCTGGAAAGGCCGCGACTTATCCGAAGAAGACTTCGATCCATCGGAAATCGGTTACGTTCCTCAATTCAGCATTGCCTACGACCAGCTCACCGTCGATGAAAACATCGAAAGCGCCGCACGCCTCCGCGTTAAGTTTCCCCATCTTGAAGACATGGACGAACGGATCGACACCGTTCTGGAGGAAACCGGTCTCTCTTCCATCGCAGACCGGCGCGTTAAAATCCTCTCCGGCGGACAGAAGCGGCGCCTTGCCCTGGCCATGGAGCTCGTCTCCCAACCCCAGCTCCTGCTTTGCGACGAAGTCACCTCCGGTCTGGACCCTCAGTCGGAACAGGAAATCGTCGCCCTCCTGCGCGACATTGCCCACAAACAAGGCAGAATCGTCATCTCCGTCACGCACAGCCTCGCCAACCTTAACGATTACGACTCCGTCCTCGTCCTCCACCAGGGCAATGTCGCCTACCACGGATCGCCTCGCGGACTCGCCCACTACTTCGGCGTCACAAACCCGGTGGCCGTCTACCGGAAACTAGCCGTCCAATCCGGTGAAAAATGGGGCAAATCCTGGAACAAGCACAAAGATTCCTATTACGAGAAAACGGAAAAGGAACGCATCAAAAAAGTCGCTGTCGGAGAAATTCTCATCCAGGATAACAATAGCGGGATCATCGAAGAAAACAAGACACCCACTACCCCCATCCGCGATCCAAACGATCCCGATACCGACACAAGCGAATTGTCCGATAATGAGGATGAAAATGAAGTGGATTCCCCGGGTCTCATCAGCCAGTTTCTCACCCTGCTGGGCAGACGCTGGAAAATCTTCTTCCGCGACAGAACGCAGCTGACCCTCCAGCTCGCCATGATCATCCTCTTCCCTCTCATGGTCGCTCTCTTCTCCTCCAAGGGACAGGACCCCATCAATAAATACAGCGCCCAGAGGGATCAGAACATCATCACTGAAATCCAGCAAAAAGTCGCCATCGAACAGAATCAGGTCAAAGTCGGTTCCGCCGTTTCCGGGATCATCATGTTCGAAGTCATCCTCCTCGGTCTCATGGGATCCAACAATGCCGCCCGGGAAATCGCCGGAGAACGCCCCATCATGGAGAAAGAGAAATACGCCGGAATGAAGCCCGGGGCCTATCTCCTCAGCAAACTTGCCTTCCTCGTCTGCCTCATAGCCGTCCAGTCCCTGTGGATGTTCGGATTTGTCGAATATTTCTGGGCATTCCGCGGAGACACGCTGACACACATGGTTTTCCTCCTGTTAGCCAACGCGGCCATGACGGCAACCTGCCTGGGTATCTCCGCCCTGTCCAAATCTCCCGACCAGTCCTCCCTGCTCAGCATCTATCTGGTAGGGTTCCAGCTCCCCCTGTCCGGAGCCGTCCTTGCCCTGCCGACCCAATTCGAGCAAATCATCCGTCCGTTCATCTCGGCCTATTGGGCGTGGTCCGGCAGCATCTCCAGCCTGGAACCCTACGTGTACAATGCCGTCAAAGTCGTTGTCGACACGACACTGTCCCCAGCCAATCTTTGCTACGGAGTCCTCTCCATCCATATCCTGGTCGGCATTATCGCCACCTATGTCGGCGTCAAACATTCACAATGGGACTAGCCGGACCGATCCCGGACACCCCGTTTCTTCCTATTCCAGCCAAGTGAAAATCATAGACATCAGGTAAAAATCTGCTTGGCTGGACGCCTCTATTCCTTCATTCTAGATAACTGAAATCCCCCCATCATGGCCAGACGCGCATCCAAAAAGAACAATTCTCCTTCGACTCTGATCGCCATTGCCGCCGGCATCCTGGCACTCATCGTCGCAGTCTCCCTCCTGTCGGGAGGCTCCGGTCAGGACAAAAGGAGTAACGAACTGGAATTGCCTCTCGAAGACTACCTCACTCGCGGTTCCCTCCTGCGCGACAACAAGTATGCCATCCAAGGAAAAGTGGAAGAGCGATTCCCCGGGGATTCGGGAGAAATGATTTCCCTCCTCGTCAAACGCGGAAACATGGAAAAAAGAATTCCCATCATCGTCCCTCAAGATAAAAAAACGATCAACATCGAGCGCGAACAGGAATACCGCTTCACAGTACGCGTCTCCAACATTCAGGACAATAAGGGGGTCCTGGTCGTCGAATCCATGAGCCCCTGCAAATAACCTCCCCTCTGCAGCCATGAAACAACTTCTTCTTCCCGCCTTGGTTCTTGGTCTTTACCTCACCCACCTGTCGCCAGCGCAAGTTTATACTCCACCGCCTGCCCAGGCGCCTACTCCCGCCAAACAAGGAGCGGCCTCACAACAACAGCCCCCGGCTTCCGGACAGCAGCAACAGGGACAGTCCGGAGATAATCCTCTGCTGGGCAATGAACTCCCCTTTGTCAACCCGCAGGATGAAACCGTCACTTTAAATGGACAAACCATCCCCCTCGGAGACAACCGCATCCTTGGAGCGCGCTTTGAAAAATACCTCAATGAACCGGAGGATTCATCGGAAGAAGCCAAGGAATACTACGCGACCATCGATGAAATACTGAAACTTCTGAATCCGAAAAACACGGATCCTATGACACTCAGTAAAACCGTAGGCCTGCTGGCTCGCGCCGCCAACTATCCCGGAGATGCCAAAATCAGCGATACCCTCGCCCAAGTCATTTTCACGTCGGTACTGTCCAGAAAAGGCCGCGAGGCCAAAAGAGCTACTATCGCAGCCATGGAAAAGGAAAGCGACCAACTCGCCAACCGCCTGAGCAGGCTTGGCGATGCCGACCCGATTGAACGCAACAAGCAAGATATCAAAATCCGAGTTGCCAGCGCCGCCTTCAACAGATCAGACCCCAAATTCGTACATCTGCAAGCCCGCCAGGCGGAACTTGCGGCCCTTCGCAAGCGCTTTGAAGGAGAAGCCTCTATCTCTCTGTTGGAAGCCAAGGTTCTCTACCAGGCCGCACTCGTCCAGCTCTTCTACCAAAGACGCTTCCAGCACGTCATCATCGGCACGCGCGTCTACAACCGCATCTTCACCGATGGAGACAGCAAGCTCCGTATCGAAAAAGGATCTGCCGCATCCAAAATCTTCGGCGAAAACTTCGGCATGCCACCCACCATCGCCACACTGGACGCCTTGGCCAACGAAGCCGTCAGAGATGTCGAACGCCACATGAAAGCCATTGATTACCAAGTCGAGCAAAAAGAGCTCGTCGGTGCAGGCAAGAGACTTTCAGAGGCGTTCCTTCTGGGGGAATTCATGCCACCCATCGCCACCTTCCCCCGCGAGAAAAAGCGCCAGATACACAAAGTCCTCCGCTCCGGCTACAAACTGTACAGTGCCATGGCTGCCAAGGATTATGAAGAAGCAGACAACCTTGTGAAGGAAATCAGCGCCGAAGCTTCCGACTTTGACGCCTCCAAAGCCCGCTCCATCATCGCCGGCTACACCCGAGCCAGCGACCTCCACCTCTTCAAAGCCAAACAGGCCCTTGTCAAACAAGACCAGGAAACAATGGATGAAGAAGTCAAGCAAGCCATGGAAATCTGGCCACGCAATCCCAAGCTCAACGACTTGGAAAAAGTCATGGTCGCCACCAGCGACGTCGTCGTCGCCAAGCAGGACTTCGAGCGTCACCTGGCCGAACGAAACTACCGGCAGATCTTCCGGGAACAATACCGTTTCGCCCCTGTCGTCCAAGGGGATGAAAAACTCGAAGACGCCTTCAAGCAAATCATCACCAATATCACAAGAATCGAAACCGCTATCGCCAAAGCAGACGAATTCACCAAGATGGGACAAGAAAACGCTGCATGGGAAGAACTCAAAACCATGCGCGACCTCCCCACATTCTCCCAAGATCCCGAACTCGGTAAAAAAATCGAAGATCTCATGCCCAAAGTCAGCGACCTCACCTCCTCCCTCGACAAGGCTCGGAGGCTGGAAGACATGAACGAAACCGGTTCCGCCCTCGCCTGGTACCTCCAGGCTCGTTCCATCTATCCCAACTCCAAATTCGCCAAAGAAGGCATTGACCGCCTCCTCGCCAAAGTGCTGCAATAGCCCCGGATGACAAAAACCAGCCGGGTAAAGATATTTTTCTTCATGCTCAATCTCCGGCGTGAGATTTACGCTTTGACAAAAAAACAAACAGGACGTATACTTCTCTTCCCCATTCCATATCGCCGCATCATAACAACGGAGACCGGGGAAACAACGCGGCGGGATCTCCAACAAACATAGCGTCTCCCTGCTTAAGGAAGAACAACATACACATATGATTAATGATCTGATCAACCAGATGGTAGAAGCCGGCGTTCACTACGGACACCAAACCCGCAAGTGGCACCCCAGCATGAAGAAGTACCTCCTGAAGGACAAAGCTGGCATCCACCTGATCAACCTCGAAGAAACTGAAAAGTGCCTCGACAAGGCCGCCGCTTTCCTCGCCGACCTCGCCGGACGCAACCGCAAGATTCTCTTCGTCGGCTGCAAGCGCCAAGCTCAGGAAGCCGTCCGCGAAGCTGCTGAAGCTACCGGACAATACTACGTCAACTACCGCTGGTTGGGCGGCATGCTCACCAACATGACCACCATCCGCAAGAGCATCGAACGCCTCGCCTACCTTGAAACCATTGAGAAGGCTCCGGAATACAAGAGCATGTCCAAGAAGGAACTTGCCGCTCTCGACCGCGAACGCCAGAAGCTCGAACGCAACCTTCAGGGTATCCGTAACATGGGAGGCAAGCCCGATGCCATGGTTGCCGTCGGAGCCGATCATGAAGACATCGCCATCCGCGAAGCACATCGTCTGAATATCCCCGTCGTCGCCATGGTTGACACCAATGCCGACCCGAACGGAATCGACTTCCCGATTCCCGCCAACGACGACGCCGTCCGCTCCATCCGCCTCATCCTCCAGAGCCTCGTCAAGACCATTAACGAAGCCAAAGGAGTCAAGGCCGAAGCACAAGCTTAATTCAACCGGAACAACACCTCTACATTTATGGCAGAAATCACTGCAGCTCTCGTCAAACAACTCCGCGATAAAACAAACGCGGGCATGATGGATTGCAAAAAAGCTCTGGCGGAAACAAACGGCGACCTCGAAGAAGCCGTTCTCTACCTCCGTGAAAAAGGCATCGCCAAAGCAGCCGCCAAGGCTGACCGCGCCGCCAATCAAGGCATCATCGCCGCTCGCATCAGCGCTTGCGGATGTGACGGCATCCTCGTCGAAGTCAACTGCGAAACCGACTTCGTCGCCAAGAACGAAAACTTCCAGAACTTCGTCAACACGGTTGCCGACACCCTGCTCGCCTCCGATGCCAAGGATCTGGATTCCGCTCTCAAAGTGACGATCAACGGCAGCACGATGGAAGACTTCATCAAAGCTAAAGTCATCGAAATCGGAGAAAACATGATGCTCCGCAAGTTCTCCCGCCTCAGCGTGGCGGAAGGCGCCAACGGAGCCATCACCTCCTACATCCACATGGGAGGCAAAGTAGGCGTGCTCCTGAGCATCGCTACGGGCAAAGCCGAAACAGTCAAGGAAGCAACCTTCCAGACTCTCATCAAGGATATTACCCTTCACATTGCCGCCGCAGCCCCGCGCAGCCTTTCTTCCGCCGATCTGGATCCTTCCTTCATCGAAGAAGAACAGGAAATCGCCAAGAAGCAGCTCATCGAAGAAGGCAAGCCGGAACACCTGCTTGAAAAAATCCTTCCCGGTAAACTTAAGGCTCTTTACGCCCAGTCCTGCCTCCTCAATCAAGGATTCGTCAAGGATCCCAACGTCACCATCGAAAATCTGGTCAAAGATACGGCCAAATCCTTGGGCGACACGATTGAAGTCGTTGCCTTCTCCCGCTTCCAGCTGGGTATCTAAAAGGTAACATACCTACCTTCATAATTCAAAAGGGTTGTTCCGCACTCGCAGGAACAACCCTTTTTTGTCAACAAACATCGGCAAAAGAAAAACAGTTTATTGGCGATTGCCGAAATTACACAACTGCATGGCGACACCATCCGCCATGACCTGGAAACCGTGCCTTTCATAGAAAGCGGCATTCCGGCTTTCTTCCGGCATAATCTCAATGTAAAGGTAGTCCTTGTACTTCTCTTTGACCATTTCAATCATCTTGCCGGCAATACCCTGTCCCTGGTAATCCGGACGAACCAAAACATAGTGCATGTACGCCACCATTTCGCTGTCATCCAGAAGCCGTACCAAACCCACCAACTGATTCCCATCCCATGCCGTCACAACAGTGGATGAGTTCATCAAAGCCTTGTACAAACGGGATGGGTATTGCCCGGAAACCCACCCCACGGATAAGAAGAGTTCCTGGATATCCGCCTGAATAAATGTCTTTTCTTCTGTGTAGGAAATGGCCATTGGAATAATAATGTTATTTTACACCACGACGGTGAAATTGGAACCCTTCCTCTTGTTCAGGAATTTGTCAATAAGTCATAAGAGCAAAACGTTGAGAATAAAAGGTCGTTTTTCGAGAACATTCAAAAATATCCTGTTCAAGCAAGAAGGAGTCTTACTTGACGGGAGTCAGCGTAATTTCACGGATGTTAGCAACACCGGGAGCGGGTTTGCCGTCGGCTTTAAGGCTCAAAGTAGATTTCCCTGCCGGAAGAGTAACGATACCGGGAGACACCGATTTGAAATTTTGCCACGTCCCCGAGCCTTCAACCTTCCAGACGAGGGAGGAGTTCCCCGGCGTTACAGTTATCTTCACCGGCAGTCCTGCTGACTTGTCTTCACAAGCATAGGTGATGTCTACCTTGTATTTCCCTGCTTTACCGGCACTCAACTTCCAGGAAAGAACTGCATCCGGATCCGTCCAAAAACCGACATGAGTCTTGCCGCCCGCCGTTTCAAGCTGCTGACCGGCTCCCAGAACTGCCATATCCGGTTCCAAAACAAAACCGTCTTTACCCCCCATCACAGCATCAATGACATGTCCCCGTCCCACGAGTTTGACGACCGTAGCGGAAGGAACGGGAGTTACTCCCGAGAGATCAAGCTCCACCCCTGTCGCGGAACTCTTGACAGGAACCTTTTTACCATCCGCCAAGGCGGAAGCCGATAATGTCCCCTCGGCACTGAAAGGCAGGTTCAACTTCCCGTTTGCAGGGATTTCGTACACGATTAAATACAAGATATCTCCCTTCTGTGTCACCACTCCCCAAGGGAACGAGCGCTTGAAAGGATTAGCCGTTGTATCGTAAATGGCTTCTCCGTTCATCTTCATCCAGTCACCAATAGCCTTGAACGATCTGATTGTCTCGTCCGGCAACGAACCATCGGCACGCGGCCCGATGTTCAAGAGGAAATTGCCTCCCTTGCTGACCGTATCGGCCAAGCCCCGGATCAGCGTATCATTCGATTTCCAATTGTGGTTATGTTCAGCATAACCCCAGGTACCGTTGAGCGTCATGCACACTTCCCAATCGCCTTCAATTCCTTGCGGCGGGATATGCTGTTCAGGAGTCGTGAAATCTCCTTTTTCGCTCGTTGTCACCACCAGTGGCCCATTGGTGTTATGGGAAGCATACAGACGGTTATTGCAAATAATACCCGGTTGTTTTTCATGAACCTTCCGGAGCAATTCGGTCGCACGCCAAGCCTTGTCGCCGTCAAACTGGTTGGAACTGAAGTCCCACCACATGATGTCAATCTTGCCGTAATTGGAAAGCAATTCATCGACCTGACCATGAAGGAAGTCCTGGTACTTGGAATGATCGGGATTCGCATGAACCGGCAATTTTTTGTTATTCTCGGGGTAGGGAAGCCCCTGGGCCTGGCGCCAGTCGTAATCCGGATGGTGCCAGTCAATCACGGAGTGGTAGAAGCCGGCCTTGAGCCCATCGGCCTTGCAGGCATCCACGTATTCCCGGACGATATCGAAATCTGCCACTTTTTTACTATTGAAGTCCGTTAACTTGGAGTCGAACAGAGCAAAACCTTCATGGTGCTTGCTGGTCAGGACGACGTACTTGCAACCGGCCTGCCGGGCAAGATCTACCCACTGCTTCACGCAACCCTTTTGAGGCTTAAAAAGAGGTTCCGTCAACTTGGCATACCGATCGCTATCCGTTCCGGAATACGACTGAATCCATTCGGCTCCTCCTCCATATTTTTTACCGTCGAGCTGGCCCGCCAAACCGGAATAAAGCCCATAATGAATAAACATGCCAAATTTGGCATTGCGCCACCACTGCATGCGGGCATCTCTCTGCTCCTTGGTTTCGGCGGCATCGCTGCGGGCAACACCTACGCAGATGCAACCCAGAGCTAAAATTGAAACAATACGGGTGAATTTCATACGGAATGATCTTATTCCAGCATTCCTGTATGTCAACATAGGCCTCCCGCTTCTGCTCTTTTCCCCGAAACAAACATTATTTCCGTTCTCTTTTTACAATATCTCCGGGCTTGATTCTTGACCGTTCATTCCATTTACCACACAATCCGGAATTGTGAAAATCTTCGGTTCCATTCTGGTTCTTCTCTGCACGGTTCCCTTCATGACAATCACCGGGAGAGCAAATGCACAATCCCCTGCTTCTTTCCTTACGAAGAAACAGCAGCCTCAGATCGAGCCATTCGTCGATGGAACGGGAGAATTGTTCGATACGGGTTCCCGGTTCATCAATGCGGACCGCATCCTGGGACCGGAGGAAATCCCCATCATCTCGCGCCAGGCCATCCCGTTCCACGTCATGCCTCGGGAATGGGGCAGCTACGCCCTGGATACCCCCTTGCCTCTGCGACGCTTCCTGCGTCCCGGTCATATCGTCCCTGGCCTCCTGCCGGAAGAAGGCAACTGGGACGAAGTCCTGCCCGATATCATCGAAGCTCCGGAAAACAGACCGATTCCCACTGTCGTCGCCAGAGACGACACATGGACCTACCTCGACACGCCGCACTTCCGTATCGCCTACGATACAAAATCCATCACCAACACCAGGGCTATCGAAAACACCTTCTTCGACATGGAAACGGCCTACATTCTCGGACGAATCTTCCCCCTCCACTTCCCGGGAGCTCAAAACAACCTCTGCCCGGAAAAATACACATTCTACATCTACGGCAACCAAGAAGAATTCGAAAAGAAAACCGGAGCCAAGGTCCCCGGCATCAATATCAACGGCATCTGCTACATCAACGGGGAACTCTTCGGTCTGTCCTCTACCAAATCCTCGTCCCATTCCAACAACCGGCACAGCGGACTGTACTCCGTCTGCGTCCATGAATGGATCCACACGATAGAACCTGCCTCCATACTGACCAATACCCCGTTCACGGAAGGGTTCGCCATGTACCTGGATCAATTGGGTATCCTAGAGACGGGCAATATAGACCTGACCAATTTCACGGAAAAAATGATCCAAAAAATAGCCTCTGCTGCCAAAGCCGCCAAATCCCATGGAGAACAAAGCGAACTTGAAAGCCCCTACCGATTCCCCGAAGGATTCCAGAAAATCATGACGGCCCCGGAAGCTATCTATAATAACGATGAAAAATGCATCTGCCTGAACCGCACGCGGGCCCTGCTCATCACCGCATATTTCATGCACATGGATAGAAACCGCGACGGAAAAAACCTCAAGGACTTCCTCCGCATGCGCCAGGAAGGAGTTCCCAAGGAAACATGTATCGAACGCCTCAAAGACGGACGCTCCTGGGAACAACTCTTTACTGATTTCTCGGCAGCCTGGCAAAAATACAACGCCGACGTTTCAACCCTGTAACCATCCATTGCCATGAAAAAAATACTCTTCATCCCTCTTCTCCTGGCAGCATGGTTCCTCCCGGTCTCCGAAGCCCAAATGACGTTGGAGGACTACCTTAAAACACTCCCGGAACTGGATGCCGACACCCTGAAAGCCAACCAGGCCCAATTCGAAGGCAAACGCACGGTAGAAATTTCATACAAATACACGCAGGCACTCAAGACTCCGGAGCCCGGACAGCCCGGCAACCTGTCCCCTGCAAAATATCTCAAGAGCGTCACCATCCCCGGAGGAGGCCCCAAAGGTTATGCCTGGGAACAATTCATCCGCGATCCGCAGGGTAAGCCCCTCCTCATCGCATACACGGACAATGCAGGTCATCTGATGCGCGGTCCCTACGTCTGGGCCGCATGCCTGTGCTCCTATTCTCCGGAAGGTCAATTGACAGCCATTACGTATCTCGACACCGCCAAACACCCAATGATGGTCAGTGACGGTTATGAACCGATCAGGATCATCTTTGGATGGTCGACCGATTCACAATCCCCCGTCTGCATCACAACAGCCACTCAAGGTTACGCCACTTTGCAATTTACATACGACCATTTGAAAAGAATCAGCAGCATCTCTTTCCTTGATAAAGACGGCAATAAGACAGGCAACTCTCTCGGCTATGCCGAAGAACGAATTGCTTACGGAGAACCGGGGGGATGTATCGCCCGCAGAGAGTACTTCGACAAAGATGGCAACCCCGTCCGGACTGTATTCGGCTACCATGCCGTTATCTATAACTACTTGCTTCCGCCGGGAGTCAACGAACTCAATAACCATCTTGCCGAAGGATCCGGACCGCAAGAACGGTTCAAAAAAGAATTGGGAGGCATCAACGAAAGTTCCCGCCAAGCCTCCTCCCGTGTCAGTCTGCCCGCACTCGCCACCGCTTCACTCCTCACCCGCATCCACTACCTCGACGAACATAAAAACCCGACTAAACACATCCTCGGTCACAGCTTCATTAAATTCGAATATGATGCTGCCGGAGAACCTCTCAAAACGATCTGGCTGGACGCCCAGGAAAACCCCGTCGAAAATGCCTGGGGGTTCGCCGCCATTCGGTACGACCGGACCCGTTATCTGACCAAAACAACCTGCCTGGATAAATCCGACAACCCGGTCCTCTGCACAGGCGGGTTTGCCACTCAGTCCATCGAATACGACATCGACGGTCAATTGAAAGAAACAGCATTCTTCGGCAAGGATGGCAAGGAACTGGCGATGGGGCCCGGAGGCTGGGCCAGACAGACCTTCACCTACAAGCTTGTCCAGGGAAAGAAAGCCCTGGCATCCATCGCCTATTTTGACAACAACGATACCAAAATCATCATCCCCAACGGGTACCATATCCAGCGCATGGAATATGACGGAGGTGGCAGACTCGTCCGCCAAACGTTCGAAGGAGCCAACGACAACCTCCTGTTCGGTCCGGAGGGTTATGCATCCGCCAAGTACACCTACATCAAATCGGGAAACGAAGACCGCCTTCTGTCCATCGAGTATTTTGACCCGGAAAACTCCCCCTGCTACAATAGGGATGGAATTTCCAAAATTTACTATGAATATGACAAAAACGGGAAATGCAGCAAGCATGTCTTCTGCGACACGGATGGCTCCATCGGCTCCACTCCATGGAGTTATGCCTCCATGGAACTGAAATTCAACAGAGAAGGCAGGGAAACTAAAAGGGATTACTTGAATGGATCAGGACTCCCGTGTTATGGCCCGGAACAGGCCGCATCGATTCTCCGAACATACGACAGTAAAAACCGCCTCACCGGAACCGAATACAGAACCGCCTCCGGCGGCGAAGCCCTCACCCCCGGAAGATATACCAAAGTCACTCGCAAATACGGTAAAAACGGTCTGGATTTCTCCGTCGAGTATGAGGGGGGTACCATCAACCCGTCCAACCTCAATTCCGAAGGTTACTACAAACGCAGCATCGCCTGGAGGAACGAAAAGAACAACGCCGATTACATCGAACAATTCACGGATGCCCAGGACAACCCGGTCATGGTACGCAACCTTTACGCCACACGAAATGTCAAACTATCCCCTGACGGCAGCTCCGGCAGCGAAACCTTTCTGGATGCGGAAGGCAAAGAAGTACCCGGCAATCGTTATATTTATCCCGGCGTTACTCCGCATCTCAACCGCATGGCCTTCATCGAGGAAACCTCCCGTCGCCTGTTCCTGAAATTACCCGGCAAACGGATGGAAGATTTTTCTCCATTCGGCCTTCTCAAAAGCGGAGCCCATTATGGAGAAGAAATATCCTCTACCAATTTGATTGAAATTGCCTATCCCATCCTGCTCGACAGAATCCCCCTGGGCATGGTAGAGGGCACCCCAGACAAAAAATACAATGAACGGGGCCAACTGAGCCGGATCGATCATCCCTATCCAACCGATTGGAACTTTACCCGTGAAGAATTCGTATACGATTCGTCCGGCAACCTGATCAAGCGCATCCTCTCCTCACCCGACAACAATAAGCGTAAAGCCATCAAGTCCGACAAACCGGTCGAAGATGCCGAAAGCGCCATCCAAAAAGCCGGAGAACGCGGCAAGGCATCCGACCCCGGACGCGCCGGACAAAAGGGCAAGGAGGATTCTCCTTTCGGCTCCGTCATTCCAGATGGGCCTCCAATCTGACGAGTCTTCCCGAAACCCTCACGGGAAGGATCACCAATGATCATCGCAGGCAGCTCCATTCACGATCTCAGATATTGAGACAATACTGCCTCAACGCCTTGTACTTGGCTGAGGTTAGATCGGGGTCTTCCTCCAGGATCATGTCCGCCAGTTCCTTTCCCCTGCGAATAAGCCGGGGATCCGTCAACCATTCCGTGAACATGATGGAACTCAGGCCGCTCTGTTCCGTTCCCAGGACGTCCCCGGGGCCGCGCAAGCGCAAATCTTCCTCGGCCAATTCAAATCCGTTCAATGTCGTCTCCAGAATATGGAGTTTTTCCCATTGTTCGTCATCCTCGGCCACATCGGAGATCAGGATACAGTAGGAATGGTGTCCTCCCCGGCCGATACGCCCCCGCAACTGGTGAAGCTGGGAAAGACCGAACGATTCCGCATCATTGATAATCATGACCGTTGCATTCGGAACATCCACTCCGACCTCGACCACTGTCGTCGATACGAGGACGCTTATCTTGTTTTCCAAAAAGTCGCGCATGATAACATCCTTCTCCTCCGAAGCCATGCGCCCGTGAAGCAGACCGATATCGACATGCGGCAAGCGCTTTTTCCAGACCTCCAGTTCCTTCAGGGCAGAGGTACTTTTACGCACGGAACTTTCTTCAATCAGGGGAGAGACAATGTACACCTGGCGGCCTTCGTCGATTTGGGAGCGGACGAATTCCACAATCTTTTTCATTTGTTTCGGTGTGCGGAGAGCGGTCACAATCTTCCCGCGCCCGGCGGGAAGTTCATCGATCACGGACACATCCAAATCCCCGTACACTGTCAGTGTCAACGTACGGGGGATCGGAGTCGCCGTCATGACAAGTACGTCCGGATTGCCGGCGCTTTCCACCAGGCGTTCGCGCTGGAGTACGCCAAACTTGTGCTGTTCGTCAATGACGACCAAACCGGGCGAACCGGGAGAATTCCGTGCATACAACAGCGCATGAGTACCGACGACAATGGAAGGCTCTCCATCGAAGGCCACATGGGAATCCTCCCTCCTGTCGCTCGTTCTCAACGATGTGGATACTCCCAGCGGATCCAGCAGGGTTCGGAATTTGCGATAATGCTGCTCTGCGAGGATCTGCGTCGGAGCCATGAGGACGGCGGAATGTCCCGATTCCACGGCCATCAGCATAGCGCCCAGAGCTACAAGTGTTTTCCCGGAACCAACATCACCTTGAAGCAGGCGGTTCATCCGGCGGGAAGACTTCATATCCCCGTAAATCTCGCGGAGGCACCGTTTCTGGCTGAGTGTCATTTCAAAAGGAAGAGCCTCCATCAAGTCGCGCATCAATTGCGTTCCCGTAGCCGTTATCTTCCCGGGAACCACAAGATTCCGGCGGCGGCGGCAACCGACTTTCAACTGCTGAATCAGACATTCTTCCAAAGCAAAGCGGCGACGAGCCCGCAGAACATCCTCCATGGACTCCGGAAAGTGCAGATCCAAAAGGGATTTTTTACGAGGTTCTTTTTCCGAGAATTCATAAATTCCGTCTTCGGCTCCCGGCACCATCCCCTGAAACACCTTCCAGATAATTTCACGGAATCTCCGAGTATTCAATCCGGACAAATTCCCGTAGACCGGTACCAGCCTATCCATGTGGATGGAACTTCCCGATTGCACTTCTTCAAACTCGGGATGCACCATACAGAGCTGCTTGCCGTATTGCTTCGGCTTGCCGTACATCACCAATTCCTGACCGGCGCACACCATCTTGGCAATCCCGGGAAAATGAAACCACCGACAGCTGATGACGGAACCGCCCAGGCTGTTCAGATCCTCGACAACAGCCTCAAAGTACCCCCCCTTCCCCCGGAAGCCCTTCCACTTCGTATCCACAACTTTAACGCGCAGACAAACGGCCCTGTGCTCCCCCAGGGAATCGAACCCGTCGAAACGACGCCGATCTTCATAACGCCGGGGAAGACGGAACAACAAATCATGTACCGTCGAAATGCCCAACGCGTCCAAGGCCTTCCTCTCACGGGCCATTCCCCGTAAAAAAGCAAGTTCATCCAGCCGGGACAGCAACTTCCAACCGCCATTCAACATGTCTGGCTCCGGCATGTTCACTTCCCTGTACCAAATATTGAATCAGGATACATGCTGCTTCCCGCCATTCAGACAACGGTAGTAATAATCCACGCGGGAAATAAACCAGCTCCATTTATAGCCGGGACGTTTCTCATCCAGCAGAGGTCCTGGGCATGCTTTGCCACTCCAGTAGTAGTGCGGGACAACATTGCGGAGAGGAATATTGTACTGGGTCATCAGGCTCGCCGTCAATTTGGCAGCACGGTCATAAGTCTTGGCCTTGCTGTGAGAACGTACCTCACACATCTCAATGGCGATGGAATACCTGTCTCCCGGCCCGCCCTTGTCCGCATGGTGCCCCCTCCGGTTCAATGGCAAATGCTGGACGGCATGGTACTGGTCCACAGTAAAATGCCAGCAAAGACTGCCCGATTTCCCCTTATTCAAATATTTGGCATGACTACAGGCATCTCCCGAAGGATTGGCCGTACTGTGAATCGTAATAAAGCGGGGGCTCAACGAACCGGAATAATATCTGCGAGCCCTCGTAGAAGTCGGCATGTAGTCCCTGTCTATCCGCACTTCCCTGTTGATCTGGGAGACCGTACGAGGAACCAAAGGAATATCCTGAGGTCGGAAACTGACAAGCGGAGGACGCCGCGACGATGAGCCCGGACTACAGGAAGCAGCCAGCAATGGCAGAACAACCAGGCAAATTTGCAGAAAACGCCTCATATCCATGCATCGACCCTTAGCAACTTGCCCTGCAAGCATCAAGCATTTTCCCGCGAAATCCCATGTTTTAGACGGGATTTTTACAGCATCCCTTCCTTTTGGCGGCATCAGCGTTGCAGTGGAATCCTCAATCTTAATGAATTTTTCATTTGCGAAGCTTCGTATATCAAGCGTAAAACTGCTCTGCTCGGCAAACCTTTCCCCCATCTCCCTCATTCCATGAAAAAAATATTCTTCCTCATCCTTGGCCTTTGCATGTCTATCCCGGCGTCTGCCTCCTGGTATCAGGATCACGTCGAAGACGGGGCCGACATCATCATGGTTGATTTGTTATACCCCTACTGGCCGGAATCCACCTATTTTGCCTGCTGGAATCTCAATATGTATCCCAAGGGAGGGTATTTCTACGCCGGCGTCGCCGCCAACGTCGGAGACAACACCAATCTGGAAACCTACCGTCCCAGTACCGTCTGGTCCTTCTGGCCGGACAAAGCCTACGAAAACCGCCAGGTACGCAACACCTACATGAATCCCGTCGTCTATGCCCGCCAGTACGTCGGAGAAGGAGCCTCCGGAAGTGCCGGAGGACGCGATGTCCCATGGATCAAGACCAAGCAGTGGTACACGATGTTCATCCGCACATGGGGAGCCAATGAACAAAACAAGGAAGCCTATGTGGGCTCCTGGATGAAGGACCAGACCAACAATGAATGGCACCATCTCGCAACCTTCCGCATCCCCTATGCCGCCACCGGATTCAGAGGAAACGGAGGATTCCTGGAGGACTTCGGACACGCCGGCCGCAAGCACCGCGAACTGTGGCACGGCAAAGGCTTCTATCGCCTCAATGGAGAATGGAAGAAACTGGACACCGTCTCCGTCGACGTTCACAAGGACGACGGAATGAAGTACCAGGCCTGGACGGTCAACTTCAAGGATGATAACACCGTCCTCACCATGTCCTATACGGAAAACCGCAAATTCCCCTATAATCTCGAACAGGGCCGCAAACATGATTTCCAGTTGAAACAACCCGCAGCACCGGTTCCCGACCCCATTCTCGCCAAAGCGGAGTCCCGTACGGCAGACGGCCAGCTCATTGTCGATTGGACGCTGGAAGCTCAATCCTCCCCTCAGCTCGGCTATAAAATCGATGTATACGACAACCCGGAGTTCCGGGGAAAACCACTGGCATCCGTTCAGGAACAGCTCCCTCAAGTCCGTACCAAATCCATCCCCTTGACTGCGGGAGGAAAAGGCTATGCCCGCCTAACCATCACGGACATCTTTGACCAGACCAAAACCATCGACCTGCCACAGCCCGGCACCGGGAAAACCATCCAGTCCGTCTCAGCCAACAAGCAAGTAACCGACGGGCTGGAATACAAATACGTAGAAAGCCCGGACGGCTGGGATTCTCTCCAAGCCATCGACTTCTCCCAACCATTGCGTTCCGGTGTGTCCCGGGGATTCGATACGGCCCTGAGAGGTAATCGCGATGGTAAATTCGCCTTCACCTACGAAGGCTTTCTCAATGTCCCTGAAACGGGGGCCTACACCTTTGTCCTGAAATCCTGCGACGGTAGCCGCCTGGAACTGGGTGGTCAAAATGTCATCGACAACGACGGTATCCACAGTGCTTCGGAAAAGCGCACTTCCGTCTTCCTGCAGAGGGGACTCGTTCCCATCAAACTCACCTACTTCAAAAAGAACAACGATCCCGAATTCGCCATTGCCTGGCTGGGATGGGAATACGACAACAAACCTTTGGAAGAAATCCCTCTCAAAAACCTCGTCCGGGAAAAGCGTTCCGACATCCCCGACGCCAAACTGGAAATCTCCGGCAACGCCCAGGAAAAGATACTCAAGACATCTATCTCCAGCGGCAAGGTCAACAAAATTGAATACTTCAACGGCAACAAGCTCGTCTCCTCCACGGACAAGCCTCCATTCCTGGCATCCATGACCCTTTTTGACGGCAACAACGATCTTTGGGCCCGTGTCTACTACAACGGTTCCCATACGGTCGACACTCCTCACGTCAACCTGAAATCCTCCAGCGTTCTGGATCCATCATGGTCAGTCAAGACATTCGGAGAAACCGGCCTTCCCCACGCAGTCAACGGCAAAAACGGAATCTTCCAGTTTGTAGGCGAGGGAGAATACCTGGTCAACCGATCCGTCAAAGGGGACTTTGTCCTGACCGGACGAATCATCTCATCCAGTGACAAATCGCTCGATACCGGCAATGACTGCTGGGTCGGCATCATGGCTAAAAAGGACAATGGGGGCAATGACTACGACAAGGAAATAGCCATCTTCCGCACCGTAGGAGACGGAGTGCGTTGCAGCGCCGATTTCAGCGACTACGGCACGAGCCGCAAGTCGTCCTTCCGTCTTGACGATAAGCATACCTGGCTTCGGATCACACGCCGGGGCAACGAATTTTCCTGCTTCTCATCCGCTGACGGCAAAACGTGGGAAATGGCCATGCAGCGCATCATCCCCATGCCGGAAACAATCCTGGCGGGTATCACCTTCCGCACCATCCCCGGCAAGGGCAAAGGCGTCTTTACGGCTACCATGGGCGACATCACTCTGAAGCAAGGGCAGATGCAAGAACCCAAAATGGTTCTTCCCTCAGCTTCCGGTTCCATTATCGGCTACTCCATCCTGAAGCCCGATCTTGCCGTCCTCCGTACCCGCCGGGGAGCCGAACTGCTGCAAAAGAATGGTGACACCTATACCCGGCATTCCATACGCCTGCCTCAGGGGACCTCCTTCGTTCGTTCTATTGCCCTGGCCGGCGACAACTTGATCATGGCAGCGGCCTCCAGTCAAGGAGGAGGCCTCTTCCGCAGTACCGACATGGGCAAAACATGGCAGAAAGTCTGCTCTGAATTCAAAGTCAATCCTTCCATTCCTTCGGCTATCGCCGGAGAAATCATCTCCGTCCATCCGAAAAACGCCCAGGAAATCATGGCCGGTTCCGACCGAGCCGGGGTCTTTTTCTCATCCGATGGAGGGGTTACCTGGGAAAACCGTGGCTTGAAGGGCGAAGCCATTTCCAATGTAGCCTATCACCCCGATATCCCGGAACGGGTCGGCCTCCTGACTGCGGATCCGGGGACCAATCGCGGCAAAGCTTTCATGTCCCGCAACAATGGCAAAAAATGGGACTCTCTCATCGAAGTCCCCGGCACAGGTTTCCTGAAACTGCTCTACGACACGCGTTCCGATGCCCTGCTCTACTTGTTCTCCACAAACGGGCTTTACACGACATTCAACATGGCACATACCATCAACCGCGTCCTGCAGGTACTGCCCTCCAACCAGCCCACCCTGGCTGCAGACCGCCGACGCGACGATGTCACGCTCCTGCTCGCTGTACCTTTAGACGGCAACGGCGTTTACTGGAGCAACCAAAATGCCATGCGTTGGAAAAAACAAGCGGACCAGCAGAACTGGGGCCGGGCCTTTGAATTGAAGATTGACAAGGACAACTTCTCACATATTACCCTTTATGCCGAAAAAGGTATCCACGAATCCACGGATGAGGGTAAAACATGGAAAAGAGTCTTTCCTCAATAATAGATCACTATCCCCATCATCTCCCGGCAACTTCAAGCAGGCACTCGCAACCGAATGCCTGCTTTATTTTTCACATCGGATCACCGGAATGTTGGAAAAATCCGGTTTCATTCCATCGTCCCGGCTCAGACAACCACAGGAAAACCGATGCCCCGGGAACATACAACATCGCCAGCCGGCAGCTAGCATTTTACGCTTCTCTGGATTCCCGGGCATCCTTCAGCCTGTTGCAGTAGGCTTCCTCCTGCATCCACGCAACGCCCACCGTAACAAGGCAGGTAATCATCCAAAGGGCCAATGCCATAATCCAAGGGAATTTGATGGTCACAAACAAACTTGTCGGCCCATCCGCCCCACTCAGTATCAATTGACTGATCGCCCCATCTTCAGCCACCAGACTCTTCTGGCATGCTTCCAGAAATTGGACGTACAAATGCACTGTCCCCATAATCATAACCGTAGCTAAAGTCCCGGCAATAACTCCGGTACGCCGCCAGCGGGATCCCATTACGAGGCCTATTGCTCCCGTTACCCCTGCAGCAAAGAAGAGGTAGCAAACCAATATGACAAAAATCAAAAGAACAGTTCCTGGAACCATATCTTTATCGTAATACTGTTTATTCTTTAATCAAGTTCTTTTCGTGGCCGACTTCTCACAACATTCTTGACGGAGAATTTTCGAAAATCGCGGATTCCCCAACAGTCCCATATGAGAAATCCCGGGCAACTCCCGGTAATTCGTCAGATTGGGAAAAAGACGAGCCAAATTTCTCGCATGATGTACGGGGATCACCCGGTCTTCTTCTGCCGCATAAATCGCCACGGGACATGTGATGCCGGGAGCCAGCTCATCGGAACGAAACGGAGAATCCAAAAGCCAAGACACCGGGAGCCAGGGAATCATCTCCTTTGCTACCGACTCCAAACTGTCAAACGGGACCAAAAGTACCATCTTGCTCACAGGACGCTGTGAAGCAACCTGGACGGCAACCCCCGATCCAATGCTCTGCCCCAGAAGAACAACATCGTCCCATGATTTTCCCCTCCCGGATACGGCAAGGTCAAGCAAGACCACGGCATCATCCACAACGTCCTTTTGTGAAGGAGAACCCGTACTTCTCCCGAATCCACGGTAATTGACTGCCAGGAAAGAACACCCCCAAGTCACCAGTTCCTCCGTTCTGTACAGAACATCCTCGGCATTGCCTCCATAATATACGATCAAGGGAGTCCCTGGCACCTCTCTCGACCAACCTTCCAGAGTTTCTCCATTGACGGAAAAAGTATGGTAATAAGAGTGCAATATTTTTTCCATGAATACAGGACGTTCGTCCGGATTAATCATGGATTGTCCGGGAAAAACAAACTTGTTAGTGCAATGACTCAATACCAAAAACAACATGGCCGCGACAACAAGCAGTCCGAATCGGAAACAATATTTTTTCCTGAAAACCATGATGGTTCTATATATTTTCCCTTTTGAACGAAAGTCAAGTTCCTATCCCTTTCCGTCACCCAGACAAAAATTCCGGAAAGCCCGTTCAAAACCATACGCGTCTTCCAGCTCCATGTGATGAACGCCGTCAAATTCGCGGTAACAGATAAGCTGGGGGAAAAGAGAAGCAATACGCCGAGCATGATGCACAGGTATCACCTCATCTTCCAGTGCGGCGAAAACAGCAACGGGACAAGTGATGGCAGGAGCCAGCAAGTCAGACCTGAACGGAGATCTCAATATCCACGAAACAGGATACACGGGCAATTTTTCCTTGGCAACGGCTTCCAGACTGTCAAACGGAACCTGCAGAACCAGCTTGCCAGGAGGACGCTTGGAAGCAACGGCAACCGCTACCCCCGATCCGATACTTTGCCCGACAAGGACAACCTCGCCGGAAGGAATGTCCATTTTCCCACAAACCTGATCAATCAGAACAATGGCATCATCAATAAGAGCCTGTTCCGAAGGCGAACCCGAACTGTTGCCGAATCCCCGGTAATTGACAGTCAGAAAGGAACATCCCATCCCGTCGAGAAATGGAACATGCCAGGCGACATCTTCTCCGTTGCCTCCTAAAAAAACAATGAGAGGAGTCCCGGGAACGTGTTTAACCCATCCTTCCAGCGTTTCCCCGTTCACATGGAACGTACGGGAACATGGCTCCAGATATTTTTCCAAAAAACTATGCCGAAGGGATGGAAACACCATCCATTGACCGGGAAAAACGACATATCCCTGAAATAGAATCAAAATGGCAAACAACAAGAAATAGATGCGAACCAGAGCCAGCCCCGTTTTCTTCAGTCTGGAACACCATTTCCGTTGATCCCATTTCATATTCGTCCTCTTTCTAGAGAATTAACATGCAATCCCCATAGGAATAAAAACGGTAACGTTCCCGGATGGCCTCTTCATAGGCACGCAACACGAGTTCTCGCCCGGCAAATGCACTCACCAACATAATCAACGTACTCTGCGGCAAGTGGAAATTGGTAATCAGGGCATCGACCACCTTGTACTCGTACGAGGGGTAAATGAAAATGTTGGTAGAACCTTCCGTCCCCTTCAAAGGAAGCCCCTGAGTATTAGCCAAGTGTTCCAGTACACGGACGGATGTCGTCCCGACGGCAATCACGCGTTTGGCAGCGGATACGGCATCGGCGGTTTCCTGCGGCATGACAAAATGCTCCGTGTGCATCTCGTGCTCCTCAATACGATCCACCTTTACCGGGCGAAACGTTCCAACGCCGACATGGAGAGTCACGAAACTATGAGGTATGGAAGCCAGCAACTCCGGCGTAAAATGAAGACCAGCTGTCGGGGCAGCAATGGCACCGTTATGAGCTGCATACACCGTCTGATAACGTTCCTTGTCCTCGGGGTCGCTCTCGCGGTTCATGTAATGAGGCAGAGCCAGACGTCCGTATTGTTCCTCATCCACTTCGGCATCAAACCGGATGATGCGGTAACCCTCTGCGTCAATATCCTCCACTGTACCCATAGCCTCGCCGATCTGCACCGTCTTGCCGATTTTCATCTTGCGCCCCGGGCGCACCATGCACTTCCATAGCGTCGGAGACAAAGCGCCTGCCCGCACCAGCTCAATAGAGCCGTCATTCGAGAAAAACCGGGCTGGGACCACACGCGTGTCGTTCAGAATAAAGTGATCCCCTTCCTGCACATAATCCGGGAGATCGGAAAAATGACGGTGCTCAATTACCCCACTATCACGATGGATCACCATCATGCGGGATGAGGCACGATCCGGCAGAGGACGATCGGCAATGAGTTCCTCGGGAAGGTTGTAATCAAAATCAGTCGTAAGCACAGCACATGGGATTGCCTTTTCGAGCCAGAAGGTCAAGCAGAGAAAAAATGATGTCCAAAAAATTATCGTTTCTTCTTTGCCAACAATCCTCTGTCATGTTACAAAACGAGCATGCCATTAGCAGAAATTCCTGGAGCATTGTTCGCCATCGTTATCCTGGTCGTTATCGTCTTCGTCCTGATCACGGGTGCCATTATTGCCAAATTTTTTAAGACATGGCTGCGTGCTCGCCTTGCCAAAGCCCCCGTATCCATGGCCAACATGCTGGGTATGTGGCTCAGGAAAGTGCCCTATCCCCTCGTTGTCGATTCCCGGATTACTGCCGGCAAGGCAGGACTGCCCATCTCCACCGACCAGTTGGAAGCCCACTACCTGGCCGGCGGCGACATCATTAATTGCGTACTCGCCCTCATCGCCGCTGAAAAAGCCGGCATTCCCCTCACCTTTGACCGGGCATGCGCGATCGACCTCGCCGTCAAAGGAACGGAAAAAACTGTTCTTGAAGCCGTCCGAACCTCCATCAACCCCCGCGTCATCGACTGTCCGAACCCTGCTTCCGGTCAAACCCGCCTGACGGCTGTCGCACGTGACGGTATCGCCGTAGCTGTTCGCGCCCGAGTTACCGTCCGTACCAACCTTGACCTCTTCGTCGGCGGCGCCACGGAAGAAACCGTTGTCGCCCGTGTCGGAGAAGGCATCGTCTCTGCCGTCGGCTCCGCATCCTCCTACAAGGACGTCCTCGAAAAACCGGAAAACATCTCTCAGAAAGTCATGGATAAAGGCGTTGACGCCTCCACGGCTTTCGAAGTCATCTCCATCGACATCGCCGATGTAGACGTCGCCGGAAACGTCGGTGCCCGCCTTCAGGCGGAACAGGCCGAAGCCGACAAGCAAATTGCCCAGGCCAAAGCCGAAGTACGGCGCGCTGCCGCCGTCGCCACCGAGCAGGAAATGTCGGCCCGTACCCAGGAAATGCGGGCCAAAGTCGTCGAGGCGGAAGCTGAAATCCCCATGGCCATGGCAGAAGCCTTCCGCAATGGCAACCTCGGCGTCCTCGACTATGCCCGTTACCAGAATGTCATTGCGGATACGAAAATGAGGGATGCCATCGCCGCCCCCTCATCCCCCGCACCCGGCACCAAGTAAGCCCCTCGGGGTATCCCACGATTCCGCCCATCCTGCGCCATCATTCCCGGTACGGGGCAAGGTTCATCCTCGCTCCGTATCAGTTACAAAACAGGCAACATTCATTTTCCAATCACCTTATCCTCCCCCTTTCGCGACAAACATCATGCCTGCCTTCATCCCATGCCTTGCCGAAGCCAATATCTGGGCCAACCTCGGAGTTCTGCTTCTCATCGGCGGATTCATACTGATCGGCAAATTGATGGATTACCTGAAGGGCAAGTTCGAACAAGCCACCAAAAAATCCGCTGAAAGCCCGGCAGAAAGGAAAATCCGCAAAGTCATCGAGCAATCCCGCACCCGGCAACCTGGCAACTACCGGAAGCAAGGTCAGCCAGAGCACCCCATGCACCGTCAGCATGTGCCTGCCGTTTCTCCAAAACAACAGGATGCTTATTCCACACCCGGAGCCATACCCCCCCCCGTTGCTTCAGGAAACGTCTCCAACAGTGAAGAACAGGCTGCCGCCTCCATTCAATCGCTCTCCAATGCGGAACAGGAAGCTCTCGCGAGTCTCCAAAACAAACATGCTACCACCCCGGCGGCAAAACATCAGACGATCCACCACGCCAGCCAACCCGCTGCCACATCAGCCACGGATCTACGGCACGACCTGAACAACATCCAGGCACTCCGCACCGCCATCCTCTACCGGGAAATACTCGACAAACCCGTTGCCCTACGAGATACATCCCGCTAACCAAAAGTCTTTTATATCCGCCCACAGACAACAAATTTGTTCCCTGTGAGCGTCTTTTTAGCCTTCCCACCCCTATCGGCACCAGTTAAAAATTGGGAATTTATTAATTATCCCCAATTTATGTTGACATTGTATGTACAAAGACATATTGATTTTGATAATCAAAAAAACTTTTTCATCTTTCTCTATTCTTACCCAAGCATCCCGCCATGAAAACAGTATCTGTCTCATGCAAGGCGTTCACGAAAAAACTCGGAAGCATCTTCCGGCTTGCGCTTCCAGTCCTTCTTGCCGCCACCTCCAGTCTGGCTCTAGCCCAAAGTAAAATCCCCCCTCCGTCCGACATCCATGTCTCTCTCATGGAGCTGAAGGCATGCTACATCACGGACGATCCCGCGAAAAAAATGTTCCTGAACTTCCTCGTCAGGTCAACGGAGTACGACATCATTGCAACGAACTGGAAACCAGCCGTCTCCGAGCCCCTGTTCAAGAAACTTGATGCCTCTGATTCGACCGGAGCACAATGGAAAATTTACCTCCTGTGCGCGCGACAGGAGTTGAACGACATCAAACAGCCCATCATGCTCGACTACGGGGCATGTAGTAACCGCCTCCCCTCACCCAACGCAACATGGTTCAGCATCAAGGGCGGTCTCGACCTGATTATCTCCAGGAAAGACAACCTCCGGGAAAGCATCTCCGTCACGACGGATGTCGATAGCCATGCATCGTGCGATCTGGAAGGATACACCATCAGTTCATCAGTCGATACGAGAACCCCCAACATCAAAGGAGAGCAACGCGTTCGCATTTCCATCAAGGGGAACAATATCGAACTCATTCGTGATCTCATCATCTCCTCGGAAGAAGGCGAAAAGCTGAGTACCCAGAGGCTCTCCCCAACAGGTAACCAAACAGTTAACTATTTCGATATCGACATCAAACACAAGAAAATCAAAGTTCAACTCATCCTCTGGGACAAACTGGAAACCACCACGGTTCCTGTCGATATCAAGGCAAACCTCGGTAATGAAAGCCATGCCTGAAATGGCTGAAGCACCAATATTCCACCCCTTTCTCCGCTTCCCGCTCATGAGAACCACACATTTTGCTCTGATCTCCACAATCGCCATCGGCATGATGGCTCCCTTCGCCCTGGCTCAGGAAAAGCCACAGAAAGAAGGTGTCCAGGTGGCAGTCAAAGACCTCGCAATCACCTACATCTCCCTCCTTCCGGAAACATCCCCGGCAGAGAAGCTAAAACAGCAAAACAATCCATTTGCCCCAAAACGATTTTTCATCTCACTGGTATTCAGTTCCGAACAATATCCAGCCATCCATCCAAGACTCAACCGTAACATCAAACTACAGTGTACAGACTCCAACAACAAAAAATGGTCTGTCACAGCCCAACCCCTAACGCGATACGATAATTTCACCGACCCCAGTCTTACACTGACTGCCGACCAGCTCCCCTCCCCAGGTGCCACATGGATCCACCTCAAGGGAAGCATCCCCTTCGTTGTTGCCAAAGACACAAAGAGCACCTCCATTCGGGGACTCCAGTTCGGGGACAAGAAAAAAGCAGGTCCACTCTCCCTGCAGATGATCACAGAAACACGCAAAGAGTCATACATCGATTCGTCCCCGTCGGACACCTACACCATTGAATCCATCAAGATCACCGCTGCCACAGCATGGCCCATCCAGATCAGCACGCCCAACAAAACTCTGAATTGGAGCTCGGTATATCCAACAGAAAATGGCGCCTTCTCCTCCCACATCAATTTCCCCGAGGGATACGATAAGAAGACCCCCATCGATGTGGACATCGACTACAGAACCACCGAGACCATCAACGTGCCCATCGACTTCACCATCACGCTTGGCAACGCCACACCCCAATAGGAGGGCAAACGAGAATTGCTCAAGCAAAAGCGACGCATCAATACTCCCCGAAGTCCAGCCAAAGTTGCTCCCAATCCTCCCCGTTCCTATCATCCACAGGATTGGAAACCGATAACCCGAGCAAACGGAACGGACGAGTTCCCGTCTCCAGGCCGTCCAGCAGTTGATGTGCCAAAGGAAGAATATCTTCATACCCCATCAGGCAATCCGTCACCGTCATACAACGAGTCCGCTGCGTAAAATCCGGGAACTTCACCTTGATCGTCAGAGTATTGCCGCGAAACATCGAACGCTCCAGCCTCTTGGTCAATTCCCGGGCCACCTGAAGCAACTCCCTGTGACGGGCAGCATCCGCCGTCACATCCTCTGGAAACGTATGTTCACAACCGACAGACTTCCGCACGCGAACCGCCTCCACCGGACGATCATCAATCCCCCGGGCACATTTGTAATACAGCACCCCGGCCTTGCCGAATTGACGAATCAGGAAATCGAGATCCCGTTCCCTTAAATCCCGTCCATTCGTAATCGACAACGCATGCATCCGCGATGCCGTCGCCTTCCCCACCCCCCAAAACATCTCAATCGGCAACTGGTCAATAAAAGCCTGGGCACGTGATGGATGAATCGTGAACAAACCGTCAGGTTTCCTGAAATCAGAAGCAATCTTCGCCAGGAACTTATTGTACGATACTCCGGCGGAAGCGGTCAGATTCAACTCTTCGGCAATCTCCGCCTTGATCCGGCGGGCAATATCCACAGCAAGCTCAATCCCCGGCTTGTTGAGCGTCACATCCAGAAACGCTTCATCCAGCGACAAAGGCTCCACCACATCCGTATAGCGGTAGAAAATCTCGCGAATCTGTCGGGAAACCGCCTTATAAACATCCATCCGGCCTTCGACAAAAATCAAATGCGGGCACAGTCTCATCGCACTCATCGACGGCATAGCCGATCGTACTCCGAACTTTCGTGCCTCATAACTCGCCGTCGACACAACGCTACGCGCGCCTTCGCGTCCCACGGCAATAGGCTTCCCCCGATACTCGGGAAAATCCCTCTGCTCGATCGACGCATAAAAGGCATCCATATCGATGTGAATAATCTTTCTCTGTTCTTCAGGCTCGTCCATACACAGAGCATCTCGTCCCGAGAGCCTCTCATTCAATTACGACACAACCAACCCCAAACGTCAATCATCTAAAACAACTGATCAAAAGAGGACAAAAAATAACATCGCCAATCTATAAAGGAATGAACCCAACCAAATACTATGATCGAGCCTTAATATCGGCACATGCTTTACAAGGAATAACAATAAGACAAATCGATAAAAATATCGCAACATAAATCTTGGAATACGTCAAATATCGTTTGAAAATTCCTTTATTGTCCATTGATATCAGTTCGATATTTTGACGAATCAATAAATAGCGCATGGCCTTGGCCCCCCATTCTTCCAAATTGCGCTTTTGTATGTGCGGCTTATTTCCGTTGAAATTATCTAGAGCTTTAACAGACACATAATTAGTACTAATCATTTCTTTTATGTATGACCTGGTGCTAGTTGGGATTTCATTCCAATCAATAATAACTGGAGTATCATAAGTAAAATAACGACTCGCAGGAATTAACAATTTAGCGTGATCCAATTTTTTTGCCAAAATAAGTATTCGTCGTTCATCCGCTTCTTCCGTTTTATCTCTCTCCTGCTGAGCCTGTTCTTTATCAAGAACCGTCAGTGTTCCTCGATATGAGTTTTCAAAGTACCCTGGTTTAGAAAGAACTTTATCTGAGAGAGCATGAATTTTTTCAGGATTTTCTCTCATATCAACAACAAAGTTATGAAGGGATTCACAACTCTGCCAAATTAAAATACCGATATATGCTAAAAATCCACATATGAATACAATCGATAAACTAACTCTATTTTTATGCCATTTTCGGTTCCAGCAGCACCCCCATATAGTAATGAACCCATATGAAGCGAACAGGCAAACAATTAGTGCCGAAAAGCTCCATAAAATATGTTCATGAAACTGGTAATCAATTAATAATGTAATCATTTTCCGGAAGAATCAACCTTTACCGTAACGGCTATACGGCGGCACCTCGCCTTGTATTCATCTAATGATTCCCCAGAATTCTGTTTAGGCAAACCAAATTCGCCGGCAGAAAAACACTGAAATTCGACACGTTTACAATCGTCGGCTGCAAGACCGTTATGCCTTTCTAGTTCATTCTGTAGCAAAATCTCAATAATTTTAGCAATGAACTTGGCTCGACGCATCCCCAGGTCATTGTTATTCTTATATTCACCATCCATGTCTGTATAACCAATAATATCAACAGTTATTTTACCCGTTGGATGATCTTTCAGCATATCAACGATTCCTTTCATGTGCTTACGTGCATCTCCTACCCCCGAATCGAACCCTGTTATAACTTTTTTCAGTAGCGCGGATCTGGCGATATCCCACTGTTCTTCATTTTTAAAAGCTTTATCATCGCCATAAACCTTGCGAAAATCATTCTTGCTACTGACTGAATCAATCTGAGAGTACGTTGGTCGAGCAACCTCGAACTTCACTTCACTTTCCCCCAGCATAGAGTTGACAATATCAAACTGTCCGCCAGTGATACTTTCCGCCAATTTTTTCATAGCGGAAACCACAAGATCGGGAGTTTTTATCATGATAGTTTTGCCCTCTGTGGCTTCCACAAACATTTCCAAAGCCCTTTTGAACTGTTCATCCACAAAGACCAATGTCCCATCCCCTGAAGGCCTCAAGTTCTTCACCTGAACCCAGCATTTCTTGGCATCTTCCTGATCAATCGGCAAATCACCAAAAATATTCCTGTATTGACTTAAAATATTCTTATAGTGATCTCTCTCGTTTTCACATTGTGCCAATTGAGAAACAGGAACCATATCCGATTTACTCAATTCCATTATTCGCTCTTCTGCTTTGGCAAGTTCAAACTCCCTCTCCTGTAAAAGTTTCTCTAGCTCTTCTTTAGTAAGAATTTTTTTACCAATACCAGGTTGCAGGCGAGCACCTATTGTCTTAAGCTTCATGTCCTCTCTCAAGCTTTCAAAACTTCCTTTTCCCTCCATCCCTGGCATTTCTTTTATTTTCACCAGTTCACCGAAAGATAAAATAGCTTTTTCATAATTATCTGTATTTATTTCAACATTGTCGTCAAGAGCCACGCTGTCCCCCATGCGTCCACTTTCATATAGCTCTTTTAAGTCCTGCGAAGCACGATATAACTTCATTGCCAATACAGGCTTTCGCACATTGTCGTCTTCGTCATCTGAACGACGATAATAGCCTTGTTTATTGATCAGGCGTAAAAGCGCGGATGCTTCCTGTTCGATTAGAATATCCTGCATATTCTGCATCTCATGCTGGTTGGTAGCATTTTTTGCCCTATATGTTCCGAAGGCTACCATTACGATAACAAACAAGACTAAGAACATATCACTAAAGCCGGGCCAAAAGTTGACCGTTTCTTTCGTTTGAAAATCTTCGTCTTCCATAGAATTGCAGAGAAGTTTAGCAATTTGTTATCAACCCCAAGGCCACCAACGCCGTTTCTGTGGAACAGACTGAGAAGGTTCCTCTTGAGCTCGCAAAACCGGAGGCTCCTCTTGAGCTCGCGAAACCGAAGGCTCCTCTTGAGCTCGTAAAACCGGAGGCTCCTCTTGAGCTCTCGAAACCAGAGGCTCCTCTTGAGCTCGTAAAACCGGAGGCTCCTCTTGAGCTCGCGAAACCGGAGGTTCTGCATGTGGAGGTATAACAGGAAACGGCAACGTTGCTTCGGTGACTAGTACTCTCTCTTGACTAGTATGATAAAATTTCATTAAATAACGACAAGAATCTTCCATCTTTCTCCGAATATCAACCATAGAGGAGTTCATTTCTTCGCGTAACTCCTTTGATTCTCGAGTCAAGTTATTAGGAAGCTCAACCAAGCTTTGCATATTCGAATCAATCGCACGAATATTCATGGCAAAATTGGTACTGGAATCACGGATTTCCACAATAGAATCTCTAATTGCCACAAAATCCTCTTCAATCGTCTGAATAGATGTAGCCAGTTTTTCACCGTAATCTACCATAGAATTCCCAGCTTTAATAATATTACTGGATGCCTCCTTAAATGTCCCTTCCAGTGCTCCCATGGAAGAACTGGCATTGGCAAAGTGAGTTTCAAATTTTTTGGCTGACCCATTGACTATTTCAAGGGTATCCTTCAGCGAAGACAAATCTTGCTGCACACCGGAAACTGTCTGCCCTAGGGTCTGTGCAATCTCTACATTATTTATTGCATTACTCTTTACCAGCGTCACAAGAGAAGCAAGAACGTCAGCAAACTCTCCATTCTCACAACGGAGATTTGATAGAGCACTCACAATATCGCTTACGGTAGTTGCCAGATTTACCTGATTGTTGTGCATGTCAGCAATCTTTGACACGGCATCTTTCTGCATATCAGTCAAGTCAGACAGAGTGCCCTTTAATAAATCAAAAGATTCATTTTGTTTTACTGTGTTGATATTCAAGTAAGAAATGGTTTCCGTCATTTTCAGAGCACTGTTTCGCATTTCTCTACTACTTTCCATATAAAGATCACGGGTTTGGACCCAGGTCTCCATATTGTCCTGAACAGATTGGATCAATCTGCCATAGCCATCCACCAGACCAAAAAGACTTTTCTGCGTTTCTGCCAGTTTTGTAACTGTCAAATCGAGCGTAGTCTTGGAATCTAATAACGGAATGTAATTTGATATTGTGACATTATCAAGTCTATCCAGAAATTTTCTGAAATCCTGCATATACCATGCCCTCATAAAAACAAGAACCACAGTACATGATACGGCCCAAAGACTTGGCTTTAATGCCACAGTCAACTTATTAATGATATCTCCTGAAAAATCAAGGCCATGAATCCCTAAAAGGGACCCCGCAATACCACAAATGATAAGAACAGATATAATCGTACGTGACTTTGAAGAATAGGGCCGTGCAAATTCTGATCGCTGAGTCATACTATGCAATTCCGTCAGAGTAGGGATACGATGGTTTTTTTCCCCTCTGAGAAGTGCTTGGATACGCAGAGTAGTATGGTCGAGAAAATCCTTTTCGAAAACCTCTTCCTGGATAGCCAGTTCTTTCATTTCAGCATATGAAAGTTCAGTCTTCTCTTTCAGACTAACACCTTCTTCACGCGTACGTCGTATTCCTTGTTTGGTCGATAGCAACCCATTTAAAAATAAGCATATGATTACCAAAGAAGCCCAGTCTGCAAGTTGCCCCTGAAAAGGAAGTAAATCCGAAAGGGTGGGCGAGACATCAGCCAAAATTAATATCATATTCATATAAAAAAATAGAATTTGCTATTAAGATTAATTATATGTACGAGTCCCTTTACGCCATATAAGAAATACTTCTGCACGCCGATTCATCTTCTTGCCATCTTCTGCCTTATTGGAACCCACTGGCATGCGACTACCGCTACCAAAGTTGGTACAGGGAATGGTCTTTTCATACCCGTCTTCAGAGTGACAGGGAATTTTACCGCCAACAATAAATTCACGATTCTCATTAGTAATAGAATTGCCCTCAATGAGATTCATGCAGGCAACGGAACGCTGAACGGATAGTGTGTTATTCCAGGAATCCTGTCCTGTGCTGTCGGCATGGCCGACAAAAAGCACACAACACGCTCCATTGAAGTTTGTCGTATATTGCTTGATATCGGCACGGATAGTTGTAGCCATTTCTTGGAAGTTGGCACCTTTTTCATCTTCTACAAAAGCTTGCGTAGATTTTTTCAAGGTCTCGGATGCCTTATCTCCTTCATTGGTTCTAAAAAGAGCTCTGTATCCCATCATAACCCCTACGATTTCTGTATCAGAATCGGCATAACCAAAAGCATCTTTATCAAGCCTTTTCATTGCCTGAATCACCTTCTCTGTTTCTATATCCTCATCTGTAAGCATTCTGGGAGCATACGGGCGGGGAAACAGTCCCACAAGGCCTCCACTCTTGAGAACAAACTGTCCCTCGGCTTCTTCATTACTGAGCATAAAGTCCATGAAGTGCTTGATGCGACGAGAAGGAGTTTTCCCGGTCGTGCTAGCATAAATTCTATAAGTCAATGGGTAATATCCCATCCGTATATTGTCATCTGTCGGTTTGAAGAATCGAGTAGATATAACATCCTTATTATGGTTAGTGCGAATGGCAACGGAATCATCAATGGTTGATGGAGTCAGTTTATTCTTGTTTTCAGCTCCAATCACATTGTGGTAAGTGCACAAGCTGATAGTATCAGCGGCCTGAACAGTAGTTGTATCACCTTCCTTGAAATCGCCTTCACGAGCCTCCAGAAACTTGAAAATCTCATTATTTTTCACGAGGACAGGCACTGCATCAAGAGCACTCATACTGTAATGACGAGGATTAGCAGGGAATTTTTCCTGCTGCAAAACGATACCCTGTTCAGAAGAGAAGAAGACGAGAGCATCATAAGCAACCAGAGAGCCTTCCCCCATTTTGGTCGGGCTCAAATAGAGGTCAACGGGAGAGCCTCCTATTTTTTTCAAGGATTTTTCATTGCAAACAATGATCCGCAAAGCTTTTTTGTCTTTTTGACTACTGTCTTCATGTGCAATTTCCACATAGTGATTACCCTTGAAGAGAGAAATCTTTACATCCTTTGCTGACAAGCCGAAACCACCCTGTTTCACAGCCCATTTTTTAACGACATCCAGTAGAATGTTTTGATAGTCACCCGGCGCGCCAAACACATAGTCAGAATTTTCTACAGGAAACGGAGGGGCAGGAGGCTCATGAAGCTGCAGGTTGCAATAATTTTTGGCCTCCATATCAATAAAATGGGCCTGATAGCTATAAGGAGTAAAACTAAAATTCCGATCCTCAAGAGCATCCTTTACCCGTTGTAACTTCACATCGGCTGCACTCCCTTTCAAAGCATTGGCATTTACGGGGAATTTGGGGGTTTGAGGGATCTCATCATACGGCATCCACATTGCAATGTTACGATTAATGGCCATCATGATGCCGTCTCTCAACTTATTATGGGTAGATCTGCAAGAATCAATCCTGTCCAGGACACCGCCTTCATTACTATCTCCCCCGCACAACTTGAATAAAAGATCAACCCAGTCAGAGCCAAGATTGCCCCCTACATCTTCCTTGTGAGTATCAATGATACTCTTCGCCTGAAGAATATCGGCGCGTTTCTGGCGCATATTGGATCGGGGATTAAGATGACTGATTTCATTATCGAGCCATGCCATGTAGTCAAAGCTTTCAGCATCTTTTCCATGAACCAGTTTTCCCTCTCTAAGAGAATTCTGTATACCCCTAAGTTCCTCATTAAATCGTACGCTATCCTCAATCAATTTTTGATAAAGAGGCAACAATCTTGATTCTGCATCCTGCTTCAAGGATACGTCACGTTCTTTGCAAAAATCAGGGGTATCCTCGTATTCCTTTCTAGATATTTCGACTGCAGACAGGAGTTGTTCCTGTTCTTTGGCATGAGCTCTTTTCAGATCTTCAAAGAGGAGTATGTGCTGATTCAAACGTTCAGCAAGGTCAGCATTTGTCGTGGTAAAAGCACCTGGCAGATTTTCCACTTGAGCACGCGCATATCTGGCAGTCAACTCCTGATTCCATCGATCACACTCGGTATTCACCCCCTCGATTAAATTATCTATGTTACGAGAATCCTTCATACTTCCGAAATAGGTACGCCAATCGTCATGCCTGGGATCATCCGGAG
Organism: Akkermansia sp. N21116; assembly: GCF_029854705.2. NCBI lineage: Bacteria > Pseudomonadati > Verrucomicrobiota > Verrucomicrobiia > Verrucomicrobiales > Akkermansiaceae > Akkermansia > Akkermansia sp. N21116. The sequence continues at coordinate 158,520 of NZ_CP139035.1, forward strand.
TAGAAAAAACAACCCATAGTATGATTGCAGATATAACTGCTATAAATATACGAAAAAACAGTTTCTGCTGAGGATTCATAGATAAAAAAATTGATTACAGGGGCACGATAAAACCTCATCCCCTCTTCTTCGTGCAAAAAAAGGGGGAATGAGGTTGATGAATTGCTAAGTTACGAAACGAGATTGAGTTTCTTCAAGCTATCGAGAAAATTGTTGTAGCCCTTTTGAGCCTGAAGCTTGCTCGGTTCATCAGAAGCGCTCTCTACCAGTTGACGGGCCTTATCCAATAACTTTCGAGCCTGGACAAAACGTTTCGTTTCGTCCAAAGCAACAATTTTCTTCAATGCATCCTGGACAAGAGTCTTAATTTCAATTGTGTCTTCCATGGACACGTTATTCAAATACTCCTCTTCTGTACGATATAGACCATTAGGAAGCTGGTTCAAAATTTTTGTTTCCGTCCCCATATGCCCTTCTATATAAACATTTCTGACAATAATATGCTGCCCCAACTGATTTTGTTTATGAGTAATAATACAAGTGTTATCAGGGTCACCACATGTCAACAAATGAGCTTGCCAATAAGCATCAAGCGCAAAACCTTTTTGTTCTTCTCCCGGATCGTATATGAGCTGAGGCCGCATATCTCTCTCACCACTGGGATCGATATTCACAAAGTACTTCGCCTTGGCATTCTTGACCGCATCTTGGTAATCATAAGTCTTCGCCAAATATTTTACTGCATTAACAAAACGAGCCGGCATCCAGTACTGCATATACATAAGACAAATTTCGTACTGATAACAGCTCCTATACGTAGCATAATTATTCTGTATATTCAGATCATTAGGTCTAGCTGCACTAAATAGAGATTCTAGCGTCGTCCTGAAATTCCCATCATCAGGAATACCTAGACTCATGCAGCCTAAGGGTGGAGGAGTTGGAATTTGCGTTTGAATACCGGGCGAGGAAGTAATGGCTGAGCTGGATACCATTGCGTCCATAAAGACCTTAATATCGGACTGTAGCATTTGCGGATTGGCAATATGACGAGCTTCTAACCGATCTACCAGTGAACCATAGAGAACAGGATGTTTTTTCAGCTTGATATTATTTTCTATCGCCAGATCATGGAGCCTTACAGCAGCGTCCCAAATAGACTTCCCATCTATTTCTGCATCTTCCAAGGCATTGCGAAGATTGTTCAACGCGTTGACGTTGGACACAGCTTCATACATGTTCTTTGCAGAATTCTTCCACATCGCATCGAAAAAGGCCATTTCGGAATCCAATTCTCCTCTAAAGTTCAATATTTCCTTATGGATATTTGTTAGATCCTGATAATTGAACTCATACTTGACAAAAATATCATCTTTCAGATTTTGCAGAGTACTATTGGAATCCTTCAATCTAGCACTAATCTTTTCCTCCCATGTGACGAACTCATCAACAGTCTGTTCGGCATATTTCACCAACTTGTCAAGCATCTGGTTTACCGCTTCGTATAACTTAAAAGATACTCCGCGCATACCGCTTTCCAGTTTACTCTTAAAGAGGGCAAGACAATCCTCTCCATGTGCTGACAGCAGAGAACCAGCCTTGCCAAGAACAGAGGATAAAATGGTAATCTTTACCCATTGTTCGCTATTACGGTTCTCCAAAGACTTTTTCAATTTCTTCTGTCTGTCAAGAGCGCAATCCAGGCGATTCTTTTCTTCTTCGACCTTATTATTAAAGTCTTTTTTTGCCAGAGCCAGAGAATTAACCATATCAACGAGACCATTTTGACTAATAGCCTCTCCCGAAAGAGCCAAAAGACTATCCTTGATATTATCGCAAAGAATCGCAACCTGTTGTTCCTGAACCTTCAGGAAGTCGTTTAAGGACGACAAAGGCGGCTGACCATCAATTTGAGGGATGACTCCATTATCCAAAATAGAATCAAACTCACGAACAAGTTCATCAAGAGAAGAGTCTTTCCAGCCTTTGCTCTTATATTTGTCTATAATTTTTTTAAAAGCGATTTCTACATCCTTTTCATATTTTCCTTTATCGCTTGCCGTTGCGTCTACACTGGTTCCATCAGTAATGATCTTGTAAAGAGTATCCGCCTGTTTTCTTGTGATATCCGAGCGTTTGCAGTACCCACACCCTGTTACCCAGTGCTGATACAGCCACCTATTAAGCAACTGGGAATAAGTAAAATAATAAAGATTTTCCTTACATTCTTCTACTGGCACTTTCCATCGTTTTACACAGGACACGGAGAAGCGATAGGATCGTTCAGGACAAATGAATGAGGGTTCCCAAGGGCTATTGACAACGACATCTTCTCCTGAGATAGAATCTTTCATTTGAATATTAAGTTCTCCCGAATCCATCGCATAAACGCGATTAAAGCAGATTTCCGCCATGTGTCTGATTTGCGCATCCAACTCTACATTGACGTTGGATCCGGCAACATCACAACTAATGACAACTTGATTAATCCCATTTACTCCGTCGGCTTTCGAGAGTGTTTTTTTCTGTTCGGTAAGCAAGGCCAGATCAGGCTCATACTTCCCAACATTGATTGCATTTAAATCACGCAACGCAGCATACTGATTGGGATAAAAGAATTCCGTCTTACGGGGATTTTTAGCATGCTCACCGGCAATGTACAAGTATAGATAAATCGGATAATTCTGTTTGTTGCTAAAACGGTTACGAATATAACTCACCACGTCTACAATAGTTCCTGATCCGGTACCGCCCCCCAAAGTAGCAAAAATATGGAAAGTGCAACTGGCCTGAACTGCTCCTGCACCATCGCCAAACCTGGCAACAGCACCATCAATCGCTTGAACAATATGTGAGCCATTGGCAGCGCCAAGTAAACGGCCAAAACGACGCATCTGACCAGCACCATCAATTGCAGTATTGCCCGCCAATGCTTCTTTCACAAAACCAATCCCATCCAACCAAGGTTGGACATGAGTAGAAGCAGCCAAGGTGGATAATGGAGGCAAATTGCTAGAGGAAATATTTACGATCTGATTGGGCATCAAACCTACCTCCTTACCCATGGAACGCCACATTCCTACTTCATTCGGAATATTGGAGTCAATAATCAGATAATCAAATTTGGATTTAGGATTTCCATCATCAGGATTTGTAAGCTCCTTGTATTGAGGTGCACGTGTAACAGAAAGTCGACGGAGGGCAGCAATGGACTTCACTCCTTGACCGCCAAGACCAATAAAAAGGTTATTACTCATGATATGATATAAACGTAAAATTAAACTTAGTTCTCATTTTTCGCCTTGATATCGGCGCAGGCCATATACGCGACATAAGCGCAAAGAACAGCCAGCAAGACCCAGAAGAGAGCAAAGGCCATATCGGCCGTATTTAGCCTGGCACTACGCGCCTTATTGTAGCTTTCCTTTGTCGCGCCATCGAATTTTTTCAAAATTTCTTCATGAATGGGTTCCAGCTTGCCGGACATACTCACAGGTAGTTTGAGATTATTATCTACCCCACCAAAAATATTCACCAGCTCAGTAACATTGTTTCCTCCATTCACGGAAGCTGAGTCAAAAATACCTTTAATTAAAAATGAAAGGGCAGGAACTGTTGAAGAAAGGCTAGATTCCAGCTTTTCATCTGCTGTACTCAACATTTCACGAGAGAGAATACTAACAAGCCCAGAAACTGGTAAGGCATCGTCAACAGGCTGGTTTTCAAGATTTTTGACTCCTCCATCCTCTAGGTCAATAATCTTCTTTTCCCCATCAATACGGTAAGCTTTAGCTGCTGGATTTGCACTAAGTTTTTCGAGTGTACGCAAGCGCAGAGAACCATCTTCATCCTTACAAATTTCCTTCACCTTTTTAGTGAATTCATTATTTAAGGTAGCAAGATCATTTCTGATGCCGCTTCCTGACAAATGGCAACCGTTACTTCCGTAATAGAGTAAACCGCTGAGTACCACACATACGGAAAGCATGGCAGTCACGACAACATTCGCCAAAGAGCGGAAAAGGTTCCACTTTTTATTCCAGCAAATACCCCATAACTGACCAATTACGAAGAATGAAACTGCAAAAAGTACTACTGCAAGTACTACTGACAGCACTATTTCCCCGCTACTAAAAGGAACAGTCAGAAACTGTTCCAACATATTATTATCGTTCATCAATTTAACTATTTTAATTTGAGAATTTATTTATCGTTGAATATAACCTTTCTTCCTCCACATATTCCACAGTCTTTACCACTCGGATTTACTTTTAATTCGCCATTACTTTGGTGATACCATTTACAATTTTTGTTATGAATCTTCCCTGTTGAATCAGTTACCCAAAATTCCTGATTTTTATGATCCGTTCTTATGACTTCGCTTTGCGAAGTTCTTCTAAATTGCCATGGCGGAACTGCTTTTGGGATGCTCCAGATTCCTATTTTTTCTGTTCGTGCTTTTTGTTCGGCATCTCTTAAATCATAATCACGGGGGGCATAAGTATAATACCACCATGCCAACCCTTTCTTTATCATTTCTAAATTTACATATAATTTATCATGATAGATTTTACCAATAATTCTTCCATATTGGTCATATTTTTCATATTCTACGGTAACTTTTTTTGCGTAAATCATGTCAGAAATAGCTTTTTTCGCACTTTGTCCAAAATCCTGTTTTCGTTCCGGACAATCAATTCCGTATAATCTTATTTTGTATTCCGTATTGTTACAATCTAACACTTTAATCGTATCTCCATCGGTTATTGATACGACCTCACCAATCATAGTTTTACCAAAACATACAGACGACAAAATCAACAAGAACAGTATACAATTTCCTATAGCAGCAAACATATTAATAACTTTTGCTTGATTCTCGTTTTTACGGTCACCTTGACTCTATCAAACAGTTGTACAACAACTTCCAAAATTTAGACATCTTTTGTTTCTGGGATGTATACAGGATTACCAATCCTGCACTCATGCAATGAGTACTAGATGGTAAAAAACGCTGTGACGCTATTCACTGGAAAATTAGAATTTTTCCCACTTGCCACAAATATTATTAATTATCAAAAAGTTACAGTAACACTAAAAAAATAAATTTTAGGCTTGATGCAGGATTGGTAATCCTATGCTTCTATCTCTCTCATGATAGCTCCAATTGAAACATCCCTAGAAAAAATCCAAGCTGCAGAACAGCTACTCAAACAGACGGGAATCTCTATCCTCGAAGCAGCAACCCTCGTTTATAATATTCATTCGACCAAAGGGCGTAGCTCTTTCAAAACTATGCAGAAGTGTGTCTTTCTGGGGATGAAAACATTAGAGCGCGAGACCAGGACCGTGACCTTCTCAGAAGCAGTCGAAGAAACATTGCGAAGCAAAAAACATTTACGACCCACATCGTTGCGAGATATCCAATACTTTTCTCGTAGAATGATGCTCAAAATTCCGGGATTAGAGCATCAAAAGGTTCGATATATTAACTACGAATTTTGCCGTGATATCATAGAGAAATCTTTCTACACTCCCCGACAACGATTTAAAGCTAGAGCAATCCTCAGTGGAATAATGTCCACTGCCTATAAACGAGGATGGAGCCAAGAAAACCCTGTCTTGCGTATTGATTTGCCTCCTATTCAAGAGAAAGAAATACAACCTTTGAATGATGATGAAATTAAATCCTTACTCTATCATGCTAAAACGATGTTTGACCAGTCATGCCTTCCTGCTATAGGCCTTATGTTATATGCTGGTATTCGTCCGCATGAATTAGAACGCCTCCAATGGAAAGATATCAAGCTATCCTCCGGAACAATACTGATTCGTCCTTCACACAGTAAGACAGGAGGAGGGAGAGCTGTTTCCATACAACCTATCTTGAAAAATATCCTAAAGGATTGTTTGCCTGCCTCTCCTGAATCAACTGTATGCCCTCAAGGTTGGAGACGTAAATGGTCGAGCATTCATCGCGCAGCCGGCTGGGATGGAGTCAAAAAAACTTGGCAAGCCGACACTCTGCGCCATACCTTTGCCAGTTATCATGCAAGCTATTATCGTAATCTACATGAGCTCCAAATGGAAATGGGACACACTACTCTGCGCCTCTTACAATATCGATATTTGAATATGAACAATATCTCCAGACAATCAGCAAAAAGATTCTGGTTTACAGATCCAACTTCTTTTCAAGTATTCTAAATCAATTCCAATCAACCATCGCATTTATGATCTTGGTAGGCCCGGGGGGAATCGAACCCTCATCTTCGGTACCGGAAACCGACGTCCTATCCATTGAACGACGAGCCCACGAAAGCACAAAAGCGATGCGAGTACCATAAAAATTAGGAGATCCGGTGCAAGACTTTTCAACGCCATCGCTCAAAATGAATTGGCAAACGAAGAATCCATGCGCAGGAGCGATGCCGTTCTCTTTTCATCGTATAGAACTCCTCAATGAGACCATGAAGGTTCGTATTACGGAAGGTGCCGGCTGCGGTATCACGCATGTTCTTACAGTAATTCTTTCCCAAACGGATGAAGGAATTCCCGGCAACGTATGAGATGGCTCCCGGCACAAGTCTACCTCAGATTCAACTTTTATCTCCGGCCATCAATGGGGCTTGCCTGTCATCCCCCTCCTGTGATTCTATAAGTGCCATATGAAGTTCTCTGAAAAGCTTGCCTCACGCATCCGCGACACTCGCTCCGCCCTGTGCGTCGGTCTCGACCCGCGTCCCGAATCGGACGGAGTCGGACAAATTCCCTCTTTCCTTCGCCAAGTCATTGAAGAAACAGCCCCCTATACCGCTGCCTTCAAACCCAATATCGCCTATTTCGAAGCCATGGGGCTGGCCGGACTTGAAATGCTGGAATCCCTGCTGGCCGATATGCCTCGGGAAATCCCCATCGTCCTCGACGTCAAGCGCGGCGATATTGGAGAAACCCAGAAATATTACGCCCAGGCCTATTTCGAACGCCTGAATGTCGATGCCGTCACCCTCAGCCCCTTCATGGGATACGACACTCTTGCCCCCTTTCTCGACTACGAAGGCAAGGGCGTCTATCTCCTTACTGTCACATCCAACCCCGGTTCCGCCGATATTGAACGCCAACAGCTGGCAGATGGCCGTAAAGTCTATGAACTTGTCGGCGACATGGTGAGCCGTTCGATTGCCGAAGGTCGCAAAACCGATGTCGGCATGGTGGTTGGCCTCACGAACGCCGACAGCGAAATCCTTACCCGGACGCCGGATGCCCCGCTGTTGATTCCCGGCCTCGGCGCCCAGGGAGGCGATCTCTCCAGCCTCACAGGAGCCGGTCGTACGGCACCTCCTCTGATCAATGTCTCCCGCGGTATTCTTTACCGGGATATGGATAAGAGCTTCGCCCAAAAAGCAGCCTCCTACGCTGAAGACATCCGCAAAGCACTCGGGTACTAATCGTCCCCCCGAGAAAGCATTCTTGACTCTAGAGTTAAGTTACTTGCAAAAACACCCGGTTTACATTTCCCGAAATATGGTAGGATAGCTCCAGTTGCTCGAAACAGGCAACCTCATCCTCTCACTCGGATACAGAATTCATGAAGAACATGTTCCCCAGCCTCTCCTGTTCCCAAGAAGTCCTACGGGCTTCACTGGGCATGGGCATGTCCGAACCGATTCCGGCCCGGTTTGAAGAACTGCCTGTACAGCATCATCCATAACAATCGAATACCATATTCAAATAAACTCTGGGCCGGACATTGCAGATGCGATGTCCGGCCTTTTTTTCAACTATGAAAAAAACATGATGGACAACGTTAAAATATTTACTGACAACGTCGACGGACTGGCGAAGAAACAAATTGCCAGACTGGGACAGGTTCCTGCGTTCACGAACAGCAAGATCCGTATCATGCCCGATGTTCACGCCGGAGTCGGATGCGTCATCGGTTTTACGGCCAATCTAGGCGACAAGGTGATTCCCAACATCGTCGGAGTCGATATCGGCTGCGGCATGTATACTGTCCGCCTCGGGAAGAAACTACCCGATTTTTCGGAACTCGACCGCATTATTCGCGAACGGGTTCCTTCGGGAAGCGACACTCATGAGAATCAAAAGGTCGGTTTTCCTGAATTCGATGGTCTGAAGTGTCTTGACTCTTTGCACTACCAGGAGAGGCTGCTCAAGAGTCTGGGAACCCTGGGTGGAGGCAATCACTTTATCGAATTGGATGTCGCCGGGGACGGTACTGCCTATCTGGTAATCCATACGGGAAGCCGCAACCTCGGCAAGCAGGTGGCGGATCTTTATCAGAACGAGGCTATCGAACGCCATAGAGCTTCCTATAGAACAACCGACACATGCCTTAAAATAATCGAAGAATACAGGGCAAACGGCCGCCAGTCCGAAATCCAGACTGCGATCGCACGCATCAAGAGGGAAGCTGAAGAACTCCACCCCGATATTCCCCCCGAACTCTGTTATCTGGAAGGTGAAGCCCGCGAACGTTACCTGCACGACATGCGCATCTGCCAGCATTTTGCTACGGTTAATCGCGAAATTATCGCCCGTGAAATTATAGAAGGCCTGCATTTGGCTCCGGAAGATGCATTCCACACCATCCACAACTACATCGACCACGATTCCGGAATCGTCCGCAAAGGCGCCATTTCCGCCCGTAAGAATGAACGCCTCCTCATCCCCATCAACATGAGAGACGGCGCCATCCTCGGAACCGGCAAAGGCAATGATGACTGGAACCAGTCCGCACCGCATGGTGCCGGTCGCATCATGAGCCGTACCGTGGCGCGGAAGACACTCGACATCGACGATTTCCGCACATCCATGAAGGGTATCTATTCTACCTCCATCTCGGAAGAGACCCTGGACGAGGCCCCCATGGTATACAAGGGAATCGAGGAAATCCTCGGACTGATCGGCGATACGGTCGATGTCCGGGACATCATCCGGCCCGTGTACAATTTCAAGGCCCAGGAGAGCGGAACTCCTTTTTGGAAAAAGGAGAGAAAATGACGACGTCACCGCGCGGGAAGTCCCATGACATTCCCTTCCTTGACCCGGTGTAGCGGCTTTGTTACACTCCCCGCGCAGTGCATCCCATTCTCTATCATACAGCCAGAAAGTGTCTCTTCCGCCTCAATGCGGAAACCGCCCATGAAGTAACTCTGGTCGGATTGCGCATCGCAGAAAAACTGGGTATCCTGGCCACTCTCGCTGGAGAATTCCCGGAAGATCCCGTTGAAATTCTAGGGTTGAAATTCCCCAATCGCGTCGGTTTGGCTGCCGGAATGGATAAGGAAGCCGACACAATCGACGCTTTCGGCAGACTTGGTTTCGGATTTGTGGAAGTCGGCACACTGACGCCGCGCCCCCAACCGGGCAACGACAAACCCCGCCTGTTCCGTCTCATTCCAAACCGTGCTATTATTAACCGCATGGGATTCAATAACTCCGGCATCGACTCCGGCGTTGAACACGTTAAAAAAGCCGAATACAAAGGGGTCATCGGCATCAACATCGGCAAGAACAAAATCACACCCAATGAAGACGCCGCCATGGATTACCTTGCCTGTCTGAGTGCGGCCTGGCCAGTCGCCGACTACATTGCCGTCAATTTTTCCTCTCCGAACACACCAGGCCTGCGCGATCTGCAACAGGCGGATTCCGCAGCAAGCCTCCTGGCCTCCCTCAAGGCAGAAGCATCCAACCTCTGCCAGGAAACGGGGCGCAACGTTCCTCTCTTCATGAAAGTGGCACCTGATCTGACGGACAGTCAAATCACGGAACTCAGCCACGTGTTCCTTGATGAAGGTCTGGACGGACTCATCGCCACCAATACCACACTCGCACGCACCGGAGTAGAAGAACACCGCTGGAGCAACCAGGCAGGAGGCCTTTCCGGCGCGCCTCTCACCCGCCGTTCCACGGAAGTCATCCAGGCTTTTGCCGCTGAACTCGGAGGAAAGATACCGATCATCGGCGTAGGAGGTATTATGTGTGCCCAAGATGCCGTCGATAAGATCAAGGCCGGAGCCAGTCTCGTCCAGCTCTACACGGGGTTCGTCTACAACGGTCCCCCCCTGATCGTCGATTGTGTCCGGGCCATGCGCGAACAATGTCCGGTAATGACAGCCCACTAACGGTCAGCCAGCCATGGGAACAACTCTGGAAAACTCGTTCGTCCACTTGCACGTCCATACGGAATTCTCCCTTCTGGACGGTCTCATTCTGACGAATGAAATGTGCAATTTCTGTTCCGAATCCGGCATGCCGGCCATTGCCATGACGGATCATGGCAACATGTTCGGCACCATTGAGTTTTACCAAAATGCCACCAAGGCGAAGATCAAACCCATCATCGGCTGTGAAATCTATCTGGCGCCCTTCTCCCTCCAGGATAAAAAACGCTATCCCGGACGCCGCAATGCGACCCATCTGGTACTTCTTGCCGAAAATGACCTCGGCTATCACAACCTCGCCAAAATTGTCACGCGCGGCAATCTGGAAGGCATGTATTACAAGCCTCGCGTCGATTTGGAAACCCTGGAGGAATTTCACGAAGGCATTATCTGCCTGAGCGGTTGCGTCGCCGGCCCCATCAACGAATGGCTTCTACTGGACGACTACCAGAAGGCCAGTGAAATGACGGCTCGCCTTGCCGGTATTTTCGGCAAGGACAATTTCTTCATCGAACTTCAGGATCACGGTATTGCCGAGGAAAAAAAGGTCTTCCCTCAACTCATCAAACTCGCACGGGAGCACAACCTTCCGATCGTCGCTACCAACGACGCACACTTCCTGACACGGGACGACCACGAAGCACATGATGTTCATATCTGCATCGGCATGGGTAAAATGCTCGCGGATCCCACTCGCATGCGCTATTCTCCGGAAGTCTATCTCAAATCCCCTGAAGAAATGAGGGAACTCTTCAAGGATTATCCCGAAGCCTGCGACAACACTCTCCGTATCGCCGAACGCTGCAACGTTACGATCAAACTGGATTCCACCGCCACGGATAAGTATCCTCAGTTCGCCACTCCGGACGGTTCCCCCCGGGAAGAATACCTCCGCAAGGTCTGCGAGGAAGGTCTTGTCATGCGCTACGGTCAGGAACGCGTAGACAACGACCCCGTCCTGAAGGAACGTCTCGACTACGAACTGGGTATTATTAATTCTCTCCGTTTTGCTTCCTACTTCCTCATTACCGCCGACTTCATCAACTGGGCCAAGGAACACGATATCCCCGTGGGACCGGGCCGCGGTTCCGCCGCCGGTTCTATCGTAGCCTATGCGATGAAGATCACGGATATCGACCCTCTCCGCTTCGGTTTGATCTTTGAACGCTTCCTGAATCCGGAACGAGTCAGTCCTCCCGACGTCGATATCGACTTCTGCCAGGCACGGCGCCAGGAAGTCATCGAATACGTTCGCCGAAAGTACGGAGAACGTTCCGTCTCCAATATCATCACCTATGGCACCATGGGCGCCAAGTCGGTCATCCGCGACGTAGCTCGCGTCATGGATATCCCGTACGGCGAGGCAGACCGCATTTCCAAAATCATCGAACCCGGTCCGGGAGTCACCCTCAAGAAGGAATACGAAAGCAAGGAAGAGCTGCGGGCCCTGATCGAAAGTAACGAAACCTACATGGAACTCTGGAAATATGCCACCCGGCTGGAAGGCAAGGTGCGCAATGTCGGCGTCCATGCAGCCGGTGTCGTCATCGGCGACTGTCCCCTTGACGAACACGTCCCGCTGACGCGGGATAATGAAGGAGGCGTCGTCACTCAATACGACATGGGAGCCGTTACCGAGGTTGGTCTGCTGAAGATGGACTTCCTCGGCCTCAAAACTATGACGATGATCAACGACTGCGTCAAATACATCCGCATGGTCGAAGATCCCGAATTCGACATCTACAAGGTTCCCCTCGACGACAAACCTACTCTCGACCTCCTCAACCGAGGTGATACGATGGGCGTCTTCCAGCTTGAATCGAGCGGATTCGTCGAAACTTGTAAACGCTACGGCATCCAGAAGATTGAGGATATCATCGACCTCCTGGCATTGTACCGCCCCGGCGCCATGCAGTTCATGGACGACATGATCAACGTCAAGAAAGGCGTCAAGGAGGCGGAATATGAACACCCTCTCCTTGAAAAGGTCTGTTCGGAAACATACGGCATCATGATCTACCAGGAACAAGTTCAGAATGCCGCCAAACTCCTCGCTGGCTACACGCTCGGGGGCGCTGACCTTCTCCGCCGAGCCATGGGTAAAAAAGACCCGGCAAAAATGGCGAAAGAACGAGCACACTTCATCGAAGGCTGCGAAAAAACCAATGGGATCGAACCCGAACTGGCCGGCAAGATCTTCGACAAGATTGAAAAATTCGCCGGATACGGTTTCAACAAATCGCATTCGGCCTGTTACGGACACATCTCCTACTGGACGGCCTACCTAAAAGCCAACCACCCCGTCGAATTCATTGCAGGATTGCTGTCCAACGAAATGAATAACACGGACAAACTGGGAGTCTTCATTACGGAAGCCAACAAAATGGGCATAGAGGTCCTTCCACCCAATATCAACCATTCCCAGATCAAGTTCGCCCCGGAACAACTGCCCTCCGGCAAATGGGCCGTACGTTACGGTCTGGCCGCCATCAAAAATGTCGGGGGCGGAGCCATGGAACAGCTAATTGAGGAGCGTAGCCAGAACGGTCCCTTTCAAAGTATGGAGGACGTCTGCAACCGATTGGACTCCAAAAGCGTCAACAAGAAAATTCTGGAATCCCTCATCCGAGCAGGCGCCCTGGACTGGACACACGAGCCGCGCCGCGCCCTTTTCGACCGGGTGGATCTAGCCTTGAGCGGAGCCTCCTCCCTGCATAAAGACCGCGCCATCGGCCAGGGTTCCCTGTTCGACATGGCTTTCGAAGCACCGCCCCCCGCAAAAAAACAAATCCTGGCAGACTGGCCCAAGACACAAAAGATGACCGATGAAAAAGAACTCCTCGGCTACTACTTTTGCGGGCATCCCCTGGATTCCATGCGCGGCGTCATCGACGCCGACCGCTATACGAAAATCGGACTTCTGGACGACCTCGAAACCGAAGACTTGCAGAGGTCCCACCAAATGGCCGGTATGGTTCGGGCTCTCGTCCCCAAAATGAGCAAAGCCGGACGCAAGTTCGCAATCATGATGCTGGAAGACTTCACCGGAGTCACGGAAGTCCTCGTCTGGGGAGACACTTACGATAAAATGATGGCTGCCGACCCGCCTGTCGAGACAGGCGGCTTCATCAAGGCCCGCGTCCGTATCAGCCTGGATGACCGCTCCGGAAGTAAACGAGTATCCGCCAACGCAGTCATACCGATCAGCGGGCGCAAGCGTTCCCTCAGCGACTCCGGCCCATTGAACGTCATTATGTCCCCCACTCGCCACGATTACGGCGATCTGGAAAACCTCCGGGACATCCTCACGCGCTACCCCGGTTCTTCCCCCGTCATTCTGACCGTCAAAGACACCCTCGGACACCTGGCCCAACTGGAACTCGGGGAACGCTTCCGCATCCGTAAATGTCCGGAACTGGATGCCGAACTCTCTATCTACAATTAACCGCTCCGCCTGCCATGTCTCCGTTCGCCTGCGGCAACATGATGGATTCCCTGCCGGACTTTCCTTTGTCAGACGAAGTGTTCACGACTCTTTGTCCAATCGGCAAGGGAAAGATAGAACGCATCGTCTCGGACGGGCAAGCATCTCCTGACGGATTCTGGTACGACCAGGACGAGGACGAGTGGATCATGGTCCTGGCGGGAGAGGCCGACCTGGAGTGGGAATCCCCTCCAATTATCCAGACACTGCGCCCACTGGACTGGGTCCTTATCCCGGCCCATACGCGCCACCGGGTATCCCGAACTCTTCCGCAAACTATCTGGCTAGCCGTCTGGGGAGAAAAAAGCGTTCCGGATACCGACCAATTTCCCGGAGATGACAAGGAGCCTGTCATTCAGTCGTGACAAGAAGGAGGGCTTTTGTTAAGGAGGAGCCGTAAACCCATGAAATTCCAAGGCCTTTATACTGCACTCGTAACTCCCTTTCGCGACGGCCGGGTCGATGAACCCGCTTTCGAAGCTCTCATTGAATCCCAAGTAGCTGCAGGCGTCGCAGGCATTGTTCCCGTAGGAACAACCGGAGAATCCCCCACCCTGTCCGTAACGGAACATCTGGAAGTCATCGATTCCGCCGTCCGCTATGCTGCCGGCCGTGTCCAGGTCATTGCCGGAGCCGGAGCCAACAGCACGACAGAAGCCATCGAACTGGTTAAGGAAGCGGAAAGCGTCGGAGTCGACGGAACTTTACAGGTCTGTCCCTATTACAACAAACCTTCCCAGGAAGGCGTCTATCGCCACTTCCGTACCATTGCCGAAGCATCCGAACTTCCCATGATGCTCTACAGTATCCCGGGGCGTTGCGGTATTGAAATCGCCGTCGAAACTGTAGCCCGCCTGGCCCGCGACTGCAAAAACATCCTTGCTGTTAAAGAAGCAGGCGGCAGCGTCGACCGCGTCAACCAGCTCATCCAGGCAGTACCGGATGGTTTTTCCATTCTCTGCGGAGACGACGGACTTTGCCTTCCCTTTATGTCTTGCGGAGCCTTGGGACTCGTCTCCGTGACATCAAATCTCGTCCCAGCCGCCATGAACAAACTGGTCAATGCCTGCTTGGAAGGCAACTACGGAGAAGCACTCTCCCTCCAGAAAAAGTACTACCCGTTGATGAAGACCCTGATGACTCTCGATGGCAACCCTGTTACCATCAAGGCAGCCATGGCCATCAAAGGCAGCATGACGGGTGAAATCCGCCTGCCTCTCGTTGAGCTGTCAGAGGACAAAAAGAAGATCCTCTCCGGCGTACTCTCCCAGTTCGAACTCAACTAATCCTCTCATGTTATCCATCCTCGTTACCGGCCTTACCGGCCGAATGGGTCAGGCAGTCAAAGCCGCCGTCGAACAAAATCCGGACACCCGTGTCGGCGGAACGCATGACATCGGCCAGGAATTGTCCGATTCTCTGCCTTCCTGCGATGCTATCATCGACTTTTCCCATCACACTTTTACCACGTGCATGCTGGAAAAAGCAGTCGCCTTCGGCAAAAACGTCGTCATCGGCACAACGGCTCACACGCCGGAAGAACGTGCCGCCATCGTGGAAGCGTCCAAGAAAATCCCGGTCGTGTTCGCCTCCAATTTTTCTGTCGGCGTCAACACTCTGTTCTGGTTGACCCGCAAGGCAGCCGGCATCCTCCAGGACGGCTTTGACATGGAAATTGTGGAAATGCATCACCACAACAAAATCGACGCTCCCTCCGGCACCGCCCGATCCCTCGCTGAAATCCTCTGTGACGTTACGGGAATGGACTATGAAAAAGACGTTTCCCATGGCCGCTTGGGCAACATCGGAGCCCGTCCGGAGCGGGAAATTGGCATGCATTCCCTGCGCGGGGGCGATGTGGTCGGAGACCATACAGTCATCTTTGCCGGCGACGGAGAACGCCTGGAACTGACGCATAAGGCCTCCAGCCGCATGACCTTCGCCCAGGGAGCAGTAAGGGCGGCTCTTTGGCTTCAGAACAAGCCAGCCGGTCTTTACGACATGGAAGACGTCCTGGGGCTGAAGAACATGTAATCTCTCCACCAAACTCATCATGAGAAGGGCCGGCATCGCTCTCGGCTCCAACTTGGGAGCCAAGGTAACTTCGTTGAAAACCGCACGCGACTTTTTCAGCGGAATAAATGTTCAAGGCAACTTGTTCCTTCAGTCCCGCTTGTACTCAACGGCTCCTGTCGGTTGTCCGGAAGGTTCCGAAGACTACGTCAATGCCGTTCTTGAATTCACATGGCCTGGTACGGCGGAAGAACTCCTGCTCCACTGTCAAGACATTGAACAAAAGCTGGGCAGGGTACGTTCCCACGTTCGCAATGAACCCCGTACCGCCGATGTCGATATCATCTATCTGGGGGATCTGCTCATCGCATCTCCATCCCTCACCATCCCCCACCCCAGGGTGCACTGTCGCAAATTTGTCCTTTGTCCGCTGGCGGATATCCGGCCCGACCTCATCCTGCCGGGACAGGTTCTCACCGTCGTGGATTTACTCAACAATCTGGATACCGACGAGCCAGCCCCCATCCCCATGCAGGATACCTGGTAAAGAACACTATACCAATAATACTTATGAACCAAGCCATGGAAAAAGCAGAAGCCATCCGCAACAGCAAAGGGGGAACCCCGTTGACGATGCTGACGGCTTACGACTACCCTACAGCCAAAATCCTTGATGCAGCCGGAGTTGACATGATCCTCGTCGGAGATTCCGTCGGAATGACTCTCCTCGGGTTTCCCGATACAACACACGTTACTCTCGCCCACATGGCCCATCATGTCGGAGCCGTCGCAAGGGGAACCAGCCGGGCTTTCCTCATCTGCGACTTGCCCATCAACACCTACACGACAGTAGAACAGGCTCTGGAAAGTGCCAGGACACTCGTCAAGGCCGGGGCGGAAGCAGTCAAACTGGAAGGCGGCGTAGCTATTGAAGCCCAAATCGCCGCCATCGTGGCAGACGGCATCCCCGTCGTTGCCCATGTCGGCCTCCTCCCTCAGAAGGTGTTGGAAGAAGGCGGCTACAAAATCAAAGGCAAAACCGACGACGAAATTACTGCCTTGATGGATGACATCGATGCAGTCAACCGCGCAGGGGCCTGCTGCTGCGTCGTGGAAGGGACCCGTCCCCATGCCGCACGGATGGCCACGGAGCGTTCCGTTATCCCAACCATCGCCATCGGTTCCGGCGAAGCCACATGCAACGGCAGTGTCGCCGTCATTACCGACCTGATAGGAGGTTTTCCATGGTTCGTCCCCGGATTTATCAAACCCAAGGGCAATGTTGCCGGCATCATTGAACAATGCGCCCGTGAGTGGATGGCTGAAATCCGCGCTTGGAAACTTCCCCAGGACAGCCTGCCCAGCTAACCCATCTCTCGTCATGCCGGACCGTACAACCACCCGTGTCGTTTTTGGATTCCTCCTTTTGGCAGGCATCCTCATCCTTGGATTTGCCTGGCTCATGGCCCGCCGTGACGCCACTCCGAAGTTAACGGCTCAAAGGAACATTTACGATGCCGACATCCCGGTTCACGCCCAAGTGCCATTCGATCCGCGCATGATTCTTCTGACACCCTACGACTGTGTCAAAGCCCCCCTCGCGGATGTCTTCACGTCTCCGCTCGGCAGTGAAAGCGGAGCATTCACCTACGATGCCCAGACATGGGGAGAACCGAACAACAAGCGCGGCGGCCCTCACTGGGGCGTCGACCTCAACGGCATCGGCGGAGAAAACACCGATCTGGGAGATCCCGTTTATGCAGCAGCCCGGGGCAGGGTCATCTTCTGCGGAGAACCTAGTGAAAACTGGGGCAACGTCATCGTCCTTCTTCACCGCATGCCGGATGGTTCCCTGATGCAAACGCTCTACGCCCACTTGGACAAAACCCTTGTCCGGGTCGGAGATACCGTCCCCCGCGGCAAAATCATCGGACGAGTCGGCAACGCCCATGGCAACTACATGGCTCATCTGCATTTTGAAACCATCCCATCCATCGCCATCGAAGCCGGCATGCCCGCATACGGAGCCACCCTGGGAGGAAGGCTCAACCCTCATGACATCCTGAAACGTTATGCTCCTGCTTCCGAGGTTTCCATCCCGGATCCCCTGCCCTTGATGGAAGAAATCCAGAACGAGCTGGACATGGAAAACATGACCATCAGCATCACGCCTCCCGCGACTGCCAAGTAAGGAGTGAATTCTTCATCTTCATCATTGCCAATCGGCGTACTACGTGCATAATGAATCCGCGCTATCGCGCCTGTATCGCTACAAGATTCCATGCCCATTCCGTTTTTCTCAAAACTTCGCAACCACAAGCATTACTATGATCTTGTGCGGCCAGCCCTGAAACAAGTCGAGGAACTTATCGAAGCCCAGACGGAAAGTTTCGAACCCACAGTAGCCGACTACATGGAAACAATCTGCAAGTCGCGCGGAAAGCTTCTAAGGCCGGCTCTGGCCCTCTTAATGGGGGGAGCTACCGGAGGCATCAAACCGGAACACATCCGGTTGGGCGCGATTCTGGAAATGGTCCATCTGGCATCCCTTGTCCATGACGACGTCATTGACCGGGCCGATACACGCCGAAACGAACCCACGGCAAATGCCCTATGGGGTAATAATCTCGCCGTTCTACTCGGAGACGCCCTTTTCTCCCATGCCATGGTTTTAGGAACGGATTTCGGCAGTGTGGACTTTTGTAAAAGGCTTGCGGTCATCGTCCGTGACGTCTGCCAAGGCGAAGTGGAGCAGTCCAGCCGTCTGTTCGATCTGGACATGACTCGTGAAGACTATTTTGAAATCATCCGCAAAAAGACGGCATCTCTGTTCTCCGCGGCCACGGGTGGGGCATCCTGGATCTCCGGGGTCAACGAAGAACTTGAAAGCACCATGTACCGCCTCGGCGTACTGATCGGCTCCGCCTATCAAATTTACGACGATTGCCTGGATATGGTCGGCGACGAAGACGATGCCGGCAAAACCCTGCATACGGACGCAGAAAAAGGTAAATTGACTCTGCCTATCTTCAACCTTCTGGACAGCGATGATGAAGCCATTGGAGAAATGGTGCACGATGCCCTTGAACGTCGTCAAGCTCCCGACTACGAACATATTTCCCGGACGGAAGCCTACCGCGAAGCTATCGGCAAAGCCGTTCAGGACGCCCTCCGCATGACGGAGGAAGCCCGTGAAATCCTCTGGCTTCTGCCCCAGACTCCCTACCGGGAAGCCTTGGCAGAAATGACCTTCTACATGGACGAACTCCTGGAAGACTGTTGCGGACACTGACACACTGCCCGAAGCAGACGGAGGAGCCAGGCCAATCTCCCAACCTCCCCTCCATGGATCAAAGAACCTTGTTTATCCCCGGACCAACGTGGGTTGACCCTGCGGCTCGCCTCGCCATGTCGGCAGACATGATCGGTCACCGTTCGCCGGCCTTCTCCGAGCTTGTAGCGATTTCCCAGCCGATTTTGAAGGAAATGGCAGGTACGATCCGGCCCATGTATCTAGCCACCTGCTCCTCCTGGGGCATGATGGAAGCCTGTCTTCGCAATTTGGTACGCCCAGGGAAACGGGTACTTAACTGCTGCAACGGGGCTTTTTCCGATCGATGGCACGATGTCTCCCTGCGCTGCGGCCTCCAGGCGGACGCCCTACGTACCGATTGGGGGACCCCTATTGATCCTGCTTCTGTCACTCAGGCACTGGCCTCCCATACCTACGATCTGGTCACTCTCGTTCATGCAGAGACATCCACGGGTGTTCTGAATCCCCTCAAAAAGATAGCGGAAATAGTCAATCGTTATCCAGGAACCCTGCTGGCAGTCGACACCGTTTCATCCTATTCGGCCACACCTCTTATGATGGATGTCTGGGGCATAGATGTCATGCTGGCCGGTACCCAGAAAGCCTTAGCCCTCCCCCCAGGCCTGACCGTGTGCGCCGTTTCGGAACGGGCGCTCTCCCGGGCGGGAGAAGTTCCGGGGCGCGGTTTTTATATGGATTTCCTGGAATATGAAAAAAATGCGTGCAGAGACATGACCATTTCCACACCTGCTATCCCTCTGATTATGGGACTTGCCCACCGGGCTCGCGAAATCAACGCAGAGGGAGTGAAAACACGCTTTGAACGCCACCACCGATGCCGCCGTTTCGTCTCCGCCTGGGCAGAGAAGCACGGTTTTACACCCGTTCCACCGCGAGGATTCCGGGCAGATACCCTTAATTGCCTCATCCCCCCAGAAGAAATGGATACGGTCGTCTTCGCCCAACGCCTCAAGCAAAATTACGGCTGGGTCATTGACGCCGGATATGGCAAATGGAAAAGCCGCCGTATCCGCATTTCCAACATGGGAGTCCTGTCTACGAAAGATATCATCCCCCTCCTGAATGACATGGAGGAATGTCTCATCCTCTGAATTTTCGGTATCCCCAACCGATATACATCCTGCCTTCTTTCTCTATTTTTCACAATTCTCAACGATTTGTGAAAATAATTCCTGATTTATTCCGTATATAGGTTATATATCTAC
The DNA here is from genome assembly GCF_029854705.2 of Akkermansia sp. N21116. Taxonomy (NCBI): domain Bacteria; kingdom Pseudomonadati; phylum Verrucomicrobiota; class Verrucomicrobiia; order Verrucomicrobiales; family Akkermansiaceae; genus Akkermansia; species Akkermansia sp. N21116. The sequence continues at coordinate 178,746 of NZ_CP139035.1, forward strand.
CGTGCATCAGGGAATATCCGGTAGACTCAAGCAATTTTTCAAAATAACTATGATGAATCGAAGAGAATTCGTCCAAGGAATGGGTAAAACAGCGCTAGGGGCCTCCCTCCTGGCATCCTGCCCATGGTTTGGCGCATTTGCACAGGAGGTGGAAACCGTTGGCGAAAAAGCCCGTCTCGGTATTATAGGACCAGGATCTCGCGGCCAGTATCTGATGAGGTTTCTGGCTGCCAATCCCAAAGCCAACATCGTAGCTCTGTGTGACAACTATGCCCCTAGCATGAAGGGAGCCCTTGGCATCGCGCCCAATGCCCGCCAGTACACGGATTACCGCCAATTACTGGAAGACAAGAATGTTGATGCAGTCGTCATTGCAACGCCCCCCTACCTCCATGCCAGAATGTTGCTGGATGCTTTCGCTGCCGGAAAACACGCCTTCGTCGAAAAGGCATTCTCCATTGATCAGGAAGAAACGTATTCCATGTACCAGGCCTACAAGAACTGTGACCGGGTCATGTTTGTCGGCCACCAGCGTATGTTCGATCCTCGCTATATCAATGCCATGGACAGAATCCATGCCGGAGAGTTCGGGGCAGTACAATGCATCAGAACCTACTGGGACCGCAATACGGACTGGAAGCGTCCCGTCCCCTCGCCGGATCTGGAGCGTAAAATCAACTGGCGTCTTTACAAGGAATATTCCCGAGGACTCATGACGGAACTCGCCAGCCACCAAATCCAGGTCGGCAACTGGGCGTTACAAGCCATCCCCAACAAAATTACCGGATTTGGCGCTATTGCGGATCGTAAGGACGGCCGGGAAGTATACGATAATGTCCATGTCGTCTTCGGTTATGACAACGGCGCCAACATGAGTTTCGGCTGTACCAATTCCAATCGTTTTTATGGTTTGGAGGAACAAATCCTCTGTTCCCACGGGACGCTTGAAATGGAAAAACAGAAATACTACCCGGAAAGCGTTCCTCCCGCTCCTGCCATGCTGCGCATGATTAACAAGATGGAGAATGACCTTTTCGAGGCCGTTCCCTTTGCCAGCGGTAGTTGGGCTCCCGAAACGGCGAAGGCCAACAAGGGTGAGTATATACTCGGTAAAAAATCCCATGGAGACGGTACCCAGATGCTTCTGGAAGCCTTCGTAGAAGCTGTCATCACAGGAAAACGCGTTCCCAAGCTCATTGAGGAAGGGTACTACTCCAGCATGCTTTGCCTCCTCGGCCATCAAGCCATGGAAGAACAGCGAGTCATCGATTTCCCGGATAAATACAAGATCGACTACCTGAACCACAAAGCTCCTACCCTGGCATGAAAGAAACCGTCATCACCGGAAAACGCAAAATCCTGGAACTTTGTATCCTGGCCTGTTGCTTCATCGCGGCATTTTCCTTCAATGTTTACAGCATCACAAACTTGAACGCATCCTGGTCGGAACTGTTTACCATGTTTCCCATGGTGCTTATGCTCACCGTCGGGCTCTATGTAGCCATAATCGTCATACGTCTCATCATCAAGTCTATTATCTTTCTTCTCTTCTTTCCCTTCCGTGACAAAAAAGGGGTAAATGAAGGCCAAAACTCTTGACTCCCAAGAACCTGCAATCTGCTTTCAACAGATTGTACCTATCCACAAAAAACATGAAATTAAATAACATACTCACTGTAGCCTGTGCTCTGGCCAGCATGGGCGTAGCCTGGGCCGGAGAATGGCATCCCCTCTTTAATGGAAAGGACCTCTCCAATTGGGAACCTCTGAACGGAAAAGCGGAATTCAAAGCTCAGGATGGTAAAATTATCGGTGTCAGTACATTGCATACCCCCAATTCCTTCCTGGCTACCAAAAACACCTACAAGGACTTCATCCTGGAATTCGAATATAAGGTTGACGACGGTCTCAATTCCGGAGTCCAGATCCGCAGCGAAAGCAAACCGGATTATAACAATGGCCGAGTCCACGGATACCAGTGCGAAATCGATACATCTCCCCGGGCCTGGAGTTGCGGCATTTACGACGAAGCCCGCCGCGGCTGGCTCTACCCGCTGGATAAAAACCCGGCCGCCAAAAAAGCTTTCAAACACGGGGAATGGAACAAGGTCCGCATCGAAGCAATCGGCGACACAATCCGTACCTGGCTCAACGGAATCCCCTGTGCCAATCTCGTCGATAACATGACGCCGGAAGGCATCATTGCGCTGCAAGTCCATGGCATTGGAGGCAACAAGGATCTGGCCGGAAAAACCATCGAATGGAAAAATATCCGCATCATGACGGATGATCTGGACAAGGAAGCGACTCCCGACAAGGGCGATATCCCTCAGTTCAACAATATCGACAATCACATTTCCGCCCGGGAAGCAGCAGACGGCTGGAAACTGCTCTGGGATGGCAAAACGACAACCGGATGGAGAGGCGCCAAATTGGCCCAATTCCCCGATCATGGTTGGAAGATAGACCCGGAAAAAGGCACGCTCACCGTCCTCAAGTCCGGTGGGGCCGAATCCGCCAATGGCGGAGATATTGTCACGGAAAAGAAATACAAGAATTTCGAATTGCTCGTAGATTTCAAAATCACCAAAGGAGCCAACAGCGGTATCAAATACTTCGTCGATACCAACCTGAATAAAGGTGAAGGTTCCTCCATCGGATGCGAATTCCAAATCCTTGACGATCAAAACCATCCCGATGCCAAACTCGGCAAGAACGGCAATCGCAAACTCGGTTCACTCTACGATCTCATTCCCGCTCCGGAGAACAAGCCCTTCCAAAAGGACAAGTTTAACACAGCCCGCATTGTCGTCAAAGGCAACCATGTGGAACACTGGCTCAATGGAGAGAAACTCATCGAATACAAGCGAGGAGACCAAGCCTGGAAGGATCTTGTTGCAGGAAGCAAATACAAAAACTGGCCCAAGTTCGGAGAACTTGAAGAAGGCAACATTCTCCTTCAGGACCATGGAGACGAAGTCACCTTCAAAAATATCAAGATCAAAGAACTGGACTAAACGTCCGGTTTGATGATATGGATCAATGACAATACAGGGTGGATGTCTCCAGCAGGCATCCGCTCTTTTTGCTCCTGCCATGTACCCCCTGATTCATAAAACACTTCCGAACGGGACATCGGTTTCCTACGCATGGTTCGAGGCCATGCACTCCCGCATGGATATTCTGATCTGCGGAATAGACGAATGGAATGCAGGCCGTTTGGCTTTCCTCCTATCCCAGGAGACAGAGAGATTGGCGGATCTGATGAATCGTTTCGATCCCGGCAGCCTTCTATCACAAATCAATACCGCCCCTCCCGGGACTCCTGTCTCCATCTCACGGGAGCTGGCAACGATTCTATCTACTTGCCGGGAATGGTATCGGCGTACCCAGGGCCTCTTCGACATTACCATCCAGTCTCCAGCTTCCGAAAGTTCCCTGATGGATGCGTGGGAAATCACCCCGGAAGACACCGTGATACGCCATCATCCGGGCATCGTGCTGGATCTGTGCGGGTTTGCCAAGGGCTACGCTGTGGATTCCTGCAAATCCGTCCTGCTCCGAGAAGGAGTCCGCGATGCCCTGGTCAATTTCGGTAACAGTTCCGTCCTCGCCATCGGCAATCATCCCCATGGAAAAGGATGGCCCGTCGGACTGGGAGTTGACGAAGCACAAATCGAAGGCGAATACAAAGAACTCACTCTGCACAACCAGTGTCTGACAACATCAGGCAACAATACAACCGGACGCCAGCATCTCATCCGCCCGGATTCCCGGCAAGTCGTCACAGGAAAGAAGCATGTCTCCGTCGTCACCGAAACCGGCACCGTGGGTGAAATCCTCTCCACGGCTTTCTTTATCGCAGAAAAGGAAGAAAAAGAGTACCTTGCCGACCAGCCCGAGTGCATCAGCATGGAAGAACATGCCTGAGTTCATGTTGGAGGATCGGAAGTCTCCACACCTTTACTTGACGGAGAGAACCCGCGCCAACTTGCGGCGCATCTTCTTTTTCTGTGTCGAAAAATTCAGGACACAACAACGGTGAATCACCCACTGAATGAAATTCCGGCGCAATTCATAACTCTTCGTTCTCTTTTTGTCGGCATCAATATTGCTCTTAACGCACAGGGCTGGGTCCGGACGAGCCGGCGCCGGCAACACTCCGCAGGCGACAATGTTACCGGCAAAGCACACCCCCGCCCATTGAGCGTCGTAGACCATCCAATACCGTTTGAACCCTTCCAACACCTTTTCCGCACCGGCCCGGGTATAGAGGATACTCGTTGCCTCCCATGGGAATTTCTTCGGAAAAGTCATTTGTATCTTCATCTCCGGATGGGGGGGCAGCACATCGTAATGGCGGCCGTCAGTCCACAATTTGATACATTCCCAGCCAGAGGTCCGCGTCAGTATTTCCTCCAGCATTCCCAGGAAATCGGGGTCAAACAACACATCGTCCTCATTGATTACACAGTACTCGTAATCCGTCTCCAAAAATGTTCTAATAGCCTTTAAATGACTTTGAATGCATCCTTGCTCGTTAGGAAGAAGGTGACAACTATATTCACGCATGCGCCTCTTGCGATCATAAGCCGGCAGGGAATTACAGTCCAAATCCTTTCCTGCAATCGCCTGAACGAATTGCACGGGAAATCCCAGTTCCTCCGCCTGACGGACAATGTGCTCCCTCCTCTCAACAGCCTGTTCCAGATTGATTACAAGATGGAGAGTTTTATCCGTAGAAAAAGAATAATGGTTCATAGGCAAACAGGAAGATCCTCCCCAGAGGGGCGGGCTAAGTTCAGGCTAACTCAGAATCCTCTCTTTTTCAATGTTTTTCACACATAAAAAAATAGTTTCCTGTATGACTCCATCCTCAACCTCTCAACAGCTGTGCCAATAAATGTCAGATTCTGGACTTGTCTTTTGACGCTACTCGTGGCTTTTGGGAGGCTCAGATCAAATTTACTTCGCTAATACCATGTCATCCGACCTTAAGCTTGATGCTCTGGAGTATCACGCACAGCCACGACCCGGCAAGATGGAAACCTTGCCGTGCAAGTCCGCTTTTTCGCAGCGGGATCTGACACTTGCCTATTCCCCAGGTGTTGCCGAACCCTGTTTGCGCATAAAAAAAGATCCTTCCCTCAGTGCTCTGTACACTGGAAAATCCAATCTCGTAGGAGTCATCACCAACGGTACCGCCGTTCTGGGACTCGGCAATATTGGGCCGGATGCAGCCAAACCTGTCATGGAAGGCAAGGGACTTCTATTCAAAGTCTTTGCCGACATCGACGTTTTCGATATCGAACTGAATGTACGCGAACCCGAAAAATTGATCGAAGTCATCAAAACGATGGAACCCACTTTCGGAGCTATCAATCTGGAAGACATCAAGGCTCCCGAATGCTTCATGCTGGAAGAACGTCTCCGTGCGGAAATGAACATCCCCGTCTTTCACGATGACCAGCACGGTACGGCCGTCATTTCCGGAGCTGCTCTTCTAAACGCAGCCGAACTGACCGGCCGCCGTCTGGAAAACATGCGAGTCGTCGTCGTCGGAGCCGGAGCGGCCGGGATTGCCTGTGCCAAGTTTTACATTTCCCTCGGTATCCGCCGGGAGAATATTTTCATGTTCGACTCCAAAGGGCTCATTCAGGCAGGCCGTATGGATTTGCACTCAACCAAGGCACAGTTTGCCCAAACGCACGACTGCTCCATGGAAGACGCTATCCGCGGGGCGGATGTATTTCTCGGGTTGTCCACAAAAGGAATCCTGAGCCAGGATATGGTTCGTTCCATGGCGGACTCCCCCATTATCTTCGCCTGTGCCAATCCGGACCCCGAAATTACCTACCGGGAAGCCAAAAAGGCCCGTCCGGACTGCATTATGGGCTCCGGGCGTTCCGACTGGCCCAACCAGGTCAACAATGTTTCCTGCTTCCCCTTCATTTTCCGCGCCGCTCTCGACGTCAATGCCCGTTGCATCAACGAGCCTATGAAGATCGCCGCCGCACGTTCCCTGGCCGATCTCGCCAAGGAACCTGTTCCTCAGGAAGTGATCGAAGCTTACGGAGGAGAGCCTCTCAGCTTTGGCATCGACTACGTCATCCCCAAACCCCTGGATCCTCGCATTATCGACTGGCAATGCCCGGCTGTTGCCCAGGCTGCCATGGTTTCCGGCGTTGCCCAGTCCCCGATCCGGGACATGGACGCCTATCGCCAAGAACTGCAAGCCCGTATCATGGGGGCCAGGGAACGTTCCAGAATGATCGTAGAAAGTTACCTCAAGTAAAAACAGGATTACGGGGTTACTCAAGAAATCACCCAGCCGCCGGCATGCATACCGCATCCGGCGGCTTTTTCGTAACCCGTCGCGGCACAACACAACGCATCAAGCCCCTATGAGATACTTGATAAAAAAGTCAATTACCCGTTCGGCAACAGGCCTCACCTTGACCAAACGCGGATTCCACGCCAAAGAAAACGCCCGATTCAATGGAGCCAGTACCGGATCTTCTACCTTGAGTATCGAAGCATCCAGATCACACTCGGCAATATTAGGTAAAATAGCCATGTAAGCACCGGATTTCAACAGACGGGCTGCGAACGGAAACGACTGAGTACCACAAAAAGCATCTCCGTCAATACCCAGATTGCGCAAACAGTCCACCAAAGAGGCATAGAACGTCGTATCGTTGGTCAATGTTGTCAGCGGCCTGTTCTCCAACAACCATTTGAAATCCTTCTCCCGGCCTGGAGGCACCATGGGTCTCGGAACATACAAGGCATAGGACACCGTTGTAATTTTCCGACTTTCAAGCAAGTCTGACGACAAGGCACTTGAACGAACAATGCCAAAGTCGAGTTCCATGTCCAGTAAGCCTTTCGAGATCTCCGAATTGCGGAGATTCTTGAATAAAAACTGCCATGGCAAGCCTTGCCTGACCATAGAGGCCAGAACCGGAGCCGCCATCCAGGCATGCTGACTGTCCCCGGCTCCCAACGTGAACCGGTACATCGTATTCCGAGTCCTGCATTTGAAATCCTCCAAAGCACACATGGCTTCCCGGGAAATACGGACGAGTTCCTCTCCTTCAGGCGTCAGGACAAGGTATTTCCCCTTCTTTCTTGCCAGTTCGGCTCCGAAGAACTCGCCCAATTCCTTAATCTGCCGGGAATATAGGCTCTGCAATGCCGGGTCTCCATGTACTGCCCGGGCAATGCCGCCTGCCGAAGCAACCTCAACCAGAGCCCGCAACCGATCCAGGGAAAGGCCTCTCTCCGAAAAAAGATGGGGAAACATGGTCATTTGATATGAACGATCATTGGAGAGGGCCAGGTTGAAGTCAATTGGATTCTTCCTATTCAACAGGCTGCTTGCACGTATTTCATGCACGCCATCTGTACCATGCTTGAGTTTCCCGGTAAAATCGGTAGAATTACTCTCACTATGCGTTCTTCCGGAATCTTCGACAACTGCCATCTATACGGTATTCTTGATCTTGGCTATGTACCGCGGGAACATGCACTCGATGTCGCCGGACAACTTTTGGAAGGAGGATTATCCATCCTTCAACTGCGTGCTAAAAACATCGCTCAAGATCTCATCTTCGATCTTGCAACAAAACTGACACCGCTTTGTCGTCAACATGATTGCCTTTTCATCGTTAACGACTATCCAGAAATCGCCAAGGCAAGCGGTTCGGACGGAGTCCATATCGGCCAGGACACATCCGATCTCGCTTCCGTTAAAAGATTCCTTGGAAACGGCAAAATCGTGGGAAGATCCACCCACAGTCCCGAACAGGCTCTGAAAGGCTGGAAGGAAGGAGCCGACTACATCGGTTTCGGTCCTTTGTTTGCAACTGCTACAAAACCGGGCCGGGCCGCCATCGGTCTTGGGGACATCCGGACTGTCCGGAAATCCCTCCCTGCCGGTTTTCCCATGTTCTGTATCGGAGGCATCAACGGTGTTACCCTCCCGGCTGTTCTGGAGGCGGGAGCAGAACGAGTTGTCATCGTTTCATGGCTCCTCCGGCAACCGGATATCCGTACGACCGTTCGCAATCTCATTGAACATCTGGCATAATCCCGTACGAATCTACGGAAGAAATTGACCTTTCCTCCGGCATTTGAGATTTTCCCTTCATGAACAAGAAATACGGAAACTCTTTCCCCCGCCCCGATACAAAGATTATCGGTACAGCTACGGTATGGGAAGAATGGGTTTCCTTGAGAGACAAAGATCTGTCGGAGATTTGCAACTGGATTGAGCTCCGCCTGGATGCTCTGCCGGAAAGCATTCTCCTTGAGGAAATACTGGAATACCGTTCCTCCCTGCCTCTCCTGTTCACGGCCCGCTCACCTGAAGAAGGCGGTATACGCCCCATGACGATTGAAGCACGCCTCGCCCTGCTTCAACAAACCCTTCCCCATGCTATCGCTATCGATGTAGAAATCGCTCACATGGAACAAGCGCAAGAGCTAATTGCAACAGCCCGGGAAGCATCAGTCAAGGTCATTGCCTCGTTCCACGATTTCCAGGAAACACCGGAGATGGAAGAACTTATCAAACGTGAACGCCAGGCGAGAGAACTCGGAGCGGACATCGTCAAATTCGCCTTTGCACTCACCCGTCCGGAAGACATCATCATTGGTACCCGGCTTCTGGCACAGAGAACGGGGGAAATGGCAGTCATGGGCATGGGACCGCTTGGCCCGACCTCGCGCCTGTTGTATGCCCAATGCGGCTCCTCTCTCATCTACGGTTATCTGGGCCAGTATGAAGCAGCGCCCGGACAGTGGCCCGCCGCCTCTTTCATGAAATCCCTGTCTTCTCTGGAAGCTGTCACGCCATCCTGAACTGCGGTTCTTTTCCACCCCCGGCCAAGCATCCCATGAACGCGGACAACATCCCCATCGCTCCGCCCGTGCCGGAGCCGTCCACCATGCCCCTGCTGCTCTCGGGAGTCCCTATTCTGGTCGGAGTCAGCGGAGGAAGGGACTCCATTGCACTACTGACGCTTTTGGCAGAACTGCCGGGATGCCGTCCCATCGCCTGCCATGTCCACCACGGGATCAGAAAATGCACGGCAGATGCCGATGCCAAGTTCACGGAAGCCTATGCACGGAAACTCGGCATCCCATTCCTGGTCGAATACATGGATGCGCCCCGTGTCGCTCACCAGGACGGGCTCTCCCTTGAAACAGCCGCCCGGAAGCTGAGACAGGAGTGCTTCGCTCTCTGGCACAGCCGGTTCCCCGAATCCATGGCAGCCCTTGCCCATCACCGGGACGATCAAGCGGAAACGGCCATTTTCCACCTCTGCCGCGGCACGAGACGTCTCCGGGCCATGACGCCGGTTTCTACCTGGCCGGGAGGCATGACCGTCCTGCGCCCTCTGCTGGATACATCCAGACAACAAATCACCAACTGGCTCACCCTCCGCAGCATCCCTTGGCAGGAAGATGAAACCAATGCGGAAACCGATATCGTCCGCAACGCCATCCGCCTGCAAATCATCCCTTCCCTCTCCTCCATTCTGAAACGGGACGTGACTCCCATCATCAACCGCAGCGCTCGTTTGGCTGAGGAACAGGAAAAAGCCCTCGACCAGGCTCTGGAACTCATGGAATTGACAGATCCTCAAGGAAGACTCTTCCTCCCCAAAATCAATGCCATGCCTGCCGAACTCAAGAAAGCAGCCGTATTCCGATTTCTCAAGAAAAACGGCGTGCCCGACCTCTCGGAAGAATGTATCGCACGCACTTTGGATATCCTCAACGTAGCAGGCCCCTCCCGCACATCCCTCCCCGGAGGCCTGATTGCCTCTCGCAAGGAACACCGGTTGGTTGTCGTCCCTTCCGGAGAAAGAAGGCAACTCCCCGACAGCAACCACTCCTCCCCGGAGAACAATCAGTAAAGCAAAGCCTGGCCGTTCGGATACAATTCGTGGAATTGGATAGCTTCGTTAGCTACCAGCAGAGATGCTCCGTAAATCTGATCAATCGTTGCCAGACGAGACACCTCCGCAATCGGAAAGAGAATATCCTGGATGACCATTCCGTATTCGCTCACCCCCGGCAGCATGGCAAGCAATTTCCGGGCGATATCTGCCGAGTCCAGAGTCGGGAAAATGAGGACATCGGACGGTTTTCTCAACACAGAATGCTGGACGCGCATATTGTAGGCAGCAGGAGAAAGAGCCGCGTCTATCTGGATTTCTCCTTCCACGGTAATGTGTTCCCCGATATTGAGTTGCTCCAACTGGCTCTGGGCCAATACGGCCGCCGCATGGGCCCGCTGGGATGGGACACCGGGAATAGATCCGTTCGTCGAAGCGCTAATCATGGACACCTGGACGGGACGCCCAAGAATATGACGAGCCATTTTGCCCGTTTCTACCGCATAGTAGGCCATATCCGACACACCAGGAACCGGGGAAACGCCGGCATCGGCAATGAAGAAAATTCCGTCACCACCCAGCTTCTTGAGGTGTTCGCAAACGACAACGCTAATCGCAAACAAAGAATTCCCCTGCTCCGGCTCTTTCTTATAGCGGGACACCGCACGAAATACGGGAGCGCTGCCATGCAGATTACCGGCAAGAACGGCATCGGCCTGACCGTACAAAGCCATCATCGATGCAAAATTGAAGGGGGACTTCATGATTTCCCGCACATTGCCGGGATCATTGCCCTTCATCTTTTCCACTCGTGTAAAACGCTCGCAGAACAATTCGAAGTCAGAACTCTTCTCCGGTTCAATAATGCGGATAAAACGCAGGCAAATTCCAGCTTCTTTCGCCATATTGACAATCACCTCGCGACGACCAAGCAAAATGGGAATCACAGCCTCCTGGCCGACCAAATACTCGGCAACATGAAGCAAGCGAATATCCTCCCCTTCCGGGAAAACCAAACGCTTCGGATGGCGCTTCAAATGCTCCAGAAGCGGCAAAGTCAATCCGTTACTCGAAAAATGTGCAGAATCTTCACTCATTGAACCTTCAAGTTGTCTGATATGATTATATTACATATTTCCACAGTTGCAATTTGAATATGCATTCTTTTTTGTTATCCTGATAACGGCAATGAAACCGACCGACTACCACACCCATACACCTCTTTGCCGGCATGCCGAAGGCAGCGTCCGGGAATACGTCCAGGCAGCCCTCCAACAAGGACTGGCCGAATACGGTGTCGCCGACCATGCCCCCATGCCGAACGAACCTTTCGACGACTGGCGCATGCTTTCTTCAGAACTGCCCGCCTACTTCGACTGGATCGCAGAAGCGGAATGCCTCGCTCGCGATACGGATCTACAAATCCGCTGCGGACTGGAATGCGACTGGGTGCCAGGCATCGAGTCCTGGATCGACCACCTTCACGCATTGCGGGACTGGGACTACCTCATCGGCTCCGTCCATTATCTGGATAATAAATGGGACTTTGACAACCCGCTCAGCATGGTCTTCTGGAACCAGACAAGCGTCGAGGAAGCCTGGAGACGCTACTGGAATCTCTACCTCGACATGGTCCGATCACGCCAATTCACCATTATGGGACACGCTGATCTGATCCGTAAATTCGGACACCGCCCCTCCGGAGATTTAAAACGCTACTACATCCCCGTCATCGAAGCCATGGCGGATGCAGGCAGCGTCCTGGAAATCAACACCGCCGGATGGAGCAAACCCTGTGCGGAACAATATCCCTCACGAGAATTCCTCAGCCTTGCCTGCGAAGCCGGCATACCCCTCGTGATCAATTCGGACGCGCACGCACCTCAGGACATCGGTAAAGACTTCGAACGAGCGCTCACTCTTGCCAAGGAAACAGGGTTCTCCCACCTGGCACGCATCAAACGCGGACGCATTGTGCTCATGCCTATCGACGATACTGGATCGCAGGATGAACCTGAGCAGGCTTAACACCCGCCGGATTCACCACCGCAGGCCTCACTTCCGCAGGGCGAACGAACGGAGGCCGGCTATGTGAAGAGTCGCCGGACGGACGAGGATGACTGGTTCCCGGGCCGATGGAAATCGAATTTTTCGTCGTCGTAACATTGACGGGACGAGGCGGATAAATTCGTGGCGGCCTGACAACCACCGTCTCCCGTTCCACACGCGGCACGATAATTTGCTGAGGAGTATAATACGGTTCCCTGTAGACGACGGTCCTGGTTTCCGTAGGACGTGAACTGACTTCTTTTAAATCTTTGCGAATGGAATTAATTTGTGAAGACAAGCTGGCCATCTTTTCCCGGGAATCATTCATCATCCGTTCGTAATCACTTTGCATGTTCTTCCAATACAGTTCATCCTCCTGCCGCTGTTGCTGGATTTTCTGCAAATTAGGTTCATAAGACGCAAGCTGATTCTTAAACAAATCCGCCTGTTCGCTCATGCCAACCCTCTGCGCCTCGGCCATATTCCAGCGCAACGCGGCAGCTTCGGCTTCGATAGGATCCATAGAGGTAAACACGGAAACCATCTTCAGGATATCCGCCCCTTTCAGGTACCGAGGAGTTTTTTCCGCTTCGGAAAGGGACTCCCTCACCTGGCGGTCACGTTCTTTCTGAAGACGGACTCTTTCTCTGTTTTGCTCAGCGAGCCTCTTCTTCTTCTCTGAAACTTCCTCAGGCGTCAAATGAAGCTTCTCCTTCCATCCATCCGTCATCATGGAGACATCCACGCGGGCAATACCTTCATGGTGCTCCACACGTACGTAATCGGCACCCTCTTCCAGAATGCGTATATCTTTCAAATTGCGTCCATCTTTCAGGATCATGTCTTCCGCCGCAACCAACGTACATGAACACGCCAATAGTAGAATAGTAAAATGCAATTTCATCGTTCTGGATCTGGTTCTTGAAATTCAGGCGGCAACAATTCCGGTACACAGGTTAGAGTCCCTCCGTGACAAAACCATTCAATTTCCCATTGAAGGAATAATCTGCCCTTGTCCGGTGCTTCGTTTCCATGAACCTTAGCGTCACCAAAATACAATTTTGTCCTGTAAAAATCTTTTCTTCATGACAGCCTCTCCCATCAATGATAAAAACGTGAAGACTCCTCCCATGAATTTCCCTATCGCCACACTGCTGGCTGCCCTGTCATTGCTGACAACGGCAGCGTTTTCTATAGCCGCCTCCCCGCCTCATCACACGTCAGCCCCCCTGCCCGACCACATCGGACGAGCCGGCATGGTTGCGGCAACTCTCCCATGCCGGACAGGAGAAGAAATTGTTCTTGCGGCAGGAGGAGCCAACTTCCCGTACGCCAAGCCCGGAGCCAAGACTCCTGCGGAACGAGGGGAAAAAGTATTCCATGCGGATGTTTTCCTGCTTCGTGACGGACGCTGGACAACAATCGGACGTCTTCCTCGCCCCATCGGATATGCGGCATTTACAGACATGCCCCAGGGAATGGTTATTGCCGGAGGCTGCAACGCCAACGGTCATTTGAAAGAATGCATGCTCGTGACCCCAGGACCGGACAAGCAAATTTCCATTCGAGAACTTCCTCCCCTTCCCCACCCGGTAGCCTACCCGGCTTTCGCCCGGGAAGGAACCACACTCTATGTAATTGGCGGACAGCTGGCTCCCGACTCCACGGAAGCTCTCGTTTCGGCCTACTTCCTCAATCTGGCCTCCTCCCCTCTCCAATGGGAAAAACTCCCCGACATGCCGGGGCCCGGCCGCATTCTGGCAACCGGAGCCATCCACGACGGGAAACTTCTGATCATGGGGGGGTGTTCCCTCGCTCCCGATGCCAAAGGCCAGGCCGAACGAACCTACCTCAGCTCCGTCCGGGTACTCGATACGGCCACGCGCCAGTGGAGTACGACCCCCGTGGCAGACATCCCGGAACCCCTTGCAGCAGCAGCCAATCCGGCTCCCAGATCCGCCCAAGGTACCGTCCTGCTGATCGGGGGCGATCCCGGTAACTACTACCGAGCCTCCCTGAAAAACGCAGCCCCCCTCATTCATCCCGGTCAATCGCGAGCCATATACTCCTTCGACCCTGCAAAAAACACATGGACACATGTCGGAGAATGGCCCGTAGGCATCGCAACCGCTCCGGCAGTCATCTACCGGGGCGACATCCTCACCATCAGCGGGGAAACATATCCCGGCATACGCACGGCCATAACCGGAGCAGCCTCTTCGTCACTTTAATCAACTTCCTATAAAACCATGACTTCCTCCCTTATGCATATTCTGGCCACCGGCTCAATCAACCTCAGCTCCTACGCTGGCCTTGTTGACACACTTGTGCTCTCCCTCATGGCCGCCGTCATTGCTATTATTATCATCGGCGCCGTCAAAAAAGGCGTCAAAAACATCAGTTCTCTTGCCGATCCATCCACCAAACCCGGTAAATGGGCCTGGATCGCCGTCGGCCTCCTTTGGGTGGTGGTCATGCTCAACTATTTTGACCGCCAACTCCTTTCCGCCCTGCACGAGCCCGTTACCAACAGTATTGCCATGTCCGAAAGCCAGTTCGGCATGGTCACCTCCGTCTTCCTGCTTGTCTACGCCCTTCTCAGCCCGGTCGGAGGATTCATCGCAGACCGTTACAGCCGCCGCATCGTCATCCTTTGTTCTCTCGTCGTCTGGTCCTCTGTAACTTGGTGGACCGGGCATGCTCAGGATTACACCACCCTGCTAATCGCACGGGCTGCCATGGGAATCAGCGAGGCATTCTACATCCCTGCGGCTCTCGCCCTCATCACCGACTTCCACCGGGGCAACACCCGGTCCATCGCCACCGGGATTCACATGAGCGGCATTTATGCCGGCATGGCTCTGGCCGGGTACGGGGGAACCATGTCCGACTGGATCGGCTGGCGCATGACATTCGCCCTGTTCGGGCTGATCGGGGTTATATACGCCTTTGTCCTCATCGTCTTCCTCAAAGAACCGTCTTCCGTCCTCTCCGAACGGGCAACCACCTCCGAAGAAAAAGAACAGGTTGCCAGGGAATTGGCCCCCAATGAAACACTCTCCTCCTTTCAAGTCCTTTCCCAACTGCTCCGTGGCCGCGCCATGTGGATGCTCCTGGGAGTAGTCGCCTTCGCCGGTGCCGGGAACTGGTTCCTGCTGACCTGGTATCCTACCCTCCTTCAGGACACCTACAACCTTTCCGCCGGAGAGGCAGGCCCGGCGGCTACCCTGTGGAGTTCCCTGGCAAAATACGTTGCCGTCATCGCAGGAGCTTTCATCGCTGATGCATGGCATCGGCACAACCTCAAAGCCCGGGCTCTCGTTCCGGGCATCTCGTTCAGTATCGCGGGGCCTCTGATCGTCCTTGCCCTGCTCCCGGGAATATTCGGCCTGGACTTCCGGGTGCCTCTCACTCTCATGCTGGCTTTCATCGCCACCCAGGGCATTGCCCAGGGGTGCATGGATGCCACGCTCATGCCCATCCTGCGTTCCCATATCAATGAACACTACTCAGCCACAGGCTACGGCCTGCTCAATCTGACCTCTGCGGGAGTAGGGGCATTAATATCCTTCTTCGGAGGATGGTTCAAAGACCAAGGGATTCCGCTGACAACAACCCTTGCGGTAGCAGGATGCCTCATGTTTATCTGCGGCATGCTCCTGATCTTCCTTCCTACTCCCAGAAAATACTAGTAGCGACAGCTACAAAAACAATTCTTCGGAGAGAAAAAGCAAAAAGATTCTTTTCCACCTTGTTCTTTCCCCGAGGTATAGCATATATTATATGGGAACTATGAATTTTTCTTTCTGCCGGATTTTGTTCTGATGTCCAGATCAATCCAATGCTATGTGATCAATCCGTCCGGCAGAAAGTCTTTCATTCATTCCATTCCCATCCTGCCATGCGCCTCCAAGCCCTCTTTTTCTGCCTTCTTGCCATATCCTGGCAAGCCTCTGCCGAATCGCGAACCTGGACTAATATTTCCGGTAAAACGATCACGGCAGAAATGATAGCCTCGGACAAAACGACAGTCTCCCTGCAATTACCCAACGGAAAAACCGCCAAAATTCCCATTAACACCCTCTCCCCGGAAGACCGCCTGTGGATTGCAGAACAAAACAAACCGGGCCGGCCAAACTTCAATGCCCCATGGCCGGACAGCGCGGAGATTGAGGATACCTTCGAAGTTACCACTATCGAAAACGGTCCCGAAAAATACATTTACGAAACACCGCACTTCCAGTTCACTTGCGACGCCCGGCTCGGTTCGCTCGTCATCAAACGGCTTGCCTTTATCTTTGAAGCGACTTACGAAGCCAACCGCCGTCTTCCCATCAATAACGCTCCCGTCTCAGATCCCGATTACAAATTCCAGGCCTACCTCTTTGAAAAGCGCTCAGACTATCACAGGGCCGGAGGAGCCCCGGAAACAGCCGGCATGCAAATATGGCGGCCTTCCATGGGAAAATTCGGCAGGGTAATCGTTCCTTTTGAATCTCTCGGCGTCAAAAAAGTCGGTAAAGCATACGCCATCGACTATAAAGACGACGACATCAAAACTCTCATCCACGAAATCACCCACCTTCTCATGACCAATGAGACCAAGCAAGAAGCATGGTTTTGCGAAGGATCCGCCGAATACGTCGGACTCAGCCCGTACAGAACAGGCAAATTCAATTTCAAAGCCAACCGCCGCCCTATCATGCTGGCAGTCACCGCATTCGGAGTAGAAAAAAAACGCGGGCGCAACCTCGGCAAAAATATCAAGGCCACCTCGCTCAAGCGGCTCATGACCATGAGCTATCGCGATTTCGTGACAGGTCCTTCTACAAACCAGCACTATGGGCTCGCGCCTTTGCTCGTTTACTTTTTCTACCATGTCGACGGCAAGGGCGACGGTGCCCGTATCAAAAAATATGTCGAAGCCCTGCAAAAAGGAGCATCCCCCGACATGGCCAGGGAACTCCTGCTCGATGGCAGGGACTGGAACAAACTGGCCGATGAAATCTCTTCATTCTGGAAACGCAACGGTGTAACCATCGAATTCGAATCCTAATTCCTTCCTACTCCATTATGTTTACAAAGCCACTATATCTCTACTTTTTTCTATTCCTCTGCATTACCGTTCCATTATCTCAAGCCTCCATGCAAAGAGAATGGAACACATCACAAGGTAAAATTAAAGCTTCACTTATTGAAATAACACCTGAAGGAGTATGCGTCCTTACTTCTGATGGGAACAGTAAATTATTGAAAAATGAAACACTCTCTCAAATTGACCGTCATTATTTGAAAGAGGGAATCTTGGAAGGCAATAATTTCAATGATCCCTGGCCAACTGAATCGAAAATAAATCTGGATTTCCCCATTGAAATCATTACAGAAAAACCTGGCAAATATACATACGGAACCCCACATTTCAATTTCATTTGCGATGCAAAAATAACAAAACAGGTCATTAAACGATTCGCTCAAATTTTTGAATCAACATATGAAGCAAACCGTAATCTCCCTTTGAACAATGCTCCCGTCTCCGATAAAGACGAAAAATTCAAGATTTACCTTTTTGAAAAGAGGGAATCTTTCATCCAGGCCGGAGGACTTCCAGATTGTGACGGATGTCAAATATGGGGGGAAGAGCCGTCAAAATATGGCTACGTCATTGCTCCATTTGAATCCTTGGGTATCAAAAAAAACGGAAAGTCTTTCAGCATTAATTACAGAGACGATGACATCACAACCTTGATCCACGAAACTACTCATATGCTCATGCGGATGGAAGTTACAGATCAACCGTGGTTTAGCGAAGGAGCAGCCCAATATGTTGAATGCACACCATACAGGAATGGGCGTTTCAATTTCAAAGGAAACAAGCGCTCTATTATTTCCTCTATTACTGCAGATGGACTCAATGGAAAAACAGGAAGAGCTCTTACCAAAAACATCAAGCTACCCAAGCTTCAAGATCTCATGACTATAAACTATGATCAATTCAATACGGATCAAGATATTGATATGAAATATGGGGCAGCCTTATTGCTCACCTATTACTTTTATCACGGGGATGGTAAGGGCGATGCCTCTCGCATTAAAAAATTCATCCGGGCTCTTCAAACCGGAGCCTGCTTAGAGGAATCCCATCAGATTCTATTGGATGGACGTTCTTGGAAACAGCTTTCAGACGAGTTCGTGAAATTCTGGGGAAAATCAGGGATCAAAATATCATTGAACGCATAAAAAATCATTCTCTTCCGTTGCTATCCAGAGTAAATACGGAAGCCTAATGACGCAGTCCATCTTTGATACGGCGCACATTCGCGCCTATGAATCACACGTTTGGACCGCTGTCGCCCTGCCATGGACATTTCTTCTCTCATCCAACGCGTTCAACAAGCCCCCGGCTTCCGGGAGGTTTTCGATCAGTTGCGCGACAGGGATAAAAACGATCCCCCAGTCCTGCTGGACCACACCGACCAATGCGGCGTAGCCTTTGCGACAGCGCTCGCCATCCATGCCATCCCCGCCGGGAAAAGAATCTGGGTTGTCACCCCTCATCTCAAAGCCCAGGAGGCCATTCATTCCCAACTCTATACGTGGGGCGTCAAGCGACCACTCTTCCTGCCCGATCAGGAGGAAATCGTCCCGGGCAACCTGCCCGATCCCGACTTGACGGCGGAGAGGCTCAACATCTTGCAAATGATTGCTTCGACTTCCGGAACCCAGGTGATCGTCCTGACCCGGCAGGCTCTGGACAACAAAACGCCCTCCCTTGATGCCGAAGACAGCGATTCCATGGTGTTGACGACAGGCATGAAAATCACTCCCGACGAACTGATTGCCCGGTGCATGGACAATGGCTTCGAACAAGTTGCCCAGGTTATCTCGCGCGGTCAATGGTCCAAACGCGGTGGTATCGTCGATCTATTTCCCCTTCAGACGTCCAATCCGATCCGCGTCGAATTCTTCGACGACGAAATCGAATCCCTGCGCGAATTCGACATTGATACCCAGGTTTCCTTCCGCAAACCGCCCCGGGTTCTTCTCATGTTCCGGGAAAAGCCCTCCGAGACAACTCTGCGCTCCAGGATCACCCAGGACGACATCGTGATCACGACACCCGCCAGTGTAGAACCCGGAGACCTCGCCATCCTCAATGCCCCCCCGGACGATGCCGAAGGAGCAGAGGACTTTTCCAACGCTATTCTTGACAACCCGCTGGGTACTTTCGAAGCCGGCGACTTCGTCATGCAGGAATTGAAGCGTGAGCTGGCGGCACGCCAACTAACCGAGTGGAAGGAGAAGGATTGGAGCGTCGCCATCTTCTTCCCCAATGCCGGAGAAGAAGAACGATTCCGGGAAATCAGCGGCCAGCACGCCGTACTCCTCGAAGCGGATTTCCTCCGCGGCGACCTTCCGCACGGTTTCATCGTCCCCTCCGCCCGTCTCGCCGTTCTCTCTTCCTCGGAACTCTTCGGCAGATACCAGGCTGCCTCAGCCCGCAAACGCGCCGACCGCGAAGAACAGGCACGCAAGGTCAGGTCCCAGGCATCCCTCCGGGAAATCAACCCTGGAGACCTTGTGGTCCACACCACCCACGGCATCGGCAAATTCATTCGCATCGCCTCATCGGACGATACCGGCGACGAGGAAATGCAGATCCTGTACAAGGACAATGCCATCCTTCATGTTCCACTCAGCCAGGCCCATCTCGTCTGCCGCTATATCGGACTCGGCAACAAGTCCCCCGATCTCAACAAACTCGGCGACACCCGGTGGCAGAAAGCCCGCAAGTTCGCTGAAAAAGCCGTTGCCGACTATGCGGCCCATCTGCTTGAAATCCAGGCAAAGCGCAACACCGATACCGGCTACGCCCACCCGCCGGACAACCATTGGATGTGGGAGTTCGAAAACTCTTTTCCCTACCGCGAAACGCCCGATCAACTCCGGGCAATCTCCCAGACCAAGGCCGATATGGAATCCGCCAAAGCCATGGACAGGCTCATCTGCGGCGACGTCGGTTTCGGTAAAACGGAAGTCGCCATCCGCGCCGCCTTCAAATGCATCACCGGGGGCAAGCAAGCAGCCGTCCTTGTTCCGACAACCGTCCTTGCCGAACAACACCTCCGCTCCTTCCGCTCGCGCATGAGCGAATACCCCGTCCGCATTGAAATGCTCAGCCGCTTCACCCCGGCCAAAAACGTCAGGACCATCATCGACGGACTCGCCAACGGTTCTGTCGACATCGTCATCGGTACTCACCGCCTTATTTCCGAAGATGTCCGCATCAAAAACCTCGGTCTTGTCGTCATCGACGAAGAACAGCGTTTCGGAGTCCGCCACAAGGAAAGATTCAAAGACCTCTTCCGTGGAATTGACGTACTCACACTCTCGGCCACCCCTATTCCCCGCACGCTTTACATCGCCCTCATGGGCGCGCGCGATATGAGTACTATCGAGACTCCGCCCGTCAACCGTCTTCCGGTCCAAACCAGCGTCTGCCCTTATGACGAGCGCATTATCCGTACCGCTATCCTCCGGGAACTTGAACGCGGCGGCCAGGTTTTCTTCCTCCACAACCGGGTGAAGACGATTGAATTGTTCCGAGACAAGCTTTTGCAGCTTGTTCCACAAGCCCGCATCGTCATCGGACACGGTCAAATGCCCAAGGACGAGCTGGAAGACGTCATGCGCACCTTTGTCCACGGAGAAGCGGATGTCCTCTTGGCCACATCCATCATCGAGAGTGGCATCGACATCCCTAACGCCAACACGATTATCATCGACCGGGCTGATCTCTTCGGCCTTGCCGACCTCTACCAGCTTCGCGGCCGCGTCGGACGTTCAGGACATCTTGCCTACGCCTATCTCATGCTTCCCCGCAGTTCTTTGACAACGGACGACGCTCGGAAACGCGTTTCCGCTATCAAACAATACTCGGAATTGGGTTCCGGCTTTAAAGTCGCCATGCGCGATCTCGAAATTCGTGGCGCCGGCAATCTGCTTGGCACCCAGCAAAGCGGCCATATCGCCGCCATCGGCTTCGACCTTTACTGCCAGCTCCTCCGCCAATCCATCGAACAACTCCAGGGCAAGCAAACCCTGCCCCGTATCGATGCCGGCCTTCGGGCGGACTTCCTCATCTTTAGCGAATCGCGCCTCGCCGACACCGGGAAACGCAACGCAGAACACATAGGAGCCTTCATCCCCATGGGGTACATGGAAGAATCCCGTCTCCGCATCGCCGCCTACAAAGACCTTTCCAACGCCCGGGAAATCCACGAGATCACCGTCCTGGAGGGGGCCTGGCGAGACCGCTTCGGTCCCATTCCCCCGGAAACGGATAATCTTCTCATCTGCCAGAAAATCAAAATCCTGGCCTCCCGTGCGCAAATTTCCCAAGTGGAAATCAGCGGGCAACGCCTCATGTTGACGCGCAACGGTGACTACATCCTGTTGAGCAACAAATTCCCCCGGCTCCTCAAGTCAAAACCCGCAGCTAAACTTCGAGAAGTCCTCGCGATGATGGAACAGCTTTAATCGGGACTTACTTACAAGGGTATCATAAATTCCATGTTCACCATAATAAACAACAACTCTTTAAGCTGTTGTTCTCTTGAAGAATTTCCTTGTTGTTTTTCTTTCAAAAGCTCCAAAATCAGCTCTCTATTCTCTCGGAATTTGAACAAATATCCCTCAATCTGTCTGCCCCGTTCAGAAAAGGCCATCAGCTCCGCCGCTTTTTCTATCGCGGCAAGGCCGTCATCCATCTCCCCTTTCATGATAAGAATCTTCCCCCTCACAAGCATGTAATTGCTCCGAATACTGTTATCGCAAGGCAATTTTTTCTCCCCTTCCTCCAATTTCTGAAGTATTTCGTCATACTTACCAGCCTTTAGCATTTCGTCCATCTCAGTAAAAATAACATAAGCCAACAGAAAGGAAGGGATTTTTCTACCCAATAGATAAGCTTCCCGGCTGCGGGGACTGATCTCCTCTATCCTCCTGACAATTTTTTCAGATACCGGCATCATATCCTGTTCCGTTTTTAAAGAAAAAATATCGCCTAGTTCGCTTTTAATACCCACTAGACAATAAGCGAGCAATTTCAGCTGAGGAGACAATTGAGGATCGTTCACGATTGACGTCCACAATGCTTTCATCTTTTCATCCTTTGCTTTCTCATCCAATCCCTGTTCGTCGCAATCCATCCTGATCGAATTCGACTGTACCAGAAATTGAGCCCACTGATTGAATATCTCCCCTTGTTGTCTTGTATACTTCTTGTAACCGCTGACATCCTGTTTGTCTTTTTCTTTCAGTTCCCTCACCCAATCGATATAAGGTTGACTCACCTCAGAAACATGCGCATTGACTATTTGCAGAATTTCTCCCATGAGACGGAAACGATCATCTCCTTGCAATTCCGGCAGTTTTGAAAAGAGGAATGCCACTTTCTCTCGAACTAATTTTGAGAAACCTATTTCCTCCGATATACAGTATGCCCCTTGTTTCAAAGATGACGTATTCAAGGCATAATACGGTCTGTTATTTTCATCGGCCAGGATGAGAAGAGTCGTTGCATCGTCATCTTGACCTGCTTGAGGATGGGAAAGCTCCAGCAGGACAAATTGATCAGTCCAAGGCTTCATCACAGCTTCGCAGGAAAGCATATTCTTAATATCCCTGTCCTCCGTCTTCTCCCAATTACTACCCTTGTACACCACCATCAAATCCTTGTGCTGCGCTTTTGCCTGCCGACAGGCCTCCGGCACATCGCTCAACCATCCCATACCGGCCTGAGAGGGGGTAACAAACAACCATAAAGCACAGAAGAAGCAAGCTATGAGTCCGGAATGCATTTTCATCATCTATATACCGTCATCGTTACATGGGTTTGTTTTTATTTTCAAGAAGGAATAAATTTTTGCATGATTTTCAATAATCCCTCATTCCTTCCCCTCCAGTAAAAAACAAACAAGGGATGCGGCATGGCTTTGCCGCATCCCTTGTTAAGAGATAAATGAATAATTGATTTATTAGAGTTCGGGAGCAAGCACGATGAACTTCTCACCGGTGCTGGTGCCTTTTCTCTTGTTTTCCGGGAAAAGGCCGGGGATCTTGCTTCCCGTTTCATCAACTGTCTTGCGGTTCACTGACTGGTCAAGCAGAAGGACGAAAGCATTGCCACGGAAGCTGTCATAATCAAACGTCACATCGTCGCCGGTAGCACCGACTTCAAACACGGGCGTCATCAAAACAGGCGTACGGGTATCCGGAACGGGAAGCCCGGTCTTGTTAGCCTTCATCACGTAGGCGAAACCACATTCCCCCTTGGTCAAGCCCTTGCCGTTTGCAATCTTTTCATCGGGTTCATGAGTACGTCCCATTTCCCCCTGAAGCTTGCAGTAGAAGTTCTTTTCGGAATCCATCTTGGTAAAGAGCTGGCGGAGGTAGTCATTGGAATACTCACCCGTCATCGGGCCATAGTTGAGATCCGGCTGGCGTTCCTGAATCAGGGCTGCCGTTTCATCGTCGGGATATGCACCATAGTCATTGGAGAAGTCACTGAGACCGACACCGATCTGCTTCATGTTCTGCAATGCCATGTTCTGGTCACCCTTATTCAGCTGATTGAGGATCGGGCCGTAGGACACGGATGCCAACGCAGCGATAATGGCAATCACAACGAGCAATTCGATCAAGGTGAAACCCTGCCGCTTGGTTCTCGTATTGAGTGTGTTTTTCATGGGATTAGTAAGGAATGTTTTCATGTGCGGATCTTCATGGAGAAGACCCATCAATCATTTCATTTACGCTACAAAGATTTCTTCGCTTAGACAAGTCAATTCTTATCAAAATCACGCACGAGGCGAAAAACAATCCTTCAACGAAGCGAGCGCCTCAGGATCGGGGCGATCCGCCTCTGCTATCGCTTTCCTTTGCAATTCTGTCAATTCCCGGATCCCTTGACGTCCCAGCTTGAGAAGAGCTTCCATTTCTTCTTCCGTGAAGACGGCTTCTTCACCGGATCCCTGGATTTCCACAAATTCGCCGCGATCAGTCATGACGAGGTTCATATCAACGTCGGCATCCTTGTCTTCTACATAGCAGAGATCCAGCAGAGGGGTACCTTCCAGCATACCTACGGAAATAGCGGAAACGAGCCGTTTCATGGGATTTTCCGGCAGTTTACCGTCAGCGACAAGTTTGTTCAGAGCAATGGACAAAGCAACGGAAGCCCCTGTAATGGAAGCCGTACGAGTTCCGCCATCCGCCTGTAAAACATCGCAGTCGATCCAGATCGTGCGCTGTCCGATCTTAACAAGATCAACGGCTGCACGCAGGGAACGGCCGATCAGGCGCTGGATCTCGCTGGATCTGCCGTCAAGCTTGCCGGAACTAATGTCACGTTTCTTGCGATCAAGCGTCGAATAAGGAAGCATGGAGTATTCAGCGGTCAGCCATCCTCCCTCGACCTTCTGAATCTTCATCCAGCGGGGAACATCGTCCTCAATAGTCACGGCACAAATCACTTTCGTATTGCCGAAGGAAACGAGAACGGATGCCGTGGCATTCGGGGCGATGCCGGGAACGAAGGAGACGGGACGGAGCTGGTCCGTCTGGCGATTATCATGACGTTGCATGCCGGTTATGATGACTCATTTTCGCGATATTACAAATTGAAAGGTGGACTCAAGAGGCATTCGTGCCTCATATTCCTGACATGGATTCATCCCGTCCTCGCGTTGCCGTTATCGATCTGGTCGGTCTCTCCCGGCGTATTCTGCCCGGCATGCCCCGATTGTCCGCCTGGGCCGCCACGAAGAAAACGAGTTCCTTCCGTCCTTCCTTTCCCGCCGTTACCTGCACAGCGCAAAGCACATATTTGACAGGTCTCTCTCCGGAGCAACACGGAATCACGGGCAATGGATGGTACCACCGCACCATGTGCGAAGTGCAGTTCTGGAAGCAGTCCGACAAACTGGTGCAAGGTGAAAAAATATGGGAAACCCTTCGCCGGAAATTCGGAGAAAATTTCACCTGTGCCAAGTTGTTCTGGTGGTATAACATGTACTCGGACGTCAACTGGAGCATGACGCCGCGTCCGATGTATCCCGCCGATGGGCGCAAAGTGTTCGATATCTATACAACGCCCATGAACTTGAGGGAAGACGTCCAGAAGGATCTGGGCCGTTTCCCCTTCCCCTTCTTCTGGGGACCGGCGGCAGGATTACCTTCTTCGAAATGGATCTCCGAGGCAGCCATCTGGACGGAGAACCGCTACAAGCCCGACTTGAGCCTGGTTTATCTCCCCCATCTGGACTACGACTTGCAACGCTTTGGGCCCGATACTCCCGAGGCCCGTCCAGCCATCAGAGAAGCGGACAATCTGGCCGCCGACCTGATCGAATTTTACGAAACCCGGGGAGTCATCCCCATCGTTCTCAGCGAATACGGGCTCTCCCCCGTTCGCCGGGATATCGCCCTGAACCGCCTGTTCCGCAAGAAAGGCTGGATCACCGTCAGGAACGAAATGAACCGCGACATGCTGGACTGCGGAGCCTCACACGTTTTCGCCATTGCCGACCATCAAACCGCCCACATTTACATCAATGACAAATCACTGAAGGAGGAGGTCATCCGTCTGTTGAAAGAGACGTCCGGCATCGCCGACATTCGCCAAGTAAATCCGGATGCTCTTCCACAAGTCACAGCCGAACGCCATGCCGATCTCGTAGCCGTTGCCGAGGCGGACGCATGGTTTTCCTACTATTACTGGGACGACGATATCCACGCCCCGGACTTTGCCCGTTGTGTGGATATCCACCGGAAACCGGGGTATGATCCCGCCGAATTATTCCTGGATCCCTCCCTGCATTGCCCGAAACTCAATATCGGTTCATTCCTCTTGAAAAAAAAGCTGGGATTCCGTGCTCTTCTGGAAGTTATTCCTTTGAACGGCAACTTAGTACGCGGTTCCCACGGCAGTGATCTGGTCGATGAACCGGACAGGCCGCTCTGCATCGCACCTCCAGGCACTCCGGATATCGTCCGCCCGGAAGATATTCATAACGTTATCCTTTCCGCCTTTTCCTGACGTCCCGGACGGGAAAAAGAGAGGATAACGCTCAAAGGTTCATGAAGTTTTTGAGCAGCAGCATGCCGAGGCGCTGGCTCTTCTCCGGATGGAATTGGGTAGCAGTCAAACGTCCGCAGCGAATTGCGGAGGCAAAGGGAATGCCGTATGTCGTTGTCGCGGCAATCAGGTCGTGATCTTCGGGACAAGGATAATAAGAGTGGACGTAATAGAAATAGGGATTATCTCCCATACCTCGCCACAAAGGATCCCTCTTGTCGCACAGTTGAACACTGTTCCACCCCATGTGAGGAACCTTGAGCCCCATTTCCGGGAAGCGTACCACCTGTCCTTTGAAGATGCCCAGTCCGGCCACTCCCGGCGTTTCTTCACCGGATTCGAATAAAACCTGATACCCGATGCAAATACCGAGGAAAGGCTTGTCCTGCTCAATCCACGTACGAATAGGAGTAACCAGTCCCTGTGCATGGAGTTTCTCCATGCAATCTCCAAAAGCCCCGACACCGGGCAGAACCAAGTGGGTCAGTCCCGCCATGTCTTCTTCCGACCGGATCAGGGAACCTTCATAACCTGCAGCCCGGAAGCTATTGCAAACACTTCTGAGATTGCCCGCTCCATAATCGATAACGCCGAGTTTCATAGAAGGATTCTTTACAAGGTTCCCTTGGTGGACGGAACAAGATCGCGCGTCCTAGGATCGACGGACACGGCTTCCCGCAAGGCACGGGCAATGCCCTTGAAGACGGATTCCGCAATGTGGTGTCCATCCCTGCCGTAAAACACTTCGACATGCAGATTGCAGCGAAGGTTATTGGCGAATGCTCTGCAAAATTCTTCACACAGCGTCAACGGAAAGTTAGGGGCATCCGGAAGACCTGTTTCGGGGATGCGGAAGGAAAGGTAAGGACGGTTGCTCAAATCGATCACGACGCGGCAAAGAGTTTCGTCCATGGGTATGTAGGCACATCCATAACGGACAATACCCTTCTTATCACCCAGAGCCGTGCGAATACAGTCGCCGAGGACAATCGCTACATCCTCGACGGTATGGTGCGCATCGACATCCAAATCTCCCCGGGCATCGATCTTGAGATCCATCAATGAATGGCGAGCCACTAGATTGAGCATGTGATCAAAAAAGGCGTGTCCCGTAGCAATGGCCCCGCATCCGGTTCCATCAAGATTCACTTCCAGGGCAATATCGGTTTCTCCCGTCGTCCTTTTGCGTGCGTCCTGTCTCATGAGGGTTTCTTATACCATATTCTTCTCCAATAAAAGCGGAAACGGACATATCCCCCGGGAATCCGGGAAATATGTCCATGAAATGAAAGGCGGAAAGTTTCCGCAAGAGCTTTGACGGATCAATCCTTCTTGGCATCATCAGCCTTGGCAGGAGCAGGTTCTTCCCCTTTCTTGCCATCTTTCTTGTTCTTGAACTGCTCTTCAAGTTGTTTAAGCTGACTGCTCTTTTTACGGCGTTCTTCAATTTGTTTGCGGCGTTCTTCAAGCCTCTTCTTGGCTTCGGCTTCGCGGGCGGCACGAGCGTCGTCGCGTTCTTTCTGCTTGCCGGCAACAATAACATCTTCAAGAGCTTCAATGTATTCCTTATCCACACGAGTACTGCGGATGATGGAAAGCTGTTCACTAGCCTCGGTAAACTGCTTGTTATCGACGTTTTCCCAGGCAGCCTTGAAAGCATCCGTAGCCTTGCCGGCTTCCGGCATGGTTTCAGCCAAATCCATTCCAAGAGAGTCGGCATCGGCCGTCGCTACGCGAAGCAAATCTTCCAGAGAAGGAAGATAAGTCGGTACCGGTTTGAACCAGCGGATGCGTTTTTCACGAAGCTTAGTGGCAAACTCCATGTACTTCTTCTTGTTTTCCGCATCTTTGGCGCGTTTGAGGGATCTCTTCTTCTGGTAGGCTTCTTTCTGTTCCGTAGTCAGAGTTCTGGCCTTTGCATCCTGTGCACGTTCCTTTTTATCTTCGGCATCCTTGCGGGCTTCACCTTCCTTGATCATCTTGGCCAGATTCACCTTCATTTGCTTGGCAATCTGGGCAGCTACCGGATAAGCTTCCACAAAAGCCTTCGATCCGGCATACTTCTGCTTCAGGTTGTCAAAAACCTGCATAGCGGCATAGGGATCCTGAGCCTTGACATGAGCCTTCATAGAATCCAGGAGACGATTGGCCTCGATGTCGTAACGGAATCGGAGCATTTCCTCCTCAGTCGGTTCGTTGGCCTTGGCTTCGGCTGCCGCCTTGGCTGCAGCTTCTTCATTCTTCTTGAGAATATCTCCCAGTTTGCTTTGCAACGCCTTGGCTTCTTCTAATTTCTTAGACTTGGGGTATTTTTCGACAAACTTGTCCAAGGCTTCCTTGCCTTCCTTGACGACATCGGGAGTCAAGGAGTCCGGCTGGTCATAACGGCGTTCAAGCTTACTCAGTTCAAGCTCGTCAGGCGTACTTTTGATAATTTCCTTGATCTGATCACGGGCCACCGTCTTGGTATCCTTGATGGTTTTACTAATGGGGACCACAAATGATACTTCCTTGGGTGTTTCCAATTCAATGGTACAATCCTTGTAAACAGTACCGTCCACCATGTGGATTTCATCGGCAAAAACCAGAGGTGTCGCAAGGAGAAGTGTTGGCAGGACGAAACGTTTCATAGCGTAGATGATAATTTTGGTAGTTTGTGATAGACTACTATACAAAAAAACCGTCATGACGCCACAAGAAAAAGCCTGGAACTGTAAAAACAGTCCCAGGCTTGTAAAATTGGAATATTTCCGATTTATTCGGCGGCCGGAGCCGGAGTTTCTTCTTCCTCACTACCGGCAGGAGCTTCCACAACGGCAACAGGGGTATCACCATGAACGGGAGTAGTCACACCCTTAGGCAGTTTGACATCGGCAAGACGGAGAACCCCGCCAAGAGCCAGGGAAGTCACGTCTACTTCGATCACTTCGGGCAAATCCTTCACTTTACAGTGGATGTGCAATTCGTGCATCGTTTGGTCGAGAAGGCCACCTTGGGCAGCTCCGGCAGCTTCGCCGACAAGGACGATCGGAACAACGGAATTGATGTCCGTATTATCATTCACGGCAAGGAAGTCGATGTGCATGTCTTCGCCGGTAAGAGCGTTGTGCTGAACTTCCTGCAGAAGAGAGAGCTTGGATGTACCGTCAATCTGAAGGTCAACCAGGAAATGGGCGGAAGAAGCTTCGGAAAGCATCTGGGCAAATTCGCGGGCATTCACCTGAATATTGACATTGTCGCATCCGACACCGTACACCACGGCCGGGACAAGACCGGACTTGCGAAGTTGGTTCAGCTTGCCGGAACCGATGGTAGTGCGCGTTTCGGCTTTGAGAGTATGAGTCGTAGCCATGTTATTATAAGATCGATCGTTGGAGTTAAGTTGTTTTCGACGTCAGGTTCGGTGCAGAATTCCGCCGATTAAATGATCCGCGCCCGCAGTTGGGACCGGGCCGGGGGCAGGAATCTGCACCAGATTCGATTAAAAGTCAAACAAAGATGATACAGATTCTCCGTCATGAATGCGTCTGACAGCCTGAGCGAGCAGATTGCCAACGCTGACAGTGTCCACCTTATCCCCTTTGGCTTGAGGTACGGTGTCGGTTGTCAGCAGGCGTTCGATTTCGGAATTGGCAAGGCGTTCGCGAGCCATATCTCCAAGCACGCCGTGCGTCACACAGGCGAAAACGCGCTGGGCACCGTGTTCCTTGAGAATCTTGGCGGCGGCACAAAGAGTCCCGGCCGTTTCAGTCATGTCATCCACCAGCAGGACATTGCGGCCGGCAACATCGCCAATGACGTTCATCGCTTCCACTTGCGTTGCATTGACGCGGTTTTTAGCCACAATGGCGAGGGGAGCACCCAGAGCCATAGCATAGCTTCGGGCAGTCTTGACGCCTCCTACGTCGGGAGAGACTACGACGAGATTCTGCATATCCTGCATGAAGTGTTCGCGCAAGTGTTTGATCAAGACGGGCTTGGCATACAGATGATCGACGGGGATATCGAAAAACCCTTGAATCTGGGCAGCATGTAAATCCATCGTCAATACACGGTCTACGCCTGATGCCGTCAGCAGGTTCGCCACCAACTTGGCTGTAATGGGAACGCGGGGCTGATCCTTGCGATCCTGGCGAGCATAGCCAAAAAACGGAATAACGGCCGTAATGCGACCGGCGCTAGCCCGACGAGCGGCATCAACCATGACGCAAAGTTCCATGAGGTTATGGTTGGTCTTCGGAGGGCAGGTCGGCTGGATCAGGAAGACGTCCTTCCCGCGAATGTTTTCGTTGATTTTAACCCAGCTTTCGCCATCGGGAAACGTATTGACCGTCACATCGGTCAACGGTGTCCCAGCATGCTGCGCAATGCTCTCGGAAAGTTCCCTGTGTGCAGTACCACTGATAATTTTCATATAAGGATAAGTTGGAAGGCGCGGCTATTTTTGACACAGTTTTTCCAGTTCGCAATCCTTATTTGCAAAAGAGGGATTTTTCGGATAGATATACAGGCAAACGCCATGAACAGGAATATCCATCCATCAACGATCAAGTCTCACCTGGTTCCGGCGATTTTCGTCAGCCTCTTCCTTTTTCCAACGGCCTTTTTCGCCATCCGGGAAGCGAAAAAATGCAACGAAGCCCTTGCCGATAATAACTGGGAGGCTGCGCAAAAATATTCGCGCAATGCCCGGAACTGGATCCTGATATCCGCCATTCTGGGAATTGCAATCCTGGGCGTCCTGGCATGGGTGGTTTACATGCTTTGGCCTCATTTCGTCCAGCTCTGGGACAATATCCGTTTCATCATGTCTGACGATTACCCCGTCTATTATACAGAATAGGCAGCCTAGCCCACGAACCTGAGAAAACGTCGGACATGCCCCAGATAACTTTCCGAGTTCATCTGAAAGACATTGTTATGCCCTCCTCTGGCAGAAAACATGATCACCCTCTCGGAGCGTCCCTCGAACAATTGATGAAGAGCCGTGCAATGCCGAAAAGGTACTAAAGTATCTCGCAATCCATGAATCAGCAAGACAGGATTGTGATAATCCTTTACCTTCTCCGGGTAATTGAAAAAATCATCAAGTCCCTGCTTTTCGTTGTTCGTCAGCGGCCAGCGTTTGGCAATGAAGTCCGACAAGCAACTATAGGCGCTTTCAAGGATCACCCCGGAGACTCCCGGACAACAGGAGATACTCTGAATGGCCGAGAATCCACCCAGAGATCGGCCAAAAACGACAATTTTCCCGTTTCCTTCCTGCGCCACGGCCTCCATCACCTTCCCGGCATCGCTGAGCACATTGACAATATTCAACCTGCCGGTCGACATCCCGTAGCCGCGATACTCGGCAATGAAACAATTCCAGCTACCGGCTCTGGTAATCTCTTCGACTAATTCGGATTCAGCATAACTTTCGGCACATTCCCCGTTCCCGTAAAATATAACGACAGCTCTCTTTACTCCGGGGTAACAGATATATTTACAGTGCAATGTACAGGTGTCATCCACCCGAACCGGGTAGGAATTCTCCATTTCATATGTCACCGGGAAGAAAATTTTTCCATTAAGATCTTCATTGTCAAGCAATGATTTCATATCGTCATTCATCTCTTGTCCTCCTTTTATTCAATCTTCTTCGTTCACCTGCCGAGTACCGGACATCACTCTTGCCGCCAGCATTTCCACCGGGCTGGCATCGCCTACAGGAGACTCATCCATCATACTTGCGGGATCCCGGTGGGAATACAACAACCCGCGGCCGGGTACGCAAATGGTACCGTCATAGGCCAAGTTGACATCGGCCTCCTCGCATTCCCCCCATCTCCCACCTATACGGGGAACGATATCCAGCCATCCTCCTCCTCGGGATAAATACGTATTAATCCACAATCCGACACCCTGCGCCCGATCCGATGTCTGGCGACGACTCACCGCATCAATGGTCAGCACGTCCAGCCGGCATGCATCATGTTGTAAAAGCCGGGCTACCTGCATGGAAGCGCTCCCTCCGTAGCTATGGCCAATCAGGACAAGGTGCGTTTCAGGAAAACGATCCAGCAGCCGTTCCAGATCAAAGGCAATGCGATCGCATCTGTCACCAGCCAGCCCCCAGCCATCTCCATCCCAGTGGTAATATCCGGAAACCCAGCTTCCGGGGACATCAAAGCCGTCAAATCGTCGCCACAATCCATGCATAATCCCCAGCCATTTGTCGCCAAACCCGCCAATGAACACAACACCGTAGTCAGGACGTTGCATGCCGTCACTGAGAGGAATCGGATTCTGGTCATAAATTTTCATTGCCACTCTTTTTATATCAG
Source organism: Akkermansia sp. N21116 (assembly GCF_029854705.2). Lineage (NCBI taxonomy): Bacteria > Pseudomonadati > Verrucomicrobiota > Verrucomicrobiia > Verrucomicrobiales > Akkermansiaceae > Akkermansia > Akkermansia sp. N21116. The sequence continues at coordinate 211,166 of NZ_CP139035.1, forward strand.
GGTGAATGTCAGGAATCCACAACGATTTGCGCACATCATGCTTGACCTATACGCAAAGAACGCGCCATGGTAACAGCATGCAAATCATCGTGCACCAATGGGCTTTCCCCGGTTCGTTTGAACGCCTCGCCGAACTTCCCCGCCAAGAAATCGTCAACGACTGGTTCGGTTTTGACGTTGATCCCTCCGCTCAATACTGCTTTGCCACAGACGGAACCGACCTGTGGTTCCTCGCCTCCCGAGAAACACCCTGCACCGTCCATCCCGAATCCGGGCCGGGCCAATTCCAGGAAGAGCTCTGGAAATACGATGTTGCCGAATGGTTCATGGCTGCCGATGATAGCACCAATTATTGGGAGTTCAACCTCGCCCCCAATGGAGCATGGTGGGCCTGCGCCTTCTCCGACGTCCGCACGAAAAACGACAATATCCCTGCTCCTCAAGGAATAGAGACCCTCTACACCGGAGAAGACGGAGCCTGGACAACCATGGCTAAAATCCCTCTTGCATCGTTGACCGGCGTTGACATCCGCCATTGCAAACTGGCAGCCGCCTTCATCCTCAACAGTCCGGAACAACTCTTCCTGACAACTACGGACGACCTCAATGGCGAACCGGACTTCCACCGTCCCGAAAATTTCACTGCGCCTGTTCTCAAATAATCCACTCCGCCCCGGAAACATGAGCTGGATTGACGAACTCCGATCCTTGCTCGGCAACGCCGTCGTCCTCACCGACGATGATGCCCGGCAAGCCCGATCCGGAGACAAATGGTACGCTTCCCGCATGCCGGATGCAGTCGTCCTGCCCGGTAGTACGCAGGAAGTCTCTTCCATTATGCAAATCGCATCGGCGGCCTCCATTCCCGTAACAGCTCGGGGGGGAGGCGTCGGTTACGTTGGAGGATGCGTTCCCATACGAGGAGGCATCCTCCTTTCCATGGAACGCATGAACCGTATTCTGGAACTTAATCCGGAAGATGGGGTCGCCGTTGTCCAGCCCAACGTCATCACAGCCGACCTCCAGAACCAGGCCGATGTAGCCGGGTGGTTCTATCCTCCCGACCCTGCATCACGGAAAGAATGCACAATCGGCGGCAACATCGCAACAAACGCCGGTGGCCCCAGATGTCTCAAATACGGCGTCACACGTGCCTATGTCCTCGGCCTTACCGTCGTCCTCGCTAATGGGGAGATCATCCGGTGCGGAGGCCGAACGCACAAGAACAAGTCAGGCTTCGATCTTACCTCCCTGTTCATCGGTTCGGAGGGAATGCTCGGCATCATCACGGAAGCCACCCTGCGCCTCATTCCCCATCCTCAGGCACGCATGGCATTAAGCGTCAGCTTCGATTCCTTCCCCACGGCCGCACGAGCCGTCCAGGATATTCTCAATGCCGGTCACCTGCCATCCGCTCTGGAAATTACGGACAGCTTCACCCTCAACGCCGCACGAGAGTACCTCCGTTCCGACGCCCTGCCCTCCGCAGCCCGGGGACATCTTATTGTAGAAATCGACGGACGGCAAGCCGGACTCGAACAGGAACTCCGTGAAATCCGGCAACTCGTCCACAATCTCGGCGCCATCAAAATCGACCAAGCCATTTCGGAAGAAGCCGTTGAAAACATCTGGCAGCTGCGCAGGGAATTCTCTTACAGTCTGAAAGCTACCGGAATGACGAAACTCAATGAAGACATTGTCATCCCGCGTTCCCGCCTCGTCGAATTGGTCGAATTCTGCCAAAGCCTTCAACGGGAAACCGGTATGCAAATAGCTTGTTTCGGCCACTCCGGCGACGGCAACATCCACACCAATATCATGGTGGAAAACTACAAAGAACCCGAACAAAAAAAACAGGCGGATTCCTGCGTCGACCGCCTTTTCCAATGGGTGCTTGCCCATGAAGGTACCATTACAGGGGAACATGGCATTGGATTGGCCAAAGCCAAATGGTTTCCGGAAGCAGTCGGTTCCCCGGTCTTTGAACTCCATAGCCGACTAAAACGCGCTCTCGATCCTCAAAATATTCTCAATCCGGGAAAGATGGGATTGCCTTGACGGAAATTTGTGCTTTTATCTTTCTCCAGCATCCCACATCATCGCATCGTGACCTTTCTCCGTCAAATCATCAACTTTATCCTCGACTATTGCCTGGCATGGTTTTTACCGAAATGGAGAAGGAAGGCTTTGCTTATTTGCAACGGAGCAACCAAATACGTCAACTACAAGAGGGATATTCTGCCTGCCGAAAAAATCCGGCATATTGAAGGGATGATTTCCAAGCTGAAAGCCAGCCTCCTCGTCTGGAACAAGGAAGAGTCCATCTCTGATGCCAACAAACTTGAAACAGTCATCGACGCTCTGCCCGGATCCTCCACATCCTCTTTGGCGGAAAACGTGGAAGTCCTGTTTGTCATTCTCGTCATCTTCCTCGGCATCAAAGATTACATCGTCCAACCCTTCCGCATCCCGACCGGATCCATGTATCCTTCGCTCAACGGCATCCGCGTAATCTCCTGCGATGAAGAACCGGGCATCCTGACTCGCCTTGCCGATGCCGTCACTCTGGGAAGTTCCTACGTTGACGAAAAAGCCGATACGCACCAAACCATTGTCGGTTACCGCCAGTCCACCAAATGGCTTCTCTTCACACGTACGACAATCGTTTTTAACACTGGGGCAACCATTGATATCCCATCGGCTCAAAATGAAGTCTCCGAATACTTTGTCCGCACCAAAGGCACCAAATTCGCATCTTTCACTCCTGGCGAAACTATCATCAAGGCCCGCATTGATGCGGGGGATCTCATCCTGGTGGACAAAATATCCTATCATTTCCGCAAACCGAAACTGGGAGAAGTCTTCGTCTTTAACACCAACGGAATCATTCCCCTGAAGTCCTATACCGGAGACCAGGCCAATGCCACCCACTACGTCAAGCGCCTCTGCGGTCTGCCCGGACAAACCCTTACCATTAACCGTCCAAATCTCCTGATCAACGGTAAAAATCCCGATTCATGGACCATCCGCCGAGTCGAAGCCTGCAAACCTCCCTATAATCCTGTCGGTTACAATCCCGTCATTCAGATCATTGACGCCAGAACCAACCTGCCCATTCGATGCTTCCTGGCAGAAGGGCAATCTCTCCGCCTGAAGGAAAACCGGCAAAATCCTCTCCTCAATCAATATGCAGCCCTCGGTGACAACACAACGAGTTCACTCGACTCACGTTACTGGGGACCTGTATCACAATACAATATCGTCGGCCCGGCTGCCTTTGCCCTGTGGCCCTTTACAAGCCATTGGGGACTTATCCCCTGAGTCGTTCGTCCATGTCCCAAGCCGCAGAAATTACCCGCAAGGCCCAATCCAACCTGGCCTTCGCCCTGATTGACCTCCCAGAAACCGAACGCCGCCACATGGCGGAATTCTACGCCTTTTGCCGCACTGTCGATGACATTGTGGACGAACCTGGCATGACGCCGGAAGAACGTCATGCCGCCCTGGACCGCTGGGAGCAGGTCGTCAATGGTAACGCCTCTGATCTCAATGAACTGGAAGGAGACGTTGCCCGCCTCATCTCCGAACTGGATCTGGACATCACCCCGATGATGAAACTCATCGCGGGATGCCGTGCCGACATCAATCCCGTCCAGCCCAAAACCCGGGAGGAACTGCTTGAATATACCTACTGCGTCGCTTCTTGCGTCGGGTTGACAAGCGCACGCATTCTGGGAGCCACCGAAGCCGCTTTCCCCTATGCCATCGCCATGGGACATGCCTTGCAGATGGTTAATATTATCCGCGACATCTCCGAAGATTATAATCGGCACGGCAGGATTTATCTTCCGGAAGAAGACCTGAAACGATTCCAATACACCATCCAGGACATCGCCAACGGTATCCACTCCCCCAACCTCCAGGCTCTTCTCCAATACGAGGCAGAACTTGCCGGACAATTTTTCCAGAAGGCGGAAGACCTTTACAACCGCCTGTCTCTACAGGACCGTAACGCCCTCATTCCGGCACAAGCCATGGCTCTCATCTACGGCAATATCCTCGCCAAGATGCAAACCGACGGCTTCCACATCTATGCCAAAAGGTACCGTCTGAACACTTTCCAAAAACTCTGGTACCTCTTCCGTGCCAGATTGGGTATCTCAGACCGGAAAAACAAGCCTGTTGCCTGAATCCGTCCCGGAGGAAAAACTCCGGCAGCCATCTCTTGCTCTTCTGCTGCAAGACAATACACATCGGACGACATAGCTTCCCGATATGATGCCACAATAGGTCAACAGCGCAAGCTTGCCAAAACCGAAAAAAAGGTTTATCCTTGGTTTGCCATGAAATTGACTGGTACCACTCACGAAGCTGCTAAGAAGTGGGTCGAAGAAATCGCCCAACTTTGTACGCCCGACTCCATCTATTGGTGCAACGGTTCTCAAGAAGAAAATGATGAACTTTGCGAAATGATGGTCCAAAAGGGCACATTTATCAAACTGAATCAGGAAAAACGCCCCGGCTGCTTCCTGGCTCGTTCCACCCCTTCCGACGTTGCTCGCGTCGAAGATCGGACGTTCATCTGCTCCGAAAAGGAAGAAGACGCCGGCCCGACCAACCACTGGGCAGACCCCGTCAAGATGAAGGAAACTCTCCGCGGCCTCTTCAAAGGCTGCATGAAGGGTCGTACCATGTACATCATCCCCTTCTGCATGGGCCCGCTTGATTCCCCCCTCGCCAAAATCGGCATCGAAATCACCGACAGCCCCTACGTTGTCGTGAACATGCGCATTATGGCCAAGGTTGGCGCTGAAGTTCTCAAGCGCCTCGAAGACGAAACCCAAGGCGGCGGCAACCCGAAGCGCGACGGCTACGGTACGTTCGTTCCCTGCCTCCACACAGTCGGTTCCCCGCTGGAACCCGGTAAAGTTGACGTTTCCTGGCCCTGCAACGAAGAAAAATACATCTGCCACTTCCCTGAAACCCAGGAAATCTGGTCCTTCGGTTCCGGTTACGGCGGCAACGCTTTGCTCGGCAAGAAGTGCCTTGCTCTCCGCATCGCTTCTTCCATTGCTCGTAAGAACAAGTGGATGGCCGAACACATGCTGCTCCTGGGCATCGAATCCCCCACGGGTGAAAAAGTTTATGTCGGCGGTGCTTTCCCGTCTGCCTGCGGCAAAACCAACCTTGCCATGCTTGTTCCCCCCGCTTCCTATCGTGAAGCCGGTTGGAAAACCTCTATCGTCGGTGACGACATCGCTTGGATCTGGCCCCATGAAGACGGCACATTCCACGCCATCAATCCTGAAAACGGCTACTTCGGCGTAGCTCCGGGCACGTCTTACAAGACCAACCCGATCGCCATGGAAACCATCAAGAAGAACGTCATCTTCACGAACGTCGGCCTGACCGACGACGGCGATGTCTGGTGGGAAGGTATGGACGGAGAAGCTCCCGCTCACGCCATCGACTGGCAGGGTAATGACTGGACTCCGGACTGCGGACGCAAGTGCGCTCACCCGAACGCCCGATTCACCGCTCCCGCCTACCAGTGCCCGACGATTGATCCCGAATGGCAGAATCCGGAAGGCGTTTCCCTGTCCGCCATTCTGTTCGGCGGCCGCCGCGCCACCACGATGCCTCTGGTCTTCCAGAGCCGCAGCTGGGAACACGGTGTCTATGTCGGAGCCACGATGGGTTCCGAAATGACCGCCGCCGCCTTCGGCCAGATCGGTCAGGTTCGCCGCGATCCGATGGCCATGCTTCCCTTCATCGGCTACCATGTCGGTGACTACTGGCAGCACTGGCTTGACATGGGCAAGACCGTCAAGAACCCCCCTCTGATTTTCAATGTCAACTGGTTCCGCAAGGATAAGGACGGCAACTTCATCTGGCCGGGCTTCGGCGACAACATGCGCGTTCTCGACTGGATCCTTCGCCGCGCCAAGGGCCAGGCAACAGGAACGGAAACCACCCTCGGTGTTTCCCCGTCCTATGCCGAACTCGACAAGACCGGCCTCGACTACTCCGAAGAAACGTTCGCCACCAACATGCAGCTCAACAAGAGCGAATGGCAGGCCGAACTGACAAGCCAAACCGAACTTTTCGACAAGGTCGGTTCCAAGCTGCCCAAGGAACTCGAAGCCATGCGCCAGTCCCTGATCAAGGCTTTCGCCTAAAATTGAGACAAAAGCATCAGTATCATTCCCACAGGGTTGCCTTTTCAGGCAACCCTGTTTTTTATTATAGCTTGGTTCTGCTCTACTGTTTCCACTTGAGAATCCGGAGAAACCCGTTATGATCCAGCACTATGCGCCCCAGCAATGCTTCCACTAGCTCTCTTCTTGAAGAAATATCCGATCGCCTTGAAAGCATCCAGAAAAACGCTTGGGGAGATTACGACAATTACCCGGAATACAAGAAGCACGATATGGACGCCCTGACCCAGCTGAAAAACAGCCTCCAGGTACATGCACCACGCTGTAATTCCCGGGGACCAATCCGCAACCTTCACATTGCCTCGGCAATGAATCTTCCGCAAACCACCCTTTACCTTCTGAAAATAGGAGTTCCCTTGAATAGCCCGGATTCGTGCGGATACACGCCTCTGATCCTTGCGGCATCCAAAAATGCCTTCATGATTGTCGGCGAACTGCTCAAATACGGAGCCGATATCAAACACCGGGCCGATGAAGAAGGCGTTATGGCCCTGCATATGACCGGGGGAGCCGAATCGACCCAACTTCTTCTAGCTGCCGGAGCCGATCCCAATAGCCTTGATTTCGGGAAAAACACGCCATTGCACTGGGTAGCCGGTACGCCGGACGACAATGCCCTTCTTTCCGCTCAGCTTCTCTTGGAAGCCGGAGCCAAAGTCAATGCGATCAACAAAGCGGGGGAGACACCTCTCTTCCGCGCCACATGGACGGACGTCAACCCGGAAATGGTCCGCCTCCTCATTGCGGCAGGAGCGGATATCAACCACACCACTCCGTCCGGAGACACTCCCCTATGGGCAGCCGTTTACAGTGCCAACCCGGCAGTCATCAAGATTCTGCTGGGGCACGGGGCAGATCCCAATGTCCGTCAGGAAAAGGGGATTTCCCCCCTGCAATTCGCCATGGAACAATCTATGCCTGAAGAGATCATCCAGACACTGGCTGCCTACGGCGCCCAAGTCTGAGATCCCCGGACTTTATTCCACGTAATCGTAAAAATAACTCACGGTCACCGGTTTTCCGTCCGAAGGAATCTTCAGGTTCCATTTGATTGTTCCATTCGGATTGATACTGCCGGTCCAGTTGGGTTCCGTCGTACAAACGCCTCCTTCAGAAGCGGATTGAGGCACGCCGAGTACCTTCTTGGTAATTTCCAAGGGGACATCTTTGCCGGACAAATTCCTGATTTTCAATGTACCGTAAACGACATTGAGCATGCGATCCTTGTTATTCGGTGCCTCACGACGCTCCATGATCTTCTCGGAACGCTCAGTCACAATATCCATCGACCTATTAAGACGTACCGTTGCCGTTTCTTTGGACGGAGTGAACATAATGATCCCTTGTCCGGCAAAGCGATTGCCCGTCGTCAGCTCAATGACGCCTGTCGTCAAGGGCATATTGAAGGAGTTTTCCAAACGAATGCAGTGCCAGATATCCCTCGAGGGATCCTGACCGGAATCCTCCTGGCCCTGATAGCGGGATAAAATACGCTGATTGGGGATTTCCCACGTATAAACCATCGTGTAGGGCACTTCGCCGCTAAAGAGAGGAAAAGTCACCGTCTCATTTCTCTTGCAGGTAAAATTTTCTACGGGGTAGTAGAACAAATCCTCCGTACGGACGGAATCGGAGGGATTCTGCCCGCCAAACCGCCCAGCCTCCGCAAAACCTTCCGGTAAAAAATTGGCCCTCAAATCCACCTGCTGCGCAGCCATGGGTATCGGCCGTCCGTTACCGAAACCGGCCAGTCCATTCAGGAATCCCTTCAAATCAAGTTTCATGGCGACCGGTGAAGGCAACGAGGGATACTTCAGCGTCGGCACTCCGGTAATCAGATCGAGCTTGACCCCGTCCAAATCCACCAATTCATTCATAACCGATGCCTTGACGGACATGATCGCTTTCCCGGGATTCGTCATATCCAGGTGGTAGGACGGAATCCAGGAAATCCCCGAAGAAATGCTGGTCGCCGTCAAAATGGCGCCGGGAACCGGTTTCTCCAAGGCCAATTCGACGCAAGGAGTCTTGACGTCACGCATGGGCAACAAAGCATTCAAGGAAGAAAACTCAATCTGTTTGATGCGATCCTGAGAAAGAACCACCAGAGTTCCGGCAGTCGTCTTGACTACCAGATACGACTCACCCTGATCATGATCCTCATCCCTTCCACCAATTAGATTAGGATTTGGAGCAGTTTCTTCATCCTTCTTCAGCCCCACAACCATGCCTTCGACAACACCGCTCTCGGTCACGATGCGAATCTGCTTGCCGGGATTGGCATTGGCTACATCCACCATACTGGCTCCCCTCACCAGGCGTTTCTCCGTCTTCTGGCTACTGACAAGGCAGGTAATTTTAGCTGGATGTGAAGCGGAAATCCAAAACGTTCCGAATGCCGGCACAGGCAGATTCTTCAGCTCCATGGCAGCCCCTTCTCCAGTTTTACCCCTCATCGTAATAAAGCCGTACCCATTCTTGAACAGAGAAACCCGCACAGGCTTCATTGTCACGGCATCCGCACTCTCCGCTTGCGCCATGCCTCCACCCACACCCAATGCAGACAGGAAAAGACCTGCCGCAACCAGTTTCTGAATTCGAGAATCTGTCATTCTCTTATCGTATGCGCTGAAAGGGTTCCGTCAACAGGTAAAATCGTCTTCGTCAGCCTTGGCACCGCAATTCATTCAGAAATAATCGCCACATTCCCCTCCGGGAGCCCCTGGCTTTTGGGGGTGGTCGATCTCACGATACGCAACAATCAGGCTTTCTCCATTCCACAGATTCCTCCGAGAATGGCATCGGCATCCAAATAGTCCTGACCATGAATCAGTTCTTCAAGGACAGGCACATCGACCATTTCCTCCAGCATGGCACGGTTCGTGATGCTGGCAGTATCCCATTCTTCCTGGACATTGTTGAAAATGATCCCGGCACAGCGAATCCCCTGTGCCTTCATGGCATTGACTGTCAAAACGGCATGATTCAAAACACCGAGCTTGTTGTTGACAACCAGCAAAACCGGCAAATGCAACTCACGAGCATAGTCACTGAAATTGACACCGGGAGCCATCGGTACCTCCCAGCCTCCGACTCCTTCCACCAGCACGCAGTCATGCTCGGCTGAAAGGCGTTCATAAGCTTCATGGACAAGGTCAAAGTCGATCTCCGTATTCTCAAGCCGCGCGGCAACACAGGGAGATGTGGCATTCTTGAGATATACCGGGTTGATGCGCTCCAGCGTCAACGCCTCCAGACCGGAAGCAGCCCGGAGCTGGCGCGGATCCTCCCGGCTGCCGCAAGCAACCGGCTTGAATCCGGCAATATCGATGCCTTTCTCTCTGAGAGCTTTAATGATCAGGCAACTGACATAGGTCTTGCCCGCGTCGGTATCCGTACCGGTTACAATGAAATTCTGCATGGCGGCAATTTTGAAGGAAGAAAATTAGGGATGGGAACGACGGATTTCATCCCTGCGGTATCCGGGATCCTGGGAAACGTATTGCTGTTTGACGAGCGTCCAGACTCCAAGCGCCAACAGCAGGCACAACAATTTTGCCGGCCAGTTTTCAATGAGTATCTTGATGTTCCTGATCATGGGAAGTTTTCTTTTGAAGGAGGAGGGATTCGAGACGTTTTTTCAATATTTCCAAGTCGACGTTGCGTTCCAACTTTCCGCCGACGGCAATAGATACACTACCCGTTTCCTCGGAAACCACAACGACAACGCTATCCGTCTCATCCGTCATGCCGACACCGGCACGGTGGCGCAATCCCAGAGAACGGTCGGACATCTCCCGGGAAGTCACCGGAAACACGCAGCCGGCAGCCACCATGCGCTCGCCGGCAATCACCACTCCGCCATCGTGAAGCGGGGTTTTCGTATAAAAAATGGAAAGGGCCAGCTCCGGTGAAAACAGGGCATCGATAATGACCCCGGAATCTTCAATAGACTTCAGGCTGATACCACGTTCAAAAGCGAACAAAGCACCCAAACGTTTATTGGAAAGCTGGGAAACTGCCTTGCAGAAGGTATCCAGGAAATCCACCCGCTGGATTTTAACATACTTGGACAGCAAGGGATGGCTACCCAGCTTAGCCAGCCCGCTACGCAGTTCCGGCTGGAAAATCACCACCAGAGCCACAGCCAAGCCCGGAGCCAGTACGCGGGTAATCAGGAATCCGATTACATTCAGATGGAAAAGATAGGTAACCAGCGTCAGAGCGACAAGACTGAGGATCAGCCCCACCATGATCCGCGCCCCGCGCGTCGCATGAAAGGCCCGGTAGATCTGGTAGAAAAGAGCCCACAGGATAATGATCTCAACGATGGCGCGCAGCACATCCTTGATATCTTCCTGATTCTCGACAATCCATTGCCACATGCGCGTAAAGTATAGGAATCTCTATCCGTTTGCAATAGCAGAGCCAGACCGTATTCATTCCTGCCGCTGCGCATCCCCCCTCCCGCCGTGTTGGTCACACACCGCGGAAATGAGGAGAGCCTCCCATAAAAACAGCAGGATTCTTCAACACGATTGTCTCAATATCACTGCGAGACCATCCGCGCCGGGCAAGCTCCATCCCCAGACGAGGTACCGCCAAGGGATCGGAATCCCCCCAGTCGCACGCGGAATTGACCCAGACATGGTCATGCCCGTATACTTCCAGCATGTCCGCGGCACGGCACGGCGTCAACTTGCTCGTCGGATACAGAGTCAGACCGGCCCAGTAACCAGCCTCCCGGACAAGCGAAAGGGTATGTTCCTCACAGTGATCCACTAAGACACGGTCCGGAGACAAATCGGGACGGTTCTTCAGCGCGGACAAAATAATGCGCGTCCCCTTCAGTTTGTCTTCCATGTGCGGCGTATGAATCAGCACCAGCTGACCTTCGGCAATAGCGAGATCCATGTGTTCTTCCATAATCTCAACCTCATGAGCCGTATTGCGGTTCAGTCCAATCTCACCGATACCCAGCACATTAGGTTTCTTCAGGAATTCGGGGATCATCGCCATCACCTCCCTCGCAAAAACGGGATCCTCCGCTTCCTTCGGATTCACGCAAATCCAACAATAGTGGTCCAGACCGAATTTGGATGCCCGGAGAGGTTCGTATTCTGTCAACTGCATGAAATAATCCCGGAATCCGTCCGGGGAACAACGGTCAAATCCAGCCCAGAAAGCAGGCTCGCCAATCGCGACGCAACCGGCCAAAGCCAGAGCCTTGTAATCATCCGTCGTCCGGCAAACAGGGTGTGAGTGAGGTTCGATAAATCTCATGGCTGTCAACAGGTTCAAGCATTCAAATCAGGGGCGCCACAGGCGGCCTTGCCAATAACGGACTCAGTTGGCGTCTCGCCCGGGAAGGATAAAGCCTCCAGGATGCGTCGCGTCCTCTCCACTCCCGCATCCTCTAGCAAAGGCAGGGCATTCAACAACGCATCCCAGCGGAAATCACCCTCACCGCCGGCACGCTCAACCCGGTCCAAAAAAGCAGCCAAATCCAACAAACTCGCCCGAGCTGCTGCGAAATCGCGGTCCAGCACATCAGTTTTCCTATACATGCTGCATATTCTATGTTCTGTCTCAGCCAAGGCAAGATTCAATCCCGGATTGGAAAACAAAAGTTTGTCAGATCTAACTCAATATATTCCGACGGTAAGATAAAGCCCTCTGACACAACCATCACACCATGCCGATTTTGGCGTTTCTCCCTTGATCTTTTCTTGCCTCAATTCAAATTTCCAAATTCCTTCCAATAAGTTCAACATTGACATCGCCGTTTCATACGGCTTATTCTATTCTGAACTTTTGTATCCTCATGAGAATAGCAATCATCGGTACCGGCTATGTGGGCCTTGTTTCCGGAGCCTGTTTTGCAGAAATGGGAGCCAGTGTCACCTGCCTGGACAAAGACGCCCATAAAATCAACCAGTTGAGGAACGGCATCATCCCCTTGTACGAACCGGGGTTAACGGCCATGGTAACACGCAATCTCTCTCAAGGCAGGCTCGCTTTTGAATCAAAACCGGAGCAGGTGCTCAATAACGCCGATATCTTCTTTATCGCAGTCGGCACCCCTTCCCAGCCCGACGGCCAAGCCGATCTTAGCAGCATCGAAGCCGTGGCGCGGCAAATCGGACAAAATTTGCAGCACGACACCGTCATCGTTGTCAAAAGCACCGTCCCTCCCGGAACCTGCCATCACCTCAAGAAAATCATTGAAGAAGAGATCCGCCTTCGCGCCGGCGACGCAAGCTTTGAACTCGCCTTCAATCCGGAATTCCTCAAAGAAGGCTCCGCCATCAAGGACTTCATGAGCCCGGACCGCATCATCATCGGGGCAGATACATCCAAAGCCGTTCGCATATTACAAAAACTCTATGCTCCTTTTATGCTGAAAAACGACCGCCTTTTGGTCATGGATACGGTTTCGGCAGAAATGAGCAAATACGTCTCCAACTCCATGCTGGCCGCCCGCATTAGCCTCATGAACGAAATATCAAGACTCTGCGAAGCAGTCGGAGCAGATATTTGCCGAGTCAGGGAAGGAGTCGGCAGCGACACGCGTATTGGCAACAGCTTCCTCTACGCAGGATGCGGCTACGGAGGCTCGTGTTTTCCAAAAGATATCAGGGCATTGATCCGCACGGCAAACGAACACGGAGTGACCATGGATATTCTTGAAGCCGTCGAACAATGCAACCAGCAGCAAAAGCGTTTCCTCATCGGCAAAGTCAAGAAAGCCGTCGCCCAAACCTCCCGTGACCAATCCTCTACCGTCGCCCTTTGGGGACTTTCTTTCAAACCGGAAACGGACGATATACGAGAAGCTCCATCCATGGCGTTAATTGAGGAACTGCTCAAAGACGGTATCCGGCTCCGCGTATACGACCCGGCAGCCATGGATTCAACCCGCCAACGCTGGGGAGAAGCCCTCTACTATGCGGACGATATGTACGATGCGGCCTCCGGAGCCGATGTGCTTGTTCTCACAACAGAGTGGAAGGAATTCCGCCTTCCCGACTGGAAAAACGTCTACCGTTCCATGGCTTCCCGCCACATCGTCGATGGCCGTAATATCTATTGCCGCTCCGATCTGGAGGCTTGGGGGTTCACCTACCAGGGGATCGGTTGTTCCTCGACGGTTGACCTACCGTAATCCTGCCAGTTCCCAAGTGAAGGTATTCCTCTGCCCCCGGAAAATCCCACCAGTAAATGCGGAAGACTTCTTCCCCCTCCGAGGCTGTACCGATTCCCCCGCCTGCAGGCGCCAGCTCCCCCAAATGCCCCCGGTGGTTGATCCACCCCCGCTCCAGATCCAGCTCCACCGTATCTCTCCACCTCGGATGGATACACTCGAAAATGCTGTCCTTGTACGCCCGGCCCGGCAACTCCACATTCACGAGCAAATGTCCGGCTTCCCCCGCTTCCTCCAGCCGGTCCGGTTCAACACGGGGAGAAAAGAAGAGATAACGGCTCTGTTTTTTCCCCTCACAGTCCAGTTCAGTCTTTGTTTCCAATGAATCATAAACGCGTTTCAAAACGAATTCGTCGGCAGTCCGATCAAAATGTTTCCGGTCACAGCCTTCCCTGACATAAGCTTCCGTAAAGGCGGCAGCCCTCCACATCAGGGCTGGTTCGCCTCCGAAAAAACCGCCCGCCACATGCGCCCTCCACGGTACATTAATCAAAAACAACGCAGACGCCAGAAGCTCTCTCCCCGCTTGGCGCGCAAAACACATATCCGCATCAATGAAGTAAACGTAATCGTAGTAACGGTATAAATCGTGTTTCTTCAAAAACCTGTCGATAAATAGCATTTTGTTGAAGGCAGTAAACGGCCAGACTGTCTTCCGGGCCGGGTGGAAGAAAGCACCCCGCAATTCCAGATCCAAATCGCTGAAATAATGAAAATCCGTCTCCATGTCCGGAAAGAAAAATCTTTGGTTGAACGGCAAACTTATCCGGAGAAAATCATGGTAGCTATTTCCGAGAGCCAAAGTAAATAGAGCAATCCGGGGCATTGAGGTCGGGGGGGGGCAAGATTCTTCATTCTGTTTGTGCCGGGCGGCATCTCACGCCAATCGGCATAAAACTAATTCTGTCCTTATACCATACACCTCTCCCGGAACAACGAGAAAAACATACGAGCCCCCCCATGTTCCCGGTACCTTTCCGGTTGCATCCATGGAAATTCTGGATTAGTCTGTGAAGATAGTCTTTCAAGTATTTCCTAGGCAGCAACACCATTTCTTTCTCCTACCTCCATGCCAGCGCCATCATTCAAAATACTCGTCGTCAGCCTTCCCGGCTCTCCCAAAAGGGATGTTATGAGACAGAGACTTTCCGCGCAACACCTTACCTGGGAATGGGTCGATGGAGTTCGCATCGCCACGATGGAAGAAATACCATGGTGGGAACGGGAGGGGCTGGAGGCCTACTGCATCGCACGACTCAAAACAACTCCCGAGTACGTATGCCGGGCTGTCGGATGCAAGCGGGCGATGCGCAAAGCAATCGCCCTGGCAGAAACATGCAGTGAAGACTGGGTGCTGATCCTTCAAGATGACGCAGTCCTCGCTCCGGCCTTCCGGGATCGACTGGAAGGGCTGCTCTCCCTGGTGCCCTATGAAGCCGGCTGCGTCATGCTGCATCGGGGAGGCAGCCGCGTTGCTGAAATCGACGGCTGGCAACGTGTCACCGGCGACGTCCGCAGCATGACCGCCTTCGCTATCCGCCCATCTTTTGCCCTAATCATGTCCCGAGCCTTAGAGAACTGGAACAGTGAAACAGACCGCATCTGGGGCCACCTGGTTCGCCAGGGAGAAATCATTCTTTCCCCCACCCCCATGCTCGTCACCTGCTCCCAAAAACAAAGCGACATCATCGGCGGCATCCCGGAACTCCGATGGCTATGGAAATAACCCCCGTCATCTTCCGCCAGCCCCCTCTCCCCCTCGCACTGAAAACTCCGGCAAACAATCCTCCCCCCTCCTTACCCCGCTCCCACCTCATGTCCACCTCCGTCCCTCCCCCACTCCGATGTGTCTTCCTCCAGACTCAAGGCGAAATCCTTGAAGCAGCCGACAGCCTTGCCCAACTCGGCTACACGGCGGAAGCATACCCATCCACACAAGACATATCCTGCCTCAAAGACACCTACCCTAGAAAAATACTGGACTTTTTTTACCCCGGCTGGAAAGACCACACCCCACCCTATGTTCAATCCTTGAGAAGCTCTTTTGCCGGAATGCTACTCGACGAACGCTTCATGGATGACGACTTGATCATCTTCGGAGAAAGCGATGCCGCTTCCGTCACAGAATCCGCCCTGCTCCGTAACGCTCTTGAACGTGAACTCCGGGAACACCCGGAGACCGATATCTTTCGCCTCTACCACCATACCATTCTCTCCCAGGGTCCTCCGCCGTCCCATCCGGAAGATTTCCAATTTGAACCGTTCCGGACAAGCTCCCGGACCAAAGGCTCCCGCTACGTATGGGGTTCCCACGCACTCGTCATCCCGGCATCCAAACGACAAAAAATCGCAACTCTTTTCCGGGAATGCGCCTACCCGATCGACAATGCCATTGAATTAGCCGCCTCCATGGGACATATCAATGTCCGCGTTGCCTCATTCAACCACTTCTACCAGCAACCCCGGACGCACTATCGGGACAAAACCGTCTCATTCGCATGGAAACAGCGGGAATTTGCACTTTGCCTTTCGGCATATTGCCCGGAACATCTGGACCGCCTGCTCACTTGGGCTTTGGCGGAACATTACCCCGGACTCCGCATCTTCGTAGCCGTCAAAGGCATAACCGAGCCGGTCTTTCACAAACTGATCCTGCCCCGATGGCAGGCATCCATCGCCTCAGGCACAGTGTCATTACGGCTGTTTCCGGGTAAAAATCCGGCATCCGATGTACTCGACTCAGTTCGAGGCTTGGAAACAGGGCGTTTCGACCACTTCCTGATCATCCGGGAAACGGACATGCCTGCCCCCGGGCTACTCCGCATCTTGAACGATTTCCACGCCACCATCCCCCAGCACGACTCCGTCTACTACAAGGGGAGCGTCTGGAAACATCAAAAAAACGCCCCCCGCCCATGGAAGGAAGAAGAAACCCCGCCGACATGCTTTTCACTGACGCAGGAAGCATTCGAAGCTTTCCGCCGACTTGAATCCAGCACCCCGCCGGAACCCTGCGGAGAATCCATCGACACGATTCTCTTCCCGCTCGTCTCCCGCCTGGGAAGCCGCAACATCTCCTCCGGACTCCCTCCGGACTTAAGGTCTGCATTCCTCTGGAGAGACACCCCGCCCTCCCTCCGAGGCCCGGAAACATACCGGAAAGCACATGCCGGCAGACTCCAGTACTATGCTCCGGCACCATCCCTGCAGGAACACGTACTGGAAATCCGCCACCCTTCATGGAACGATGCCTTTCGTATCATCGGCCACGACGGCTGGCGCACCCAAACCGGGGCTCATGCCGCCATCCTCTCATACGATGAAGAAGAATTGAACATCAAATGGGATTCCTGGGGATACGAGCGATTCATTCGCGACGAAAAAGGGATTTTCCGTCTGGCGGCACCGGTCTCTCCTCCCGCAGAAAAGGATGTTCCTCAGCAAGCGGCCTCCCCTTCACAAACAAACGCACCCAACAACCGGGAGGATCTTCATCAGAACAACTCTCCGGACGCCCTCCCCCCGCTTCCCGAGCCCCCCGCATTGCGCTGGGGCGTTTGCGCCGTTGCCATCCTCCGGGAATCATATTATTGGCTGCAGGACTGGATTGAATTCCATCTGAGGGCCGGAGCCTCTCTCGTCGTCATCTACGACAACACAGGAAGCACCGCCAGCAAGGATCCCAACTCCAACCCGCGTTTTATCAATGGCTACTTCCAAATTCAACAAATCAGCAAGAGAGGAGAAGAATATGGACGCCTCACGGCTCACCTGACCGATGCTCAGATCCTGGAAGAAGCTCACGCCATCGCCAAACGATTCGGAGAAGAGCGCGTCCGTATTGTTCCCTGGCAACCCAGAGATCCGAAATCGGGGCGTATCATCCATGGACAAATCGAATCATACGAAGATTTTATCGATCAATCGGGCCATGAAGTAGACTGGTGTGCATTTATCGACATTGACGAATACCTTTACTGCCCTCCGGGTCATTCCATCGGTAAAATCATCGAACAAACCGAACGGGAATCGCCCGACATCGGACGCTTCCTCATGAAAGGCTATCGGTTCCAGCAAAGATGGGGAACCGACGGACCGCTCAACATCGCTTCCTTCCGGCAGCATCTCCCCGTCACAAACGCCGCCAAAAAAAATCTGGTCCGTGTCCGGGATTCCGCCAAAGCATCCGTCCATTGGGACTGGAAAATGAAACCGGGAATCCGCACTCTGGAACCACCCGAATCCTATCTGGCCTACTGCCATTACAACGTTCCGGAAGATCAACTCATCAACACCCAAGCGCTGATAGATCCGAGAGGGTTCCTCAAATAATCAAACCCAAAACATCCGACCCTGTGGCCAAGTCTCTTTCACAGTCAATCGATGATTTCTTTCGGATAGCAGTTACGTCAAATCCAGTAAAGAACGCCACTTTTCCTGTTAAAACAGGGATAGCTCCATTCTTAGAATATTTTTCTGCATCCATTTCAATTCAATCCTTATAATAGAAATCATCTTTTTCTGAAAATGAAAACTCGGAATTGAATATCTTCATCCATTTTTTATAAAATTCAAAAGATCGCCTCGCCGAATCATCACGATCCATTATTTCTTTATACCATTCAGCTGAATCGGTAGCCATTGGAGAATACCAGAATGAATACGATTCCTTACCTATCACAAAATATAATAT
Organism: Akkermansia sp. N21116; assembly: GCF_029854705.2. Lineage (NCBI taxonomy): Bacteria > Pseudomonadati > Verrucomicrobiota > Verrucomicrobiia > Verrucomicrobiales > Akkermansiaceae > Akkermansia > Akkermansia sp. N21116. The sequence continues at coordinate 229,281 of NZ_CP139035.1, forward strand.
AATAAAATGACTATCAGGAATAAACACATCTCGAATCTTTTTTTCCTTTAACAATTTGAAGGATTCCACAAAATCATTTTCAAATTTGTTTTTATGAAAAAAGTGAATTCGTATTTCTCTATAACCATCTTCATAGGCGACATACCTATGTGCAGAATTACCTGTTTTTTGCGAAGATGATAAATAAGCAATCACTATCAATGCAACTATAATAAGGGACGTTCCTATTACAATGCTGCTAAAAATACTGCGCTTCATTATTTAGTATTCTTGGTTCCATGATCTGTTGCAAGGCAACGTTCAAGATTTTTTTTCGCTTCAGGATTCCCTTGCCGAGCTGCTTTTTTATACCATGTAAGAGCTTTTTTGATATTCGCAGGAACACCTATTCCGTGCTCATAGCATAATCCCAGTCGGTTTTGTGATGGACTATACCCACGCGTTGCCGATTTCAAGAACCATTGCGCGGCCAACCCGGCATCTGCCTCAACTCCATATCCATCTTCGTAGCAAATGCCAAGGTTATATTGAGAATCAACATTTCCCTGTTGCGCCGACTTGTTCCACCATTTCAGAGCCATGCCTTTATCCTCACAGGCCATGGTTCCCAACCCATTTTTATAGTAATGCCCCAGAATATTCTGCGCTACGGAATGCCCCTGCTCTGCTGCCTTTTGGAACCATCTTAGAGCTTCCTGATCGTTTCGAGGCACGCCTGTTCCTTTCAAATAGCGAACGGCAAGTTCAAACTGGGGATAAACATACCCGTTATTCGCAGCTTCCAACAATTCATTCATTGAAAAATTCGGCGACCTCACATCAGGCAATCTCTCATTACTGCTGCCACCCCTTCTTTGATCGCGATCATTGATAAGCTGATCAAAATCCTTCTTGAGCTTTCTGGTCGCAGCAGAAGTCGCCAAGGTCAATTTGACATTATTGTTCAATTCGCACATTAGCAAAGGAGCACTGACCAATTTTCCTTGGCTAACAATAGCCACACGAAGAGGACAAGCACTTGTCATGCTGGACAATTTCTTCGCTCCGCCTTCTTCGAAAACAAGCATTATACCCTCTTCATCCGGCAAATGTAATTGATTGATATTGCAAAAAACAGGATCAGCATTTCCCTGACTATAAAACATATACACATCCTTCACATCTGAAAAATCAATATAGGTTCCTTTCTTCTTCAAAACATCCCTTGATTCAAACCATATATTTTCATGCAAAATTTTCCCCGAGGTAGTTTCAAACGCATAATCGAGCTTTTCATATCCATCCTTTGGCATATCTCTCGACTGCTTAAAATCCAGAACAGGAAATATCTCAAATACATCATTGGAAATCTCCTGAGACCACAATTGATGTGACACAAATAAACAACAAAAAATAATCAATATGATTTTCATCTATAAACCTCTCCATTCCATAAAAATAATTCGTAAAATATTACATAAAACATAGATATCTCTACCTTAAAAATAATCAGATAATTTTTTCATATCGAATCTCGTCTGACGGGATAAAAAAGCAAATCATCGCAATCAAGGCTCTCTACTGATTTGATAAATTGGGCACAAGGATTATTTTCTTCCACATTACATTTTGCAATAAGAGTCATACTCCTATCTTTCAATATTTTAATATTCGAAAAAAACAATACTTTAGAATTATCAATAGGCATTGTATACTCGCCTAAGTAAACACTATCGTCAATAAGGCAAAAAACTTAATGTCTTTGATCACCATCTTCTATATCAATGATACCATCTTTATTTATTTTATTCCAATAATGTATATTAAGTCATAAAAGACAAGACATTAATCATCATAAGCAATACGTCCATATAGAACCATCCATAAGAAATAACTCAGGCATACATAAAGATCAGAATTATTCTTGTTACAATCAATCAAAACTCCTTTATCATAGAAAACATCGAAACACATGAATTAGAATCATCCCGAAAAATCAACTTCCTCTTATTCAATTTTACTGAAAAGAGACAAAAATTCGTCATTTCAACATTGATCTTATTGAGGCCCAAATAATTTATCCTCATTAAAACGTTTTTATCAGATATTAATTCATATTTTTTTATTCATCGAAAAGGAAAGAAACAATTTGAATCTGTATTTACAAAATCATATCTATCTCCAGTAGCTCCTAAAAATGAAAATTCATATCTTCTTTGAGAAAAAGCTAATCCTATCTCTTGATATTGGGAATAAAACACCATTGATCTATGGGTTTTCTTCCCAGGAACAAATTCGCCGGAAAGACATATTCTATTCGATTCTTCAGTCCTTTCCAACAAAAAATGTTTATGCTCGATAAATTTCCTTCTATCAAATAAAAAAGACACGCCAAACAAAGAAAAACAAACAAAAATTGCAGGATAAATTAAAAAATGAAACAATCCAGCAGCTAATATAAATAGTAATATGGAAATTATAAAACAAATACCCACCCATTCATTTCTTCGAACGCCATTATTCCTCGAATAGATAAATATTAAAAAAGATATAATAAGTAAAAAAGCTACAATTAAAATCATATAACAATTTACGCCTAATATAGTTAAAAAATATCCATATCACCAGATATGTTATATTTAACCTCTTTTCTTCTTGTCCAAAATCCCAATTTTACATCATAATGCGTAGTTAACCTTCTTTGCGGATTGTTTCCTTTCTCTTTTCCTTCAGAACTACTTTTTCATTCAGCCATTTTTCAAAATTCTCGAACATTGCATCTGTAGACTTGCAATAACTGCTTGGCAGATAGTAAAGAATTGTTCTCAGCAAATAAGTACTATCATCCAAAAGTTCATATTTTACATTCCCTCTTTTGAGTTCATTCAAACATTTTCCCCTAATATCCTTATCATATATTATGCTACATCCATTAACATTTTTTTCAAACTGAAGGCTTTCCCGAATAATTTCGTTATCGATACAAATCCAATATGAAAACAATGTCCTCATTAAATCATAATATAAATATCCGCAATCGATATTTTCCCTATTGAGTGCCTTGGTGATACAATTTAATAGATCGATATATGATTTCAAAAAATAATTCTCATCAACAAATTTTTCCCTTGTTTTTATTTTAAGCACATCATTGATTTCATTAAATTTCAGACCCGCCTTTTTTTGAATATATTCATTATATAAATCAAATCTAGGCGACTTTTTGAGCACATGAAAAAAGTCATCGATTACCCACGAACATATATAATCCTTATCTTTATAAAAATTGTAGATGTCGATTATATTATTACCAATCAAGGAAATCATTTCCGTTTTCAATTCATCTCCGCGGCAAGGTAAATCCTTAGTTTTATTTTTATCCAAGGAAAAATTCGTATATCCCAGCACAATAGAGTCTGGTATAAATAGATAATAAATCTTGAATTTACTCCAAAAAAAGTCGCTATATATTTCTTCTATTTCATCTTTATCCGAATATTTGAAATCATAATATTCGCTTTCTCCGAATAATTTGAGACTAGTATATATAAGTAGCTGATCCATCCCCGATGCATCAGCCACAGAAATGAATGCAAAACAAAAAAGCAATGATAAAATTTTCATCTTGCTGAATATATAGTTAATCCTTTTTTGCATACAGTTTTCTATTCTTTTTCTTCTCTTTCAAGATCTTTTCATCCGGCATTCAGAACATTATATTTCTTAATAATAAACAGAGTATATCCAAATTACATTTCGCTAATTTCACCTTCTCCTTTTTATTTTTTTCATTGCTTGATGATGAATTATCCTGGAAAACGTTTCCTTTCTTGAACCAAATCCAAATTTCATATAGAAATCAATTCTGTTTATGAGGTGTTTTAAATTGTAACATCCTTGAATAATTCTACTTGAAAATTCATCATATACTTCTAGTTTTTCGCTTGCGTATTTTGACTCCTCATACATCAACCAATAATAATCCTTGTATGTGAAAAAATCGCAAAAGAACATATCTCCCTTCTTAACGATATAGGCAAGTACAAATTTGTATTTAATATAATTACTCCTGCTCACAGTTTTTTTAAATTCCAACTCGTAGAGCAACTTTCCAATGATTTGATAATTTTCCATTATAATCATTTATACGTAATTTTTGCAAAACTCTCTTTTGAGAAATTTTTACTTATCCCAAGCCTATATAAAAGATATTCCTCGAAAATGCGAATAGCATCTTCAATACTATCTGCTGTGATAGTAGAATGAGGATTCCAAAACGTACATGCCTGAACCCATATTTTCTCTTGTCGGGGACTATATTTTCTTCCTTCCACATAATATTCTTCCAGGATTGACAAACTCGGCCGTACGATCAATTTATCGGTCGTGTAGAAATAGAATTCAACATTCAATAATAAACCGGCAATATCATATTCATACGAACTATGCAAATTATATTTTTTAATACCATCTAGACTCATATATAAAATCAAAAAAAGCAGACAATTAATTTGAAAATTATTTATTATTTATTTGATCTAAAACATCAGGCACATCAAAACTAGTAAGAAACTTATCTTTTCCTGTTAGAACAGAAATAACATTATTCTCGAAACGCACTTTTCTAGGTTCTTTTTTAGGTTCAGCTGTACTATAAACGCAATGAAGAACCTCTTTCCATTCACCTTTCTTCAAGCTGACAAGAATATATATATTATACACCCACATTCCACTACCAGACTCTTGTGAAAAAACGGCAAAATGTTCATTTTTTTCACAATGCCGACATATCCCTATCTTCCTAGGGACTTTAAATTCTTGATCCTTATATTCTTCAATCAAACTATTGTAGTCATCATCAGATAATTTCTTGAAATCAAATTCCAACTGACTAGAAAAGCAACTAATCGTCATCAACATTAAAAATAATATTATTTCATTATTCAATTATTACAATTAAAATAAATTTCCATCAATTATTCAGTCGGAAAATATCATTTTTCATCAAACCATCCAGTTATATCAAATTTATTAACAATCAATCCATTTTTTGCTAAAACAGAAATAGCGGAGTTTTCAAAAATTACTCTTCCCGGTATTTTTTTCAGATCAAATTTTGTGCAGTGTACATAGTAGAGAATTTTTTAATGCTCGATATTTTTCACTATAACCATCTATCGTTAATTTTCGCAAAGTTTTCTTTTGAGAAATTTTTATTCATCCCAAGTTTATATAAAAGATATTCTTCAAAAATACAAATAGCATCTTCCACGCTATCTGCTGTAATTGTAGAATGGGGATTCCAAAATGGAAATGCCTGCACCCATATTTTTTCTTTATTGATACTATTTTCTCTCTCCATATAATATTCTTCTATAAATAATAAACTTGGCTGTACAACAATTTTATCAGTAGTATAGAAATAAAACTCAACCTTCAAAAGAAGTCCAAAGATATCATATTCACATGAACTATGTAAATTATATTTTTTAATACCATGTAGACTCATATATAAAAACAAACAAAATTGAAACAGACAATTAATCTGAAAATTATTTATTATTTATTTGATCCAAAACATCAGACACATCAAAACTAGTAAGAAACTTATCTTTTTCTGTTAGAACAGAAATAACATTATTCTCGAAACGCACTTTTGCAGGAAAGAGTCTTGCCACTCCCGTACTAAAACCACAATTTTGAATCTCTTGCCATCCTCCTTTCTTCATCCTGGCAAGGATATATATATCATGAACCCATCTTCCACTACCTGCCGTTTGTGTAAAAACAGCAAAATTCTCATCTATTTTACAATAAGCACTATAACAAGATGGCATCTGCAGTTTTGGCAATTTAAAGTCTTGATTCTTATATTCTTCCTCCATCCTTTTACATTCATCATCTGATAACACTTTGATCTCAAACTCCGTTGGATGGGAAAAAACACTCATCGTCATCAACACAAAAAAAATCATTAATTTCATTGTCTTACTATTGTTTTCAGAAATAAAAATATTCTTGATATCTATTTCAATCAAATTGTTATTTTTTCTTAACCCATACTGATACATCAAATTTATTCACAATCAATCCGTTTTTAGATAAAATAGAAATAGATGAATTATCAAAAATTAATTTATCAGGTATTTTGCCAGGATTTTCTGTTTTATATCTACAATACTGAAGGAAATTCCATTTTCCATTATTACTCAATTGATACATATAGATCAAGCACGAATTGACACCGTCATTATCTTCTTTAGCAATCACAGAAAATAAGTTATTTATTTTACAATAGTGGAATGGTTTTTTAAGTATCATATTTTCATCCCATTTATTGACTGTCAAAATTTCATTATACACATCATCTGTCACATCAATTAATCTAAACTCGACCTGTTCAGAAAAACAAGTCATCGTCATCAACAAAAACGCTAGTATTATTTTCATTGCTTAATCTCTATAGCTAATCTTCTTTGCGAATAGTTTCTTTTTTCGTTTTCTTTTCCTTCAGAACTACTTTTTCATTCAACCATTTTTCAAAATTCTCAAACATTGTATCTGTAGACTTGCAATAACTGCTTGGCAGATAGTAATAAGTTGTTCTCATCAAATAAGTACTATTATCATTCAAAAGTTCATATGTTACATTTCCCCTCTTAAGTTCCTTTAAGCATTTTTTTCTAAAATCCTCATCATACATTATACGACAGTTGCCAATCATATCCTCAAATTCTACGTTTCTGCTCATATCTTTATGATCAACACCTATCCAATAGGAAAAGACCAGTACCATTAATTCATAAGAAAGTTCTTCGCAATCGATATTTTCCCTATTGAGCGCCTTGGTGATACAATTTAATAGATCAATATATGATTTCAAAAAATAATTCTCATCAACAAATTTTTTCTTTGTTTTTATTTTAAGTACATCATTGAGTTCATCAAATTTCAAACCTGTCTTTTTTTGGATATATTCATTATATAAATCAAATCTAGGCGACTTTTTGAGTACATGAAAAAAGTCATCGATTACCCACGAACATATATAATCCTTATCTTTATAAAAATTGTAGACGTCGATTATATTATTACCAATCAAGGAAATCATTTCCGTTTTCAATTCATCGCTGCGGCAAGGTAAATCCTTAGTTTTATTTTTATCCAAGGAAAAATTCGTATATCCCATCACAATAGAGTCTGGTATATAAAAATAATAAATCTTGAATTTACTCCAAAAAAAGTCGCTATATATTTCTTCTATTTCATCTTTATCCGAATATTTGAAATCATAATATTCGCTTTCTCCGAATAATTTAAGTCTAGTATATATAAGTAACTGATCCATCCCCGACGCATCAACCACAGAAATGAATACAAAACAAAAAAGTAATGATAAAATTTTCATTTTAATGAATTGCATATACCTAACCTTCTTTGCACATAGTCTCCTTTCTTTTTTCCTTCAGAACTACTTTTTCATTCAACCATTTTTCAAAATTCTCAAACATTGCACCTGTAGACTTACAATAACTGCTTGGCAGATAGTAAAGATTTGTTCTCAACAAATAAGTACTATTATCATCCAAAAGTTCATATTTTACATTTCCCTTTTTGAGTTCCTCCAAGCATTTTTTCCTAATATTCTCATCATATATTATAATACATTCATTAATAATATCTTCAAATTGAAGACTTTCCCGAATAATTTTGTTGTCGATACAAATCCAATATGAAAGCAATGTCCTCATTAAATCATAATACAAATATTCGCAATCAATATTCTCCTCATTAAGCGCATTAACAATGTACTTAAATGAATCAATATACAACCTTATTAAAAAATCCTCACCAACCAATTCATCTGTCTTTTTGGTTTCGAAAGAATCATTAATCTCCTCAACACTCAATCTCAATTTTCTTTGGATATATTTATTATATAAATTGATGTTCGACGACTTTTTTAGTCTTACAAAAAAATTATCTATCACCCAAGAAGGAATATTTTCCTTGTTTTTATAAAAATTAAATATTTTAACTACATTATCGCCAATTAATTTAATCATATTAATTTTCAATTCATGGCGACAATTATATATAGTCTGATTTTTAGATTTATCTAAAGAAAATTGCGTATGACCAAGCACAATGGATTCAGGGACAACAAAACAGAAAATAATCAATTTTCTCTCAAAAAAATTGGCGTATTCATGATTCATTTCATATTCATCTGATCCTCTAAATTCATAATATTCATACCCGCCTAAATATTTAATCTTATTATATATCCATATTTCAGAAATTTCAGATGCATTTAGATTGAAAATTAAAATAAACAAAAAAGCGAATAATAAAATTTTCATTTACTCACAAACTAAACATTAATATTTACGTGTTCATCTTTATTATCACAGTTTATATCTCTCATTCTTTCCCCCAATTGTTTAGACATATCTTCTATTGCTCTTTCCAATCTTTTTGCTTCCTTACTGAGGGATCTATCTGAAGATGTTAATGGATCTAATATATAACTATTATTTTCTGTCACCTTCCCATTGATATCATAGACCTTATAACCACCTTTAGAATCACAACAACATATTTTCCCTTTGGCTTCTATAACTATACTTCCTATATTACCTTGTTTTTTTATAGCACTCCCTACAGCTTCGATAGCTCTAATAGGTAGTTTAGCTCCATCGGCTACCATATCAAGAGTCGTTTCTAAAGTTTCTACAATTTTACCTTCTATTGTCTTTGTTATGATTTCTTTTGTTGAATCAAAAAATTGTTTAATTGGGTCAGATACTTTCAACTTTTCTTCATACATGCTATATAGATTAATGGAATAAGAAAAATCACCCTTATCACCTAATTTATCTTTATTGCATTCCATCAACCCTAGAAAATCATATTTTCCAATAGGGTTATTATAAATAATTTGATATAAATTGTATGAAAAATATATTTCTTTAACATAATCTCTATTAATCCACCTCCCATCTAAAGGATTTAGATATCGGTAATTATAATATATCATACCAAGTTCTTGATTCATTACTTCGCTTGAAAATCCAATGCAACCTAGTGCTAAATCGCCGGTTTCATTCATGATAGTCCCATACGGAGTATAGTCGAAACTTGCCTCAATACTGCCTGACGTGGTAACCCATTCCGTGATGTTCTTCACGAAGTCATGAACGGCGTAATAGAAGTTTCCATTCTTAATCTGCGCCAAAGGACGCGTGGCAACAGTTTCGGTAGGATTCCACAGAATAACGTGCTGCGTTTCGGTTCCACGGATCGCGGCCGTTTGGAGGTAGTCGTTATAGTGGTACATTTCATCGAATTCCAATTTGTCATTGCGTTTCAGAATTTTGTGCGTTCTTCTACCCATGTAGTCGTAGGTGCATTCGATCACAAGCGTACCGTCGGAACTTGAAAATCGCACGGGACGATTTTCAGCGTTATACACAACATCCCAGATTCCCGTTGTTGTCCGTACCCTTGTCTGGTTGCCGTCCGCATCGTAAGTGGGAATAAAGGCTGCTTCTTCCTCGGGATCAATGCTGGTGTACTGGTTCAGGTTATTGGAAAGATAGGATGTCATTTTGTCAAATTCTTCCGAATCCTTCCTGTTTCCGATATTATCGTAGCCGTAGTTAAAAGGAGTTCCTCCCAGATTGGCCCAGGTCAGCTCGTTGAGAGAATTATAAATAAATTGATCCTCCCTTGTTACTCCTTCCCGGATTTGAGTTCTCTCGGTCGGTCGTCCGAGTAGGTCACAAATTTGTGTTCGGTTACTGATCATGTTTTCCGCCGAGTTCCGGCACATAATACCCGATAATAGATCTCGTACAGGTTCGTAGGTATATTCCAACGAAACCGGGTCAGGGAAGTCAATCGACGACACAAAATGCGTCCCCGAGAGATAATTGAATTGAAATGCCCGTTCATCCTCCTGGCCGAGATTGTAGATATATCGGGACAATTGCCCCAGGTCGTTGTATTCCGTCGTTATCTCATAGGCTATCTCAGCCAACATGAAATTTCTCACAATTTGGAGAGTATCGAAATTGATTCGCCCATATTCATCATAGTGCCGAATATGGTAACACTCATCATTCCCTCGGAAATAGCATTCCAATTCAAGCTGGTTATATTCGTTATAGCCTCTTTGTTCGACGGGGATGCTATGCCCTTCCTGCGATATGCTCTGTATGCTTCCGAAACGGTCGTACTCAAATGAATAATCCGGTGTGGTGTCTCCATAGGATATCCCTGTCATGTCTCCCGTCAAAAGGTCATAGGTATAGGTGATGACAATGCCCCTTGCCAAGGTCTGTGTACTCTGGCGGTTCATGGCATCGTAGGTGTACACGAGCTGGGAGTTGTCCGCGTAGGTCTTCTTCAATTGAAGTCCCGTCGCCTCATCATACGTCCAACTGGTCGTATCTCCGTCGGTGCGGCTACTCGGATCTGTCGTGATCACGCTTCCCGGCACACGGAATGTCGTCAGACGAATCATATGATCCATCTCATCATAGCCGAAGACGGCGGGCTGGATGGCCGTACCGTATTCCGATATCTTGCGCCCCCGGATATCGTAGGCATAGCATGTCGTGTTTCCCAGGGCATTGGTAATGCAGGAAGGCTGGTCGAAACGGGAGTCATAAGCTGTCGTCGTGACTGCTCCCGCCGCATCTGTCAGCTTGACCGTCCGCCCAGCCAGGTCGGTTTCCGTCACGGTCGTGTTTCCGCGTCCATCCGTACGGGAAATCGTCATGCCGGTTGCCGTAAAGTTCCTGCTCTGCGATGTCTCAATACCTACATTGTCGGTTGCCTGCCGGAGCCAGCCGTCTACGACCACCGAACATGCCACCAAGGTTGATGTGGGGATCTTGCGATACAGCGTCCGCCAGGTCGGAGCAGTGTATTCCGACCATTCTTCGGTAATTTTCCCATAGATATCTGTCGTTTCCTTCCTGCTTTCCAGAGTCGGGCTTAAGGAAGAAACGAGTTTCGAGACAGTTTCAACCAATGGATCCCCGTTCTGGTTGTAGGTAGTCGTCGAAATCGAATCATAAACCCCATCCGCACGGGATTCGTATGTCCGGGAAGTTTGTTCTACCCGGGAGTTCTGGGGGGTGGGAACATCCTCCAGAGCTAAGGTCCGTTTGGAGACTTCCCCCATCACATCGTACTCATACAGGGTAGGAGCCATCTGCCCCGTCCGGCTTCGCACGAGCTGCCCCAGGGCATTGTAGCTATGCTCCGTCACGATCCATCCTCCCTGCGTATTGGCCCGTTCCTCACGGATCGTTTCTCCGAGGCCATTCCTGGTGGTACGCGACACGGCTACCCATTGACCACCGGACGTCTTCGCCGATACCGTCGTCCGGATACCATCCGCAACGACTTCATAACCGTAGCGAAGGTTTCTCTGCCCCGTACCGCTTTCCTCCCATGGAGTTCCGTCGGGATTGGCGATCGTGATCAAGGTCGCTCCGGACGGAGCCGTCCGAGTCGTGGTTCGCTGCGCTTCATTGTATGCCCATGTCGTCACCCGGCCCAAGGCATCAGTGGAGGAAATCATTCTCCCCACCCGGTCATAGGATTTCAAGATCTGTGTCGTCATCGCTCCGACATCCCGGCGTTCCGTCAGGATACGTCCGGCGCCGTCTCGCGTGTAGGACACAATCGTTTCCGGCGTCGTCTCAGTGGCCGCCCGAATCGTTTCCACCAATTGGCGAGCGGTATTGTAGCCATAGGAAGTCAGGATGCCGTCCTCGTCCGTTTTCCGCAAGGGGCCGCAACACATCCATTCGGCGGTCGATATACGGCCATTGCCGAACGTCGTCTTCGTCACATTGTGCTCGAAATCATATTCGTAATCAGCTGTCGCGGCAAGCTTCCAGCCCGTCCCTGCATGTACGTAGTTTTCCTCCCGCGTGACATCGCCATTGGCTGCAATATACCGGACACGGCGCTCGCTGCGTCCGGAAACAACCTGTCCGTTCATGGCAGTTTCCATTGTACGCATCCAGACGGCTCCGTATTGAGCTGTCCGCTCGTATGTATAACACTTTTGAAGTCCATTGACATCCTCCTCCAGCTTCACGCGTCCGCAAGCATAGGAACAAGCCGCCAATTCTCCATAGGTCTCCCGAATCGCGATGCGGGGGCCCGTCACCCCCAGCCCCGTTTGAGTCACCGTCGTGCGGTTCACCTGAGCAGAATCGCTGTAACTGTACGACGTGCGGGACAATTCCGTCTCCGTGCCATTTCCCTTCAGAATTGATTCAATTTTCAACAACGGACGGCAATCATTGAAGCGCAAATTCGCATACGTCGTCCGGACAAGCTTCTCGTCCGAACCGGCCCCCCACGGGGAAGCTTCCAAAACAACCCGGCCCTGGGCATCGTACTCGTAACGCGTATAGCCTCCATCGGGTTTGATTTCCAACGAAGGGCGGAACTGGTCGTTGTACACCCAGGTCGTCGTCCTGGGAGAGGAGGAGCCGTAGCCTTCCGTCCGGCTGATCGTCAGCCAGCCGCCAGCCGTACTCTTTTTCACGGTGCGGACACAGGACGTTGTATCGGAACCGGCACGCACGGATCGAATTTCTTCCCACATGCCGCCGGGCAGGTAGTTTCGGACGAATGTTTTGACGATACGATCATCTCCCGTACCTGCCGTCACCTTCACCTGCACGTCATCGACTTCCCGGAGGATCTCCGTAGCCGGCTGCCCCGTGCGCTGATTGATGATCTTCATCATTTTGGCGGAACCTTCCTGCCAGCACTCGTAGGAGTATGTCTTCAGCGGCAGCCCGGAGGCCGTACGTCCCGTGCGTGCATCGCCAACAACCTGATCACCGGAATATTGTTTGATGACAAGTTTGTTGAAACTCCGTTCCATCAGGAACAACCCCTGCGTGGAACTCCAGATGGAAGTAACTTCCCCGGCCGCGTCGCGGGTCACCTGAAGACGTTCGGCATATTCATCTGCGGTGGTGACAGCCCCGGAGCGCGTCGTCGTGGAGACCACCTTGCCGGTTTCCGTGGAAAAGCGGCGCTTGGAACCATCGGCCATCACCTGGCACAGGAAGGCAGGCCGATCATGCGTACAGGGAGTCAGATCGCTGTTGAGGAGCTGGACGAGCGAAGTATCCCTGCGGGAAATACCCTGGCGTTCCGCCCGGTCGGAATGGGGAGCGGCCTTGTAATACAGGCAACGGCCGGAGGATTTGGTAATAACGACCTGCCGGGAAGAAGCATCAAACGATGCCGTCCATTCCATCTGGCTGTCGAAACGGAAGGGAATGGCGGGGATATCAAGTTCCGCTCCGCGCATGGACCGGGAGGAAGCAGGAGGCTGGGGATTAGGCGTTCCGCCCACCTTGCCGGAGCTTTCGCAATGGTCCGGCTCGTCACCGTCTTCAATGGGGAGAGTCTGTCCCGTATCGCCGTCGCCATCTTCACAATCCTCGTCATCGCACTCACAGGACTGGCAATCGTCGTCATCCGTAGGCGGGTCACTCGAGGAAGAAGAATCACTGCCGCTCGACGAAGCGGAAGATTCGGAGCCGGATGATTCACTAGACATGGAGGAAGAGCTGCTACTGCTTGAGGAAGAACTCGACTCGCTACTGCTTGCCGAGGAAGACGCCGATGACGATGTTGCCGAGCTTGACCCACTGCTGCTTGCCGACGAGCTAGAGCCGCTACTCGCCGAAGAAGATGCCGACGACGATGCGGACGAACTCGATCCACTACTACTCTCCGATGCACTGGAACTGCTGCCGGACGACGAACCGGAGCTGCTACTTGAGGAGGAACTTGAACTACTGTTTGATGAGGAGGAGCTACTGCTCCCGGGATCATCTCCGGACGAGCTGGAACTACTGCTGCTACTGCTCGAGGAAGATCCATCCTGAAGAATATAACAACGCCCCTTCACGGCGCGATCTGTATTAAAATCCTCCTCACGATCAAAAGCCTGGATAAGCCATGATCCGGATCGGGCCATTCCCTCATTCAGTCCACAAATCACAGGAATCCTGCCCCCCGGGCATTCTTCACTGGTATAATATTTCGGGAAAGCCCATGGGAACGTTTCCACATCCTCTTGTGCGATGCGAAAATAAAGTGCGTTGGTAGAAACCTGGAAAGAATGGCTGTGATCCCCCTCCTTGGGGAAGATGTGGTAAGTCGGTTCAATAGTAATGAACAAAGGCTCTTTCGACGATAAAGAACCGGCAGGAGGAATACGGTGGGTATCCATATGCGAAACGATGGTAAGACTTTATAGAAAAACGGAAGGGGAAAAAACTCTTTCAGTACTATTCTTTAGATTCGCGTCTTTACAAACAAAGTCAAGATGGAAAACCAAGTTTCGCAATAAAAAAGAAAACCAACCGTTTCCGTCCACAAACTTCTTCCAGGTCCTCTCGGCCCCGCCTCCACTCATTCTCCCTGCCATTCCGGCCGCGGTTCATCCGGTTTCCGGGCTTCCAGACAGACAATCCCCAGTAACTCAAAGGGCTGGTCCGGCGAGGGGGAAGTCCGTTCCAATCCGGAAAGTTCCGATAGAGACGATTCTCCCGGAGTATGAAACGAAACTTCAAATCCATACAACCGCAGGCAGGCAGAGAGAGATTCACGAGACCAAAACGATTGCCATTTTTCAGCAAGCAACAAAGCATCCAGCTTCCAGGAAGGAGTCCGCGGAACGTTGAACTGCAATTTCAATAATTGATCATACGCCATAGGAGACGCATCTACCAGGCGGGCAACATCCTTTATCGCCACCCTCATCACCCCGCCCGGGCAAAGTCCCCTCCAAATTTCCTTCAAAAACAAAATCCATTCCTGTTGAGCCATCGATTCCACAATATGCTCCAAAAAGAAGAACCTGACTGTCCCGTCCTTCCACAGGAACGATATCTGTTCACTACCGGGAAGAAGAGTCTGGTTGAACCAACCTTGCAAAAAACGGGATTCACGGCTCACGTGGACAAGCTCCATTGAGGAGATTTCCGTATGCGAAGGAGCTTCCCCCGCGACGGAGTCGGACGGCAGAGGAAGGAGTTCCCATAAGGAAGGAAGATGATCCAGTTTTTTCAGTCCCAAAGAACCGTTGGAGAACGAGTCCTCCTTCCAGACCAGTTGCTCGACCGCCCAGAGTTTCCAGCGCAAAGTCAGGACACCATCGGGAGTCAATGACCACCAACCGAAACAATCCGAACGGCGCCGGCGGAAAACCCCGCCAGGAAAGAAGAGCAACTCATCCGTCCAATGGGGATGAACACCGCAATAGGCAGTGAGGGCCCGTGAATGCCGGAGTATCTCCAGCGCATGCAAGGTTTCCGGATCACACCAATGGGAGGATACCGTATCATTATGAGGAGCAGGATAACGATTGACTGCCAAAAACAAACGGGGAGTTGCCAAGGGAACGGCCCCGACCTCAAGAGCAATCTTCCCGAAGATCAAATCCTCCGCTCCGGTCAGGGGAATATGCTTCCTCTCCACAATTTTTTCGACAATCCGCCGGGAAAGCATGTAGCCGGCCCCTCCACTGGGAGCCTGGCGTTCCTCCAACAGCAGATCGCCAATAATTCCGTACCGGTCATCGGGAAGATCCCCCAGGCGGGAAAGATCCAGATACGTATCGTCATCGCATTTGAATAACCAGTCAAAATCGTAATGTTCCAGCGCATAACGGAAAAATGCCAGCACTTTGAGAGGAAGGGCCCCGTACGTATCGGGCACATCGAGTCCGATCGTATCAGCCCGTTCCTGTTCCGGAACAGCTCCTCCCAGGAAAAACAGGCATTCCACCCCAGGCGCAGAATGGGAGAGCCATGTGGAACGCACGGCATTCCTTCGTTCGGCGTAACTTTGCCCCGAACAAATACCGACGAGAATTCTCGTTTTTCCTTTCTTGTCCATGCGAGGAGAAAATATGCTGCAGGCGATTCCACGATAAAACTTCAAACAGGGAGCCGGGACATGGCCTCGAAAACTTCCTCCCAACTGGCTTGGGAAGCCTCCATGCCGCCCAATTCCAAGCCACGCAAACGGGCAGCCTCCGCCATGTCTTCCCGGAGGTGGGGTTCGTACGCCATCTTGGAAGCATAATAAATAAAATCCCGTTCATGGTCGCAGAGCCATCCCGTTCTGCCGTGTTCCACCATTTGCCTCCATCCTCCCCGATTATCCACAATCAGGACACTGCCGCTCGCCATTGATTCAAAGCCGATACGCGGCCAGTTCTCCGTCGTATCCGTCGGCTGGAGGATGATCTTGCAATGCTTGTAAAAATCCTGCTGGGAAACTTCATTCTGGTCGCGCGCCGTACGGATCCAGTCGTAGGGACGACCGATCTTGGCCTCGCTACGGTGGTCAAATCCCAGGAAAAGTCCGCGTTTGAAAACGGGAGCGACAAAATACTCGTAGATGTGCAAGGTATTTCTGGCAAATTTATCGGAGTCCTGCCTTGAGATACGTCCGCAACCGAAATACTCGTCCGTTCTTTCCGTAACAAACGGGAAGGAATCATTGTGGAAATAGGGTTTGAAGGTCAGGAACACAATGGATGGATCATTATTCAAGGCCTTGAGGAGGGGCATGTTCTTTTGACGCACCTCCTCATTCTGATACAGAAACATACCGATCATCCCCTCCCGCATGCGTTCCTTTTCCTTATCGAAAAGCCAAGTCATGCAATTGACGAACACGGTGCGTTTCGTATGTTCCCGTATAGCCGGAAGGTTATCCAGGAATTCCGCATTGCAAAACCCTATAATGGCATCGTCCGGTTGAAGGACAGTCCAGTCATTGGGGGCATGGATATGGACACCGTGACGAACCATGTCGAGGTACAGACTCTCATTCTGCGCCCCGCCATTTGTCGGGATGAGGTTCACATCCATCCCCATCTCCAGCCAAAGGATGATCTGGTGATGAAGTTCCGTACCCGCACCGCCATAACGGCTGGGGAATCCATTGACAAAAATACGTTTCAGAGGCGCAGTCATAACAAAAAAGGCAATAATCCAGTTAAGAACCAATTCTATCCATAACATTCCAAGACATGCTCTGCAACTCAATTCAACGGAGAAGCAGGTTGTTTGCACAAACATCCCTTTGACCTTGTTCATATCAAAAAATTCCGCATCAGGGAAATAAGACGAGTCACATTAGAAAAAACCTGACAGGAAGAAACCATACTTTCCCCTACGTCGCAGCTTGCCGCATACATCCCAGGAGGAACTCAAACACGCATCTCACAAAACCCGGCCTTGACTCGAAGTTCTTCCGAGAGTAGAAAGAAAGAAGTCCCTTCTTTCCGGCAAAAAGCCGGGGCTGGGTATTTGGAATTGAGATTTCGCAAATGAACACCTTCTTCGCCAAGGCTCTTCTTTTGCTACTTCTCGGACGCTGAGTCCGAGAAGATCATCCCCTATGCGCCGGTGTCCTGCCGTTCCGGCGCCCCTTGAATAAAACGGCATTTGATTCATTTGACACCATGTCCCTCTTCGCCCTTCCGGATGGATCCGGGAAGGCCCCACCTCTACCCCTTTACATTCATGATCCCTCAAAATCATATAGATATTTTCGACACCACGCTGCGCGACGGAGAACAATGCCCGGGAGCCAGCATGACCATGGAACAAAAAGTCCGGATCGCCCATCAGTTGGAACACCTGGGCGTTAATATCATCGAAGCCGGCTTTCCCGTCATCTCCCCGGGAGATTTCAACTCCGTAGAAACGATTGCCCGGGAAACCTCCGCCAGCCGGATTGCCGGATTGGCCAGATGCGTCACCAAGGATATCGATGCTGCAGCCCGAGCACTGGCCCCTGCCGGAGAACGAGCCAGAATCCACCTGGTTCTGGCCACCTCGCCCATTCACCGCCAATACAAGCTCAACAAAAACCGCAATGAAGTGCTTGCCATGGCACGTAGCGCCGTCTCCATGGCCTCAGATCTGGCTGGCGAGGTTCAATTCTCGGCAGAGGATGCCTCCCGGACAGAACCGGATTTTCTTGCCGAAGTCACGGAAACCGTTATTGATGCAGGAGCACGCATCGTCAATATCCCCGATACCGTCGGCTATGCCATGCCGAACGAATACGGCCACTTGATCAGCCACCTGGTCCGCAATGTTTCCAACATTGACCGAGCCGTCCTCTCCGTCCACTGCCACGACGACCTGGGAATGGCCGTCGCCAATTCTCTGGCTGCCATCCGCGCGGGGGCACGCCAAGTAGAAGGCACCATCAACGGCATTGGTGAACGGGCCGGCAATACGGCGCTGGAGGAAGTCATCATGGCTCTGCGCACGCGTTCCGCATTCTTCAACAATGCCGTCACCAGCATCAATACTCCGGAACTTCTGCACACTAGCAAAATCGTCGCCCGGGAAAGCGGCATGCCAGTGCCCCGCTCCAAGGCCATTGTCGGAGCCAACGCCTTTGCTCACGGTTCCGGCATTCATCAGGATGGCATGTTGAAAAACAAGACCACCTACGAAGTCATGCGCCCGGAAGACGTCGGATGGTCGGAAACGGAATACCCCCTGACCAAACACTCCGGGAGGCACGCCGTCCGCATCAAACTGGAAAGATTGGGAATCTCTCCCACCGATCACGAGATGAACGCATTTTTTCCTATTTTCAAAAAAGCCGGCGATCAATGTAAATTCATCGACGATCAGGAGCTGATCCATTTGTTCCATCATGGGGTTATCATCTCCCCTGTATCATAAAAAAATGTCATCTTTTTCTGGCCTTCCAGCATGAAATACTCTAATAATTATCACTGATTCCATAACATAATCCATCTCCGGAACCATGGCACATCCGCTTCTTGCGTCTCAGCGGGCCATGATTCCGGAGATGTTTTTAACTTATAGCTTGTTATGGAACTTAACCCGCCCCGGACCAGGCGTTTAAAGAATCAGTCCCCTATATTTTTCCATGAGGGAACGGGCAGTCTCCGTCGCATCCGGAGATTCCCGCCGAACGGGAAGTTCGTCTTGTTCCACCCATTCCTGTTCGAGATCCAAGATTTTTTGCAAACAAGACTTCTCATCAAATTCCCGGTTCTGCTCGACAGCCAGACAGACCTGGTCGATGAAATAGTTCCACCGCTTGCCGTAATAACTCTCCATCATGCCGGCAAGAGACCGGTTGGCATAGTCGTTCAAACTCTGCCCCCGCTCACCCCATGTGGAAATCAGACACCGTGCATTCTGGCGGAAATAGGCCTGCTCCCCGGCATCCGAACTGATTCTGGAGGCATCGGAAAGCCAGCGATCCAGGGAAAACACAGGATGGCATGATAGCAGCAGGTTCATGTCGCGGAGAATATCGCTCATTATTTCCCCGTTTTTACGCAACGCCTCTTTATCCTTCTTCGAATACGCCTCTGCAAAACGATCCCGGACAGTGAGGAAGTAATTGCCCAGCACCTGCCTGCCAATATTCACCACGTCAAAGCCATAGGCATCCCTCCCGGTTCCTTCCGCACTCAACATAGTCTCCCAAATGCGGAAAAGATCCTCATTTTTGTACGATATCCCCGGATTGGTCGTCCAGTTGCCGTGCCCTTTCAGGCAAGGACGGGCATTAGTCAACGTACCTTGCCCCAGTTGGGCCGTTTTCACATAGATCCTGTCCAGCAGATCCGCCCAAGCCTTGCGAACCCGGGGATCCGCCTTGCCGGCGCGGCGATCGGCCCACGCCCGGATCCATTCGTCATCGCTCACGGGGTGGTTCCAGGCCTTCTCGAACACATATTCGTACATGAACGGGTTGACATCAAGCCCCTCGAGCGTCGAACCGAGACCGTTCATATTGGCGCCGCCGCGGGCAAAGGCATTTTCGATCCTTTTGCCCGTCTCCCGGAGATTGCCAGCCAGCATCGTATTACCGCCGAAGTTACCCAGGTAGCACCACAAAAAGGGTTGTCCGAAATAACTTTCCGTCATCTTCCATACCTCCGTGTTCTCGGCAAAATAATCCAGAAGAATCATCCTGCCCTTCGGGACGGCGTTGACAAAAGCGTCAATGCGGGGATTCGTCCAATCCTTGCGGTCAAAATAGAACAGCCACGTCATCTGCAACCATGTCGCCTTAGGATCGCACTGCGTCATCGTTCCATAAATTTGGCGGGCAACCCGGGCCAGATATTCGGGGTCCCAGCTCGGCGGTGTGATTTCATTGAACGGATCTACTCCGTAGATATGATCCGTGCCGTACAGCCGTTCCTGCTCTTTCAGGAAGGCAGACTGGATTTTGGAGAAAAGGGGATCCAGCGGATCCAGGAAATAACTGCGGAATTCATCTCGGAAACCTCCCCAAGAACTCATCCTGGAAATTTTGGCATCCTTGTACAGTCTCTTCAATTCCGGCGGAACATGCCCGGCAAAAGCAGGCAGGACAGGAGTCATATTCAGAGCCCGTTCCCGGGCGACAATCTTCTTCTGCAATTCTGCCTGGTGATCCAGCCAGGAATGCGGCAAAGGCCCCCCCAACGATCGAAATTCGTCATGCGATGCCACGGAAGATGAGCCGGTCCCGTAAAATAATTGCGGATTTCCCGATCCTCCAGTCCCATCTCCCGCCACACTTTGTACCACACAGCCTCCTGGCCCGTAATAGCCAACGGCATATTAACCCCATTCATGGCCATCCAGTCAATGAACCTTTCCCACTCATCCCACTGCCACCAAGGCATGGAATAGCCAAATGTACAATAATTCAGGAAAAAACGCTTGTCCGTCCGGGCGACAATCCGTTCCTTTTCCGGTACGGGAGGCAAATGGTCGGGCAGTTCCACCGGGTCGTCCAGATACCAGGACACCGAGGTCTTGCAATAATATTTCAGGTAATGATTCAACCCCACAGCCATGGAATTGGAGGAATTGCCGCGGATGAGAATCTTATCTCCCTGCGACTCCAACTCATAAACATCCCTGCCTTGTTCCGCCGGGATCATCTCAAAAGAAAATCGTCCGGCCTCCCGGGGTACCACGCGCGCCGCCAAAGCACGTGCTTCGATAACATCGTCCACAGCCCCACATGCGATCTGGGCCCAAAAGCACGCGATACCGAAGAACAACGGAATGAAAAACCTGTTTATTCTATTTCTATTCATTGTATTAACCATGAAATACGTTATCTGAAGGTTGGAAAATTCATTTTTGATGTTTTTCCAATTCCGCCTTGATTCACAAGTCCAATCCATATCGAGGGACCCGTCAATACATCCAGTATCCCGCGGCTCCGGTCAGCAACATCAACAGAATGGGGTTCAAGCGCCACTTTCTGAGCATATACAACGACACCACGAAGAGGACAACGCTCGGCATATCCACAGAATCTACTGCATACCAGTTGAAAGTATTGCAAAATGTCAGCATCAGGATCGTACCTCCTGCCGACATAATCAGCCCGACGGAAGCCGCCTTCAATCCTTCCAGCACGCCGGATACACAGGCAGAATCCCGGTGACGCTGAAAAAAAAGATATAACAACAGGGCAATCGCAACACCGGGGATGACGCATCCCATCGTCGCCGCAACCGCTCCGGGAAGCCCGGCTATTTGCAGTCCAACGAAGGTAGATGTATTGAGAGCCAGCGGCCCGGGCGTCATCTGAGACAGCGTAATAATGTCGGTGAACATCCTCTGGGATATCCATCCCTGCTGGATAACCACCTGGTCACGAATCATCGGGATAACAGCATACCCTCCTCCGATACTGAACATGCCGATCTGCAAAAAGACCGAAAAAAGCTGCCATACTCCCTGCATCATTCCGCCCCCCCTTCCCGCTTCCGCAACTCCACACGAATACGCCACAAGCTCAACACACAACAAACGGCCAGAATGAGGGCAATGTTCACCTGAAATACAAAACTCGCCAGAAAAGTTCCCGGCACCATCACACTCAACCACCAAGACTTTTTCCGAAGAATCATCCGCCACATATCGACCACAATATCCACAATCAACGCCGCTACTCCGGCCTGCATCCCTCGCAATACCGCTTCCACCGAAGGATTCGCACAAAAAGCCTCATACCAAACCGCCACAACCGACAGAATCACCAGCGGAGGCAAAATCGCCCCCAGACAACTCACCAGCACCCCCCATAAACCTGCTGCACGGAACCCGGCAAGAGCAGACAAATTGACGGCAATCGCCCCAGGTGCGGACTGTGCTACCGCCGCCATCCCCAACAGTTCTTCCTTGGAAAACAACTGCTTCCCCCGGACGTAGTACTTCTGGATCATCGGCACCACAATGTAGCCTCCCCCAAAGGTGAAAGCCCCAATGAACAAGTTGATCCAGAAGAGCCAGAGGCACGTTTTTACTTTTTCTCCTGTCATATTACCTAAATAATCCTGTCCATCGCCGAAAAATCCACTGTCCACCGAAGACAAAAGAATTTTCAAACCTTCTGGCAATGTCTCTATCATATATGTTTTTCATAAAAAAGCCACATGATTACACAAGAAGCATCAACACAACAACTCACTGAAAAGTGAACCAATCATCACAAATTTATTTGAAAATAAATACAATATATCGATTTATCCCGTCTCCCCTGTATGTTCCTTCCCATACATGGGTAAAGAGTTGTTACATCATAGAATATGATATTTTCTTATCGAAAGAAATCACACATAGCTACGATCTCTCAAAGCTAGACAATCGCAATAACCAAAGGAAAAGATAATCAACACTACTACCAGCCGTACAAAATTTTAACAGAAAAATGCCAATACGGCATCAATGATGCGCTGCATGTCTTCTTCGGTATAGCGCTGGTCGATGGGAAGAGGCAGAAGGTTAAGGACCAGGCGGTGTTCCAAACCAGTGGAAGGAGCCGAGTCGAGGATTTCCGGCCACAGGGTGGGGATAAGAATGCGTCTGTCGATCAACTCATTGCGCAAATCAGGCATACTACTCCACAAAGGATAACAGGAGGGTACGGATACTGAGGATTCGTCGATTTTCAGACGGTTAAGTCCTCCCAGACGTTCATGAAGGAAACGGAAATTGGCAAGCCTGCGTTGTCGGGCATGATCGTAATCGATCCCCCGCATCAGTTTTTCCGTCAAGAGGGACATGGCAAGCATACCGGTATTGTGCAAGCGTTCTTCGCTGGCTTCGCAAAGAGCGGAGGCGGCTTCGGCTCCCAACTCCGCGCTCACGAAGAGAAAAGAAGCCCACGTTGCGGACTCATCGCGGGTTGGCCGGGGAACCATCGGAGCATCCAGCACCGCAATGCCTCCGTCCGGCAATCCGGAAAACTTCCTCGGGCTGTAGAAGGCGGGAACGCCCGTACGCAATGGAGAATACAGTGCCAGAGATTGATCCAAAATCAAACGATCCGGACGGAAGGAACACAGGGAATCGACCGTTTTCTCTTTGATCCCAAAGTAATTGGTATACAGCAGCCAATCATCCTCCGCCAGCCCGGACAAAAAACTTTCTGCCGGTTCCAAATGCTCATCAACCGTGTAAAATGCATACGGAATGCCCAGGCGTACGAGCGGTTCCAGCACTGTGGGACACGTATAGTACGGTACCCATATGCAGTCAATATCTTCCCGGGAACGCAAAATATACTCGAAGGCGGAACGCCCGGAGTTCAACAAAATGCCCGTACCGCCGCATCCCTGGGGGCAGTTGTCGTACTCCGGCATCTCAAGTCCGAAGAATCCACCGATATCCCTGTCCCGGCTATTCGGTTCCGGCATCATTACCCTTTCCGTCCGGACAGGTTTTTCCGGTACGCCATCAAGTACACTCCGGAAACCAAAACAGCACCTCCGACGATATTGCCCAGCGTCACGGGGAGGAGATTCCCCGCAAAGAAAGCATCCCAGGATGCCGTCAACGCCGGAGACTTGCCGGAACCTACATACGCCAGATACCGTTCGTCCGTACCCGTCCAAATCCCGAGGGGAATGAAAAACATGTTAGCAATACAGTGTTCCATTCCTAAAGCGACAAAGGCCATCGTCGGGAACCAGAGGGCGGCAATCTTCCCCATTACATCCTCGGCGGCAAGCGCCGCATACACTGCCAGGCACACCAGCCAGTTACAACCGACGCCACGCCAGAAGGCCTCCGCAAATCCCAGATGGCACTTGGCGTTGGCGAGATTCACAACCGACTCGGCATAAGGCATCGTTTTCGCCTGTCCCACGACAGCCGTATCAAAGATCAACCCGGTCGCATATGCCATAAACCAGGCAACGAACAAGGCTCCTACGAAATTGCCGCACCACGACACCGCACCACACCGCACGCCCTGCACCAGGGATATCCGGCGACAGGAACAGGCACTCGCCAGCAACATGCAATTTCCCGTAAACAAATCCGCTCCGCAAACCACCACCAGCATCAGTCCCAGCGGGAACACCGATGCAAACGCCAGCTTCCCGGCATTCCCCCATAAATCGGACGGGAAAAAGGCCCCTGCCCTCACGGCCAAAAAACCGCCCAGAGCAATATAGGCTCCGGCCAGGAACGTCAATCCCATGGCAGTCAACGGCCCGCTCGCACATTTCGCCCTGCCGCCCAGTGCAGTCTCTTCAAAAAGTTCAAACGATTTTTTACTAGCCATACCCTGACATGCCACCATAAAGGATTCCATCCGGGAAGGAAGCAAAAAATCGTATCGTACTTTCATAGGGATTGCCTCTCTTCATATGACCGCCTATAGTCCTGCAACTATGGGTCGATCCGGCAATATACGCGCACTGGAGGAGGAACCGATCTTTCGCCTCCTCATCAAATATTCCCTTCCCGCCATCGCCGGCATGGTCGTCATGTCCCTGTACAACATTGTAGACAGTATCTTCATCGGACACGGCATCGGAGACCTCGCCCTGTCGGGCATGGCCATCACCTTCCCGATCATGAATCTGTCCATCGCCATCAGCACTTTGATCGGCCTCGGCGGAGCCACCGTCTCTTCCCTGAAACTGGGCGCCCAAAAAACGCGCTCCGCCCAGAAAGTGCTGGGGAACGTCATCATGCTGGGTTTCATCACCGGCCTCCTGATCGGTCCGGTGACTGTCTTTTTCCTGAAGGATATCCTGCTTCTCTTCGGCGCCAGCGAACAGACGCTGCCCTACGCCTACGACTTCATGAGGATCATTCTTCTGGGCATGCCCATCACCCATTCCTTTTTCAACCTCAACAACGTCATGCGCTCGACGGGATACCCCCAGAAGGCGATGTACTCCATGATGTTGACGGTTGTCATCAACTTCATTCTGGCCCCGCTCTTCATCTTTGTCTTCCAATGGGGAATGACAGGTGCAGCCTCCGCCACCCTCATTTCGCAAATCGTCGGTTTGGCATGGGTTATCCTCCACTTCTGCAAGCCAAACAGCACCGTCCACTTCCGGGCCGGAATCTACCGTCTGCGATGGAGCATCATTCTGCCCATCCTCTCCATCGGCATGGCGCCCTTCCTGGTAAATGCTTGTGCCTGCGCCGTCGCCATCATTGTCAACCGCAGCCTCCTGAGTACCGGAGGCGACCTTGCCGTGGGCGCGTTCGGCATCATCAACCGCGTCCTGATCCTTTTCATCATGCTCACTATCGGCATCACCCAAGGCATGCAGCCCATCGTCGGCTACAACTATGGAGCCCGTCACTTCGACCGCGTCCGGCAAGCCCTCAAATACGCCATTCTGGGAGGTACCGTCTTCACCACGGCCGGCTTCCTGGTCAGCCAGATCTTCCCCCACTTGATTGCCTCCCTGTTCAACGCCAAGGGAGAACTGGCCATTTTCACCATCACGGGACTCCATCTGACCACTCTGGCCTATCCTCTTGTAGGAGGACAGATCGTTATCGGCAACTTTTTCCAGGCCATCGGCAAGGCCCGCATTTCCGTTTTTCTCTCCACGACGCGCCAATTGATCTTCCTCATCCCTGCCTTGTTCATCCTGCCGAAGTACTGGGGCTATTCTGGCGTCTGGTACAGCTTCCCCACGGCGGATGTCCTCTCCGTCCTCGTCACGATCGCCGTTTTCATCCGGTTTTCGCAGCGTAACAAATGGATCAGGAAGCTACCGCAATCATGACACGAGAGGAAGTTTTCCCCTATTTCCTTCCTGATCCGAATCAGGCAGAATATTGTTCCCGAAAACTCAACTCCCCCCATCGGCATGGACATTACGTACAAGGATCATAAAAAATTCAACCGTGCGGAACTGGAAGAACTTTTCCTCTCCGTCAACTGGTCCTCCGGTCACTACCCTGACTTGCTTGTCGAAGCGCTGAGAAACTACGGTTCCGTCTTTTCCGCTTGGGACGGCGACAAACTCGTCGGACTGGCTGCTTCCATGGACGACAAAACCATGACCGCCTACATCCACTACATGCTTGTCCATTCCTCCTATCAAAACCGGGGAATCGGACAGAAACTCCTGGAAATGGCGAAGGACCACTACAAGGACTACCTCCGCGTCGTCCTCATCACGTACACGCCCGGCAAAACCTTCTACGAACGTAATGGCTTCGTCCCGGACGAAGGCCTATACGCCATGAACCTGACCACGCTGTACGATTAAAGCAAAGGGCAAATCCTCCATCGGGACACGGGGAAAAGGCATCTGCCTCCCACCGTAACAGATTACCCTTTCCCAGCCCGCACACGGAAACCTCCGTACCGGAGAGGAAAGTTTCCATTCCAACAATCACAATAGACGGAAGGCTCCGCCCCATCCTATAAGATGAGGCGGAGCCTAGCTTTATCCCAGTCAGGGAAGAGGAAGAAATCGTTACTTGGCTTTCTTCTTATCCTTGGGAACCTTCGCGGCCTTGGCCGGTTTTTTCGGAGCTTCGTTGACGGCTCCCCAGGCCCAATCCCAGGAATCCATGCCGACGAGAGCGGCAGCAAGCAAGTCCGAGCAGGCATCGACGTCTTCCTTGTTCGCCATTTCAATCACCTGGTGCATATTGCGCAGGGGAATGGAAAGAGCCCCGGTAATGGAGCCGCTGGCCGTGAACTTCTGCATGGCACCGGCATCCGTGCCGCCGGCAGGCAGCATTTCGTACTGGAACTTGATCTTCTTCGATTCGGCAGTTGCCGTCAGGAAGTCTACCATGCGACGGTCGCAGATCACCGAACCGTCGTACAGCTTGATCGCAGCGCCATCGCCCAGCTTGGAGACATATTCCACTTCCGAAGCGCCGGGAGTATCGAACGCAATCGTCACGTCCAGGGCAATGGAGAAATCCGGCTGGATTTCCAGCGTGCTGGCCTGGGCTCCGCGGAGGCCCACTTCTTCCTGAACCGTAAAGACAGCCGCCACATTGAAAGCGGGTTTCTTTTTACCCTTGCTGATCTGGCGAAGGGCTTCCAGCAGGACGAAACATCCGGCGCGATTGTCCATGGACTTGGAATTGACGCAATCGCCCATTTCGATCAGATCGCGTTCACGCGTTACACAATCGCCCACTTTCACGTACTTCTTCACCT
Organism: Akkermansia sp. N21116; assembly: GCF_029854705.2. Lineage (NCBI taxonomy): Bacteria > Pseudomonadati > Verrucomicrobiota > Verrucomicrobiia > Verrucomicrobiales > Akkermansiaceae > Akkermansia > Akkermansia sp. N21116. The sequence goes on from NZ_CP139035.1 coordinate 256,791, forward strand.
CGTCCTTGCTCATGCCAAGGTCGATATAGTAATCGCCGAGTTCGGGCATCTTCGCGCGTTCGGCGGCCGTCATCACATGGATAGGCTTCACACCCATAACGCCGACGAGATCCTTCTTGCCATGTACAATCACCCGCTGGGCGGTCAGCGTCTTCGGATCGAAGCCACCCAGAGGCAGGAACTTGATGAAGCCCCTGTCGTCAATGTGGCGCACCATAAAACCGATTTCGTCCATGTGGGCGGCCACCATTACCGTCTTAGTCGTGTCCTTACCTTCGACATAGGCAATGACATTGCCGATATTGTCTACACGAATGGAATCAACGAGAGGTTCCACTTCATCAATCAGCAAATCACGGATGGCATGTTCAAATCCCGGTGCTCCCGGAGCCTCGCATACGCGGCGCAACAAATCTACGTTCATAATGTCATGACCAGTACATCACGCAAGCCTGCGTGGCGAGTCCATAATCCATTCAGGACACAAATTTCACCAGCTTGCGATATCTTTTTCAAAAGATATAGGCAAAATATGAAAAGGATTGTCCTCCCTCCATGACTCTGGAATAGAGACAAACTTTCTTTCAGAGACAGTTACCCCCGATTGGGCAATCAGTCCAGACTCGCAACAAAACCAAATCAAATGTCCGCAGGCAGTTCCGTCTGCGTCTCTTCGTCGGTAAGGTAGCACCCGGGATCCGAACCGTACCAATGCCCATTGGCAAAGGCGGCACGCGTGCGGAAACCGCCGCCGCAGAGGGCAAAGTGACGGCAGGTATGGCAACGTCCCTGGATATTTTTCTGGCGTTCCAACGGATCATCCGAAGCCCGCAATTCGGGCAAGATGTCCACAGCGGCTCCGGCACGGGCTTCCCATATATCGGAGAATTTGTCGTTTTTAACGCACCCGAGGGTCACGGACTGCCAGAATTGGTCGGGATGGACGAGGCCCTGAGTGTCGATGTTGGCAATGCCGCGGCCGGAACTATTGGAACCGCCGCCATTCCAACGCAAAAGCCGAAGTGTTTCGGCAGCACGAGGAGAACCTTCCCTGAGCTGGCGCAAGAGCAGATAAATACCGTCGGCAGGCTGGGTCACCGTAAGCACTTCGCGCGTTTTGCCTTCCGACTTCCATTGTTCGACACGACGAATCAGGGAATCCATGGCATCGCGAGCTTCATCGGGATGGAGGGTCTGTACTTCCACACCGCGTCCGGTCGGAACGAGGTGATAGAAGCAGACACGCTGGATGTCCTGCTCGTCGATAAAGTCCAGGATTTGTTCCATGCACTGGACATTGTTGCGCGTCAGAGTCAGACGCAGGCCGGTCTTCTGCCCGGCTTCGCTGCACAGGCGGAACCCGCGGACAGCTTGTTCGAAGCTACCCTTCACGCCGCGAAACTGGTCATGCACTTCGCCGATGCCGTCCAGGGAAATGCCAACATAGGCGGTATTGAGCTCCTTAAGGCGGGCAGCGATTTCAGGAGTAATTCTCGTACCATTCGTCGAAATGGTCACTTTGAGTCCCTTGCCGGTGGCACGCTCGACAAGGTCGAGGAAACGGGGATGAACCATCGGCTCACCGCCGGAGAACAACAGGGCATTGACCTGGTACTCGGCCAGGTCGTCAATGACGGAACAACATTGATCCCAGTCCAGTTCACCGTCAAACTTGTTAGCGGAGGCATCGGCATAGCAATGGACGCAACGGAGGTTGCAGGTGCGGGTGACGTTCCAGACGACAATCGGTTTGCGGCTCCGGGAGGATGTGGGCGAACACCCTTCCGCCGCACCTCCTGCGGCGCGGCCGGCACCGTGACCGGAACCGTATCTCAAATGGTCCGCAGGCTGTTCGGAGCCTGTCCAAAGTCGTGTAATATTAATCATGGGAAGAAGTTTTTTTGACGGGTTGGTAACAGCAAAGATTATCCTCGGCAAAGGCATCCCCAAACACAGCGTAGGCACGGGAACGCGAACCACCGCAAACCGTCCTGTACTCACAACGCCCGCATTTGCCGGTCAGGGCATTGTCGTCGCGCAGTTTCCGAAAAAGCGGGTGGTTGCGGTACACGTCTGCCACATTGTCGGAACGCACGTTCCCGGTCGTTACCGGCAAAAAGCCGGAGGGCTGGATCTCACCCGTGTGGGAAATAAACAGAATCCCTTTGCCATCGCGGGTAGGCACGGCACGGCGGGCCGGTTTTTCACCATGCGCCCGGGCTTCCTGCAGGGCAACACGACGAAAGTGATGGCCTTCCGTCGTCTTGACACCGAACGGCACTTCCTTGCTGACCTGCGCCAGCCTGTGCCACACTTCCTCGACCTGTTCGGCCGTCGGCATCTGGTCAAGAATCGCACGGCCCGTCGGTACCAAAAGAAACACGCTCCACATGTCGGGCCGTATTTCCTTCACCAGCTCGACAAAGGCATCGAACTCCGCCAGCGTACTCCTGGTAATCGTCGTGTTAACTTGAAGATGGATCCCTGCCTCACGAGCGCGGCGAGCCGCTTCCAGAGTCCGTTCAAAGGTATGGGGAATTCCCCGGAAGGCATCATGCGTCGCCTCAGTAGCTCCGTCCAGACTCAGGGACATACTCTTCACGCCGGATTCCTTCAGGGCGGCAAAGTCCTCATGCAACAGGCGGGCCGTAGCCGCCGGACTCAAGGCCACATGCAGCCCCTTCCCGGCTGCCGCCCGGATGATGTCGTGGATGTCGCGGCGCATCACCGGATCTCCGCCGGTAAGAACCAGCATCGCGGGATTGAGACCTACCAGGTCATCGACCAGTTTCAGAGCTTCCGCACTGTTCAACTCATCGGGGTGTGCATGCGGCTGGGCCGTCGCCCGGCAATGCTTGCAAGCAAGGGCGCAGGCACGGGTCACCTCCCAGAACACGAGGAGGGGGCGTTCATGCAAATTGATTTCATGAAGATTAGGACGCATGACAGTGTGGCGCGATGCTAGGACGAAATCATGACTCCGGCGAGCAAAAAGGGCGACCTATTGAATATTTTTTTAACCATTCCATTTTCCGAATTCCCGGATTCCTCCGGTACATCAGCGGCGAAAACGTTCCAACTCGCCCAATCCCAGGATTTCATCAACTGCCATAGCACCGGCTCCGATCAGCCCTGCCTCGGAGCCGAACCTTGCAGGGAGCAAGACAAGTTCCTGCTTGTGCAGGAAGAAAAGTTGTTCTTCCAGAGATCGCCGCAGCGGAGCAAAGAGCAGATCCCCTGCCTTGGCAACACCTCCCCCGATAATAAAAGCTTCCGGAACAAAAGCGTACATCATATTCATGATCAGACAGGCCAGCTTATCCGCACAATCCTCCCAGATACCCAGGGCAATGGGGCAGCCCTCCCGGGCGGAACGCTCCAATTCACGCGGCGTACAATCTGCCGGGAGTTTAAAAATACCCGCCTCGGCATACCGGGCAACAGCATCCGCAGCCAATTCGTTATTACCAATGTATTCCTCAATGGCCCCTTTGTTACCAAACGGTCCCCGGCGCCCCTGATAGTCGATACTCGTCTGCCCCAATTCCGCGGCAGACACCCTTCTGCCTCTCACCATGCGGTCAAACATGACCATACCGCCGCCAATCCCCGTCCCCATCGTCAGGCAGACCAGGCTCTGCAAGCCCTTGCCCGCACCCATCTTCCACTCCGCGTAAGCCATGCAATTGGCATCGTTATCCAGCACGGCAGGGAGCTTCAGAGCCTCCTCCATCATCTGAAGAACGGGAACTTCGTGATCCCACACCGGAACATTCGTCAACTGGTAGAGGATACCACGATGGTAATCGCACCAGCCCGGCATCCCCATGCCGATAGCGGCTACATCCGGACAATTATTCCTCAACTCCCGCGCCGTTGCAATCATCGCCTCAATAATTGCCTGAGGGCTGCCGAACGCCCCTGTCGGAATAGGAGGGGCAACGGTTACCAATTCTTCACCGCGGGTCACTCCCATCTTGATGGAAGTTCCTCCGAAATCGATCGCAATCGCGCTGGGCTTGTCATTCGTCATGCCGGGACATCATGCCCAATCGCCGCATACTGAAAAGTAAAAACTGCTGCTTGATCCCGGAATGATGAATCCGCATGATAGGTGCACATGAGTTTTTCCATCGAACTTCCCGGCTCCGACGAATGGTTCATGCGCCAGGCCATGCGCGAATCCCGAAAAGCCCTGGCCAAAGGCGAGGTTCCCATCGGTGCCGTCATCGTCAAGGACGGACACGTCATCGCCCGCGGATGGAACCAGGTAGAAACGCTTAAGGATGCTACAGCCCACGCGGAAATGATCGCCCTGACAGCCGCCCAGGAAGCCATCGGCGACTGGAGGCTTGACGGCTGCACGCTTTACGTCACCAAGGAACCCTGCCCCATGTGCGCAGGAGCCATCGTCCACTGCCGTCCGTCACGGGTTGTTTTCGGATGTCCCGATGCGAAGGCGGGAGCCGCCGGAGGATGGATCAACCTCCTTGATGCCAACCCTCCGCTCAATCACAAATGTGAAGTTATTCCCGGTGTCCTCGGACAAGAATGCCTGGACGACATCCAGCAATTTTTCCGGGCAGCCCGGCGCACGGCCAAAGAACGAAAGTTAGCCGCCCGCGAAACGTCCGAAGAAAACGACGACGAATAATATTCACCCTGTCTGCCCACAAGCCAAAAGCGAAGATATGCCATACATATCGGCGAAATTCGCTGCTATTTGCATTTGCATTACCGGCGCACTCAAGGCAATCTAATCCCCGCTATGGGATGCAACTCACACCACGACGAAGATTCGGCCATGGAACGCAAGCCCTCCTGGATCAAGGTCAAATTACCCAGTGGCCAAGAGTTCTGGGATGTCAAACACCTGATTGAAGGTAAAAAGCTCTTCACCGTCTGTGAAGAAGCCCACTGCCCGAATCGGTACGAATGCTGGAGCCAGAAAACAGCTACTTTCATGATCGCCGGAGATCGTTGTACACGCGCCTGCGGCTTCTGTGCTACCAAAACAGCCAAGCCCCTGCCCCTGGATCCCGAAGAACCCTCCCATGTCGCCGATGCCATCGTCCATATGCAGCTCAAGCACGCCGTGATCACTATGGTCACGCGCGACGATTTGCCCGATGGAGCCGCAACCCACTTCGCCAATGTCGTCCGAGCCATCCGCAAAGCCAGCCCATCAACGGTCATCGAAGTGCTCACCTCCGATTTCAACGAAAAGGAATCTTCCCTGCGCACCATGATGGATTCCCGTCCGCACATCTTCGGGCACAACCTGGAAACCGTCGAACGCCTCTCTCCCCTCGTCCGCTTCCGTGCCCAGTATCGCCGCTCCCTGCGCGTCCTGCAACGAGCCAAGGAAATGGTTGACGGCAAAGTCTCCACCAAAAGCGGCATCATGCTCGGTCTCGGAGAAACCGAAGACGAAATCTTCAAAACCATGGACGATCTTCTCACTCACGGCGTCACCGTCCTCACCATGGGACAATATCTCCGCCCGACGAAAAATCACTTGCCTGTCGTCCGATTCGTCCACCCGGATGATTTCGCCCGTTACGAACAAATCGCCCGAGACAAAGGATTCCGGCACGTCGCCTCCGGCCCTCTCGTCAGAAGCTCCTATCACGCCGCCAGCTTCCACCCCGAAGCCGACGTCATGGATGCCATCAATGAAGATCTCAAAAAAGCGGGAGAAATTTAAAAACGTTCTTGATTTTACCATGATCAGTCCTAGGTTAAACCTACACCGCAACCCTTACCCTACCGAATGATGAACAAGCTTTGCAGCCTCTCTAAATCAGTATTGATCGCCGGAGGAACCTTCGTTGTATCCGCAGCCTTGTCTCCCCTGCTGATTCCGGGATCGCCCTCTCCCCAAAAACTGTCTCCCGCCCAGGCCAAGGCTCTCGTGGAAGCTACATTGAAGAACAAATGTTCGGAATGCCATGTTCCAGGTTATACCAAACTGGGGCTCCTCAACACGCTTTCCGGCGGACTGCAGGCACGCCACATCCGCAATGGCATCCGTGCTTTCGACATGTCACAGCCCATGACGGAAGTAACATGGGCCAAGTTGGAACACGCCATTTCCTCCGGTTCCATGCCGCCACCTTCCTTTACGGCTGTCCATTGGGGTTCTACCTTGAAGCCACAGGAAAAAGACGCCATCCTGAACTGGATTCGCGACACCCGCGTTTCCAAATACGCAGGAAGCCCGGTGGCTCCCCAATTCAAAACGGAACCGATCCAACCCATCCCGGACGCTCTCCCTGTCGATGCCAGGAAAGTAGCTCTCGGAGAGAAACTCTTCCACGACAAACGCCTCTCCATTGACAATACGGTTGCCTGTTCCACCTGCCACGTCCTCGACAAGGCCGGTACAGACAATCTCCCCGTCTCCGAAGGCGTCAAAGGACAAAAAGGCGGCATCAATGCCCCGACCGTTTTCAATGCAGCCTTCCACTTCATCCAGTTCTGGGACGGACGTGCCAAAAATCTGGAAGAACAAGCTGGCGGCCCCCCCCTCAATCCTGTCGAAATGGGTTATGCCCATCCTGAAGACTGGAATGCCATCGCCAATAAACTGAAGCAGGACGAGCCTCTGACCAAAGAATTCCTCGCCGTCTATCCTGAAGGCTACAGTGCCAAGACGATCACCAATGCCATCGCCGAATACGAGAAGACCCTCATCACCCCCAACAGTCCCTTTGACCGTTACCTCAAGGGAGATGAAAACGCCATCAGCAAGGAAGCCAAGGAAGGTTACGCCCTCTTTAAGAAGAACGGCTGCCAAGTCTGCCATGTCGGCGTTGCCATGGGGGGACAATCCTTCGAATTTGCCGATCTCAAAGGTAATTTCTTTGGTAATCGTCCGCTGACCCAGGATGACAATGGGCGCATGAACTTCACCAAGTCCCAGAGCGACATCCACAAATTCCGTGTTCCTACCCTGCGTAACGTTGCACTAACTTGGCCGTACATGCACGACGCCTCCGCCAAAACTCTGGCAGAAGCCGTTGATAAAATGTTCAATTACCAGATTGGCCAGCCCAAGCCCACCAAGGAAGAAGTCAGCAAGATCGTAGCCTTCCTCAATACATTGACCGGAGAATACAACGGCAAGCCCCTCCGGGGACAACCTGCCATGGATGCTCAGTAAAAAGCATCTCTCCTTCCCGATCTTATAAGAAAGGGCTGCCCGCCAAGCTTCAAAATCACAGCGGGCAGCCTTTTCGTTTTTTATCTTCTTCAGGAAATACGCCCGTCACGCATTTTTTTCAGCGGCAAGACAGGCATCTTCGACACCTCGGATCAATGCGTAAAATAGAGCTCTCAGTTCCTGCTCGTTAATGCACAGGGGAGGCATGACAACGATAGTATCCACAATCGGACGAGTCAGAAGGCCATAGGGTCTCATGGCAAGACAAGCATTCATCCCCATTCCCCATTCCTTGGGATAAGGGGAACCGTCCGGACGGGAAACATCAATACCCATCACCATGCCGGCTTGGCGGAAACCACTCAAAAAAACAGACTTTTGGCAGGCATCCTTTGCCAGTTCTCGCATCAAGGCGATCTTGGGGGGCAAGGACTCCAGCACGGCTTCATCCCGGAACACGTCCAGACTGGCCATAGCCGTCGCACATCCCAATTGGTGGGCTGTGAAAGTATGACCATAGAAAAAAGCTCTGCGTTCTTCTCCCAGGAAAGCATTGTAGATTTCCTCCCGGGTTAGCGTTGCTGCCATAGGAGTATAGCCGGACGTCAGTCCTTTGGCCGTACAAAGGAAATCCGGTACGACACCTTCCTTGAGACAGGCAAACATATGGCCCGTGCGTCCATATCCGGTCATCACCTCATCAAGAATCAGGTGTATCCCGTTCTCCTCCGTCCAGGCACGAAGTTCGCGCAACATCCCTTCTGGCCATACGTTAATCCTGTTGACTCCTTGTACGACAGGCTCGATCACCACTGCTGCCGTACCGGTAATTACAGAAGCCGGGAGGCTACGCAATTCCTCCATGCAGCGAACATGCCTCACATCAAACCCCGCTGCACGAAAACGGTCGAAGTACAAGCTTACTCCCCCGAGGGCGGCGGCCCCCATCGTATCCCCATGGTAACAGTTATCGAAAGCGATAAATCCCTGGCGTCCTTCCTGCCCCGTTTGGATGCGGTACTGACGTTCCATTTTGATGGCAGACTCCAATGCCGTCGATCCATCATCAGAGTAAAATACGCGAGACAACGTCCCTTCAGGGAAAAACGCACACAGACGTTCCGCCAACTCCGATGCCAGGGGATGGGCGAATCCGAGGTAGGATGTCTGGCACACCTTATCCAACTGAGCTTTCATCGCCGCAATGATGGACGGATGCCCATGACCATGGATATTGCACCAAATAGAGCTGTTGCCATCGATATAACGGCGTCCTTCGCTATCTTCCAGCCAAACGCCCTGACCGGAGACCAGCATCAAGGGTTCAAAGTCCGGGTCACACCATTGCGATTGCGCCGTGAAAGGGTGCCAGCAGTGTTTCTTGTCCTGTTCAATCCAGCGTCGGGTATCCGTATTCACGAAGCGGATTATGCCCACCACCGAACAGGGAAACAAGTGGAATCAGGACAACGAACCTTATTCTTCGGGATCATGTTCGTCGCGTTCCCGGGTGGTAAACCGCATCAATTCCGCTTCGAAATGCAATGGGACATCTCCCGTAGCACCGTTACGGTTCTTTGCCAAATACAAATTGGCACGCCCGCCGAATTTCTGCCGATCTTCTTCATCCTCAGCGTAATAAGCAGACCGATACAAAAGCCCGATCATATCGGCATCCTGTTCGATAGCACCGGATTCACGCAAGTCCGACATTTGGGGCACACCCTTGCTTTTACCCGTGCGGTTTTCCGGACCACGGTTCAACTGGGCCAACACGATGACTGGCACATTCAACTCTTTGGCAAGTGATTTGAGACCGGCGGAAATTTCAGCAATTTCACGTTCGCGGCTATTCTGAGCCTGCTTGGAGTGGGATCTCATCAACTGCAGATAGTCGATTCCAATCACATCCAGTCCATCCAAATCGCGCATCACACGGCGAGCTTTGGCTCTCAATTCGTTAATGGAAATAGCCGCTGTGTCGTCGATCACAAAGCTGGACTCCTTCAACTCTTTGACCACCAATTGGAAGCGTTGCATTTGACCACGACTGAAGCCTTTACCCGACTTCAAATCATAACGTTTGACTCCAGAGCGTGCAAACAACAAGCGCTCCACAATTTGAACAGAAGGCATTTCACAAGAAAACATCAAGGTTTTCTGCTTCTTGTCCAATGCCATATGCTCGATAATATTCAGCAAAAACGATGTTTTACCCATCGACGGACGGGCTGCCACAACAAACATGTCACCGCCTTTCAGACCATTGCTCATGCCATCCAAAACATCGAAACCGGTACTCAACCCTGTGATTTCACCCTTGCTAGCCAGCATAACCTCCAATCGATCCACTGCATCGTCAATCACTTTTACCAAAGACTTCTCGTCTTCCTTGCCCAAGCGTTCCCGGATTCTGAAAATGGATGATTCGACGGAATCAAGTAACTTGGGAACATCCTCTTCATGCCAGGAATAGGCCGCTTCGATAGAATCGGTTGATACGGCTATAATCGAACGAAGAACGTATTTGTCGCGTAAGATCCCGATATGATATTGGAAAAACGCTCCTGTCGTCGTAAACGAGTAAATTTCGGCCAATCCCGGGATGCCGCCGACAGATTCCAATTCGTTCTTATCCTGCAGCCGCTGTGTGACGGAAATAATATCGACCGGCTCGTTTTTCGTATATCGTTCGCTGAAAATCTTCCATAGGAGCTGGTGTGCAGGCAAATAAAAATACTCCTCGGTAACCCCCATCGTAATACAGCTGCCGATATAAGTTGCAGGATCCGTAGCCATTAATGCCAAAACACTTTTTTCTACGTCGATGGCTTTAGGAACGCTCCGGATTTCCTTGTCGTAATTTCGTTCCGGCGAAGCAGTCAGCTTCACATTTTTTGCCGAGTCCTGATCCTGTTCTTTCGCTTCACCCATGTTGGACGATTTTTTCTAATGATACACACAATGGCGCCGTGTCGGTAGAACCAGACACAATCTCGATTGCAATCCACGTGCCTGTGAAGGCACGGCTCAGTTTACTTGAGTTTTTCAGAGTAGCAAGAACGTTTCAATTGAAGTGTCTGTGAACGTGTCGACTCATGAGCCGCTACGAAGCCTCATCTTCAACCGATCAAAACCTTGACAAAAGCGCCATTTCCGTGTTTTCTCACCCTTGCCGTCGGGAACCAGCAGAGGTACGACTAGCAAACCCCGCCAGGACCGAGAGGTAGCAACGGTAGCTTGTTCGTGTCTGCTGCTCCAGTTCCCGGCGGTATTTTTTCACCCACCGGAAATTTTGGAATCAGGGAGGGGGTCATAACTTTCCGTAGACTTCGATTTCCGAAACCTTAAGACCGTCTCCCGAAGGAAGATCTGAAAAGGAAACTTTAAGAAACCGTCCGGTTTCTGTACCGGAAGCTTGGACACGCAATTGATCGGTCTCCGGAATAATTTCCTTCCAGGTAGTACCGTCTTCGGAAATTGCAACGGAATAGGTGACGGAATCACGGTCAACGAGTTTTAGCACGACTTCCTTGACGGTAATGAGGCGTTCCAGATCAATTTTGATCCAATCGGCATTTTGTTGACCGGATGGCTGCCAGTAGGTTGCTTCCATGCCGTCATTGACCATACGGGCCGTGTGTCCTGGACGTTCACTGCTGGCATTGGTCGGGCCAAGTTTGGCACGATTGATCAGGGAAAAATCGGCATTGTCCCTGCTCTTTTCAAAACGGACATAAGGTCTATTCTTCGTTTCGACACTTTTTCCGGGCACGTAGGCGGGACCACTGCTAAACTCCAGGCTCAAGGAGGTATCTTTCAAACCCGGAGACGTAGCACGGACGCTGGCTCTTCCAGAGTAATAGGAACGCAGTTCGATGGCAGCCTTTCCATCTCGAATGACGATGTCTGAGTTCTGAGATCCGGATGGAGGAGTAAACACAATACTCTTTCCGGTTGGAAATTCCCCGGGACCGGATTCCACCGACAAAGTCACAGGCACATTATTGCTCAGCGGCGTTCCGGCAGCATCCACAACCTGCACGGTCAGGTGAACATCATCCGTGCCATCAGAAAGGATAGGACCGATCTTATCAGCCTGAATCTTCAACCCCGCCGGACAGCCTTCCTGCGGCCATTCGGGAGGGGCAATACCCCGGTAGGCATTCCTGTACCAATACCACTGCCGCTTGGGAATACGGAAGTAATCCACGACGCCCATGCAGCCGAAATGTCCGCCAAGGCTACCATGATCAAAACCGCACCAAATAGCTTCTCCACTGCGCCACGGATACCTCCACGGGTAGGTTTTCTGAGGATCCTGCTCTTTTCCCTCCGGTAAATTGCCCCAGCCGGGAACATACGGCCCAGGCCTATCCGCAATTGTCGAACCATATTCAGAGACGACACTGGGGACGCCCGGCTCCATGAACAGGCGCGCACCATCGCCATTGTACCCGGCAATATCACCCAAATGATCGATATCGCCGCGCTGGCAGCCACCAATGGCAATCGGACGATCAGGATCCAGACGATGGGCAAGGGACACGCATTCCTTCAACAGGTTGCGGACAGACTCCATGGTGGATGGGTGAGTAAAGAAGCTTTCATTGCCCGTACTCCAGGCAATAATGGAAGGATGGTTGCGATGGATACGGATCATTTCCGCCAGTGTCTTTTTCACGCTTTCTTCAAATCCCCTGGCATATTTTTCTTCCGGAGGATAGGCACTTCCACCCCAGGGGCTGTCGAACGGTCCTGTTCCCCAGAAGCAGTTCTCCGACCAGAAGAGCATTCCCTGTTCATCACAGGCCTTGGAAAAAGCCGGAGAGTGCGGATAGTGCGAACCGCGGATCATATTGAACCCGGCATCCTTCATCATGCGTACATCACGAGCGGAACCGGTATCCGTCACGGCATCCCCCCATCCGGCATGATCCTGATGCACATTAGCACCGGTAAAATACAAGTGCTTCCCATTCAGGAAGAATCCCTGGTCGGCCGTCCATTTAAACCAGCGAAATCCAAAATCCGTTTCAAAGCGATCCACCAGCTTGCCGTCCTTGTAGAGCAAAGAGACGGCCTTGTACATGTTCGGGTGTTCGTTGGACCATAGTTCGGGATCCTTCACGGGAGGAGTCGTCTGATCGAATTCCACCTTGCTCCGGGCACCCACTTCCTTCGTCGACCTGATATGAGCCACCACCTTTCCCCCGGCATTTACAATATCTGTCTGCAATTCCAAAGAAACCGGCCGGCTTTTGCTGTTAACCACTTCCGTCCGGACGCGCACAGGAGATGATTTGCCTGCGCTGGCTTCCAATCCCGGCGTCGTCACCCATGTACCATACCAGGCGATATGAACCGGAGCCTTCATAACCAAACGGACATTGCGGTAAATCCCTCCGCTAAACACATGTTCCCCGGCTCGGGGGGCCACATCCGGACGCCATTCATTGTTGACTCGGACGGCAATGGAGTTGTTCCCCTCTTTCACGAATGGCGTTATGTCCACGGAAAAGCCCGTATAGCCGCCGATATGGCCTCCAGCCTTACTGCCGTTGACAAAAATCTCGGCCTCCTGAAAGACGCCGTCAAACTCCAGAGAAACAACTTTCTCTCCTCTTCCCTTATCCAATGTGAAATCCTTGCGGTACCACCCGTAGCCTACATAAAACTCCTTGGACAGGAAGTAGGGCAAGCTGAATGAATGGGGGATGCCGACATCCTCCCAGGCGGAGACATCGAATCCGATGCGTTCGGCACCGGGAATATCCCCCTGTCGGTACTTCCAAGCGCGGTTCAGAAGAACTGTTTCACGAGGAGCGGAAAAGGCAACTTCCGTCCCAAAGAACAAAAAGACAAAAGCACTCAGCAAAAATAAAATCGGGCGAAACATCGCCCGATTTATTGAATGAAATCTTGCCTCAGGGCAAGGATAGAATGCGAATTAAGCTTTATTTTTAGCCGCACGCTGCCGTTCATTAGCGTCCAAAATACGCTTACGAAGACGAATAAAGTGAGGGGTAGCCTCCACCAACTCGTCCGCTTCGATATATTCAATGGCACGTTCCAAAGAGAACCTGATAGGCGGAGAAAGCTGGATGCCATCCCCCTTCGTCGCCGAACGGATATTATTCAAATGTTTTTCCTTGCACGGATTGACGGGTAAATCCATCGCACGGGGATTTTCCCCAACGATCTGTCCGGCATAAATATCTTCCTGGGCACCGACAAACAAACGGCCACGATCTTCCAATGCAGCCAAGGCAAAGGGAGTAGACACACCCGTTTCCATCGAAACCAAGGTTCCGGTCTGGCGCGTCGTAATTTCTCCTGCATACAAGTCGTATTGGCGGAACAAATGGGAGAAAATACCATGACCGGACGTCAAGTTCACCAATTCGAATTCAAAGCCGATAATGCCGCGAGTCGGAATATAGGCCTGAATGTAGGTGTGGCCCGTTCCATCCTTGCTCTGCATTTCTTCCAACTGCCCTTTGCGAGACGTAAGAATGCGGACAACACCATTGGAAAATTCATCCGGTACTTCCACAAAAATCGTTTCATAGGGCTCCGTCACACGGTCTTTTTCATCACGCTTGGTAATAACGGTCGGACGGGAAACGCACACTTCGTAGTTCTCACGGCGCATCGTTTCCACCAAAACGGCAATCTGCATGGCTCCCCGGGCAGCTACGCGGAATACGCCGGCCTTGTCCGTATCTTCCACCTGGATGGAGATGTTCGTCCGGGTTTCCCGCATCAAACGATCACGAATCACACGCGACGTTACGTTCTTGCCATCCCGTCCACCGAAAGGTCCATTATTGATGGAGAATTCCATCGAAATCGTGGGGGGATCAATCGCGACAAAAGGAAGAGCATCCAACTCAGCCGTACCATTAAGAGTTTCACCGATATTGACATCTTCAAACCCGGCAAGCCCGATGATGTTGCCGGCTTCGCCGACAGCGGAATCCTGAGATCCCAGGCCGGAATACTCAAACATACGCGTCACTTTGCCCGCAACACGCATCCCGTCTTCACGCACGCGGTAGACGGTATCTCCCTTTTTGACGCTACCCGACGTGATGCGTCCGACAGCTACACGCCCCACGTAATCGTCCCAGTCGATATTGGACACCAGCATCTGGAAATCTCCTTCGGGATTGGCATCCGGAGAAGGAATATACTCAATGATCTTGTTGAGCAACGGCGTACAATCCACCGGAGGCTCCCCTTCCAAGGCATCCATGAAATAACCGTCACGGGCGGAACCGTACACAAAAGGAGCATTGAACTGCTCATCTGTCGCCCCCAATTCCAGGAAAAGTTCCAACACCTTTTCGCGCACCGCTTCGGCGTCGGCGTGGGGGCGGTCGATCTTGTTAATGACAACGATGGGCATCAGATTCTCCTGCAAAGCCTTGCGCAACACAAAGCGCGTCTGTGCCTGCGGTCCCTCAAAAGCGTCCACAACAAGGAGGACTCCATCCACCATCTTCATGACGCGTTCCACTTCACCGCCAAAATCGGCGTGACCGGGAGTATCAACGATATTGACCGTATAACCATTCCAATGGATTGACGTATTCTTGGCTTTGATCGTAATGCCTTTTTCACGTTCGAGATCCATCGAATCCATCGCCCGCTCCTGGACAGCCTGGTTGGCCCGGTAGGTACCTCCTGCTTGAAGCAATTGGTCCACGAGGGTCGTCTTTCCGTGGTCAACATGAGCAATAATGGCGAGGTTGCGAAAATGCGACGGATCTGTCATAAGGGGGCGAGCTAATAACGTGGCGGCCCTCAAGTCAAGCCTGAGGAATATTTTTTTGTGTCGTTCCCCTCTTCAATTCATTCAATCTGCCACTCTTCCACGAGATTAGAAGGCCATTCATCGAGGAACCGGGAGGGCATTTGGGAGTATGCTCCGCCATAGACCTTTGAGTTCCAGCGAGGGTAAGTTAGATACAGCTGGTCCTTCGCCCTCGTGATGCCAACGTAAAAAAGACGGCGTTCTTCCTCCAACGCATTGAGATTTCCTTCCTCCAGAGAGCGTTGATGGGGAAACATGCCGTCACACAATCCAATCAGAAACACAACGCGCCATTCCAGCCCCTTGGCCTGATGGATCGTGGATAAAGTCACCGAACCAGACCTCCCGGCTTCATCCGCAGCCTGATCCGTATTACCCAGAAGGGACATTTGCGCCAGGAATTCGTCCGTCGATTCAAACCGGTCTGCAAAAGAAGAAAGCTGGTTGAGATCCTGGCACCGTTGGTCATAGTTGTCGAACGAGGCTTGCATATACTCATCGTACATAGCCTCCACAACAGAAAAAATCATGGATGAAGGCTTAACAACTAAGCCCTCGGGAGTCAGTTCATCCAGCGTCAAGCCAAGCTGATCCCATGCTTTTCGCGCCTTGGACGGTACGGTAAACCCTGCAAGAATTCCGGATATCCTTTCGTAATCCCCGTCAGTAACAGGCTCTTCCAAATGAGCGACCCATTGTTTCCACAATCTATTGCAAGAAGCCGGCCCTATCCCCGGCAATAGAGAAACCATCCTCTTAAACGACAATTCATCACGTCCATTGACGGCAAAACGCAAAAAAGACAGAACATCCTTCACATGCGCCTGTTCGAAAAAGCGCAATCCGCTCGTAATGAGAAACGGCACATGCCGGCGCGTCAGTTCCATTTGCACATCCATGCTGTGGAAGTGAGCCCGGTACAATACGGCAATTTCCGAAGCCTCCACGCCGGATTCCATCAATTCCCCAATTCGTTGGACAACGAACATCGCCTCCATCCGAGTATCATTCAGAGCAACCAAAGCCGGAGGCATACTGCTCGCCGGACGAACGGAACGCAATTCCTTCTCGATCCGGTTCTCATTGGCGGCAATCGCCGCATTGGAAAGGTTCAGAATCTCAGGCACACTTCGGTAATTCGTCTCGATCTTGTATGTCCTGGCCGTCGGATGCTTGATCGTAAAATTCAAAATATGCCTCATATCCGCACCGCGCCAGGAATAGATGCTCTGGGCATCGTCTCCCACCACCATCATGTTGCCATCCCCATCGGCCAGCAAATCAATCATTCTATCCTGAAGGGCATTCGTATCCTGAAACTCGTCCACAAGGATATGGCGAAACTTGTTCCTATACAAATCGCGGATAAAGGAGTCCTTCTCCAACAACTCCACGGCATGGAGCAGCAAATCGTCGAAGTCCATGGAATTCGCCTCGCGTTTTCTTCGGTCGTATTCCTCTCGGATATTTAAAATTGCCTCTAAATATGGGGAATGATACGGATAATCGCATTCGACAATGTGCTTGATCCCCTCGCCCGTATTGTCCGCAAGACTGAAAATCGAGGCAATCACCTCAGCCTTTGGAAAGCGTTTATCCTTATCGCCCAAATCCAAGGATTTAATCACGGCTTTCAGCATGGATTTGCGATCATCCGAATCCATGATCGAAAAAGAACGAGTAAACCCGATTTTGTCGGCATGACGACGCAACAGACGGTTCGCAATAGAGTGGAACGTCCCTCCCCACAACGCGCTTAGATCAACGGGGACAAGTTCGCGGACACGTTCCAGCATCTCCCGCGACGCCTTGTTCGTAAACGTTAACAGAAGAATCTGACCGGGGTCAATCCCATGGTCGATCAACCATGCCACACGATACGTCAGCGTCCGCGTCTTACCGGCGCCAGCCCCTGCTATCACAAGGGCGGGCCCCGGAGGAGCCATCACGGCAGCAAGCTGCTGTTCATTGAGTTCGGAGGCATAATCAATGCCGGATATTGAGTGGGAACCATCCCCTTCCCCATTCAGCACATAACGTCTTACCATGTCAGCCTAGTCCCTCTATCCCAGCTTAAAAGTCGAGGTACATTTCAGCTCTCCTGTTTTCACTGCGCACCTCGTCGATTGTCCGGATATCCGTCCCAGGGGAATATGTCCTCCGGGGATGAGACTTCCCGAAGCCTTTAGTAGAAATCTTGTCCGGCGACACGCCGCGCTCCACAAGAATCTTCTTCACCGCCAGCGCACGGCGCTCGGATAGAGAATTGTTATAGGCATCACTGCCGACATCATCGGTGTGGCCGCTGATCTCCAATTTCTTGTTCCCTTCCATCATAATCACTTCCGCCACAATTTCCAACTGCCGCACGGAGCGCGGCGTCAATGTGTCCTCATTAAACCCGAAAAACAGAGCGATGGAATCACCACCCTTGGGATTCTTGACCAATGGAAAGTACACGGAGTCCCCATCGGAAAACCTCTTGGCATAATCATCCAGAAGACTATCCAACGCCACTTCCGTTACCATCCACTTTCCGGAAGAATTCTTTTGCATCGTCAATCCCATGTTGCCGGAGGCATCCCCTTGCGGATTGGCCAGATAGACAAGAAATCCGGCATTCGAAGTATTCGAGAACATTCCACGGATTGGCATCTTCTGGCGCAGGTGGTAATTCCCGTCTTCAAACAGGATGCAAAGCCCCGCAATCGTTGCGTCGCTCACCTTCTCCGGATCGGAGAGTTTTCTGACCATTCTGTAATCCGCTTTGAGAGAAGCACGAACAAAGTCATAGGCAACGCCCAGAGGATCGGACAACGCAATTCCCCCTCCCTTGCCATCCTGTAATTCTTCGGCAGACGGCAGATTCACATCCGAAACCACCCACTTGCCGTCTTTCCCCTGAACTAAGTCTACAATTCCTTTCGCTCCATTACGGAAGTTGAGCAGATAACGCACCTTGCCATTATCGCTACCGATTTCCGTCACCGGGGTTCCCGGATTAAGAGGCACATGCCCTTTGGATAAAGCCTTGTTAAACTCGGCGGCAGCTTCTTCACTCATGATGGAGTGCGCCACGAAATCCTCCGTCGTCATCGCCTCGCCTCCTTCGAGGACGCGCATCAGAGCATGAATCAGGTTGGACGAACTCTTCTGGATGCGGGCACTTTCAAAACGGGGGGCATTGACTTTGCCATCGTCCTGTTTGGAAGGGTTATCCACATCGACTACCGGCTGGGGCAAGACACGTGGAGGCTCTTCATTTTCAACAGGTTGAGATGTAGGAATCGGTATATATCCTTTTGGTTCCGCCCGTTTCCAAGTAAACAAGGCGACCAGGCTTCCTACAACGATAAAGCTGATAACAAATGCGATAATGGTAGATTTTTGGTTCACGGCAGAACTCCCCTTTAATGGAATACTATGATCTTATGATCTCTCTTTCAACGATTGAAGAATTTTTTCATGAATACCCTCAAATCCGCCGTTACTCATGACAAGTACGACGTCACCCGTTTGGGCTTTTTCCTTCACAAAATTGACAATGGCATCAGCCTTCGCTCCCACATAGGAGATTTTTCCAGTAGCAGCCAAATCGGCGGCGAGCATCTCTTCATCCAGTCTTTCCTCCTTAGCCACCTTTTCAGGATGGTCTACTGCCGCCACGACCGGCACGTCCGCACAAGCCATAGCTTCGGCCAGTTCCTTCTGGAAGATATTCCTGCGAGACGTATTGGAGCGCGGTTCGAACAACGCCCAAATACGGGACTGAGGATAGCGCTGGCGCAATGCCTCAATGGACTTCCGTATGGCCGTCGGATGATGGGCAAAGTCGTCAATGACGGCAATTCCGTCCACTACGCCACGTTCCTCCTGCCTCCGGGCCACGCCTAAAAACTGTTTCATTCCTTCCCGGAGCACACTCGGTTCAAGACCGGCAAACCGCGCAGCTGTCAGA
Source organism: Akkermansia sp. N21116 (assembly GCF_029854705.2). NCBI lineage: Bacteria > Pseudomonadati > Verrucomicrobiota > Verrucomicrobiia > Verrucomicrobiales > Akkermansiaceae > Akkermansia > Akkermansia sp. N21116. The sequence continues at coordinate 275,733 of NZ_CP139035.1, forward strand.
GCCATGGCTGCATTATACACATTGCATTCCCCAACCATCGGCACAAAATACCTTTCTCCATCCAGAGTGAAAAACGAGCCTTCTTTCCTGCAATCGACATCTTCAATCCTCATATCGGACTGCTCGGAAAAACCAAGCGTCTTGACAGGACACGGAGGATGATCCCTCACAACTTCCATGCAATTCTTGTCATCGGCATTCACAATAGCCAGCCCATTGCGGGGAACAACACGAAGAAGACGCTTAAAACTCGTCATGATCTCCTTCTCGCTCTCATAGATATCCGCATGATCGAACTCAATGTTGTTCATGATCACCAACTCGGGCAAATAATGCAGAAACTTCGACCGCTTGTCGAAAAATGCCGTATCGTATTCATCCCCTTCCAAAACGCAAAATTCGGATTCGGTAAAGCGTCCTCCCCTCTTGAGGTTGCGGGAAATCCCCCCGATCATGAATCCCGGATTCAGACCGGCATACTCCATCAGCCAGGCCAGCATTGAAGTCGTCGTCGTCTTGCCGTGCGTTCCTGTTACCACATAGTTCCTTTTACCGCGCAGGAAATATTCCTTCATCGTCTCCGGCAGGGAGAGATAGCGTCTTCTGCTCTCCAGAACGGCTTCCACTTCATCATTGCCACGGCTCATTGCATTGCCAATCACGATCACATCCGCAGAATCCGGGACATTGTCCCCCTTGTAGCCTTCAAAAATCGTAATTCCTTCCGATTCCAGAAACGTTGACATAGGAGGATAGACCTTTTCATCCGTGCCCGTTACTTTATACCCCTTCCTGGCCATCGCTGCCGCAACCGCCCCCATGGCCGTACCACATATCCCTAAAAAGTGAAAATGCTGATTCATATATCTATAAAAAATTAACTCACTGAATTGTTAAAATTGAATGGAAGTTCCCCGGGCATCCTCCTGTTCCCGGGTTCGACGGCGCACGATACCGTCGGCTATATCGGATACGAGAGCGCCCAAAATACGGCTCAAATGGCTATCCGGACGATAATCCGCAGGAGCCATAAAATTAACCCGGTCTGATGAAGAACTCAGATTGTAACACTTGCGGAAGCTCAATCCGGACTCGTCATCGGGATTGTATACGGCTATTGCATGCCCGCCGTTATGGCGCATCACCGTAAAACACGGTACGTCCGTCGGCCCGTCTCCCACGTAAATCATATTGCGGAACGGCACAGGGCGCATGTCCTCCGCCATATGGTCGTTGACGTCCTGGCTGTAATCGAGAAGCCCCTTGTTGATACGGAAAAGGAATTGCGTCTTCGTCGTATGGGAAATAACACGCTTGGGAAAATCGATCGCTCCGTTGCTCTCGCTGAATTCGCATCCGAATACCGCCTTGAAATACGGACGAATCGCTGCGCCGTCAATCAAGGCTTTCAATCCGGACGATATGATATAATACTCCAGTTTAATTCCCATCTCCCGGTGCTTTTCCGTCAAGGCCACTTCTGGAAGCCATTTGAAAAAATCCGGCAATCCCGGATAAAATGTCAGGCGTTGGCCCAAGTTCTCCAGCATGGCGTTACTGACTTGGTCCAGGCTCAATGCATCAAGCAACGCCTTCAGATATCCGAGTTCTCCATCCCATTGTTCGCGGGAAACGAATTCGTTGCAATTCTTCCAGAATTCACGAGCACTGATACCGAATTCAGGAAAGATCGCTTCGTCCTGCATGTAATGAGGACTCAACGTCTGGTCGTAGTCGAAAACGAGAGCAATGGTATTCTGGGGAACCGACATGGAGGGAGTAGAAAACATGGGATTTACATCCGGAATTGTTCGCCAAGATACTGTTTACGGGCTATCGGGTCATTGGCGATTTCCGAAGACGTCCCGTGCTTGATCACCCTGCCTTCAAACAGAATGTACGCCCGGTCGACAATATGAAGAGTCTCCCGGACATTGTGATCGGTGATCAGGATGGACAATCCGTCCTTCTCCCTCAATTCCATGACGATTTTCTGGATGTCCGACACGGCAATCGGATCTACGCCACTGAAAGGTTCGTCCAGCATCAACAGACAAGGATTGCTCGCCAAGGCACGCGCTATGGTCAATCGGCGCTTTTCACCACCGGACAACTGGATAGCCATTGATTCGCGGATCTTGGTAATCCCGAAACGGTCCATTAATTCATCAGCCCGCAACTTACGCTGGGCAGGAGTTAAATCCTTACGCGTCTCCAAAATAGCCATCAGATTGTCCTCCACGGACAATTTGCGGAAAATCGACTCTTCCTGCGGCAAATATCCCATCCCACGCCTGGCCCGCAGATGCATCGGAAGCATGGTGATGTCTTCCCCTTGGAAGACAACCTTGCCTTCATCCGGCCTCACTAATCCCGCCACCATATAAAACGACGTCGTCTTGCCGGCACCGTTGGGACCAAGCAATCCGACAATTTCTCCCGGACCGACCGTCAAACAAACATTGTCGACAACTTTGCGGGTCTTGTACGTTTTGCACAAACCGGATGCTTCGAGGAGATAATCGGGAGAATCGCTGTTCACAGAGTTATTTCCGGTTTGGTTTGTGATCTGACGAACCGAATCCGGATTTCTGATCCCGGATATTGCGTAATTTCGTCGTCCATTTACCGACGAACACCACGGCTCCGTTTTCCGTTACGCGTATGTAGGCATTGGGATCATTCGTTACCGAGTTATGCGTCATGTACTGTACCATCATCGGCAACCCCGTCATCAGGATTTCACCGGTCAGGGCATTATAGGTAGCTCGTTGTGCACGCGCCCAATAAACCTCTCCTTTGTCATCCTTGCTGTTCATGACCACATTGCCTTCCGCCGTCATCTTTTTAATCCCGTCAAAATTGACATTCAACGTATCCGCCGGAGTTTTGGGAGACAAATGCTTGCTCTCTTGACCCTTCTCCGTTCCGTCTCGGGATTCGTCTTCCTTTTTGGGTTCACCGCCTTTTTTCTCTTGAGGGGGACCTTCATGAAGGTAAACCTTAAGCTGCCGGTCGCAATCCAGATTGAGACGCGGATCACGGACTTTGACATTACCTATGTAAACAACCAATCCCTGCGACGAGTCGAAATAGATCCCTTTGTCGCAGTCAATCAACATATCCTCTGCCGAATTGATTGGCTTATCTTCCACAGCAATTGCCGGACGAGCATGCACGGCCAGAGAAATTTCAATTCCTTGCTCCTTGCAAAAATCCAGAACATCTTTGTCGATGCGGGCCGCTTCTTGTTTCAGGGATTCGTCAAGCCGTACGGTATCGTCGACAAGTTTTCCAAATGGCTTGGCATCAAATCCGGTTTCCTTTTCCAGAGCAGCTCGTTCGCCAGCCGTCAACACCCGAATATCGGAGGCCGGATAATCAACTTTTCCCGGTTCCTCCAGTTCCGTCTTGGTCGGCGCGTTCTTTTCCAGTTCCACCAAATAATCCGGGTCACCTGCAGCAAAGGACGACAGGCACATCCCGATCAAACAGGTCGTCGTTAAACTCTTTTTCATCATTGGGAATCCTTCTTCATTTTGCCCATTCGTATCCGCGATTTCACCGGTCCTTTAAGGAACCCGACATTGCGTCCGGAATGGAATCTCAATCCCGTGCCTTCCGCACGGAACCGTTCATCGTCAATAATTGTCTTTTGATCCGATACAAGGCATTCCGTATCGAAAAAATAGGAAGCGTTCAGCGTAAACATCCGGGTCATCTCATGACCGTCATCGGCAAACAGGTAGACATTCACCTTGTCTCCCGATAATTCCGTCTCGCTGATCACCTTCATCAACACCGAAGTAATCAAAGCCGTCTTACGGCGGTTCTCATACTGCGGTATACTCACGTTCGTCAACTCGCTACCCGGGGGCAGAAGATCCAATGCCGGAAATTTTTTGTCCACCGGCACCAAAGGACTGTTGTCCATAAATGGAGACGGCGTATCATTCGACAGGGAAATTCCCCCGGCGGCAACGAGCATGATAACAATTCTGGCAACACTCTTTACCATGGTCGCGCAGCTTTGCGGATAGCTTCCAATCGAACAAGCACCCCCTCCAAAAGACGCAGGGGAATTTGGTTCGGTCCATCGGACAAGGCATGTTCAGGATCTTTGTGCACTTCCATGAACACACCGTCAATTCCCACTGCCATCGCAGCAGAAGCCAGAACGGGAGCAAGTTCACTGTCTCCTCCCGTCGTCCCGCCAAGTCCGCCGGGTCTCTGTACGGAATGCGTTGCATCAAACACGACAGGAAAACCTTCCTGGCGCATCCAGTACAATCCGCGCATATCCACAACCAAATTATTATAACCGAACGTCGTACCGCGTTCGCATATCATGAATTGCTCACACCCGAAAGCGCGCATCTTGCCGGCAATATTCACCGTATCCCACGGAGCCAGGAACTGTCCCTTCTTGATATTTACGGCCCGGCCTGTCTTGGCGCACGCTTCCAGCAAATCCGTCTGGCGGCAGAGAAAAGCCGGGACTTGGAGCATATCGACATATTCTGCGGCAATTTCCGCCTCACGGGAAGTATGAACATCCGTCACGACGGGAATATTGAGTTCTTTCCCGATTTCACTCAGGATCCGACACCCCTCATGCACACCGGGACCCCGGAATGACGATACGGACGTCCGGTTGGCCTTATCGTAAGAAGCTTTAAATACAAGCGGGATATCCACACGGTCGGAGATTTCCTTGATGGCACGGGCCATCTCCCAAACGAACGGTTCGGATTCGAGAGAGCAAGGGCCAAGAATGTAAAAGGGACGTTCTCCGCCTATTTCGACGGATTGAATGGAAAAGGGATTCATGCAGACAATAAATCTTCTTTCCATATCATGCCGAGATATCCCCCCCCGGTCAAGCAGAGATGCCGTCCCGTGGCTGATTCCACGAAACGGCATCCCCGGCTTTAATTTGTTCCCGACTGCGTTAGAAGTTGTAACGATAGCCGATGCTGCCGCTCGCCGACGTCATACGGCTGCGGATGTCTGCCGTAGCATCCACGAATATCGTCCCGTTTTCGCCGGACGGCAGGCTCAACCCGGCTCCGAACTGGAGCCCCGTCGTCCCCGCCTTGCTTCCCTTCACCTGCCGGCTGAACCCGGGATTGGACAGGAATCCTACGTTGCCTTCGCTGCGCGTGTCGCCCAGGTCCTGCGCCACCTGCACCCGGAGTTCCCCTAGCGATTCGCGACCGAACACGTTCCCGCCGATGATCCCCATCAGACGTCCGCCCACGGACACCGTCGCCGACGTCCCTTCAAGACCGCTCACCCGGAGACCCGCGTTGCCGGCTCCCGTCTCATTGTAGTCGTCCACTTCATTGCGCATCACGCTCACGTTGACCAGCGGCTGGAAGATCGCATTGTTCTCTTCGTTCAAGGCAATGTCGTAGGTCGCTTCGTACATCGCTCCATACGTGGAACCGCTCGTCGAGCCGTGTCCCGTGTAGCTGCCTTCTCCGTAGTTGACGGTACGGTCGACCGTTCCGTCGCTCCAACCCGCCGTCACGATGAAGTTGTGACCCCACTTGCCCTTCTGGTACCGGGCGAACAGGTTCGCGTAGTAGATGTCCAGGTCGCCGCTCAAAGTGTCGGCTCCGTTCGACGTCAGCTTGCCGTAGCTCGCCGACATCGCCAGCCCCACCGTGAGCCTTTCGCTCAGGTTCGTGTCCACACCGAAGGTTCCTCCCCAGGTATTGTATTTGTAACCGGCGAAGTCGCCCGACTCCGTCAGGCTGTTATACGTCCCCGTGGCCTGTACCCAGGCGTTCCACAGCGGCAGTTCGCCGTCGTAGTTGTACCCTTCGGGAAGCCCCATGGTCGTCATCCGGTTGCGCAGCAGAGTCTGCTGGTAGCGGTAGTCCGCCTGCTGGGCTCCCAGAAGGCTCGTTACCGTGCTGCCGGCGGCGGCGGCCATCTTGTGGCTGGCCGAGGAGGCACTGCCCGTCTTGATGTCGTCCATGATGGAGGAGAGGAGCAAGTCGAGATTGCTGCCGCTCTTCTGCAGTCCGGCGTTCCAAATGAGGCCGGCCCCGGCCTTGGCCGTTTCGGATCCGGCGTATTGATCCAGCGTATTGACTTTGTTGAGGACGGGGGTTGCCAGGAGCTGGCGGCCGTCGTGGCCGATGGAGAGGTCGGCCGACGTGTAGAACAGTGAAATGCTCTTCTCAAACGTCACCGTCCAGTCTGTGAAATCCGTCCCGCTTCCCAGCGTTTGGCCGGAGACGTTCAGGAAACCTCCCGTCGCGTCCATCACGACCAGGTCGGACAACGGCGCATTCCAGCCTTCGGAATCGTGGTTGATGAACCGCAGGGACATGCGTTCCGGCAGCGTCACCGTACCCGTGGCGGATACCGACGTGTTGTCGATCCCCGGAGCCGCTACCGTCGTCAGGAGGGAGCCTTCGCCGAAGGCCGCGTTCCCGGAGATGTCCAGTTTCATATGGCCCACCGTAGAGGCGGGATCCGATGTCCCGAGAACCAGGCTCCCCCCTCCATGGACCAGAAGGCCGGAGGACTTCGCGTTGTTCTTCAGGACGAGTTCCGCCCCGTCGTTCACCGCCAGATGTCCGTAGGAAGCCGTGCCGGACGGGAGGTCCACGACAAGGCGGCCGCCCTGGACGTCAAGACTCAACGAGTCATTGCTCATGGCAAGCGTCTGCGTCCCCGTACCGGCCTTCGCCAACGTACCCCGGCCTTCCATCGCGAAGGAAATCGTTCCTTCGCCATTGCCTGTGAGTTTCAGGACGGCAGGCGCCGCGTCGACTCCCTGGAAGTCGACCGTACCCGGGCCTGTCAGGTAGCCCATTTCGATGGTTTCGCCGCCGCCGATGTACAACCCGGCATGTTCCTGAAGGTTCAGCGTGGTATCGGAGGACAGGCTTCCCGTGCCGACAAGCAGCGTTCCGCCGGCCATGTCCAGCGTGCCGGAGCCCGTCACCTGCGTATCGAGCACCGTATTGCCGGCTCCCGTCAGCGTCAGCCTGGAGGCCTCTCCCGAAAGGGATAAAGCGCCGCTGCCCTTCAGACTTTCGGTCTTGCCGGTTCCACCGATCACGGTCATGGCTCCCTCCCTGCCCGTATCAAGGGTTCCGAAGGAACTCGTCCCGTTGAGCGTCAGCGTGCCTTCGGACGTTGTTACCGTACCGCTCGTCGAAAACGATCCATTGATCGTCAATCCCGCCGCGCCCGTCTTGATAAAGTCCGCACTGCCGCCGGCGATGTTGCCGTCATAGACCGTATCGAGCTTCTCGCCTTCCGTGTTCAGACCGTTGACGAAGTTGATCTTCGCCGCCCCGGATCCGGGATCAGCGTTGGCAACGGTGATGGTATAGACCGTTCCATCTTCGCCAAGACCCCCGAGCAGGTTTTCCACCTTCAACCCGGCGGGATGGCCGCTGCCCGCCGCGGGAGCCCCGGACAGGCTGATGTCCAGATCCTCGTCGATCACCACCGCCTTGTACGCGTCGAGATAGTTGTAATGCGTGCCCGCGTTAAGCTGACCCTTGTCGTCCGACGCGAAATAAACGTCTCCGCCCGCCGTGATCGCCACCTGGCCGTCGGACAGGTACGAATCGAACTGGGCCTGGCTGATATCGACCGTCTTCACGGCGTAGCCGAGGTACTGGAGCAACGGATTGAAACGGATGGACTTGAGCCATGCCAGGGATCCTTCGGAAAGATCGCTGTAGCCGTTGAAGGTGGCGCTATGCGTCTGCGGAGCATCGGCAACGAGCCGGCCGTTGGTGAGCTGCAGCAGGACGGTCGTGCCCTCCAGATTGTTCCGTGAGATCGACTTCTGCAGGTCGAGCGTCAGGCCCAATGTCAGGGAACCCAGGGAGACGTCATGTCCGGCGGCTGACGCCCCGGCATCGGAACCGAAGACGATGACGCCATCGGCGCGTCCGGAAGAGCCGGGCACATAGTTGTTCTCACCCAGCATGAGCGTCGTCGGACCTTCCAGCGTCAGGTTGCCCGAACCGATGCCGCTGATCGTCGTGGCACGGTAGGGAGAAATATCCGTCTTAACCGGCACGAGGATGGAGGCAATGGCAGATGCCTTCAAACCTCCCAGATCAATGCCGGCCACTCCTTCATGGGCCAGGATGGAGACATTGGAATCGGAAACATAGCCCGAGGCCCGGGTCAGGCTGCCGTTCTTAATCGTGATGGCGTTGGCAATGCCCAGGCCGCCCAGATCGGCCGAGGCGGAGTCGCCGTCGACGACAAGGCCGCCCTTGGCGAGAGCCGAGGAGGAACTCAGTTCGACAACGCCTTCCGTCACCGTCAGGGTGCCGTCCCACTGGGTGTCTCCTTCATTCGTGCCGGACAGCACAAGTGAACCGGCTCCGCTCTTGGTCATGACTCCGCTGCCGGACAATGCTCCCGACAAGGAGATGGAAAGCCCCTGCCCCACATCGACGGTAGAACCGCCTTTGTCGGCCGTACCGGCCAGAACAAGCGTATGATCCGAACTCCAGGAGGTCGCCGCACTTAAAACTCCGTTCCCCAGCGTCACCGTTCCGGGAGTTCCTGTAATACCGGAAGCTCCCAAGACAAGTTTGCCTCCATGAACGGTCAAGGCCGAATCCTCCGACCCGAACTGGATGCCCGACAGCGCAGCTTCGCCTCCGTTGATCGTCAATTGTCCGGAACCATTCTGGCCGAGAATGGCGGTTGCATCGGCGGCGTCCAAGGTTCCCTTATCAAGAATCAGAGCGCCGGAAAAACCTTCCGTCCCCAGTTCCAGGGAATCCTTCACACGAACGGAGCCTTCCGAATCCGCCGATCCAATCTTCAGCGTAGCGCTGGCCGTCAGACGTAGATTGGCGACATCGATGTCATTGGTCGTCAACAGAGTAACGTCGGATATTCCGTCTGGCTTGTAACCGGACATCACCAGCCAGCCGTCAGCCATGGAGAACTTGCCGGAAAAGGTATCGTCGCCGTTCTGGAGTTTCAGAAGCAGGGAGCCGCCATCGTTCTTCTCCACTGTCCCAAGGATTCCCGACAAGCGACCGCCGATGGCGATTTCCTGATCGGCTCCCGTATTGGACAATGCCAGCGTAGAATCCTCGTCAACACTCACCGTACCAGTCAACACGGAGGTATGATTGATTCCTGCCAGGGCGACAGTTCCCGCCCCTTCTACGGAAATAGAGGCATCTTTGATGTCTTCGCCCTGAGTCAGGGTCAAACGGTCTTCTGCTGCCACTGTGCCGACCGAGAAGGAAACGCCTTCCGCGGAAAGACGGTTGTCCAGAGTCACGTCTCCCTTGGCAAGGAGAGTCCCGCCCGAAGTCGTTTCATTGGCCCGGAACGTGATCAGTCCGGAGCCGAGAGCATCATCGTTGGTCACAACGACCGTACCGCCCTCCAGACGGGTTCCGCCCTCGTACGTATTGTGCGTTTCAATCGTCAACTGGCCGCCGCCCTGCTTTGTCAGGATGGCGGTTCCGGTGATATTGGCATCGGAATCTCCGGCAAAGACGAAGGAATTGGCATCTCCCGACTCGTTACTCACCGTCACCGACTTGGGCGTCACGTCACCGACAATCGTGACGGTGTGATTGAAGTCATGGCTCTGGCTCGTACTGACAAACCACAGCACCTGGTTATCCGGACCATACTGGAGACTTTCCGATTCATCGGCATCCCAGACCTCTCCCGGACTTTCGTTCACACCCTTCCATACGGCATTCGTATCTCCCGCCTGCCCCTTCCACGTCCACGAGACAATGGTCGAAACACGGAGGACGACAGTATTGTCCACCATGTCCATCAGGAAACCGCGCGTACTCGTATCCGACAAAACGTATTTGAAATCACCAAGGCTCAGAAGGTCATTCCCGGTAAACAACTGATACGTTCCGGGGGTCAAATCCTGATACCCTGACAGGACGAGGTTCTTGTCAGCCGTCGACTCATTGGTAAACGTGCCGCTCAGGGATACGAAGGACGCATCCCCGGTTTCCCGGCCGGCCATGTTCATGGTCAATACGGAATTGCCCGTCAGCGTCAAATTCGTCGAGGACAGGACGCCCGTGCCGGACATCGTGATATTCCCCAGTCTCGGAGAAGCCAGCGCCGTATCGTCGAACTTCAGCATCCCGCCGGACACCGTCGTCAGGCCCGTATACGTCGGCTGGGTCTTGATCACCACAGTCCCGTTCCCCGTTTTCGTGACGGCACCGCCGCCGCTCAGCACGCTTTCAATCGTACCGGAAGACAACAGGGCAGTCGTACCTTCCTTCAAATGGAGGGCGTCCCCCTTCAGGGTTCCGCCATCCATCTTCAGCGTCCCGGCATACGCGCTTCCGCCGGCAACGGTTGTCTCGCCCGTCACCGAAAGTGCATTCTCAATAGCCAGGTTATCCAGATCAAGCGTACCGCCGGAAAGGGTAACCGTACTGCCGGAAAAAGCCTTGAGGCCGCCTGCTTTCAGCGTCCCTCCGGAAACCGTCGTCGTTCCCGCGTAGGTATTCTCCCCGGTCAGCACGACCGTACCCTCTCCCGACTTCTCAATCCCTCCGTCCCCGGAAAGAACGTTGGCTATCGAACCGCTCTTCAACTGAGCCGTCTTGCCTTCCGCCAAATTGACGGCATCACCCGTCAGCGTACCTCCGTCAAGCGTCAACACTCCCGCATAGGCGGAGCCTCCGTTCAATACGGCCGTACCCGATACCGTCACTCCGTTGGCTGCCGCTTTGCCGTCCAGATCCAGCGTTCCGCCGGCAAGGACTACCGTACCCGTGCCGAAACCGGACACATGGCCCGCCTTCAAAGTCCCGTCGGAAACCGTCGTCGTGCCCGCATAGGTACTGGCACCCGACATGGTCAGCGTCCCGGCTCCGGTCTTGACGAAATTCCCCGAGGAAATGATCCCGGACAGGGTCACTTCATTGCCGTTGGTATCCAGCGTCAGTTCCTTGTCGGCGGCGATATCCAACAAACCGGAGATATCCTTGTCATTGCCCGTGCCGTCCCACCTCAGCGTCCCCTTCGACGAGGCCGCATCCGTACCGCCTATCGTGATTTTCGACGCAGCCTCCATCGCATCAAACGCCGTCGATGAGAACAACAGCGTACCGCCATTGCTCAACATGACGCTGCCTTTGCCGACGGATGAAGCGCCCTGCGCCTTCAGGACGGAGCCCGTTCCCTGGACGGTGATGCTGCCCGTACTGTCGGAGGCTCCCGTCACGGTAAGCGCCCCTCCCGTCAAGAGCAGGGAACCCGCTCCGGACAAGGACGCGATACTCTCGTCCGAAGCCAGCGCTACCGACAAGATTCTCCCGGACGTTACCACATTCACCGTCGAAGAACCGAGAGAGACAACCGACGTCGTCCCCGCCCCGCCCTTCACGTTCATCGTATCGAAACCCGAGAATTTCGCCAGAAGAGCCGATACATTGTCCAAATTCAGGACTTTGTCGCCCGTCACGGCACCCGTCCCCGCCGATCCGCCATAAATCGTTCCCGTGTAATCATAGAAGCGGTCTCCTGCTGCAACGTCCGAAATCGTCACGTTCGTACCGGCGCCGATCGTACCGTTCCCGTAGTTCCCGCCATAAATCGCGTTGTTGTGCTTAACCAGCAGATCCTTACCGATGAAAATATGAGTCGATCCACCGACGCCCCGGTCGTGCTCGGCGCTGCCGCCCACAATCAGCCGGGCCTCATTCATGTCGATCGTGCCACCCTCCAGATTCAACGTCGTATTGCCGGTCACTCCTCCGGCCCAGCCGCCGCCGGCCAGATCGGCACCGACTCCCGTCAAAGGAACTCCGGATCCATCCAATTCACCTACCAAAGTACCGCTCTTGAACGTTACGGTCGAATCTCCGGACACAACACCATACAACCCGGCACCGAAAATACGCATTGCCTGGTTGGCCGCATCCACGGCATCCAGATCAGCTCCCGCACCATACGTTTCGCCGAACACGACATTCGTATTGCCGGCAACCCCCACATCCGTCGCCCCCGAGGCAAGCTGGCTGCCGCCGACAATGATCAACCGCTTGTCCGCACTGCCGGATACCGAAACCGACGTATTGCCGCCCACGGATATCAAATTGCCCCCGCCAAAAATACGGCTGGAAGAACTGATGCCCGTCACCACAATATTCGTATTGCCGGCTACCGTCGCTCCAGCCCCGGAACCGCCCCCGTAAATCACGTTGCGGAACGTGCCCGACTTGATCGTAACATTCGTATTGCCGCCAACCGAAACCGTCCCGTTACCGCCGGATTTGTGTCCGCCGCCGATAACAAGATTGTTGTACGTTCCTCCGTCAATCGTCACATGGGTATCACCCAGCACATTGACTTGAGCATTAGCACTGCCGCCTCCCGAAATCAGGCCGCCGCCTGCAATCACCCCGGAAAACGTCACATCAGCCGGTGCAGTGACCGATACATTACCATCTCCATTAATGGTGAGATTGGGACTTCCCCCGCCTTCTGCTCCGATATGCGAACCGCCGTAAATATTCTTGGCAAAGATTCCCGATTGGCCGGCCTCCAAATCCACGGTAATGTACGTACTTCCGCCATGAATCAGAGCAGACGCAGTGTTTTTCATCGTTGAACCGCCAAACACGTTACCCGCGGTCGTTTGCACATTGGCAATCGTAATATGAGTATCCCCGGTAAAGTTGACACTGACATTGTCCGGAGAGTAACCGCCCCCGTAAACATTGCCATTCATATGGGAAAGATACCCTCCGGAACCATTTAAAATCTGGGCATTCTCTCCAATGTAAATATAGGAACTCCCCGTCATACTGGCTCCAAACGCCGGTCCCATGCCCATGACGAGATTGGCCGTCGTATCACCAATCAACTGGACATGAGTATCCCCTACAAACGGTCTGTTTTCACCGGTGCCCCAACTGTTGACATTGGCTCCGACAATCATTTGAAAAGCTCCGCCACGAACATCCATCCACACGTTTTTCGTAATCGTCACAGTCTTGTCCGTTGCTCCGGAGCCATCGGACAACCTGCCGCCGGCCAGGATGAGATTGTTTCCCGTCGCATCTGTAATCACCACTGCCGCCGATGCGGATCCCGTCGAATCCGTATAAAAATATTTGGCATCGGTTTGCCCGGAAAGGCTGAAAGAAGCCGTCAGCGATTCCGGCACAGCATATCCGGGAGGATTCTGGCTTCCCCAGCTTTGATCATACCAGGTTATGGTTTGATAGCCGTCCGCTTCGAGCGCTGTCGTATTCAGAGAAACTTGAATCGTATTATCGTTCAGAGTGAGGGTTGTATAGGAATCGGCCGCCACGCTCTCTCCATTATTCAACAATCCCAACGAAGCTCCGTTCTTGTAAAGATCGGCTGTTGTCAACCCGCCGCCGAGAACATAATCCCCGGCTTCCAATCGATCTCCCACAGCCAGCTCGACTGATGAAAAGTGGGCCTGGAACTGCTCGGCTGTCCCCAACAGGGAAACCGGTTCCTTTGATAAGGTAAGAATAAGAGAATTATCAGTCGATCCTCCCGTTGCCGTAATAAAATCATAGGCCTTGGTAAAATAACCGTTGCGCCAATCCAGCGTCGCTCCATTCAATGTCATGGAGCCGGAAGACAAAAACGATGTTGCGGCAGCGATGAGAGTCGACGACCCGTCGGCTGTAATATTCCCGGCTACCTTCCCATTGACAATATTAAGAGAGCCTCCTTTTAATTCCGTTCCTCCTTCATGGGCTGCAAGATTATTCAGGACAAGCGTTCCGCCCCCTGTCTTGATCAGTTTACCGGCACCGTCCAATCCGTGATTCAACGTAATCGTATACCCATTGGTATCGAATGTCGTACCTGCGGTACTCATCATATGCAATGTGACATTGCCGGAACCGGAGACTTGAGAACTGCTGGCAGTTTCCCAATCGGCAGAGGCTTTGACCGTTCCCTGCCCCAGATTCACGGCAGATGCGGCAAAATCAATGTCGCCTTTCTTAAAGCCCGCTTCAATTCCGTATAATCCACCCTCTCCGATCGTCAAAACGCCGGAACCGGCCCATCCATTCTCAGAATCGCCCAAATTCACGACATTGCTTTTGCCCCCGTTATCCATGTTCCCCGTCAGCATACGGTTTCTCCCAACCTTGAGACCATTAACGGTCAATTCTCCGGCAGTCAGGGTGATGATGGAATATCCATCGTTGGACATGGTCAGATTTTTATCGGAAACAACAGTTCCTCCCGAAATGTTCAGGTTGAAATGGGAATTCCCCAACGAGTAGTTGGTTAACTGGATCTGCTCCAAAAAGTGGACATATCCCCCCTGGACAACCTCAAGTGTTCCCACAGCCCCGGAACCGTTGGTTTCCATGGTATTCGTCGTCAGTTTTCCACTCACGGTCAGCGTCGTAAATAGAGAAGTCTTTCCATTGACGGTAATACCCAGAGAATCGGCTCCGCCACTAATGGTAGATGCGGTCGTTCTAAACGTTAAATCACTGTCAAACAATAATCCGGTACCGTCTCCAAAATGACTGGTCACTCCCGTCCATGTTTTGCCGCCGGGTACGGAAAGAGTCCCCGTTCCGGCGAGCGTAAATTCACAATTATCGGCAACATTGAATACTGACAAACTAATATCACCGGGAATCACCAGCTTGCCTCCGCTTACCGTCAATCCGGTGATTGAAGCGGTACTGGATGCCGACAGAGTCAAGGATTGATCGGCAGCATTAGCCGTCAACCCCGAACAGGCATTCTCCCCGATTGTCAGAGCAAATCCATTAACGCCATAGGTCCCGGAGGCTCCCAAATTCAGCTTGCCATCTCCTGTTTGCAAAAGACCCGCCTGCGCCGAATCCGTCAGCGTAACCTCTTTATCGTCGCCGAAAATAATAGACCCTTCGAAAGCCAGATCCTTCAAGTTATAGGACGTACCGAGTATATTGTAATAAATAGTACCCCAGCCTCCAAAAGCGTTGTTGAAATTTTCCAGAGTCAAATTCCCCCCCAAGGTCAGAGCTGCTCCCTGCTGAACCGTAATAACCTTTTCATTCTCCAGGACAAGCGTCCCGCTATCCAGTGTCAAGTTGCCCTGCATCAGAATAATGCCGTCCGCATGAACCTGCCCATTCCCCAACGACAAAGTGTAACTGCTATTCCCCGTAGCGGAGGAATACAGGACCGCCGCTTCCCGCGTCCCGCTCCAGGCATTTGTCCCCGGATCCGTCGCATTACTGCCCCATACATTCCCATTCCAGTTGCCGTCGGCCTCCACAAGGCGATATCTATACGTTCCCTGGTATGAATCCACCACCTGGAGTCCCGCCATTGTTCCTCGGGCCGAACCGCTTAAAACGTTGCCGATCTTGATCGTTCCTCCAATAACACCTTCCACAACCAGCGTATTCGTTCCGGGAGTCAAAGCCCCTTGACTGGCAGCCCGGTTCCCCCACGGCGTATTTCCCTCTACCGTATTCGTACCGTCGGATGTCCAATCCGTCCCATTGACATTCATCGCCGTAAACGTTCCTCCGTCGCCGGACATAATGATGTAAACCGTCGAAGAAATATAGGGCACTCCTGCGATCGTCACCGTATAGGCGGTCGTAGAATTGGTATCGATGTAATTGGAAAGAAGCTTGTCGGTTTCAGTCTCTTTGACTCCGGCAGTCCACGTTGAAATGGCCCTGGTCGAAGCAATTCGCAGGCCACTCAGGGCAGCACCGGAGTTACCCTTCGTCACATTATACCATTGATTAGCAACTGATGGCGTAATATTATTCCAATTATCGGCCTGAACGGTAAAGTCGGAACCGACAACTCCAATTTCTTCAGTTCCGCTAATGGGATTACCATTCACGGAAACAAAATTGACACTAAAACCGGTTGCCGTATCAGCAGAAACATGGGAATAGCAAGCCATAACGGCCGTTGCCAAAAGGAGGGGTAATCTGAGTTTCATCGTAGAAGAATTTGGATATTGTCTTCTAATAACAGTTTGGCAATCCGTTATCAAGGTCAAATTTCTCGCAGGAAATAGCCTCAATGTAGGTTTCTACAATAAATCTTTATTCTGCTTCTTATTGTATTATTATCTATTTACAATAAATGACTTATTGATACTTATAACGGATTGCCAAACCGCTTCAACAAAGTCGACATCATGAGGGTTAATTAACTGTAATTTCTCCCCACATCCACCAAATAACCAATTATAACCACCTTACGATCAGAAAAATGATCCCCATCCCAGATTAAGGCAAAAACGTTTCTACACAAAAAAAGCCCGACTCGACAAAAATGTCGAACCGGGCACGATGAACACGAGGGTTCACGAATAACTGTCAACGGGATACTCCCGGAATGAAACGGTCAGGATTTACCCAATTTTTTGATTTTTTCCTCTGTTTCCTCACTTCCTTCATCATAGTAGCCCTGTTCTTCGGGGGCCAACTCTTGAAGGAGCCTGTAAAACTCGCCCGCATGTTCCTTTTCTTCATTGGAGATTTCAATCAGGACTTTTTTGGCAAGTTCGTTGTCAATGGATTCCGCCAACTGCTCATAAAGTTGGATGGCTTCATATTCCGCTGCAATCATAAACCGGATGGCACGAATCAACTCCTTATCCGTCAGCTTCCGGTCTTCCTTGAGCCCGCTAAATGCATTTGAGAATTCTGGCATGCAGGGTAGACAAATTCTCCCGGCATTTCATTCACGAAAAAAATGTCTTTCAACTTATTTTTCCTCTACAATCCACCCCATCAACACGCCAAAGTTTAGCAGATCCTGGGCAGCTGGGCTCCGGATGGCATGCCCAGTATACGCCTCACCCCCATAACTCCATTCATCACAAGAGGTGCTGCCATGCGGCCTTCTACCCGCCCCACAACGCATGCTCCGGACGAAACGGGAACGGAACGCAGGGCAGCCAAAGTCCGCGCGGCGGCATCCGCCGGGACGATCGCCAGGAAACGCCCTTCGCAAGCCACCTGGAGGGGATCCAACCCCAGAACGTCACAGGCAGAACGCACTTCGTCGCAGACCGGGATTGATACTTCGTCCAGAACAATACCCAATCCGGACGAATCGGCAATTTCATTCAGGGTTGTTGTCAGGCCTCCGCGGGTTATGTCCCGCAAGCAATGGATGTCGGCGCCGCTCCGGATCAAAGCATCAACCGACGGCCACAAAGGAGCCGAATCGCTCTCCAGCGACGAGGAGAACCCCAATCCTTCCCGCACGCTCATAATCGTCATTCCATGCCGTCCCAAATCACCGCTGACGATCACCGCATCTCCCTCTCGGATAGAAGAGGGAGCAATCAATCCCGGGTATTCCGGAGAACCGATGCCGCATGTATTGATATAAACGCCATCGCCCTTCCCTTTTTCCACGACCTTGGTATCGCCCGTCACAATGCTCACTCCCAGCTCGGAGGCGGCACGGGCCATCGACTTGACGATTCGTTTCAGGACGGCCACTTCAAGACCCTCCTCCAGAATAAATCCCGCACTCAAATACAAGGGACGGGCACCGCTCATCGCCAAATCATTCGTCGTCCCATGAACAGCCAGCGAGCCGATGTCTCCGCCGGGAAACACCAGTGGATGGACGACAAAGCTGTCCGTCGTCATTGCCAGCGTTCCCCCCGGTACGGAACGCAGGGAAGAGTCATGCAGAGAAGACGAATCTGTCCCGAAAGCCGGAAAAAACACTTCCTCCAGCAGACGGTTCATCAGCAATCCGCCTCCGCCGCAAGCCAGAGACACGCGGTCGGAATCATCGTAGGGAACCGGGCAGGAAAACATGGAACCGGTTATTTTGAAGATTGATCCGGCATAACGAAAACCGCCGGAAGTCCTGTTTGAGTATCAATCGGAAACTGAGCGCCATGCCTGGTATGTTCCGTCACCAGTTTGCGAGCCATGGCCTGCAACTGTTCCGGACATTCCCGGGTCAAATCATGCTGTTCCTCCATATCCGACTTGAGATTGTAAAGTTCCCACTTTTTCGTATGGTACCGGTAGATAACCTTCCAGTCTCCCTCCCGGTACAGGACGTAATAGGCATCGTTGTGCTGGTGCGGGAAATTGAGGAAATACGTTTGCGGACGGTTGCATGAGCCGTCCCCGCGAAGAAGACCGCTGATATCGTACGAATCCAGACCGTCCGGGACCTTGCCTCCCGCCATGCTCCCGAGCGTCGCAAACATGTCCTGCAAGGCCACGACACGGTCACACCGGCTACCGGGGACGATCGGATACTGCTGCTGGAGAGGCTGAGCGGGATTCAATTTCGCCCAGGAAACGATCATGGGCGTTCTGATGCCGCCCTCATAGGGAGTCCCCTTCATACCCCGAAGCGGAAGGCATTTGTTTTTCCAGGGAGCGGTTCCACCATTGTCGGAAGCGAACACGACCAGAGTACGGTCGGCAACACCCGCTTCGTCTAATGTTCCCAGAAGATGGAGAATCGATTTGTCCATCCCGGAAATCAAGGTGGCATAATTCAGAAGAGCTCCCTTCAAGGAGGGATACAGAGCCTGGAACTGAGGATCCTTCATCAGGGGGGAATGGACGGCATAGTGCCCCATGTAGGCAAAAAACGGCTTGCCCGTTTTCACGGATTCCCGGATTTCGGAAGCCATCTCCGTGCTGAGAGCATCTGTCAGGAACGTATCGGTGTTGTAGTATTTTTCCAGATTGGGCACATCCCTGACTCCGTGTATTCCCGTTTCCTTATAAGACTTTTCGGCATAGCAATCCTCTCCGAGGTACGAGGCGGGATGCCCGGCTCCCGATCCGCCGACATTCACGTCGAATCCCAGATTTTCCGGTTGAGCGGCTGAATTGGAAGTCGGTCCGAAATGGGCTTTCCCGACAAAGAGAGTCCGGTAACCGGCGTCGTGCAGCATACGGGCAAGGCTCGGATCATCTGACGTCATCCCCTGCATTCTCCAGGCAGGAGGACGCATGGTTTTGATTCCCCGCATACTCGTATCCGCCGGCTTGTCAGGATTCGTCCAGTTACTGATATGGGTGCGGGACGGATTGTTTCCGGTCATCAGGGCGGTACGGCTCGGAGAACACACACTGGGGGTATACGCCTGGGTAAAAATCATGCCCTGGGCAGCCAGTTTCTCCATGCCCGGCGTCTTAAACACGGCATTACCCGGAGAGGGAATAGCCTTGCCGCTGTCCCCGTAATGAAAAGGAACGGACGTATCCTGCCATCCCATGTCATCGACGAGGATAAGCAGGACATTAGGCTGCTGCTTCATCTCCGTTCCGGCACGGACCTGCCCCGCCATGCTTCCTATCAGAAAGAATGCGGCAAACGCTCCCCATTGATTGATTCTCCAAGTGTTCATGAAGGTTATCTATTCATTTTGTATCGGTAATAAGCAGCGCAAGCCCCTTCTCCGGATACCATCGGCGCCCCCAGGGGGGATTCGGGACGGCAGCGTACGCCAAACGCAGGACAACAGTCCGGCTTCAGGATACCCCGTAAAACGTCCCCAGCCCTGCATTCCAGATGTACTTCAGATAGAGCAGGCAGGGCAAGACTGAATTTCTTCCGGGCATCGAACGCGGCATAACTTTCCGAAAGATCCATGCCTCCGCCGGGAATCACTCCCAAACCACGCCACAATCTGTCCACCGGACTAAATACGTCACGCATCAATTCCAACGCCGACGGATTGCCTTCCGGCCTCACCGCACGCGCATAGGTATTGTCAACACGCGCTTCACCCTGTTCCAACTGACGGACACATGCCAGAATACCCGCCATCAAATCGACCGGTTCGAACCCCGTGACCGCTACCGGTACATGATACCGGACAGCCAGTTCCGCATATTCGCGTTCGCCAGTCACGGCACACACGTGTCCCGGAGCCAAAAAAGCATCCGGACGAGCGTCAGGCGATTCCAAAAGCATTTTCATGGCAGGAGGCGCAGCCACATGAGCGACGAGCAAGGAGAAATTGTCCAATCCCATCCGGGCAGCCATCTTCACGGCCAATGCACTGGCGGGAGCCGTCGTTTCAAAACCGACGGCAAAAAACACTACCTGTCTGTCCGGGTTATCACGAGCCGTCAGTACAGCATCCATCGGAGCATAGAACATCCGGACATCGGCACCACGGGCACGAGCCGACAACAGATCGCCACGACTTCCCGGCACCCGCAGCATATCTCCGTAGCTGCCAAGAATCATTCCAGGTTTCCCTGCCAGTTCTACCGCCAGATCAATCAGCCCGACAGAAGTTACGCAAACGGGGCATCCCGGTCCATGGATCAACTCAATCTCCGGCGGAAGCAGTTCCTCCAGACCATACTTCGCAATGGCATGCGTCTGCCCGCCACACACCTCCATCAGCTTCCAGGGGTGCGCCACCAAGGCGGCAATTTCCCCGGCCAGCCGGGAAACAGCCTCCGGGTCACGATAGAAAGCCGCTACATTCACGATTCGGAGGCGCCTTCCCCACGCCCGGTATCGCTCTCCTCCACCATCTTCCTCAAATCGTCCCTCGCCTGCAGGGCGGACTCGCGATCCATCACACTTAACGCCATTCCCACATGGACGATGACGTAATCCCCTACCTCCGCTTCCGGTACGCAACCAAGATTGACCTCGCGGGAAATACCGCCGAAATCAACCATGCCCATCCGAAAAAGCGGATCGGCGTCCGAAATGCCCGTGATTAAACCTGGTACTGCAAGACACATAATATCAATAAGCTGGATAATGGTGAAGCACGGCCGCAATCTGTCCGGCCGCCAACCCTCCGTCATGGGCCGGCACCCGCTGGGGAACATGGAGTGTTACTCCGGCACGTTCCGCCCGGCGCATTAGCAATTCGAGCAACAGAACATTCTGAAAACACCCGCCGCCTACACAAACTCTGTTTCTACCCGATTTCAAAGCATGCGTCACGATCAATTCCGCCAGACCGTCATGAAAACACCATGCCAGCCGCGCCCGTGAACAACCTGCCGCCAACCCGGTTTCCAACGCTTGCAATGCCGGAACCCAGTCCATCACGCCGCCGGTGTCCCCTTCTCCCCAGGAAAGAGGAGGAACGTGCCCCCACTCCGCCTCCGGATATTCCCATGCCCACGCTTCCAGCTGCATGGCAGCCTGTCCTTCGCACCGAATCAATCCGTCGAATCCCAGAAAAAAGGCCACTGCATCAAAAATACGTCCCATACTGCTGCAAAGCGGCGCATTCAGTCCCCTCTCTATCATCAACCGGCACGCCTTCGACAAATCCGGGGCCAAAGCCGCCTGCAACCTTCCGCGCAATGTCCGGCAAGACTGCAGTTCCGGCGCGGCAAGCAGGGAAAACGCCACACGGCGCGGGTCCCGGACGGCGGCATCCCCACCCGGCAAATGAAATGTCCGCAGATGTCCCACACGCTTCCAAGCAGTTTCTTCCAAAGCAAACCATTCCCCTCCCCACACAGTACCATCCGGACCGTACCCCGTACCGTCCCAAGCTACGCCAAGGCATGGGAAAGGAACTTCGTTCTCCTCCATGCACGCAAGAACATGCGCCACATGATGCTGGACCTCCACCAGCGGCAAGCCTTTCCTCTCAGCCAGATCACGCCCATACAGGGAAGCCTGGTAGTCGGGATGGGAATCTACAACAACAAGTTCCGGCGAAGCATGCAGCAGGTGTCCCAGATCATCCGCCTCCCGGCGAAACGAGACCAGTGAAGCCTCGGTATCCAAATCTCCCATATGCTGGCTCAGAACAGACCTTCCGCGGACGCGCCAGCCGAGGGCATTCTTCATCTGCCCTCCCAGAGCCAGAATTACCGGTTCACCTTCCCCCCCATGGCCGCACACAGGCAAGGGAGCATATCCCCGTGCCCGGCGCACCACAAGTTCGCGGCCTCGCCATACCCGCACGACCGAATCGTCCACCGGACGCAGGACGGGCCGATCGTGCATCAAAAACAAATCTGCAATACCGGCCAGTTTGCACAAGGCTTCCTCAGGCGACACGCACAGGGGCTCGTCGCTGAGGTTTCCACTAGTTGCCACGGGAAGCCCTCCCCAGGAATCCAGCAATAGATGATGCAAGGGAGTCGTCGGCAGCATGACTCCCACCCAAGGGCTGAACATACACACGGACGGAGCCGGCAAACATTCTGGCGGAACATCGTCCCTGCGCCGCAACAACACGATCGGAGCCGCCGGTGAAGACAACACCCGGCGTTCTTCCGGCGATAAAAAGGCAATTTCCCGCACTACCGCCTCCGATAGAGCCATCAGGGCAAACGGCCTGGCATCCCGTCTCTTGCGCTCGCGAAGCCTGCATACAGCTTTCTCATTGCGGGCATCCGTCAAAAGCTGGACTCCACCCAACCCCAGCAGAGCCACGATACCACCGCCATTCAGGCAATCGGCGGCAGCGGCAATCATTGACGAGGTCTTCTCCCCGGATCTCCCCGATTCCACCATGGAACCATCTTCCCCATACAACGCCAGAGACGGGCCGCATGCAGGACATGACACCGGCTGGGCATGAAAACGCCTATCCGCCATATCCCCATATTCCCTCCGGCAATCCGGACACATGGCAAAATGTTTCATGCTCGTATTTCCACGGTCATACGGAAGGGATTCGATGATGGAATAGCGGGGTCCGCAGTGCGTACAATTGGTAAACGGATAACCGAAGCGGCGGTTCGCCGGATCTCGGATTTCGGCAGAGCAAACCGGACAAATCACCAGATCAGGCAGAAGAACCGGTTCCGTCGCACCGTCGCAGGAACTTTCCAGAATCTCCATGCCGGATAAACCGGACGGCTCCAGCCAACAGGGCTCCATGCTATAAATGGACGCCAGGGGCGGCTTTTCCGTTTCCAGTCGTTCAACGAAAGCCAGGAGGCAATTCCGCGGACCTTCTACCTCAATCGCCACGCCGCCGGGATCATTCCTGATCCAGCCGGATAGTCCTTCTTCACAAGCAAGACGGTACGCGAAAGGACGAAATCCCACCCCTTGTACAGTCCCCGTCAGGGAAAGCTGAAGCCTGCATACCGTCTCCATGCCGAATCACAATCAATGATGGTGATGTCCATCCCCCGCATAACCGCGTGTACGAAGGTGCCGAAGAACATCGCACCAGGTATCTATGCCGTCGCCCGTCCTTGCCGACACTTCCAGGATATCCGCATGGTGGGCAATCCGATTCAGGTTAGCCAGAGCTGCCGTCCGGTCAAATCCCGCCGGTCCTGCGAGATCAGTCTTGGTAATAACAACGATGTCCGCCATATGGAACATGGGAGGATATTTCAATGGCTTATCCTCACCCTCCGTCGTAGATAACAAAACCGCACGGGCATGTTCGCCGAGATCGAAATCCGCCGGACAAACGAGATTGCCGACGTTCTCGATAATCAATATATCCAAGGAGTCCAGATCCATTTGACGTGCCGCACGGGCCACCATGGACGCATCCAGGTGACACATGGTTCCCGTCGTAATCTGCACCACGGGAATCCCGGCTTCGCGCAGGCGGACGGCATCGTTGTCCGTCGCCAGATCCCCGACGATCATACCCACTTCCGCTCCTTGCGCCTTCAAGCGCCGGGCCGTTTCCGCCAGCAGAGTCGTCTTGCCTGAACCGGGAGACGACAGGACATTCAGCACCCAGACATTCTTCGCCTCGAAATATCCGCGGTTACGTTCCGCCACCCGCGCATTTTCATCCAAAATGGGCATGTGAACATCCTCCGCATGGGTATGTCCCTCCTCATGGGAGTGACCGTGTTCCCGGGGCTCGACAGGGCAACCGTCAATTCTAACGTCTCCTCCGTGATCGCATCCGCATTCCTTGCACATAATTTCTTAGATCCATTCTACTGTTTTGAGTTCCAATTCACGCCCCCGGAGGATCACCATGCTGGGTTCTCCGCAACCGGGACACACATAACCGTTGCCGGCAAATTCGAAATCGCTGCCGCAAGTACTGCACCGGCAGCAAGCCTCTACCCACTCCACTTCCAGGGAAGCGCCCTCCGCCATCGTACCGTGCGACAAGGCACGGAAGGCATTTTCCAATGCTTCCGGAACAACGCTGCTAAGCGATCCGACCGTCAGTACCATCCGCGTGATGCGGCGCCCTCCCTTGCCCACCGCAATCTCACGGGCCATGGACAAAGCTCCGGCCACAATCCCCGCCTCATGCATGAGCACCCTCCTCCCCACATTGCTGCAATATGGCGGCAATTCTCTCCCTGGCCAAACGAGCGGCGGCTTCCAGCGCGGCTCGAACAGGCGGACTCATCGGCCGGGCAAACCCGGCATCCTCCGCCTCGATACCGACCATTTCCATAAACGGAGGTAGCGTCCCCCGCAACTGGGCAGCCCCCAGCACCTCATGAAGCCCCAGTTCGTGCGGTGACAATGTCCGCGAAAAAAACCCCGGCAATTCTTCACGCATCCTGTGCAAAACAGAGCCTGGAGCAGCCCCTGTCTTCATTGCATCCAGGAACAAGACGCCACGGGCATCCTCAATCAGAGGAAGCAGGGACATCGCCATTGTACCGCCATCCTCAAAAACGACGGATTCCGGCCATCCCCCCCCATCGCGCACCAAGTGCAGAAGCTCAATACCCGCCCCATCGTCCCCCATCACGGGATTCCCGAGCCCAAGGACAAGAAGGCGGCAAGGATCGCGACCGGAAGCACAGGCATCCGCGGCAAACGTCTGGAAAAAATTATTCATCGTGGAACCGTACTCCGCGGCGAACCCAGCGGCCGCCGCTGAACATGGAAGAAATCGTTCCGTCGCGATCCACATTACCTGCAAGAATACTCAGGTAAACGTGTATCGTAGCAAACAGCAGGAAGCACCACATGCCGATCAAGTGGAGCAGACGGACATTGGCAACCCCGATCCAATCGTTCAACGGCATGAACCAACTATAAAACCAATGCGTCGGCTGGTACAAGGCATACAGGGCAAAGCCCGTTACCACCATGAAGGTAAACAGACCGTAAACGCCCGTGTACGTCCACTGCTGGAGAGGATTGTGACCGATGTAACGGGGACCGTCGAAACTGCGTGCGAAAAAATAATCCAGCGCGGTTTGATAAAGGTCGACCCAGCGCTGACGCGACACCGGAAACAAAGAAGCAAAAGTCTGGTACTTGTTGGAGGCAAAAAAGAAGAGGCTAAACCGCAAAATCAACACCGCCACCAAAATCCAGGCCACGGCATAATGAATGAAACGCACGTCTCCAAACTCAAACCGGCTCGTCAATTCGCCGCGTATCAGAAACCACCCTTCCGCAATACAAATACCGGTAGCCGCCAACGTCAGCACACTCGCTACCCACATCCAGTGGAGAACGCGGAGGGGCCAGTCCCACAAGGGGAAATAACGGAAATCCGTACGAGCATCACGGATGCTCTTCACCAACCGGTTGGCAATCATGGGGATCGCACCCCGGAATTCCCACGCCCCGCCGTTCCGGCGCGTCGCAAGGGCGACGGCCCGGTAGCCTTGGTGGGCATAGGCATGCATCGCTTTTTCCATCTGCATGCATGTTTCGCGCGATACACCGCACATACGCATCAAAAACGACAAATCGCCACGGGCTACTTCCAGTTCCTCCCCTCCGCCCTCCGACTTGATCCGGGCCGTACTATACGGCCTTGTCCGGCCGGGAGCGATCCAAGATCCCTCCTTTTGGCTAAAGCCGATGCTTCCTGTTTCCTCGACTGCCGCACGCACCAGCGCGGCATCGCCCGGATCGTCACCGCCATTGCAGGAAGCAGCGGCAGCCATCCTCAGGAGTTCCTGCGCCGTTGTCGAACCGGAAGGGAGCGGGTCGCGCACCATCACACCGACATCCCCTATTTCTACACGCGTCTTCATGGATCCTGATGAGTTGAAATGGCATTCCCCCGTTCATCGAAAAGGTGTACCGCACACGACTGACACGGATCGTAACTATGGACAGTTCTCAACGCTTCCAAGGGCTGCGAAGGATCCACCAGAGGGTGCCTGCCGCTATGACCCAGGGAATACTCATACGGTCCCATCTGCCCCTCGGGATCTCGGCCGGAACTATTCCAGGTACTGGGAACCACACACTGGTAATTAGTCACTGTCTTGTTTTCGATATGGACCCAGTGACTCAGACTGCCGCGTGGGGCTTCCACCCACCCGACGCCTTTGCACTTTCTCGGCCAGGAATCCGGCTCCCATTTTTCCTGATTGAAGGTCGTCGTATCCCCCGCCTTGATACGGGCGACGAATTCATCGAATTGCGCCACCATCTTGTCCACCGTAATCATGGCGTCCAACGCACGTCCATATGTCCGCCCCATCGTGGAATTGAGCAGACCGTTGTCATGAGGCAGCCCCAATTGGTCGAACATGGCATGAACCCTCTCGACAATATTGGGAACTCCCTGGGCATACCCCAGCATCATGCGGGCATTCGGTCCCGTCGCCATGGCAAAACCATCGTAACGGGGAGCCTTTGTCCATGTGTATTTCTGGCGGTCCGAGAGCCATTCGTACGGAGGCGTGGGCCCCGTGTACTTCGGATTGGTTTCACCGGAGTATGGATCCAGGCCGACATTATCGCCTTGGGTGTAGGTGTACCACCCGCTGGAAATAAACTCGGCAATCTTGTCCTGGTCGAAATCGATGACATTTTTGTAATCTCCACGGAGGAGAACACCAGGCTTGATCAAGCCGTCTCCCTTCGGTTTCCCGGAACAGGACGAAGCGGGATCACCCGTACAGAACACATTCGGGTTGGAAGCTCCAATATGGAAGTAATCCTTGTAAAACGATCCGATCGCCATCACGTCGGGATAATACACCTTATGGATGAAATCGTGGCTCAGATCAATCAACTGCTTAACCAGGCTGATGGCATACTGGTTGACCGTTTGGTAATTGTCCATGTTAATAGCACAGGCCATACCACCGACCAGAAAATTCGGATGAGGGTTCTTGCCTCCGAAAATCGTATGAATTTTGATCATGTCCCGCTGCCAGGTCAGAGCCTGCAGATAGTGCCCCACGGCCATTAGATTGGCTTCCGGCGGCAATTTGTAGGCGGGATGCCCCCAATAACCATTTGTAAAAATCGAATACTGTCCGTAGGCAATCGATTCCTTAAGCTTCTTCTGAACGCCGGCAAAATACTCCACAGACGACATCGGCCAGTCGGACAACTTCTGCGCCAATTTCGCCGCCTCGGCCGGATCAGCCTTCAAGGCGGAGACAACATCCACCCAGTCCAACGCATGGAGCTGGTAGAAATGGATCACATGGTCCTGGATACCGAGAGCGCCATTCACCAGATCCCGGATCAAGCGGGCCTGGACGGGTACCTTGTAATCCAAGGCATCTTCCACAGCTAGTATCGACGCCACGGCGTGAGAACCCGTACATACGCCACAAATGCGCTCCACAAACGCCCACACGTCTCGGGGATCGCGATTGCAGGCGATGGTTTCAATACCGCGGTACTGCGTCGTGGACACCCAGGCGTCCTTGATCACACCGTCGGCAGCCTCCAATTCCAGGCGCAAATGGCCTTCGATGCGGGTCACCGGGTCAACGACAACTCTGCGGGAGGGCTCGACGTTCTCGGAAGTCTTGGAATTCATCGTTTTGTAGTAATCTGGTTAGTTGTTTCCATCCGTTTTTTCCTTCCGGGGAGAGCTGTCGCAACAGGGAGAATCTGCATGCCGCGGTTCATCGTCTTCCCCATAATCCCGAGCTCCGGGTTCATCTCCGTAGGCAGGCAGAGAAACCCGCGTTTCTTCCTTCAAATACTGGCGTTTGTAGTGAATCGCCGTTCCGGCCACATGGGCGGCAATGGCCGCACCGGCGGCAGCCATGGCCGCAACACCTACCTTGTTGGCATTCGCCTCAATCCCGAATCCATGAACATCGGGCAATTCCGTGTAGAATGGCGACATGCGATCGAAAAAATACAATTCCGTACAACCGATGCAGGGATGTCCCGCCTGGATCGGAAACGTGACATTGCCGTTCCACCGGACAATGGGACAAGGTGAAAACGTATTGGGTCCCTTGCAACCCATCTTGTACAGGCAGAATCCCTGGCGGGCATTCTCATCGTCGAACGACTGGACAAATTGTCCCGCATCGAAATGGGCGCGGCGCGGGCAATTGTTGTGAATCCTCTGTCCATAGCCCATCAACGGCCTTCCCAGCCCATCGCAAGGAGGAGCTTGCCCCATCGTTAAAATGTACATGATCACAGCCGTAATCACATCTCCGATCGGAGGACAACCCGGTACATTGATAACGGGTACATCGGTCAAGACATCACGGACGCCAACTGCTCCCGTCGGATTCGGACGAGCTGCTTGCACGGATCCGAAAAAAGCACAGGCCCCGACAGCCAGCACGTAGGAGGCATTCTTGGCCGCACGGCGCAAAACCGCTTCAGTCGTTTCACCGCCGATCGTACAATATACGCCACCGTCCTTCATCGGAATGGAACCGTTGACTACGAGAATATGCGGTTCCTTCAGGGCGTCCTCCAAAGCCTTGTTGGCGGCTGTCCCGGAAGGAGCCATCAAGAGTTCCACATACGGCATTGACACCACAGACAATACCAGATTGCCGATTTCTTCATTGTAACTGCGTATTGTACTTTCCAAACATCCCGTACATTCCTGCAACTGAAGCCATACGACGACAGGACGTTTCAGATCGGCAATCTTCCGGGCAATTTCCTCCGCCCGGGTTTCTCCGCCAAAAGCAGAAGCAATCCCCATCAATCCGGCCAATTTCAGGCACCATGAATTAAACTGGCGTCGCGAAATGCCTCGTCTTTCCATGACTTCACCCAAAGTTTCCCCAGGCTTCCATGGCATGGGTTCCAACTCCGGCACTTCCGAGTCAAGGCCGGGCTTTTGCTGAGTATTCGGTTCCATAAGCTCCAAAGGAATCTGATTCCAAATGCCGTACTCCCGTTCAATCAAAAAAACTATTTTCGACAGATTCTTCTTGGGATTGGTTTGCCGAAATCAAAGGATCTTACAGCGTCCGCCAACCATTCCGGCACAGCTCGCCGGAAAACAAGAAGAACCCGGGAATCATCCTCACTTGGTAGGCATCACCACCAGTCTGCAAATCGTAATAGCCGCGGCATTGTCGATCGGCATTTCCTTGCAGGTATGTTCACTGCCCCAGGAGTCGGAAAAATAAATAACCTTTTTCTCCATATCGTAGCCGGTAATCAGGCGCATATGGCCTCCACGCGTCTGGCTGATCCGCATCGGTTCCGGGACAAGTCCCAACTGAACGGACCAGAACACCGGGATTCCGGCATCGACGTATTGTTTGATAGGCTTGATCCACCGCTCCATCTGTTGTTCGGAAGAACATCGAGCCTGTTTCAGCACTTCGGCATCACCCTTTTCCCAGATCGAGACCACATCCTTGGATTCGAATTTAGGTTTGTCGAGTTTGCGGGCGGCACGGTTGTACTCCTTAATCAGACGGAGATAGTCCTTGTACTCAAGAAGAGAATCGATATCGCGCACCCGGATCTGGAAACGGTTTCCGATTTTCTTGAGTGCTTCCACCATCTTCGAAACCGATGTTCCGCCATCTCCGGAAGCATCTGCAATAGAAGCCAGCTGGTGCTGGTCGATGTAATCCATCCCGTAATAAGAAAAAATACGCGCTGCCGTTGCCACGACGCAATACCCCTTTTGCCCCTGGTCCACCATGGGAATCCCCTCAATAACCGCTCCCTGGGTTCCGATTTTTTTCACATGGCTTTTCAGACTGTCCTTGACCGCCCGTTCCCCGGAAGAGCCGCGCATAAGAACCTGTTCGTCGGCACCCAATTTCAGACGGACAAATTCGGGTTCGAACTTGCTTCCCTTCCCTGTCGAGCTGGCCTCAAGAATGGCCGTGCCCTTGTCCCACTTCCATTCGGAGCCCTTGATTCTGACGGCACTTTCCTTGCGGGAAGGCTTGTAGGGCCGAGCTTTCTGCTCCGTCATCCCGTCCAGAGCCGCCACGGAGGCATCCACCAGCGCCTCAAATTCCTTTTCCGCGATCTCCCCATTATCCCCCTTATTGTACAGCATCGCCTGAACATGGGACAACTTGCCCTTCTCCACGGAGATCAGTGTTTCTCCCAGTTTGATCGAACCGACAGTAAATCGGGGCCGGGCAATACGAAGCGTCGTCTTTCCCTGATCCACCCATTCCCCCCGTTCGTTTTTGAGATATTTACCGGCAAATTCTTTCAACGGCATGTCCCACAAGGCTCCGGATTTCAAATCCTCGGACCAGTCGCCGCCGGCCCAGGCCGACAAAATGCTACCGCAACAGAAAAGGATAGAAAGAATCTGCTTCACAACCCATACCAATAACCGATCCCAACCGTCCGGGTAAAGTCCATTATCCATATTTATAAATTTTTCAACATTCTGCCTTCCTTTATTGTCATAATCCCCATGTAACAAAGGTGGCATGCGGTCATTCCCATGGCGTACCCGCTCCATCCAAATATATTCAATTATGCTCAACAACCTTACCACTAAATTTCAGGAAGCATTGATGCAGGCTCAGCGTTCCGCCGCTCAGGCGGGCCGTCCCGAAATCAATTCGCTTGATGTCCTCTGCTCCTTGCTGGAACAGGACGGAGGCATCCTTTCACCTATCCTCCGGAAAGCTGCCTGCGATCCGGGACTTCTTCTCCAAGCCGCAAAAAAGGAATTGGAACGCGAACCGTCCCAAAAAGGAAGCACGACCCAGCCCCAGATCGGGCAGGATCTCGCCGGCGTTCTCCAAGCAGCCGACAAGGAACGCGAAGCCCTCAAAGACGACTACCTGAGTGTCGAACATTTTATGCTCGGCGTTCTGGAAACGAATTCCAAAGCTTCCGCTCTCGTCAAAACCTTCGGTCTGGACAAAAACAATTACATGACCGCCATGAAGGAAGTCCGCGGCAACCAGCGCGTTACCGACGACAACCCTGAAGGCAAATATCAGACGCTGGAAAAATACGGAACCGACCTGACGGCTCGCGCCCGCGCCGGAAAAATCGACCCGGTAATCGGCCGCGACGAAGAAATCCGCCGTGTCCTGCAAATCCTGTCCCGACGTACCAAGAACAACCCCGTTCTCATCGGCGAACCGGGCGTCGGCAAAACCGCCATCGCCGAAGGCCTCGCCCGGCGTATCGTCAACGGCGACGTGCCGGAGAGCATGAAGAACAAGCGCATCGTCTCACTCAGCATCGGCTCCATGCTGGCCGGTGCCAAATACCGGGGCGAATTCGAAGAACGTCTCAAAGCATTCCTCAAAGAAGTAACGGATTCCAATGGAGAAATCATTCTCTTCATTGACGAACTCCATACCATCGTCGGCGCCGGAGCCAGCGAAGGAGCCGTCGACGCCTCCAACCTGCTCAAGCCGGCTCTTGCCCGTGGAGAACTCCGCACCATCGGAGCTACCACTCTGGACGAATACCGCAAGTACATCGAAAAAGATCCGGCCCTCGAACGCCGCTTCCAACCCGTCCTCGTCGGAGAACCCAGCGTGGAAGATACCATCGCCATCCTGCGCGGGTTGAAAGAACGCTACGAAGTCCACCACGGTGTCCACATCACGGACTCGGCACTCGTCGCCGCTGCCACATTGTCCGACCGCTACATTTCCGACCGCTTCCTGCCTGACAAAGCCGTCGACCTCGTCGATGAAGCCGCTGCCCGCCTGAAAATCGAACTCGACTCCATGCCCTCGGAAATCGACCAGATCGAACGCGAATCCATGCAGCTTGAAATGGAACGCCAGGCCCTAGTCAAGGAAAAGGACGCCGACAGCAAGGCGCGCCTCGAAAAAATCGTCAAGGAACTGGCCGACCTCAAGGAAAAATCCTCGTCCATGATCGCCAAATGGAAGAATGAAAAAGCAGTCATCGACGCTGTCCGCAAAGAACAGGAACGGATCGACCAACTGCGTACCGACGCCGAACAGGCCAAACGCCTGGGCGACCTCGGCAAAGCATCCCAGATTACTTACGGCGACATCCCCGAAGCGGAAAAAAACCTCAAGGAAGCCCAGCAACACCTGAGCGAACTCCAACAACAGGATGGAGGCGGACTTCTTAAGGAGGAAGTCACCGAAATGGACATCGCCAAGGTCGTTTCCAGCTGGACGGGCATCCCCGCCGCACGCATGCAGGAGGGAGAACGTGAAAAACTCGTCCACATGGAAGAACGCATCGGCAAACGCGTCATCGGCCAGCAGAAAGCCGTCAAGGCAGTCGCTGATGCCGTTCGCCGTGCGCGAGCAGGCTTGCAGGATGAAAACCGCCCGATCGGTTCATTCCTCTTCCTCGGTCCGACCGGGGTTGGCAAAACCGAACTCAGCAAGGCTCTGGCGGAATTCCTCTTCGACAACGAAGGGGCCATGATCCGTATCGACATGTCGGAATATATGGAAAAGCACTCAGTCGCCCGCCTGATCGGAGCACCTCCCGGATACGTCGGCTACGATGAAGGCGGACAGCTCTCGGAAGCCGTTCGGCGCAAGCCGTACTGCGTCGTCCTCTTCGACGAAATCGAAAAGGCCCACCCGGACGTTTTCAATGTCCTGCTCCAAGTGCTTGACGACGGACGCATCACCGACGGACAGGGCCGCACGGTCGATTTCCGAAACACGGTCATCATCATGACGTCCAACATCGGCAGCCAATTCATCCTCAATGAATCCAATGCAGAGCAACGCGAAGCAAAGGCCATGGAAACCCTGCGCTCGCACTTCAGGCCCGAGTTCCTCAACCGCATCGACGAAATTATCATCTTCGACCGTCTCACTGCCGAAGAACTCAAAGGCATTGTCGACATCCAGCTTGAACGTGTCCGCAAACGCCTCGAAGCCAAGGGAATGTTCCTGAAAATGACGCCGGAAGCAACCGCCCTCGTCGCCGACCACGGTTTCGACCCCGTCTATGGGGCCCGGCCTCTCAAGAGAGCTATTCAGCAAGACATCCTCGATCCCCTCAGCCTTCAGTTGCTGGAAGGGAAATTCCCCGAAGGCTCCGTCATCACCGTTCACGTCAAAAACGGCAGACTCGTCTTCGAAAGCGAAGAGAAATAGCCTCCCGTTTATCAAGCCCACATCCAGGCTCGCCCCGTCGTACCGGGACGGGCCTGTTTCAGTTCCTGCTAATACACTGCCGGATTCCCGCCATGTCTTGAGAAAACTGATAGATACGATTCCGACGACTCGGAATCCGCTTGCGTTCCCGACAGAAAAAACGCATAGGGTATGCACATGCAACAGGA
Organism: Akkermansia sp. N21116; assembly: GCF_029854705.2. NCBI lineage: Bacteria > Pseudomonadati > Verrucomicrobiota > Verrucomicrobiia > Verrucomicrobiales > Akkermansiaceae > Akkermansia > Akkermansia sp. N21116. Next base: position 309,070 of record NZ_CP139035.1, read on the forward strand.
TTCGACCGTACAGCCCCCCCAATCAGGAGCCCGGCGCGTCGCCTGGGTGGACATCGCACGCGTCTATGCCGCGATCATCATCATTGCCAACCACCTCAACCTGTTCTCTCCGGATCTTTACCGAACCCTGTGGGCGCAATTCCTTTTTGCCAGAACTCCGTTTTTCTTAATTCTTGCCGCTTATTTTGTCGGAAGAGGAGCATTCGGAACATTTCGGCTCAACCAATTGTTCCTGATCAAGCGGGCAAGGTTTCTGTTCTATCCCTACCTTCTCTGGTGTACGGCGGCCTTGGTACTGACGGGAACGTCTCCCCATACTCCCCATGTCGAAACCTTCGCCCCTTTTTTTGCCTGGCTGCACGGAGGATCCCTTCCCTGGACGGATGCCTTCAAAGCACTCGCCAAATGTTACGGATTGGGTGGTCACCCCGTGGATGCTCCGCTATGGTTTTTGAGGGACATCATTCTTTTCACGTTTATTGCCCCGCTGCTCATGCGACTGGGAAAGTACGTGCTGCCTGTCGGCCTTGTCCTCCTTTCCTTCAATTTCTTTGCCCAGGGAGATCTGGGGCATGACTGGCCGACACCCGACAGTCTGGGATTCTTCTGCCTGGGCTTGTTCCTGTCCCGGCATTCACTGGACGAACTCCACGCCATCATCCGCCCGGTAGCGGCGTTCTTCGCGGCAGTATTGATTCCCCTGACAGTATGGCTGATCCTGAACCGCGACCAACATTCCATCATTTTGGTCATGATCGGTCTCGTCAGTCTCATTTCCGTCGCCATGCTGACGGAAGACCATCTCCCACGCATCGGGAAATGGCTGGCGCAACTGGCTCCTGCCGGATTCCTCGTTTTCGGAGCCCACCATATTATCATCATCCTGCTTCAGGACAGCGGATGGATTTCCTGTAAAGGATGGCTTTGGGACGTTACCTGGCTGGTCCTCGTTCCCGCGATCTATGCAATAATATGCGCCGTATTCTTCCTGATCAGGAAGTATGCTCCCGCCCTTTTGCCTTATGTGGCAGGTTACCGCGTCAAACCCGCACAGAGAGCCTGACGCGGCAGAAATTCCCTCACAGATGCGGGTCGAATTCCCGCACGGCCTCGAAAAACGCCCGTATATTCTCCCAGGATGTCGAAGGAGGAATATCACATCCTGAAGAAATCATGAAATTGGGCCACTTCGCGCATTTTCCCAGCAAGGCAACCGTGGTTGCCCGAATAGATTCCGGCGTTCCTTCACGGAATTGTCCGGACGGATCCACGTTCCCCATGGCAAGAACATGCGGAGGGACCTGGGGCATGACGTCCGCCATGTCCACGGCATTGCCGAAGTGCAGGGCGGCGGCACCCGTTCCGGCAATGGAGTCAACCATGTGCACGGCACTGCCTCCGCAATTATGGTAGATCACGATAAAGTCGTCGTCCTGGACACGTTCCACAATGTGTTTGACGTACCGGGATGAGAATTCATCTCCGAACTCGGGGGAAAGGAGGCCGGCCATCGGCTCCGCCATCACAACACCGTCGGCTCCGGCCCGCTTGAATGCCAGAGCGTACTCTTCCAAAAAGGAGGTCGTTTTGTCTAGCAGGGTATGTACGGTTTCGGGAGATTCATAGCAGGCCATCATGATGCCGGTAATATCCATCAGACGTCCGGCCAAAGAGAACGGGCCAATCATGCCGGCAAACACGGGACGGTCCCGAATCAATTCGACGGCTTGCGAAACGGCGTCGACATAAAGCCCGGATCGCCCGGTACCAACGGCAGGTATGACCAGCCGCTCTACTTCCTCAGGCGTTGAAACGAGGCTCCCAACAATAGTCGGAACTTCGTCGTCGGATACATGGACGGTTCCGCCAAAGCATTCCGCTTCCACGGACAAATCCATCAAGCTGACGGCTGCTACGGAATCCACTTGCCGAGCAACCGTTTCCATGGCACGGGCCTGCAAGCTACTGTCGGAAATCAGTTCCTTGACGGTAATCCCCATCAGGGAGACTGCAGGGAACGAAAGAATGGGCATGGCCCTGCATTCGGAGGAGGCGATACAATCCGCCACCCATTGTTTCATTTTTCTATTCATATCGATTCAGGTTTAATTGAATGCCTCTCTTGGGGGAGGCGGCGTTTGTAACAATCTTTTTTCCGGCAAATAGCGCACCCGTACGGCATTTTGACCAGTCCATGCCCCAATCCTACGACAGAACTCACGGATTTAATCGGCACCATGAGACAGGACTCCGTCAGGGACACGCCGCAAAAAGCGTCGGGAAGCAGAGAAAACAGCATTTTCTGCTCCATTACGTCCCAGCCGCAATAACCGGGACTGTACGAATTGGAAATATGCAGTCCTTCCCGGGCACAAATGGTTTCCAGAGCGTCCAGAGCCCGTGCAGCAACGGCTTCCACAATGGCAGATCCCAGGGAATCCGCAACCAAAAGCCTGACCATGTCTCCGGAACATTCCACATCGTGCCGCCAGGCATCGTAAGCGGACCCTGCCGTTGCCACCAAAAGGAAGAAGTCTTCACTTCCGCGAAGGCAGTGCATAATGATCCGGTCCGGATGGAATTCTTTATCTTCCAAACGAAGCGTACGGCCATCTACAATATCTCCCTCAACAGTTCTAAACCCGAACGACGGCGCACAAATGGAGGCCAGCTCCCGCTTCATGTCATCCAGTATGACCAGAATCCTGGGATCAGCCTCATGGTCGCCATATCCCATGTAACGGCAGACTTCAATGTCCGGAACGGACAGGGAGACAAAATCCACGGGAACTGTCTCCAGCATAGGCGGAAGGGAGGTCTTCATGGCCGGAGAGAAAAGGGCATTTTATGCACTCTGGACAAGAGAACGTGCCAGAGACACGGCGGCATTGGCATTCGGGCTGAAACCGTCCGCACCAATGGTACGGGCAAATTCTTCCGTCACCGGAGCCCCACCAATCATGATCTTGATGGAATTACGCAGGCCCTCCGCTTCCAGTGCCGCCACAACTTCCTGCATGTAGGGCATGGTTGTCGTCAGCAGGGCAGACATACCGAGGATATCCGCCTTGTGTTCGCGGACGGCAGCGACAAACTGTTCACTGCTCACGTTCGTGCCGAGGTTGACAATCTCAAACCCGCATCCTTCCAACATGGAAGCCACCAGGTTCTTTCCGATGTCGTGCAAGTCCCCCTTAACGGTACCGACAATAATGCGACCGGCCTGGATAGACTCATCTTCTTTCAGGAGAGGTTTCAAAAATTCAAGGCATTTCTTCATCGCTTGTGCGGCCATCAGGAGTTCCGGGACAAAGGCTTTTCCTTGTTCAAACCGCCTCCCTACTTCCTCCATGGCCCTTATCATATGGTCGTGGATGATATCTCCGGGGGCCGCACCGGAGGTAACGGCGGCACGGGTCGCGTCCAGCGCCGGAAGAGGTTTGCCGCAGAGGATGGATTCATACAGGGTATCCGTATCAGACATAATGTGATGATGGTTGGTTAGAATTTTAGTGAACTTGCTCCAGGGAACGTACCGCCTCGAACATTGCAAGAATGTTTTCGATGGGCGTATCTGCCTGAATATTGTGAGCCGGTGCAAGAATGTAGCCGCCGCCTTTCGCCAGAATGGCAATCCGACGGAGAACCTCTTCCTTCACCTGGGTCGTCGTGCCATGCGGCAGGAGTTCCTGAACACAAATCCCTCCGAAGAAAACCAGGCGATCGCCATAGGTCTCCTTCAACCACACGGGATCCATCCCGGCGGCAAGTGGCTGGATGGGATTCAGGATGTCGAGCCCCGCCTCAATGAAGCGCGGAATGAACGGCAAAATGGATCCGCAACTATGCCAGGCAATTTTCACATCCGGCTTCACTTTCTTGAATTCGGCGAACATAGTTCGAATACGAGGGAAGAAATATCGATCAAACATCTCGACACTAATCATCGGCCCATTCTGGGAACCGATATCGTCACCGCACCAAATAACATCCGCGCCCAAGGCTGCCAGGGTACACCCTACCCGAGTATGAAATGCAGCTACCTTGTCGAACAAGGCATCCACCCAGGGTTCTTCCATTGCCATACCCATGAACAGTTTTTCCAATCCGACCAGATACCAGGATGTTTCGAAGATCGAGCATTCCAAGTCTCCGATAATTCCGTAGTCCTTTCCGTATTTTTCAATAGCTTCCTGCGCCAGCCGAAAGCGTCCCGGGGCATCCGGATCGGGAAAGGGAAAGGCCTCGACATCCTCCACGGTTTCTACGTGGGCAAGAGGATGAAGCTCGAAATCGTCGTATAATCCATGATTGCGCATGCCGATTCCCCATTCATTCACCATGAGTCCGTCATCCAACGTACGCGTCGGAGCCGTATCCGGAGCGCAGGAGGCCACGCAGACACAGTCGCTTCCCAGTCTCAGCATCAGATCCATCCATGAAATACGGTTGGAACTCATGGGCGAATCAATAGGAGCCTCTACCGCCATGCCGAAATAACTTCCCAGTTTGTCCGCCAACTGAGGAACGATACTGCAAAACACGGGCGGACGGTCGGTCTCCCGGAAATTGACAGCATGGATGAGTCTTGCCTTGGAATTCATATATGTTTCTTATGTTGAGATGTTCCGTTATTTCATTTCCGCACCGGATATTATGAACTCCGACCGGATAGTATCGCCCTTCTTGAGGGGCCGTCGTTCTCCGCTGTAGTGAGTTGCGAAAAAGTGGTCCGCTCCGCCGGTATTAAACCCGGCCATCAACACGCGCACTCCCTCCGGCGACACCCAGGCTCTCAAAGCCTGGGGAGCAGTATCGGATGCGGGGCGAAAAGCGAAGCAACGGCCTTGTTCATTCTTCATCAAGACACGGCGGATATTCATTTTCGTTGCGATAAAGTCATTGCAACCCAACGCATTGGCATCATCTTTCCAAGCATGCCGAGGCTCTTTGCCAGGTTCTTCAACCCATTCTCGTACGACCGGTAAAGCCTGTGCAGTTCCACGAGGACGACCAATCTGGTCCTCGGGATACCAGGACCAATGGGCTTTGCGATCCCACTCCATCCTGTCGAACTCCCGGGGAAGCGTCCAGACAAGCCCCCATTGACGCGGATTGACGTCTTGATTGACAGTTACAGCATAGCGGACGAGCATGCTTCCTCCCTTCCGGGGAATAAATTCCAATTCCCCGCTTCCCCACGCACCGTCACCCGTCCAGCGCCTGCCGGCTCCCTTGTAGGAACCATCGCTCTTCCATGTCCAGACTTCCACGGGAGTATAAGGGTCAATCTGATTGGTCAACGTACTGCCCGCAGGGCCTGAAGAACCACCGGAATCATTGATATCCAGCACCATCGGAACCGGAAGAGGAACTTCAATACCATGGATTTTTACACCGTTGGACACCAGAGTCATCGGGGCAATCTTGCCGTCGGATGAAAGATTTTCCCTGTTTTCTCCACCGGGAATTGTAATGACTTCACGGGCTATTTCACGTCCGGACGGATCCTTGACAGACAAGGTCACTTCATCTCCTTTGCGAAAACCGGATCCCAGAGTTATTTCTCCCCGGGCATGAGGGGCGATATCCGCCCGGATTACTCCCGTTTTCCCCTTGCACGACCAGGTTATCCGGTTGTCCCGGAGGTTCAGGAAATTCTGACGGTTCTGGACATCGAGGCAAACCGGCTTTCCGGAATCGGCCCGAACGCCAAACACACGGAAAGGCGTGTAGGCCATACGCATGCCATGGTATTCCGGCTTGGCACGCCGCCAGCCATCGATGGGCCCCCAATGACCATAGCCGCAGAGGTTGCCGTCAGGAAGATGGAACACATCGTCAATGCCGCTCCACAGGGCGCCGCCCAGGCATCCCGGTTGGTCCCACATCAAATCCACCATGCGCTGGAGAGGACGGCTCCAATCCTCCCGGATTCCGGGGTCCGTCGCCAATTCACGGCGGTTGTAGCACTGAAGATGAGCGTATTCCCCAAACCAGACGGGACGGCCCGTTTTACTCCATTCGTCCGGATTATTCTCGGAGGGATAATGGTAGTTGGCAATATCGGCATGGCTACCGGCGTTGTTGTAGCCACCCCAGCATTGGTCATGGAAGACAAGGGGGCGTGACGATTCATAGCGTTTGGCCACTTCCAGCACTTTTTCCCATAAACAGCTCCACACGGACTCATTGCCCAGGGACCACATGATGATGGACGGATGGTGGCGGTTTGCCGCCATTTGATCCAGCGTCGGACGCAGAAGATAGGGAAGATAGTCGGGATTGCGATAATTCCAGCGTCTCCAGACAGGGCTTGCTCCATGCTGGATCCAGCAAACAGCCGACTCCGACTCGACAAAAAGCCCCAATTCATCGCATGCCTGAAGGAACTCTTCACTGGGCGGATAGTGAGACGTCCGCACTGTATTGACCCCGGCTGCCTTGTAAAGTTCAGCGTCTTTCCTGCACAGTTCGGGTGTCAGGCTCCTGCCACGCAGGGGATGAACTTCATGATGGTTGACGGCCAGCAATTTAACGGGCGAACCATTGACCAAAAGACGATTGCCGCTAACCGCCACCGTGCGGAGTCCAATTTTGCGTTCATAGCGGGAGAGAGGTTTGCCTTTCTCGCTTAAGGTACACACCAGCGTGTAAAGATAGGGAGTTTCCGATGTCCACAAATTCGCCTTTTTCACAGGAAGGGTGAATTCTACTCCCGTGGATTTGCCGGGAACAGCTTCCACCGGTATCTTCCGGGAAACGACTTCCCGACCATTCGCATCCTTGAGTGCGGCAGTCAGTACGACAGGACGGACTGAATCCCCGGCATTGGCGATATTCGCTTCGTAATGGAAGACAGCATCGGCACCATCAAGAGTCGTACGGCTATTATCGGAGGCCACATGTAAATCCGGCAAGGCAATCATGGCCACCTTGCGGAGAATTCCTCCCACCTGGTGAGCCGCATATTGGGAAATGCAGCCGACCGAGTCCGCAACGGATTCACTTTGCACCATGACCTCAACCACATTGTCCTCCCCAGGACGGACGGCATCCGTGACATCCAGTTCAAAGGGGACCATTCCGCCCTCGTGGCTTCCCACCTCACTGCCATTAACCACTACCCGGCAGACGGCATGCACGGCGTCGAAACGCATTTTCATTCGCCTTCCCTTCCAATCTGCAGGGACAGACACCGATTTACGGTAACGTGCAAATTGACCACGAGGCACGTCAAACCCTTGCATTTTCCACTCTCCGGGGACCTGGATGGGCTTGAATTCTCCCGTGTTGCCGGTCGATGAAAATTCCCATGTCCCATCCAACGATAGAATCGGAGTTGACGTACCTTCCACTGCTGTCGGACGTGGAGCCATTCCGGGCATAGGCATCACCAGCTTTTCCAACTCGTCTTGGGTCGGTTCCTTGAATTCCTTGTGTTCGCCCGGCTTCAACTTCCGACCGTCACGGGTCAAGATTTCCAATGTCTGGATAACGGCATTGGGACCGCTCATGGCATTAATGGTCAGAGTCAGGCGCCCTCCATACAGACGGGATGACGGAATGATCCATTGAGAGGAATGCGGCTGGCCCTTCTCCAGTTTCAATCCAGCTTCCAATTCGGTTCCGTTGGTATCCAGGGCAAGTTCCCTCGGTCCATCGCTCAAAAATGTAGCTTTAATCATGCAGTCCCGTCCGTCTTCGAGTCCTTCGAAATTGAACTCAAGAGGGTTTCCGAAAAAAATTTTCCTTTCCCCCTTCCATGGAGCAACGGCTCCGGCCGGGCATTCATACGACTCGAAACGGCCCCAGGGAGCAGCCTCGGAAGCATTCGCCGCATCCAGACGAACCGATGTTTTCCAGGATTCACCGGATGCCGTCAGCACACCCAGCAGGAAGACAAAAAACATTGTCAATAGTTTTAGCGAAGATTTAGACATGGTTGAAATGGGATTGAATATCTCATAATATACATATTTATTTTTCCCAATGCGTTCATTTTTCTACTTTGTCGAATTATGAACATTTTTCTTCCAGACTTTTCCCTCCCATATGGGCTAGAGTACAGGCATGGATCCCGAAAACTCCCTTTTTGTCCACTGGAATAACTGCCCGATGCTAGCTCCATTTTCCCAATACCTCAGGGAAGTGGGCGTCTTGAAATTTTCCGGGATCTCCCCGCACTCCCTCGATATGCACTACAACGAAGGCATTGAACTGAACTACGTTGTCAAAGGAACCTACAAATGGGTCGTCGAAGGGAAACATTACCAATTGTATCCGGGCGAAGCCTTTATCACCTGTCCGTGGGAATACCACGGCAGCCCGGAGAAAATCCTGGATCGCGGTATTTTATCGTGGATGATCCTGAAGCCCGCAACTTTCTCACAGGACGGGAGGCTCTGCCTGGGCCATTGGTCGCGCATCAAAGCAGAGACCCAGATGGAAATAGGGCGCCTGTTGGCCGGCAATACCAACCCCGTCATTCCCAAAGGAAGCAATCTCATCGAACTTTTCCGGAAACTTCACCGGGAAATCAGCAATCAAGACATCGGATACGAGGAAAAAATCCATCTTCTACTTGATTCTCTGGTTATCCGGCTGGCGCGCATTCTGAAAACGCGAGAATCCTGTAAAGAACGGGACGACGATTTCGTCGCGCATTTGACCCGTATCCTAAAAGAAGATTTCAACCGGAAAATCAAGGTAGCCGATCTTGCCTATGCCTTCGGCATGAGTGCGACGTCATTCAACAACAAAGTCAAGACGCTCACAGGTTATTCTCCTGCCGATTACCTGATCGAACTCAAGCTTGACGCAGCTAAAGAACTTCTGATTGCCGACCGGCAAAACATCACCGGTATCGCCGCCGAATGCGGATTCTATTCCTCCCAGCACTTCGCAACCCTCTTCTCCAAACGAGTCGGTAAAACACCGTCCCAATTCCGAAAGAATGCGCGGGAGAAATAAATCCCAGGATAAGGAAGGGGGAGCAAAGCTATTCAACTTTACTCCCCCTTCTTTTTACTGTTAGGCAGGATCGTTATTTGTTTTTCAAAATCTGCCCGAGTACGTAAGGCAGGATGCCTCCGGCGCGGTAGTATTCCTTCTCAATCGGCGTATCGATCCGGACAACAACGGGAATATCCCGGGTCACGCCGCAAGCATTCACGCGGAGTGTCACGGTCTGCCGTGGCTTGACGTCATTGCCAAGTCCGATGATGGAGAACTTCACATCCTTCAGACCGGCAATCCAGTCGTAATCCTTCTTGTCGGCAAAGACCAGCGGTAGAACTCCCATGCCAACAAGATTGGAACGGTGGATACGTTCAAAGCTCTTGGCCACAACAGCCTTGACTCCCAGAAGATTGGTTCCCTTGGCAGCCCAGTCGCGGGATGACCCCATCCCGTAATCCTCGCCTCCGATAACGACGAGGGGGATACCTTCAGAGGCATAGGCCATGGCGGCATCGTAAATGAAAGTCGGCTTCCCGCAACAGGAAGAAATATCCTTGTCCGGCGCCGGCACACAGCCACCGCCAAAATACAGCGTATACCCTCCCTCCACGCCATCGACCATCAGGTTTTTGATCCGTACATTGGCAAAAGTTCCGCGCGTCATCACACGGTCATTGCCACGACGGGAACCGTAGGAATTAAAGTCAGCCTTCGCAATACCCATAGCTTTCAGGTATTCCCCGGCCGGGCTGGTTTCACGGATGGCACCGGCAGGAGAAATGTGGTCGGTCGTCACGGAATCTCCGAAAATACCCAGAGGACGGGCATCCAGAATATCATTGATATCACGCATTTCTCCCGTGTAATTGTCGAAAAACGGCGGTTCCTGAATATAGGAAGAACCAGTCTTCCAAGCATAGACGGCTCCTCCGGGAGCAGGGACTCTTTCCCAACGGGGATTGGAAGAAGCCGTCAGACTGTAACGCTTGCGGAACATATCCGGATTGAGAGATTTTGCCACGGCTTCTCCTATTTCGCCAGATGTAGGCCACAGGTCGCGCAGAAAGACGGACCGACCGTCCGCAGCCATGCCGACGGGTTCCGTTTCAAAGTCGATGTCTATGCGCCCGGCCAGAGCAAAAGCCACAACCAACGGAGGAGACATCAAAAAATTGGCTCTCACGGACGCATGTACACGAGCCTCGAAGTTGCGATTACCGGAAAGCACGGAGGCCCCCACAATGTTATGGGAACGCACGGCATCTTCCACCTGGGCATTCAGAGGACCGGAGTTGCCGATGCAGGTTGTACAACCGTAGCCTACTGTCTGGAAGCCGAGGGCATCCAGCGGTTTCTGCAGATCGTTAGCGGCGAAATAGTCTGAAGCTATGCGCGAACCTGGAGCCAAAGAGGTCTTGACGTAGGGAGGAACCTTGAGGCCTCTTTCCACGGCCTTCTTTGCCAGCAAGCCGGCTGCCAGCATCAACCCCGGATTGGACGTATTGGTACAGGATGTGATGGCAGCAATCAGGACACTGCCATCGCGAAGCTCCACATCCTTCTCGTATCCGTCCATATCTTCGGGGACACCGGCGGGAGCGTGCATGGAGACTTTGACCGAATCCACAGCATCCTTGCCATAGCCGCCTTCGGCCACCGAAGCTTTCAGCAGGGCTTCAAAATGCGGTTTGACCTGCGACAGTTCAATACGGTCCTGCGGTCGGCGAGGTCCGGAAACGGCCGGGACAACATCACCAAGGTTCAATTCCAAAACATCCGTGTAATCAATGTCGCCCAGACGCGGCATCCCCCAGAGGCCCTGGGCCTTGAAGTAGTTTTCGTACGTTTGGACGGCAGCTTCGCTGCGGCCGGTCTGGCGCAAGTAATCGGCACAACGTTCGTCAATTGGGAAAAAGCCCATGGTTGCTCCGTATTCCGGAGCCATATTCGCCACCGTCGCACGATCCGGCAAGGACAAGGAAGCAGCACCTTCACCGAAGAATTCGACAAACTTGCCTACCACGCCGTGCTTGCGCAGTATCTGCGTCACGTGCAAAGCAAGGTCGGTAGCCGTTACCCCTTCGCGCAACGAACCCGTCATATGAACGCCGACCACTTCCGGAACAAGGAAGGTCACGGGCTGCCCCAGCATGCCGGCTTCCGCTTCAATGCCGCCAACGCCCCAGGCAACTACGCCGAGGCCGTTGATCATTGTCGTATGGGAATCCGTACCGACAAGCGTATCGGGGAAATAAACGCCATCCTTTTCCATCACTCCCTGAGCAAGGTGTTCCAGATTCACCTGATGAACAATCCCCACCGACGGAGGAACAACGGAAAACGTGTCGAACGCACCCTTGCCCCATTTCAGGAATTCGTAACGTTCGGCATTCCGGAAAAATTCCCTGTCGAGGTTCTTTTCCAGAGCCCCGTCGCAACCAGCCCAGTCCACCTGGACGGAATGATCGACGACGAGATCCACCGGGACGAGGGGTTCGATCACACCGGGATCCTTGCCCAGGCGTTCGACGGAGGAACGCATGGCCGCCAGGTCCACCAAAAGGGGAACTCCCGTAAAGTCCTGCAAGACAATTCGCGCCACGGTGAAAGGGATTTCATAGTCGCCCGGTGCCTTGGCATTCCAGGAAGCGAGATTGTCCACATCCTTTTCCGTCACTTTCAGCCCGTCGCAGTTGCGCAACAAGGATTCCAAAACAATGCGGATGGATACGGGCAAACGGTCCAGCCCGGCATAACCGGCTTCGGCCAGAGCAGGAAGAGAATAATAAATCCCCTCCGTTCCCAACCCTGTCGTAAAAGTACGAGTAGCGTTCACAATTGAAAAAAGTGGTTAGTCTTTCACGCTGCAACCCTTGCAGTCGCGCGGACTATACACGCGGTTCGCAAATACGCAAGAAATCAGTGCGTATCCATTGCGGAAACATGCATTGCAAATACCAAGATGCCGAAAGACATAGATTTGAAAGAATTCTGTTGCTTTGGGAAAGGCAATCGGATAACTAACAAACCAGCGCAGGAAACGGAAGACGGTGAAAATCCGTCGCGGACGCGCCGCTGTAACCGGTAGATTCCGGCATAACACTGTCCTCTTAGGGGATGGGAAGTTATGTTGGCTCGCAAATCGAAGACCGGAAGCCAGAAGACGACCTGCACACATACAGTATCGGCATCTCGCGAAAGGATGAACTACGGTTATAACCATTTTCCTTACCGGATTTTCCGGAGGAAAACTTGGTTGCAGTCTTTGTTTAAATCCGGATTCCGCCTCCTGCGGACGAGAGAGTGTTGCTACTGCGCCACATTTTCTTTCACCACATTATGAACAGCCCGGAGTTTTGCCAAATATTCTTCCCGCAGGCAAACTGCGTCCCTTACCCTGCCTGTCAGGCACCGGGCTGCTGGACATCTTCCAATGAATCAAAACCATTGGTAGTACGGAACGAGACACGGAAAGCAGGTTCATCCCCCGAGAGGATAAAACGAGTACCCTGAAGGCGAAGTAGGATACTTCAAATTGACTCCGAGGATTATAAGGATGGTTTGTCGCGCCATCCTGCCTGCTCTCCGTGTCTCAATTGTTCCGGAATTATATCGGAACCAAATCGGAAATCGAACTTATTTTTCTTCTGCATGGATTCATGCGGGAGAATTTTTTGAGAAGAAAACCTATCCGATCAATTTGTCAGATATTGAAATAGGCACCGACAATATACGTCCATCCCGAAAAACCCGCCGGGCCGGTATCTCTCCCCGAATGTGCATATTCCGCCATCGTCATGATTTTGAACCGGGAGGGATCCTCTGGCAAAAGATAAAAATTGAACCCCAGAGAGATTGCCTGGTAAGTATCGACATAAGAACCTCCCGTACGAGCCATAGCGGAGTAATGGGGATTCAGTTTCAAGGCATTTTTTCCCTTGGCCCACTGATAGCGGACAATTGCCTGGATATGATCCGTCAACATCCAGCCGGGAGTCAGGATGAAACCATAAATGTCTGAGGGGCACATGACCTCTCCATCCACCTTGCGCGACATAGGGTCGCTCGCCCACAAGACTTCAGTCATGATACTGAATGGGCCGCTCTTGCCCCGGTAATAAAGGGCAAAAATGTTTTGAGCCTTGGTACCGCTGTATTTGGCATGAAAATCATTCAAGGCATAATCGTTCATGTTGGAAAACGTATGCAACCAGTCCAAATAGACACGGCTTTCCTCCATTCCCCGCAACTTGACCTCATGGGACAATTGCACCTGGGTAAAAGCCGATTCCCAGTTTGTCCAGGCAAGACGTTCCCCCGTAAGAGTAGCGGACCAGGCAGCAGCAATCCATCCGAACGGGTCTTTTTTGTTGTCATTGGAGACGATCAACCCATAGCTGTTATCTCCACGGACCGATTCTTCCGCGACAACAATTTCCGGAACAAGATAATCGGCACTGCTTTCCCGGAATTCCATCATATGTGCAGGGAAATTTTTACCTACGGAAATTTTCACGCCTCTTGTTTTGTACTCCAGATGAAGATCGTAAAGATTGCCGGTCATACTTTTATGGTGATGCCAATACCCGTTGCTGTAATATCCAAACCCGTCCAAACCTCCGAGGTTCCAAATATTGACCAATTTCCAGTCGTGCAGGAATGTCATGTTCCATCCGGCCCTGAGACGCCGGACTTCGTCGTCATATCCGCTGGATCCGGGGTACAGCGACTCATGGGGATCTACCCATCCGCACTGATATTGCGCACGAAGGCTCAGATTAAATTCCTGAATCCAAGGGTTGGAGTCGTTTTTGTACAAACACGCAGGCGTTTTTCTTGAACTGATCACCGATTCCAACGGGTTCAGGAACGATGATGAAGCGGCAGCCGAGGGCGTGTTTTCGACCGACATACATTCGCCCGAGATCCCCAACATGGAAATCACAAGAATAGGTAGGAATAATTTCATCGTGATACGGAAAGATATGTACGAACAGAGTAGAAAATCAGAGAAAGACAAAGAATTGATCGCCTGTGGACAATTTCACATCCGTCCACATCAATTCTTTTAAGCAAAAGTCCTCTTTTTTAGCCTTTATGAAGACGATTTAGAAGCACCAGTTGATCCAAAATAGGCAACCAATCGACATAATCCATTCCACGTTCCAGAATAAACTGAGTCAACAATCGCTTGGACATGTTGAGCAAAACACTCGCATCCCAAGGTTTCTCCTGATAATTGTCGATATGGGCTTCATTGACAGCTTGAATCGTATCGGCGTGGGTTGCCTGACCAGTCAGAAGGATTTTTTTACAGTCGGCAAAACGAGGATCTTTCGAGATCCTTCCCAACAGGTCGACACCAGACTCTCCAGGCATAACATGGTCGGAAATGACAAGACCGATCAATTCACCTCTGGAATCCAATTCTTCCATCAGGGCAAAACAGTCGGAGGCGGATTCGGATTCTTCAATCCGAAAGTATTGTTGGAGAGGCCGTAGATCGCGGACAACGGCATCCAAAACATCTGGTTGGTCGTCAACGCATATAATATTAATTGTTTCCATTAGAATAATCTATAGGGATGGTAATCGTAAACGTAGTTTTACCGGGCATACTGTCCAGAGAGATTGTCCCTCCGTAGCTATCGACAATACGCCGGACAATGGCAAGTCCCAGTCCAAGACCGAAGGAAAGACCCTTCTTTTTGGTCGTGAAGTTGGGGCGAAAAATTTTTTCTCGAATGGAAGGAGGAACGCCAGGCCCATTGTCTGTCACGGAAACCAGAATATTCCCGGCGCGGCAATCCGCAGAATCAATGGAATTTTCATCAGGAACGAAACTGCAGGCAATCCTGATGGACGGAGACGGGGTCCCATCCAAATCCATAGCTTCCAAGGCGTTCGTCAAAAGATTAATCCATATCTGTACAAGTTCCGTAAGATCGGCCGTCACAGTAGGTATGCCGTCCTGCTCAGGCATATCCGTCTCGAACGTTACCCCGTTCAGTCTCGATTTCAGCAAGGCAATGGCGACCGTAATGGAATCCGAGACACTGACACCCGTTTCTCTGTTGGTATTGCCTCCTCCCAGCAACTTTACGGAACGTACGATTCCCGAAGCATGCCGGGCTGCCAGTTTCATGTCCCGTATATCGTTCCCCAGTTCCCAATACGCTGCATATTGATCCAGGTTATGGATGACATTAAGCCCGAATTTCTTTTCGGCATCGCCATCCGGTGCAATTTTGGTGAGAATTTTCGCCGTTCTTTGATCCAAGGCATATTGATCTTCATACTGGCGGGCCATTCTCCGCAAACAGTCCGTCGATAGAACCTCGGCATTGCTATCTTTAGCGAGCAAATAGAGAGAGTTAGGGGCTTCATCCTCCTTGCCGGCGAGGCTCTTTTCGATAAAATCGGAGACGAAATCCGTTTTGCGTTGTAAAACCCCGATGGAATTGTTGAGTTCGTGGGCGATACCTGCCGACAACTGCCCCAGCGTAGCTGCCATTTCCGAACGGTGCAAGGCACGAAGGGCTTCTTCCTTCTCCGCAGAACGAGTAAAAACCCTCATGTTTCGCAGAGCAAGTTCATGAAGAATGATAGGGATGAATTGCTCCAACCTATTTCCATAATGCACTTCATCGACAACTTGAACCGCATCATCAATGTAGGCAAGTTCTACATCGGTCAAGGCAACAATGTCCGACGAACTCCGGAACCACTGGGAAAAATAACTCTGAACTCCAACATATGCCCCAGGACCGGCTCGGAAGATTTCATAGATTTTATGCGAGGCAGATGCCGTTTCGGGGACTTCATCTACAAAATGCCTATAAGCAACAACTTCTCCCGAGCGGATCAGGTACAGTCGTTTGGTGAATTCTCCCTGCATGACAATGGATCTCCCCTTGGAAAAACTCAACCAGCGAGACGGATCGGAAAAATACGTCTCGTTGATTCGTTCCAGCTTCCGCAGGAAATCTTTCTGTTCCAGAATCATAATTCCAATAGAGGGGCCGTATAAGGCGGTTGGGATTTTTATAAAAAGTGGAGAACGGACAGAATTTTCATCATGGTGTACGTCAACACCATACCGGCGATCCCCAGGATAACTCCTGTTATAGCCATTCCTTTGGAATTGACCAGTCCTGTTGCATAAGCCAGGGCGTTAGGAGGAGTACTGATCGGCAAACACATGCCAAGAGACGAAGCAAATGCGACAGAGACAAGAAGAGCCGTCACTCCTCCGACAGGATCCAGCCGATCTCCCATATTCATACCGACAACAGCAATGATCGGGATCAATAGGGAGGCCGTTGCCGTATGGCTCATGAAATTGGCCATGAACAAACAAATAACACCTGTACCAATCATCAACAGGAAGGGAGACCAGGAAGCAAAAGGAATGGAACCGATCAAATGTTCCGCAAGTCCGGTATTCTGCAGAGCAAGCCCAAGAGCGAAACCGCCGGCAACCAACCACAACACGTCCCATCCCATCTGTTTGAGGTCTTCTTTTGTAATAACCTGTGTAATGGCAAACACCGCAATGGGAATCATGGCAATCGTATTGGAGTCCATACCATGCAGACCGCTCCCCGTCACCCATAGGATAACGGTTACGGCAAATGTAATATAGACAATGATGGCCTTGGTAGACTTGAGGAAACTACCTCCCACCTTCAATTCAAGAGATTTCTGGGAAATGGGAAACAACTTTAAGAGAAGCAGCCATGCCATAATAATCAACAAGAAAACGAAAGGCACACCGAACATCATCCATTTTCCAAATGACACGTTCAATCCCATGTCTTGCAAGGCCTTCAGAGCAATCGCGTTGGGTGGAGTCCCGATCGGAGTTCCCATCCCGCCAATATTGGAAGCAATCGGAATAGCTAAGGCAAAAGCTATTCTCCCCTTGTCTTCCTGCTGAAACAAAGACAGGACAGGGGCAAGAATGGCTAGCATCATGGCAGCCGTCGCCGTATTGCTCATGAACATGGAAAAAAGAGCCGTTACCGACATCAGACCAAGAAGAACGAACTTGGGATTTGTTCCAAACGGTTTGAGGAGGACTTTGGCAAGGTTCATATCCAACCGGTATTTGGTAGCGGCGGCGGCCAGGAAGAACCCTCCCAGGAACAACATGATAATCGGGTCGGCAAATGTCGCCATGGTTGCCTTCTGGTCTACCAGATTGGTGAATTTCTGGCCATCTTCCCCATATCGGAGAAAGACGAGACTCTGGTTGGAAAACAGCAACAGGGACAACGTAATCACTAATACTGATGTTGTCCAAATGGGAACCGGTTCCAGAATCCAGAATAAGGCAGCCAAGACAAAAAGAGCAATAACCCTGACTTCGACAGGACTCAAAATGACTCCCATACTGTCGAATGGAATCAGAAAAACGGCCGCTGCGCCGATTATACCTATAAGTGCTTTGATAATCTTTCCGTATGAATTCATCGGAATAAGAGGATGTAGATGCGGCGAAGCACTTCAGTCTACAAAACAAAGCAACTTTATGACAAGCAAAATTTTATCTTCCCCAAAAAAACGCCATCATGCACATCGCGTACAAAAGGCAAGGACAGGAAGCGGAAACTCGTTAGAACAGGTAACGCAATTCGATCGTACCGATGCAATGGATTCCCTTTTGAGTCGAGTATTCCTTCGTAACCCATTGATATCCAAAGAATCCTTCGAAGGATTTGTAGCGCATGCCTACCCCCAGGGAGGCATTGCCCACGACAGGATATTTGGTCACATATTTTGGGAAGTTATGGAAGACGGGACCATCCAGAAAGGCATTGTAGGCCACGCCCTGGACCCCCAAGGCTGCGGTTCCGTAAACACTCCAGTCGGATATCGACCGTTCATTCCGAACAAAAGGCGAAGTCTGGAAATTAGCTCCGTTCAGGGAATATTCCGTAGGAGAATCATTGGGCAGATTATAGCCAAAGCGGTAGGCAGCCCCACCTCCGGCGCGAACATAAACGGTCCCGGCATCCACATTCCAATAGCCGTATCCATCCGTTGCAAATCCGGAGGGATGCTTGTATTCCAAACCGGAGATGCGGTAAAACCGCTTGAAATACATTTCAAATACAACTTCGGACGGAATCTGGTACTGCCAGCCGGGCCACTGATCCATCTCCCAGAAATGGTGAACCGTATACTGGGCATCGTCCGCCAGAGAACATTTGCCCGTAACGCCGATCTGGAATTCGAGAGAATTGGCTCTATCCTCGTTTTTGACCAGATTGCCGAACCCAAGGCCCAGATACCCGGCATAGGGATGTTCTCCATACAGGGGCATGTTGGACTTGTTCTCGGGAGTGAACATGAGCTGGGTCAGCGTCAGTGCCCATTGGTTTCTCAGAGCCGGCGTCCGATCCATACCGAAAGCCTGCCAGTCCCAGAAGCTGGAACCCGTCACCGGGGTACTTTCCGACAAATAGGCAAAACGGATACCGTTCGTGTAATTACAGTCGCTACCGACAAATAAATCGTTATCCAGCTGGATGCCGAAGGAAGCCCGTTCCTGAGGAGCCGATGCCGAAAGATCAAGACTTGATTGCCCAGGAAAAGCCGCAAAAGGGACAGAACCAGCTTGTGCCCGGCCTATCCAAATACACGCGGCAGCCAGAACACTCGTCAATAACATCAAGCGCATGCCTATACGCACTGACACGAAAGAGAACGCCTTTCAAGCGGCAAAATACCCGGTTCACCAGAAAACGTGTCATCGCATGTTTTGTAAAATTCCCTTTCCCCGGTGCGAAAAATGCCTTAGTTCTCGCAGTGTTCACCCCTTCCTTTTCCCGCCATGCTCATCGATACCCATTGCCACCTGGCTTCCCGCCAATTCGCTTCCGACCAGCGCCATGACTTGATCCGGAGAGCCGTCGAAAACGGAGTCCTTCACATGGTCACCCTCGGTTCCTGCCAGAAAGACTGGTCAGGAAGTATCGAATGGGCAAGGGAATTCCCGGATGCCGTTTCCGCTTGTCTGGGACTGCACCCTATGGATGTCATGGAAACCACCGACGACTGGCCGCTGCAACTGGAGGCCATGCTCGCCGATATCACCCCGGCCGCCATTGGAGAAACCGGTCTCGATTATTTCTACCCCGCTCCCAGGGAATGCAGCGAAACCGTCTACAAGACCCGCCAGCACGAATCCCTGGAATACCACTTCGAACTGGCTGCCCGACTGGGGATCAACATCGTCCTTCATACAAGAGACCGTGAAGGAGACTCCTCCTTCCGGAATGCCCTATCCATCGCAAAACAATACGCCGGGCGGGTCCGTCCCGTCTTCCACTGCTTTATCGGCACAATCAGCCATGCACGGCAGATTTTCGACCTCGTGGACGGTTTGATTTCTTTCACCGGGGTTGTGACCTTCAAAAACGCCGGACACCTTCCCGACGTAGCTGCCTGGTGCCCGCCGGAACGCCTGATGCTGGAGACAGATTCCCCCTATCTCAGCCCGGTACCGTTACGAGGAAAAAGAAATGAACCGTCCCATCTCGTCAAGACGGCCGAATTCATCGCCAAACTCAGGAATGTTTCCCTGCAACAACTCTCTGAAATCACAACAAATACGGCCATCAGCTTCTTCAATATCCCAGGATTGAAAAAAAAGTTATAAAAACGCGCTCGCGCCTTGAATTGTCCCCCGTCATTCTGATATGCAATCTGGCAGCATGAAAGCGCAGTTCATTATTCCGGCATTTTGCGCGGCTCTAGCCGTGTCCTTCTCTTCCTGTACCCACCAAAACAGTGGTTATCCCGACGAACCCGAACTGGCAGATCCGATCGCCAGCGGCACCATTCCTCCGTGGATCGCGGAAAATGCAGACACGAGCGAAACCGGAGTCTACAACTCCGTTTCCGGAACTGACAATCCGTACACATACAATCCTCCCGCCAAGCCCAAGGTAAGCAACTCTTCCAGCAGCAAGAAGTCTGTTGCCAAGAAGAACACCAGGAGCGGCTCCAAAAAATCGACACCCAAGAGATCTTCCTCCAGAACCTACACCGTCAAGAAGGGTGACACGCTCGGAGCCATTGCCAAACGCTATGGAACAACTGTTACCGCCATCAAGCGAGCAAATGGCCTGAAATCCGATCTGATCGGCATCAACCAGAAGCTGTCCATCCCCCGCAAATAATTGCCGGGAGATCCCTTTCTTATGACAGCTACCTTTTATCGCTTGCTTCCTGTCCTTGGATTTTCCTTGTTAACAGCCTGTTCTTCCCTGCAGGAAGAACAGGTTGACGAGGTCGCTCCCCGGCAATTGAATAAGCAAGATCCTTCCTACGTTAATCCGTTTTCGCCGACAAGTTATGCCCACTTCGTGGCAAGCAAGGACTACCCTAAGACCTACGGCACCTATATCGACAAAACTCTCCTGAATCTGCCCGGCAAGCATCAGAAGAAAATTCACATCTGTCTTAAGGAACAGCGCGGCAGACTCTACATTGATCATCAGGTTGCCATCGACTTTCCGACTTCGACAGGCGTCAGCGCCTTCCCGACCAAAGCAGGAAATTA
Organism: Akkermansia sp. N21116; assembly: GCF_029854705.2. NCBI lineage: Bacteria > Pseudomonadati > Verrucomicrobiota > Verrucomicrobiia > Verrucomicrobiales > Akkermansiaceae > Akkermansia > Akkermansia sp. N21116. The sequence goes on from NZ_CP139035.1 coordinate 329,603, forward strand.
TACAGTCATCGCCAAGGAAGTCGATCATACATCCAACTTGTACGGTAGAATGTACGATGCGGATGGCAAATGCATCGACTCCAACGCCAACGCAACCGATCCGGTTCCCGAAGGCGGTAAATTTGTCGGTTCTCCCATGCCGTACTGGCAGCGTCTGACAGGAGCCGGACTCGGACTTCATGTCGGCAATGTCCGCCGCCGTCCCGTTTCTCACGGTTGCATCCGCCTCCAGCCGTCCACGGCAAAAATCTTGTATAAGGAGACCTCCCTCGGGACTCCCGTCTTCATCCATCAGGATGTCGAAAAAGAGGCGCTTGATTACAAGGAAACCATTACTAAAAACACCAAGAAGTAAGTTCCAGAAAAGGACACTGTTTCTCCCGTGTTTTCAAAGGCTTCGGAGTTCAAATTCCGGAGCTCTTTTTTTTCTCTGGATTTCATCACCGGTACAATCCAATCCCATGCAGGGAACTCCGATGTCATTGCCGTTTGTCATAAATTCACCGTTTCCTAAACTGTTCACCATAACTCCATTCCGTGCGTTAAGTTTGCCTAACTTGTTGTTAGTCAATCCAAAAACCTTTCAACGAATGGACATACATGCTAATCTAACGATCAGCGGCTACAACCAGTCGCCTACAACAAATCATGAATCGATACATTTGCCTTATATTGAGCCTCGGCTGCCTGTTAACAGGGGCTTGCCAGGCAAACACCGCCCGCTCGGAAACCGTACAGAACCAATCCGTCACTGCTTCTACCCCGGGAAAAACTACGGTATCTTCGCCCGACAAGAAAACCCAACCCGTTCAGGAACACAGACGTTTCAAACGCCTCTCTCTTCCTTTGCGATAAACAAAAAACAACGCCGCTCCCCCCTGCTTAATTGAGAAAGCGGCGTTGCTGGGTCATCAAGACCCCTTCAATGCCGATGCGGAATAGAAGGATGAACTTCTCTATACATGCACGACAAGGAAGATGAAACGGTCATATGCAGACACATTCGTACTTACATCGTCACCACACATTGGATGGAGAAGATGCTGGCCGAATCCACATCATCGCGACCGGAAGGATTCTTCACATACTGGAAAGCGGGCTGAATCAGGCAATAGGGTGTGATAGAGAAACTATACGTACATTCCAGAATCATTTCACGGTCATGTGCAGAATGTTCTTCCGCCAGCGTATCGCCATCCGGCTTGCTCACGGAGAAACCGACTCCCAGGAAGTTGCCGTCGGCTTCCTTCAACCCCGTCATCATCTCCAACGGCTTCTTGAAAATCACCCCGGCCGAGGCCTGGACTTCCGCACCGCAGACATTGCCAACTTCCGCACTGCACCATCCGGCACGAGCAAATAGAGCAAAAGGGCTGTCACCGAGATCCTGTTCCAGGTTCAAAGCGACGCCTCCGTGATTCTCGCCATCCGCATGGAACATGAACGGTTGCAAACGGTAGGTTCCCGTTCCAATGCCTAAGGCCTTCTCATGCGTCCAGCCAATTTCACCAATCACATTGAAACAATCGCCCCGTGTATTGTGGAAGGGATTGCGTTGCGGTTCATTATCCATCATGTTGCCGCCAATTTGGACAAACCAATTCTCGTTAAACTGGTATTGCGTCACAAAACCGAAATTGGAATCCCCCAAAGGCAGCACCTGGTTATTCACGAAAGGCGCCCCGCCGAACTGTCCGAACGTACTGTTGGCATAGGTATTGGCGTCAAAGTAATTCGTTTGATTGACAATACCTCCCATAATGACGAGACGTCCATCCAGAAACCCTTGGGTGAGAAGAAGTTCGGGAATGTAAAAATACCCGTCCTCGAAAACGTCGCAATTGGCAGGACCACTTGCTCCCCACGAATCGTCAAGAGTCGTACGATGCGTGTGACGGTTCATAGCCACGGAACCGGAAAGCTCGCTCTTGATCCACGTGCCCTGGTGACGATCGGAAGAAATCAATTGCAAACCGGCTTGTGCGTGCAACTTATACCAGCTCTGGGAAGATGCGGTTTCCGGTGCTGAATGCTGCCCCCGGGTATACAGAAATGCCTGCTCCAGCACAAATTGCAACCTAGCCTTCTCGTAGGCGCTCTTGTGCAAATCCGTCAATGCCCTGGTCAATGCATCATTGGGTATGGGTGTACTCTCATCGCCATATTCATCTCCGAACAAATCAATGTCATTCAGAATGGAGCCTTTGCCTTCGACGAGGTCCTCCACTACCGGAGCGACGTCGGAAACGGCTGCCGATGCCAAGCCGACCATGCAAAGGCCGGAACAGGTCATCAGGGCGGGTATCAGGTAGCTAGTCTTCATAGTTCGTGCTGTTTCTTTGATAGTATTTGCCGCTTATGCTCCTCCTCCTCACGATCCACCCTTTGGATGGCTGACCCGGTTCCACCGCATCAGACCGAAAGCAGCAATTTCCCGGATTTCGCATGAGAAGGAGTCACGCAACACAGCAAAGTTAGCTTTGGCTAACATTTAGTCAACTCTTTTCCTCGCTCCCCTTTGAAACACCCTTGATCGCCCTTCTCTTTTCAAATACATAATACCATTATTATTAAATATTTATATGTAATCCATGCAGTAAAATTCTCCAGAAATAAAAATTAGTTCAATCTAATTTAAGACATTTGAAAGATCGGTTTCCATCGATATTCAGATGGATTTCAGAAGAAAAAATTGACTTCGAGTGTCTCGATCCCTAGTGTTGTTAGATAAACCTAACACTTGTTCTCATGCGCAAAAAAATCTCCACACTGGAACTGAGCAACAGCCTGGAAGACTATCTGGAAGCAATCCGCCACATTGAGCTGGAAAAAGGATGTGCCACGGTAGGAGATATATCCGACGCGTTGACCGTTACAAAACCTTCTGTTTCGCTTGCCATGAAACAACTAAAAGAACGGGGACTGGTGGCATACGAACAATACTGCCCCATCACGCTCACCCGGGAAGGCCGGAAACAAGCCGATCGCGTCATCTCTTGCCACAACATGGTGAAAGAATTTCTTATGAGCAAGATGGACATGGAAGAAGCGCGTGCGGATGAAGTTGCCTGTGGCATTGAGCATATCATGTCTCTGGAAGAAATTTCCCGGTTTCAATTCCTCTCCAGGAATTGACGGCAGCTGGATTGGAGGGCGTATTTGACATCCGCCAGATGAAGCCTGCGCATGGTTTAATCACAGGATATCACGGAAATTACCATTCTATTTCCCGGAAATAGTCCAGCATGATTCATATTCCCGCATATCACTCACAATCAGCAATATAATACATTCTCTACTTTAGGATTGTAACGGATGTCAAATCCGTTATCATGACATTCCTCTCTGGGAAGTCCGTCGCACGGACAGGGAATAGATGGGGAATCCGGTGCAAATCCGGAGCGGTACCGCCACTGTATGTGGGTTCCATGCCAAGGAATTCATGAAGCCAGATCGCCAGCCTGAGAGTTATTACTAACCGCCGGCGGGTTTTCCGGCAGTCTAGACCAAACCATGAATTATACTCCAGCGCTTCACTTGCTTGAAGCTCATCATGACGGGTTACCTTCCCTGAAAGGTAACGACGCATTTTCGTACCCATTCGGGAACGAACCGGCCTGCTCCTCCGGAATGCCCAGTCATTCCCGCCGCAGTGCCAGAACTATCCTCTGCGGACTAGCCCTGTCCCTTGCCGCTTCCGGCATGGTCGTGTCTGCCCATGCAGAAGATATCACCTCCCCGCTAGTAGTTGATGGAGCAGGAAATTATTCCTCTCCAATAACAGCTTACGGGTATACCCAACCCATCGGTACGATCAGTTCGACCATTTCGGCAACATCGTCCGCACATTATGCCTATGGGATCAGTGCCTCCAGTGCCATCAGTATTGATACCATCACGTCCAGTGCATCGATCAGTGCTTCAGTATCCGGGAACTACGCTTATGCCATCGCTACAACCTCGGGCGGGATCTCCATCCGGGATTCTATAGCCGGAGCCATCACCGCAAGCGTCAACAACGAAACTACCGGTGCCTCCGCGTACGGCTATGGAATTTACGCCAAATCCGGAGATATCGCCCTGGGAGGCATCCAGGCTAGCGGGAAAATCATCGTTGCCACCCCCCAACCGGAAAAGGCGGGCCGCCTCTACGGTATCTCCACCGAAAACGGCAGCATAGGTATTACCGGCTCCATCGACGGTACCGTCAAAGTGCTGGGCCATGGCACGACAGTTTACGGGCTGTGGGCTAAAACGGGAGATATCACCCTCGATTCCATCGGAAGTACGGGCAACATTGACGTCACGGGCAATTTCTCCTCATACGGCATGTATGCCAAAACCGGTTTAACTATCAAGAATGCCATTGCAGGAAATATCTCCGTCACATCGGAAACCGGCAATGTTGCCTATGCCTTGACGGCATTGAGCAATGACTCGACCATCCGCAGTAATCTTGTCATCGGATCCATCGCATCGACATCCAACATTTCCGTACAAACCGGGGGGTTTGAAGCCTGCGCTCTAAGCGCTTCCTATGGTTTCCTGGTCTTGGGGGACATCACCGTTGGCGATATGCCCGGTATCATCACCGTCAACAAACTGGGCAATATGGACGGCCATATTCATGTACAGTCCAAGAGCGAAGATATATCCAAGCGCCTTTCCGCCGTTGGTCTTGCCGCTCAATGGGGTATTATCACCGGAGACTTCGGGGCAGGCTCCAGTCTGACCGTTGAAAGTGCGGGAGCGGATGCTTTTGCCTTCTTCACGGGTAAAGACGGCGGCTCCATGGCTGTCAATACTATCGCGACACTGGAAATTGGATCCGTCAATGGCAACATTTCTACATCGGCAGTCTCCGGCATCTCCGGAGCCATATATTCCGAAAGCAGCGTCACCATGGGAAATCTCGGAATCAACGGTTCCATCACGGCTTCCTCCTCGGACAAAGCCGCCGCATATGCCATATATTCCCATGGGCGCCTTACAACTGGGAAACTTGACGGGACCATCCGGGCTACAACAGGAGGGGATTATTCTTTCGCAATTATGGGGCTTGGTATTACCACGGAAATTGGCGAACATGCCCAAATCTCCGCCACGGGAGCAGAGGGCTCCGACAAAGTTTATGCCTTGTTCAGCGGTTGTTACCAGCAAAATTTCGCTTCATCGGGCCAGATAATCGACGCAGCCAGCAGACAACTGAACATCTACAACCTGGCGGATATCCTGACACTCCACGCCGGTGCCCAAATTGACGGCATTGTCGAACTGGGAGGATCCGGCGACGGCCAGGATGCCATCAATCTCCTAGGAGGCACGACCGATTCCAAGGGTGTTTTCGACTACGACATCCGAACAACTATCAACATGGCTGAAAATCGTGGCGATACCGTTTCCTATGTTCGAATGGCTGTAGGAGCGGATCATACCCCCGCCCACTGGGAAATCACCGGACAAAGAGACTTGGTCAATGAACTGAACATTGGAGTCGGTTCCTCGCTGACCTCCTCCGATCTATCATTCCTGCGCGACGGAGCAAGTATCACCAACCAAGGAACCATCAACAGTACGGGAACAATCCACGTATCTGACGGACAAACATTTACAACAGGCAACCTGATCCTTTCCGGCAGTATCCTGACTCCCGTTTCCACCGGACTAAGCAGCAGCATCACCGTCACAGCCGATGCCGGAGCCGGATTGGGCACCACCATCGCAAATACGGGTGATACTACATGGTATATCAACGCCGAGCAGATTTTCGACGGTCAAAAAGCCTTGTTCTCCCAGCTGATCAATGGGTTCAACCCAGACGATTACACGCTTTCCTACCTGCTTTCCGGCAAAATCCTCGCCGGTACCGACAAGCCGGTGGAAATTCCCGACGGCTCCAATGTCCAAATCGGAGAAGGATCTACGATCATCGTCGATTCGATCAAGGGAGATGCCTCCCTGACTCTCTCGGGCGGGACGGCGGATTTGTCCCAGTCAAACATGACGAGCGTGACCTCCAGCCAGGTTAGCGGCGAAAGCGGCAACCTCATCATGGGCAATGGACAGGAAATGGTCTGGAATGCCGCCGGAACGGCCGGCTACAGCATCTCCGGCTCCGATAGTTCCACTCCTGCCGGTAAATTGACCGTTAAGGCCAATAACGGTACGGTCAAGGCAACAGGCAGCTACATCGTTCAAGAAGCCGTCATCGACCAGTCTACGCTGGAACTGGACGGAAAGGATGCCATGTTGGGTACCCAGGGAGGCACCGTAACCGTAGGCAGCGAATCCCCGGCCGGACTCGTCCTGCGCGATGCCACCGTACAAGGGGCATTGACTGTCCACGAAGGCAGCCAGCTGAAAGGCAGCGGGACGTTCACCGACAGTGTCACCCTGTCGCAAGCCGGACTCTATGTCGGCAACAGCCCCGGTTACCAGGACTACCGGAACGGACTGTCCGTCGATGGAGGTTCCGTGACGTTCTTCATCGACGGCACGACACGCGCTACGACTAGCAACAAAGGAACCAGTACCTACTCCGCCATGGACATTCAGGGCAGTCTTGTCTGGAATGCACCGGAAGTCGTCCTTGAGCTGGGCAGTAACCTGCTAACGGCTGACAGCACGGACATCCGCCTCAATCTGATCGATGCCTCGGGAGCTTCCTCCGTCACGGGAACAGACACTCCCGTTTTTTCGAAGCTTGACGGAGCAACGGACATTCTCAAGGAATACTCCCTCTCATGGATCGGCAATCAGCTGATCATGACGGGAACCATTGACCGCCAAACGGCCGAATCCATCAAGGTAGCCGAGGCAAGCACCCTGGCCAACGCTTTATGGAGCAGCACCCGGAGCGTCTCCAACTTCTCACATACCGCCTCTTCCCAGGCCAGCCTCCCCCATCAGGGACGCGGCAATGTCTGGGTCGCCGGACTGGGTGACTTCACCAGCATGTCCAAGAATGGCAGCGGGTTCGATTACAATGGAGGCGGCTATGCCGTCGGTGGAGATTATTCCTTCGCCAAGGCATGGACTACCGGATTGGCCGTCGGCCAGACATTCGGTTCCAACAAGGCCGACAATGGGCTTGGGAAGATCGACCAGGACGCCATGATGGTCGCCCTTTACGGAAGCTATCTCAAAGAAGTCAACGCCCGGAATACTTGGGGCATCCAGGCTTCCTTTGCCTACGGATCCGTCGAGAACAAGGCGGATACCACTGTCATCGGCTCTCCGGCCCATGCCAAATGGGACGACAACGTCTTCCAGTTCGCTCTTCAAGCAACCTGGGAAATCAAGATCAACGACAAGCATAGCCTGACTCCGTTCGCGGGAATCGACTTCGTCCATGGAGCACAGGACGACTTCACCCAAAACTACGGCACAGGCCGTATCAGCTACAAAGACGGTTCCATGCAAAACTGGAGCGTCCCCGTCGGCATTACCTGGAAAGCCCGCTATGGTCTTGGCAACGGACAGTGCCTCCTGCCCTTTGCAACCGTAGCCTATGTCGGAGACGTATCCCGCAACAATCCTTCCGTCAAGCTGGATTCCTATGGTGATACGATCAAGGCCGACGGTATCCATCCCGGACGCAATGCCCTCAAAGCAGGAGCCGGTGTAAACTGGGTCATCACCCCGGAATGGTCCATAGGAGCAGCCTATGACCTGGAATACCGTTCCGGCATGCTTAACCAGGGTTGTAACGCCTCCGTGCACTACACATTCTGATCCCGGATCCTATCTGGAAACAGCATCAAAAAACAGGAAGGGGTTGTCTCACAAACGGGTGAGGCAACCCCTTCTTTAATGGGAAAATCCGCCGTTTTCCGATTCCGGGTAGAATTTCGCCGCGGCACATCTTGTCATTCATATAAATTATTTACAAATAGTTGGGAATAAGACAATTCGACATTATTTGTCAAACGTTCTAAAAATCTCTATTGTTTAACAGTCGGCTGCATTCAGCAACAACCGATTCCATATAAAAATAATAACCAAATAGAAAACAAATATATGAGTACAAGTTCAAACTCAGACGTATTCTCCGACTCAGTAGCACACATCTACGATCCGCCTTCCGCAACGGGGCCGGATTTTCCTCCGTATCTTTTCGGAGATGAGGAGTTGGGGCTTTTCCCCGGATTCGTCACCTTGCTCGAAAACGGAAAAGCCTACTGCTACATGAAATCCAACAAAAAATACTTCAAAATCGGAGGCGACCAAAGCTGGGTGAAACCGGCTGTCGTCACGACGAGATTCGTCAATAACGAGTATTACCTCGATATCACCTGCCACGACGGCCAAGTTAAAGACCGGACCTGTTTCTGGACAGTCACCGTCGCCGACAATGCGGACGACGTCAATAATCCGAGAACACCCTATAAGAACACCATTACCATCACGCAACGGAGTTCTTCCAGCATGCCGCCACCGTCCAGTTCCTTGGATTCCAGCGGATCCGGTGATGAATACAGTTCCAGCTCATGGGCTGATCCCTACCCTGATGATCCGGTTCTGTCTTCCAGTTCATTGTCTTCATCCAGCTTCTGGTTATATTGCTAACCTATCTCCCGTACCTGTTGAGGTAACAGCAGGTACGGGATCATTCCTGGTATCCATTACCCGTTCTCGTCACAACCATTCCGGGACTTGTGACGGGAGCGGGCATTTTTCACATGGGGATTTACCACAAAAATCCGCATCAAGTTGCAATAGGGCCTGGTGCATCCAGGCTTTGCGAAGCCATTGCCCGGAGTCGTCCCGTTTTCCCAACAGGCGCATAGCCGCTTTTTCAACTCGTGAACTCGTCTGCCCGGCAGGAATTTGCAGATAAAGATTCCAAGCTTCCGGAGTATCGTCCATGGGCAGAACATGATTGATGACAAAGTCCAGAGAGCGATCCTTCCCGATCAAGGAAAGAGGGGATGTCCGGCGATTGGACGGCAGCGTCGTATGGAAACTCCAATAAGGATGCCGTATACCCGCCAGGAATTCCTGCAAACTCCGAACACATTTCATGGAGCACAACGCATGCAACTCATCCAGCCGGGAGGCGAGCACGGCTAAAGCCGCCACACGCCTTTGGGGATGGTTGGCGGGACGAATTCCCGACAAAACCCATCTCACGGCCCGTTCCGGGGCCAGTTCCAGGCGCTCCCTGTTCATCCACCAGCAATCCCAGAGTTTCTTGTGGTAAAGCCTCGCTTCGTCAGAACACGATTCCGGGAGGACAGGCACCAGGAAACCAGCCGTTCCAAATAAAAAAGCCTCGGAATTACCCCTGATTTCCTTCAGAGGAGCCCTCCGCACCAAATGTTTCATGGCAGCCTTGTTGGCATGGTAGCCAAGCGTTTCCGCCAGAAGTTCGAAAAGAGCCTGTTCCTCTCCCACCGCTCCGGCCAATATGCGCCAAGCCTTCCTCTTGCGTTCCATGCGGTAAGCAGCCGCAGCCAGCATCACACGCTCCACCTGGCTTGTCGACATTGTTTGAAACAAAGGAGAACACGCACCGCACGGAGGTACGAAAACATCCGAAGCCGGCAATGCCGCCGCTTCGACCAGGATCCTCTCCGGAATGACCGCCAGAGGCACCCGGGTGTGCCGGGAATTACGTGTAAACCATCCATGTGCCGGCGGAAGGCAGGAAACATGGAGTACAACCCGGTCAAACGCCGGATTGCAGCCATGGCGGTGTTCCTCCCAGTCCTCGGGGGTGGCATCCAATTCCACATCTCCCCGGACGACATCGCCATCGAAAGCAATACGGGCTCCTAAAAAGTCCGGACCGGCATTCCTGTTCCAACTCCCCGGATCCAGCACAGCAACCTTGCGACCGGAATCATCGGTAAACTCCCGTCCCAGCAATCCCTCCAGCCAAAGAATCTGAATTTGAATTTCCGGAGGAAGATCTGTCCGATCAAGCCGGTATTCCCGGACACAAGACGCATGTGTCCATTCCGCATAGGAAAAGGCAAGACTTCCGACACCGGAATCTCCGGGCCATGATCCGGATACGTCCATGAAACGATAATTCTACAGGTAATCAGGACTCGTCGGAATGTTTATCGAGCTCCTTGCGAAGGCATTCCGTTACCATTTTAAACTTGGCGGCATTATCTTCACTCAATTCACTCAGCGTCAAATGAGAATCTAAAACGTGCCTCGTTTGCTCCACGCCGCGCAGGGGAGCGTCTCCCAAAACGGCTGGTTGAAGATGATTGCGGATCTGATCCAAATGGCCGCGCCAGGGAGCGGAGGGAGGCTCTATATCCAGCAGGGCATCCAGGCCAAGGCCTTCCAGAGCCGCACGGGCACGATCCGTAGGGGAGGCGATCTGCACACTGCCGCCCAATGGAATCAAGCGCCGTGCAATGCCGGCTAATGTCCCCATAAATGTAGAATCAACGCCAACGCAGACTTCCAGGTCAATGATCACAAATCTGCCGCCGTCGTTAATAAAAGGTTCAGCAATGTCCTTGACCAGCGGACTGTTGGCAAAGGAGCCGCGGCCCGAGCATCGAATCCAGAGGAAGTCGTCAATGTGACCGAATAGTATGGAGGAATCTGTATTCACGATTATCAAATTCTTGGGAAACTTAGCTCATACCCTACCTCTTTTCCATAGTCAAGGAGAGACTTGGATTCCGCCCGATTTACAGACAAAAAAGTAATGTTTCCTTCTTTTTCCACGGAGAGCTCCTTTTGCGAAGGAATGCAAGGGGAAAGCCGTACAAGATGGCATAGCACAATTGATGGATGACGATGGGCAAGTACTCACCCAGGGAAAGATCGACAAGGGCATGGCTAAACTCAGTATCCCGGAAGGGACCGACATCATCCGCATCAACTCGGAGAATGATGCCCTCACTCAACCGTTCGACCATTCCAGTTTGATGGAAGATTCTTCCTCGGGCCCGTTCCGTAATCGTCATAATATTGACTTGTTAAGCTTTTATGCTGAAAACGTCAAAACACTCCCCGGTGAATTGGATCTCCCTGGAATCGACATCGACCAGTATGATCTCCGCCAAGTATATATGTTCACCGACCGAAGCATGTACCAGCCCGGAGAAACAGCCCATATCAAAGGACTCGTCCGCAATTTAAGAGGTAATACCATCGGTATGCCCACACAGGAAAACGCCGTTCTTTCCATCACCGGGAAGGATGATCAGGGCAACGACTTCAAAGGAAAGCCCGTGCAGGATTCCTCAAAACCGCCCCTGCACCGACACAGGAGTCATCCTCGGCTGGAAAAAACTGTCGCCCAATACTGCTGCCAGCGTCCCCACCGATGGCAAATCCGTCAGCCAGACACTCCCTTTCCCCTGCAAGGAAGCAGGCAGCCTCGCCGTCTCCGGTCACGGGAGAGCCTACGTCCATATCCAAGCCGAAGGCAAGCCCGAGCAAATCGACTTCCCCGGCGTCACAGGCAAAGGCATGCGCGTTACACGTACCTATGAAGTGCTGCAAGACGATAATACATGGAAGGCGGCCTCCGAGTTACACCTTGGAGACATCGTACGCATCTCTCTGATCGTCACCACGAAGCAGGCGGGTTGCCGCAATGTCGCCATTGAAGACAACATGGGAAAGGAGGATTCCTTCCAGACCACCTACCTCGCCCGCGTCGTTCGCACCGGGGAAGCAACCGCTCCACCCGCCAAAACCGAACTCATGTACGAACCCCAGGTGTACGGATTGTCCCTCAGCGAACGCCTGTTCATCACTCCCGGGAAAGAAGAAAAATGATCCTTCGTGAAAAACGACGTAAAGCCGGATAAAGTTCTTGTAAATCAAGTATTTTTTACCCATAAAAACGGACAAATGAATGTTCGCTTTTATGGGGTTTTGTTAAGCCTTTTTTTCACATCTGCCATTGTAGCGGATGCTATCCCAAAAGTCATTTACCATCAAAATGGTGAGATGATGATGAAGGATAAAAAAATGCTGATTGTCTTTGACGAAGCCGTCGTAGAACGAGAGCTGGTGGGGACGCCTGTATCAAGCGGTTTTCTGAAAACCGAGCCAGCCCTGCAATTCGAGGCCACATGGGAAACCCCGAACATCGCCGCCATCACCGTTGGTGAAGAGCCTCCCTTCCGCTCCATCTACACATGGAAGGCAGATCCGTCCGCGCGTTACATCTCCGGCAATGCTCTGCCTGAGGTGCTGTGCCAATCCCATGGCAAGCTATTCAACGATTTTTCGGTCGAGACATTCAGTCACCGGGGCAGGCTTCCCATTGTGTATGTCGGAGCCGACAAGCCTATCTCGAACGATCAATTCGAGAAGCCCGTCTTCAAGGATAACTCCAACAAAGAGACTATCCCGGCCAAAGCCATTCGCTTCACTGTCGCTGAAGCCATCGAGTTGGAGAAGAAAAACAACTCATATTACTCCTGGGAACTGAAAAACTGGCTCCAAAAGAACAAGGGATATGCCCCGGAAGATACCATCCCGGTCATCCTGGGCTTCATTCCGGAATCTCCCCTGACCATCGGTCATCGCTACAGTGTCACCATCCGCGAACAGGCACCACCCGCTCCCTTCGACAAGCCCAGAAGCGGAACAACAGTGCAGATATTCGACATCAATGCATTTGCGATTAATTCCGGCAAAGTGACAAACAATGGCAAGAGATTCATCTTACATACATCCGTCCCCATTGCCACGAAAGATATGTTAGACATTTTCCGGGACAAAATCACCATCAGGGCGGACGGCAAGGAAGCCGTCAACACCTCGAACGGTCTTGCCAAAACAGTCCAGCTGGGCAATGAGGAAATCACCTTTTATCTGGACTCCAACAAAGTCATTCAACCGGATGAATATGGCCGTAGCGGAGGTAGCTTCACCTCAAGCATTCCGATTGCCATTGATGCCTATACCCCCTTTAGATGCGAGGTCAAAGCCCATGACCTGGTCGCCATCGACGGACAGTACCTTTCCCATGAGAAGTGTGGCGCGGAGGCTGAAGTCAGGCCGGACGATCCGTCCGTCGGGCTGGATGCCGGCAACTCCATCATGCTGGCAGATGGAACACACAGCTTCCAGATCGACTACACCAGGATTGAAAATATCAACGTGAAGGCCAAAAAGCTGCCTCTCTCGTTTGCCCCCCAGGCTCTGGCCCATTATGACCGTTACTGCAAGGACGCTGGAGACGACCGCGAGGACGAATCCGTCAAACAAAGGGAAATGCGCCTGCTTCCCTACGATCTCCTACCCTATGAATTCGAATCCCCGGAAGTTTCCATCGAGGCCACCACAGGCGAGATGGCACTTTCCCTCGACAAACTCTTCTCCCGGAGGATTGCCCCGGGAATGTACTTCGTCAACATTACTGGTAATGTCCCGGAAAACACCCTGAAAGCCTACAAAAAATTTGGTGGGAACGGGTGGCCTTACTATCGGTTCTCCGACCGTACCACCGTGTCCTGCACGGCTCAGGCACTCGTCCAGGTAACCGATCTGGGTATATTGTGGAAGCGGGCAGGAGACACCATCTCCATGTATGCCTACAGACTCTCGACCGGCAAGGCTCTCCCCAACGGTGATTGCCAAATCACAAAAGACAACGGCCAGGTATTGGCTCGCGGAAGCATCAAGGATGGTTTATGCACGATGGAGGTGCCCGCTAATGCCAAGATGCTCCGTCTGTTCTCCGGTGACGATTCGCTGACTCTGTCCCTGGATCAAGCAGAAATATACAGCTGGGACTCCGAAATCTCCCATGGAGACGACAAGATCGCCCATGCCCCATACTGGATGGCTGTATCGGAGGATGATCTGACGAAGTTGCCCCTCCGCACCGTATTCATGTTCACGAATAGAAACCTGTACAAACCCGGAGAACAGGCTCACATCAAGGGGATTGTCCGTTCCCTGCTCGTCAACGATATTCTCAACGATACCGATGCGTATGCCCAGGCCGTCTTCTCGATTCAGTCGCCAGTCAATGGACAAACCTTTGCACAACAGCCCGTTCGCATCTCGCCGGAAGGTACATTCGACATCACCGTCACCTTCCCCGACGATGTCACGGGCACCTACACGGCAACCCTGTACTTCCCGAAGAACAAGGAGGACAAAAAGGCGATCTCGTTCCGCGATGATGATGCCCTCAGCGATCTTGACTTCGTACAGCGCCAATGGGAACAGACCAACCGTGAGTTCACCATCGACATCCCGGTTCACGACTTCAAACGCCAGAGCCTCGAGGTTACCATGGACATAGCCCCGCTTCAACCGGGGGCCACCACCGTTCCCGTATCCGCCACTGCCATCAATCTGACGGGCATCCCGGCCTCTGGAGCCAAAGTAAACTGGTTCCTGCGATCCTGCCCCGTCAATTTCTATCCGAAAAACCTGTCCGATTACGAATTCGGAGATTATCGCAATGGCGACTCCGATTACTGGGCCCACTACTACGGCGCGGGTGACGACTGGCACAAAATGTCCCTCTCCAACACTCAAACCGGAGCCACAGATATGGAAGGCAAGGCGCGTGCCGAACTCACTTTGACTCGCGACAAGCAAAACCGAGCCCAGTTGCTCGAAGCCTCCTGCATCATCACCAATGACAACAAAACCAACGTCTTACGATCCGCCACCACCCGCATCGACCCCGCCAAGGTTTACATCGGACTCAAGCGCGATTCCCGCGTGAGCAGCATGAATTGTCCCCTCCAGCTGGACTTGATCGCCGTCGGACTCGACGGCAAGTCATACTCCCGCGATATTCCCGTCAAAATTGATGTGACTCGACAGATATTCGTCCCCACCTGCTTCCTCTCCGGCGAAGAGACGACAGTCAAAAACGAAGAAGAACAAATCAGCGTCTTCTCGGACGAAGCCCTCATCCCGGCTCACCCGGAACGCCCCGAAGCAGTCCTGCCGAAGCGCGTCACCATACCCACCAACCAGCCGGGTATCTACACCGTTACCATCACCGGGCAGGATGAAGAAGGCCACTCCTTCCTCACCGCGTCCGAATACTGGGTGTACGGCGAGGGATGTTCCCCCTGGCGGTGCTACAACGGTCTGGGGATGACGCTCGTCCCGGACAAGACGCTCTACAGGGCAGGCGACACGGCCAAAATCCTTCTCCAAACCCCGATTGAAGGCGACGTAGTCGTCATGGTGGAACGCGAGCGCGTGATGAGGGCCTTCTGCAAGCGCGTCACCCTGTCGGACAGCGTCGTCGAAGTACCTATCGAAGAAGGCGATGCCCCCAATGTCTATGCCTCCATCTTCCTGGTCAAGGGAGCCATCGACAGCGAACGCATCGCAGGCATGCCTCAGTTGAAACTCGGCTACTGCCGCCTCAATGTTGACCCCGAAGCATACCGCCTCAAGGTCGCTTGCAACACGCCTGAAACCAGCGTCTTGCCCGGCTCTCAGCAGAAGCTTTCAGGGACGGTAACCGACGCAGCCAACCAGCCCGTCAAAGGTGCCGAAGTCACCCTCTTCGTCGAGGATGAAGGCATCCTTTCCATCCTGGGTTACAAGAACCCCATGCCCCTGGATCACTTCTACCAGACGCGCATTCTGGACGTCAAAACATTCTCCCCTCTGGGGCGGCTTCTGGATGAAAACCTGACGTCGAGAAGCTTCGACAATAAAGGGATCTTCGTCGGCGGCGGAGATTCGCTCAGCATGAACTCCGACCTTACTGGTCGCCTGCGCCGCAACTTCAACCCCAGCGCCTTCTGGAAGGCTGATCTGGTCACCGATGACAAGGGGGGCTTCGAGGTCAGCTACACCAACCCGGACACCCTGACGCGCTACCGCGTCGTAGCCGTTGCCGTCCAGGGCGCGCGTTTCGGCACGGGGGCCTCCGCCTACGTCGTCAACAAGCCTGTGATGGCAGACCCCAGAACGCCAATGTTCGCGTCGCAAGGCGACGAACTGGAGCTTACTGTCGAGCTCTCCAAGACTACCCCCCGCCAAGGCAAATGGCAGGTGACGCTGGAATCGGCAGACCCGTCTATCGCCCGCGTCAACACCGCCTCCTGCACGCTCACCATCCCGGACAAAGGCACCGCCATCGCCTCGCTCCCCGTCACCTTCACGGGAACCGGAGAAGCCGCCCTGACCTGGATTGTCCGCCCGGTTGATGAGGAGGGCAAGCCCCTGTCCGAAGCCGATGCGGTGGGGCTCTCCGACCGCGTGGAATCGCGCTTCCCGGTCACCTTCCCCGCCCCCCTGCTTCGGGAACGCCACGCCTTCTCCCTCGACCAGTCAACATCGTGGGATCCTGCCAAGACACTCTCGCGCGAATTGCAACAGGCCAAAGGCTCACTGAATGTGGAATTGTCAACCTCCCCGATGGTGTTCATGGCGGACAGCATGCGCTTCCTTCTGAACTACCCCTACGGGTGCCTGGAACAGGTTTCCTCCGCCATGGTGCCGTGGATCTACGCCGATATCTTCTCGAAGTACTGTCCGGGCTTCCCGGCCTATACCACGGACAAACGTAAGAATACCCTCAACAAGGTTATTGCCGACCTCCTGGCGAAACAGGGATCGAACGGGGCCCTCCCCTACTGGAGATCCGGGGAAAACAACTGCGTATTCTCCCCCTACGCCGCCCTCGTTTTGATGTCGGCCAAAGAGGAGGGAATTGAAGTGCCGGACCAAGCTCTGAAAAAGCTCTACAAAAGCCTCGACAATCTACCCCACGTCGATGCCAGACCGCTGGCACAGTGGGTGCAAGCGAAGGGGAAACTCCTGACTGAAGCCGACTTCAACAAGCTGCTCGACACAGTGGGCCAAACGGGCTCGCGCTCGGACATGTTGCTGGAAATTCTCACCCTTTCGGAAAGCCCCGTAGGGGACCACCGCAACGCTGCTGCCGCCATGCTGGACCGCCTCCCCACGGAGGAAGAAAACACTGTTTGTGGCAACATTTCTCCTGCTTTGGAACTGCTCGCCAGAACGGCTCTGAAGCCGCAGGAACCAGCCACTCTGAAGTGCCTCGACAGGATCTTCCTGCCCTATGCCTCCGGCACCCGCTTCAATACCACCTGGAAGAATGCCTGGGATCTCATCGCCCTGGCACACTTCCTGAAAGAGGTCAGTTCCTCCCAGCAGGATACCTCCGTCATCTGGAATGGTCAAACATCTGATCCCCCCTTCACCGTACCCGCCAACGGACAAGCCGTCAACCAGTCCATCCCCCTGCCGTTCACCACGCCGGGCATCCTCGCCGTCATGGGCGAAGGCAAGGTCTTCGGTCACAGTCTGGCGCAGGGTAAACCCGCCCGCATTGACTTCCCTGGCATTACGGACAAGGGCATGACGGTCCTCCGCAAATACGAGGTCATGGGCAAGAACGGCCAGTGGACACCCGCCTCGCACTTCGTCGTGGGTGATACGGTGCGTATCTCGCTGGAAGTCATCCCGACTGGCAAGGGCTATCACTACGTCGCCATTGAGGACAACATGCCTTCGTCCTTCGAAGCCATCGACCCCGGGCTTCAACAGAACCCCGGAACCATGCCGGACGGTTTCTCCTACCCCAAGAAAACCTCCAACCAGCAATTCTTCATGGACAAGGTTCGCTTCTTTGTGGACGACATGTCGGAAGGAGAACCCTTCTGCGCCTCGTACCTGGCACGCGTCGTTCGCGTCGGCCAGGCGACAGTACCTCCGGCCAAGGCGGAGCTGATGTACGAACCCCAGGTATATGGATTGTCGCTCAGTGAACGATTCACCGTCATCAACGGAGAAAACAGCAAGTAAAGCTCCTCTCCGGCTTCGACACCCGGTCACGCGCAAGCTCCTCATGGCAGTGGGAGGGCTGGTGCTTGGCAGTGCCGTGTTCTGGTGGGGACTGCCGTGGTGCTTCCCCATCCCGGAGGCACTTCAGGGGCCGCAGATGAAGGGGCTGATCGTCCTCGACCGGAACGATGAATTGATCGCACGCATCCCGGACAGAGAGCACAAACTCTCCCTCCCGGTGAGTATCGAGGCGATACCGTGTGAGCTCATCCAGGCCATTCTTGCCGCCGAGGACAAGCGCTTCTTCGAGCACGGAGCCGTTGACTTCATCGCAACCTGCCGCGCCCTTGGTTCCCAACTGGGCGTCGGGGGCGGCATCCCTTCCGGCGCATCGACTATCAGCCAGCAACTCGTCAAAATTTCGCGTCCCAAATCGAGCCGTACCATCCCCGTCAAGTTAAGGGAGATCCTCACGGCCAGACGGTTGGAAATGAGCCATGACAAGGAATGGATCATCAGCGAGTACCTGAACCGTACGGACTTCGGCAGCATGGCCTTTGGCGTGGAGGCTGCCTCCATCAAGTACTTCGGCAAAAGCGTCTCCCAACTGTCGCTCGCCCAGTGCGCCCTCCTGGCGGGACTGCCGCAGGCGCCGGGGCGCTACAATCCCATCCTCCATCCCGCCGCGGCAAGGGCTCGCCGCAACTACGTCCTCTCCCGGATGCAGACCGAAGGAATGATCGCGGAGGAACGGGCGACTCGCGCCAAAAATGAAGAATTGGGGCTCGTCCGCACACCTGAGGGAAGCCCGGAACTACCGTCCGCGATTGCCCCGCACTTCGTCTCATGGCTGCTCCGTTCCGGCAGGACAGGCACGATCAGAACCACTCTCGACGCCAGAATTCAACGCCGCGCACAGGCCATCGCCATGGAAGAAATGGCTCGCCTCCGCAAGAGGGAAGCCGGGCAGGCAGCCGTCCTCGTCGCGAACCAAAGCACCGGGGAAATCCTCGCATGGATCGGCTCCACCGACCGCCTGAACCCGCGGGGTGGGCTTATGGATGGTGTACTCACTCCGCGTTCCCCCGGTTCCACGCTCAAGCCCTTTGTGTACGGCATGGCCTTCGACTCTGGCGTGGCATGGCCCGGCTGGATCATCCCTGACGTCCCGACAGAATTTCGCGATGCCAAAGGGACAAGCGCCCCCAGAAACTACAATGACCAATATGCCGGGCCGGTCTCCGTCCGGCATGCTCTGGCCTGCTCCCTGAACATCCCTGCCATGCGCATGCTCAACATGGCGGGAGGCCCCGCAGAACTCGTCCAGCTTCTCCGTAGGACCGGGGTCTCATCGATCAGGAAGCCGGTGAAGGAATACGGCCTGGGGCTCTCCATCGGCAATGCCGACGTCTCCCTGCTGGAGCTGGTGCAGGCCTACGCCACCATCGCCCGGGGAGGCACTGCCACCACCCTGTACTGGGATCGCGACAAGGTCCCCGCCCCAGCCAGTGGCGAGAGGGTCTTCACCCCGGCTACCTGCATGGCACTGGCAGACATTCTCTCCGACACCCAGGCACGAGTGGAGGCCTTCGGTATTGGGGGGCCACTTACCCTGCCATTCCGCACCGCCGTCAAGACTGGCACCTCGTCCGACTTCCGCGACAACTGGTGCCTCGGATTCACCGGGCAGGTCACTGTAGGCGTCTGGGTTGGCAACTTCGATTTTCGGCGGATGAAAGACGTCAGCGGCGTCAGTGGTGCCGGGCCTATCTTCCACCGGGTCATGGTCGATTGTGCCCATGGTGCAGACCCCGGATTCCCCGACACGAAACAGGGGCTCGTTCGCGTCCGCATCGACAAACGCAACGGCTTGCTGTGGCCGGAAACGCCCGAGATCTCCAGCACCTGGGCAAGGGACGAATGGGCCTTCCCCGACCGCCTACCCCGGGAGGCAAGTTCCGCCAACTACGACGCCCAGGGCAATGCTTTGCTCGGCAGTGAATACACCGACTGGTTCCTGCACTTCCAAGCTGCCAACAAGGACGGTCTTGTGCTCGACCCCACCATGCTGCCCACTCAGGAAAACCCCAAAATCACAGTCCCTCCACGCGGCAGCACCCTTGTGCTTGACCCCGACCTGCCGAACGGTGGGCGAACCTTGCACCTGAAGAGCAACCTCCCGGTGGAAGGCACCGTCTGGGCATCCGACACCCTCCGCATCATTAATCGGGATGGTCGCCCGGTCGCGGAACTCACCCCCGGCAAGCACACCATCCGCGTCACTCACCAGCCCTCCGGCACCACCTGCGAGACGGAGATTACCGTCAGGCAGCTCTGACGAACAGCCGGTGTGTATCACGCTTCGCCACCAGGATTTTTTTATGGAAATGAGTGAAAGAACACTGTAGATCATCGAGTAATAGAAACAATGAACTTTCGCTTTTCTCTTTTCTCCTGCATCGCGGGGGCAGGCCTTGCCTTGTCTGCCATTGCCGCCGACCCTCCCGACGCGGGCGGGACGCCACCAAACATCCTGTTCATTTTCGCCGATGACCTCGCCTTTGATGCCCTGGGCACTACGGGCGACGGAAGCGTCCAGACCCCTCATCTGGATAAATTGCGCGATCAGGGTTGTTGCTTCGAACAGGCCTTTAACCCCGGCTCCTGGACACCCGCTATCTGCCAGGCCAGCCGCACCATGCTCAACACGGGCAAAACCGTCTGGAAGGCTGCCAAATATGACCGAGCCAAAGACAAAACGCCCCTTTGGCCGGAACTGATGCACCAGGGCGGTTACGAGACTTACTTCACTGGCAAATGGCACGTCAAAAGCGTTGGTTCCAAGCAAGTCTTCGACCACGTCGGCACCGAACGCGGCGGCATGCCGGAACAAACCCAGCTCTGCTACGACCGCAAGTTCATCCCCGGCAAACCCGACGCCTGGCGTCCCGATGACCAAAGCCAGGGCGGCTATTGGAAAGGCGGCAGACATTGGAGCGAAGTTGTCGCCGATGAGGCATGCGGCTTCCTGAAGCAGGCAGGCAAATCCGCCAAACCCTTCTTCATGTACGTGGCCTTCAACGCCCCGCACGACCCCCACCAATCCTACGCCAAATACCTGAACAAGTACCCGGTGGACAAGATCAAACTGCCCGATTCCTTCATGCCGGAGTACCCCTACTGCCGCGACATCGGAGCCGGTCCCAAGTTGCGCGACGAGTGGCTTGCGCCCTTCCCCCGGACACCGCTTTCCATCAAGACCAACCGCCGGGAATACTACTCGATGATCACCCACATGGATGACCAGATCGGGCGCATCCTGAATACCCTCTCCCAAGAGGTCACTACGCCCACCTACGTCATCTTCACTGCCGACCAGGGCGTCGCCATGGGAGACCATGGCATGATCGGCAAGCAGAACATGTACGAACCCGCCATCAGGGTGCCCTTCTTCATCGCAGGCCCCGGCATCGAGCGCAAATCCACCGTTCGGGAACCCATCTACATCCAGAGCATCATGCCCACAACACTGGAACTCGCAGGCATCCCCAAACAGGAACACATCGCCTTCCCGAGCCTCGCCCCCAGTCTGCAAGGAAAACGTGCCGGAGAGCAGGATATCTACGGCTCCTACATGGGCACCCAGCGCATGATACGAACGGCGGAATGGAAGATGCTCATCTACCCGAAGATCAAGCGCGTGCGCCTCTTCAACCGCAAAGACGACCCCTCGGAAATGAAGGATCTCGCAGAAGACCCCGCCTCCATCCCCGTCATGAAGGAACTCTTCGCCAAGCTCAAAAAGCTGCAGAAGACGCAGAACGACACCCTGCAACTCGACCCCGTCTTCAAGGAATTCCTCCAATCCATCCCCGACAACACCCCATCCTGAACTCACACACACCAACCCTGCCCATGAAAATCCTTCCTCGCCTCATCCTCACCGCCTCTGCCCTCCTGGGCATGGGGGTACTCCACGCCGCTGACCCACACACCAACGGCACGCAGGAACGCGCCTACTGGGTGCAGAGCCTGACAAAAATCTCGGACCCCGTCCTGAAGAACCTTGCCAACAACACGCTTCGCAAGAACATGCCCGTTGTCGCCCGCAACAAGACGAGATCCCCCTTCGCTCATCTGGAATCCTTCGGACGCCTCGTCTGCGGCATCGCCCCATGGCTGGAGCTCGGCCCCGACAACACCCCCGAAGGCAAGCTTCGCAAGAAGTACATCGACCTGACGCTCAAAGCCATCGCCAACGCCGTCGATCCTGAATCGCCGGACTACATGGTTTTCGACAAGCCATCCCAGCCTCTGGTGGACACCGCCTTCCTCATCCAGGGCATCCTCCGGGCCCCGAAGCAACTCCTCGGCAATCTCGACGAGAAAACACGCAACAACCTCATCGAGGCCATGAAAAAGACGCGCAAGATCACACCGGGGCAAAGCAACTGGCTCCTCTTCGCCTCCATGGTCGAAGCCGGGCTTCAGGAACTCACCGGAGAATGCGACTCCAAGCGCCTCATGGACGGCGTCGTCAAATTCCGCGACAAGTGGTACTACGGAGACAGCATCTATGGCGACGGAGTCAAAGTCCACAACGACTACTACAACAGCTTCGTCATCCACCCCATGCTCACAGACATCCTCCGCGTCATGGACAAGCACAAGATGGAGGGCGCCGACTTCCTCAACACCCAGTACAAGCGCCTCTCCCGCTATGCCGCCATCCAGGAACGCCAGATCTCGCCGGAAGGCACCTACCCCGTCGTCGGCCGCTCCATCACCTACCGTTTCGGGGCATTCCAGGCTCTTGCCCAGGCGGCTCTGCTGAACAAACTGCCCTCGAAAGTCACCCCTCAGCAGGTGCGTTGCGCCCTGACCTCCGTCATGAAACGCCAAATGGAAGCCCCCAACACCTTTGACAAGGACGGCTGGCTCACCATCGGCTTCTGCGGCAGCCAGATCAACATGTCGGAGTACTACATCAACACCGGCAGCCAGTACCTGTGCGCCGCCGTCTTCCTGCCCCTCGGCCTTGCCCCCGATGCCCCTTTCTGGAAGGAACCCTGCAAGGACTGGACCAACCGGCAGGCGTGGAGCGGCGTTGATATCGGCGCCGACCATGCCGACAACTGATCCCACCCACACACAAGACACCCCCTCAAACATAGAATCCCCGTGCAGCTCAAACAGGCCGCACGGGGATTTTTGTTGATATCAAACAAGGGAGAAAGGGCTTACTTGCCCAGATCGAGGATGATCTTTCCGTTGCGGAACTCCTCCTGAGCCTTAGCGGCTGCTTCGCGAATATCATCAAGAGCGTACACCGTATCCACGGCCTGACTCAATTCTCCGGAAGCCATCCAACCTGCCAGGCGGGCATAGGCAGCTTCGATCTCCTCACGGGGAGAAGCCTTCAGCCACTGGGTCACCCAAAGCCCCTTGAGGCAGATGCCCTTGAAAATCAGGAAGCCGTTCGGCACCTTGATACTCTTCTTGCTCATCGCGCCAAAGGTAGCCATCGTGCCGCCAGGAGCCAGCATGTCCATCAGGCGCAGGGCGCTTTCTCCACCCACGGCATTGGATGCCAGCAGGGGGCGCACGCCGCCCGTCAATTCCAGCGTTTTCTTCACGACATCCTGCTCGTCTTCGCCGACGACAAGGTCGGCGCCTAGGGTCGTCAGTTCGTCTCGGAGATCATCCGGGCGGCGGACAAAATTGATCGTTTTAACACCCATCTGCTTCGCAATCTGAATCAGGCATCGTCCGACACCGGAGTTGGAAGCATTCTGGACAACCCAGTCGCCGGGTTTGAGATCGACAAAGCCTTCCAGCATACGCAGGGCCGTTAACGGATTCACCTTGAGCATGGCTGCCTGGAAGGGATCCACTTCATCCGCAACCTTAAGAAAAGAGTCCGCCGGGGCCGTCAGGAACCGACTCCACGACCCTATCCCGCGCAACATAATGACACGGTCACCGGAAACAAGGCCGGGAGCCGCCGATTCCTCGACAACTCCATAACCTTCCAGTCCTGCTCTGGAATCGGGAAACACGGGCTTCAACCCATACACCCCTTGCACAAAATTGACATCGGCGGGATTGATCGGCGCCGCAAGCATGCGCACCATCACCTCACCCTTTTGCGGCTCCGTCACAGGCCCGGTCATCACTTGAAGCTTGTCCTGCGGCTGACCACACTCGGAAAAAATCGCGTACTTGTTCTCTTGCATCGTCCTATTTGACAGCGAGTCAACCCGCCGGGTCAAGCATCACCTGTGTTCTGGCAATAAAATCAACGAGAAGGATTCGCCGATGAAAAAACAGAACGAACCGTCTTTTATAAAAAAATCGTAAAATTTTTATCAGTTATTCTTGACCTCGTCTGGATATAGGCTATCCTTCTTCTCCCGTAACCATTAACACCTGATTGCCATGTCCCGTATCTGCATCATCCGAGGCTCTGTCCCGCACACCGGCCGTCGCATTCACCGCTCCGGTCTCGCCAAGAAAAAGGGCGGTATCGGTCGCCACGTGACCAAGACTGTCAATCGTACCGTTTATCCTAATCTTCAAGAAAAACGCATCTGGGTTCCCGAACTGGGCCAGTTCATTCGTATGAAAATCTCTGTGAAAGCCCTGCGTACAATCAACAAGAACGGTGCGTACAACACCCTGAAAAAAGCAGGCCTCCTGTAAAAACATTCTGTCTTCGAACGTTTTTTGAACACTGAGTGCCTGCGGGGGTCCCAACCTACGCAGGTGCTTGTCGTTCCGAAAATAACTTCAATACGGGACGGTCTGTTGAGAGAGGCACCTTGAGGAAAGATTGAAAGGAATCGTATCCTCCTAACGTATTAAACATAGGTTCCGTGCCATAAATCAAAAAGATGAAAGCTCAAACCAAGATTGCCCTTCGAATCAATGACGATAACCCCAATCACCACTTGTGGAATAACCGTGGTGTCTGGTGGTGCCATGTAACAGTCCACAAACCGGACTCCACAGCGGAACGTCTGAGATTTTCCCTGAAAACCCGAGATATTGATAAAGCGCGCGAACGCAGAGATAAAATCTTTGCTTCGATTCAGCGCCACTTCGGTATCGCTGCCTAAAAAGGCATCAGGCAAACGCCAACGGATACCAGGCTCAATCACAGTAGCCGCACACATTAACAAACCCTTTTCAAAAACTGTTCTACCGGTTCCGGTAGGGCAGTTTTTCTTTTTTCCTGAATATCCGCTTTGCCAAGTCCGGGAGAAAAACGGTCCCGCCGCATGTAGATGCATCAAAATTAACAGTCACCCAAAGGAAACAACTGACCTACCACCCCCGGAACTTCCTCCGGTGATTCTTCTTGGAAATGCTACAAACATTCGCTAGCTTTGGATTCATAGGATTTTTTTCTCTTTTCATGATCTCCTTCCGTCCATCAACTCGCCACGTCATCTTATTGACCAGTCTCCTGTTGATTTGCGGGGCAATCCTCACACTCCTCTGGCCACGCGGAATCACCTACCACTCCAAATGGACTCCTGAAGAACGGCAGGAAATCGCCGAGATCGCCAATTATTGGAACGATGTGCTAGACGCAGAAACACTGTACGTCATGCCTTCGATGGGCATTGGGTACATGCAAGTCAATTCACCAGAATACGGCTTCATCGCGAATCTCGTTCGCCACCTGCCAATCAAGGCACAGGAATCCATTCAGAAATATATCATCCGCTATAAAGCCAATCATATGCTCCAGAAAAAGCTGAATGCGATTCGCCAAACAGCTAAAACAGGAAATCCCCTCATCTACGATTCAGACTATTGGTCCCTGCTGACACAGGCTTGCGCGACCGGCAAAAACAGGCTTGCCAAACGATTGCTCGAAGAAGGCGCAGACCCCAATCTCAGCTCCCGCTCCGAATCATCCACGCAAGGCTATACGCCCCTGATGTTCGTGTGCATTTCGCCATATCTCAAAAAAGAACCGATTCCTCTGGAATCACGCATGGAACTCGTAAGGGTACTCTTACAGCATGGAGCAGACCCTTACATAACGACCGTAAGCGACCAGAAAGAATTGACTCTTATTGATATCGCCTGTCTTTCAACAGGGACATTCCAGGATCGGGAGCAACTCATTCTCAACCTATTGGATTTGGCGCCCAACTTCAGACTTTTCACCACAGCAGCCACATTGGAGGATTCACGGTCACAAATCCAGTTCCCTTTTTTTATGAGATACTCGAAAGTTGTCCGCAAGCTCGTCCAATCTGGAGCACCTGTCACCATGCCTGACGGGAAATCATACATCTGGAATATCTCATTGTATCGTCCCGATTGTTTTGAAATGGCCAAAGTCTTTCTGGAAGCAGGCCCGGAAAGCAACCGGGAATGGCTCCAGTTGCAACAATCCATACCAACGGCCCCATCCACCCCACCGTGCCATACCAGAAAAGAACTTGCCCAGTTGACACTTGACTTGCTAGCACTTCAATTTCAACCCTCCGAATCCAACATCAAGGAGCTGAATGAATTCCTCCTCTACCTCATCCAGCTTGGTGCCGATCCCGACCAACAGGCAAAACACCTCGAAACACCCCGGACATTGCTTCTCAAAGCTGCTTCATCTCCACACGTTCAAGAATTGTTACAGCACACATTGGGCACATCCAAACCGCCCCCAACAGGCAAAAAAACCTCATGAAACGCACAGCCAGAGTCTGCTGGACTTATTCTTGCGGCCATCGTTTTATTCACTGCCGCCTGGATCATTTTCTCGCAGTCGTCCAACATCACCTATCACCCCAAATGGACACCTGAGGAGCGCCAGGAAATTGGGGGCATCGTTTCCTATTACGAAAATGAATACTCGCCTGATGTTTTTCCGATCATATTGTCTTCCGACAATCAGCTCTCGAAATGGCTCGTTTTCTGCTGGATCACGGAACAGATCCCTCCATCAGGAACAAGGCTGGTAAAACAGCACGGGAAATCCTTCTTAAAGGGTCTCCGTTATCTTCTGCTCTGGCAAGAGACGGAAAGCTGGAAAAAGTCCTCGATTAGTTGCCGAAGCTCCCGGAGATGAGGGAAGGCCGGAAAAATAAGGGATTCAGAAATTTTTTTGAACATTTCCGGAGAAAAAGTTGTTTCATTATATGCAAGGCAGCTACCGGATACGATCAAAATCTCCTCTCGGGCAGGAAAAAATGCTTTGCTCCAAGTCCGAACGAACCATTTCATAGAACGCAATTATTATGAAAACTCAAACCAAAATCGCACTGCGAATCAACGACGACAACCCCAATCATCACCTCTGGAACAACCGCGGCGTGTGGTGGTGCCATGTCACCGTCCACAAGCCGGATGCCACGGCGGAACGCCTGAGATTCTCCCTGAAGACCCGGGACGTGGAAAAGGCACGTTCCCGCAGGGATAAGATCTTCGCTTCCATTCAGGATCACTTCGGCATCGCTTCCTGATCCTTCTCTAGGGACGACGATCAATAGAGTAGCCTCCACGGAATTTTCCGGGAGAGTATCTTCTTCCAACAGCCGGCAGGTTCGCCTCCGGCTGTTTTTTTATTCCATATTTCGGAGGCAAGCATAAGCATTCCGCTCCGGCATGAAAGATTGCCGGTACCCGGTTCGTAAAAATGCTATGACTCAGCTGGACCTCCCTGCCCTTCCAACCAAGCCACACTACGTTATTCTGGACGGCTTGCGCGGGGTTGCCGCCATCATGGTGGTGATTTTCCACATTTTCGAAGCCAGCGCTACCGATCTGAAGTTTCATACGGACCAAATCGTCAACCACGGCTATCTGGGGGTGGATTTTTTCTTCATTCTCTCCGGATTCGTGATCGGCTATGCTTACGATGACCGCTGGGGAAAAATGAGTTTGTGGGAGTTCTGCAAGCGTCGCCTGACCCGACTCCAACCTATGGTCATCATGGGAATGGTGCTGGGAGCCGTTTTTTTCTATCCTCAGGCCTCGGAGCTTTTTCCCAGTATCGCCGGAACGCCTCTCTGGCTCATGCTGGCGGTGATGGCGGCCGGAAGCCTTCTACTGCCGGTACCTCTTTCACTTGATATCCGGGGATGGCAGGAGATGTATCCGTTGAACGGTCCCGGTTGGACGCTTTTCTTCGAGTACCTGGCCAATATCCTCTATGCCACTCTCATCAGGCGCCTTTCCAATATCTGGCTGGCATTTCTCGTCTTTCTGGCCGGATGTGCCCTGATACACCAGTGCTACACGATGGGCAACAATATCGGAGGATGGAGCCTGACGATTGAGCAACTCCAGGTCGGATTGACCCGGCTTGTCTTCCCGTTCTTCGGCGGTCTTCTACTCTTCCGTATCTGCAAGCCCTCACGGATCAAGCACGCGTTCTGGTGGTGCAGCCTCATCATCATCGGAGTCATGTGCATGCCCCATGTCGGCGGAGAGGAACACTACCATCTCAACGGACTCTACGATGCTTTCTGCATTATTGCAGTTTTCCCATTCGTCGTTTACCTGGGAGCCAGCGGCGTTCTCAGCGGGACATGTTCCAAACGTTTCTGCAAGTTTCTTGGAGAATTGTCGTATCCGCTTTACATTACACACTATCCGTTAATTTACCTCTACACGGCCTGGGTAGCCGACAACAAGATTCCTATAGCCGAGGCCATCCCCTTCGGCGCCCTTGTTCTGGCAAGCAGTATCATTCTGGCTGTCCTCTGCCTGAAACTATACGACGAACCAATCCGTAACTGGCTCAAAAAACATTGGAATTCCGTGAGACCCGGAGCCATGTGACGGAAAGAATTGTCAGCTCACCCGATGGGCGCTTGAATATTCATCCGCTCCATTTATACTGCGTTGACTATGACGAGTGAAGCCCCTCAATCCGCTGATGCCGAAAAACTGGCGGCAGCCCGCAAACGCAACCTTGATCTGGCTATCTCCCAGATCCAGAAAGACTTTGGTGAGTCCGCCATCATGAGATTGGGCGACACTCACAAGAGCGATGTCGATGTCATCCCGACCGGGAACCTCCTGATTGACCGCGCTCTCGGCGTGGGCGGTTTCGCCCGAGGTCGTATTGTGGAAGTATTCGGTCCGGAATCTTCCGGGAAGACCACATTGACGCTGACAGCCATTGCCCAGGCTCAAAAGGCCGGAGGCCTTGCCGCCTTCATTGACGTAGAACACGCGCTGGATCCCCAGTATGCCTCCCGCCTGGGTGTCAATCTGGACGATCTGCTCGTCTCCCAGCCCAGCTCCGGAGAAGAAGCTCTCCAAATTTGTGAAGCTCTCGTCCGTTCAAACGCCATTGATGTCATCGTCGTGGACTCCGTAGCCGCCCTCGTCACCAGGCAAGAACTGGAAGGCGAAATCGGCGATTCCACCGTCGGCGCGCAAGCCCGTCTGATGTCCGCCGCCCTGCGCAAGCTGACCAGCTTTATCTCAAAGGCTCGCACGGTTTGCATCTTCACCAACCAGATCCGCGAAAAAATCGGCGTCATGTTCGGTAACCCGGAAACGACTCCCGGAGGCCGCGCCCTCAAATTCTACGCTTCCGTCCGCGTCGACATCCGTCGTATCGGTCAGATCAAAGCTTCGGACGGTTCCGTCAGCGGCAACCGTACCAAATTGAAAGTCGTCAAGAACAAGGTCGCGCCTCCCTTTACGGAATGCGAATTCGATATCATGTACAACGAAGGCATTTCCTCCGTTGGCAGCCTGCTCGATCTCGCCATGGAATACGATATCATTCAGAAGCGAGGCTCCTGGATTAGTTACAACGGCAACCAGATCGCCCAAGGCCGTGACGCAGCCAAGGAAGCCCTCAAGAATAACGCCGAGCTGTATGCCGAAATCGAAACCCTCGTCAAGCAGAAGCTGGACGAGAAGCAAGGCAAATAAATCTTACGAAAACACCGTAAAGATTTTCTCCTGAAAACAAGGTCGTTCCGCATTTCCGGAGCGGCCTTGTCGCATTTCAGGATTCGGACACAAGGTTTCAGGCCGACTTCAAGATGGGGGAACCATTTTTCTCGCTTATCCCCCAAAAAAAGAAACCGCTGTGCCGTCTATGGTGGTGAGCCACGTTCCCGTGTCTCAGTAGGGCGGGGACTTCCGCCATTCTTCTGAAGTATCCGCAAGGGACGGTTCATAGGAACAACGGGGCTGCCCCCATTATAATGTACTATCGGTTCGGGCCACCCGACCATTCGGCGACGCACACAGCAGTCATGAAGTAAAATAAGGTGACAGCTCGTAAAAATCAAAACAATTTTGATCCTTCACGCGTTAGACGTCATGGCAACCCGGGGCAATAGGAGAGATAGATCCCGGAGCTCCTTGTTTGTGAATGGGATTTGAAAGAAAAAGGGAAGATCTCCTGTATCTATAGTATGGTAAAAATATCCTTCATCCTTCTGCTTTCAACTATGACAGCCGGCCTCGTTTCCGGCGAACAGGAACCTCTCGCCAATATACCGCGCCATGGTATTACCCAAGAGATATGGGAAAGGCAACGAGGCAGTTCCGTTGCCGACATGACCCAAACGGAAGCCTACAAAAATGGGAAGCCAACGCGAACGAGTATTGTCAAAGAGTTGGATATTGATTCCCTCGGAGAAGAGTACGGAGCTCGCTACACTGCGATCCTCACTGTTCCCCGGAGCGGCAATTACACATTCTGGCTGTCTGGAGACGATACCGCCGAATTGTGGCTGAGTACCGGCGGCGATCTGGAAAAAATTGCCGGCCTAAACGTGTATACACCGCGTAAATCATTCAGGAACGATGCCAAATCACAACCGATCAGGCTGGAACAAGGCAAGAAATACAAGCTTCAAGTCTTGCATAAACAGGCTGGAGGAAACGATCATCTGACCGTCGCCTGGCAATGTGACGACAAACCAAGGGAAATCATAGGAACGGACTGCCTAACCCCCATCCTTGACGATTCCCAGAAAAAATCACTGGCGAAAACGTCCGCCCTTGACCAGCACAGAAACAAGCTCCAACGGGAATTGGCCAGCAAAAATGAAACAAACATTTCCGAGTGGCTCGATAATCTCTCCGACTCGGATCAGAAAATCGTCGCACATATCCTCCTTCAAAAGGAAAAATCCCTGGGTTCCCTATCTCCCGACAAACGCAAGGCCAACCTGAAAGCCTTCGCGACACTCGCCCAAGGCATCGTTCCCACAACCGACAAACCAATCAAAAATCCGGCAGCCAAGCGCCTCCTGTATCTGGAGGAAAAATATCTGGAATCGCTCACCCAGGACGAACTCAAAGCTTATGGCCCTCACCGTCTGGCACATATGCTGGGTGAAATTCCGAAGGATGCCAAAGCTGTCAGAAAAACAGTTCTTCTCTCGTCAAAAGGAGACAAGTGGGATCGTGAAATGGTATCTACCGGGGTTTATGCCCTGCCGGGAACCCCTATCACAGTGACCCTGCCTCCCGAATTGGCAAATGCCGCGCTGGAATTGATCATCGGCCACCATGTCCATGCAGGCATCCACCAAGATCCGCCTCTAACCAGCACGCCGAATACAACACGTCGGTTTCCGTTGAAAGGAACCAGAATTACGGCTATCTCTCCGCACGGAGGGATCGTCTTCATCCAGGTCCCCAAGGATGTCGCCCTGCAAAACGCTCCCGTGATTTTCGAGAATGTTCTGGAAGCCCCGCGATTCATCTTGGGCAAAACGGACAACGAAACTTGGAAAAAACTCCGGGAAGCTCCTGCTCCGTGGGGCGAACTTATTTCCGAAAACCTGTTGCTTCTCGTCAAATCGGACGATCTTCGCAAGCTGGACGATCCGACATCCCTGATGCAATGGTGGAATGAAAACTGCCGCCGCCACCAGGACTTCTACGCCTATTATCCCGGTTATCCCTTCCGCATGCATGCCAGCCTATACCCTCGTGAAGGCTACGCCTACTGGCCGTTGGAATGGCAACCGAAGAATATCGTACGCCTGCTGGATCTCGACGAGATGAAAACCAGAAACGACGGCCTCTTCCTCCACGAACACGGGCACCATGGAGACCCCGATGAAATTATCGTCGGCTACTGGGGAGAATCCACCTGCAACTGGGCCGGATACTATATGAAATCCTTGGAAGACTTCGACTGGAAGGATTCCCCGGATACACACATGCGCAAGCTCTTCGACCCCTCGGACAAGGCCCATGAAGAAATCAAGCAGGAAGGTTGGTACAAGATCTCTACCAAGGGAACCCACCACTGGTCCTACCCTGTTACAAGCATGATGCTGGGACATACGGTGGACTTCGGCTGGCAACCGCTCAAAAACACGATCAGAAGGATGCGTAACCATGAAGATCCCATGTACAAATGGGACTTCGTCCAAGGCGACATGAATGATCAGAATGTGCGCGACCAGGCAAAGATCGATCGCTATCTCATCGGCCTTTCAGAAGAATGCCAGAGGGATGTCCGTCCATATTTCGCTCATTTTAAGTTGAAGCCATCCGCCGGAGCCGCCGAATATCTTGACAAAAAAGCCTTCCCGAAATGGGATTTATCCTACCTTCCCATGGATGCCGCCCTCACGACTCCGTCAAATATGCCTTTAACGATTCCCAATCCCGGACAATCCGTTCTGAGCATGGCCGGCCCCACGAAAATCAGCTGGAACACACGTACGGTTAACGGTGGAATCGTCAGAGTATCCCCCACTGGTGATGTGGTGTATACCCCCAAGCAAGGATTTTCCGGAGAAGACCGCATCTCCTACGTGCTGAAGAATCCGGTCGGAACCTCGCCTGTCAAATACCTCCCAGTCAATGTAGGCCAGTAGAAATGTCCTCCGTCCTTCTCATCTTTTTCCGATCACAAGAAAAAGGGAAGGACGGAGAAAAAAGAATCAGGAGGCAGTGATACCGCCCTTTTCGTCATCCAGAATCCCCGACTTTTCCAGATAATAATCGTAACCGCCGGCATATGTCGTAACCGTACCCTGATTCACGTGGAGAGTCTTCTCTGCCAATGAACGGATGAAGTGAACATCGTGCGAAATGAAGACAAGAGTCCCCTCGTAATGCTTCAACGCCTGCACGAGTGCCTCGACGGACAAGAGGTCAAGGTGGGTTGTCGGTTCGTCCATCAGCAGGAGATTCGGAGGATCAACCAGGAACTTGACAAGACTCAGACGAGATTTTTCCCCACCGGAAAGTACTTGAACCCGTTTCTGTACGTCAGCCCGCCGGAAAAGGAAGGATCCGAGAATCGAACGGGCTTCCTCCTCGCGGATTTCATCACTGCACTTCATGATTTCCTCCAGCACCGTGTTGTCCGGATTGAGATTTTCCGAACGCGTCTGGGAAAAATAGCCGATGCGAGTCGTCGTCCCAGGGATGCGTTTACCCGCATTCACGGGCACAATTCCGGCAAGGATTTTCAGCAGGGTGGATTTACCGGCTCCGTTCGGACCGACCAGGACGATACGGTCTCCACGCTCAATCAACAAATCCAGGTTCTTGTAGACCTGGACGTCACCGTATGCTTGCCCGACTTTTTCCAGTTCCATCACCTTCTGAGTACTGCGTTGAGGTTGCGGGAAATTGAATTTGAAGACCTTGCGAATGGCCTTCGGCCTATTCACCAGTTTCATGCGTTCCAGTTGCTTAACGCGGCTCTGGACCTGGCCCGCCTTGGAAGCCACGGAACGAAATCGGTCGATAAACCCCTGAATGTGTTCAATTTCCTTCTGCTGATTGCGATAGGCGGCCTGGAGTTGTTCATAACGTTGTTCCTTGAGTTCCAGAAAGCGGCTATAATTGCCACGGTAGGGAACAAGTTCTTCGTCATCAATATCGTAGACAGTTTCGACGAGCTCGTCCATAAAGTCACGGTCGTGTGAAATCAGAAGGATAGCTCCGGGATAATTCTTCAAATATCGCTGGAGCCAGAGGAGGGACAAGAGATCCAGGTGGTTGGTCGGTTCATCCAGCATGAGCAGATCCGGCTCCATCACCAGCAATTTGGCAAGGTGGGCACGCATGACCCAGCCGCCGGACATTTCGCGGGCAGGACGATCGAAATCGCTATCGCGGAAGGAGAGCCCTTTGAGAATCTTCTTGGCTTTCGGCTCCAACTGGTACCCATTGGCGGCACTAAAGGTATCCATGGCATGGGCATATTCCTCCGTACTCATACGACCACTCTGTTCCGAGACCTTGATGACACGAAGGGCGGCAGCCAATTCCGGCGTTACGCCCATCGCGATTTCAAGAACCGTCTCATCGCGGGGATCGCCCGCCTCCTGAGGCAAATAGCCGATCACTCCATATTCATCCGTGCTAATGGATCCCTCGTCGGGCGTATCCTCGCCAAGGATCATGCGGAACAGAGTGGATTTGCCCGCGCCATTGGGACCGACCAGGGCGACACGTTCCCCCCAGTTGATCGTCATATCCGTTTCCCGAAACAGGGTCCTTCCGGCGTGCGCTTTGGTAAGTTTCTTGATTGTCAGCATGATAAATAGAGTAAAGCGACTTCAGCATAGGTAGGGATGGGACTTCAAGCAAGCATCGGGACAGATCAGGACACAAATTCATCTTTCTCCCTTTGGAATTTTCATATGGAAATGGTAGTTTCCCTTCCGATCTTATGCCTTACCGTCTGTTCATTACCATCCTGGCTCTTTTCTGTGTGTGGAATATCACATCGTGCTGCCAGGCTCCGCCGAAGGCATACGACACCAGCCCTTACGTCACCGCCAAAATCAGCGAGCTGCAACAGGACTTTCTGAAACTTCTGCCTCCGGGCCAAGCCCAAAAAACAGCCGCCAAAGAAGAAGCCTACTGGCTCGCCGACACGGCATACATTCAGTCCGCCAATATCGCCCGCAGCAATAACGCCATGTTTTTCGGGTGGATCAATAACATCATGGTCAACAGCCACATCCTGGACCGTGGCCTCTGCTATCACTACCAGCAGGATTTGTTCCGGGAACTTCGCAGACGCCGCCTCGACTATTTCACTCTGGGTCTCACCGTGCGCGACAAAGGCAAAGGCAGCTCGCATAGCTGCGTATACGTCAATGCCAAGGGCAAAGGACTGAAAGATGCTCTTGTCCTTGATGCCTGGATCCATTGCGGACACCTCTCTATCATCCCTCCGGAAAAACGAGGCGACAACTGGCAGGAAGACCGCGCATGGCAGGATTATGCCGAACGCGCCTTCCCGGAAGAACACACATATCCCTTCCATTCCTATATCAGGGAAACCGGTCGGAATCCCTAGGAATAGGAGCCGCCATCCTGGTTGCGATGCCGTAAAATCCCACTTTCCTGCTTGCCAGCCCGAGTGGTTTTCCTCAGGATAGAGATGAGGAAAGGATGGGGCGAGTTGAAATTATTGAACACATAATTAAAATGTTAGCATCCCTACGCACATGGCTGTTTTCCGCAGTAGTTCTGACCATAGCCGGTTCGGCCGAAGCGAGCGGAGCCATGACTCTGGATGCTCCGCACCTGTTTTCCCTACCTCTTCCGGGGGGAATTGAACTGCCCTTTTCCAACTCGACAGTCATGCTGTTTCTGGCAGTCTGTGTAATCAGCCTGATTGTATGGCTTGGAACGCGGAAGATGGAATTAATCCCCCACGGAATCCAAAACGTCATTGAAGCCATCTACGAGGCTCTTTATAACTTCGTCCAGGGAATCCTGGGCCCCTATCTGACTCAGAAATACTTCTGGTATTTCGGGACTATTTTCATCCTGATCCTGTGCAGCAACTACATGGGGTTAATTCCCGGGGTAGGTATCGTTACGACAGTCAATGATGCCGGAGTCGTCGTTCCCGCATTTCGTGGGGCAAACGCAGACATGAATACCACGCTCATGCTGGGGCTGTTTTTCGCCGTCCTATGGTTCATCTGGAGCATCCGGGAACAGGGGATCAAACACTTCCTGCTTCACATTTTCGGTCCCAAGGGAGGAGTCAAGGGCATTATGGGATTCCTCCTCGTCCCGATTTTCCTCTTTGTCGGCTTGGTAGAATGCCTCAGTATCATGATCCGCCCGATTGCCCTGGCCGCCCGTTTGTTCGGCAATATCTTCGCGGGAGAAACCATCATTGAGCATATGTCCGAAATAGGGGGCCCCATCGCCAGCACCCTTTGCGTCCTTCCGTTCATGGCCATGGAAATACTCATCGGGTTCATCCAAGCGCTCGTTTTCGTCTTACTGACAGCTATTTTCCTGAAACTGCAGGTAGGTGACTCGGTTCCGGATCATTCCTCCGATGCACCACTGAAAGAAGGAGGATCCTGACAGCAAAGGACCGTCATTTTCCATCACCGGATCATGGGCAAACTGTGAGGGTGATTCGACAACAACCAATAAATAGAGACCAAATAAAATGATTGAATACGTTCCCATGCTTGCCGAAGTAGCAGGCAATATTCACAACATCGGCTTCGGCCTTTCCACCATCGGTGCCGGCATCGGTATCGGCATCATCGGCGCCAAGGCTGCGGAAGCAACCGGACGCAACCCTTCCTCCTTCTCTTCCGTCATGGTTATTTCCATTACTCTGGCGGCTCTTATTGAAGGGGTTGCCCTGATCTCCATTTTCGTTAACTAAGCGGATTCGGTATCGTCCGGTCAGGAATACAATACCGGCCGGACGATTGACCCCGTATTCTTTTTCTTCAATTATGATCGTTACTATTCTCGCCGATGCCGGCAGTCAGTCCTGGAACCCGTTCGCTTCATTCGGTGTAACGAGTTGGGAGCCTCTTGTCTCCAACCTGATTGCCTTCATCCTGATGATCATCATCCTGCGCATTTTTGCCTTCAAGCCGATCCGGGAAATGCTCCAGAAGCGAAAAGACCGCATCGCCGAAGCCGAATACATGCGTGCCGAAAGCGAACGTAAACTGGCTTCTGTCCAGAAGGAAGCCAAGGAGATACTCGTCAAAGCCGGTCAGGAAGGCCAGGAACAGGTCGTCAAGGCCAAGGAAGCAGCTTCCAAACTACTCCAATCCAAGGAAGAAGAGGCAGCCCGTATGGCACGCGACATGATCGCCCGTTCGGAAGAAGCCGTTGCCATCGAGACCAAACAGGCACGGGAAGAACTCAAAAAAGACTTTGTCCGCATGGTAGCGCTCGCCACAGCCCAGGTTTCCGGCAAGGTGCTGACAGACGAAGACCACAGGCGCATTAACCAGGAATTGATCCAGGAGATCAAATCCTGACACCATCTCCCCTTTTCCCTCTATTTCATTCAGGCGAAACTTCATCATGAAAATTTCGAAGGACACCCAGACCAAGGCACGCAGGCTCCTGAAGCTATGTATGGTAAACGGCTTTCTTGATCATGCCCGTGTCCGGACAATCGCCCGGACTCTGGCCGAACGAAAGCCGAGAAACTACCTGCCCCTTCTCTCGGCATTCGCTAATCTCGTCCGTCTCGAACTCGCCAAAAAAACTGTCACCGTACAAAGCGCCGTCCCTCTGACAGATGCGGAAAAATCCGACATCGCATCCGGGCTGGAACAAAAATACGGACCGGGCCTGGACTATGACTGGAGTATCCTCCCCGAATTAATCGGCGGCATTCATCTTCAAATAGGTGACAACGTACTGGACGGTACTTTGAAAACGCGCATCGACAAACTCCGCCAATCCGTCGAATCCCTTCATTTCTGATTTTCCTCCCCCCTAACCAATTTTCCTCCAATACAATTCCATGAACAGCATTCTTCAAGAACTGGAAGCTGAAATCACCAAGGCCAGCACAGCAATCAACCAGGAAAACGTAGGTGTCATCCGGACGGTTGGTGACGGCGTTGCAAAAATCGAAGGCCTGAGCAACGTCATGCTAAGTGAAATGATCGATTTCCCCGGCGGAGTTAAAGGCATGGCCATGAATCTGGAAGAAAACGAAGTCGGAGCCATCATCATCGGCGACGATTCCGGATTGAAGGAAGGGGATGAAGTCAAAACCACCGGGAAACTCCTTTCCGTGCCCGTTGGTCGCGCCCTGCTCGGACGCGTCGTCAGCACCCTCGGAGAACCGTTGGACGGCAAAGGCCCAATTGCAGCCGAAGCCTGGTATCCCGTAGAAAAAATTGCCTCGGGCATCATCTCCCGTGAACCCGTTTCCGTACCCGTCCAGACGGGAATTCTGCCTGTGGATGCCATGATTCCGATTGGCCGAGGCCAGCGTGAATTGATCATTGGCGACCGTTCCACCGGTAAAACAGCCATTGCCTTGGACACGATGATTGCCCAAGGAGAACAAAACCGCAAAGCCGAAGCAGGACTTCTGCCCGGTCATCGTCCCCTCTACAATATCTACGTTGCCATCGGCCAGAAGAGATCCAAAGTCAAACGCCTCATCACCAAGCTTGAAGAAACGGGCACCATGCCCTATTCCATCATCGTCGTCGCTTCCGCTTCGGATCCTGCCGCCATGCAGTACCTGGCTCCCTATGCCGGCTGTGCCATGGGCGAATATTTCATGGACCAGGGAGAAGACGCCCTGATCGTCTATGACGACCTTTCCAAGCATGCCGTAGCCTATCGTCAAGTATCCCTCATCCTGCGTCGTCCATCCGGACGCGAAGCCTACCCCGGCGACGTGTTCTATCTGCACAGCCGCCTTCTGGAACGTGCAGCCCGCCTGAATTCCGCCCATGGAGGAGGCTCCCTGACAGCTCTACCCATTATTGAAACCCAGGCAGGCGACGTATCCGCCTACATCCCGACCAACGTCATTTCTATCACGGACGGCCAGATTTTCCTCGAAACGGATTTATTCTACCAAGGGGTGCGGCCGGCCATTAATGTCGGTATTTCCGTCTCCCGCGTCGGATCCGCCGCCCAGACCAAGATCATCAAAAAACTGGCAGGTTCGCTGAAACTGGACCTCGCCCAGTACACGGAACTCCAGGCTTTTGCCCAGTTCGGCTCAGATCTGGATCCCTCCACAAAAGCCAAACTGGAACGAGGCAGCCGCATCGTAGAAGTTTTCAAACAGAAACAGTACGAACCCATGTCCCTTGGTCTGGAAGCCGGCGTCCTTTACGCCATGCAGAAGGGTTACATGGACGACGTTCCCGTCAACCGGATCAAAGAATTCCAGATCGCTCTGGAAACGGATCTTCAGGACAAGCACGAAGATCTGCTTGAAGAAATCAACCGCGTCAAGGAACTCACGGAGGACATCGACTCCAAGCTCAAACAGGCAATCGAAAGTTTCAAGGCCATCTGGTCCTGATCCAGGCAGGAACCGTACCAAATTAAGCCATTATGGGAAATTCAAGAGACATCCGGCGGAGAATCAAATCCGTCAAGAATACATCGCAAATTACACGTGCGATGCAAATGGTAGCATCCGCCAAGATGCGGCTCGCCCAAGACCATGCTCTCAAGGGAAGATCCTATATAGGCGCCCTCGCCGAAGCGCTCTACCACCTTCGGGACGAAATCGCGGAGCAATCCAACCCCCTCCTGCGCGACAACCATTCCGATGTAGAACTGGTACTCGTCGTCAATACGGATCGCGGTCTCTGCGGCGGATTAAACGTGAACCTCTTC
Source organism: Akkermansia sp. N21116 (assembly GCF_029854705.2). Lineage (NCBI taxonomy): Bacteria > Pseudomonadati > Verrucomicrobiota > Verrucomicrobiia > Verrucomicrobiales > Akkermansiaceae > Akkermansia > Akkermansia sp. N21116. The sequence continues at coordinate 368,918 of NZ_CP139035.1, forward strand.
AAAGAAGTCCGCTCCCAGGTATCTCCCCAGGCCCATTTTGTCACTCTGGGCCGCAAATTGAATGCCACATTCGCCCGCGTCGGTGCCATCATCGACGCAACCTGGAGTCTGAGCGAGCCACTGCAACTGTTAGAACTCCGCCCCGTCTTCGACTACCTCATGCAGCAATTCCTGCACGGGGAATACGGACGTGTTCTGGTTGCATTCCCGTCTTTCGTCAACACCATGGTGCAGAAGCCGGTCATTCGCCAGCTCTTCCCGATTGATACGGAAGCCCTCAAGGCACTCGTCCAGGAAGGCGGACATGCCTTGCGCGATCAAGACGAGCAGCCCTACAAGCTGGAGCCCTCCCCCCACGAAGTCCTGAAAACTCTTCTCCCCCTCTACCTCTTCTATATCCTTGTCCAGATCGTACTGGAGGCACGGGCATCCGAACAATCCGCCCGTATGGTTTCCATGAAGGCCGCTACGGAAAACGCCCATGGTATCATTGATGACCTGACGCTGGAATACAACAAAGCCCGCCAAGACCAGATCACCAACGAACTTCTGGAAATCACCACCGCCATGAAAGCCATGGAATAACAGATCTCCGGCATTTCTGATCCTTTCAAACATCCATTTCAAGTTACCAATTTTCACCCCCATCCTCACCGTCTCATTATGAATACAGGCATCATCGTCCAGATCATCGGCGCCGTGGTTGACGTGGACTTTTCCCAGGCTCCGTCGATTCCCTCCCTTCTGAATGCGTTGGAAGTCGACCTCGTCGTTGACGGAAAACCCAAAACACTCGTCCTGGAAGTCCAGCAGCACATCGGCGACGGCTGGGTACGCACCATCGCGATGAGCTCCACGGACGGTTTGCGCCGGAGCATGCCCGTACGCGACACGGGAGCTCCCATCCAAGTACCCGTCGGAGAAGGAACACTGGGCCGCATCTTCAATGTCCTCGGCAACGCCGTGGACGAACGGGGCCCTGTCAAATACGACAAAAAGTACTCCATCCACCGTCCCGCTCCCTCCCTGGCAGAACAAGCCAACAGTACCGAAGTGCTCGAAACCGGGATCAAGGTCATCGATCTGATCTGCCCTTTCCTGAAAGGCGGCAAGGTCGGCACATTCGGCGGAGCCGGTGTCGGCAAGACGGTATTGATCATGGAATTGATCAACAACATCGCCAAGGCGCGAAGCGGCCTCTCCATCTTTGCCGGCGTCGGCGAACGTACGCGCGAAGGAAACGACTTGTACAACGAAATGATTGAATCCGGCGTCATCAACATCGAGGATCCGGAGCAATCTAAAGTAGCCCTCGTTTACGGTCAGATGAACGAACCCCCGGGCGCCCGTCTCCGTGTTGCACTGTCCGCTCTGTCTATGGCGGAATATTTCCGCGACGAAGAAGGCAAGGACGTGCTCCTTTTCATTGATAACATCTTCCGCTTCTCGCAGGCCGGCTCCGAAGTATCCGCCCTGCTGGGACGTACTCCCTCCGCCGTGGGCTACCAGCCCAATCTGGCCGAGGAAATGGCCAACCTGCAGGAACGTATCACCTCGACCCAAAAAGGCTCCATCACCTCCATGCAGGCCGTTTACGTGCCTGCAGACGACTTGACGGACCCGGCGCCAGCTACCACATTCGCCCACCTGGATGCCACCGTCGTACTGGAACGCAGCCTGGCGGCACAAGGCCTGTTCCCTGCCGTTGAACCGTTAGCATCCACCTCTGCCGCTCTTTCTCCGGAAATCGTCGGAGAAGAGCACTATCGCGTGGCGCGCGGCGTACAGCAGATCCTCCAGCGCTACAAAGATCTTCAGGATATGATCGCCATCCTCGGCATGGACGAACTCTCTGAAGAAGACAAGCTGGTTGTTGGCCGCGCCCGTAAAATCCAGAAATTCCTCTCCCAGCCCGTCCATGTCGCAGAAGTCTTTTCCGGCATTCCGGGCGAATACGTCCCCTTGTCCGAAACCATCCGGGGATTCAGTGAAATTCTTGCCGGCAAATGGGACAATATTCCCGAAGGAGACTTTTTCATGAAGGGTAATATCGACTCCGTTATCGCCAAAAAGGAACAGTCCTAACGACATCCACCTGCCATCCTCATGCCAATCAGCCTTGAAATTGTTACGCCGCTAGGCGTTGCCCGTTCCCTGGACACCGAATACGTTTACGTCCCGGGCGCACAAGGAGAACTGGGCATTCTTCCGGGACACGAGCCCCTGATCACGATCATTTCCCCCGGAGAACTGCGCTGCAAGCCCGCCGGAACGGAACAAGAGGAATTCCTCGTAGTCGGCAACGGCTTTCTCCAAGTCGTCAACGACCGTATTACCGTCGTCACCGACTTGGCCTTGGAGGATGCCCAAATCGACGAGCATAGCGTAGAAAAAGCCATCGCCGCCGCCAAGGAAGCCTTGAAAGAACGTGAAACCATGTCCCGTGAAGAACAAGCCCGCTACGAAGCAAATCTCGCCAAGCAGCTGGCCGTTCTAAGCTTCAAAAAGAGAAAGAACAGGTAAAGGCTGTTCTGTTGAACGAAACCGGAAGACTTCGTGTCCAACCAGGTAAAGCAACCGAAATGGACAGTTGCCTGGAAATCTAATATTCCCCGTTACCACTATGTTATGGAATGATCGATTTGAAGCCCTGTTTCGTGAATCCGTCGCCCGCTTCCAAGAGGGGCAACACAACATCGAAACCTTTTTTACGGAACGCGAAAAAGCTTTTCTAGCCACCATCGGCTACAAGCCGAGGGAAATGTTCGACTTTGTTGAGGACTACGCCCAGGAAGGAGTGCCCACTCCATCCACGGCCCTTCTTGTTGCCGCAGTCCGGCGCGATTACTTCCTGACGATCCAGAAGGGGCAGCCGGATCTATCAGAACCGGTTACGGTCAATCAGCTCCCCACCTTCGGAGATCAGCTCCAGGACATTGCCTACCTTCCACGCATTATCAAGAAGGCAGAAGCCAAGCTGCGCGGCACTCTGGATCCGGACGTCATGTTCTGTTGCGGAGGAGACCGTAATTTCCTGCGTGAACACGGCAATATCCACCCGGCGGATTTTCTGAGAGTCGTCTGGGCAGCCGACAAAGATGAATCCAAAATAGCCGCCTACGTCAAAGCTGCCATGAGAGAGGCCGAATCTTGAGACTTCCCTACAAATTCAGTCTTGCAATTTTGAAGGGAAAATCCTAATAGATAAAACCGTTCGTTTGCCGGTTTCCAAGAAAAGAAGCCTGCATTCCTATTGACTCTAATTATCCCAATCTATCATGAATATCCAAACTGCCGTCCTTTGTGACTATGCCGCCGACTACCAAGGCAAACTTTGCTTCCAAGGTGCATTCGATACGCTTTTTGCCCAGAACACTCCCGTGATCCATCCGATGTGCTCCCTGGCTCTCCGCATCTGCATGACGCCCGAAGATGCCGGCGACCACAAGCTCGGTATTTCTGTCGTAGATGAAGACGGCAAAGCTCTTGATCCGGAACGCATGCCTATCACAGGCGATTTGACGGTGGCCCTTCCCGAAGGAGCTTCCTTCTTCACCCGCAACCTGATCATGAACTTCCAAGGATTGCGCTTTGAAAAACCCGGTGATTATTCCGTCGACATCGCTCTTGATGGCGACATCATCTGCCGCGTTCCCCTGCGCGTCGTCAAAGTCGACGCCCCCCAGGCCTAAGCATTCCGGCTTTTTCCCATGGCGGGTTTCCGACTTTCATGTCGGAGACCCGCTTTTTTTATCCACGGAAAACGGAGAAGCTTGGAGTATCCGGCAAGTCCCGCCACAAAAAACTGCGACGCCCTGCTTCAAGAAACAGGTACGCCGCAGTTGTTCAAAATAATTTCAGAGAAGGCGCGCCGGAATTATCCGTTAACACGACCAAGATAGGTGCCGTCTTCCGTTTTAACGGAAATACGTTCGCCGGGCTTAATGAACAGAGGAACCTGGACAACGAGTCCCGTAGTCATTTTAGCCGACTTGTACACGTTGTTTGCAGAATCGCCTTTAACACCTTCGGGAGCTTCTTCCACCGTCATGGTGATCGCAGCCGGCAGCTCAATTGAACAAGCCGTACCGTCCGTAAACAGGAGAATGTAGATCTGGCCTTCCATCAGGTAGTCCTTGACGGGCTCGACAATGTCTTCCGTAACGGTTACATCTTCGAAGGTTTCGGGTTCCATGAAATGGTAGCCCATACCGTCTACGTAGCTAAATTCGTATTCTTCACGAGCCAAATTCACGCCTTCCAGAGATTCGTTGGAAGTCATGCGGAGATTGTACACTTTCTTGGAAGAAATACTGCGGATGGTCATCTGCACATAGGATGCCATGCGAGGCGGGCACTTGTGCTCCATGTTGGTGACAACACAAACGTCATTGTTATAATTGACGGCGTGGCCCTTGCGAAGGTTGATTACGGGTACTTTTGCCATTGCGCGGGGAGGATAAACGCACGGAATCAGGCAGTCAAGTTTTTGCAAGCTTAAAATGCAAATTCCGACACCATTTGTTTTTGAAAAAGCTCACTCCCCCCTGTCGACTTCCACCAGTTCCAGCAATCCTTTGGTTTCAGGCCTGTTGCGAATCATAACACGACTCAGATACCGGTGACAGGCAGGCTTCCTATAGTATCCGGCAACGAATTCTCCCGTTGTCTTGATCCGGAGAATATACCGGTACGATCCCTCCTGGATTTCTCCTGGCATGGCTTTGGCTCGAGGAACGGCTCCAACACGCAGGCACCATTCCCTCCACTGCCTGCCATGCCCCTGTTCACGGGAATGAACCCACGCCAGGGCATGAGCGATTTCATGGAAAACCGTGTCGATAATTTGTCCGGAATTATCGGAATTGAGTTTGACGAAGTGCCTGGAAAGAGTAATAAGCTGGTCCTTGTATCGGCAGGATCCCAGTCTTCTCCGGGCACGATCCCAGCGGAACGACCAGTTCACCAGCCCCCAACGGTTCAATTCATCGCGAACAAACCGCTCAATCTCTCCTTCGCCGGAGAACGAGGGATGCGTGTCTCTTTCTGCTGCCATGCCGGTGTATGCTACTCCGATCCATTCCGGCTACCATGTCGAATTCATGACATGGCGGCTTTCCACCTTTCCCTCCAACTCCCATGAACGCACCTCCCCCAGCCTCTCCTTCCCAGCGTATCGCAGCCATAGATGCCTTGCGCGGATTCGACATGTTCTTCCTCACCGGAGGCCTTTCCATCTTTCTGGCAGTTTCCCGCCTTGCCTGGAATCCCGTACCGGAATGGCTTGCCTATCATACACGCCATGTTCCGTGGATCGGATTTTCCGCGTGGGATCTCGTCATGCCTCTGTTCATTTTCATCGTCGGATCGGCCATGCCGTTTTCCATCGGCAAGGCTATGGGACAATCTCCGAAGTGGAAAATCTATCTGAAGATTCTGAAAAGAGTCGTACTCCTTTTCCTCCTCGGCATGGTAGCGCAGGGCAACCTGCTCTCCTTTCAACCGGATCGTATCCACCTGTTCTGCAACACCCTTCAAGCCATTGCCGGCGGATATCTGATTGCTGCCATCTGCATGCTTCACCTGCCCCGTTCCTGGCGTCCCTGGATCGCCTTGGTTCTGCTTGCCGTCTATGCCTTGGTTCTGCAATTCATTCCATATGGCGGAAACCCTGCCGGAACTCTGGAGCCCGACAACAACCTTGCCCTCTATATCGACAAGACTCTGGAGGGACGCTTCCAGGACGGCACCAACTATGCCTGGATCCTGCCTCAGCTTTCTTTTGGCGCATTGACTCTTTTGGGAGTATGGGCGGGAGACATTCTCAAACATGGAACGGGGCATGCCCAAAAGGTGGCAATGCTTGCGACGGCAGGAGCATTATCCCTGGGACTCGGCTATGCCTGGAGTCTGCAGCTTCCTATCATTAAGCATCTGTTCACCAGCTCCATGGTTCTATGGGCGGCAGGATGGTGTTTCCTTCTTCTGGCAGTTTTCTACATCATTGCCGATATTCTGAAACAAAACTGGCTCTTCTTTCCCTTGAAGGTTATCGGGTGCAACGCCATTTTTGTCTACATGTGGACATGTGTTTGCCCCCCGGAGGGTAATTTGTCCCGGGCTCTATTTGCGGGGTTCAGCTCCTGCTTCGGCAATGCCTCCAACTTTGTTTTCCAGCTCTGCAACTATGCGCTCATTTGGGGGATCCTGTACTTTCTCTATGCGAAAAAGACATTCATCAAAATCTGATCTGTCGGTTCAGGAGTGCAAAAACATCAGACCATCAATTAAATATATACGCACTAAATCCCGATTTCTTTCAAAAAAAATGCTTTGATCTCAAAAAACACATTTTGTGTGTATTAACGGCATTTTTCTATTTGCAGAAGGAGGGCAAATCATCCTATATGGTTCTTTACCATGATCTCTAATAACTCTTCTCGACGTTTGTTTCTGAAACAGGCTCTCGCCATCTCGGCAGCAGCCTCCGTACCAGCCTTCTGGATTCCGAAGTCCTACGCCGCCACACCGGGTGGACGTATCATCAGCCCGAACGATAAAGTCAACCTTGCCCTCATCGGCATTGGCAACCGGGGTGGAGAAATAGGCCTTGCCATGAACTCCACCGGCCTCTGCAACATCGTCGCCCTGTGCGATGTCGACATGGGCGCGCCCCATACGCGCAAGCTGATGTCCAAGTTCCCTGACGCACCTCGTTTTCAGGATTTCCGCAAAATGTTCGACAAAATGTCGGACAAGATCGATGCCGTCTGCATCGGTGTTCCGGATCATAGCCACTTCCCCATTACCATGGAAGCCATGGCCCGCGGCAAACATGTCTATGTGGAAAAGCCCATGGCCCGTACATTCCAGGAAATCGAACTCATGATGAAGGGAGCCGATAAATTCGGCGTCGTCACCCAAATGGGCAACCAGGGCCATTCGGAAGGCAACTACTTCCAGTTCAAAGCCTGGAAGGAAGCTGGCATCATCAAGGACGTTACCGCTATCACGGCCCACATGAACTCCGCTCGCCGCTGGCACGGCTGGGATCCAAAAATCACGCACATGCCCCTGGGCGAACCTGTCCCCAAGACGCTTGACTGGGACACATGGCTGAGTGCCGTCGCCCACCATGACTACAACCACGATTACCACCTCGGCCAATGGCGTTGCTGGTACGACTTCGGCATGGGAGCCCTCGGCGACTGGGGCGCTCACATTCTCGACACCGCCCACGAATTCCTTGAACTGGGGCTTCCCTATGAAGTCAACCCGTTGATGTTAAAGGATCATAATCCTTTCTTCTTCCCAATGTCCTCCACCATCCTGTTCCGCTTTCCGAAACGCAGCGGCATGCCTCCCGTGGATATTACCTGGTACGATGGTGTCGATAACATCCCCGCTGTGCCGGAAGGCTATGGGGTCTCCGAAGTCGATCCCAACATACCCACCGTCGCCGGCGGCAAACTCCAACCAGCCAAGCTGAATCCCGGCAAGGAAATTTATTCGAAGGAGCTCACCTTCAAGGGAGGTTCCCACGGTAGCACACTCTCCATCATCCCGCCCGACAAGGCCAGGGAAATGCAGTCCCGCCTGCCCGAAGTACCGAAGAGCACATCCAACCACTTCGCCAACTTCCTCCTGGCCTGCATGGGCAAGGAAAAGACGCGTTCCCCGTTCTCTGTTGCCGGGCCGCTCAGCCAGGTATTCTGCCTGGGCGTCCTTGCCCAGCGCCTGAACCGAAAGATCATTCTGGACCGCGCCACCAAGCAGATCACAAACGATGAAGAAGCCAATAAGCTTCTCGCCGGAGCCCCTCCCCGCAAGGGCTGGGAACAGTACTACAACATCGTCTAAGCCATGCTTCGGTGAACATGTCACATCAAAACACCTGTCCCGGAATAATTCGCCGGGACAGGTGTTATATTTGTTCCGTCAACGCATCAAAACGTTCCCGGCACCCCTGGTGCGGCCACGAGCCATTGGAACAGGCCTTATAATAACGAAGCGCTTTTTCCTTGTCCACCTGCGTTCCAATCCCTCGTTCATGGACTATGCCCAAAACATAACAGACGGGACCTTCCATGGGAACTCCGTGAAAATCGGGATTGTCCATAGACATAGCAAGCCGATAGGCCTCACTTTCGTCCCGTCCCGGAAACTCCGGATGCCGCAACACCATGGAAATGGCATCTAATTTGACACAGTTGGGAAAAGACAATTTCCTCTTGATGTGATCATCCCAGGGCCATCCATCATCATATTTCATCATCCACAGGCAATATGGAACCGAAGGAGCTACCAGGCTCATCAGGTTGCGCCACGCCTTCCCCAAGTCGACGGGGACGCCGATTCCTTGTTCATAAATTCCGGCAAACGCATAAGTCATCGTCAAATTGCCCTGCCGATAACATTTTTCTCCCCAAGCCGCCATGGCATCTCTGACAGGAGGAGAAGCAAAATTGCTCGTAAATCTTCTGATTGGTTCTGATCGGCATAAAGTCCAATTCAGGCAAAACCTTGAGCTAAAACAGACTCTCCTTCATCTCCTGAATAATCCGGAATCAAGGCTCAATGAAGAGATATAGCCAAACCGAGGCTCAAATCTGATCCATGTGTCAAAAAGCAATTTCACCAATTGCCCTGCTGCATGGGTATTACCCGCATCGGCTTTCTTTTTCAATTCTTCAATCACATATTCTCCCAGCGCAGGAGGATCTGTCTTCACGCACATATCCTGCAAGACCATATACGCCATAGCATCCCCGGACTGGATCGCTTCGTCAAAATCTCCATAACCGTTTACCAAACTGGGAAGGGGATGATAACCAGGCCACAATCTGTCCCATATCACATAATCCACTGCGGACTGTCTCACTTCCCGGAGATAATGAAGCAAGAACAAGGCACCCCGGCGTTTCAAATCAATCGCCCGAAGCCTCATTAGAGGACTTCGGGCGATCGCAGCAATTCACTTCTCATTTACTGCCATTCTTGAGCGCTTCGCGAATTCTGTTGCAGATTTCGGTATTTTCATACACTCCTGTGAAAACACCGCTACCAGCTCCATAGGCATAAACGGGAACAGCTACTTCATTGTGATTGCCGGTCGAGAATTTGCATTTCACTTCACCCTTTTCCTTATCGCCGCCAATCAGTGTCAGGCCGCCCGTATTGTGATCCGCAGTAATGACGACGAGCGTACCGGGGTGTTGCGATGCCCAGGAAAGCACCTTGCCGACGGTACGATCAAAATCGTACAATTCATCCAGCATAACAGGAAGATTGTTGGCATGGGCTTCTTTATCGATCTTGGAACCTTCGACCATTAGGAAAAATCCCTTTTTATTGCCTGCCAATATGTCAATAGCCTTCATCACCGCCTTTTCCAACACGTCGCCACGCTCGGACGGCTTGGCCAAATTACCCTTATCCACTACTGCAAATACCCGGCCTTCTTTAACAGCATCCGTCTCTTCCCAATTCCTGGCTATAGTATAGCCGGCTTTCTTCATTTCGGCGAACAAATTACGTCCGTCGGGACGCCCTTCGAACTTGGCCGAGCCACCACCGAAAATAAAATCTGCCTTACTGGTCGGAAAACAGGCGGCAATATCCCAAGCTTGGGAACGATTCGGAGCATTAGCACAAAAAGCAGCCGGAGTTGCATCCGTTAAATCGCATGTCACGACTACGCCGGTCGATTTACCCATACCAGCGGCATCGTCAACAAGGGAATCAAGCTTCTTGCCATCGGGGGTCATACCGACAGTGCCATATGTCGTCTTACTACCGGAAGCCAGAGCCGTACCGGAAGCTGCGGAATCCGTTATCAGTTTGTCCGTACACCAGGTTTTCGCAAGACCGGTTACCGTGCAATGCTCCAGATTCAACTTTCCTTTGTTAGCGGCCCACGCCGTAAACACATGGTGCATCCCCATGCCGTCGCCGATCATGAAGATAACATTTTTAACGGGAACATCGGAAGGTACGGCAGCAACGGCTTTCACGGGATAATCCTTTTCAAAGGTATAAACCTGTTCGATATCCACCTTGGCGGCCCATGCGGAGGCATACGCCATTGCCGCACACAAACCTAAAGAAAGAAGCGTCTTTTTCATCGTTGTCGCACTATAAATCTTCCTGAATAAAAGCCAAGAGTAAACAAAAAACAAATTCGTCAAAATGTTACGGGACCTCTTACTAACGCATCTTCCGGTTTTGCCGGATTTCAACGGGCTTGACGCTTACCCCCGATTCATGCACAGTATGTGCCGCTTAACAAAGCGATACATTATGACCCGTCACACCATATCAGTACTTGTTGAAAATAAATTCGGCGTGCTTGCCCGCATTGCCGGACTTTTCAGTGGACGAGGCTACAATATTCATTCATTGAACGTGGCCCCGAGTCAGGATCCCCGATTCTCGCGCATGACAATTGTCGTCCGCGAACGGGAAGATGTCCTGAATCAAATCATCAAGCACCTGGAAAAGCTAGTCAACACGGTCGAAGTCATCGACTTCAGAAATACCGACAACGTGTATCGCGAAATCGTTCTCCTTCGCGTCGGTGTTACGGCGCAGACGCGGCATGAAGTTGTCGAACTTAGCCGTCTGTTCCACGCCCAGATCGTGGACGTCACCAAAGATACGCTCACTATTGAAGTCACAGGCGACGAATTCAAAATCGACCGGTTCCTGACGTTGATGAAGGACTACGACATCCAGTTGCTGACCCGCAGCGGCAAAATCGCTCTTCCCAAACCGGAACAGGAAGATTGCGATCGGAATGCCTAATCTATTTTAAGTAACTCTTTCGATACTATCCCCTGCGGAATTCGCTTCCGCAGGGGATTTAAGTTATAGAAGTTCCACCTTCTATAAGGTTTCCGCTTTACGTTTCCCTGTCAATTCGTTCAACGGTGACCCAGCATCGTTTTGAACAGTCCCAAGCCAATCAAAAAATAGGTCACAAGCATGAGGATCAGCAAAATTTCCTTGCTGGAAAACGGATAAAGTATCTCCGACATGAATCCCAAGGCCAGGAAAAACATAACCAGCAAAATCAGGGTGTATCCCCAAAAAGACTTCCAAGGTTTGGGATTCCATATGCAGGGACGCGTCTTCCTGTCCAAATATAGCCTAAGCTGACTTATGGAAACAAACAGGTATGCGGGAACGGCCGCACGAAGGGCAGGAACGTCAGCCGTCGAAGCCCAAGCCGCAGAAACTGGAACAACTCCGGCAATCCGGGACGATTTCACATCGGCAGGAACATCGCCGACATACACGACATCTTCCGAGGCGCGAATATTAAAAATTTCACACAAATGATTAATTCTATTTGCCTTGACTACCTTCTCCGGAGAGCCTGTTCCGATAAAGCTGCCAAAGAATCTTGTGAGGCCGAATTGTTCCAATGTGATTTTTGCCGTCTCCGGTTCTTTGCCAGTGACAACTCCCAGGCAAATTCCTCTTTCTTCCAGCATTTCGAGCACCTCTATAACTCCGGGAAAAGGAGCAGGAGCCATTTCAGGATGCAATTCCTTATAATAGCGTAAAAACAACTCGTAGGCTCTTTCCCTCTTTTCCTCACTATCCGGCAAAAGACGATTGATCACTCCGCGGTCGGACGGTCCGAAGTAACAAGAGATTTCTTCATCTCCCAGTTCCCTGCCGTCTATGTCGCGAATCGTACGGCGGAAAGCTTCAAGGCACAACGGAAGCGTATCGCCCAACGTACCATCCATATCAAAAAGAACCGCCCGGATCATAGACAGAAGCATGCGGACACCTCGCAGGAGAGTCAACGACCATCTCAGTCTTAGCTCAAAAGAAAATAACAGGAACAAACGACCACGAATCACGTTATTTCTTTCAATGTCATATCATTACAAATGATGTCCATCGTACAATTTGAAACGAAATGAATCTTTCCGGTAAAAATTCATTGTCAAATGGAATTCTTCCGGCAATTATTCCCACGACAGAAAATTCGATAGCATAATGTACAAGCCATACATCACGTCTTGATAACACTATGTATCGAATGATCCAAAATACACAGTATCAACATGAAAAATATTCTCTTATCTCTTGCTCTTACACTGGCTCTGATGCCTTCCGACGGCTATGCCAAGCCAGCGCCTCCCAAACAGAGAGTGGAACTCAAGCATGGTTCCCACCGCACTGGCATGCGCACCGATGCCGACATGCAACAGTGGCGCGATTCCGGCTTGGGACAGTTCATCCACTGGGGGGTTTACGCTGTACCGGGCGGTCACTGGAACGGGAAAGTCTTCGGCGGCGCCGGAGAATGGATCCGCGTCTGGAATGAAATTCCCCACGACGTGTACGACAATTTTTACAAACAATTCAATCCCACCGAATTCGATGCAGCCAAGTGGGCGAAGCTCGCCAAGGAAATGGGAGTGAAGTACATGATCTTCACCACCAAACACCACGATGGTTTCTGCATGTGGCCTAGTAAATACACGGACTATACCATTGCCAATTCTCCGTACAAAAAGGATATCGTCAAGGAATTGGTCGATGCCTACACGAAGGAAGGTATCGACGTTCATCTCTACTTCTCCATTATTGACTGGAACCACAAGGGTTACATGTCCGGCACCCCGAAAACGCCGGAACAAAAGGCCGCCTACGAGGAATTCAAGAAGTTTACCCGCAATCAACTTTTCGAATTGCTGGAAAAATATCCCGAAACGAAAGGATTGTGGTTCGATGGTTCCTGGGATGCTTCCTGGAAGAGTGAATATGCCTGGGTCGACCAACTCGGCCAAGACCTGCGCAAGGCCAAACCGGGACTGATTATCGGCAGCCGTTTCCGCGCCGACGAAAACGGCAAACGCCACTACGACACTAATGGCGACCTCATCGACGACTATGACCAAACCTGGGAACGCGACCTCCCGGAAACTTACGACCAAGTGAAGGGTGTGGACTGGGATTGCTGCATGACGGTTCCCGAAAACGGCTGGGGTTATCATGCCACTTGGCTCACCTACGCCAAAAACAGTTACGATCTGATCGACATGATCATGCATGCCAATTCCATGGACGGCAACTTCGTCCTTAACTTCGGACCCGATGCCAAGGGCAATATCCGCCCGGAAGAAACGAAACTCGCCAAAGAAATAGGCGCATGGATGAAGGTCAACGGAGAAGCCGTTTACGGTGCGCATCATGCTAACCTAAAGCCCCAAGGCTGGGGTTACTACACTCAGAAGGAAGGTAAAACCTACCTTTCCGTCTTCAACCGTCCAATAGACAACCGGGTGAAGGTCGTCCTGCCCGGCAGCAAGGGAGCTCCCGAAAAAGCCTACCTTCTGGATGGTAAGACTCCTCTTGAAATCCTGCCCGGCGGCAAGAACAAAAGGAATGAAAACATCTACTACATCGCCATTCCACAGGATTACAAGACTGACAAGCCTTTCGTCATCGTTCTCGAAGGCGAAATCAAGGGAAGTAACAAGGGCAAGTACCAGCAGGCTTTGACTTAAAATATCCTTCTCCGAATCCATAGGAAAGGCGGTTCTTCCATGCTATTGGAAGAGAGCCGCCTTTCTCATTGATACAAAAAAGTTAGTTAAGCGCATCCAAGGCCAGGTTCAACATGAGGACATTGACTCCGTCCTCTCCCAGAAAACCGCCGGAAACCGTGTTTTGCCGTATCAGCTCTCGGACTTTACAGGAGGAAAGACGGCGAGCCTTCGCCACGCGTTCGACCTGAAATTCGGCTGCCGCCGGGGAAATATGCGGATCCAATCCGCTACCGGAGGCAAACAGGAGATCGGAAGGAACAGGAGTCCCCGACGGAAATCCATGGGATTTCCACAAAAATTCCCTCCGTTCCTCAACGATCTTTTTCAATTCGGCAGAACTCCAGGACAGATTACTCGCCCCCGACGGAAGCGTCGCATAATCCGCTGCCGATGGACGCGGCCAGAAATAATTCTCTCCGGTGACAGGTTGGGCTACCAATTCGGAACCGACCAAACGACCGTCTTTTGCCTGCAGCATGCTTCCACGCGCTTCACGAGGAAACAAAGCTAATGCCAACCCTGTAACAAGCAGAGGGTAGACCAGGCCGGTTACGATAGCCAGGGCGAGAAACAGTCTCAGATTATTGCATTTCAATTTCATAATATTCAAATAGTTCGAGTTTTTCAGGGAAAAGATCAGACCAAGTGGATGGCGTTGATCAGGACATCTATCGCTTTAATGCCGATGAATGGAACGATCAGTCCGCCTACACCGTATACCAGAATATTACGACGAAGCAGGGAGTCCGCCGTTGCCGGTTTGTAACCAACGCCACGTAACGCTAGGGGAATCAGAGCCACAATAATCAAAGCATTAAAAATTACCGCGCTCAGGATGGCGCTTTCCGGAGAGGCAAGCCCCATCAAATTCAGCCCGGCAAGAGGCCCTTCCTTCCCCCCTACCGTGATGTAAAGACCAGCAAAAATAGCGGGAATAATCGCAAAATATTTGGCCACGTCATTGGCAAATGAAAACGTCGTCAAAGCTCCGCGTGTAATCAGCATCTGTTTGCCTATTTCCACAATTTCAATAAGTTTTGTCGGATTGCTATCCAAATCCACCATATTGCCGGCTTCCCGGGCGGCTTGTGTACCGGTGTTCATGGCGACCCCGACATCAGCCTGGGCCAGAGCGGGAGCATCGTTGGTACCATCTCCCGTCATGGCAACAAGATGTCCGGCTGCCTGTTCGTCACGAATGCGCTGGAGTTTCATTTCCGGCGTAGCTTCAGCCATAAAATCGTCAACACCAGCTTCGGCAGCGATCGATGCAGCCGTCAGGGGATTATCGCCTGTCACCATGACCGTACGAATACCCATTTCGCGGAGGTGGGCGAAACGTTCCTTGATTCCGCCCTTGACCACATCTTTCAGATAAACAACTCCAAGCACATCTGCATTCTCGGCAACTACGAGCGGAGTGCCTCCAAGACCAGCTATTTGTTCCACATGGAACCTGACTGCTTCCGGGAAATGCCCGCCTTGTTCCCGTACCCAGGTATCAATACTGTCCGCCGCTCCCTTTCGGATAGCAATTGTTGGTTGCCCTTCTCCGGCAGCAACATTGACTCCGCTCATGCGGGTCAAAGCTGTGAATGGAACGAATTCCGTCTGACGGGAAGCAACTTCACGTCCCCGAATACCGAATTTCTTTTTGGCAAGAACAACGATGCTGCGGCCTTCAGGCGTTTCATCCGCCAGAGAAGCCAATTGAGCAGCCCGGGCCAAATGATCGGGTTCAATCCCGGGAGCGGGGATAAAATCCTCCGCCATGCGATTACCCAGCGTAATAGTGCCCGTTTTGTCCAGCAACAAGACATCAATGTCCCCGGCTGCCTCTACGGCACGACCCGATGTTGCCAGTACGTTCCGGCGGACAAGACGGTCAATACCACTAATTCCGATGGCACTCAACAACCCGCCTATCGTCGTCGGAATCAGGCAAATCAACAGGGAAACGAGTACGGGAATACTCAAATTGCCGGATGCTCCGAATCCGGCAGCTTTCGCTTCATTTTCGATTAATCCGGCCATAGCCGGCAAGGTACAAATAACCACAATAAAAACGCAGCTCAAAGCGACAAGCAAAATGCCCAAGGCAATTTCATTCGGCGTTTTCTGACGATTGGCTCCTTCGACCATGGAGATCATGCGATCAAGAAAGGAATGACCAGGCTCCGCCGTTACCCGGATGATAATGGAGTCACTGATGACTTTAGTACCTCCCGTGACGGCACTACGATCACCTCCGCTTTCACGGATGACCGGAGCAGATTCTCCCGTAATGGCAGATTCGTCCACACTGGCAATCCCCTCAATCACTTCACCGTCCGCCGGAATGGTATCTCCGGCTTCACAAATGACCCGCTGATCTTTTTTCAATGTATCGGCTGGAACAATCTCCTCCGTTACACCGTTGAGCAGCCTTGCATTAACGTGCGTTCGCATCTTTTTCAGTGCATCGGCCTGGGCTCGTCCGCGCCCCTCTGCCAGAGCTTCGGCAAAGTTGGCAAATAGGACGGTAAACCACAACCACAACGTAATTTGCAATGTGAATCCGAAGGATTCTCCGGAAACCGCCTCGCGAATCAGAACTACCGTCGTTGCCAGTGCACCAAGAGCCGTTATAAAAATGACAGGGTTCCTGATCAAAATACCTGGGTTGAATTTACACAGGGCATCAAACAAAGCGCGACGCATCATGGTCCCACTCATCCAAGAACTGTTTTTTGGTTTGTCAGACATATAAATAAAATTTTGATAGATAGATTATTATAAAGATATTCCGCTTGAGAGAAGCAAGTGTTCCAGAATCGGTCCCAACGCCAGCGCCGGAAAGAATGTCAGAGCCCCAACAATAAACACCACGGCAATCAACAGGACGAGAAACAGGCCGTTGTCGGTTCGCATCGTCCCCATAGCTTGGGGAACAACTTTCTTGGCAGCCATGCTTCCTGCAACAATCAACACAGGGATGATCGCTCCGAAGCGCCCCAAGAACATGGCCAGTCCGCCTAACAGACTATAAAACGGAGTACTCCCCACTCCGAGGCCGGCAAAGGCGCTGCCGTTGTTATTGGCCTGGGAACCGAAGCAATAGAGGATTTCGCTCAAGCCGTGAGGACCATGGTTCAGGATCCCGGCCCGGCCGACATCCGCGCCGGCGGCAATCCCGGACATCAGCAAAACGGTCACGCCCGTCACCAAAATCCCCACCATCGCCCAGCGGACTTCGCGAGCTTCAATCTTTTTGCCAAGGAACTCAGGCGTTCTTCCTACCATTAACCCGCAGAGGAATACGGTAATAATGGCAAAAAGAAGCATGCCGTATAAACCACACCCAACACCGCCGAAGATAATCTCGCCCAGTAACATATTGAACAAAGCCACACCTCCTGCAATCGGGGACATGCTGTCGTGCATGCAGTTGACGGCACCTGTGGAAGTTACCGTTGTTGCTACGGAAAAAAGCGAACTATTGGTAATACCGAATCGAACCTCTTTGCCTTCCATCATGGAAACTCCCTGTCCATAAATGGGATTGACAGAATGTTCCGCCCACAACGATAACGCAGACATGCCGATAAACATCACCATCATGGCAGCAAAAATGATCCATCCCTGTTTTTTATTGCCGATCATAACGCCAAACGCATAGGGACATGCACAGGAAATGAGAAGGAGACCGGCTACTTCAAGTAAATTGGACAGAGGAGTCGGGTTTTCAAAAGGATGACAGCTGTTATTACCGAAAAAACCGCCTCCGTTCGTCCCGAGATGCTTGATGGCAATCTGCGAGGCAGCGGGACCATGAGGAATACTTTGTTCAATACCGTTCAATCCTACAACCTGAGTCGGACCATCCAGGCACTGGGGAACACCTTGAGAGATCAGGGCAAGAGCCAATACCAGCGCTAACGGTAACAGGATATAAAGAGTCGTACGGGTTACATCCGACCAGAAATTACCGATAGAAGAGCTTTCCCTGCTCTTCAATCCGCGGATCATTGCCGCCATGACGGCAATACCGGTTGCCGCGCTCAAGAAATTCTGGACACACATCCCCGTCATCTGCGACAGGTAGCTGACTCCCTCTGGGCCTTCTCCGGAATAAAACTGCCAGTTTGTATTCGTCATGAAGCTGACGGCCGTATTCACGGCAATATCCCAGCGCATGTTGGCAGCCCCCCCCGGATTCAAGGGAAGCCATCCCTGCACGAGCAGCGTGGCGAGTAACACGCCGAAACCCGCCATATTGAACAAGAACACGGACCAGGCATATTCCTTCCAGCCCATCCGTTGTCCGGGATCAACACCCGCCACTTTATAAATGCCGTGTTCCAACGGACCTAACAAACGGGAAAGTATCGTTTGTTCCCCTGTCAGAACCTTCGCTATCCAGCTCCCCAGAACGGGGGCGGCAGCGACCAGTATCCCGAAAAACAGGATGATAATAAACAAGTCATGTGAAGACATGCCTTCACCATACCCATAAAAAATATTTCAGGTAGTTAACTGCTTCCTTCTTACCATTAAGAAAAAATTAATTTCCTTGCAGAATCGCCGTAACTCGCCCGAGGGAAGGTCAGGTTCCCCTGTTTGGCATAACTCTCGCCGGAATGGTTATAACTGCGGCTGTGACAGGATATTTTGTGTCTCCTTTGTCGTGCCGGAGATGATCCAAATGGGATCGGCCTTTCTGAAACCGTGATAGGCAGACTCAAGAATGTCTTCCGACGCCACCTTGTCGCCGCTTGCGCGTTCGAGAACATTGAGGAAAATTCTCCCTCCCTCTTCCGAGATGCTCATCAAGGCACTAGTGTCTCCATGTTTCTTCTGGTAGTCGTGGAAAGCTCGAATCGTTTTCCAGAATGTATCCCCGCCGACATTGCAAACCGCCAGCGTGCGGGATGGTACTTCGGAAAAATCAAAGGCTTGTTCCAGCATGGTATTCCACAAGGAAGTATTACCGCCACGCTTGCCGGGCAGAGCAAGCATCATCACGGATGACTTCGTATCCGCCCGTCCGTCAACACAGACAAAATACCCATGCCCCAAATCGAGCCAATCGGCTCCAGCGGGAGATTTGAGCACCCACAGTTTCTCCCCGGCCTGATTGGAAAAAGCCATTTCCTTGATTCCCTCACTTGTGGTACCCGTCCAGGTGGCTGTGATCGGGGCTTCATCCGCCGTGGTGATGCTCATAGAGCCCGTACCACGATCCGGGATTTTCAGGAACTTGATGGTAGAGGCACCTTCCTGAAGTGCTTTTTCGTAATTTCCTTGGGTTGCAGCATTGGGGTTGCCGATGTTCACCAAAGCACTTGTCCACAAGCCATTCCCTGGGGCACCCTTTTTAATGACCGGAGCCACAGTTACACTCAACTCCAAATCTCCGCCCGGTGGAAAAATACGAACATCGCTGAGTCCATAAATCGATGATGCCTCCAGACTTTCCCCGGATTTCAGTACACGTGCGCCATCTACTCCTTGAATTCCACAGCCCAATTCCATCAGTTGTTCCGTCTTTTCATTGCTGTCTGCCTCTTTCCAGACATACCGGAATACCGCATTTTCCCCCCATGTTGCAGGCAAGGCAATATCGTAACCGCTCTTATTAGTCAAAGTCACTCGTAACCCGAAGGAATATCCGAATGGATCTCCGCTGTCATACGGTTCCAGTGAAACTTCCAAAGCGGCGTTGGGATCTTCCTGCGGCGCCGGATAAACCTTGCTGCACGCACCGTCTCGCCCAAGCATCCAGATTTCATCTCCGACAATGAGTTTATCTCCCCGTGTTCCATTCAACCCCAGCTTGGTCTCATATTCCGTTTTGCCCGTTCTGAGATTCAAAATGGAAAGTCGACTGCTCCACCGCGACCAGGCGATATTGACAAGTCTGTCGTTATCCATCCATTCCGCTCCCGACAAATCATCCGATGAAATCTTCCATTCCGACAAATCCAGTTGTTTGCATTCTCCCGTCGCCGGGCGAATCATCCATGCTCCGGCCTCGTAGCCGTCATCCTTCGTTTTGTTGGGAATGCCGCCCAAAGCCACAATCCATCCCTCTGGGTTTTCCGTAGCAGTTACCATGCTAAAAACCACATTTTCAGATCCTTTCCACGGGACAGGCTGTCTATCTTCCTTGCGATCCAGGAAAAAATAAGGACGCCCAAACCGGCTGGCCATTGCCATATTCATCGCGATATGGAAGCATACACTGTCGGAATCCATGACAACATAACGGCCTGTTTTCGACTGCGGCTCCTTGTCCTGGTTGGGGAAGGTTTTCATTTCCTCAATCAGGCGGGATGGCGATTGCAACCTCTTGCGTATAAATGGGCGGACGGGATTATCAGTCCATTGGAATCCATCAAATCCATGGGCAAACTCCTTTTTGTTCTGCTCACCGTCATAACCCGATTCCGGATAGACGGAATACCCGATGTAGTCAGGCGACTCAGGAGTCAGGCAACGGACAGAAAACAGTTGCCCATCCTTGGCTGTGTACGCTTTTTTTTCAACCCATGGGACAGACTCTACCGCATGGGAGGACACACCGATGCAAATGCTCAGACATAGAATCAATAACACGACGGATTTCATGGGATAAAATAGATGTTGGATTTCTCGTTAACAACTTTCGTGTAATGAAATAGAATAACTCCACAAGAGGGAGCAACACCTACTCTTTCACATGCTGCTGGAACAATCCATGATCTAGGATTTCCAGCACGGGAATTCAACTCAAATCGAGAAAACGTACGTTTTTCCCCTGCCCTATTCCCACAGGAATAACATCACTCCGCAGCAATTCTGTATCCTAATCCGGATTCTGCCCGAATGATGCGGCGGGCAGGATCGGTATCTCCGATTTTCTGACGAAGATGAGCTAAATGGACCCGCAGGTAGTGCGTGTCTTCCTCATGGTTGGGACCCCAGATTTCACGAAGAATCTGCCTATGAGTCAATACTTTGCCACGGTGAACGAGAAGAAGTCGCAAAATGTCGTATTCCTTCTGGGTCAAGTGGACTTCTTCTCCATTCATCGTCACACGGTGTGCGGCAAGATCAACGACGACAGAACCTAATTTGAATGCCGTCGGTTCCGGGCCATGTGATACGCGGCGAAGCATTACCCGCAACCGTGCCAACAGTTCACCGCTCCCAAAGGGTTTAGTCAAGTAATCATCCGCACCGGCATCCAGGGCCTTGATTTTGTCTTCTTCCTGATCCCAGGCCGTCAAAACCAGAATTGGTACTTGAGTCCATTCCCTGAGACGGTCAAGGACTTCCAGCCCGGATATATCGGGCAATCCCAGATCAAGAATGACAGCGTCGGGACGCTTTAGAGCGATTTCATTCAGTCCGAGAGTACCATTCTCGCATTCACGGACTCGGTACCCGGCTCCGGTCAGCGTAAGGAAGAGTAGCCGGCGGATCTGGCGTTCATCATCAATAACAAGTATTTCAGGCTGGTAATCGCTCATGGCAAAGAAATGCGGGAAAGGAGTCTATTTAGGTTCAGAAGGGAATTCCTCCCAGGGAAGAGATAGACGGAAACACGCACCTCCCTCACGGGGACTATGGAGGGAAACCATACCTTTTTGCACTTCCATGAAACCCTTGACGATAGAAAGACCCAGTCCGAGACCGCCGGGACGTCCACTCCGAAACCGATCAAAAATGTGTTCAGCCATCCGTGAGTCTATACCCGGGCCTGCGTCACAGACCTCCAGTACGAACTCCCTGCGCGATCTGTCGATCCCGGCGGAAACGTCGATTGGCGTTCCGGGCGGGGTATGGATGCAAGCATTGATCAGGAGATTGACCAAAGCCTGTTCCATCAAAGAAAAGTCGGCTCGGACCAGTGGTAATTCGTCTGAGGCCAGAATACGGGTCGGATGACCGCGACGCACCTCTTCCGTTGCTTCCATGGCACATTCGAGGATGTCTCCCACATCACACCAATCCATTTTCGGCAGGAGGGCTCCCGATTCTATACGTGTAACATCCAAAAGGTTTCTAACCAAGTGCCGGAGGCGACGGGCGGCAATTCCCGCTTCGGAACAAAGCTGGATGGCCTCATCCGAAACTTCGGAGGAGTGGGAAGAAAGGCTCTCCTGCAATTTTTCACTCACTCCCTCTATGACGGCCAATGGAGTTTTGAATTCATGAGAAACGCTGTCCAACAAGGCACGGTGCAACTTGTCCGATTCCTCCATCAGACGGGCACGTGCCTGTATAGCCTGCAATTGTTCCCGTTCAATCGCCATTGCCAGTTGAGAGGCCATGTTTTCGATCAAATCCCGCTGAGCGACACTGAGGTGTTCGTCCACGTCAGCCAAGATACCAAGAACTCCCATGCAGACCTCCCCGCTGAGCATTGGAATATAGAATCCGCGGGAGCTGGGCAGGGTTTCCGTAAAACGCCCCGCGCTTCTGCGGTTTTTGTAGCACCAATCCGCTACGCTGAATTCCTTGCCGTCCACCTTGTAGGTGTCCGCACCGGACTTCAAAGCGAGTCTTCCCTCGGAACCAATAGTAAAAATAGCCATCTTGGCACCGAAGATCTGGTGGATCTGTATGATAGCGCTTTGGACGATGTCATCCATGCTACGGGCGGTTGAAACAGCACGGGAGAAAAGAAACAAGGCATTCGTCCGCGTTTCGCGTTCGCTCTCCATGCGTTCCTTGGAACGAAGACGCGAAGTCAACCTGCCTGTCGTTGCCGCGACGATGAAGAACAGAATGAACATCATCACGTCCTCCACCCGGTCGATCCGGAAAGTCATGTGGGGAGGGATAAACAATAAGTCCCAGAGCACCGCACTTAACGCCGCCGCCAGGAAAATAGGCATCGGACCAATAAAAAATCCCAGTACGACAACCATGCACAAATACAAAAAAGCCGGAGCAAAATATCCGAGGTGTATGGCTGCCAGCCAACCGATCAGTGTCATCAACAGCACAGCGGCCAACGCCATACCGCTCTCTTTGACGTCGGACGGTTCCGGACGATACCAGCTGCGCCAGCGCATCCTGCGCGTCCTGGGCTCCGCCGGGACGACATAAATGTCAATCAAACCGCTTCCTCGAACAAGTTTATCTACCAATGTGGGGCGATGCCAAAAACCGAACAAGGGATCCTGCCGCGGTTTACCGACGACAATTTGGCTGACATTACGCAAATGAGCCATCCTCAACAGGGTCTCCGGAATATCCTTGCCCGGCATGACGACGACTTCGGCTCCCAGTCCACGAGCCAATTCCAGGTTGGAGTCGAGTCTCCCTTGGTTTTCCTGTGAGAGTTCCTCCCCGGTATCGACATAGATTGCTATCCACGGAGCATCCAGAGCATATGCCATCCGCCGCGTCCAACGCACCAGCCGGGTAGAAAAAGGACTGGGTCCCACAGCAACCATCAAGCGCTCACCGCTACGCCAGACCATTGACCGCTGCATCCCCGTGCGCACGGATTTCAACTCATGATCCACTCGCTCGGCGGTCATGCGCAGAGCGAGTTCCCGCAAAGCCGTCAAGTTGCTTTCACGAAAGAAATTCTGCATGGCGGCCGTGGCGCGATCGGGAACATACACCTTGCCCTCCTCCAGGCGGGTCAGAAGCTGGGAAGGGGTGATGTCCACGAGCTGGATGCAATCCGCTCCGGTCAGGACGGAATCCGGGACGGTTTCATGGACAGTCACTCCTGTAATGTCACGGACGGTATCGGCCCTGCTTTCCAAATGCTGGACATTCAGCGTCGTATACACGTCAATACCGTGCCCGAGCAATTCCTCAACATCCTGAAAGCGCTTGACATGGCGGCAACCGGGAGCATTGGTATGAGCCAGCTCGTCGATCAGGATCAATGAGGGGTTACGAAGCAAGGCAGCTTCCAAATCAAATTCCTCCAGTTCCGTTCCGCGATACTCGATACGACGACGCGGAATGACAGGCAGATCGCCAAGTAGATTCTGGGTTTCTTTCCTGCCATGCGTTTCCACGATTCCGATGACCACATCAACGCCACGTGCCCTTTCAGCAGAGGCGGCTTCCAGCATGGCATAAGTCTTACCGACACCCGGAGCCATCCCGAAAAACACTTTTAACTTGCCGCGCCTGTCCCGAGCCTCGGCTTCCTGAATGGAAGCAAGCAATTCGTCCGGGGTACTTTTGTAATCGTCTTTCATAATGTCCGGGCAGCCCTATTGAGGTATGGAAACGCCGGGAGAAGTCCCCCCCGTCGCCGGGCTTGCGCCCATTCCGGCACAAACGATGCCATACCATAAACTACTCCGCTTTTTCGATAACACATGCAAGAGAGTCATACCAGTCAAGGAAAAGCCGGAATCCGCTAAGATTTCATTAAATTCCCCTGGTAAATGCCGGAAAACAGAACGTTTTTGTGAAAGGCTCCAGCAAACAACCGCGTACAACTCGCATATGATGAAAACTCTTTCCCTTTGCTTCCTGTCCCTGTGCTGCACGGCGG
The DNA here is from genome assembly GCF_029854705.2 of Akkermansia sp. N21116. Taxonomy (NCBI): domain Bacteria; kingdom Pseudomonadati; phylum Verrucomicrobiota; class Verrucomicrobiia; order Verrucomicrobiales; family Akkermansiaceae; genus Akkermansia; species Akkermansia sp. N21116. The sequence continues at coordinate 392,987 of NZ_CP139035.1, forward strand.
CAACTGCTTTAGCCGTGCCACGGGCCGAGTATCCAAGGCCGCAGTTCGAACGCAATACATGGAACAATCTCAATGGCGAGTGGACGTTTACGTTTGATTTCAGCGGATCCGGCCTGGAACGGGAATTCTTCAAAACCAAAGGATTCGACCAGAAAATAACTGTTCCCTTCTGCCCGGAAAGCAAGTTGTCGGGAGTGGAGTTCAAGGACTTCATCAACAATATGTGGTATCATAGACACGTCTCTATCCCGAAGGACTGGGACGGGAAAAAAATCCTGTTGAATTTCGGCGCCGTCTACTACAAGGCGGAGGTCTTCATCGATGGAACATTCGCCGGACGCCACATCGGAGGTTCATCCTCATTCTCCGTGGACATTACCCCCTTTGTCAAACCGGGCGCTTCCCACGACCTCGTCGTCTATGCGACCAGCGACTTGCGCAGCGCCAAACAGGGCGCCGGCAAGCAAGCCCTCCAGTATTCTTCCTACGGGTGCAATTACACGCGCACAACGGGAATCTGGCAGACGGTGTGGATGGAACCCGTAGCGCCGGAAGGGTTGCAATCCGTCCAGATCATCCCGGATATCGACCAGAAACAACTTATCGTCCGTCCCAGCTTTTATAAGACATGCGGCGGTTCTTTCCGGGCCATACTCAAGGAAGGAGACCGTGTCGTCGCAGAACAAACCGTCACCGCAAACCCGTTCTCCACAGTTGTACTGCCCGTCCCGGACATGAAGACATGGAGTCCCGAATCCCCGTTCCTGTACGACACCGTATACCAGGTCCTCGACAAAACGGGCAAGATCGTTGACGAAGTGAAAGGCTACGCCGGCATGCGCAAAATACATGTCGAGGGCAACAAGATCTATTTGAACAATAAACCCTATTACCAGCGCCTCGTGCTTGACCAGGGATTCTATCCGGACGGAATCTGGACAGCCCCTTCCGACGAAGCCCTCAAAAAGGATATCGAACTCTCCAAATCCGCCGGATTCAATGGCGCGCGCCTCCATCAAAAAGTCTTCGAAGAACGTTTCCACTACTGGGCCGACAAGCTCGGTTACCTCACTTGGGGAGAATCCCCCAGTTGGGGCATGGATGCCAATGATATCGAAACCGCCCGCAATTTCATCCCGGAATGGACGGAAGTAGTCGAACGCGACCGTAATCATCCTTCCATCGTCGTCTGGACCGCACTGAATGAGGAATTCTGGCCGGATCGCATCCAATATCCTCGCTTTGTAGAAGATCTGTACAAATTCACCAAACTTGCTGACCCGACGCGCCCATTTCATGACGCCAGCGGAGGTTCGCATATCAAGACGGATATCTGGACCGTCCATCACTATGAACAGGATCCCGCCAAACTTGCCAAAGCCCTCTTTGACGGAAATAAATTTTTCTCTCCCGCAAGGCATGAAATCCACCTCCCCTCGATGAATATCGGCTTCAACGGCCTGAAGTTCGCTGACCAATATACTTTCCCGGACTATGACGGCAGCATGCCTTACCTTGTCGACGAATTCGGTGGCATCAAGTGGAGCGATGCCCCCCAGGACCAGAAGAAATCCTGGGGATATGGCCAAGCCCCCAAGGATCTGAATGATTTTTATTCCCGTCTGGAAGGCCAGGTAAACGGCATTCTGGGATTGTCCGACCATGTCTGGGGTTATTGCTACACCCAGTTGACGGACGTCGAACAAGAACAAAACGGCATCTACAAGTATGACCGGACACCCAAGTTCGATATGGGAAAAATCAAAGCTATCTTCGGCAAAAATCCGCCGGAAAAACAGCCCTAAATTTTGACGGACAACCCGTCGTAGGCAGGAGCGACAAAATCGGGCAATCGGGCCGCCAGCTCGCTGTAGTCGAAGTCATGGGACATGTGCGTCAGATACCCCTGCCCGGGGCGTACGCGTTCCATGACGGAGAGAGTCTCTTCCAGCGACATGTGGGTAGGGTGTTCTTTGCGGCGGAGGCAGTCGAGTACCAGGATATCAAGTCCCTCAAGAAGTCTCAAAGACTCTTCCGGGATGGACTTGACATCGCATGCGTAACCGATCCGCTTCCCTCCGCACTGAAACACGTAACCGTTCGTCTGGACGCTGGCATGGCAGACAGGAAACGGAGTAACGCCAATAGTTCCGACTCGGAAAGGCCCGTCAATTACCCGTCCGTCGGGACGAACATAGCCCTGGTATGTATTGTCCGGCGAAAATGCCCACGGAAACATCATCCGGAGCACCTGCATCGTCTCCTTCGAGGCATAGAGAGGCAGCGGCGTTTCATGGTGCCAGCAGAAGGCTCGCAAATCGTCAAAACCGGCCACATGATCCAAATGGCAGTGCGTGTAAACAATGGCGTCGATACCAGCAATGTTCTCGCGCAAAGCCTGCTGGCGCAGATCGGGAGTAGAATCCACCAAGAGCCTCGTCCCGTCATAATCCAGCAGAATGGAAGAACGCAGGTGCTTGTTGCGCGGATCGGACGACTTGCAAACCCGGCACTCGCACCCGATCAGAGGCACGCCCGTCGATGTTCCCGTACCGAGAAATAGAAGTTGAAGTCCTGATGTCATGGATTGCGTTTCGCGTAGAACATGCCATAATACCACTTGGATCAAAAGCCCGTAATGCTCACCTTCCTCAAAATCCAGAATTTGGCCCTCGTCGACCAGCTCCTTTGGGAGCCTGGTGAAGGATTCTCGTGCATCACCGGGGAAACCGGCGCCGGCAAATCCGTCCTCATCGGAGCCATCCGCCTCGTCCTGGGTGAACGCGCCGATAAATCGATGATCCGCACCGGAGAACAGTCCTGCACGGTAGAGGCCCTCTTCAATCTCCAGGCGGATTCCCCCGTTCATGCCATGCTGGAGCAATGCGGCCTGCCCGCCTGCGAGGACGGCGTACTCACGGTCCGGCGCATACTTTCCCCCTCGGCCACACGCCAGTTCATCAACGACAGCCCCAGCACGACAGCTTTCCTGAAGGAAGTCGGCGAACAGCTCGTCGACATGCACGGTCCCAACGACAACCGTTCCCTCATCTCACGGGAAAGGCAGCTCTCCCTCCTTGACGCCTATGGAGAACACACGGACTCCCTCGCCGCTTACGAACACGTATGGCAGGAATGGCAGAAAGCCATCCGCGACTACCAGGAACTTTCCCGCGCCGAGGAAGCCACCGAACTCGAAATCGAACTCCTCCGCCACCAGATTCAGGAAATCGAAGATGCCGCGTTCACTGCCGAAGAAGTGGAAACCCTCGAAGAACGCTGGCAGCGTGCACGCAACGCCTCCAAACTCCGCGATGCCTCGGCTCGCATGGTCCTCCTCCTCGGTGGAAACGAATCCTCGCTTCTCACACAGTTCCATGAACTCGTCAAAGCCGGGCACGATCTGGAACGACTCGACCCCTCAACGGAATCCTGGCTCGCCTCCCTCAACCTCATCGATGTCGAAATCCGGGAACTGGAAGCCAACCTCGACAACTACGCAGGCAATCTTTCCTGCGATCCCGCCGAAATGATTGCTTTGGAAGAACGCATCGGGCTTCTGGAAAACCTGAAACGCAAGTACGGCAACTCCTTCGACGGCATCACCGCCCACCTCGAACAGTCCCTGGCCCGCCTCGACCGCATCGAACACCGCTCCGAACGCCTCGAAATCCTTCGGGAAACCGTAAACGAACTCAAAAAACAAGTTGACCGGGCCGCCGTCAAACTTCGCCTCGACCGCAAAAAGGCAGCCCCCAGGCTCGCCGCCGACATCGCGCGCAACCTCCGCGAGCTCGGCTTCCGGCAGGCCGTCGTCCAAATCGAACTCCCCGAACGCCAGGAACCGGGCCCGCATGGCACGGAAGACGCGGAATTCCTCTTCGGCCCCAACCCCGGAGAGCCGGCCAAACCGCTGCGCGTCATTGCCTCCAGCGGAGAACTCGCACGCATCATGCTCGCCATTAAAAGCGCTCTGGCGGACCGCGACTCCACCCCATTGCTCGTATTCGATGAAATCGACTCCAATGTCGGCGGAGAAATCGCCCGTGCCGTCGGACTCAAAATGCGCGATCTCGGGAAAAAACACCAAGTCATTTCCATCACCCACTTCCCTCAAGTGGCCGGCCTCGCCGCCAGCCATTTCCTCGTCGAAAAAGCCGTCGTCAAAAACAGGTCGATCTCCCGTCTCAGGGAAGTCGCCGGCGACGAACGCGTCTCCGAGCTCGTCCGGATGCTCGGCGGAGGCGGAAACGTTGCCAGAGCCCACGCGAAAACACTCCTCAAAATATAGAAAGAAAAACCCTTGAATACAATATATTGTATGGTTTTTTAAAAATCGTGCAAAATGTTCGATTCCAAGGAGTTTTTTCCTTGATGAAGCGAGTGGGCCATGGCAAAATCCGGATTCGAAAGAAAGAAAGACTCGCCCCATGAAATTCAGCATAGCCAAAGACGTCTTCCTTGACGGACTCAACCAAGTCGTAAGCGTGGTTTCCTCCAGGACCACTCTTCCCATCCTGTCCAACGTCCTGATGCAAACGGAAAACGGCCAGGTGCGCTTTACCGCCACCGACCTGGACGTCTGCATCACGGGTGTCGTTCCAGCCAATATCCTGCGCGAAGGCGCCGTCACCCTGCCGGCCAAAAAGCTCCTGAGCATTATCCGCGAACTTCCCGCCGCGGAAGTCCAGGTAGATGTCAACACGAAGAACCAGGCCTCCGTGGAATGCAGCCGCTCCCAATTCAAACTCAACGGCCTTCCCGCCGACGAGTTCCCAAACCTCCCCTCCTTTGAAGACGCGGTGGAATTCACCGTGGAACAAAACATCCTGCGCGAAGGTATCCGCCGCACGGAATACGCCATCTCCACCGACACCACACGTTATGTACTCAACGGCATCTCCATGTCCTTCAAGGACGGTAAGATGACTCTTGTCGCCACGGATGGCCGCCGCCTCGCCATGGTGGAAAATGAACTGGACTTCCCGGAATCCCAGCAGACGGAATCCATCCTGCCCACCAAGGCCGTCGGCGAACTCCGCCGCCTGCTCAACGATGTCGGCGAAGTCAAAATCCGTTTCACGCATAACCAGGCAGCCTTCGAGATTAATGACACTCTGTTGATCAGCAAACTCATCGACGGCAACTATCCGAACTTCCGCCAGGTCATTCCTTCCGACTACAAGGAACGCATCGAACTGCCCTGTTCCGAACTCCTGGAAACCGTCCGCCGTGTCTCCCTGCTCTCTGCAGACAAGAGCAACAACGTCAAACTCACCTTCTCGACGGACGAATTGGAAGTTACCTCGCTGGCCGAAGGTATCGGGGAAGCCCATGAATGCCTCACAATCGATTACAAGGGTCGCCAAATGTCCATCTCCTTCAATCCGGACTTCCTGATGGCCCCTCTCAAAACGATGTCGGAAGACACCATCAGTCTTTACCTCATCGACGAAATGAGTCCTGGAGTCCTCCGTTCCGGCGGGGAATTCCTCTACGTTCTCATGCCCATGCGCTCCCCGAACTAAAACGCGGGAAGGCCAAGGAAAAATACACCCTTTATCCCTCCAATCCCCCGGATGCCAGCCAATGGTTCCGGGGGATTTTTATCCGTATGTGTCACATAAAAGAACGGCACATCACTATCTGTATCGGAACGGACACACGATATCGGGGGAAAGACACCCGTGCATAACCCTTTTCCGAGGCATCATTTAAAGTTATTTTCTAGAATTTGTTTTGTTTTTAAATCAAATTCTTTTATAAACGATTCTTTCCCTTTTTCGTTTCTATACTCTTCGCAGTTTAAAAATAAATAAACGTCTTCGAAAAAAGTATTGATGGATAATGCAATTGAATTTTCTTCTAGAATAGATTTACTAAATGTAAATCCAAATACTGTGTTATCCATTCCGAAATATATAAATGGACCAAGAGAATGATCCCCAATAACATCATACAGTAAATCGCGCCTGCTCTGTCCCATGGGATCTTGACCTGATTCCATCTTTTTGTATTTCTCCATGATTTCGAGGAAGCGATTTGATAAATACTCAGGAATTTCGATTCTGTATTTTTCAATTTTATATATTTCCGATATATCATATTCTCTGAATGGATCACAATTTTCATCTTCAACATTCTTTCTGGAAAAATGCGTCAAACATATACTGGATTTATTCGTTGTTACTATGTTGCATTCACCAAATTCTTCATAAACGTTCAGATATAATGTTTCATATTTCGGGATTTCTTTTAACATGTCATATAACATGTAAGCATCGGTATCCATCTTATAGGGAATATATGTTGTCTGTCCATTTATCATACGCTCCATATCGACAGTAAGTTCGTTATAGCGAGACCAGGCACATTCCCGTGTTAATTTCCCAAGTGAATCTTCCGCATTAATTGAAGAAAAAATCAAAGGAATAAACAATAATTTAATTATTTTCATATTTTATTAAAAAATGTGTATCACCGGTTTTAGGATCATATAATCTCATTGAGACGTCACCACTTTGTCTCTTATAGCACATGCTGCAATCATCTTAGGTGGTACTATTTTATTCTGAAGTATAAAACATATATCCTTTCTTAGCTATCATTCTATCAGCATCACTAAAGGATGAATCTTTATCAGGATGACTATGAATTAAACCCTTAACTTCTTCCCTTTCTGACTACTCGAGTCGATATATTTAAATTCTCATGCATTGTTATTGGAGTTGTCACATAATATTTACAATCATATTTGCAAGCGCAAGAAATAAATTCACACTTTCTTGCTTGTTTATTACAATCATGTCCTTGTTGGTAATTCAATTCCATTGCTTCTACAACCATTTAGATCCTTCTAAAAATACATCTTTCAGTGTATTATAATATTCATATTTTCCTAATAAATCTATAATAGAAACAGGCATATTCTCGACAAACACGTACAAATAACGTCCACCATTTTCTCCGATCGTGTCGCGGGTGAGTCAGCGGCCGTCAGTGGGGTTGTGTCTCGGTAATTGTAGTACATGGTGCCTGTTTCACGGTCGGTTATTTCGCTGGAAAAACCTAGCGGATTGCGTGGGCACAAGAACCGCTTTCGATGACCATGCGACCATAGGGATCATACTCGTAGCTTGCCACGAGTCTTTCCGTTTCGTCGAGCATTTCCAACAGTATATAAAATCTACGCATTATTTCATAATGATAATCCATAATGCGTAGATTGTTGACACATATTCTCCTTTGATCAAGCCAATTATTGCCTGCAAAAGAGTTCTTTCTGAAAATCATTTATCCGATTTTCTCTCGGAGATATAAAACATTTCTCAAGAAATAACGAAATTTAGTTTATCCTGTTATTACATATTATTTATTTTATGTAAAAACTAACATCTTTCATTATAAATTCTGATTTTACATCGTATGTTTTCGGGATAATATTGTCCATATATGTTAAAAAACTTATTGTTTTTTTATCTGCATCAATGAGAAAAGATGGATGTAAATGCACTCTGTTGAAAATAGGACTAAAACATAGTAGTCTTGCATAATTTCCATAATCATGACTTTCCCATTTTTCTAAGTTCCATATATTAGACTCATCATCTGACGTACTTATTACTTGATTATTTAGTTTTTCAGAATCGAGAATAAATTTTGGATCAAAATAATATAATTTTTTATTCTTACAATCTAACATGTAAATTGCAGGATCAGAATAAAAATTCGATAAAAAGAATAAAAAATTATTTCTTAGATAAAAAATATCACAATCGTGAGAAATTTCAAAACTAAACTTATTGATTTTGCCATCACTATGATATAGTGATATACTATATTCAACTAAGCTCTCAATTTTTCTTTTTGTCAGTGTGCATGGATTTATCGGATTTGATATACTTAATGTTATTTTAGAATAGCAAATTTCTGTTAATAACATTATTGTAATAAAAATGCATAAGTATATTTTCATTAGTATTCTTTTGAATCATATTTACTATCTAGATCATCAATCAATCTTTTTGCTTCCATTAATCTATCTTCTACATATTTTCTCCAATATTCACAATCTTTTTTAGATTTATATTGTTTTTCGTATTTATAAAGTCAACAATGGAATTCCATACATCGATTGCATTATTTACGTGTACCATTTCATATTCATATGGTGTTTTTTTAAATTATATCTTGGATCAACGAGCCTACCGTATCCATAAAGACGTAAATATACTGTTTTTCATTTATTTTATTTATTTCAATATAGCATTTATTACATGATGTAATTCCGTATATTCCTGACAAACCCGTACAAATTATGTCCACCCTGCTCCCCGATGGGGTCGCGGGTGAGCCAGCGGCCATCAGTGGGGTTGTAGTCTCGGTAATTATAGTACATGATGCCTGTTTCACGGTCGGTTATTTCGCTGGAAAAACCTAGCGGATTTGCGAGGGCAAAGAACCGCTTTCGATGATCGTGCGACCATAGGGGTTATACTCGTAGCTTGCCACGAATCTTCCCGTTTCGTCGAGCATTTCCGTCACGTTTTTCGTGAAATCGTGACCATAGCTGTAGTGTGCTCCATCGGAGGTCGTCAGACCCAGCGGGCGCGTGGCCTCCGGTTCCGACGGATCCCAGAGAATCGCATGCACCAGAGCATCTCCATTCGGCAATGCGCAGATAGCCCCGGTACAGGTAGTGTTCGTCCCGCGTCAGTGTTCCGTCGGTACGTACTTGGCAGAGACGACGATATTTATCCAATGATGCGCCTTAAAATATACTTGCATAATACTACAGCAGCAGGGTCTCTTAAGAAAGCATCCCTGCTATTTTAGCAATTTAGTATATTTCCTAATATAAAATTCTGCCTGCTCTAGTTGCATAACATCTGTTTTAAAATCACCAAAAATTATTTGAATTCCTTTTGATTGAGTCGAAATATCATCCTTATTTATTTTAAAAATCAAAATATATTTTTCACCTGGATAAACAACTGAATTATCTTTCTCAATACTATAAAATTTATCAATATCGTCAATCGTTTTTTTAATATTTAAATATTGAATTTTACTTAAGTATCTACTATGTATTATTTCTTTGGTTCCGTTGCTGATTTCAATTATTACAATAAATTTTTCATTTAAATAAAAATAATCTTTTACTTTAATCTCTATTTCATTCGAATTATTTTTTTCCAAATACTGATTAAGTTCAGAAAATATGAATGGTTTTGAGTAAGAACCACAGTAACCTAATCGATATAAAAAATTCTTTTTAATTTTTTTAGGATCATATATAAATTTTATATATCGTTTCTCGCCAGGAAATAAAGGATATAGAGAAATTAAACTACAGGAATTATATACAGGAGAATCATCAATCCATTGTCCATTTTCAAAATATAACAATGAATAACAATTCTCTTGAATTATTCTATTTTTAGGTAAAAAATAGAATAATTCGTTAATACATTCATTATTAACAAAATATGATACAATATATTTTTGATCTCCATTTTCCTTAGAAATACTATTAATTATCAATTCAGGTCTCTCTTCTGAGAGCCTACCACGTATAATATCATTCGATTCAAGAAACCAGTTTCTATATGAAAATGAATTCGCATATAAATAATTGACCATGTAGAAAAATACAATTAGAGTATATATTGTTGTTTTCTTCATAAATATTTTTATTCCCGGCAGCCTTGTTAGATTACCGGAATCCCAGTTTATCATTATTGTCCGTAAAAATTTCGGCAGTTGATTTTTTTCTCATTTTGCATTACCAATAATATCGACTATTAACTGGTTGATCTCTACAAATCTGTATAGATTACACCCATCCAGCCCTCCGATGGGGTCGCGGGTGAGCCAGCGGTCGTCGGTGAGGTTGTAGTCTCGGTAATTGTAGTACATGGTGCCTGTTTCACGGTCGGTTATTTCGCTGGAAAAACCTAGCGGATTGCGTGGGCACAAGAACCGCTTTCGATGACCATGCGACCATAGGGGTCATACTCGTAGCTTGCCATCAGATTCCCTTTTTCGTCAAGAATTTCTGTCACATTTGCTGTAAAATCGTTGCGTAGCTGCAATGCTTGTTATCGGGGGCTGCCGGCCGAGCGAACGCATGAGAGATCAAGCCAGACATGCAATAGTTCACTGCGATTGTTGTTTTTGATGCTGTGCGCGTTTAAGAAGACCTCCATCACGCTTACGCGTTGCCCTATGAAATTTCAGAGTTCCTATTGAGGCTTTTTCTTGGCAGTTTGGTGTTGCACTTGCTCCATGAATTTGGGTTTAAGACGTCCATTTTTGACATCAATATAATAGTATATCCACGTATCTCTATCATATTTATCTGGATATACTCTAACTGTCAAAAATAAATCATCTGGTACTTCTCCTAAGGTATATTTATGTTTTCTATCGTAATCTGACATAATATATGGAATAAACATATCAACTCGTATTTGATCTGAATTCCTTAGAGGACTCGACATTCCGCGTAAGAAAAATGAGTCATTTTCCGTATCATTGAAATAATAGACATAAGGTCTACGTCCTCTGTAAGCAGACTTAGAAGTAAGCCCAGGAAGACAACGCCCTACAAAAACAGGTTTTAGAATTGATCGTACCTTCTCTTCAGGCATCCCCTTTTCGAGTTTTCGTGCTCGCTCAATAATTCCTTGAACACTATCAGAACCGCCCTCTCGTCCATGACTATATAGTATTTCAGTCATGTTATATTCTTCTATATCAAATTTCTCTTGAATACTGCCATCTTTGAACCATAGACCAAGAATATCATCCTCTGAAATTTCAACAGTTGACGAACAGGAAAAATTATTAATAATTATTAATAATAATATTCCATATTTGGATGATTTTTTTATCATAGATTCATTTTGTGTTTTGTTTATTCTGATTATTTCCACAAGCATAAAATAAACCATTATGCTTGTGGAAACATGTTAAAATACAGAATTTTGAAAATTTATAACATCTTGTTTTGGCTTAAATTTTCTGTGTGTGCCGCATGAAAATTCATTCTTTTTTTAGTTTTGTTTTCGAATCACGGCAGCAACAATCCCATGTAACAGTCAATGTTCTTTCAATAATATTTGATTGAACAGTTGGAGAATTTGACAAATAAACGGGGTCTAAACCTTGTAAATCATGTTGATTATCGGCTTTGCAAATACCATTTTTACAGAGCGGTTCAATTTTTATTCCATAAAAATAATAATTCGGAGTATAAGAAGGACTTGGTTTAGTTGATGTATAATATGCTTTTGCCATAAATACAGCAGTTCCTTTTGTTTTAGTCTCAACTCTTTCATTGATATTAACCAAAGACCAAGTATCTCTCATTGATCCTTTCATATTCCAACTTTCTTGATGGCGGCCATTCTCGCCTCTTTTTTCTCCCGATTCACACACAATCAATCTTGTAATCATTACAACATCTTGATAAACAACACCACTTTCTTCTCCATTGGAAACTTCCCATTGAATATCCCAACGAAAATGTCCACATTTATCAGCTTTATAAAAAATATCTTTATACGATAACACACTTTGACCTGGAGGAGGAGATTGTTGGCCCCACCATACAAGCCCGAGACAATCTGTGTACATCACTGAATTTCCACGTGAAAACCCGTACAAATTACGTCCTCCCTGTTCCCCGATAGGGTCGCGGGTGAGCCAGCGACCGTCAGTGGGGTTGTAGTCTCGGTAATTATAGTACATGGTGCCTGTTTCACGGTCGGTTATTTCGCTGGAAAAACCTAGCGGATTTGCGTGGCCACAAGAACCGCTTTCGATGATCGTGCGACCATAGGGGTCATACTCGTAGCTTGCCACGAGTCTTCCCGTTTCGTCGAGCATTTCCGTCACGTTTTTCGTGAAATCGTGACCATAGCTGTAATGTCTTCCATCGGACGTCGTCAGACCCAGCGGACGCGTGGCCTCCGGTTCCGACGGATTCACAGAATCACATGCACCAGGGCATCTCCATTCAATGCGTCGAGCGTTGCGATGCGTAGGTAGCCCCGGTACAGGTAGTGTTCGTCCCGCGTCAGTATTCCGTTGGTAGGCACCTGGCAGAGACAACTATATTTATACAATGATGCACCCTGAAATATACTTGCATAATACTACACTACAATAGCAGGGATGTCTTAAGAAAGCATCCCTGCTATTTTATAATTTAGTATATTCCCTAATTTATTGCTGAGGGTCTATAGCCAAATCGATCTATATCATCTTTGCGGGCTCCATATTTAATCAATAAATTACGTATTTTATCATAATTCCTTTCCGGACCCAGCAAAGTTATTGCTGTTCTTCCTTCCCTATCTTTTGCATTTACGTCAGCACCATGTTCCAGTAATGCTTTTACTATTGGATATCCCCAATCTATTAATTCATCATTAACCGGCCCAACTCCTCTAGATTCCCCGCACACAGCATGCAAGAGCGTATCACCATCACGATAGCGAACATTGGGATTTGCTCCATGGGTTAAAAGCCATTTTATAATTTCAATGTTTCTATTCATCAATGGGTATTCTCCATGCGAATTCGGTTCATTGATTTTAAGACCATGGTTCACCATGAATTCTATTTCTTCCCTGCTTTCTATTTCTGAATACCGCATTGTATTTGGGTCGGCTCCCGCTTCAATTAGTATTCTTCTTGCAGATTCATCTTTCACAAGATTCAATGGATAGTATTTTTTCACACCCGATATTGATGAATCCTCGCATTCGAGAAGGGCATTAGGATTATTTCCATTTTCCAGAACTTCCTTTAAATCTCTTATTGTATTGATTTTCAACCATGGCGCGTTTTTATCATTACTTTTGATACCATCATACCATCTTACCTGTTCATCCAAATCTATATTTCGATTATATGCAGATCTCTCTGAACACGAGCATAGTGTAATCAAGGATAATATGAGGATGTTATTTATTCTCATCTTTTGAATAATTATTATTAAATAATGTATTAAATCTGTTTTCCCCAAATTTATTTGGATCGTATTTTTTCAACCGTATAGGGAGAATTTCAATCTAAAATTATTGCTTATTCGTTTGACGGATTTCTTCTAGGCAATGGCTTACCTAGAGATACTATTTTTATAACAGAATATATGGTCTTTTGACATATCATTAACAACACTTCCAAACTCATCATTAGATATTTATTAATTTTCTTCGGAAGACTCGCCGATATTGATTGAAAATAAGAAGAGAAACTTCTGAAAAAATGAATGAAAAACAAACAATATATTTATATTAAAGTTAATTTTTCATAAAATCCAGATATCATATCATAAATACTCTCACAAAAATCTGAGAAAATATCATAATTTTTTTCAAATATATTTTCCTCTACTTTAATATTAAAGTCTATATCTCCATTACCAATAATTGTCTTTCTAAGCCATATTGTGAATTTATTATATGATTCCAAATCTTTTATTACAAGCGGATTAATAGAAAAATGAAAGGTCATAAAATCCTTGTTGTCGGAGAATGAATTTCTCAAGCAAAATGGATCATTTAAATCCTTATCTGTTATAATCTTATCTTTATACAATCTTTTTATATAAAATATTTCCGCCCCTATGCCTGTATCATAAATCTCAGAATAGTCATAGCTCATTCCTACAAATATAAGAAATGCATACGATTTTGCAATTTCTTCATATTTGTTTTTATCATATTGTGGGATTTTTGAATATTCATGCAATGTACACTTATTTAGATTCCTATGTTTAGATAGCAATGAGTAAAATACGAATTCCCTATTTTTAAGATTTTCTTCCATCTCGAAATTCTTACCAAATAAATTCGCAATAATAATAAATTGAATTATAATTATTCCGTACAATACTATCTTTTGTGCTGTTAATTTTATTTTTTTCATTTCAAATATTCTCACATCAAGTTTGCATTTGCAACATATTTGCTTCTCGGTGAATTAAATCCGTTTCTTCTATCATTACTTTCTACGCCAAGATTTTTAGATCCAAAAAACATTCTATAACCGCCTTCGATAACCGTGCGGTTATAGGGGGCGTAATCGTAGCTTGCCATCAAATTCCGTTTTCTCCAAGAATTTCTGCTGCATTTTAAATCGTGTGGACTTAGTTGTAATGATTGTTGTCGGAGGTTGTCAGGCCGAGCGGCCGCATGGCTGTTGGCTCAGACGGATCCCACAGAATCGCATGCACCAGGGCATCTCCATTCAATGCGTCTGCGCAGGTAGCCCCCCCTGTACAGGTAGTGTTCGTCTCGCGTCAGTGTTCCGTTGGTATGCACCTGGCAGAAACAACTATATTTATCCAATGATGCGCCCTGAAATATACTTGCATAGTACTACACTACAATAGCAGGGATGTCTTAAGAAAGCATCCCTGCTATTTTATAATTTAGTATATTTTCGGATAATCGTACATTATATTGTTTATTTATACTTTTATGACACTCATCCTATTTGTCGTCTCAAAGGAGTGCGAATTATCCAATTTTCTCCATCATTTTAGCTGTAATACTTACTTAAAATGAGATATGCCATAATTATATATTTCTTATTTTCTCAGACATCAAAGAAAATCTATAAATAATCACACAATATCTATTTATTATTTGAGATTATTACTAATTTCTTCTATAAATTTATTTTTATTATTTAAATTTACTGATGTCATGAATTTGTATATCGAATCGTATAACAATATTATTTGATGTACAGGCGTATTTTTTATTATTAAAATATCATTGAATGAAAATCCAAATATATTTGAATCAAGCCCATAGAAAAAATTTTCATCTATCGCGTAACTCATCATTTCATATATGTGTTTAATTCTTAATTCATTAATATATTCTCCTGATATTTTATTGTTTTTGAATAATAACATCTTTTTTTTGATTTCATTTGTCAAATATTCCGGAACTTTTATTTTATATTCATCTATTTTATATAAATCTCTTATAGGATAATCATTGAATGGATCTTTATGGAAATCATCTAACTCATATTCTTTTTTCCGATTCATAATTATCAACCGGATATATTCTTTGTTTGTTGTGAGGAATTCATAATGAAATTCCCCTGGGTTAGCCCTTAAAAACAAAGTTTCATATTCCGGTATCAATTCATATAAATCTTTTATTACGTATGCCGAATCATCAGGAGAATTTTTATATGGTATATATGCCCTAAATCCATCATCAATTCTATCCATGTCATAGACTATATTTCTAGTATTTATTTTAGCTACATTTATAATATCATTCCTAAGTGAATCATCTGCACTAGCAATATGAATTATAGTGAATAATAGAACTATCGATTTATATATTTTTGTAGTCATGCTCTGAATTATCCCTCGGATTGTAAATTCTCAAAGAAATACTACCCTTTGATGTTCTTACTGCACAATCGACTAATAACCGTACGACCATAGTAGCTTGCCACGAGTATGCTCGTTTCGTCGAGCATTTCCGTCATGTTTTTTCATAAAATCGTAACGGACGTACAGGATCACATGCAGCAGGGCGGCGATGCATAGGTAGCGTTCGTCCCGCGTTAGTGTTCCGTTGGGGCGCACTTGGTCACGTCATTATGATACTGGTAGGTTTGCCAGCTCCAAAGTCATAGACGTTTCTCAGTGGAATTACCACTCTTGCTCTTCACTTCGGTGTTGCACGTACTTAATGAATCCGGGATGTACTATGAGGAGAACGGTGATACTTAAAAAATTGCATCCTAATTTTCTTTATTAGCATCTTATCAACATATCTATATATTTCTCATCAATTATAAATAGTGCAAATGAAACTTTATAGGCAGGATGAATTCTGAAATTACTTGGAGGACATACTTCATAGTATTTGTATTCATGATCTGATAATTCATGTTCTTTTATTTTATCTCCGATACCAATAAAATTCATACAATACTATATAACTGGAGCAGCATATTTTTTGATTCTATATCAACGTGATCCACATAGGCCATCCATGAATTTATTTAATTGTCTTTTTATATTTTTGCCATCATCGCAATATTCATTTAATTTTTCCTCTTTATGCAAGAATCGCGATATTTTTGATCATATTTATTATAGATGCCCAAAATTTATCACGGCTCTATTTTATATTATATTTTTTACTTAAGCATATGAAAACCAATGAACTAATTTTATACACTTCTTTCATATTTTATATATTTATCCAATGGGGTTTTACTTATAAATTCCGGGAAAGGAATAAAATATAAAACGAACCATCTTGGAAATTCATATATCCAAGCATAGTATAGGAAAATATAAAATCAATATATCATATGTAAAATTAGTTTCTTTTTGTGTATGGAAAGGACAGAATATAGGGATGGTAAAAGATTCACCATGTAAAGCATTTTTAGTCTCATAGACCGGAAACGAGTTATACCCATACACCACAGGCAATCTATGTCCTACCACTCTTTCTACTTCAGAAATCGCGTATTTTTCTGCCGGCGATCCCATAGATTTGCGAATCAAAATCGAATCTATGGGATATTGCTTTAGCGTATCAATTGATACAATAAAAGTGCCTTTATAGTAACAATTGTATCTATATTCCCCCTCTTTTCCCCAAGCTTCAAGTTGTAAATCCGATTCCGGGATATAAAACCCTTCAGGAGTTAATTCTATCTTTCTATAATAGCCAATCCAGCGAATCATATCTCCAAGAAATATTTTAGCTTTGTTTAAATCCCATTCATTACGATCATTTGAGGAATCAATTTCCCGAACTATAGAAGAATATTGATGGCATAATTCATTTTGAGCTTCTATGCCGGATTCATTCTTTTCCTGTATTTTACAGCCATCCATATCATCATTTATGTATAATAAGCTTAACAGAGATAAGCATAATATAATTTTCATATATTTATCATAAATTAAATTTTGGTGATCCTCATGGATCTATAGCTTTTGATTAATTGCTCAGGCTGTCTAGCAAGAGGAGTACCTGGTGAAGTATACTCACCATTTGGCATTGGTATCAGATATTCTGGATTCGGGATAGGTAGAGTCAAACTATACACATTCCACCTATTCAGACTATTATTTCCGGCAAACCTGTACAAATTACGCCCCCCCTGCTCCCCAATGGGGTCTCGGGTGAGCCAGCGGCCGTCGGTAGGATTGTAGTCTCGGTAATTATAGTACATGGTACCTGTTTCACGGTCGGTTATTTCGCTGGAAAAACCTAGCGGATTTGCGTGGGCACAAGAACCGCTTTCGATGACCGTGCGACCATAGGGGTCATACTCGTAGCTTGCCACGAGTCTTCCCGTTTCGTCGAGCATTTCCGTCACGTTTTTCGTGAAATCGTGACCATAGCTGTAGTGTGTTCCATCGGACGTCGTCAGACCCAGCGGGCGCCTGGCCTCCGGTTCCGACGGATCCCACAGAATCGCATGCACCAGAGTATCTCCATTCGGCAATGCGCAGGTAGCCCCGGTACAGGTAGTGTTCGTCCCGCGTCAGTGTTCCGTTGGTAGGCACCTGGCAGAGACAACTATATTTATCCAATGATGCGCCCTGAAATATACTTGCATAATACTACACTACAATAGCAGGGATGTCTCAAGAAAGCATCCCTGCTATTTTATAATTTAGTATATTCCCTAATTTATTGCTGAGGGTCTATAGCCAAATCGATCTATATCATCTTTGCGGGCTCCATATTTAATCAATAAATTGACTTACGTATTTACCCAGCTTGAAACCCAAGACTGAAAAGCTTGCAGAATCAGAAAAATTTGTTAGAAGATGAAAGAAATTGCACATGGTGTGTATGTCTTTGTATTTAATATCCGTAATATTAACAATTTGAACACTTTTCACAATTTCTATTAGAGAAAAGTTAAGTTTTTCTATTTAATCTAACGCCTTACTCTACGATCCATTGATGAAGGATGGATTTAAATGCCATCTCAAAGTCCTTCATGGGGGAAATGAGTTTGTTCGCAGGGTAGTTCATGTCAATGACATTGAAGGATTTTTCTTTGTGCGCAAAACACGACTGAGCAAAAATTCCGAGACTTGAGTAGTAGGCTAATATTTTTCTCCACGTTAAATAATATAAATTTCGATTTGATCGTTGAAAAGAAAATCTGTATTCGCTCATTATAACAAATCTACGAAATTTACTACTAAACCAGCTATGAGTCAATTTTAATTGATTATTATAATTTCCCAGAATTCAATTTGTTATTTACAAAATAATTATCTATTATATTACAAATTTTGTAGAGTATATTTTATATACCAATAGCTGATTCCAAAGGTGTTTTTATTCTAATAAAATCATAAAATCCATCTCGTGCCTGTTTTAGAACATATTTTTGGTAAAAATAATTATTGTTATCTTCAGTACAATAGTTTCTAAATTCATCAAAATTTCTAACATGAATTATGAAATTATTTACTTCAACCATATAAATTATACTCTCATTTTTATCATTTGTTTGCGTATGAACAGCATAACTGATAAATTCAATATTATTTCCTTCATTTATTGTGGCCAAAGAACCCAAAAATATAAATTGTCTCCGTATTGATTCACTGCTGCCACTAAATGTTATATCCGAATACTTATTTAAAAAATTATATAATTCGCCAATAACATTTTTTCCTATTGATTTTTTTAATTTTTGAAGAGACAACGAATCAAAATCACTAACAAATTTAAATATATTGTTGTTTTCATAACTTAAAAATATCAATCCACCTGTGAATTTAGTGACTTTGACGTTTCCCCTCTCGGATGTATTATAGATTGAATTCGCATCACATGAGCAACAAATGATAATTAACAAAATAATATTGATTATTCTTTTCATAATTTAAATTAACTAATAAAATAGTAAAAGCATCATTGTAAAATACAATGATGCTTTTACACATCTTTATTTAATAATAACCTGAATCTTTACTGCCTCCTGTAATTAGGATTTTTTCTTCACAAGGGCAATAATCTTTTCCTTTTATTTCTTTTAATTTATTTATTAACATTTGCATTGCTCCACTAATAGGAATTGTTTTTCCACCATTTACTTCAGTAGCCCTATGACAACCTATAATATATACTATCGGCTCTCTATTAGGAACTCTAATTACCTTTCCTCCAGAATTAACCAAAATATCTCCATTAGAACATTTTCCTGTATGAGCCATAAGGAACGCTCTATCTGCAAGCCATGGTAAATCTTTAATAGATTCAGTATTAATTGGTTCTCTTCTCAAAAACACGATATAGCATTTTCTTGATTTTTTATCTACAATATTATTAATCCTTTTAATTTCAGCATCTAGTTGATCCAGTTGTTCTTGTGTTAAATCACCAACCATAGATGGATATTCTATTTCAAAGAAACCTATACATTTTTTTGACCCTGGACGTGGTGCTGCTGCATCATAGTCCGTACCTCTCGAATCTTCTTCCAGCCCTATAAAATCAAGGTTAATATTAATCCTATTTTTCACAAATCTGTACAAATTATAACCACTAATTTCTCCGATCGTGTCGCGGGTGAGCCAGCGGCCATCGGTGGGGTTGTAGTCTCGGTAATTGTAGTACATGGTGCCTGTTTCACGGTCGGTTATTTCGCTGGAAAAACCTAGCGGATTCGCAAGGGCACAAGAACCGCTTTCGATGATCGTGCGGCCATAGGGGTCATACTCGTAGCTTGCCATCAAATTCCCTTTTTCGTCAAGAATTTCTGTCACATTTTTTGTAAAATCGTTGCGTAGTTGCAATGCTTGTTATCGGGGGCTGCCGGCCGAGCGAACGCATGAGAGATCGAGCCAGACATGCAATAGTTCACTGCGATTGTTGTTTTTGATGCTGTGCGCGTTTAAGAAGACCTCCATCACGCTTACGCGTTGCCCTATGAAATTTCAGAGTTCCTATTGAGGCTTTTTCTTGGCAGTTTGGTGTTGCACTTGCTCCATGAATTTGGGTTTAAGACGTCCATTTTTGACATCAATATAATAGTATATCCACGTATCTCTATCATATTTATCTGGATATATACCAACTATCAGAGATAAATCATCTGGTATTTCTGACAATACATATTCACTTTTTCCTCCTATATCTGATATAATTAATGGAATAATCATCTTAATTCTTATTCGATCAGAATTTCTGAGAGCTTGTGACATTCCACCAAGAAAAAATGAATCATACTCCGTGTCATTGAAATAATAGACATAAGGTTTATATCCTCTGTAATCTGATTTAGAGGTAAGCCTCCCAAGACGAGTTCCTACAAAAACAGGCTTCAGGATTGATCGTACCTTCTCTTCAGGCATCCCCTTTTCGAGTTTTCGTGCTCGTGCTATAATTCCTTGAACACTATCAGAACAACCCTCTCGCCCATGGCTATACAGTGCTTTAGTTACGTTATATTCCTCCAGGAAAAATTTATTTTGAATACTATCATCTTTGAACCATAGACCTGGAATATCATTTTCTGTAATATCAACATTTTGCGAGCAGGAAAAATTATTGATAATTATCGAAAATAATATTGCGTAACGAAATAGATTTTTTATCATACCCTTTATTATATGTTTGTTTTTATTTCAATTATTCCAACAAACATAAATAAAACATTATACTTGTTGGAATCCATTAAATTTTGAATGCGGTATTTTTAAATTTCTAATATTTACAAGCAGATTCACAATATTATGTTAGATTTAAATATCTCATATTTCTTAATTTATTGTGCATAGTTAATCTTCTTGCCGAATAGTTTGTTGTGATTTTTTGAAGGCTTCGATCGTCTCTATCGGACGTCTTCCCATGTTGCGATATCCCTGATGAGGTCTCTGGTAGTTGTAGTACTTGAGCCATTCGTCCAGATCCTTCTGGAGTTCTTCCACGCTGGTATAAAGTTTCTGTCTTAAGGCTATGTCGAAAAACTCTTCCATTGGTTTGAGGCGTAGCGATGCGTGTTTTACGATGCTCTATGCCGTTTAGCTCCAGGTAGATTTCATAGTGCTGATGGGTGAGCCTTCCGCAGTATTCCCTGCCATTATCTGTCAAAATGGCTTCTATCTGCAATCCATGCTTCTCATAGAAGGAGAGTACGTCGTTATGAAGGATGAGTGCCGCATGATCGGGCAGCTTGCCCGTGTACAGGTAACCGAATGCAAAGGAACCATAGGTATCGACGACTGTTTACATGTAGACTTTTCCCACTTCCTTGAGTTTGCCCGCATAGAGGGTGTCCTGACAAAGCAGGTAGCCGGGAGCTTTGCTCTCCACATGCCTTTCCTTGAAGCAGGGGTTGGCTTTTTCGATGGATTTGATCTGCTCTTCGCTCAGCTACTTTCCTTGGATGAGGTGTTGGGCTTCCTGCTTCAAGAGCCGCTGGTAGAGACTCCCCCGTCCATGGCGTTCCATGATTTTCTGGATCGTTGGCTTCGAGCAGTTTTTGCCTTCCAGTTTCAGGAGTTATTCGATATATCCGCAGCCTTTTTGAGGATTTTCTTCAACGAGTTCCAGGATTCGTTTTTCGACTTCGGGAACGGTCGTCTGCGGGTGGGGTTGTGAATGGGGGGGCAGGTCTCTCAACCCTTCAAAGCCTTGTTCTCTGAATCGTTTGCGGTATTCGTAGAATTGGACTGTCGAGATGCCGCGTTCCCGACATACGCGGCTGACATTACCGAGTTCTTCAGCGAGTTTGAGCGCTTCGAGACGCTGGTGCATGATTTTGGTTTCTGCTTTCATTTGCTTCTTGTTAATAGATTTTTAATCATTCAACAAAAAGATTAACCGGACAATAGGAATTGCAATTTTCAATTTCATCACGGAATTAATTTTGATCTTTCTACCTTAATTAGATATCCAGGATTTGATTCTTCTTTTTTGTACAATCCATATATATAATCCATTAATTCCAGATCATATTTATTAGTTGATCTCGCATGTTTAACATGCGCAACATCTGGATTTTTCCCGTTGTAATGATATAATATTTGATATTCACTCCTAAATGAAATACTTAATTCAGGACTAATTTTTAATTTAAAAAATCCGGAGGCCAACGGAAGCATAACCCGTTTCCCCATGGTTTGACCATGCTGCCACCAATTATTAAAAACTGTTTCTGCCTGCTTTGTCTGTGGAAATTTATATGTATCATAAAATTCCAAATATTTTTCTTGTGCTGGAACAACGTCGTCGGGAACCT
Source organism: Akkermansia sp. N21116 (assembly GCF_029854705.2). Taxonomy (NCBI): domain Bacteria; kingdom Pseudomonadati; phylum Verrucomicrobiota; class Verrucomicrobiia; order Verrucomicrobiales; family Akkermansiaceae; genus Akkermansia; species Akkermansia sp. N21116. Next base: position 415,271 of record NZ_CP139035.1, read on the forward strand.
TTCTTGAAAAATAATATCCTCTATCTGTTAACAATTCACATGAATTAAATAGAAATAGCATCGGCAATAAAAATTTATATATATCCATATTTTTATAACATTCATTCTTTTCTCTGATTACTTCAACTCTTTGATGCAATAAATATTCATAATCTCTGAAATACAATCATATCTTGTCACAAAAATTCTCTTTTTTGTCAAGAATTTTTGTCACTTTTTTATAAAATCGTTTTTAAATTATAATTCTCGTTGCCGAATGTTGCTGTCGGTAAATCCACTGCACCCCATACAGCACCCCATACAGTACCTCTCCTGAGATGCGATAAACATTGTCCAATGTTTTCACAGCATCACAGCACAGCATCGACTTCACATTATAATTTCATGCTTTAATTTCTGAATCAGATTTCAAAACTCCTATTGAGCCTTTTTATCTTCATTTCTATGTTACATTTTGTATATACGAGACTCTCACATAATCAAAGAGCTGCCTATTAAAAGACAACTCTTTGATTTCAATTTATTAAATTACACTAATACAATAATTATGTTTTGTTTTTCTGTAATGTACATATTTTATCTTCTCATTGGATTTATAATGTTTTTGATAACATAATTATATACATAATATGCATACCATCTGCAATTGCTTTTCCCACCTATTATAATATAATTAGCTGTTTGTTCATTTTGACCCATAAAATATACCTTTATATTTATATCTTCCTGACAAGTTGTTTCTATATCAGGTAAATGACCAGGTTGATTTCCTGTGCAATTATCAGCTTCATTGTCCTCATGGATCACCCCATTTGCAGATTCATTATTAACATTTTGCATTTCTGGTGGAACAGGTGTTTGATTTGCTTTTTCTCCAATTGGAAATCGTGATGTTATTTTTGATGATGGATTAGACGATGGCTTCATCCTCGACATTTCTTTAGGACCAAATCCTATACAATATTCTTTTACATTTTTTATATACTTTTTATTATTACAGCAACATGTGTCTTTATTTGTTTCTGAATCTGAAATTTCCCAATTTGTTACGCAAATTTTCCAGTGAAACCCCAACGCATCTTTTGTGTTGCGAATACTAACATTTAACCCTCTCTGATCCGTAAGCATAATGGGATTTACTCTAGAAAACCCGTACAAATTACGTCCTCCATTTTCCCCGATAGGATCGCGGGTGAGCCAGCGACCGTCAGTGGGGTTGTAGTCTCGGTAATTATAGTACATGGTACCTGTTTCACGGTCGGTTATTTCGCTGGAAAAACCTAGCGGATTTGCGTGGCCACAAGAACCGCTTTCGATGACCGTGCGACCATAGGGGTCATACTCGTAGCTTGCCACGAGTCTTCCCGTTTCGTCGAGCATTTCCGTCACGTTTTTCGTGAAATCGTGACCATAGCTGTAGTGTGTTCCATCGGACGTCGTCAGACCCAGCGGGCGCGTGGCCTCCGGTTCCGACGGATCCCACAGAATCGCATGCACCAGGGCATCTCCATTCAATGCGTCGAGCGTGGCGATGCGCAGGTAGCCCCGGTACAGGTAGCGTTCGTCCCGCGTCAGCGTGCCGTTGACACGCACCTGGCGGCGGCAGCGGCGCCCCATGGAATCGTAAGCACTGGTGACCACGGTTTTCCCATCGGCGCTCGTCCATGTCACGGGACGGCGTTCCGCGTTCCAGACAAGCGACCATTCCCCTGTTTCCGTCACCACCTTGAGCTGGTTGCCTACGTTATCGTATTCGGGTGTCACCATGCTCTTGTCCGGACGTTCGATGCTCGTGTACTGGTCCAGCCTATTCGGCTGGTAATTTGTCGTACCGGAGACATCCGTGGAGGTGCAGCGGTTCCCGTTGTTGTCGTAGTCGTAGCCATAACTTCCCAGGCTGCCGAGGCTTGTCTGCGTCAGTTCACTGCGGGCATTGTAGCCGAAGCTGTCACACCGCGTTTCTTCCCCGGCGCGCCACTGCGTGCGTTCCACGGGGCGCCCTACGGCGTCGTAGCTTTGCGTCCGGGAGACCAGCTCGGTTCCCGACGTCGTTCTATGGGTAATCCCCGTCAACAGGTTGCGACGGGGTTCGTAGCTATACCGGCGCTCCAGTCCGAAAGGCAGCGATACGCTCGAGAGCAGGTTGCTTCCCGACAGGTAGCTGTAGGTATAGGTCCGCGTGCCTTCTCCCAGTCGCACCCCCGCCGTTCCCAGACGGCCGTCCGCCCGGTAGGTCAGGTAGACGTCAAGCAAGGTGTCCACGTCGTCGAAACCGGCCGAGGGGTCGCGGGTGAGCTTGTAGCCCGATGAACGGCCGAGTCCGTCGCGCGTTTCCTTGAGGATATAATGACATCCTCCTATCTCCAGGCTTTCCGTTTCCTGTTTCCCGTAGGCGTTGTAAGTCACGGTGCGGGTCCCGGAAGCATCCGTCACGGAAACAGGCTGGCCGAGGAGGTTGTACTCGAAAGAGATCCCCGGAGTCCCGTCTTCGTAAGTTACTTCCACGAGTTCCCCCGTCAGAGGTGCGTAGGCGTACCGGACCGCTCCTTGCGCTTGGTGATTATTTTTGGTTTCCAGCCGATTGAGCGCATCATAGGCGTAGACTTCCGACTTGTTGAACATGGGGTCGTACTTGACCGTCAGGAGACCGGAACCGAAGTGATAACCCCAGAGGGTTTTGCGGCCATTCGGAAGGTTTTTCGGGTTGCCGGTAATAGTTTCCCCGGGTGCGCCGTAGGTCGTCAATCCGGCGATGCGGTTCATTTCGTCGTATTCGTAGAGAGCGGGCTGGAAGGCTGTGCCGTATTCCGCAACGGTACGGCCGCGCTGGTCGTATTCGAAGAACGAGGTCTTGCCTGCGGCGTCGACGATGCTGGCGGGTTTGCCCGCGCCGAGATCGTAGACGATTTCCGTGGCGTTGCCTGCCGCATCCGTCGTTTTCAGCGTCCAGCCGAGAACGTTCTGATCCTCGACGGTCGTGTTGCCGCGCCCATCGGTGGTTTTCACCTGGATGCCGTTCTGGCGGTAGCTGCGAGTCTGGATAACGGTAATTCCCGCCGCATCCCTTGAGCGCGTCACAAAACCGTCCACTATGCGCGTTTCCGCGATGATGGAAGAAGAAGGCGACTGTGCCCGTTCGAAGCGTTCCGGGCCCGTTCCCAGCATCGTCCAGCGGCGCGAGACCATGCCGCGCACATCCGTCACGACCATATCCCTGGACAAGAAGTCCAGAGAAGAGACAAGCGAGGCCGTCTTCGTCGTCAACGGAGCACCCGCCGCGTTCCAGACGGTGTCTTCGGTGACGCGGTACACGCTCCCGCTCCGGTTTTCATAACGCCATGACATAGCCTTAATACGGTTTGACACCGTACTGGCTGGATTTTGTTCATTTAAAACAATAATTTGTTTATTTTGTATTCCGAAGACATCGTATTCCACCCTGGTTTCCGCTTCGGAGGCGGTGCGGAAGGACACGAGGAATCCCTTGGAATTGTAACTGTTAACCGTAGAAACCCATCCTCCCAGGGTATTGGGCACTTCCTGGACGACGATTTCACCGAAACCGTTGACCGTGTCGCGGGAAATGGGGGTCCAGGGATCTTCCGGGAGAGACGAGGAAGGAATCTCGACAAGATCCTGCGACATTTTCGTCGTCCTCAATCCGCCGGCCGTCAGTTCATACTCGTATTTCAAGACCGTACTTCCCGTGCCGCCTTCGGTGTATACGGAGCCGTCTTCATTCGTTTCCGTCCGGACGATACCGCCGGAGGGGAGGGTTTTCGTCACTGTGGATCCGTCTCCGGAATAGTACCAGGAGGTAACGCGTCCCAGTTCATCCTTCTGCCAGATCATGCGGCCCATGGTATCGTACTTGGCATACCGCACCGTATTCATCGCGCCGACGCTGCGCCATTCCTCAAGGACACGCCCCTGGGCATCGCGGACGTAGCTGACGACGGTTTCCGGGGTTGTTTCCGTGCCGGAACGAATCATTTCCGTAAGCTGCCGTGCCGAATTGTAGCTGTAAAGCGTGGTTATACCGTCGAAGTCGATTTCCTTCAGCGGGCCGCTGCACATCATGGATTCCACCGTCCGGACACGGCCATCGGCGCGTTCCGTCCGGACGAGCCTGCCTTCTTCATCGTATTCGTACCGTTCACGGGAGACGAGGGACCAGGCCAGGCCGGTGTGGGCGTATTCTTCCCGGCGACGGATCGTTTCGTCGCCCGAGATGTATTCCACGGTGCGCGTACTCTTGCCGGAGACGGGAGCGCCGTTGACGCGCATTTCCGTCGTTTTGATCCAGCGGACACCGCGAACGGGAACCGGCCAGGAGACTGCAGCGGCTTTCAAAACGGCTTGGAAGGAAGGTTCTCCGCATTCCGAGGACGATTCGGATGATGATTCACTGTCAGAACTTTCCGACGCGGAGGATTCCGAAGACGACTCGCTGGCCGAGCTTTCCGACGCGGAGGACTCGGAAGATGAGCCGCTCGAAGCGCTTTCCGACGCGGACGAGTCACTGGACGACGAGGAAGAATCGGGTTCCGCTTCCAGGAGTTCTTCCCCCATGTCTTCGTAAGTATACCAGGTTTCCACACCGTCCGGGCCGCGCCTCATCTTCATTCTGCCGCGAGCGAAGGAAGGTTCCGCCTCAGGTCCGTAGAATTCTTCCACGGTGGTACGGGATCCGGAAACACCGAGGGCGGTTTCCGTCACGGTCGTACGCAGGACGAGATTGCCGTCTGCGTAGGAATAGACTTTTTTACTGAGCGTTTTGCGGTTGCCTTTCGCATCCACGATGTCTTCCTGGACGACGGACGGACGCGTTTCATTGAAACGTCCTCCCGTTTTATACGAAGTCATCACTTCCCGCCGTCCGCCGCGTCCCCACGGGGAGACGGTTTTCTTCACCCGGCCTTCGGAGTCGTATTCATAACGGGTCGTGCCGGCTCCGGTGGTCGTTTCAAGTGAAACCCGGTAGTTGTCGTAGTCGTATTCCGTCGTAATCGCGCCTTCGGAGCCATATCCTTCCGTCCGGCTCAGAGTTCTCCAGCCTCCATCCGTGTATTCCAGGATTTCGCGCGAACTGGTTGCAGGGATCGAATCTCCGGCCCGGCGTACCATTTTGAGCCGTTCCCAGAGGTTGCCTCCCATAGGTCTGCGGACGGTGGATTCATAAATTCTTTCACTGCCTTCACCGGTGATGATGACGATGTCATCTCCAGCGGTGCGTTTCTGGCGAACCTGTTCAGGCAGGTTGCGGTAACGGGAGCGGGTTTCCGTCACAGTTTCTCCGCCGTCTTTGAAGCGACGGATATCCCATGTGCGGTACGGTTCACCTTCCGTGTGCCAGCTACCCAGGGCTTCGTACACCTGGGAACGGGCATATTTCCTGATTTTAAGACCGGTGGTAAGATATTCCACCGTGACAAGGCCGCCCCGCGCCGTCCAGACGGATGTAATGGCTCCATCCGGGCCGTAATGTTCAATTTTGAGGCGTTTTTTGAATTCTTCCATTGTCGTGACAACTCCGGCCCGGGAGCGCATGCTTACCAAGAGCCCGGTTTTTACGGAAAAGGTCAGTTCGGAACCGTTGCCCACGGCCAGGCAGATCAAGCCCGGGCTTTTGCTAACGCAGTCCGTTCCGTCGTCATTGAGCAGGCGGACAAGAGACGTGGTGCTTCTGGTCGTACCGGAACGTTTCGCCTTCGACGTCCCGATGACATGCTGGAAATAAAGTTCCTTGCCGGAGGGTTTCCTGATCCGGACGTCACCGTCCTTGTAGAAAGCCCTCCATTCCATCGGGTGGCTGTAGCGCAGGAGCAGAGGATACAGAGAAGAAGCCGTTGCCGAGCGGGCACGGGCACGGTTTCCGGAAACAGGGAAAGCTTGCGGGGCCGGAGAATTCTGATCGGGAAGAGGCGCATCGGGGTTCGCGGCAATCTGGCCTTCGCCATCGCAGCCTCCGGGGTCTTCTCCGGCTCCTTCGATGGGAATTGAGTCCTCGGTATCGCCGTCGTCTCCGTCACAGCACTCGGGGTTGCAGCACCCTTCTTCAGGCGGGGAACAACTCGTCGAGTCGGTAGATTCCGATGAAGAGGAGTGTGCGCTGCTGCTTTCGAGGGAATCGCTGGAAGACGAAGAATCGTCCCAATAATCGCCGCCATAGCTTGAATCGCTCGAATCACTGGAATCCCCCGAGCCGCTGCCGAACTCAAACCAGTCCGAGTAACTGGAAGTGCCGGAATCGCTCGAATCGCTTCCGCTATCCAAATAATCCTCAAACTGGTTTTGCTGAGCGAAGTTTCCGTTAAAACGCGCTCTGGACAGAGGAGCATCAAATTGGTCTCCCGGCATCCAGGAAGAGGAATGAGCATCCATGGAAGACATGCCATCTTCCATGCCATTGTTTTTATTCTGCTTATTGATCATATTTCAAAAACGGCTTGTTTTTTCGGCCGTCCATGAAATAAATATCCCGGAAATTCCAGAAAATCAATTTATCGACGGTCAAGGGGAATACATGCCAACATATTCTTCATCAATTTAGTACGCCATCAAATAAACGAACGCGAACACTCATCGGAATGCCAACAGCTCCGGCAATTCAAGTTACAGGGGTATACGTGCCCGCATTCCAGCCGGCAACCGGGCCGAAAGAAGGAATGAAAAACAGACGCAAAAAATCCCGGAATGAAACATCCGGGATCCGGCAGACGGCCGGTAAAACCGAAAAATCCTTCTTCGTCAGGAAGCGGAAGGAGAGGGAGCGGGCAATTGAGGGAGCACGATCGTGAAGCAGGTTTCCACACCGGGAATGCTGGCTACGTCAATCGTCCCCTGATGGGCTTCCACAGCCCGGCGAACAATCGAAAGGCCAAGTCCGGTACCTTTGATCTGCTGGGAATGCGCCGTTTCCACCCGGTAAAAACGATTGAAAATGTAAGGCAGATGGGAAACGGGAATCCCGATGCCATTGTCCGAGACGCTGATGACCGTTTTGCCGTCCCGGACGCCCGCCTTGACGGTAACGGTCAGGCCAGGCTCCAGGTTTTGCTTGATGGCGTTTTCAATGAGGTTGAAGAGGATTTGCGTCCAATAGAACATGTCACCATAGATCATGAAAGGAGTGCGATCCAGTTCGACGCGGATGGTAGCTTGTTTTTCATGAGCCATTGTCTCCAAACGGCCAATGACATCCTCTACGCAGGTGCCGAGGTCAAAGAGAGTACGTTTGAGAAGGTTCTCCGAATTTTCCAGTTTGGAAATCATGAGCATGTCTTCCACAATCCGGATGATACGCTTGCAGTGTCTTTGCATCATGCCCAGAATGCGTTTGCGCATGGCGGCATCGGCGGCGATATCGTCGTCCTCAAGAAGGTTTTCCAAATAGCCGTGGATGATCGTCAGGGGAGTCCTCAACTCGTGGGAGGCATTGGCCACAAAGTCCCGGCGAACAGTCATCGTCCTGTGTTCCTCGGTAATATCGTGAAAAAGGATACCGATCTGGTTGAGATCTTCCTGCAAGGGAGTGGAGACGACCTGAAGAACCTTCTCCGAACCGGAACCGCCCTGCCCTTCTCCGATCGAAACGGTAATTTTCTGACTGACGGGATCGCAGTTGCGAAAGATTTCCCGGTAGAACTGGTGGAGTGTTTCGTGCTCGGGAGAAAGGAAGACATTGCCTCCGACACGGCCCGATTCACCCAAAAGTACGCTTGCCGCTCTGTTGGCGATCAAAACCCGTCCGTGCCTGTCAGCTACGAGAAATGCGTCACCCATGGCTTCTAGAACGGCTTGCCGGTCGGAAACAAAATGTTCCTTGGAACGGGCGGACGATTTTTCCAGGTCGGCATACTTCTTCCGCTGCAGTTTCATCTGCATGGAAAAGATACCCTCGCGATAGGCCCAAGCGCCAACGGCAAGGGTAAGCAGGGAAATCAGGGTAATGTCCAAGGGAGCCACTGTCTTGGAAAAAAGAAATTGGGCGGGGTGTTTTCCGTATCAGGAATCGGAAGGTTCCACGAGACGGTACCCTACTCCGCGGACAGTTTCAATCATATCGGCATATCCTTCGAGTTTTTGGCGGAGACGCTTCATGTGGGTATCGAGCGTACGGCTATGGACTTCGTCGCTGTAGCCCCAAACAGAACGGAGGAGGTCATTGCGATCCTGAGTCTTTCCGGCGCGCTCCGTCAAGTAGAGAAGGAGTTTGAATTCCGTCCCCGTCAGATCGACCGGTTCGCCCGCGAGATAGAATTTGAAAGAATTTTTGTCAAATGAAAGCGGGCCACAAGTAACGCGGACTTCACCGGGTTTGACCTGGTTTCTTTTCAGGATAGCCTGGATGCGTAACACCAGTTCCTTCGGGCTGAAGGGTTTGGTTACATAATCGTCAGCTCCGAGTTCCAGTCCGGAAATTTTGTCGTCCAGTTGTGCACGAGCTGTCAGAAAAAGGACAGGGACGGAAGATGTGCGCGGGTCGCGCCGCAAATCCTTGTAAAGGGAGAAGCCGTCTTTCTTCGGCATCATCACATCCAGAATAATCAGGTCGGGAGCGGTTTTAAGCGCTACGTCCAGCCCTTCCATCCCGTCGTGAGCCTTGACAACATCGTAACCTTTACGGACGAGGTTGATTTCAACGAGTTCCGCGATATCCAGGTCATCTTCGACGATGAGAATGCGTTCCATGCGTTTCTTGATACGGCATAACCCGCATGGAACGAACTCTTTTGTGTGACAAAATGTTCACATGAGGTTCTTACTGACGACTTCTCCCGGGAGAGTCGTTTTTCCAGGGGCTATGATTCGGCCGGGATAAATGGTCGTATGGCATCCCGTTTTAACATCGTGCCCAATAACCGCACCCAGTTTGATCCTGCCCGTCGGATGGAGGCACCCTCCGGAACCGGCCATCAGATGTTCGCCCGCATCATGGCGATAGTTAGAACAAATCGTTCCGGCCGCCAGATTGACGCGGGAACCGATAACGGAATCCCCGACATAGGACAAATGCGGAATACTTGTCCCACTGCCGATGATGCTGCTTTTGATTTCAACGCCCTGCCCTATCCGGCAATGATCCCCGATGGAAACATGCCCGCGAATGTAACAATTCGGTCCTATCCGGCAATTGCAACCGAGACTGACGGAACCTTCCATGACGACTCCCGGCAAAATCTCACAACCGTCCCCCATGCGAACGATCCCTGAAAGATAAGATCCGGAGCTGACAAGGCAATTGTCCCGGCAGGGTTGGAGGCCTTGCAGGATAGTGTCATTCCACGACAGAAGATCCCAAGGATAACGAAGGCGTCTCACAGTGAATATTTCACGTGATTCATGACCGTGGAAAACCCGTGGAACGGATCCTACCCAGGCTACAGGATGGGGAGTTCCGTCATCATCCCGGCAGAAAAAAGGCCGAAATCCCTTCCCCTCCCGGGAATATGCATCTGCCATCAAAAGCAGTACTTCTTCTCCCGGAAAATAGTGCAGTGAAATTTGCAGGGTATCCGGACTTGAGACAGAAACTACCTGTATACCATACTCGGCAAGTATTTCTTCCATCCAAATATGTAACTTGATGCCGCCCAATACCAGCTCTCCAACCGGGAATTCCTCAATCCAGAAACACTCGTCCAATCCCGGATCCGATATCAAACATGCCTGTATCATGGAAATGTCGTTGATCACATGAAAAGAAGACTCTACCATTTCCAACGGCGGTGACCCAGGATTTTCTGCGTCTATGAGTTCAATACCACCGAAAATATCTTGTGAATTCATTGTGAATAACCTGTCGGAAACCGAGATCCCAGGTTGCTCACAAATTTGATGGTCTAAGTTATTCACAAAAGGAGAGCGCAACAATCCATTCCAACTCTGTAAGTTAATTCCGTTGTTCACTTTATTCACACAATATAAGACGATGAAATTTTATATAGATAAGATCTATCTATTTCTTGTGGAAAAGAACCTCATTGTGTGAAGGGACAATCTGGGGTATATTTCCGTCATGCTTTTTACCGCTCAGGATTGCCATTGGATGTCTCACGCTCTTTCTTTGGCACGAAACGGAGTGGGAATGACTAGCCCCAATCCTCCCGTAGGAGCAGTTCTCGTTTCCAACGGTCAAGCCATTGGAGAAGGGTTCCACCGAAAAGCCGGAATGCCGCATGCCGAGCGCGAAGCATTTGCCGATGCGTTGAAGCGCGGAAACGCATCTCTTCTACCTCAATCGACACTTTATGTGACTTTGGAGCCTTGCAGTACGTCCGGACGTACTCCTGCATGTACAGATGCTATTTTAGAATATGGCGTGAAGCGGGTTGTTTATGGTACGCAAGACCCCAATCCCAAACATGCCGGAGCAGCGGACAAACTGCTGGCCATCCACGGAATCGTTGTGGAACACGGTGTCATGGAAGAGGAATGCCGGCGTTTGATTCGCCCTTTTACCAAAACAATAAAAACAGGGATGCCGTGGGTTGTCGTCAAAACGGCTGCAAGTCTGGATGGACGTATTGCCAGAATGCCGGGCAAATCCCAATGGCTGACTTCTGAGGCAGCCAGAAATTACGTCCACACGTTGAGAAGCGAAGCCGATGCTATTTTAACAGGGGGAGAAACCGTCAGGGTCGACAATCCTGCCTTTACCATACGAACGCCTGACAGAGCCGTGTCTTGTGAGAAAGAGCAACCATGGAGAATGATTGTAACACGTGACCGTAAATCCCTACCCTCACGAGCCTGTTGTTTTACGGACAATTTTGCGGACAGAACGGTTGTTTTTGAAAATATTATTGATTATCAAAAACTTATGAAAATAATATACCAGAAATACGATGTCTCCGTATTAATGGTTGAAGCCGGAGGAAATCTTGTACGAACCTTATTGCAACATCAATTGGTAGATGAGTGGATCGGTTTTTACGCTCCCATGATACTGGGAGGACATGCCATGGCTGTTGCTGGAGAAGAGTTTTTGAAGGAGGAGGCTTTTCTTGAGGAAACGGATTGTACCATGTATGGTCCTGATGTCTGTATCCGTGGTCTTGTACGGTATAGATCCTGATTTATTCTGCACTATTTGTGATATATACCGACGGAAAAGCCGGATACTCCCCCCTGCCCTGTTCCGGTTGATATCTATTGATAAAACCGAAACGGCGTAGAAAACTGTGCGAAGAACAAAGACTGGGAATTGTTAATCCTGTCGATGTTCCTTTTTCAGCCATACGAGCAGGAGCGCAATATCTGCCGGAGTGATGCCGGGAATGCGAGTGGCTTGTCCAATTGTCGCCGGGCGAATCGATGAGAGTTTGAGGACAGCTTCCTTCTTCAGGGCATGGACATGTTCGTAGTCGATATCCGATGGGATTTGTTTGTCCTCCATCCTGTTGATTTTTTCCGCCTGCCGGATCTGCCGAACGATATGACCTTCATACTGTATTTCCGTAGCGATATGTTCCCAGTGTTCCACGTGGAACATTTCTGTCAATTCCGGAGGGAGGTTTTTCCAGTCGTTGCCAGTTCTCTTGAGCCATAGATCAAGTGGTATTCCGTCATATTTGAGATTTCGAACGGTTTCCGTACCTAAGTTGATGGCGTTTATTTTTTCTTCGACGGCTTGTTTGCGATCCCGATTGACGAGTCCTATGGAAGCGGCAATGGGGGTGAGGCGGATGTCTGCATTGTCCTGGCGAAGGAGGAGGCGGAATTCCGCCCGGCTTGTGAACATCCGGTAAGGTTCCTGTGTGCCTTTAGTGACGAGGTCGTCGATCATGACTCCGATATAGGCCTGGTCGCGTTTCAGGATGAGGGGGGATTCTCCACGAACTTTCAAGGCAGCATTGGCGCCGGCAATGAGTCCTTGGGCAGCGGCTTCTTCGTAGCCGGATGTACCGTTGATTTGCCCGGCGAAGTAAAGGTTTTCGACGATTTTTGTTTCCAGGGACGGATGAAGTTGTGTCGGTGGACAAAAGTCGTATTCGACAGCATAACCCGGACGAATCAACTGAGCATGTTCAAGGCCCGGGATAGTGCGTATGAATGCACATTGGGCGGCATAAGGCAAAGATGTCGAGACGCCGTTCAGATAGAATTCCGATGTATCCCTGCCCTCCGGTTCGATGAATACCTGGTGTTTGTCCTTGTCGGCAAAGCGAACGATTTTGTCTTCTATGGACGGGCAATAGCGAGGACTGATCCCTTCGATGATACCGCTGTACAAAGGGCTTTGATTAAGATTATCCCGGATAATGTCGTGTGTGTTTGTATTCGTGTAGGTGATCCAGCAAGAACGTTGGTGCAAGGAAAATCCGGGATCGGCCCATGTATTAAGCGTGCTGAACGGTTCCGTCGTACGGTGAAGTCTCGTGTGAGAAAGGAAGCTAAAAAGAGGTGGTGGTTCATCTCCTTCCTGGATATCGCAAACATTGAAATTAATGGAGTTGCCGTTGATGCGCGGCGAAGTGCCTGTTTTCAGGCGTTCGACGATGAAGCCGAGTTTTTTCAAATGTCGGGACAATCCGCTGGGTGCGCAGCCGAGGCGTCCGCCGGGGAAATGGTTGAGACCGACATGGAGGAGGCCTTGCATGAACGTGCCGGAGCAAATGACGACGGCTTTAGCCTTGATGGCAAATTGGAGGCTGGTCATGATACCGGTAGCGCGCGACTCTGAATCGACAAGGATCTGATCCGCCATTCCTTGGAAGATGCGGATGTTCGGATCGTTTTCCAACACCCATTTCATGCGCATCCTGTAAGCGGCTTTATCACATTGGGCACGGGGGGAACGAACGCTCGGTCCTTTGGAAGCATTGAGCATGCGGAATTGAATACCGGTAGCGTCCGTGTTGAGTGCCATGGCTCCTCCCAGGGCATCGATTTCTCGAACGATGTGTCCTTTAGCTAGTCCTCCAATGGCAGGGTTGCAGGACATTTGCCCGATTGTATCCAGATTCTGAGTGAGCAGGGCGACAGAGCATCCCAGGCGAGATGCGGCAAGCGCTGCTTCGATGCCGGCATGTCCGGCTCCGGCAACCAAGACGTCGAATTCGGGAAGATCAGGTACGTTCACGTCCAGAACTCAATCAGGAAGCGAGGGAAATTGCAAGCCGATGGAGCACCAGTTGTGCATCCAGAGAGGAAGAAACGAGTGATTTGTCCGCCTGGAGACATTCGTAAAGGTTCTTTTTGAGCTTGGATAATGTTTTTTTACCGAGTTTTTGGGCAGCGAGAAAAACAGAGTAATAATTCGGTGTTCCGTCCTTTTTGAGAGGGATGAGTTTCTGAGCGTAGGGAGGGATGGATTCCATCTTCCGGTAGAATTCCGTTTTGAAGGAGGGATTCAGGGAATAAGTGTCGCAAATAATTCTGGCAGCGATCATGCTACGCAGGGCAGGGATGAAGGCTGCACGAATGATTCCTACGGCCTGATCTCCTTTTTCTAATTGAAAATCAATAAGTTGTATTGCTTCTGAGACTTTTCCCGATTCAATGGCCCGTGAGATTTCAAAGACAATACCCGTGCGTGTTTGAGAAACCATATTGCGGATATCCTGCTCGGTTACCGTTCTGCGTTCCTGGCCGAGATAGATATCGATTTTTTCAATTTCAGAAATAATTTGTCTGGACGATTCACTGACGCGATGAACGAAGATATCAAGTGCGTCGCGATCGAAAACAAGACCGCGCTCTTGAGCGGCATTTCCTGCGATAACGGCAACTTGTTCTTCCCACCCGCTTTGGGTAATGTCGGGCTTGGAAAATTCTTCCGACGATCCGGATTTGAGAAGCAATTTGTTAAATGCCCGACGTTTGTCGAATTCGAAGGCCGAGACGAGAAGACAAACATCGTCCGGAAGGCCGCCTGAAATGAGGTCGGAGAGTGTTTGAAGGCCTTTTTCAGTGGCTTCTGCCCGGCCTGTGACGGAATCTCCCAGAAAGTTGGCTCCCTTGAGCCAGACGATTTTTAATCCGGGAAAGAATGGAACTGTCTGGATAGCATCCCGTATTTGGTAACAAATAGAAGCGGCGGAATCTGCATCCGGAGCGTTACCGTCGATGATTTCATGGGAGAATGTATTGGTGCCTTCGGACAAGCGGGCAAACCTCTCGGAAGCATGTTGGGAAACGAGTCCTTCGTCGCTCCCGAAGATAGTTATGATATGTTGGGTGTCCTGAGCCATTCGGATGTCAGTCTAATGGGAGAGGGCAGGGTGGGTCAACTCCGGGTACGGATTAATTTTTTCATTTTTTGTAGGAATGAATCTCCGAAAGACGAGGTAGGAGACCGATAGAATAACAATAAAGGCAAAATAACGGTTATTTTTTGAAATTGTTTTCGCGCAAGAAAAGAATTTCTCCATGTTGAAGGATTCGCTTCTTGCGTTTTCAAGCAATTCTGCAAATTTGTTTTCCGCATGATGTCGCATCCATGGAAACGTTCGTTATTGGCTCTCTGTCTCTTTAGTGTCATATTGCTGGGATGCATACTCTATTGGAGATGGTTCCGTGAGGGAGAGTCTATTGTAGATGCATTCCAGAAAGAGACGTACAGCATCAAGACAGGGGCTTTCTTTTCCGATGGAGATGTTCCAGTGTTGAGTGAATTGGATCGCGAAATGTCCAAAATATCTTCTTTTGCCTCCCAGTCTCTGGTGACTATTTCAGCGACCGGATCCAGTGACGTCGGCTACAGAAGCAATAACGAGGACGGAAGGATAGGAAGTCATATTGTCAGTAGGGCCCAGGGATCCGGAGTGATTGTTTCCAAGGAGGGACATATCATTACCAACTACCATGTCATTAGAGGCAAATCATACATCCAGGCAATTCTTGGGGATGGTGAAGTAACGACGGCTCGCGTGATCGGGGTGGATCAGCTACTGGATATAGCTGTTTTAAAAATCGATCTGCAAAAGGATTTGCAGCCTATACCTTTTGGTAACAGTGACGAAGTGAAAACAGGCCAGATTGTCATGGCACTTGGTACACCCTATGGTTGGGCTAAGACCGTGACTCAGGGAATTGTCAGCGGACGCGATAGGAAGTTTAACAGTGTAGGTATCAATTACATCCAGACCGATGCCACCATTCATCAAGGCAATTCCGGAGGACCTCTCATTAATATTTATGGAGAGATGATTGGCATTAATTCCTCCATTCTTTCCGGCCGTATTTCTTCGGGTGGAACACTAGGGTTTGCCATACCGTCCAATATCGTTCTTCAGGCATTCAAACAGATTTGCGAGCATGGCCGTCCAATGCGTGGTTATCTTGGGATTGACTTTGTCGAATCCTCACAGGGTCTCAAAAATTTCATCCATTATCAGGATAAGGATGGAGCTATTATCAATTCCATTCGTTACAATTCTCCAGCCGAAAAGGCCGGATTGCAGATTGGGGATGTCATTCTTGAATGTAACGGAAACAAGATCGAAGAGGCTAAGGAATTGCTCCGGGAATTGGAATCCCTGCAGGGAGGGGATACGATCAGGTTTGTCGTCTGGCGCCAGGGACGTAAACTATCCGCTAAAATTACTCTCGACGATACGACGAAGGAATTGGAGTTGAATAATGATTCAATTCTAGTCCGCAATGGCATTACCGCGCGTGATCTTTCCCTGGTGGAGAGAACATCCGGTGTTAAAGGAATCGTGATCGAGGAAGTGAAGGCAATGTCAAATGAACATAAAAACCTTGAGAGTGAATTAAAAGCCGGGGATTTTATTTTCAGCGTCGATGGGCAGGAAATCAACTCTGTAAAAGAATTGGATAATAAATTGAAAAAAGCTCCTGTCGTCATCTTTTTCGTTCGCAATAATCGCATGTTCCGTCTCAAACTTCAGTTGGATAATACTGTGCAGGGAACTTCTTCCAAAAATACTGGAAAAAGTTATTTTTAAGGTAGTCATCCAGTTCGTTTCCATGTTGTAATTGTTCTCTATAAGACCCATATAGGGCTTGAGGGGAGGCTGTTTTTTGTAGAGGATCGGCATATGGCTTTTATCAATGATCATTTCTTGAAATTGCAGGCCGGATATCTGTTCCCTGAAATCGCCCGAAGAGTCAATGTCTTTGCCAAGGAACATCCGGACGAGGCATCGCGTTTGATTCGATGCGGCATTGGAGATGTGACAGAGCCCTTGCCTATGGCAGCCATTGAAGCTATGCACAAAGCTGTTGATGATCTTGCCTCCCGAGAAACTTTCCATGGCTATGGTCCGGAACAGGGATACGAGTGGTTGCGTTCCGCCATTGCGGAAAAAGCTTTCAAGCCTCTTGGCGTTGCAGTCGACAAGGATGAAATTTTTGTCTCGGACGGAGCCAAATGCGATACGGGTAACATTTTGGACATTTTCGGCGGCAATAACCGCATTGCCGTTCCGGATCCAGTCTATCCGGTTTACGTGGACACCAATGTTATGGCCGGCAATACGGGAAACTCCCGTCCGGATGGTTCCTACGAAGGACTTATCTATTTGCCCTGTACGGCAGAGAACAATTTTGTTCCCGAACTTCCGCAGGAACGTGTGGACTTAGTGTATCTGTGCTTCCCGAACAATCCGACGGGTGCTGTCGCAACGAAAGACGAGCTTGCCAAGTGGGTAGGCTATGCGCGTGCCAATGATGCAATCCTGCTTTTCGATGCCGCGTACGAAGCTTTTGTTCGTGAACCGGGCATTCCTCATTCCATATTCGAAATTCCGGGAGCAAGAGACTGTGCCATTGAGTTTCGTTCTTTCTCCAAGCAGGGTGGTTTTACCGGTGTACGGTGCGGTTATATTGTTATTCCCAACCAGCTTATGGGCAGGGATTCTCAAGGTAAGCCCGTTCCCGTGCAGAACCTTTGGCGCCGTCGTCATTGCACTAAATTCAACGGTGCTTCATACATCGTCCAGCGCGGAGCGGAAGCCCTGTTCAGTGCTGATGGTATCCGCCAGACGAATGGCTTGATAGATCATTACCTCTGCAACGCCGAAATGCTTTGTAACGCTTTCAGCAAAGTCGGATTGCGTGTATGGGGAGGGAGGAATGCCCCTTACGTCTGGGTCGAATGCCCGCCCGGCCTTGGCAGTTGGGAAATGTTCGACAAAATGCTTCATGATATCAACGTTGTGATTACTCCGGGAGCCGGATTCGGTTCCAAAGGAGAAGGATATTTCCGTGTATCGGCGTTCAACTCCCGGGACAATGTGGAAGAAGTTTGCCGCCGCGTGCAGAAACTTTTCGCATAAGAAGGGTTTCCGCCTTGCACGATGGAGCATTTTGCCCGTTGCTTTTCTTACTGCCTTAGTTTCCGTGCTGTCTTGCGATGGAGAGGACGAGGATAGCGGGGCAGGGGGAGAATTTTCTGATGTTCCTTCCGCAAAAGAGCATGAGCCCCGGCTGAGGGAATTCAAAATGGAACAGCCAATGATGGGAACCCTGTTCACCATCCGGGTGTATGTTTCATCTGTAGAGCAGGCTGACCGTGCCTGCAAGAAAGCCTTTGGCGAAGGTAAACGGCTTGAGAGTCTTCTTTCCTCACGGGATGAAAGAAGCGAGCTTGCTTCTTTCAACCGTGTTCCACATGGAACGTTTTTTCCTCTTTCTCCAGAGTTATCTTCTGTCTTGAAGACCGCTTTGTATTATGCGGAAAAAACCGGGGGTGCTTTTGATCCTACTTTAGGTCCTTGTATCCGTCTATGGAGACGAGCTGGCAGTAGAAAACAACTTCCGGATGTTGCGACGCTGGAGAAGGCCCGGGCAGCTTCAGGTTTCCGCAAGCTCGTTCTGGACGGTACCAGGGCATGCAAAACGGTTCCGGGAATGCGGATTGACCTGGGTGGCATCGGAAAGGGAATGGC
The DNA here is from genome assembly GCF_029854705.2 of Akkermansia sp. N21116. Lineage (NCBI taxonomy): Bacteria > Pseudomonadati > Verrucomicrobiota > Verrucomicrobiia > Verrucomicrobiales > Akkermansiaceae > Akkermansia > Akkermansia sp. N21116. The sequence continues at coordinate 433,132 of NZ_CP139035.1, forward strand.
AGTGGACGCCATGGGACGAATTCTGGAGAAAGAAGGAGTGTCGTCATATTGTGTTTCCAGCACAAGCGATGTTCTGGTAGGAGATCCTCCTCCCGGTCAACCCGGTTGGAGGGTTGCTCTGGATCAGGAGGGGAAAGTTTTTTTACGTCCTTTGAAGCGAGAGGCCGTTTCGACGTCCGGTGCTATGTATCGGCACGTGCTTGTATCAGGCACGGTTTATTCCCACGTCATTGATCCGGAGACAGGCTTGGGAAGTATCCGAGCCGGAAGCGTAACCGTCCTGGCTCCTACTGCCACTTGTGCGGATGCTTTGTCAACGGCCTGTTCGGCTCTGGGTGAAAAAGGAGCCCGGCTTGTTGCGAAGCATTTTCCTGAAGTTGAGATACGGTTCCACGACGATGCAAAAAACGCCCCTGTGCCATGATTGGCCGGAGCGTGTTGTGTTTTGTATGTGCCCGAAGGCGTGGTAGGTATGTCATGCATTACATGCTATCGACTCCCTTGTCGATAGCTTTGCTCGTGTCCTTGGCTGCCTGTCCCATGGCATCGCCTACGGAACTGACGTCTTTGCCGACGCCGCCAACGGTGTTACAAGCTGACAAAAAGACCGCCGCTACAGCGACGAGGCCGATGTTTAGAATGGACTTCATCATGCAGGATAGACGTTGTATCGTGCCTTTTTGCTCAAAAATTGTTTCCGAAAAATCGGGAGGCATAGAAATGGATATTTTCGTGGCGTTATGTCGCAGGGAAGAGGAATTATGAGGCATTGTCTTCTGGATTGTTTCCTTTGAGTGTGTATTCTCAAAAGAAGATAATTCAACGATGAAGTCCGAGAACATGATCCCACGACGAAGCTTTTTGAAAACCGCTGCAGGTACGGCAGGTTTTTTATTGGCTGCGCCCCATGTAGTCCGGGCCCAGGAGGCTTTTCCGACAAAAGTCTTGAAAATCGGTTTGATTGGATGCGGGGGACGTGGGCTGGGAGCTATCCGCAATGCGCTGGATGCCGATTCCGACACCGTCGTTTGGGCTTTGGCGGACGCTTTTCAGGAACGTGTGGATTTTGGAGCCAACCTAGTGAAAGAGCAGTACGGCGGCCGCATGCAGGCCGAGCCGTCCAGGCGGTTTGTAGGGCTTGATGCCTACCAGAAATTGCTTGCTGAGCCGGTGGATGTTGTTTTGCTGTGTACGCCCCCTGCATTCCGTCCTTTGCATCTGGCTGCGGCAGTGGCGGCCAACAAACATCTTTATGTGGAAAAACCTATTGCAGTGGATGTCCCCGGAGTGTTGTCGGTAATGGAGTCGGCCCGTGCGGCCAAAAACAGGAATCTAGTTATTCTGGACGGCTTTTGCTGGAGGTATGACGATGCTAACAAAGCTGCCCGGACCTGGCTTCAGGAAGGTAAACTAGGACGTGTACTTTCCTTTGACGGGTTGTATTACACAACGCCTCCCAAGTCGCCCCTTGCCCTGGATTCCCGTCCACCGCAAGAATCGGATGTTTCCTGGGCACTACGCAACTGGACGGCTTGGTATTGGCTTTCCGGAGGGCAGTTTGTGGAACAGGTGATCCATACCATCGATGGCATGATGTGGTCGATGGAAGATCGGCCGCCTCTGGCTGCCTTTGGTTCCGGCGGTCGTGCCCAGCGTACCGATGACGGTGACGTATGGGATCATTACGATGTCCATTTTGAATACGATCATGATGTGATCGGCCATATTTCATGCCGGCAGTGGGTCGGATGCCACAGTGAAATTTCCGATCGTACGTTTTGCGAGCAAGGTATTTTGGCAACTCCCTATCGTCCTCATATCCAGTCTGCTAAACGTTGGCGTTACCGCGGAGAGAGAACAAATATGTATGCTAATACGCATGTGGCTTTCTATAAATACCTACGGAATGGAGAGTGGGTGCAGACGCTCGAACAGGCTGCGACAAAGACGCTGGTAGCTATCATGGGGCGCAATGCCGCCCTCTCCGGTCGCCGTATTTCATGGGATGATATCCAGAAGGACAGCCAGGTTCTCGTTCCCGAAAATTTGACGATGGATACAACTTTACCTCCGGCTAAAATACCAGTACCTGGACGGGGATAAACCGTTTTTTCGATTTTCAAGTACCTTGATTCCTCTCTCCTCATGTCTTCTTCCAACTTTTCCGATCTTCGGCGGTGCGTCCGCTTGGCGGCGCTGTGGACGGCCGTTGCGGTAGCTATCATTGTTGCCGGCATTTACATGCAAAATTTTTATCCGGCACCGTATGCACCCCAGCAGCCTGTGGAGTTTTCTCACAAGACGCATGTGTGCAAGCTGGGTATGGATTGTGCCGCCTGCCATACCGGCGCGTTTATTTCTCCCCAGGCAGGACTCCCACCGGCGTCTTCCTGCATGAATTGTCATCGGCACGTTTTGTCCGACAGCCCGCTGATTGAACCGATCCGCCGGGCGGCGGATCCCGATTATCCGGAATATACGGGCATGCCGATTCCCTGGGTGGCGGTGAACCGCCTTGCCGGGCACGCCTATTTCAGCCATGTTGCCCACGTGACGCGCGGTGTGGGATGTACGGAATGTCACGATGACATTGCCCGGATGGACAGGGTCGGGACATCGCGAAATCGGGGAATGAAATGGTGTACGGAATGCCATCGTAATCCTTCCCGGCGTTTGCGTCCGCTTGAGGAAATTGCCAATCCGTCGTATAACCCAGCACAGTACCTTCAAAACCACGACATCAAGATCGGCAATGGATTGAAATTGACGGATCCCAACCATTTGAGCCCTCTATTGCAAAAGCGTTGGATTGTTGCTCCTTCCAGCAATTGCACGACGTGCCATCATTGATTTTTAACTGACACTTATCGATTTTATTCCAGCCAGCCATGCCGAATCCCCTTACTTCTGATACCAATATTCCAATTCGTGAAAATGAAGATGGACGGTTATCCAGAAGGCGGTTTATGCAATGGCTTGGGACAGGGGGACTTGTAGCCGGGCTTCTGCCTGCTTGCCGCCGTGTGGATCGCTACCTTGTTCCTTACAATCAAGGGCCGGAATGGACGGTACCCGGGTTACCGACTGTTTTTGCTACTTGCATGCCCGGGATTCGTAGTGCTGTTCCCTTGATGGCTGTCTGCCGGGATGGCAGACCGACTAAGTTGGAACCTTCTCCGTCCTGGCCATTGGCATCGGGGTTGTCGTCTTGGGCGCAGGCCTCCTTGTTTGGTTTGTACGATCCGGCCCGCAGCAGAAAGATCCTGTTCCATGGTAAACCCGCTGCCCGGCAGGAAGTACAGGGAGCCTTTGCTTCTTGGGCCAAAAAAACAGTTGGTAAAGGCAAGTGCGCGTTTCTTGTTGGAGATAAAATATCCCCGGTGGAACGGGCATTACTGGAAGAATTGCGAAAACGCAATCCCGGGATTCGCGTTTTCCATTGGGAGCCTCTTTCGGATGCGGGGCGTCGCATGGCTGTTGAAACCGCCTTACAGCCGGGTGTCGTTGCCGTCCCGCGCTTGAACCGGGTTCGGCGGCTTCTGGCGCTGGATTGCGATTGGATGGGAACAGACCCGCAGGGCGTTGCCTCGGAGTTCATGCAGGGCCGCATTCCAGATGACGAACGAAGCAGGACAATTCCTGGTTCAGGGAAAGATTTTAATCGTTTTTATGCTGTTGAAGGGAGGTTCTCACTCTCCGGTGGGATGGCAGATCACCGTCTCTCCTTGCTGCCATCCGCGATCCCTCTGTTTTTGTGGGAATTGGCACGCCGTATCGGTAGTTTAACGGAGAATGCCTGTCTGCGGGACTTGCCTGCTGCATCAGCTCCTGTCTCTGGAGAGTGGAATACTTGGCTGGATGCTTGTGCCGAAGATCTTTGCTCCCATTCTTCCCAGTCCCTTGTTCTATTGGGGTGGAATTACCCGCAGCCTCTGCATAGTCTCGTACTGGAGATTAACTCTGCGCTAAAAGCGCCGGGGGTAACTCTTTCTTTCCTGCAAGGAGAAAAAACATTCGGAGAAAGCCTGGGGCTTCTTCCTGAAGCTGTCCGGCAGGGTGAAGTGGAGACATTGTTTCTTCTCGGAGAGTCCAATCCTGTCCGAAAACTGCCTCCTGAGTGGGATTTCCGAGGATTGTTGGAATCGCCGAATCTGGAAAGCGTTCATCTTGGCTTGTATGTGGATGAAACAGCCCAGGCATGTGACTGGCATTTTCCGGCGGCTCACTATTTGGAATCGTGGGGGATCGAAAGAGACGAATTCGGACGCTTTTGCTATATGCAGCCTGTGACTTTGCCTCTATACGGAGGATACAGCAGGATTGAATTTCTTTCCGGATTGATGAATAGCAAGGGACGGCTTCTGTCTGCGGATAACGCACCGGGCAATCTTTCTCCGGCTTTCCACCGTGTGCGGAAATGTTTTGAACGAGCTGTCAACCCGGTTAACAAGGAAGCTGGCTGGACGGATGCCCTGAGACGGGGGTTTTCTCCGGAAACCGTTTATGCTCCCTTGATGAAAAATCCCTCTCCTCCCTCGCAGGAAACGCTGGATGCCTGCCTCTGTTTGGCGGAGACTCCGCCTCCTGCCGAAGGACAGAGGGAAGTACAATTCGTCCCGGACTATGCTGTGTGGGACGGCAGATTTCTGACTAATGCATGGCTGAGAGAGCTGCCGGATCCCGTAACCGGACTTTGCTGGGATGGTTCCGTACAAATTGCCCCGGATGCGGTAGAGGCCCGTACTATGGAAGGGAAATGCCACCTGCTTCGTGTGGAGGAGGATAGGAGATGTTTTGGGGAGGGAGTGGCTTGTCTTGTTCCCGGCATGCCGGACAACCTTCTGGTCATACCCCTGGGATACGGAGGGAGCTCTGTCGCGGATGCCGGTAGTCATGCAGAGGGAAATACCTGGACTCTGGCGTCATCTCCGGCGGCAATTCCGTATGTCAGAAGAGTGTCTGCCTCGTCTCTGCGGCTTCTTCCGGCAGAGAAGCGCTCTATTGCGCTTCTCCCGCCTGTTTCCGAGGGGGATATCCCGGTTCCTGTCTGCGAGATGGATTCCCTGTCTTCCGCTTCCCCCGCACCGGAATCTCCTTTATGGATGCCTCCTCACGCGAACGACATCCATCAATGGGGCATGTGCATCGACTTAAGCCTGTGTACCGGCTGCAATGCCTGCCTATCCGCCTGCCAGGCGGAAAACAACATACCTACCGTAGGTCGTGAAGAAGTCGCCCGTGACCGTATCATGCACTGGATCCGAATTGACCGCTACTTCCGCCGGACCGAAGGAGGAAATGTTTCCCTTCAGGCTTTCCCTGTGGCATGCCAGCAATGCGCGAAAGCTCCATGTGAATCCGTGTGCCCCGTCAATGCAACTGTTCATACGACGGAAGGCATTAACGCCATGACCTATGCCCGTTGCTGGGGCACGCGGTATTGTGCTGCCAATTGCCCGTACAAGGCACGAAGGTTCAACTTCTTCGATTATGCCCGGTTCTCCGATGAGGCAACGCGGTTGCAGCGTAATCCCAACGTCACTATTCGCTCCCGAGGCGTTATGGAAAAATGTACCTATTGCGTCCAGCGTATTGAGGAAGCGAAAATCCGGCACAAGGCCCAATTGATGTCCCGTGCGCTTCCCGGCCGTTCTGCCGAACTGGAACTGACGGATAAGGATTTGCTCCTGCCCGAAGGAGCTGTCCGGACGGCCTGCCAGGCGGCTTGCCCCATGGAAGCCATTAGCTTCGGTAATTTGCTGGACAAAAGCCGTATCGCAATGCTCCGGCAGTCTCCACGCCATTTTACCGGGTTGTCCGAAATGGGTACTTTGCCCAGAACATCCTATCTGGCCCGGACAGTCAATTCCAATCCTGAACTTGTCCGGAAACAGAATTCCAAAAACGGGAAAAGAGATCTAAAATGAAATTCGGCTTCCATGTTTAACGTATTCTAATGCGTAAAACAAATTATTGACTTCATGATACCAGTGTCCGGATTCTCTTTTTGGAAAAATTGTCTCGTCCTGTTGACAGCAGGTACCTTTGCAACCATTCAGGCGGATGCTGCTTCTGTCCGCATGGAAGCCGAACAAGGAACACTGGTACCCGGTGACAAAGGGCATATGCCTTCCGTTGTCGAAAGGCCGGATGCTTCCGGCGGTAAGGTCATAGAATATTTTACGGATGGTTCGGGAATCGAATTCCTACATGTCGGCGAGTCGAATAAAATCATACTTGATTATGCGACTTGTTCCAATGGCTCCGAATGTTTCATCGATATTTACGTCAATGGAAAACTGTCTGCCCCAATGGCATATAAATCCACCGGCAACTGGACGGCTCCATACCGGAAGCTTGAAATTCCCGTGTATATACCTGAGGGAGCGACGGTGAGGATCGTTTCCCGTCGCCAGTCGATCAATGTAGATGCTGTTGAATTTGGCAAAGAAGCCATGCTGGATTCTATTCCGGAGAACATGGTGTCTCTTGCCGCTTCCAAACTTGAAAACGGTGCGGAAGTTGTCCGGGACATCATGTCCAATGGAGGACGTGTTGCCTGTCTGGGAACCGGCGGAGCTTCCGTAGTTTTTTCTATCGCTCCGAAAGAGATAGGGCAGGGGAATACAGCTGTTATACGTTACGGATCGGAAACCGAATCACGGGTATCCGTCTCCGTAAACGGGGGTCCTCCTGTCGTTAAAACGCTTGCTGCGACAGGAACCCGAAAATACGGAGAATTTATCGTGAGCGGATTGAAGCCGGATAGTGCTAATTCCATTCAAATCGTCCGTCTGGGAGATTCTGGCGTGCTGCTTGATACGGTGACGTTCTGTCATTTGGAACCGGCATCGGGTCCGGTCTCTTTGGCGGACATTCCCGTTGCCGGAGACCGGAAAACCATATCTTTGAATGGTATCTGGGAATGTACGACGACATCTGATACGGCATCCGAACTTCCTTATGAATACGACAACCGTATCCAGGTTCCCGGTCTTTGGGATATTGCCGGCAGGGATTTGGGCAGTTACGACGGGAAATCTCTGTGGTATCGTACGACCGTACGCACTGGAAAAATCCCGGAACGCGTTACGCTGCGTATCAACAAGGCACAATTCGGTACTTATGTATACGTAAATGGGAAACCTGTGGGAGAATATACATACATTTTCACTCCGTCACAGTTTGATATAGCACCATTTTTGAAACAGGATGAAGACAACGAAATCGTAATACGGCTGCAAAACAAAAAGTATCAGCAAGACAATCCCAAATCTCTTGGTCACTTGGGCTTTGATGGAGAACGCAAGTATTACTGGCCGGGAATTTATGACGATGTATCCCTGATTGTGAGCGGTAATCCTGTGGTGTCCTATCTTCAAACGGCACCTGATATCGATCAGGGAACCGTCTACGCGCGAGCTTTTCTGAAAAATGATTCCGCTTCATCCAGAATAACTCCCGTTACCTTCCGCGTGTATCGATTGGGCATCATGGCCGATGGCGTAGAACCTGCAATCCCGGAACTTGTAGCCGAATATCAAGTTAAGGATGTTTCCGTCCCGGCGGGGAAAGAAACGGTTGTCAGTGTCCCGGCAATGGCGTTGAAGGGATATGACAAGGGCAGGGACGTATGGAGTCCGGATAATCCGGCCCTGTATAAACTTGTCGTATCTACGTCCGGCGATACGTTCGGCCAGCGTTTTGGAATGCGTACTTTCCGTTTCGACGAAACGACGAAGATGCCCATCCTCAATGGGAAACCTCATTATCTGCGTGGAACCAATATTGCTTTCAACCGTTTTTGCGACGATCCTGCGAGGAAAGATTTGCCTTGGAAAGATGGCTGGGCCCGCGAATTGTTCCGCGAATTCAAGAAAGTCAATTTCGAATGCTTCCGGACGCATACGGCATTCCTGCCCGAAAAATGGTATGAGGTTGCCGATGAAACGGGGCTGATGATCATGGACGAATATCCCTATTGGCAGCATTGTGACGGGGAACACTGTACGGCGGAAACCATAACACCGGAAGTCCGTGCCTGGATGATGGACCGGGGCATGCATCCCAGCGTCATTGTTTGGGATGTCCAAAACGAATCGTTTCAGCCGTGGCTGATTGACGTCCTGAATACCTGCCGCGGCATTGATCTCCAAAAGCGTCCGGGCGATTGCGGCTGGGGACACAATACCTGCAAAACGGATATGAAGGAGTCTCACCCATACTTCTACAGTGAACCGGATTTTACCCTCGGCTACATGAACTGTATTTCCCCCGTGCCGTGGACTTTTGGCAACAAGAGCGAGGACCTGCCGCTCGTCATCAATGAATACGGCTGGAATTGGCTGAATAGGGAAGGAGATCCCACCGAACTCGGAAAAAGGAGCTATGATTTCATCATGCCCGGTTCTTCGCGTGAAGAAAGGCTGGCCTACCAGGCCGATTCATTGGCGGAACTCACAGAATTCTGGAGAGTGGGGGGCAAATGCGTCGGGATTCTCCAATTTTGCGGGCTGAGTTATTCCCTTCCCAATCAGGATGGAGCTACAAGCGACATTTTGCAGCCCGACATTGCAAAGCCTCGTATCAGGCCCTATCTCGCCCAGCGTCTCAGAGATGCTTTTAGCCCTGTGTGCCTTGTTATCGGCGACTATACGGAAGAGGTACTTCGCGGAAAAACAATGACTATTCCCGTAACTGTTATCAATGATTCGTCGGAAAGCGTGGACAAGCTGGATGTCCGCGTGCGTCTGTTTCAGGGGGATAAGGTGTTTTTCGACACAGTCAGGAACTATTCTGTTGCCCCTGCCTCTCGTGAGACACAGGAATTTTCCGTGCTTGTTCCCGGCAAAGAGACTGCTCCCGGTGAGGTTTTGAAACTGGTGGCGGAATATGTCCGGCAGGGAGAAACTGTCCAAAGCATTCGTAACTGGAAGGTGCTCGACCGTGTCGCCGGATTGGCCTTCCGGAAGCCTGCAACGGCAAGTTCTTTCCACCACGGTACGTATTACCGCATGTTCCAGGCTCCCAATGTCAATGACGGAGCGTCGAATACCCGCTGGCAGAGCGGCAAGGACGATAAGGCTCCTTGGGTAATGATCGATTTGGGTGAAAAACAGGATTTAGCCCGTGTCCTGCTTGATTGGAGCGAAGTGCTCGGGAAAAAATATTATCCGGAACAATATGCGATCCAGGTATCCGACGATGGTACAGGCTTCCGGACCATTTACGAAGGTAAGGCTTCGGATTCCGGTCTCCAGATCATCGATGTTGATGGATCCGGTCGTTATGTCCGCATGCTGGTTACCGGCAAGATGCCTGCAGGAGTTTGCGCCCTTTGGGAAATGGACGTATGGGCCAAGTGATATTGTGACTGCTATTTCTGTCTCTCTGCAAACAGAGAGACAGAGGTTATTTATGCCGTCGCCAGAGATGCTCAATGTCTTCCAGGGTTTTACCTTTAGTTTCCGGGATGAATTTCCAAACGTAGATGGCGGCAAATAATCCCATAACTCCGTAGATGAAGTAGGAAAAACCGTGATGGAAAAGAGCCGTTAACGTTGCGTTTTCATTCATGATAGGGAACGTCCACGAAACAGCAAAATTGGAAAGCCATTGGATGGCAATGGCAATAGAAAGAGCTCCTCGGATGCTGTTCGGAAAGATTTCCGAGAGCAGAACCCACGCGACCGGACCCCACGATAAAGCGAAAAAGGCAGTATAGGCAAGCATGCATGCCAGGGAGGCCATACCGTTCGAACTGGTGTAAAATATCAGGGAGAGCAAGATCATACATACACACATGCCAAGTGCTCCCAGAATCATCAGCGGTTTACGTCCGAAGCGGTCTACGGTGAAAATGGCGATTGTGGTGAAAAGTAAATTAACGGCTCCGACAATAATTGTTTGCATCAGGGATGCATCCGTACCCAGTCCGAGAGAACGAAAAATTTCGGGGGCATAATAGAGTACGACATTAATGCCTATAGCCTGTTGGAAAAAAGAGATGAGAATCCCGGCAAGGAGGACTCCCATTCCGAACGTATTCCATGGCACTTTCTTTTCTTTCAGTGATTCACGAATGCTGTCCAGTTCCCGTTTTCTTTCTTCCTGCGGATTAAGGCGGTCAATGATTTGTTTGGCTTGGCCGATTTTGCCGCGATACACGAGGTACCGGGGCGATTCCGGAACAAAGAACAGGAGAACGAAAAACAGGATGCAAGGGATAATTTCTGAGGCAAACATCCACCGCCAGCCAATTGAATAGAGCCATTGGACATCTCCTTGCAGAGCGATGAAGTAATTGGCAAAATAAACGACCAGCATGCCGAAAATAATGGCGAACTGATTGAATCCTACCAGCCTCCCCCGAATGGGAGCTGGTGCAATTTCTGCAATATAGATCGGAGAGAGCATTGATGCCAGTCCAACACCGATACCTCCGAGAATCCTGTAGATGATCAGAGAACTGATATCCTGAAGTCCAAAGTAGTTCATGAGATCCGGCAGAGCGGAACCGACGGACGATACGGCAAATAGAACGGATGCGAGTATTAATCCCTTCCTGCGTCCCAGCGTTTGCCCGACGATGCCACCGAGAGCCCCTCCTCCGATACAGCCGATCAAGGCGCTGGAAATTGTAAATCCCTTGATGGCACTAGCCATATTGGCAGTCAACTCTTCTGAGGAATTCCAGAATTCCCGGTACCAGATCAGGGCGGCAACTGTTGCGACAATACCCGTCCAGATTCCACCTTTCTTTTGTCCGTATAGTTTGGTCAGAAAACCGCCGAGGATGGCAACTACCATGACGAAGCACAGACTGACGATGGATTTGTAGTCTCCGATGACTGCTATTGCCTTTTCCGGATTGGATATCAGGGGTTTGATAAAGAAGTTGTCGATTGCCGAAGTAGTTCCGGAAATGACTGCCGTATCGTATCCGAACAATAGGCCTCCCAAAGCGGCAACCAATGTGATGGAGAAGATGTAGAGATGGCGGGATTCCGTATTCATAGCCGTGTAAAGAAAGTAAACATTACATGTATTGGTTGATCAGGGCCTCATACCATTCCTGACGACCGCTTTTTTGTGCAGGTTCTCCATGGGAGAGTGTAAAGCGGGCTAGATCTTCTAGAGTGAGGAGGCCTTTTTCAAAAGCATGACCGTCTCCGGAGTCATAGGTAATATATCGTTCCTGACGGCATTTACGATAATCCGAATGTTCCAGAATGTCGGCGGCAATGATCAGAGCTTTGGCGAAAGCGTCCATGCCGCTGATATGGGCAATGAACAAATCTTCGATATCCGTGGAATTACGGCGAACTTTGGCATCGAAGTTCGTACCTCCCGTAGTGAGCCCTGGTCCATCCAGGATAACCAGCCATGCGTAGACAAGCTCTTGGACATTGATGGGAAACTGGTCTGTATCCCAGCCGTTCTGGTAGTCACCTCGGTTGGCATCCATACTGCCGAACATGCCGGCATTGACGGCGACTTGGATCTCATGTTCGAACGTATGGCCGGCCAAAGTTGCATGGTTGATTTCCAGATTGAGTTTGAAATCTTTATCCAACCCGTAATATTTCAGAAATCCGATGACGGTTTCGGCATCGAAATCGTACTGATGCTTCATTGGTTCCATGGGTTTGGGTTCGATGAGGAACGTTCCCTGGAACCCGTTTTGTCGAGCATAGTCCCGGGCCATGGATAACATCATACCCAAGTGATCTTTTTCCCGTCTCATGTCTGTATTGAGAAGGCTCATGTAACCTTCTCTTCCTCCCCAGAAAACGTAGTTTTCTCCTCCGAGGGAGATCGTAGCGTCGATCGCGTTTTTAATTTGGAAGCCGGCGAAAGCCGTGACGGGGAAATACGGATTGGTTGCTGCGCCGTTCATATATCTTGCGTGGCCGAAGACATTAGCCGTCCCCCACAGTAGTTTGATGCCTGTAGCGTTTTGATGTTCACGGGCATAATCGGTTATTTGATGAAGGCGTTTTTCAAATTCGGCGGGGGAATCGCCTTCTTCAACCAGATCCACATCATGGAAACAGTAAAACGGAATCCCCGTCTTCATCATGAATTCAAAGGCCGCATCCATTTTATGGCGCGCTCTGTCCATAGGAGATCTTCCTTTGTTCCATGGCATAGGGCGAGTTGCTCCGCCGAAGGGATCCTGACCTCCTGCACACAATGTATGCCAGTAAGCCATCGAAAAACGGAGATGATCTTTGAGAGTTTTGCCCATGATGATCCTGTTTTCGTCGTAATACCTGAATGCAAAATGATTACGGGATTCAGGACCTTCGTATTCGATTTTACGAATACTGGGGAAATATTCCTGTTTGTTGCTGTTCATATTAGTAATTATTGAAAGAATTGGAGATGCTGGCACAGGAATTCCAACGTGCATATGCATCTTTATAGGAAGCTCGATCGGTCGATGATGGAGTAACGGTAGCTATTTTGCGCAAGGAAGAGAATGCTTCCTGAGGAGAAGCATAAATTCCGGCACCAAGCCCGGCGCCTCGTGCTGCGCCTTGGGAACCATCTGTGTCGTAGAGTTCAATTTCAGCTTCGGTAACTCCAGCCAGGGAGTCTCGGAAAACAGGGCTGAGAAACATATTGGTGTTGCCGGCACGAATTACAGAAATATCCAACCCCATGGATTTCATGATATCTATGCCGTAACACAGGGAAAAGGCTATCCCTTCCTGGGAGGCTCGCAGTAAGTGTCGGTTGTCATGGATATTGAAATTGATTCCATGAAACGAGGCTTTAATATCCCTATTACAAAGAATGCGTTCGGCTCCGTTTCCGAAAGGAATGACGGAAATGCCTTCGGAGCCGATGGGGATTTGGGCAGCGGCATTGTCTAATTCATGGTAATTGGTCCCCGGAAGGGCAATATTATGTTTCAACCAGGAGTTAAGACTCCCAGCACCATTGATACACAACAATATTCCAAAACGCGGCTTCTTTTCCGTATGGTTGACGTGTAGGAATGTATTGACGCGTGAAGCGGGATCGTAAGTCATCTTTGCTCCGACGCCGTAGACGGTTCCCGACGTACCGGCTGTAGCTGCGATTTCACCGGGATTGAGGACATTGAGTGAAAGAGCGTTGTTTGGTTGATCTCCGGCTCTGTAGGTAACCGGAATACCGGCCTGAAGCCCCAGTTCATCAGCTGCCTGGCGCGTTACATAACCTTGTACCCCGAAAGTTGGCGTTTGGGTGGCAAGCATCTGCTCGGAGAGACCGAGAACATGGAGCAACTCACGGGAGATATCATGTTGGGAGAAATCCCAGAAAATCCCTTCGGAGAGTCCCGACTTCGTTGTTTGTATGTTGTCTGTTAACCGGAAGGCAAGATAGTCTCCGGGGAGCATGATTTTGTGAATTCTATCAAAGATTTCAGGTTCGTTTTTTCGAATCCACGACAATTTTGATGCTGTGAAATTACCGGGAGAATTGAGAAGGTGTTCCAGGCAGAAACGGTGTCCCAACCGATTGAAAGCCGTTTCGCCCAAGGAAACAGCCCTGCTATCGCACCAGATAATGGCGGGACGGAGGACTTCGCCGTTTTTGTCAACTGTAACCAATCCGTGCATCTGGTAGGCAATCCCAATAGCGGAAATATCGGAGGCATCAATGTCCGCTTGTTGAAGGATGGAATGGGTAACCAGACAGAGGTTGTTCCACCATTGCAAGGGATCCTGTTCGGCCCATCCGATTTGAGGTGCCGAGATACGCATTTCGTGATGAGGACTGAAATCGGAGGCAAGACATATTCCGGATTCTACGTCAAGGAGAGAAGCCTTAATGGAAGAACTTCCCAGATCATAGCCTAAAAGATACATGATAGCAGAGGTGATGAAAGAGAGAGTTACAATTGTCCAAACATTCGGTTGTAGATGCGTTTATCGAATTTATAATAGTGGGCAGCCCGGTGGGAAACATTGGTCTGTGTTTCGTCCAACACTTTGACGTAGGGCATGGAAGATATTTTTTTGTGAAAATTGCGGGCATCTATTTTGATCCCTGTAATGGTTTCATAGATCTTCCTAAGTTGTAGAGCCGTGAATTTGGGCGGTAGAAGTTTGAAGATAATGGCTGGTTGCCACTGTGCCATCTGACGGAGATACTCCACGGCTTCCTGCAGGATGAGATTGTGGTCGAAGATCAGCTTCGGCGTTGAATTGACCGGTACCCATCGGGCATTGAAAACTGTTGAAAATGTTTTTAACTTTGTCGAAATTCGGAATGTTGACATGAATCCGACGGTGACAACACGGTCAATATCCATACTGACTTGGTATTCCAGCCAAGCGCGATCATTGGGATTACTCGTTCTGTCCGGAGCTCCAAATGCTTTGAACTGGTGAAGATTCGACCGTTTGATGCCTGTCATTTCTTCGACAATATTGGAAGCGGCTGTTTCCAAATCTTCGTTTTCGTGAATGAGGCGACCGGGTAGTTTCATATTATTCCCTTCATGAACTCCGGTTTTTTCTACCAGAAGCGTGTGGAGGTTCGTTCCATCGAATCCGAATAGTACGCAGTCTACAGATACATGACGAAGGTACGCATTCATCATTGAATGAGGGGTTAGGGATGAATATCTTTTATATACAATACGGGAAATAAATATTTTTACTATCAAAAAATGATTGATTTTCAATAGTTTATATGAAAAATTATCATGTATTTCATGATAAGTGAAGACCTTTTCCCTTTTGTAGACAGTTCTTTCTGAAAATTTCTTGACGTGGAATTTTTACGATAAGCATTTTTCCTGTGAAAAAAATTACCCGGCCAGACTTTCCTGACCGGGTAATGAAAATGACGAATCAATGTCAGAACAATTGACTAAAACGATTGTGCGATGCCTAGTGCTGCCTGGTGTGCTGTCATGGAATCGCGGAGGATGATTTGGTATGTGAGATATACGGAAAATCCTCTGCTGCTGATGAAGCGGGAGATCACTTTGCCCTTATAGGCTTGCCGTGATGCCGGATAACCGCTTCCGTTGTAGATATCCTTATAATGGATATCGTTTTCCCACCAGTTATCCTCGAATGTGTAGTGAGGATTGTTACGGACTATATCAGGACAAAAGCTGCCGGAAATTGAATTTGTCCAAATTGCGCCACTGGAAAATGTAGCTGTATGTTCCAGAGTCAAACCGACATCGAGAGCAAGATTGTCGAATTTCCCACGGTTATCCCATCTGTTGCAACCGTCGTCATGCCAACAGCTGTCGTTGCGTTCTTGTTTGTTGTCGGCGTGGGTGTAGTCCAAACGAACGAAGGGAGCGATGGCAAAGGATTTCGTGGCTTGATAGCGCCATGTAACGGAAAGTGCCGTGTTATAGGTCCACGTATCCCAATCGGGAGTGTCGGGATGCTTGCATTCATTGCTCGTCGATGCAAAACCAAAATTCATGGACGTGATAAGGTAGGACTTTTTCCCGGTGGCAAAAAGAAGGCCGCCGTATAGGTTTGCCATGAAGGAATCTTGCGTGAAGCGGTCACCTTCAATGGAACCATCGGGATGGTTGGGCATTTCCTTGATTTTCTGATGACCAAAGACCTGGCCGATTGAAAGCCCCAATATGCCTGAGGAATAGGGATCTCCTGCGCTGTAGTCGTATCCGAGGGCTCCACCCGCTGCCGAGTAATGGAATGCCGGGTGGTTGTTCCTGACGGATGTATTGCCAAATGCACCTAGACTGCTGAGCCAGAATCTAGAAGAGGAATCGTCATGGAAACGCTCCAGGTTGATGTGTGTTGACGAAAGTTCAGTCAGCGACTGCAAATGACCGAGTGAGGCCCACATGGAATCCAGCGATGTTTCGGGGCCGCTGGATGAATAAATATCGACTGCTCCGGCATGGTCGGGAATGAGTCCGGCAATTGCCGTCAGGAGCCATAACGTACGGAATGGAAGTTTCATGGCATTGGTGTTGAATGGATAATGGTGTGAAAATGAACACTGGTACGAATACGTACCGCCTTCTTATCAAGATAATCGAAACAGGATATTTTATTTGTGTAACGAATCGAAGAAAGAATGATTTTTTTTGATTTTATCTTAATGGTTTGGAGACATGGCTTAACTGTACCAACCCCTTTTCCAGGATAAGATCAAGGTATTCCAAATTTTTCTTATGATGACAATTACAAATACGATCGAAACGGTAGTTTTTATTCTTGGATGTTCCTGTGTTGTTGCCGGAAGGGCGATTTCTGCGGAACCTTCCGCTTGTTATACGGAAAGATCGATACTTGCCGACACAGGCATTCCTACGGTGGTTCAGCCGGAGCAGGATTGCCAGTTGGGCGTGAATATCGGTTGGTCGAGTAGATACGTGACCGAAGGAATCGACTGTTTGCCGGGTAGTTCCATCTGGGAAATAGCCCCATTCATTAAATACGAAGGAATGATTGTGTCCGCCTGGTATGCGCAGGGAGTTTCGGAATCCTACAAAGAGTTGGATCTCGTGCTCGGTTATGCCTGGCAAATTGACGGCTGGACGATCAATCCGTGGTACGAGCACCAGTTTTATCTGGATCAGGATTACAACGTCAGCAATCCTGCCCTGACTATTTCCCGCACGATAGATGACTGGTTGGAGGTTGGAGCGGAAATGCAAGTTAAGCTGGAACACAAGGTTGGAGAAGCCTATTACAGTGTGTTTTGCCAAACGGCATGGGAAGTGATGGAGCATGTAACTGTTTCTCCGATGCTCAGGTATGGCTACAATGGAGGATACAATCCGGGGGTTTCCGATGGCTCCAATTGCATCGACTATAGTTTGGGGATCAATTGGCAATATGCGGAGTCCTGTTCTCTGAAGGTATCGTTGAACTATTCACAAGCCGTTTCTTCTTTGCGCCGTGTTGGGCTTGGGGACGTTTTCTGGATCGGGCTTCAATGCGGATTCCGGTTTTGATTTCGTGCTTCCGGTGTTGATGTAATGACGGAAGGAGGAGGGTTGGTTTTGTGATAGATCATTCCCCGGACAGGCGTATTTAGTATGAAATATCTATTGTTCTATGATTATCAGCAATATTTTTCCCTGCGTAGCCTGCTTGTCCGTCTTGGTGGGATCGGTTGCGATGGCTCAGGATTGTACCGACCAGCAATTGTTGGTTCAGCGAGTTGTTCCTTTCCTCAAAGGCAGGATTGAATTTTCTTTGAATCCTGCTCTGACAAAAAGATTTATGGTTGACGCGGAGAACGGAAACGTAAAAATTTCCGCCGGAGAGACTAAAAACCTGGCTCCTGCCCTGGGTTACTATTTGAGACATGGATGCGGATCCCATTGGTCCTGGAATGGAAACAGGATGGAAATGAAGCTCCCTCTGTCGAAATTCCATGCTGAAATCCAGGCTCCATGGGCTTGGAGGTATGCGTATAATTACTGTACTTTGTCCTATACTTGCGCCTTTTGGGGAACCAGAGAATGGGAGCAGGAAATTGACCGGATGGCGTTGAATGGCATGACTCACATGCTGGTTCAGGCCGGGCTGGAAAAGGTCTGGCAACTGACGCTTCGCGAACTCGGATACCCGGAAGATAGAATCCGGGCATTCATTCCCAATCCTGCTTCCGCAGCTTGGTGGAACATGGGAAATCTGGAAGGTCTGGGAGGTCCGCTGAGCCAGGGAGAGATTGATCGCGAGGGGGAACTGGGAAGATTTATTGTTCAGCGTATGGTCAGCCTTGGCATCCAACCTGTACTTCAGGGATTTGTCGGCCTTTTACCCCATGATTTCGACAAGTATTACAAGGGAACGGATGCCCGGTATTTCCCTCAGGGTAAATGGGTTTCCGGATTCCAGCGTCCAACGGTGATTGATCCGACAACCAAGGATTATACCAGAATCGCAGAAGTCTGGTACCGGAATCTGGAACGCGTGTATGGTCTCAAGGCCAAGGCTTTCGGGGGAGACTTGTTCCATGAGGGCGGCAATTCAAAGGGTGTTGACTTGGCCTCCGTTGCCGGAGCTGTCCAGAATTCCATGCAAAAGGCGTCTCCTGGCAGTGTGTGGGTACTCCAGCATTGGGGAAGCAATCCGTCTCCCACGCTTTTGAGCGGGCTTGATGATGACAAGGCTGTTGTCGTATCCCTCGCCAACCGTTTGGAAACGGCAACGGATGGAAGCACAATACGTTCGTTTTGCGGAAAATCCTGGGTATGGTGCGAATTGTCCAACTTTGGCGGAAAACACGCTTTGTATGGTAGCTTGAAGGCCTTGGCTCATTTGGGAGATCTTCAAAAATCGCCTGAAAAGGAACGTCTGCTGGGGGTTGGCACAATATCCGAGGGATTGGAAACCAACCCGATTTTCTATGATTTGCTCTTTGACCGATTTTGGACCGACAGGCAGAAAAATATGTCTGACGAGGAACTGAAACTGTGGATTGCAGCCTACGTGCAACGTCGATATGGTGCGGCCTCTGAAGATGCTTCGCAAGCGTGGAATATTTTGGAACGTTCCGTCTATACGCCGGTTTCCGGACAAACAGATTGTCTGGAATCCATCTTGTGCGCCCGCCCAGGACGACATGTTGACCGGGCTTCCAGTTGGGCTTCCGGAAGACCTTATTATCAGCCGAAGGAGGTTCAGGAAGCTGCTTTGCTGATGCTCAAGGCCGGGGAAAGCAATTCCGCCCTCTGGGGACAGGAAACTTTCCGCTATGATGTCGTTGATGTCGTCCGCCAGTTTCTGGCCGATATTGCCCGTCCTCTTCTTGCCGCAGCCATGGATGCATGGGAGAAGAAGGATGAAGCGGCTTTTAACCAGTATGCCGGAGATTTCCTGGGGCTGATTGCTGCCACTGATGAACTATGCGGGACGCACCCGATGTGGAGGCTGGGGCGTGCCTGTGAGATGGCGCGCGCCAAAGGCAAGACCCCGGAAGAAAAGAAAGGCATGGAAATTGCCTGTAAGCGGCTCTATACCACCTGGAGCGGGAAAATCGATGCCCTGAATGATTATGCCCATCGCCAGCTTCAGGGCTTGTTGAAGGATTACTATCTCACTCGCTGGAATATTTTCTTCACCGCTCACCGCGATGCCCTTGCCGGAAAACTTCCTGAACAGGATGTGATGTCGACTGTAGCCCGGCAGTTGAATGAGTTTGAACCGGCCTGGGCTGCGAATGATACCCCCTACTCTTCAAAGCCGGAGGGTGATACGAAATCAGTAGCATACGACATCATGAACCGCTTTATGCCTGTTGCCGCCTCTGTCTCTTCATGGAACCAGATTGGGCGGCAATGGAAACTGGACCCTCAAACGGGAGTACTCGAATTCAATGTCTCTGACTCCATCCAGGAACTCGGAACATATGCTGCCACGTTTGTATGGAGAAACGGCAACAATGCCCTGTCGATCAGCAAGGTCTGCTTGTTTGAAGGGGATAAGCCTGTTTCCGGGGATGTGCATGCCGGGTACACTGGCGTCAAAAACGAAGCCAATACCTATATCATCCGCATTGACAAGCTACGGACCAACCTGGATGTCTATAAGCTGAAGGCGGAAGTGGAAGGTGTAGGCGGCGGTGATTCCTCGGGAGTGCTTTTGTTCCGCAAGATCAAGTAAGCTCTGGCTCTTTAGCACGAAAACCGGGTCAGCCAATTCCCTTGCCGGGGGGGGGCTGACCCGGCTGTATTTACGGTTGAGCCGGCTGGCCGGGCAGGTCAAATTTCAGGCCGGGAACTTCCCTGTAATGAAGGCCGTCCCACAGGACGGGGATGCAGCAGAAAAACCACTTTGTTTCGCTATTTTCACCTTTCCAGGGGCCGGCGACGCTTTTCACGAGTACTTCATTCAGTCCTTTTTTCAGGTGGATTGGCACCGGAGGGCGAAAGAAATATCCTTCCTGAGTCAGTGGAGCCTCTTCAATGCGACCTCGGCCCCAGCCTGTCCATGGGAGGCTCTTGAAGGGCCAATGGGGCGGAACTATCCGTTTGCGATTGATCCACACATCGCCGCCGCTGAAGTCCCAGCTGCCCTGTTCCGGAGCTCTGGCTGTCCTGTAACCGCCGGAGTGTCCCCACATGCCGTTCAGTCCAAACATGAGGTAAATATCCTGGTCTTTGGGACTGTCGATATAGTTCAGGGCATAACAAGTACCGGAGTCTTTGCCGACGGAGGAGGACATCAGTGTGGGCCAATGATTGAGGCGGTAGATCTTCCTGTGGGCATTGAACATAGCAAAGAGATGCCTGATATGAATAGCCCCTCCATAGGCAGGTTGCTCTATCCAGGATAAGGTGCGGTCTCCGTCCTGATAGCTGGGCTCAATAGAATGTTCCGGTCCGAAGGAAAGGTCATTCTTGCCATGGTGATTGAACGGACCGATCATTTGCCATGGGATATTGGCCTGTTTGACGTAGGAGAAGGGTTGCTTACGGAAGAAATGGTCGCGGTGAAAGACAAGACGGTCTTCAAAGTCTGAGAAATCCTGCCACTCTCTGGTCCCTTTTGGGGGTAATTGCGCCATAAGATCTTTGCGCTTTTCTGCTGCTCCACGCCAGAGGCGCTCGGCAAAGGTGAGAGTACAGGGATAGAAAGGATATTGTTCAAGAATTCTTCGCTCGTTGCTTAAAGCGCCATCGCACCAGACCGCCATGATGCCGCCGAGGCCCAGTCCGTTGCTCTCGGGCATTTCACAGGGTTGCTGGAAGAAGATCTGATAGACACCGGATTGAGCATCCATCCAGTCGAGATAGAAGCCATTGCAGTCAATGATGCGGGAACCCTTTTTCAAATGATGGCTCGCTTCATTTTCTCCCCAGCACATGAAGATGGCGTTGTCGTCCGGGATGGCTCCTGGGTGCCAGACGATGATATCCCTGCCTTTATTCCGTATGTAGGAAGCCATTTCGGGGATGAAGTTTTTCATTTTGACATGGACTTCATCGGAACCCATATGAAACCAGGGATCGGGGAATATATCCGTCATTTCGTCCACCACATCCTTGAGGATGGAGATTCCTTTTTCGGATTGCATATCGACTCCGGTCGCCTTGGCGAAAGATTCGCTGTGACCGGGCATGTCGATCTCCGGGATGATACGAATGTTGAGTTTGGCACAAAATTGAACGAGATCCTTGAGTTCGTCCTTGGTGTAGTATTTGCCGGGGAGACGGGTTTTCCAATGATATTCCGGCTTTACCAGTTCCGGGTATTTGTCGATTTGGACACGCCAGGCCGGATTGTCCGTCAGGTGCAGGTGAATGAGATTAATTTTGTAAGCGGCGAGGTTGCGGGCGATTTCCTTGATGAAGGAGACGGACATGAAGTACCGTCCCGTATCCAGCATAATGCCCCGGATGGGGAAGGCTGGTGCGTCCTGGATCGAACAGTTGGGGATGAAACAGGCACCGCTCTTTCGGACGATGAGCTGACGGAGTGTTTGCAGGGCATTGAAATAGCCGCTGAAGCTGCGAGCGGCAATCGTGGCTTGCCCTTGCGGGGGAATGGTGATGGTGTAGGCCTCCGGGTTGTCTTTCTTCCATTGGTCATCCAGTTGTTCCAAATGGATAGCAAGTGTGTTACCTGCCGCATTTTTGGGAAAGGAACTATTGATGTGTCGGAGTTCGGCAGCGAGGTTTTCCTGCTCGGAGTTGGCAATGGACTGATGATTGTCGATAACCAAAGAACCGCATGCCCTCAGCTCACCCTTGCCCCAATCGATGCGGGCAGGGTAGGGAATCAGGGAGATAGCTTCTGGAGAATCGCTCTTGTAAAGGGGGGCCACTTGTACTTTTGCCTGTTCCGGGAAGGCAAAGGTATAGGATAGTTGCAGGCCCAGAATGATCAAAAGGGCACGAATGATAGGGGACATATGGGAGCCTTGTTTTGGTTATAAAACAACATTGCCCTGGATGGATGTCCGGGGCAATGCAGGAGAAGCCGGATGTATCGCGGTAACGCGAATAAACGGAATCAAATCTCTTCCAATTCCAGAATAGCGGATTGGAGAGGTTTGCCGAAGTTGAAATGGACACCGTTGTCCATGAGGTAATCACCTCCTAGTTCCTTGTTGTCCAGTGATGTACGGTTGCCGGATTGATCGACGTTGAGTTCATGGATGCGGTAGCGTTTGTCGGCTCTTAACCCTTTGAGTTTAATGGGGGTGGTTTTGTAGGCGAGCGTCTTATCCATGAGGCAGGCGAAGACGATAGCCTTTTGTTTGCCGTCTTTGCCATTGAGGACGTACATTAGCGAAGCTTCGTTACTCTCATAGGGTGAGCGTAGACGATAGAGATCTCCTAATTGAACGGTAGGACGGATGCGCTTGTACGTTTCCAAAGCTTTTTTGGCAAACTCGGTTTCCTGAGGATTCATATCCTGGGGGCGAAGTTCGAAGCCAAGTCTGCCGGTTGTTGCAACATCAAAACGGAATTTGAGAGGTGTTTGCCTGCCGGTTTGGTGGTTCGGTGAAACCGTAACGTGGGAAGCCATGGCCATGGCCGGGAAGAGGTGGCCGATACCCCACTGCATCAGGACGCGTTCATAGGGATCCGTGTTATCGGATACCCAGAATTCGTGATGATATTTCATGGCGCCATAGTCCGCCCGTCCACCGCCGGAAGCACAGGCCTGGAAAATGACTTCGGGATGTTTTTTAGTAATGGCGTCCAATACCTTGTAGTAGCCGTTGACGTAATCGATAAACAGGTTTTTCTGGTTGGCGGCGGAGAGGTACGGGGAACCGGGATCGGCAATCTTGCGATTGCAGTCCCACTTGATGTAAACAATTTCGGGATTCTTGGAGAGGATGTCATCCATGCTGTCGATGATATACTGCTGGACGTCAGGGTTGGAAAGATCCAGGATCAACTGATTACGTTCCAGGCGTTTGTCGCGGTGAGGGAGTTGGATGACCCAGTCAGGATGTTGTTCAAAGAGTTCCGATTTGGGATTGACCATTTCCATCTCTACCCAGAGACCGAATTTAATGTTGCGGTCCTTAGCGGATTTGGTCAGGCCGGGCAGGCCGTTGGGAAGTTTCTTTTCATTGACCTTCCAATCGCCGAGTCCCGCTTTGTCGTTGTTACGGGGGTACTTGTTGGCGAACCAGCCGTCATCCAGCACGAACAGTTCCACTCCCATGCCGGCGGCCCGTTCCATCATCGTTTGCAGAAGAGGCTCGTCAAAGTTGAAATAGGCTCCTTCCCAGGAGTTGAGGAGAGTCATGCGTTCCTGGTCGCCTCCGCGGATACCGCTTTCGCGTGCCCAGCGATGGATTTGGCGAGAGGCTTCCCCTTTGCCTTGCTGGCTGTGAGTCAGAATGAGGCGGGGGAGGGTCAGACTCTTGCCTGCTTCCAAGCGATAGGGGGCATCCTGCATGTCCGTCCCGAAGGAAGCGAACATCCGTCCGTACGGCGAGTATTTGAAACTAAGCTTGTAGTTGCCGGACCAAGCCAACGCTCCCATATATACTTCACCGTCGTCTTCCCGTGCCGGTTGACCAAGGGATAAAACGAATCCGGGCGTGCCTTCCTGGGCGGTACGGGCACCGACATCGGAAATCATGGTGAGGCAGTTGCCTTTCTGGACTTCCTCTTCCCGCATCAGGGACTCTCCTCCCCAAGTTCCGCGGAATGAGGTGACAAAATATTTGTCTGCTTTAACGTGCAAATGACCGGTAGCCCCCTGATCGATCGTAATGGCTTCCTGACCGTTATTGGTGATTTCTACCCATTGTTCGAAGACATTCGAGTCGTAGTTGGCCAGAACGTAAACCTGAACCTGGACGGGGTAGTGGGAATCCTTGAGACGGATGATGGCCAGCTCCTGTCCTGGTGTGGGTTTGGATACCTGCAGGGAATCGTACACGAGATCGAGGGAATTGGTTCCGTCTCCCTGTGTGATGGAAATGTCCAGCTCTCCGGAGCCGTTTTCCCAAGGTCCCATGGCATCCATTCGCGTGGGGTAGAGCAAGGTGGAAGAGGGAGAATCTGCATGAAGGATGTCTTCCGGATGGGCAAGCCGTGAACCGTAATAGGCGCGGTTGACTTTGTTCCCATTGACAGTGAATGTCATTTGGGAATCCTTAGAGAGGAGGTGGAAGGGCATTTGTTCGGCAACGGCATCCATGTTCAGGCATAATCCGGCGAGGGCCGCCGAAATGAGTAGTGGGGAATGAGGGGCAAATGTGATTTTCATGCGACGTTATTGTGGTGATGGAAGTTTGGCAATCGACTGGTTGTTTGTTAATCTGCAGCGATGGCGGCTCGAACGCGTGATAACGCATAAAGAGCATATCCTGTTCCGTAGAATTTGTGATAGTTGTACAGGGGGTAATCCCACCAGGAACCGTCTTTTTCCTGGAGGGGAAGTACGCCCTTGGAAACATACGCGGCATGTCTCACTAATTTTTCATGCGGTACGAAATCAAGACATTTGGCTGCGTAATAATATCCGTAAAAATAGAAATAACCCGAATTTTGAGCAAAACTCTCATGGGGCATTGGCTTTTTAAGGGCCATGCTAAGCCACCCGGAACGGCTCCAAAGACGGTCCAGCCCGTCTTCAAGTTGCCGTCTGGAGATCAGAGAAGGCTCATAACGCATCAGGGCAAGATCTCCGGCAGGCGTACGGGCGAGACTGCCTGTGTGGCGGTTAATCGGAGTTGTTGCGAATTTGATGTGTTCTCGCGAATAAACGTAAGTGCCGTTGGGTGTCCGCATGGATTTCAGAGTATTGAAGCAGCGGCGGAATACTTTCTGATTAGGTTTGAGACCGAAAATATCTTCCGCATCCTTGTAGGCCATGAAGACGGTTGCCGTCAGAAAGGAGGTGGGGGAACCGGCGGGGCGTTCGGTAAATACCTTGAATGTCAGATAGCCCCAGCCCCCGTTGATATCGGCTAAGGCATCCAGCATGCGGATGCGTTCTCTGGCAAATTCGCGGAGTTCGGCAAAGCGGTGGGAATCTTGGGGCAATCGTGTTGCCAAGGAACAGGCGGCTTCCAATGTGTAGGCATGCCCCCAGACATCGTAAACGCTCTGTGTATCGCCGCGTTTCAGTTTCGGCAGCCGGGAAAACATGAACTGCGTCGCTTTTTCCAACGCTGCCTGAACCTCGGGTGTATCTCGTTGAGGGGAAGCATTAAGGCCGATGATACAGAGACCTGTCGTACCGCTTCGGAAAGCTAGGGGGCCTGACGGATACGGGCAAAAAATGTTGATTCCCTTCGTACCGGTGTGGTCGCCCCATGATCCGTCCTTATTCTGATGGGTCAATAGGAATTGAACGCCGCGGGCAAGGGCTTTGTCCAGAGCCTCCAAAGTAGGGGGCGCTGTGTCTGGCAATTTGGGGATGGGGATGGAATCCGCCTTTTCCCGCGCCGGAGGAAGACTTGTTTGTGGCGGTATACCCCCTTCTTCGCCCCAGGCCGGGAGAAGGGTAGAACAAAGAAGAATGGGGAATATGTGCTTCATGGCCGGCAGAACTCAATCTCATGATGCCGGGCTTGAGGAAACCGTGGTACCGGCGGCGTGGGGCGATTCTACGGTGAACGGGATGGTACTACCCTGTAAAACGTCCCAAACCCGGGACATGGAATACAGAGCATATCCCGTCCCGTAGAATTTGTGATAATTATACAGAGGGTAATCCCACCAGCAGCCGTCTTTTTCCTGAAGGTGAAGGATATCTTCCGAGAGTTGGGCGGCATGTCTTGGCAGATGTTCCTTGGGGAGCCAGTCGAAAGTACGGGCTGCGTAATAATAACCGTAGTAGAAAAAGTATCCTGCGTTTTGGGCGAAACTTTCGTGGGGGACAGGCTTTTTGAGTGCCATGTACAGCCAGCCGTCACGACTCCAGAGACGTTCGACATTGTCTTCCAACTGGGTCAGCGTAACGAAACCGGGATCGAAGCTCATGATGGCCATGTCTCCGGCCGGATTGCGTGCGAGGCTGCCCGTGTGCCGGTTAATGGGCGCGGTCCCATAGTACATGTGATCCCGGGAATACACAAAAGTCCCGGCGGGAGTACGCAAGGCTTTGAGCAGTTTAACGGCGCGTTTCAGAACATTCGGGTCGGAATCCAGCCCGAAGATGTCTTTGGCGTCCTTGTAAGCAAGCAAGACGGTCGATGTCAGGAAAGATGTCGGCATACCGATGGTTTTCTGGGAAAACACATCGAAGGTATAGTACCCCCATCCTCCGTACGCTTCATCGCTTAACAAGTCGGTGGCATGAATAGCCTTGGCTGCAGCCTCCTTGAGTTCCTGAAAGCGAGGTGAATCTTTAGGGAGTCTTTTGGCTGCAGAGCAGTAGGCTTCCAGGCCATAGGCGTGCGCCCAGGTAGAGAGCAGAGTGATGGTGTCGCCTCGCTTGAGCTTGGGCAATTCGCGGATGAGGACATTAAGAGCCTTGTCTACGGCATTTTGTATGGCGGGATCGTCATGCAAGGGGGAAGCAGTCAGCCCTACGATGCAAAGAGCTGTGGATGCCAGGCGGAACGATCGGGGGCCTTGGGGATAGGGGCAAAGGACATTGAGGCCTTTGGTACCTGTGTGATCGCCCCATGATCCGTCTTTGTTTTGCCGGGGCAGGAGGAAAGAGGCTGCTTTACGGAAAGACGCCTCCAAGGCTTCGCGGGAAGGCGGAGGGACGTCCGGGACTTTGGCGATGTGAATGTTGTCGTGTTTCTCGGCAGAAATTGCTTTTTCCTGTTGCTCCGGGGAGGGAGATTCCTGGGGATTCTCCTCTCCCGTCACTGTAACGGTTTGTGTCCGGACAACGGTTTCGGCGGAAGAACAGAGGGACAATAAACCGGCTGCAATACCGGCAAGGAACAGAGATCCTGTACGCATGCTGCCGGTGGGAGTTTAGGCTTGTTGATCCTTGATGATCACCTGGACGGGCAACCCCGGAGCGAATATTTCGGCCGCAGGCGCCTGGGGAGTGATGATGATGCGGCGCTTGCCGTCGGCATCGGGAATAGGATCTGCGACGGTGACGGTACCGGGAAGCTGCTTGTTAGTGATCTTGACAATAACCTGATCGCCGACCTTCGGCGTCGGGGTGGAATCGGGCAGAACGGCTTGGATGATCAACTCGCTATCCGGGGGAACGATCGTTGCAATTTTGTCGAATGGCTCTAACTTGCCTCCGGGGCGGAGTTTCAGGGCTACGGAATTAGCAACCCATTTATCCCCGACATACCCTCCGTAAAGCAGGATACCGTCGGCAGGAGATTGGAATTGAGCCATGGCTCGATCCTTCTGCAAATCATTCAGGCGATCCTGTGCGCGTTTGAGGGCCACTTCCGCATCAGTGAGGGCAAGTTGTTTTTGCTCGACACTGAACTTGTATTTGGCCGCGACACTTTTTGCTTCAAGATCCCACTGATCGATGTTTTTCTGGAGGTCTTCTCCGTAACGATTGATCGTGCGAAGTTTAGCAAGTTCTGAGGTAAGCTTGGCTCCTTGAACGGCGAAGTCGGATTCACTCAATTCATTTTTAAGCCGGGTAAGGATGATTTCCTCCGTTTCTTCAGCTACCTGGTCTTCCTTGTACATTTTGACAAGCTGGTTGAGTTCTTCCTGCTTGTAGGAAAGCTGGCGAAGAGCTTTATTGACGCGTTCTTCCTCTTCGGCAAGCATGCGAGCTTTGCGTTTTTCCTGAAAATCTTTCAAGTCTTCCTGGGCACGCTGGAGAGACAAGGTGGCTTCCTTGTTCTTTTGATTGGCTGTGGCTTTTTCCTGTTCGAGTTCGAAACGAAGCTTCAGCACATCCAGATTGCGAGCTTTGACATAACGGTCCATATCTTCGATCAGACGATCCAGACTCCTGAAGTCAGAGGAAGCAATGGCCTGACCTTGCTTGACCTTGGCCCCTTGAGGAAGAACATCAATAATGAAAATATCGGCAACGTTTTTGGGAGCAAAGGAAATAGCGTGCATTTCCTTTTTAGGTAGGAGAATACCTTGGGCGATAGAGTCGGCGAATAGAGGCATGGATGACATGCCCGCTAAAACAGCTGTAAGGATAAATCGGGATTGAATCATGGGGTGGAAACGATGGTGTTTAACGTTGTGAAAAGGGAACGAAGCGTCCCTTGCGGGCGAGCACGACGGTCTGGAATGAGGTCTGCTTGCCTTTGTGAGAAGTGGGGACTGTGTCGAAAGAGACGTCGAAACCGGCTTTTTGCAGCGTGCGTTCCAATCGTTTATCCGGACGGGATAGGAGGATGACCAGCATGCCTCCCTGTTTCAGGGCAGCGTTGTAGTCGGTCGCCTCTGCAATTGTAAGCTGATTGCGGGAATGGGTTGAGCGCATCAGAATAGCATGGTATGCCTTGGATGTTTTTCTGGCGACCTGAAGTGCAGAATGGGATTCGATCGTGACGCGTGGATCGTGTAGCATGCCGGGGTGGAGGTTGCCCAGCAGTTTTTCATGCCACTCGACAAGATCGGAGCAGGGTTCCGCGACAATAAAACTGGCTTTTTCCTTGTTAATTTGCTCCATGGCTCCTTTGAGAAGGAAACCGAGGCCCAGACCATCAATCAGAATAGTCGGTTGGTTGGCACGTTTAATGGGTGCTGCCGCAATGGTAGCGATAGCATCGTCCCCACCGTGGGAAAAGCTGGAAGCCATTTGAATGCCGTCGGCAAGGAGGAAATAGGAATTGTCGCGTTCCCAGAGTTCCAAAGAGATTCCGGACGGAAGAATTGTTTCTGCGAGTTTTGTCAGTGGCTTCATGGAGAGGCAAATAGTACTTCCATCGTACAGAAAATGAGGCTACCTGCAAGTTTTCAACGTGTACAACACCCTCATATACGGGTAGAATGCGAAAAAAATTGCATAAATTTTCCACGAACATGATTCTTTTCTTGCATCTCAAGGGATGATAGGGGAGAAATCATAGTCAACACAAACCAGTCCACACACCTATGAGTAATCCTCCGCCTCCTCCCATCCCCGGTGGTGCCCCTGCTATGCCCCCGAGGCCGTCTGTTCCAGGAGTTCCGCCGGCTCCCGTGCCGCCGCCTTCCGCGGCTGCTGCTCCGATGCCGCCTCGTCCTGGTGTTCCCGGTGCTCCTGTACCTCCGCCGGCTCCCGGTGCTCCCATGCCCCCGCAAGTGCCCGGTGCTGCCGCGCCGGCTCCTCCTGCTCCTGGCGCTCCTGTACCTCCCGTGGCACCTGCTGCTCCGGTTGCTGACGGCGCAGTACCGCTTCGTCCTGCCGGTCTGGGTAGCGCTGCTCCCCTTGGCGGAGGATTGAAGACGATTGCTCTTGCCGGAACCGGTGCTCCCGTTGCTTTAAAGGCAGGTGCTCCTTCCGGGCCTCTTGCTTCCGGTCAACCGACGGCTCAGTTGCCTAAAGCGACAATCGCCCTGACACCGACGCGTCCCATGTCGGCCGCCGCTCCTATTTCCTCCGTCCAGGCTTCCGTCAAAAATGTGGCTGACGAAGAGGAGGAAACCGGCACCGGCCTCCTGCTCGGTCTCTCCATTGCTTCGCTTGTGGCCGCTATCGCATTCCTCTTCATTCAGATCCAGACAGATGGTCTGGAAAACCGCGTGGAACCCGGCATGTTCGGTGATTCTGCATCTGCGGATACCATGTCTGAATGAACGAATGGAACAATACATGAGTCTTAACAGCAATCATGGCACTTACATTAACTGAATCAAACTTTCAGACGGAAGTACTCGAATCTCCGGTTCCCGTACTTGTAGATTTTTGGGCAACATGGTGCGGCCCCTGCCGCATGATCGGCCCCATTGTTGAGCAAATTGCTACGGAATTTGCCGGTAAGGCAAAGGTTGGCAAAGTGGACGTTGACAGTAACAACGGCCTTGCTTCCGCCTATAACGTCCGTTCCATTCCAACTCTGGTCTTCATCAGAGATGGTCAGGTTGTGGATACGATCGTTGGGGCTACGTCCAAGGATGCCATCATGCAAAAGTTAAACGCGCTTATTTAAAGCACAGACATTTATTATTACTGACACACAAACCCGCCCTGTTGGTTTCAAACCGGGCGGGTTTGTTGTTTTCACCGGAATGTCTGAGGAATTCACTCTGGGATTAGTGCGCAGTGCTCCCTGTCGGCGGAAGAGGAAAATAGGAAAATCAGCCCTGCTGATGTATCCTTTTTGACATTTGGACCTATCCGTCATATTCCATGGACATGAACGTGAGAACGCTTGTCAAACATGCGCTGGATAGTGATGCCGAGCGCTCTGGAATTTTAATTGAAGGCTGGGTACGTACCCGGCGCGATTCCAAGGGTTTTTCCTTCCTGGAAATCAACGATGGTTCATGCCTCTCCTCTCTTCAGGTCGTGGCTGATGCCGGCATTCCCGGTTATGAGACGATTGGTCACATGGCTACGGGTTCTTCCGTTAGCATTGACGGAGACCTTGTCGCAAGCCCCGGGAAGCAGAAATGGGAACTTCGGGCCACCTCCATCCGCCTCCTTGGAGAGGCACCGGAAAGCTACCCATTGCAGAAAAAAGGACATTCTCCGGAGTTTCTGCGGTCCATTTCGCATTTGAGGCCGCGCACCAACCTGTACGGAGCCGTCTTGCGAACCCGCAGCAAATTGGCTACGGCTGTCCATCGTTTCTTCGGAGAGCGTGACTTTGTCTGGGTCCATACTCCGATCATTACTGCCAGTGACTGCGAAGGTGCCGGAGAAATGTTTCGCGTTACTACCTTGGATCCTCACAAGGATAAAGCTGCTGACTTCGAAAACGATTTCTTCGGCAAAGCTGCCTATCTCACTGTGAGCGGTCAGCTGGAAGCGGAAACCTTTGCCTGTGCTCTGGGACGCGTCTATACCTTTGGACCCACTTTCCGTGCTGAAAATTCCAATACCACTCGTCATGCTGCGGAATTCTGGATGATTGAGCCGGAAGTTGCTTTCTGTGATCTTCACGGCGATATGGATCTAGCCGAAGACTTCGTGAAATTTCTTGTTCGCGACATGTTGGAGAATAACCGGGAGGACATGGAGTTTTTCAATAAATTCATCGATAAAACTCTTTTGGAGCGTCTCCGGCATGTGCTTGACAGCCCCTTCGTCCGCTGTTCCTATACGGAAGCCGTGGACATTTTGGCCAAGAGTGGCAAACAATTCGATTACCCCGTTTCCTGGGGCATCAATCTTCAGAGCGAGCACGAACGCTATCTTACCGAAGAACACTTCAAGAGCCCGGTTATCGTCTACAACTATCCCAAGGCCATCAAACCTTTTTACATGCGCCTCAACGATGATGGGAAAACCGTGACGGCTATGGACGTTCTTGTTCCCGGCATCGGTGAAATCGTCGGCGGGAGCCAGCGTGAAGAGCGTCTTGATGTCTTGCTTGAAAATATGAAGAGTATGGGGCTTAGTGAAGAAGCCTACTGGTGGTACATAGATCTCCGACGTTTTGGCAGTGTTCCTCATGCCGGGTTTGGGGCTGGCTTCGAGCGTCTTCTCATGTTTGTGACAGGAGTTGGCAACATCCGAGACGTGTTGCCCTATGCCAGAACGCCCCGTAACTGCGAATTCTAATCCATTTCATTTCCTCCCGTATTCTTGTGCTTTCCCGGAAGCCAGAAATACGGGAGGTTTATTTCCGTGTTCTGGCCGGATATGTAAATTTTCCTTGCCAATTGTCTGCCGATTCACTACTAATCCTCCCACATAAAAAACGCGCGGTTAGCTCAGTGGTAGAGCACATCCTTCACACGGATGGGGTCACTGGTTCGAAACCAGTACCGCGTACCATTTTCATAAACGCCTCGTAATCAAGTATTTCGAGGCGTTTTTCTTTCTCGAAATTGCTCAACTAGCACCCATACTAGCACCTTGTTTTTTCTGATTCACACCTGTTTGAAGTTGTCCAAGATGATTCTGAAAATTGGCGGGAGTTTCCTTTATGATCAGCTCCATGGTCTGATCTTGATGCGTTCCATCATCCTCCCTAAACTTCCTCTTTGTAAAACCACAACTGCAATGGCTGAAAAGAATAACGCCAACATTGGCTGTGAAAAACAAATATGGGACGCCGTCTGTGAACTGTGGGGGCACATCCCCGCCGCAGATTATCATAAGTCCACTCTTTCATACTAACCTTTCTTTAATCTAAAACTTCCCAATATCCTGATTTGTTGGCACCGACGCGCCTGATGATGTTTTTCTCCCTGAGGGAAGCCACGACTCTTTCCGCCTGGCGCTGGGAGAGTTCCAGCCGTTTTGCCATTTCCCGCACGCTGAGCCGAGGCTGCCTCCTGATGAGTTCCAGGATGTGTTGTTGCGTAGTTGTAAGATTTATACCGACATTTGTTCCGTCATTTATACCGACATTTTCATGCGGGTTTCGGCATCGTTTGAGCGTGCTGAGGATTTCCCGGAGCATGAATTCTACGAAAGGGGTGCAATCCGCCCGAGCAGAGCTGGCGCTAATGGCTTCATAGTAGGCTTGCTGGTTGGCATAAACCATGTTTTCTACGGGGAGATGTTCAAAGGCCGGGTGCAGTTTCCCCAGGATCAGGGATTGCCAGAGTCTGCCGATTCTGCCATTGCCGTCGCTGAAGGGATGGATGAATTCAAATTCGTAATGAAAAACGCAGCTACGTATCAGCAGATGGTCTTCAGCTCGGCGCAGCCATTCAAACAGGTCGTTCATGAGACCGGGAACACGGTCGGCGGGCGGGGCCATATGTACCATGTGCGTTCCGGCAAAGACGCCTACGCCTCCCCGCCTGAAACTTCCGGCGTCATCCGTCAGAGAGCTCATCATTACTCCATGGGCTTTGAGCAGATCAGCCAGGGAAAAGGCATCTAGGGAGGGATACAGTTCATAGGTCTTGATGGCATTTCTTACCTCCTGGATTTCTCGGAGCGGAGCCACGACTGTTTTCCCTTGGAGTACGTCACGCACCTCATGTTCCGACAGCTGGTTGCCTTCCAGGGCTAACGAACTGTGGATGGTCTTGATGCGGCTGGCTTTGCGCAGGCGGAGACCGCCGCTCTGCTCCAGCCGGATAGCATACCGTTCCACCAGAGCGGCTATTTCCGCAATCAGGTTGACGGTGGCGGATGATATGCTGAATGGTGGCTGGTACATCAAGGAAAGATTGCGTTGTTATCAATTCATGCCGGAAATGGAAACGAAAAAAGCAGCGGGCCGATATAGCGCCGATTGGGCGGCCTTGTAGAAGGCTATCCCGCCCTGAAGCACCCTACCCCAGGAACTTGCGATGGGCAAGTTTAACATTGCTCTACTTGACCACGACGTATTGGAGGGTTGTGTCTATTCTCTGGTGCCTCAGAAGACGCTGCAATTGTTTCACGGGCATTCCCTTGTCAATCGCCACGGTGGCGAGCGTTCTGCGGAATTTGTGGGGGTGTACCCGCGGCAATTCCAGGGGGTACCCCAATTCCCGAAGACGGGATTCCACGCCGTCGATTTTCAAACGTTCATAAGGAGCTTTGAGAGAGAAACAGGACATGATTGCCGTCTTCCCGTTCTTCAAAATTGATGTCTTTACGGTCAAGCAGTATCAGTTCCCCCCACGGGCATTCCCGTGGATGCCAGAAGATCGATCAAGGAGAGAGATCTCAATGTTTCACAGTTGCCACGCATGGTTTCCAAAGTCTCAGGCGCTGGCAAAAATGCGCATCATGATCAAACGCCTTTTGAAGAAGTACAACTACCCGCCTGATGATGTGCCGGAGGCTCTTCAAACCGTCATGAGCCAGTGTGAGCTGTGGGCAGACAACATCATGGATGTCAGAAAAAAGAGTTATTTGAATGATTCTTCCGAGGATGAGGGAGCCCTCAAAGCGGCGGAAGATCCGGAACAATACGGGGTCAACAGTTGATCATGGCGAGGCATTCAACCAGGGATGGAAAATGGAATCCGCATCTGCCTATTCCGAGTATCTCCCGGAGCAGAATATCCCCGCCTTTCGGATTTTTTTCTCTTCCAGGCTGCGTCCGTGTGGTTTATTGCGATCCGCATCGGCGGGAATGCCTGAGCAGACACCCCCATAGATTCCTTGTGCAAAACATTGTGCATCCAATCAGCTCAGAGGCAGAAGTGGTGATCCGGCTGTCATTGATGATAAATCATAAACAAAGTAATTCCAAGAGGGACTTAACGGGACAATCCTCTCACTGTCTCTACTTCCGGAATCCCTTTCAAATATTCATTCCCCTGATTCCAGCTTAAATGCTTTTACAGGAGGCAATCGAAATAGACACCATGAAAGCGTCAAATTCGGCAACATGATACTTCCGGACGCTGCCATGCGGGCGAATCATCCTGACATGACCTGAACTCACGGCTTCTGCCAGTAACCTGCAAATGGTCGATTTACTGGTATCATAACGCCTGGCAAGAGTCGCCTGGCTTGCCCAGACAACGGAACCCGATTTAGCTGTCTCCCGGGTAAGAAGAACATCCAGGCATTCTCGAATGCGTCTTAACTCTGTAATGATGTCCTCGGCAGAGACAAAAGTACCTTCTATGATTTTCATATTCGATTAGGAGATTAGAACTTCAGAGAAGATTAGCCTCTTCTTGCGCATCTGAAGATATCCAGGCATTTCTCAGGTATTGAATCTCGTCCTCTCTTAAAAAATTCATGTAACTTTGAGCTGCCTGCTTCAAAATCCTTTGTTCGGCCAATTCCAAAACATGCCGTTCCAGCGTTGTGGTAGGGTGATATTCCAGGTAGGCCGCCAGCAGGGAAGGCAGTCTGATGTTAGGTGCCTGTTCGACGTTGTAATAGACCAAAGGATCATCGAAAACTACTTCAACAATGACCTCGGCATCTTCTCCAGGCAAACATGGGGTCAAACCGGGAAGGCCTCTAATTTCCCGATTGATGCGCAAGACTGTTACCGGCTCACCGCCTTGTCCAACCATGCTTCTTAATGCGCATTTGGGATGTACATACCATTGAATCTTCTCCAACTGATTCAGATAGGCGCTTACCTTGGCCATGGAAAATTCGTGGGTGATCCTGAATGCATAGTACTTCTCCACCTTAGGCGGAGTAAAATTGTCCCGAAGCTTATTTAACAGGGATTTGCGATTCAATGCACAGACATTCCTCCGTTCACCTGCCAGCATCAAATCTCCGTAAAGACGATGAATCGTCTTGGAAACCTGAGACAGGGAAATATCATGCCCGCAAAATCGGATATACTTGGTGAGCATTTTTTGCGACTTCCATAAGGGATTGTCGATGAAACTTCTGGCAACCAAGGAAGAAATCCCCACATACGGATTGTTGCTCCTTCTGTCTTTGTAGTCTGCAGAAAACTCTCCTGTGTGGGAGATAAAAAGACCGTCGTGAACGATAGCTCCATTTCCACAACAATCGACAACACTGACCTTTTGGGCAGCAAGCTGGGCGGCAAACTTTGAATTGACGTAAGGACAAATAAGAAGAAGCGGCAAAGAAAGGATCTCCTTATAGTATTGGCGCCTTTCGCATGATTCATTGTCAAACGGATAAGCTCTAAACTGGATATTATGAAACACACTTCCCAGTTTTTCTTCCGTCTCAATATCAGCCCAGGCAACTGCATACCGTTCACAACGGGACGTATTGGGGCCTGCGACTATCACAACCTCGCAAATAGCACAGGGATCCTCCAGTATGCTCCGTGGTTCAGCCATCACACTTTTATACTTTTCCACAGGCTTGATTGTGACCAGTCCAAACATAAATTTTTTCTCATTGCCCAAAACATCAATCAACTCTTTGGCATCCGGGACTTTAGAAACAACTTCTTTCATGACTCAATGCTAATGTCTTCCTGCGGCAAGATCAAATAGGAATATTTCAGCAGGTCATTCGTCATGAGACATTTCCGTCGAAATTACATCACCCTGCCCGAGCAAAAAAATACCCGAGATTCTAAAAACAAAGGTTCATCCGGCACTTTCAGAAAGTGGTAGCGCTGGCGACCGTTGAGCTAAAAGAAATTTTTGGAAAAAGAGCATGAGGATTGATTTGTGTCATACAATTTCCTCAAGCCATGAAAATGTCCTGATTATCACCTAAAATTTCTTTTAGACGATATTTTTATGAGAAAAAGCTCCCGTTTTATGTCTATGGCAAGAAAAGAGCGTTTGCGGGGAGATTATTTACCCTTCCACAGCCATCCCAGAAATCCAGTAAGGGCGAAAATACTAACAAGCCCACGAGCTCCATGATTAATTATGAAACTAATACATAGGATAATGGAAAAACAAGTAATGACTCCTTTTAGTGCAAGCCAAAAGCAAGAATCTTTATTGTTTTTGCAGTTGTCTCCAGGACTCGGTTCACTCGGTTGAAAATTTTTTTGTTTATAATAAGGTAAACATTCTTTTTCATCATAGGTTTTTTTAATCCTTACGACTACATCAGTTCTTCCCTTGTAGAGCTTGGAAAGTACCTGTTCGCCTACGTCAGAGAGGAATACACTGTATCTTTCTCCAATCACATACAAAGTAAAGGGCTTATGATCCATTAAGTAGGAATAATGAACATATGGAGTTACTACGATAGCTTCCTTCTTATCTGAAGAATTCAGGAGTCGTTGGCACTTATCTATCCATTTTTGAGCTTCAGGGTGACTATTAGTGAGTGCCAGCTTAAACCATATTAATCCTTTCTCTAAATCAGGAGCCTTCATTCCTTCTCCGTTAAAACAAATCCTTCCCATCATGAATTGTGCGTCTCCAGAACCTTGTCCCGCAGCTCTCTCAAGCCATGTGATACCTTTTTTGATGGATTTTGAAACTCCCACACCACGGTAATAACTCATTCCCAAAAGATATTGATCTGTTCTGTTTCCTTGTTCCGCATGTTCCTGCAAAAAAGGATCGTCCTGCAGAATGATGACGCCACGGTATGTTGTGCCCTCTCTGACAAGGGATGGAATGGTGACATTTTGCCTTTCCCGGACACCGGAAGGGATGTTGACGGCGATAGTCTCCTCTCCCAGTTTCAATGTTTTTTTGACACCCAGATTAGCTTCGATTCTCGAAATACGGATTCGATAAATAGGCTCTTCTTCGGGAGTGCATGGTTCAGATGCAGTGTCACGGTTTTCCGTTTGGGTAGGAGCAGCTGAGGGAGGAAAAAGTTCATTGGCATACAATACCGCCCCCTTAGCAACAGCTTCCATGCCTTTGTCCCAGAATTTGCAGGGGATACTTGTCCTTTTCTCCAACAGTTCCCTGAGCCGGGGTGTCTTGCTGCTTCCTCCCACCAGAAGAATGATGTCGGGGGATGATTGATTAGTAGAAACAAGTTGATCCAGAATATCTTCGACCATTCGAACAACTTTTTCAAGTAGGGGTACAATGACCTCTTCCCATTCCGTACGAAGTATTTGCAGGCGTTGTATTCCCCGGGCAGTGGAAAGAATCAAGGAATATTCATTGACCTGGGAAAGCATTTCCTTGGCTTGTCTGATTCTTTTCCGTAAAGCATACCGTTCCGGTACGGGGTCCTTCTGTTCCAGATCAAAGCCAGCTTCCTGTTTTAATCTATTGGCTACATGATTCCACATGATCGTGTCCAATACTTCCCCTCCCATGGTTTCGTCTCCCCGGCTGTAGGCTTTTTGAACCTTGAAGCCTTCTTCAGTGCGCTGGACCAGGCTTAAATCGAGGGTGCCTCCACCCCAGTCCACAATTAAAGCCGAACCCTTAAAGGCTTCTTCCGGACACAATGTGCAAAAGGCTTTTCCTGCAGCTTCCGGCTCCGGCACGAGAATCACCTCCTGAAATCCCGCTTTTTGTGCCGCCTTCTTCAGATCCGCTTTGCGAGCCGGGCTGAAACTGACGGGAATGGTGATGACTGCCCGGTCCAGGTGATAATGGCCTTGAAGGGATTCCTGTTCGCATTTTTCACGAATATGCTTCAGGAATTCCATGGTCAGTTCGACAGCGGAATATTCCTTTTCCGAATTTTTCGGTTTCAATGTCCTAGTTCCACCGAGCCACAATTTGAAAGCTCTCGCATAGCCGGATGGATCTGATACGCAACAATCATCCGCAGCGTCTCCGAAACAATAATGCCCATCGGAAGAAACATAAATGGTTGTCGGCATATTGTCATTTCCCTGACCAAGGCGGCTTAGTTCGGGTTGTTTGCTGTTACCCCATGTATACGCGATAAGAGTATTCGTTGTGCCAAAGTCGATTCCTATACTGGCGGATTTCATTGGTATTATACTTGATGACATAATAAAAATCAGGAACCGGCAGCAAGAATCCCCAGAAGACCGCCACCCACTATTTTAGCGGCAGTTTCCCAGTCTGAGCTTCCAGAATCATCAGGTGTCGTTAAAATACGTCCCAGGATAGGAGGATATTCAGCCGATTCTATCCAGAACATTTCATTTTCACTCAAGCTTGCATCATCGCTAAATTCCACCCATCCTATAGAAGGAGGCTCTTGATTGGTATTCAAATATATAGGACTTGTACTAGCTCCTCCTTCTTTGCGGACGATGACATTGCTGATACTTCC
This sequence comes from Akkermansia sp. N21116, assembly GCF_029854705.2. Classification (NCBI taxonomy): domain Bacteria; kingdom Pseudomonadati; phylum Verrucomicrobiota; class Verrucomicrobiia; order Verrucomicrobiales; family Akkermansiaceae; genus Akkermansia; species Akkermansia sp. N21116. The sequence goes on from NZ_CP139035.1 coordinate 471,654, forward strand.
ATCCCTGCACGCGAGTCTGAGAATAAAACCGTCAAAGAATCCTTCTTCCCACCACATGGCAAGCGGAGGAGAGCCACGCATGAAATCGCTTATTTTGATTATATTCCTAAGATCCATTCTTGAACAGCGGGCTCCCGAATATACTTCGACGTATAAGTCTTCGCCCAATTCTAAATCGTAATCCAGAGGATTAATCTTCAGCTCATCATCCGAAGACAAAGAGGAGGGTATCTCTATTGTTCTGTCCAACTGTTTGTCACCGCAACAAATCCTGATTTTAATGTTATGTAAAGTATGGGAATTTTCATTTTTGAGAACCAGTTGAGGAGGGAACTGGGTTACAAGCTGCTCCAATCGTTCCTGTGCCAGCAGAGGCATCGCAATGCTTCTTTCATAGACATTCCATACGCATGCAAAAGGACTTGGTTCAAGTCTGATCGCACAATTCAACTCTTTGTCTCCTGGTATACAAGATGCTCCCAGTCTGCAAACATTCCAGAACCTGTTCAATACTTGTTTGCTTTGTGATTCGTTGTCCAGTTCTTCGGAATACAGAAACAACGCTGCCGGCTCTCCATAACTTGCAGCCTTCCTTAGCAAACTGATTCCTTTGTCTTTGTCTGGTGCAAAAATGGAATGATCTTCTCCGCACAATAAACCTCCCTTAAAAAGAAAAGAGAAGAGATCCCCCTGTTTACAACCTTCATCCAATAACTTGCGAATTTCTTCTCTGGCAGACGGACTCTCTTCGACATCCTTTGACAACAAGGCAGCTACAAGGAAACCAAAACGCGTAGGCAGATTTGAGATCTTGAAATTAAGTCTGGCGAGGCGTTCCAGTTCCCGAGTGTCAGGCTTTTCCTTCGATAATTCATTTTTCATCAATGAATCGTAGCGCAAAATCTCATCAATGCCTGCAACAGGCTGAGAACAGGTTCTTTTAAGCTTATCAGAAAAATCTTTTACTTTTTGCTGATCCATGGGAACGCCTTTTCCTGTCCTCCACGCTTCTGACAAATGGTAATAGGCCGGGAAGTAGCCGCGTTCAATCAGAAACTCGGCGAGCTTGAAGGCAAAGCTTGGATCTCGCGGAACCCCAAATCCCTCCCGATAGCACTCGCATAGCATGTAAGCGGCATTCAAATCTCCCTGCTCATATCCTCTTGTAAAATAATTAGCGGCTTCCCGGTAATCGATTCGATGGCCGTTAATCCCGTGCAGATATTCCAGCCCCTCTATATACAAAGGTTTTTCTTTTGCGTCTCCAGAATCCTGTAAAACAAGCTCCAATTCAATATCTCCTAGCCCCTTGGTTTTAGAGGCAGGGAGGCGCAATCTTGTCCCGGCAGCAACTCCAGACGGAATGCGCACATCAAATTGATTCCCTTGAATATCAACAGTCTTTACACACCCGGAAAGCATTTCCCAAGCCTCGACATTCAATTTATGAGGTTGTCTTTTTGAGGAAGAGGAATCATCTCCCATGCCGGACAGATCATTTCCCGGAATCTGGGAACTTTCCCTTTGTTGAATATCGAAAAGTGCTGCTCCCAGTCCGACGGCTTCCATGCCTTTGTCCCAGAATTTGCAGGGGATACTTGTCCTTTGCTCCAACAGTTCCCTGAGCCGGGGTGTCTTGCTGCTTCCTCCCACCAGAAGAATAATATTGGGGGGTGGCTGATGGTCGGCAGCCAGCCGAGCTAGAATATCTTCGACCATTTGAACAACTTTTCCAAGTTGAGAACCAATGACCTCTTCCCATTCCTGCCGGAATATGGAAATGCGTTGAAGTCCCTCCTGCAGAGGAAGCAGCAATGTATAATCATTTAATAAAGAGAGTTTTTCCTTCGCTTGTCTGATTCTTTTCCGTAAAGCATACCGTTTGGCAACAGGTTCCTTCCCTAAATCAATTCCGAATTTCAGTTTTAATCTGTTGGCTACATGATTCCACATGATCGTGTCCAATACTTCCCCTCCCATGGTTTCGTCTCCCCGGCTGTAGGCTTTTTGAACCTTGAAGCCTTCTTCAGTACGCTGGACCAGGCTTAAATCGAGGGTGCCTCCTCCCCAGTCCACAATTAAAGCCGAACCCTTAAAGGCTTCTTCCGGACACAATGTGCAAAAGGCTTTTCCTGCAGCTTCCGGCTCCGGCACGAGAATCACCTCCTGAAATCCCGCTTTTTGTGCCGCCTTCTTCAGATCCGCTTTGCGAGCCGGGCTGAAACTGACGGGAATGGTGATGACTGCCCGGTCCAGGTGATAATGGCCTTGAAGGGATTCCTGTTCGCATTTTTCACGAATATGCTTCAGGAATTCCATGGTCAGTTCGACAGCGGAATATTCCTTTTCCGAATTTTCCCGTTTCAGTGTCCTAGTTCCACCGAGCCACAGTTTGAACCCTCTCACATAGCCGGATGAATCATATTCGCAATAATCATTTGCATCGTCTCCGAAACAGGGACTTCCTCCGGAATCGATGTGGATGGTCGTAGGCATGCTGTCGCTGCTCCGTCCCAAACGGCTCAGCACCGGAAATTTGCTCTTGTCTTCAATGTATGAAACAAGTGTATTTGTTGTTCCAAAATCAATACCTATGCAGATGGATTTCATGATCTTTTTTCATTAAAAGGGGATTGGATACTTTCCATTCGATGCCGTATATGTTCGGCTGTTGTTCGCGTTTCTCTGTCCGGAGCTCCGGTAACGGCTTCACATACGAGAGTGTAGGTTTTGCGAAAGTCATCAGCTCTCTCTTGATCCCAGTTGGAGGAATCAAGAGAACCTTCAAGAAGCAGCCGGATATACTGCCGTGCATCCGGAGGAAGGAATGCCAGAGACTTGTCGAGGGAATCCAGGATTTCTACATCATGATCGAGCTCGGCAAGGAGTTCTTCCTCAATGATGCGGAAACGATCCGCCTCTTCCCAATGTTGGAGCAGTACAGCCAGTTCCTGTTTCCCCTCCGCTTTTTTCTCATAAACCCACAATTTGGTCGAAGGGGCTTCCACTGCCATTTCCAGAATGCTCCAGTGTTCCTGCTCCTGTTCCAGTCTCTCTTGAACTCCTTCCAAGGTCCAGTAAGCATGTTCTATCGTATGGCGGGCTTTGGCCCGGCTTTGTCTTTGTTTGATGATGGCACCCCGCCTGAAGAATTTTTCTTCCAGAAAACTCAGTAATCTGTCTATTCCGCTCAGTTCCCGAAGGGCTTTCTTGTGCCGAACCGCTTCGGAGTTTCCCATGCGGAACATGTGCCGGACAAGCACCCGGAAACTCGGCCACGGCAGCCAGGGACACATGCTCCGGATAGAGGCTTGTTCTTCCTCTCTGTCCCAGCGGGTATCTCTTTTGAGAGCCGCCAGAAGTTCTTCTTCCGAAAGGGAGAGAATAACCGATTGCAGACGATCGAAAAAGCCGTCGGGAGCCAGTTGGGCAGCCAAGGCCAATGGAGCGCTGACGGGAATGATATCGGCAACCACATCCCGCATATGGTTCTTCAGCTGCTCTGCTTTCCTTTCTATATCGCTCATATCTCCTCCGTTGTCCCAGTAGGTATTATCCCAGAGGTGGAATACTCCCACGCTGTTATAGGGGGAGGATCCTGGCAGACAGCCTTTCCTGAAAGTCTGCAGGGATTGTTCATCCGCCTCCTTCCCCAGGTAACCGAAGACGTAAATCAGGGCATCGGCCTTTTCTCCCTCTGCAATGCTGGACTTTTCGGCATCCAGAAAGTTCTGAGCCACTTTTTCATGGTCGTCATTCGCGCTCCCCGTGCCCGGCGTATCGATGATGCGGGTATGTTTCAACGCTTCGGCATCCGAGAATAATTCAAGGAATGAAGTTCTCCTTACCCGGTCGATCACCCGGTCATCCTTCCCGGTCCAGTCGGTATGGAGTTTTTCCAGAGGGAAGGACTCCGCAGGGGCATCCTTCCAATGAACGGTGAAGTATTGATTCATTTCCCGGCTGGCATGGGAAATGCGGTTGATGGTTGCCGTTGCTTCTTCCGATCCCATGATGGCCAGTTCTTTACCGATCAAGGCGTTGACCAGGGAACTTTTCCCGGCCTTAACCCTGCCAAACACGGCGACGCTGAACGGTCGGCAGGCGGCGTCGGCGATGTGATGCAACGCACGGGCTTCTTCGTGTAAAGCCGGGTACTTCTCAAAGAATGCCGCCATTTGCAGCAGGAACGCTTGGAAACGTTCCTGCAGGCGCTTACTGTCCCAGGAGTCTCTCATGGTTCCGGCGGGCCAGGGATCATGTGATAGGAAGATTCCGTTCAATCTGTTGAAGGGCGGACTTCCAGCGAGCCAATTCCGAACGTTTTTTCATCAATTCCTGGGTTGTCATATTTTTCCGTTCGGCCAGTTCCGCAATCTGCCTTTCAAAGCCGTTTTGCGTTTCAGACACCCATGTCTGGATCGCGTTGCCGGCAGTATGCTGAATGTCCTGTAAAATGCGTTCTATGGAAGACTGCGCCTGGGAATAGGCGGAGGAAAGAGCCTGGGAAATTCCGTTGGAGGCTTGTTGCTTATTGGCTCGGAGTTCCTGTTCCTTCTTGATTTTATAAGCTGTGGAAGATCCGAACCATCCGGCAATGGCCATTCCTATGCCACTACCGATAATCGTACCGACAACAGGGATGATGGAACCGATGATTCCCCCAGCTACGGAAGCGATAGCTATACCTGCACCGCCACCGTAAAGAGCCGTTCTTGCGTCATCAAACAAGGAACCTCCCTGCCGGAGGTGTTCAATCTGACGATTGAGAGCAACCCGGTTTAATGTGGAGACGTGTCCATGGCTTACTTCCGTGGAAAGTTCCAGCGTGTCATGTCCTGCAATCCGGGAGAATTCCTTTTCCGCTCTTTCCTGAATCATCCGTCCGGTCTCCATGGTTACTTTTGAAACGAATTCAGGTAACTTTGATGAAATCTCCGAGAGGACGTTCCCCAAGTGATCCGCATCCTGAGCTTGGTTGATCAGGTTCTCGAATTCCATTTGAATCTCCCCGCCCGGCTGGCACTTGCGTATATTTTCCATGGCGTCCAGCCGAAGGTTCCCTATGGATTTATTGAGGCCGGAGAGCAGACGCGGTTTCTCTTCGGTATTCCATCTCTTGAAATCGGACTGGGCTTTTTGAAGTTGTTCCCCCAACTGTTTTTGCTGTTCTTCCGTTTCGGCGTTGAGAAGCGCATCTCGTGCCGCCAATTCCGTCCTGACTCTCTCCAGCTTCGGCAGAGTCTGAAGCATGGCCCGGCCGGCAATGAGCCGGCGTTGATTCTTGCGCAGGGAATTCTGGATGAAGGACATCAAAGGAGGAAAACCGCTGTCTGTAAGATCCTCGTGGTCTTTTGCATCGTCCGCTTCCAGTTTGAGAGGGGAATCTACAATGAAATATCTGATCTCTTCCCGTTTGAATCCCACTTGGCGGACTAGGATATCTACGTTGTTTTGCATGCGTGCCTGGCGCATTTGCGTATCCGCCGCATCGGCCTTGGTCTGCACAAAATAGATATTGTCAGTGATGGTTCTCAGTTCCTTTAGGAAAACGATTTCCTGAAGTCCCAGGGGAGATCCTATGCTGTCAGTAACAAAGAAGACGGCATCCGCTTTCGGGGCGTATTGATACGTTATTTCCTTGTGTTTTTTGAACAGGCCTCCCAATCCCGGAGTATCGACAATAACGATGCCGGACCCCAGCAGGGGGGACGGCACGCATACTTCGATAAAATCCACCTGGAGGCTGTTGTCGGGATTTCCGGCTTCCGTTCCGTAGGTGTGGAGTTCTTTCTCGTCAATGATCTGCTCCGGCTTGCCGCTCTGTCTGGTGAAGAAGACACGGTAGCGTTTTTCCTTGCCGTAGCGTATTTTGAAAATTGTCGAGGTAGCGACATCCGAATTGACGGGAACAAGGTCTTTGACGCCCAGAAGAGCGTTGATAAAGGACGACTTGCCCTGTTTTATTTCTCCCATGACGACAATGCGGAACAAACCTGCCCGCCAGAGTTTGAGATTGTCCAGAAACCCTTGATCGGGGGATGAGGCGAAGACCTCGCTTTCCATCTGGGCAAGGGAGGCAAGGTTGGTCGTCAATTCCTTTAAATTGACGGAAGATGCTGAAGAATTGGAATTCATGGTCTCGTGTTGGTCGGGTTATACGGTTCTCATCATATCGGAGTCATTGAACAGGGAGTCCACCAGCTCATAGGCTCCTTCCGCAACAGTCATGGCAAGGGTGGGATCACCCGTTGCAGCAAAGGCGCCAATGCCGGCCCCCGCACTGATCCAGGGGGCGAAGTCGACACTCTGAAGGGATCCCATGAAACTCCCATCCGGCAGCGGAATATCCGTGGCCGTGTAACTAAATCACTATTTTCCCAGGCATCCATAAACTTGTCCAGAGGATAGTGGATGGCCTGCCCGTCGGGAGACCCCGAATCATTCAGAATGACCATGGGATTATTGGGATCACTGGCATCGATACCGGTAACGACAACGGCATGGTCTGCCGGCATGAACTGGGAGCTGTCCAGCCCCAATCCCTTGCATAAGGCTATCTTCAAATCGTTCAGGGGTCCTTGATCCCAGAGCTGATCCGAGTCGATCCCGACGATAATTCCATGCCCCGCCTGCAGTTCCCTGGCCAAATCCCCTAAAGTAGCGTTCTGAACGGAGTGATTGGGGATATGATACATGTCCATCATGTTCCCGATATCGGAGAGAGATGTGCCGGCTCCCGGCTGATACCAGCCATTTGAGAAAGAAATATAACAGGCCTGATCCTGGTCGAGTCCGTAGCCGAATTGGTTGATGAGACTCATTTCGGCGACGACAGCGCAGCTGTCCGGTTGAGTCTGGAATTGCCAGGCATCTGCCTGCAAATCCGGAGTTCCTATGATATAATCATTCATGTTTGGATGTATGGTTTGTTGTTGGTTATGAAATAAATTGATTACTTGCCGGTTTTCATGGATGTTTGGAGAACGACCTCCTGCTTGCGAACCAGCCTTCCATCTACACGGACGCCCGATGCCCCCTGTTCCTTGACTACAGGAGCAGTATGAGTCTCCAGCGTTTTTTCCACAGCGATAGCCCGCTGCATTTCCGGATTCCACGAAGATGAACGGAGTATTTCCACGCCCATGCCCCGAAACACTCTTTCCAGCTCATTCCCCAGGGAGTCGAGACCGGGAAGGTCTTCTTCAAGGGCGATTTCCTTCACGGATGCCAACTCATCGTAAAAATCGACAGCTTCGCAAGCCCAGCGGATTTTTCCGGGGGATGTACCGGCATCTCGGAAAGCCTGCAGGGAGGATGTCCTTTCCTTCATCAGTTCTGCCAGATTCGGGGTCTTCCAAAAATCAGCCTGTTCTTCCACGCGATTCAAAAATTGCTTCCACTCAGGACAGGATGAATCAGGCCCCGAAAAAGGCTTTAGTACCAAAGGATTTTCATCAGACGTATTTTCTTTCCGGTTTGTTGAAAGCGGTTCTTCGGGAGAATACCGGTTCAAGATGTCACTAACGGAAGACGATAGGCGCTTGGGTATCATGGAGGCCGCTTTTTGGTCTTCCAAAGAACGCTCAATCCTTGAACGTAATTGGTCCAACCAGCTTCCCCCTGCCAACAGAATTTTTGACTGAAAGGCTAGTAACTTGATTAGGAATTGTCTGCAAACGGTCAATTTCATGAGGAATAACAAATCAAATACTGATTAAAAGCACTGTCGTTTTCCCACTGTTCAGCCCAATGAGCAGGCCGGTCCAAAAGGAAAGCACGGGAACAAACCAGGAATCAAAAGGAAGAGCAGCAGAGTTGTAAATCTCAGACAAAAAATGAATTCCTGGTTCCGAATCTGTTCGAGTAGAAACATAAGGCAGGTTGTGATCGGAGTATTCCATGTCCGGTAATGTTTTAGAGATCTATCTTTTGTTTTTTCGCTCTTCTGATTTGAATTAATCCTTCATTAACAAGCAGAAAGATCATACCCCAACAAATGACGGCGCATATACCCCATTTGTGCAATCCCTGTAAATCGGATTTCGTCAGCAAAGGGCTGTTCCAGAACATGTGAAGTCCTATAGGGATAACGGCAATCCTCCAAAAGGAGAGTTGCAGAATAGCGGGAGTACCATTTTGTCGTTTTTTCTGAATAGCAAGCCAGAATGCCCCTGCCATGATTGCCGACCAGGGAATATGTGCGAAAGGCGAAAGTATCCCTCGTAGGACCGCAATATCCAATGGATTTGTACCAGGACTGATATATTCAGAATTGATGATATAGCCTGCTGTTTCAAAAATAGCGAAGCCGGCGCCTACTGCTGCTCCACACAACATCCCGTTCAGAATTTGCCCATTCAGAAAGAACTTGCGGGCAAAGAAAATAGCGGCGGCAAGCTTTGCAGTCTCTTCAATAGGACCAGCCCAGTAGGCCTCTCTTGGATTATTGGAAAGGTCGTTCAGCATAAATGTAACAATCAAAGACAAGGTGCCTCCGCCCAACAGCATGACGATAATCGAGTACCAGGAAATGTTCCTTCTGACATTAAATTCCGCAAACAAGGTAAGAACAGAAAAGGGAACTGCAAAACTTATGGCAAACAGCAATCCAGGCACAGCGTTCATGGCCCGGTCTCCAAATACAGCCATCAGGATTAGAAATCCGATGCACATCAGCAAGGAGAGGCCAAGAACACGAATGAAAACCCACGGAGCCGGCCAATCCGTAGATATTTCTTCCAGTGAAGGAGTCGATCTCAAACCGCCTGACGCGAAAAAATCTATCCTTTCCTGTTCCGTTCTGCGGAGGAACGTTTTCTTGAATATGTGTTTCAAGCTGAACTTTTCTATAGGCGAAAGTCCGGTCAGAAATGCCAGCGCCCCAAAAATTAATCCCCAGAAGGAACTTCCTTCCTGATGGCTGCTGATAAAATCTCCCACTTTGACCCATTCCGGCATCCCATCCTTCCATAAAAAAGAGGTGACCGGTATTTGTCCTGTGTGATACCAAGCGGTTATTTCCTTTAATGTATATGGTCCTTTACGGCTCTCACCTCCCGATGACAGAAAATAGGATTCTTCCTTTTTGGGAGGGATGGGATCAGGAGGAGCCGCCTGCTGGGAAAATGATGAACTCTCCTTTTCCAGAATGTCGCGAAGAGGAAGCCAGGAGGTCATGCCCTCCGTCCATACGAGATCGTTCTCGCTGATTCTGTGGGAGGAATATAGTTTACGCATCTGCTCCCACGGAAATGGCCCCATTTGGGCACCATCCGGTAGTCTGATCAAATAAGACTTCATCCTTCTTCCTCCTTCTATGCAGATTTCTTTTTCTTTCTTTGAGGACGAGGAAATGACTGAATAATTCTTTCAGTGTACCAGAACACGACGATCGCCCACAGTAAGCAAAGCCAGAAAATAACATGAAAATAGGATCGGAATTCAGGCAAAAAGGCATTTGTTATGATACTGCCCCAAAAAGTAAACTGTGTGAGCAACACAAAGACAAACATGGGCCATGCTTTCAGCCGAAGGTTGGTTTGTTGAGTGACTCGGGCAAGCCAGGAAGCATTATCGGCCAAACCGACAAAGCAGACATACATCCAGTATAAATTGAACACGGGAATAAATAATAGTCCCACGGCTTTTCCCGCAGAGGGAATACGACGACCATATTGGGTAACTGGCTGTATGCATTTCCACGCTTTCCTCGTATTCATCAGCAATAAAATCTGTGCATACAAAGAGAACAATACCCCTATGCCTAAAACCGTTAATGTGAACTTGATGTCACCTGCATAAGTGGCCTCTGCTACAATAATCAATAACGGGGACAAAATATACAGCATGCTCATTGCCCAGAACGCTCTCATGTTATACTCCTGCCGGGGAGTATAACTTCTTTCATCCTGCAGTGGAGGATAACGGTATGAAGCGTTTTCTTCTAATGGGGGCGGTGTATTGGGCGTGGGAGGTATTTCCTGCCTTAAAGGAGAACTCTCATTGTCTTCGCTTGAAAAAGAAGGAGGATTCACTTCATTTGCTCTTCCTGAGAAATCGGCTGGAATAGTCTGTTGAGAGTTTTTTCCGATTACTGTCTCCAGCGAATTCCACGAAGATGATCCTACCCTGCAACAAAGAAGGTTGCTTGCTAAGCGTCCATTTCGGTACAGGGCTACGATTTGCTCCTGGGTGTAAGGTCCTTCTTGCTCTCCATCCGGTAATGCAATCAAGTAGGTGGATTCATCAATATCTTTCTGGTTTTTGTCCGGGGAAACCTCGGAAACAATGTCTGAGTATACACCCCATTCGGAGGACTGAATTTCACGAATACGGGTATGAAGCTGTATGGTCCCATCTTCATACAAGGCTTTAAGAACATGCTCGGAATAGGGACCTTGCTGATTCTCTGAGTTGTCACAAATAAAATATTTTTTCATCTTTGATATGAAAAGTGAGTGCTGATATTGATGATGCTTTTACATTTTTTTGCGAACATTGAGGAAAATGCATAAGGGAATTAGGATGAATGCCGCCAGTAGAACAATCAATATATAATGAATCCAAGATTCTCTTCCCTGTAAGGGTGTAGGGTCTGTATCTTGAGTAATTCCCATTTGCCGGTAAATTGTGTCGACCTCGGGCATGGAGCCTCCCATCAATGTTTTCCGAGCTTTGATAATGTCCCTGGCTCGCTGCCTGCAGGCCAGAGACAGATTGGGGTTATAGGTTTCTTGTGAGGCACCTATCATTTTATCAACCTCTTCCGCCCATGCATCATCCCCCATTTCTATGACAGAGGGTAACGAGGGAAAGGCTCTGGACAAACTGGGATGATAGGCTGCTCCCTGTCCTACTTTGTTTGAAAGGGCACGATATCTGGACATGCGCATCAATTCGCCGCGCATAATAGGGTCAAGGTCTCCCTTGCTGTAGTAGGCGTCTTGAATAGCCGTGGCGATTGCTCCCGCGTCAGTGGATTTCTCAATGATATCCCTGTACTTCTGATCAATCCCCTTCATGGTGGTTGGATCATTCGCACCAAGAGCCTTGTAGAGCATCTCATTGGTCAGCTGGGGAGACATGTAACGACTCTTCGGTTGTGTAACCGCTTGCGGTTCCGGCGACGCTTGAGGTGCTGGAGACGCCTGGGCGAGTTGTTGTTCCCGTTTTTCCCTCAGGCGCTGCTCTTCTCGCTCTCTTTCTTCTTGAAGCCTTTCTTTCTCCTTCTCACGGGCAAGTTGTCGCTCTCTTTCTTCCCGTTCCCGGGCAATTTCTTCCTGCTGTCTCTTTTCTTCTTGTTCGCGGGCAATTTCTTCCCGCCGCCTGTCTTCTTTTTCTTTAGCTTCTTCAAATCGGCTCGTGAAATCAATATCACCATTGTATGATTCGGCAACCGCCATCACCGCAAGAGCCAGGTTTTCTGCGTCCTGGGGAATGCTTTTATACAAGGAACACGCCAACGCATCACTCTGCTTTAAGGCTTGAAGAAGTTCTTCCTTTCCATTGGAAATGGCATTTTCCGCGTTCAGGATAACCTGCCTTGCTTTCTTGCGGGCGCGATTGGCCATATAGGAGTTAGGTTCTCCCGTTAATGGGTTCGGCCTCATGTTATTCTCCGCCTGGCGTTCATATTGTTCCGCTTTAGCTTGGGCTCCGGCTTGCTGTTGCAGGGCCTTTTTGTAGGAGGCCAGTGCGGTAAAAAGTCTTTTAATGGATTGAATGAGTTGCTGTGCCTGATTCTGGCCTGCGGTATCCAAAGACTTTTTGTTCTGTTCCAACCTTTGGACAACTGTTCTGGCTCCGTCCATACTTCCGTCGCTTATTTCCTGCAAAGAACCGTCCACATAAGGCAGTCGAACGTGCTCTTCTATTTCGGCAAAATCGGATATTGCTTCAACGTTTTTTTGAGTTGCTTCCTGTCGCTTTTGTTCTTCTTTCAAACGGCGTTGTTTCCTCTGTTCCTTCAATTCCGCTTGTTGCTGTTCATAAATTGATTTTTCAATCCAGGCACCGTTGACAAAGTACTTCCCCGAATCATATTTATCCTGATACTCTTTCAGTTGTTTCAACCAGGGATCAAGAACAGGAGAAGATTTGGGGAAACGTTTCAGAAAAGCAGCCATTTCACTTTTTTGCCGAAGAAGAGATTCGTACTGAAAAGTGTCCGCCAATTCCATTGGAAGACTATTGGGTAACTCTAGAAACCAATAGCGACCGGAGGGAATGTAAAATTCCTTTCCTTTGATATTGAAAATACCTTCGACCCCATTGTGCCTCTTGCGGCTATACACAGCCACATCAGCCAAGGAATCCTCATGAAACGAATGCTCCTTCCAGGCTACAATACCCGCTCCTTCACAGAGAACGACAGAAAAGATTAATAGCCCGATGATGTAAGGGAAAAGATGTTTCATGCTGATAGAGAGTAAAAGTTATATAAGAGTTTTTTTTTAATTCCTGATGAAAACGTTTCTTGAATAACTTATCTTTTTCACGAAAGTCACATGTTCGCGTATCCGATTCCTTGCTCCAGGTATCCTGAGAGAACTTTTTCTTCCGTTGCTCAAAATTAATTAACAACGGTTTTTCCAATTTCTGACGTAAACGTTCTCTGGATAAGTTGTCTTTTTCACGAAATTCCCGCACTTGTGAATCTGATTCCCTGATCCAGGTATTCCGAGAAAACTTTTTCATCTGCTGTCCAGAAGCAGGTAAAGACGGTTTTTCCAATTCTCGGAGTAAATGTTCCCGGACCAACTTATTTCTTTCAAAAAAATCCCGTATCCAGGGATCCTGGAAAAACTTTTCCTTCCTCTGTTCAAAAGTACTTGGTGAACAGGCACAAGATAACATTTGATTTCTTTGAGCATTAATCGCCATTATTCTTCCTAATTTCATCGCGAGAAATCCCAAGGATGCCCCAGCCGAAAAATACCATGACACCGCACCAAGCCCTCCTAACAAAGAAGATCGGCCAGCAGTGTGCATAACGGATCTTACCAAGGATTCCGTATTAACATTTCTGTTCAAAACATAAGAAATTCCACCTCCCAGCAGAGCTGCTGTTATTGAATGGCTAAAAAATGACGCAGGATCAATGTAATAGGTATAGGTTTTCCATGCTGAAACGAGACCTGCCAGGATGTTTTCAGCTCCGGCTCCAACCAATAAAGGATTGGACGTACTTATTCCTGTTATCAACTCTATACTCCCCTCTCCAAAGGTATCCAGAAACGTTCCCGCATTCATGGAGAGATCACCGGACATTGCGGAAATCAGATCCTCATATCCTTCAATCCCTTCTTTATATTCTCCAATTCCTTTGAACAGGATTCCTCCCCCTCCATCTATCCCGTTCAGTACGTCCATGAGATTGATTGATAGATATTTTTGAGGGATCCCTATGCTCATCAACCATTCACCCAGTCCGGATTGAGAACAACCGGGAATAGGAATCCCTGCCTTGGTAGGAAAATCCGTCAAGAGAATATGTCCCAGATCATGCATGGCTCTGGGGGGATCACGAAAAAATTCAGGGAAGACATCCATGAAAAGATCGTGTCCCCCTTTCCACCTATGGCCCCCTCCGCTAATAAAATCTGCTGTTTCGCTTTTTGCCAGAGAGGGAAACTGTTTGTCAATTAAACGCAACCATTGCCCCGATGGGATTGATTCATAAAATTCCCGAAAACAGACAATGTTCTTATGCAGCAATGGCCATAGAAAGGAAGGCATAACGAAGTCGATCATAAGTATCCCGGCAATTTATTCAGTGAATTTTATACTGCGTCTTTCCCAGTACGCGGCCAATGCTTTCTCTACACCTTTGCTCAAAGCCTTAATCGCTTTATTTGACAGAGTTGGCGCGTTGTTATGAAACATAAAATATCCGGCAACAACAGAAAGCACTAATCCACCAGTAATGGCGATTAGAGGGATCGTCACAGATGTACCCACAAAAAAGGCAGTAATAGCTGCAAGAACACCTGTCCCCCACCCTAGGGCACTTCCTACTCCGGCCAGAATACAGGCAACACCACCAGCTCCGGAAGCGAGAGAAACGGCTTGTTTGATCAATTGCTTTTTATCTTTTTTATCCGGAGCCAAAACAGCTTCTGCAAGACAACAAGCCATTTCCACTTCTTGAGGTATTTCACCAATTGAATCGATGCAATACCTCTTTACTGTCGAGCAAACCTGCCGCATATCAAGGTAGTTCAAATATTGCTGATCTTGTGGTTTGGTAGAAAGAATTTCTGATATTTCATTTTGAATGATCATATCCATATTGACGGTGATTTGATCTAGTGTCATAATAATCTTATGGTTAAGTTAATTAATATAAATTGACAAATGTAAGAAAAACAGTAATTAAAACTCTTGTCTATTTTAATTAGGATTACTTTTTTTCATCCTCATCTTGAATCTTTAAATCCGAATGTTTTTCTAGAAGTTTATTCAATAAATATTGAGCTTCTTCATTCCCTAAATTGGCCGCCTTATGATACCATTGGGAAGCCTGATCCAGATTCTGGCCAATACCGTCTCCCGTCTCATAGCACCATCCCAAATTGACTTGTGCTCTGGTAAATCTTTGCTCGGCTGCTTTCATAAGCCATGTAACGGCAGATTTCCGATCACCTGATCTCTGAAAAAAATTGGCCATTTCAAATTGGGCCTCCGGGTCTCCCTGAATTGCGGCTTTGGATATCCATTGTGCAGCTTTCAGAGAATCTTGTTGTACTCCTTTTCCGTACAAATACATCAGCCCTAAATAAACTTGTGAACGAACATAGCCTTGATTTGCCGCTTTGGTGTACCATTCAATAGATTTTGCATAATCTTGTGGTACTCCACTGAAGTCTTTAGCGAGTATCCCTGTGTCTCCGGTCCCGTTCCCTACTTCATAATAATATCCCATGTTATGTTGAGCTTGGGCTAATCCCTGCTCAGCAGCTTTCAGTGTCCACTCCACGGCAAGTTTTTGATTTTTCGGGACACCCCCTTTACCCGTGTGGTAAAAAAATCCTAAAGCATTTTGAGCAGAGATGTTTCCTAACTTCGCTGCTTTTTCATAAAGAGTGAAAGCTTTTCGTTCATCTTTTTGTACCCCATTGCCTTCTTCATAACTTTGGGCCAAGGAATATAGGGCAACAGGGTGATTCTGCGCAGCGGCTTTTTTGTACCACTTTACTGCTTCCTCCTGATTTCTTTCTACACCGTATCCGCCGGAATAAGCCTTTCCCATATGGTATTGCGCTTCAGCTTCTCCTTGCTCCGCCGCCTTACGAAATCGACTGGCAGCTTGTTTATCATCTTTTTTTGTTCCTGTACTGCCCTGCAGGAACTGGGATTCCGGATCGCCCTTGCGGGCATTCCCCTTTAAAGCGACGATATCCTGAGTATATTCCGCCGCGGCTAAACAGGGGAGGGCCATACTGAATGTCATGAGGCAACAATTCCTAACGAGAATCCACTTCATAAAAACAACGGTTTGGTATGCTTCTTATTTTCATCTATTGATTTGTGAATAAAACATTACAGCCTCTGCCCATTTTGGCGGACGATGCCCTTTCCGCCGCAGTTGATGCAGGTGTTGTTGCCGAACTTGCCGCTTCCGTTGCAAGCGGGGCATACTTTGACGCCATCGTTTTGATGGCATTTCAGGATTTCATTTGCAGACAAGTGAGTGTTCGAGGGAGACAAACTGGCATGTGCCAGCAGAGCGGAGCAGAAAACGGCTATCAAAGCCATGAGGGTGATACGGGATGTGTTCATGATGAGTCTTCTTAGATGGGATTAACGGGATACAGATTGAACCGGATGTATGGCGGCATCTCCTTCCGGAATGGGTGACTCCTCGTTGCTGATCACGATGACAATCTCCAAAAGAGCTTGTCGAAGGGTAAGATGACGAAAGGCCATGCGCTTCAGCAGATACAATCTGGCTTCGTCGCTCAGCTTCTCAAGTAGTTCGGGGATATCACACTGCATACTCGCCATACGGATATTTTTCTATATCTTTTTAGAGTGTCTTGTCAAATAGTATTATAGCTAATATGGAAGAAAAGATATTATTTTATAGAGAAATCTAGCTCTCGCCCTCTTATTCTATCCGCTTATTTCTCTGGCATTCATGGCTTGGGAGTTGACGAACAATAGCAGGAAAGCTAGTATCCCTATCATGAGTTCAGATTCCAAACCACAGATGGATTTGAAAGCCGACGTCAAGCGTTGGCTCAAGGCACGTGGGCTGGACTACAAGTGGTTGGCCGGGCAATGCTTCGTCAGTGAAGTGACCGTTTACAACTGGATGGCCAAGAAAAAGATCCCGGAGGTCAAGGAACACATCATCCGATCCTTGATGAATGATATGCCCGTCACTCTGCCGTCTGTCAAAGTAGAGACGGAATCCCGCGTAATCCTTCAGCTTCCCCCGGATGTCCAGGCGGCATTGGAACGCAGGGCGCTCGACAGCAAAATGACATTGACCGATTTTTTGGCAACAAAAATCAACGAGATTGTTCATGAAGAGGCTTCACCTGGGCCGTCTCTTGTGGACGAAATCGAACGCGAGGAATTTCCGGAAGACAAGGATTGATTCCGAGGGGGGCCATGATACATGATTGAACTATTCATTCGTCATGCATCAGGAACCAGTCTCTCTTCCACCCGGCAAAAAGGTAGGTCCTTATACCGTTGAACGTGTATTGGGCCACGGGGGAAACGGCATTGCTTATCTGGCCTATGACAAGACGCTGGATAGAAAGGTTGTCCTCAAAGAACACTATCCTCTTGGTCTTTGTACGAGGGATTCAATGACCCATTGCCTGGTTCCCCTGAATGAAGAAACGGAATGTATCTTTGCCGGATCCGTTGACCAATTCATCAGGGAAGCCCGTTTGATCGCCTCCCTGGATCATCCCTCTATCATTAAAATACACAGGGTATTCAGCCTTTCGCCTACAACCTGTTTTTATGTAATGCCTCTTCTTGAGGGAGGAACCATGCAGGATGTCATCGTCTCTGGCAAACGCATTCCGCCGGCGACAATTATCTCATGGCTTCAAACTCTGGTTTCGGCTCTCAGCTGTCTAAACCAGCATCACATCGTCCATCTGGACATCAAGCCCAGTAATATCCTCTTCACCAGGGAAGGCCAGCCCGTATTGGCGGATTTCGGAACCGCCTCCCTGCGGCCCCTGTATGGCATGGTCCATGTTCTGGCACATTCCGCGTACTCGGCTCCCGAGTTATTGACGGAAGACGCGGCTCCCGACATCCGGGCGGATCAATACTCCCTGGCAGCGTGCTTTTATGAACTGATGACCTCCTATCCTTGGAACACCATGTCCGGAAAGGTCGGTGAAGCACATGCGGGAGAGTTATTGGCATCATTGGTCCAAAAAGAGAAATCCCTGAGATGCGTAAGCTGTCTTCTTGTTCAAAACCTCTCCCTGAAGAGAGAGGAACGGTCTCTTTCGCCAGAAGCGTGGCTGACCGATATGGATCATGCCCTCCGTCGCAATCGAATACGGAAGCTCTGGAGCAGAATTCTGACGATAGCGGTCGTGATGCTCGTTACAGGGGGAGCGCTTACCTGGGGGCTTTATGAGACAGGTGTTTTGACGCAAGAAATCAGGAAAAGTCCTGAAGATCTTCTTGTCGAAGAACTGCTTCAAGATCCGGAAATCGCGGCATTCAACCGGGAATCCCGGGAATTTCATGATTACTATAGCCGCATGTTCCTCAATCTGGCCAAAAAGAAGGAGGTTTCCGTCCGGAAGACGCTGGAAACCATCAACGCCGCCAGAAACGCTGAAGAACTGGAACAAATCAGGCAGACATGGCGCAAGCAGCAACAGTTTGACAACATGACCCTGCTGGCGGCGGAACGCGTGTACGCCATCAAGGGAAAAGGACTCGCCCAGCAATATAAACACCTGACTTCACCCGCATGGTTCCAGCACTGGAAGCAGAATCATCCCGACTCCTGTTCCGACGATATCCTCCAGTCGTTGTCCCCGCAACTCCTTCCAAGGATATTCCCCCATCCCCTCCACAATCCTTCCTACCTCAGCGAAAGCCGCCTCCGCATCAACGCCGCATCCAGCAGTGTTACCCACGCTCTGGAGAAAAAGGCGCAGGAATTTGGCATCTACAAAACCTCCTATCCGGATGGTACTCCCCGCAATCCCGCTATTTCCGACAAGACAGATTTTGACGCTGCGGATTGATTGATTTTGGAGGCTTTGATGCCTTTCTCCAGAATATCTTGTGTGTTTATGGTTCTGAGCAAGGGTATTTGGAATGACAATATCTACTTTATTCCCTTGTGAGCGACGTAACAGATGCCTAAGGGTGGAAGTACCGCCCTGTTTATTCGTGTACTTCAATGGCGAGGTTCTCGGCATCCTCCTTTCTTTCATTCGCTCATTTTATGGGCATTTTTATTCGGCAGAAATAATGTCTTGCATCATTTATATAAATCAACAATATTCTCATATTCAATACTCTGCGTCAGTTAGCCCAAAAACACAGCGAACTCTTTGAACTCCTCATAACGTTTCCGGTCATAAAGAGATCAGCCTAAATACTAGTCTGATATGTGGAGGATTTTCATAGGCTAATCCAACAGTATCGCTTTCTGCATCAGCATCTGGTTATTTTGATAGAACGGCACGTCTGTGTTCCCAAGGACAGTGGGCGGCACATTTGACAGCTCAGTGAGATTATCCATCGGTACGATGACGCTCTTTGCTCCGTTTTCGGAGAGCATAGTGACCTTGTCCGCAAAATTGATCACCCGCTCGATGGCACCACCCACTGAGATATTTCCGAGCACCGCCAGACCAGCCTTGAGGTTCTTTTTGTAAAGAGCTGATACGATGGCGATGTAAACAGCGGAACCTATTCCTGATGAGATCGCAGCTCCCAGAAGGTTGGTAACCTGTATCGTAATGTCATAATTCTTCAGCGAGTGTTTATCGCTCAGAATCGTTTTTTCATTGGCCTTGATGTATTGATACGTGTTTTTGATATTTTCCTTTACTGCCGTGTTATTGACCCCGGTTATGTTCAACTTCCCAGACCCGGCGACAGCGACAGTTTCAATTCTCACCAAAGCAACGTTTTCACCGTCACTTGTACTGGTGTAACAGATTCCCGGCGGTAGCGGTGTGTTCTCGATAAGGTGTGAACCTTTTTCTTCAGGCAGGCCGATAAAGCTCTCTTCCTGGGTTTCCTTATCGATGTAGGAAAAGTTGGTATCCCAGAACTCCATACCACCAATGCGCTTCAACTGCTCTTTAACGCGACGACGCATCTCCAGAGCGATCTCAACGTACTCTTTGATGTCTTCTTTGGTGTATTCTCCATCTGGGTGCATTAGCTTGATCAATCCGGAAACAGTTTTTTTAACCGGCTTTGTATCACGCTGTTTAAGATGAGCACCAAGGGTGTAATATTTTTCAATCGCATCAGTATAGGTAACCCGCCTCAACGACTTGAGAGCTTCCGAAAAGTAGTCCGTGCTAAATCCAAAGCTGGAAGTAAAGTGCTTGGGTGAGAACTTGATCATTTCCCAGCCAGGCAGATAAAAATGGATACGATCGAGGAAGGCGGTATCGCTGTTAACCTCATCGGATAGCGGGCTGAACAGGTGCGAAGTTTGCAAAACCGTTTCAACCGGTTGATTGATATTTCCATTTAGAATGATGGAGGCGACACCTGTAATTTCACCACCAGCACCGGCACGGGAGAATGATCCCGATTCCATGTAGTCCTTCATGAGAGGAACGGCATCTCTATCTTTGAAAATCTTGTCGGTAGCCTCATCAAAGCAGATGGCATCCCATTGTCCAACTGCACCGACTTTGCCAGTTGAGCCATGAACGAAAAGTTTGGCGACAGTTGCTTGGCCACCAGAGATCAAAACAGCGTAAGGTGTGAGCTCTTTAAAGACAAACGACTTACCCGTAGAGCGTGGCCCGAGCTCAATGAAATTGAAGTTTGATTCAACCATTGGGAGTAGCCGGGAAAGCAGGAGCATCTTGATACGGTCAGTGACACCTTCTGCACTTGGCTCATAGCCGCAGCTTCGTAACAGGATGTCAAGCCATTCACTTTTTGTGAATTCCTTGCGTTTATTGATGATCTTACTATTATCAAAGCTGGAGAGCTGGATCGGCTTAATCTCAGTAATTACAAACGGGAAGATATTCTGACCAATCTTTATGTTGGGATCATACTCCACATCAATAATCGCCCAGATGCCACCCATCAGCATTTTTTCATGCTGTTTTACCAATCCATCGCTGATGTTTCCGTTTTTGATGTTACTGTTCTGTAGTTTTGCCCAGTAAATGTCCTTTTTAGAATCCAACTCGACGGAAATTTTGTCGATGATCTTGTAACGGCCTTTCTCACGAATCTTTGAATGAATCAGAGAGCTCTCTTCCGGATTCACATAATGTTCGCTGAGAACCTTTTTAACGTTCTCCATGCCGATGCGGATTTTTTCTTCATCATCCGTGGAGCACGAGTTGGCAATCAGATATTCCAGAACAAATACCGGCACATTGGCCCCAACCTTCACGGTGCGGACAAGGTCTTTCTTGACCACGTATCCCCGGAAGTGCTCCAGAAGTTTTATGTCTAAGTCATTCAATACTGCCATAATCAGTTCCTTATCATTAGAGAAGCCCGCCTAAATCTCTGTCTTTATTTTGTTTCACAACGGCTCGGTCGAGCTGCTGCTTGGTGGCAGCATCCAGAAGGTGGACTTCTAGTTCCGAATGGCCATCAAACGTATATTCTTTGGTAACCCGCTCATTCCGTTGAATGGTAAACACATCACTTTTATTGACCTGCGCCTTGTTGGCAAAGAAGACCAGATAGACTTTCCGATCCATGGAGAACAAATCACCAGCCCCCTTGTCGGCCTGAATCTTGATTGAAAACAGTTCGCCGGTGACATCTTTCAAATCCCCTTTGTTTTCAATCGATACAGACAATAACGCCGCTGATGCTCCGGATCGTTCCCAGCAGAAGTACGGTGTCACCAGCTCCTGAGGGGATACACCACCATGGGAGAAGCCGTACACCCCCGGAGTCTTGAATGGGTTAATATTCTTTGCAAAATACAGGTAGTCGAATTGCCTGTAGCTCTTTTCTGCTTCTATCAGCCCGGGAGTCAGATCAACTTGCTTGGTTTCTGTGCGGATATAGCGTTCTGCCTTGTCAAAATTACCCTTCAGTGAAACAGAAATTTTATCCGCGTCATTCAGCAATCCGGTCAGTACGAAACCGTGATCCGTTATCAAATAGACCTTGGCATAACCACTGGCCAAAAGAAGTGTGATCTTTTCGGCAAAGAAATCGATGGTCTCCGGGAAATACTTCAGCGCCTTCTGCTGAAGCTTTTCACCCATGTCATCGATGTCTTTATAGGTGCAAATTAAAACCTGCCCGGGTCGAGCCTCTTCGGTAACTTCATCCAACCGAATAAAATCGATGCTGACATTAGGGTTCTGTGCGGCCAGATATTTCTCACGGTTACTCTGGACTGCTTCAGTAACTCCATTGGCCATATAGATGCGGCTCATGTTGTTTTCGGTTTCCGAAGGGATATCTGCAAGGATTGAATCCTTCTTGAGGTTGGTAGTCCCTTTAACCTTTGCAGAGACCAGTTCCGCAATTTCATAGGCGACACCATCTCCGACAATAACGGCTGTCTTCAAGCCGTTAGCATCATCGATAATCCGCTGCAGGGTTCCGGTCTGAGTTTCTTTGTAGCCGCTCCAGTGCTTAAACCATTTTTCGAGGAAGACAGAGACGTGCTCCTTGTATAGCTCCTGAAATGGCTCCAAGAGCTCTTTCTTGTTCAGGAACTCCGCGTAAAGGTTGCGAATGGCTGTATCAAGTTTATAGAAATGCTTTTTGTAAAACTCAACGCACTCACTGAAAGAACTCAGATAGGCGATGTCTTTCGGGTCGAATTCCAGCAGTGCAATCACATCACACCAAAAACGAATACCAAGGGCTTGTGCCTGTCTGTTTTGATTTCGTTGCCGCAATTTGGCAAGCGTATGCGGTACTGATGCTTTATCAGAAATGTTCTTACCGATTTCGGCCAGCCACCGTTCATCCACCTGCCGGAAGGGATGATGGATACTGACATTCCATATATCCAGATCAGACCCAAGCGTGTAACTGTCAAGGTATCCATTGAATGAATCGCGATAGGTCACCGAGTCGAGCCAGCCTTTATAGACCGATTCAAGGATTTTATCGCAGTTACCATTGGCCAAGCCGTCGAGCATGGCCTTCACCACTTCACCGGCCAGCGTAGACGCAGGCTTGTTCAGATAATCCTGCCCAAGCAGTTCATTGACTTTGCGGTAAAAAGTCTCCCTGAGTTGTATGTCATACTTCTCTTTTGAGTAGCTTTCGGGATCATGCACAAACGGCAACAGCTCTTTGTTCAGGTCGAATATTTCGGTTGCGCCCTTGTGACTGAGATCCATCCAATAGGTGCGGTCTTGGTCGACACTGACTTTGGCTGCAGCAATCATCTCTTCCTTGGGAAGGTTGATGTTCAGGTTCAGGGTCTGATGGACCTTGTCTTTGATATAGTTCTGCAGATAACGGATCTCCAGGCATCCGCAGGTCTCGCAATATTCCCGAATGAACTTAAGATCATCCTTTTTTAAGCGGGTATAAATGAGGAAGCGTTCGTGGCTGGGTTGCACCTTTTCAACGAGATACTTTACATGCAGTTCCTCCAGCTCGGAGTTTGCCTTTTGAATAGTGTATTCCGCTCCAAGGGTCTTCAGCAAAAACTCAGCATCGCCGGATTCATCGATAAACACAGCAACAGTGTGTTGCTCGTATATATCCCGAAGGTCATTTTTGAACCATATATCAATCATCACGAAGACCCTTATATTTTGGTGGAAGCATACCCTTTGGCCTGCAGGAGTTTACGGTTTCCATATTTTGTAAATCTCCTTACGACGGTTGAACGCCTCTTGCCCACCTTCCATTATGTTTACAATCGTTTTCTGGGTGTCTTGGGCGTCAACACTCCCACTTTGTACGGTCACTTTTTCATCCATGAATGAACAGGCATGCACCAATTCGGCATCCCCTAAAACGGGAATGTTGGGGTTGTGAGTGGCGAAAATGAATTGAACCCCGGGCTTCATGTCACGAATCAGTTTGATGACGTCTTCATATATCGTCTGGTTGTCCAGATCGTCCTCAGGCTGATCGATGATAATGACGTCATTCTCTTTGAGGCTGAGAACGAAAAGAATCAGCGCAGAAGCTCGCTGTCCCAAAGAGTGGTGCTGCAACTCCTTGCCACGATATTTGATGATAAATTTGTTTGGCACCTGATACGTCAGAGCCGATTCAAGGTTGGCTAAAAAACGATCCGTGAAAAGTTGTGGGTTGCTGCCAAAGTACTGCTTTGCAGTTTCCATATCTTTGTATATGGACGCGAAGTCAGAATACTGGCTGGCAATCCCTTGGAAAGTTGTGTCTCTGAGACCACTTCCTTTACAGTATTCTTTCATCGTATCTACAAAGTGCGCCTTATCGCCTTTGTAGTTGGAATCGATGGTAATTGAGGACGACTCTTTTTCGATCTTTTCCAGCTCGGATTTGATCAGCAAAAACTCTTCATGCCATAGGTCGTTTAGCGCTTTAACCTCTTTGAGCAAGGTTTCTTGATACCCGACAAATTCGTTTTTCTGTTTCTGGAGCTCATCGATCCGGGTGACTGCTTTTGAGCGTTTGGTCTTCAGTGCTAAAAACTCTTCAGAGCTGATATTGGTATTCCCGGCTTCTTTCAGCTCTTCACTCAGTTTTCTTTCGATCTCAGCAAACTCATCAACCATCCCCTTGCGGATTGCTTTCATCTCTGTTTGAAGATCGGTCAGCTGTTTTTGGACAGCGGGATTGTCCTGCTCCCAAACCTTCAATTGCGCAATCAAGGAAAGATATTTGGTTTCCAGAATGGTCTTCAGCTTCTCAAACAATTCAGCATTGTGCTTGGACACATAATCCTTTTGGGAGGACAAAGTGCTTTCATGGCCGGTAGATATATTGCTGATATCCTGAGAGAAACGATCAATCGCGTCAATTGTCGCATCGATCTGTTTTACATCCGAATCGAAGTCGAGTCGCTTTTGGAGCTTCTCTTCAACTTTGTGGTCTGCATAAAATTTCAGTTGATGGTCGGCATCCTTCATGATGTCGTTCTGTTCCTTTATCTGGTCATCCAATTCCAATCCGCTGATGAGGTTGCGGACGGCATCAATAACCTTTACCTTTTGAGTAGATATCTTTTGCAGAACCTCATCCCGCTTCGACCCCAACAGCTTGTTTACCAAGTCCTTTTCAAAACCTTCCCCGGTACTGGATAGATCTTTCTGACCAAAGTATATGGGCTTTCTGAGAATAGATTCCCTTATTGCCACCCCCTGCAGAAGCTGACCGCTATCTTCGACGCTGGTATCCTCGCCATAAACCTTCGAAATTGTGTAAGCCTTGCCATGACGGTCGACGACATCCATCTCAATCTTGCCGCCACTTCCCATGGTGTATTTGACAAGACCTTCTTTGTATTTCTTGTCGCCAGACTTTTCACCGACAGGAATTTCCAGCACATAGCGTATCACCTCAAGAATTGAAGATTTTCCGCTACCTCGAATTCCAATCATGGTGTTGAGTTCGGGAGAAAAATGGATCTGCTTTCCTGCTAAGGTGCCACCGATAAAGCGGATATTTTGAATGCGGGAGTGCCCGTGCTGAACAGGATCGGTTGCAACACGGCTATCCTTGTCCACAAGGGCAAATTTTACGGCATCAAAGGAGAAGGCTCCCAGCTTGAGATAGCACGACTTTTCGTTGCCTATGTCTTCGATGGATTTACAGTCAGAGCCT
Source organism: Akkermansia sp. N21116 (assembly GCF_029854705.2). Lineage (NCBI taxonomy): Bacteria > Pseudomonadati > Verrucomicrobiota > Verrucomicrobiia > Verrucomicrobiales > Akkermansiaceae > Akkermansia > Akkermansia sp. N21116. The sequence goes on from NZ_CP139035.1 coordinate 496,611, forward strand.
TCAAGTTCTGCTGGATACCATCCACCAAGCCAGTCTTTTATCTTGGTTCTGCAAACCTTATCTGATTTGTCATGTGTTCGGACCTTCTGAAACCCAAGAGTCCTGCTGCGTACTGTTTCATATCTTTTATTCTTAAAATCACCGAGCTTTCCTCCGCCCATTTCATACCACAACCCACTTTTCTGTTCTACATGGGCAAAAATGAGGAAGTAGTCACGGCCTGTTTTCTCCAATTCTTCAACAACCTGTAGTATGTTCTTGTCGCTTCTTCCATTTTCATTCTGGTACTCTGATTCAGCTTTCCCGGGGAACATGGTAGTAATGAAGGGCGATATGTAATCATTACCGTTTTCCAGCCATTGATCACTAAAGACAATCAATGTATGAACGCCGTTTGAGCCATCATTTACGGACAATTCAACCCCCGGAAGCAGGCAGATTTCCTTTTTAGAAGCCGTCTTCTTTAGGGACTTGAATTCAGCCGTATCAAACTTGTTATGATTGGCAATTACGCCGAGTCTGATCTGGGCCTTTTCCAGCCCTTCAACATAATTCGAGAAGTAGTAATCCTCACTGTCAGAATACTTGAACTCCTTGTCCGCTTTTGTATGGAGATGAAAATCGGCCCGGAGCCATGTCGCGCCGGATCGAAAAACTTCATATTCCTTTTGTTCTGTAGACATGATCAGCTCTCCTACCAGTCCGCGTTGAGGTACTTTTTGAGTTGTCCTGCATTGAGCACCTCGTAAGGGATCATCTTCTTTTTCTGCAGGGGAGCGATGTTTTTGCCGACGCCATCATCCAGAATTGGGTTGTAGCCTTCGGCCAGCAACTCATCGATCTTGGCTTTGAAGGCTTCGATCTCTTTGAGCTGGCGGAAGATGCGGTCCTTTTCATTCTGGGCATCGGCGCTTTCATTGCCGGAGAGGTCGCTCTGACGGTTGACCAGTGATCGCTCCCGGTGCTCGATATAGACCGAGCGCAGGCGCATCAGCTTGTCGCGGCTCCATTTGTAAATGATGATGTAGCAGTCAAAGCCCTGTTCCGGCCCGCTGGAGAGATGCCAGATAAACGGCGTCTTGGGCAGGTACATAAACAGGTTCAGATGGTCGGAGAGCTCCGCAAAGAAATATTTGTTCAGATACTCATGGATCGAGCGACCAAGGACCGAATCGAAGCTGGAGTACTGTGCCGAGCTGAAGCCTTTTTCACGGAATTTTTCCTCGATGCGGTCCAGCAGCACCTTTTCCCCGGCATTAGGCACCAGCGGGATAATGCCGTCTTCATCCTCCATGAGGATTTCCCGAACCATATCGGCCAGAAACTCCATGGCCAGCGTATGCATCCGCTGCTGCGGGATTACATTGCTCTGCTTGAACCAGTACCACACGTTGATTGGATTGATCTGATGGCGAATACAGAACTCCTCCAGATCGTTGTTGTTCTGATAGAGGTTTCCAAATCCGTTTTCAATGGCATCTCGTTCTTCTGCGGTAAACTTTTTGATAGGTAGGGCTTCTATAAACGCCCGAATAGCATCAATAGGGAATTCTTTGGTTACCTCTGTTTCAGCCAAATAAGAATCCCGAGCTTCGGAGCTAACTGGTAGACCACCGATGCTTACACCTTCTTTGGCCAGGACCATCGCTTTGTCATGTTCAGTTAGGTCATAGATCTCGAATATCTTTTCATTGATGATAGTCTCGTTGATGAGGATCTGTGCTCGGAAATGATTCTCACGATTTAACGACCTATTAACTGAAGACTTCCAGTCGCCATTTTTGAGCGACAAAAGAGGGCTTGTTGTAAATTCTCCATCAAACAATTCTGTTGCACGTATCGCTGTAGCTATTGAAACGTTTCTTTGTGATAAAAACTCAATTAGGTTTTCATGAGTTGAATCTGGAATTGCGAAAGGAACCCTTTCAACGTCGCCAACTTGCTTGTTTACCGTCGGATTTAAACATTCAATTACATACTTTGAAAATGGCGAATTGAAAAACGCCAGTATGTATGAATTATTCTTGTATTTGTTTATAGGGAATATCGAGCTACCGCCGACATCGAAGATACATCCTTTTGGTAACAGTCTGTATGAAGGTCCCTTAGATCCAGATGCGGAGTATGTTATACCTTCTTTAAAATAGACGGCTTCGTTTTGCGGACGGGATTTTTGTTTTCCTTTATCATCAGTATAATTTTTTATGTCTCGCCCATCTGACTTCCAGTTAACCATAAGCCATAAATTGCCGGACCACTTCTTGTATGGTCCTCCTTTGGCATAGTATACCCAGTCATCGTTATTAATATTCTTATCAGAGGAAGATAGTTCCCACCAAAATCTTAAAAATCGGTTATTGTTAGCTGTTGCCAGTCCTTGGCAATTTTTCAGAAGGTCTTTTACGGATTCTTTTTTGAATTTCTCCCGGAACTCGTCAGATATCCAGTAGATGAAGGGCCAAGATTTGATGACCTTTAGCTTGGACTGAGGGAGGGTGTAGTTATGCTCATTTTCAGTGTCACTGATATGGTCATCAAGGGCCTGTAGGCAGAAATCCTTTTTATATTTTTCATTTGGAGTTCGCGTGTACTGATCCAGAGATACGAACCAAGCATCTCGGCCTTTCGATGATCCTTTTTCCAACACATAAAAAGCAGGGTCGACCATGATCGCCCCGAATAGATTGCTTAAGCTATAATCGACAAAAACATTGATATGTGTTTTATCGATCATGAATTTTCGGACATCCTCAAATGTTTTGATAAACATGAATGTTCGAGGATGTATCATTGCAACCTTGCCATGCTCTCCGGACAACTCGAAACACCGCTTGATGAAGGTGGCGTAGAGGTTCGTGTGGAATTTGTACGGCTTCTTATAGTTGTCCTCAATAAACTCCTTAAGCTCTGGACCAAAATCACCACTGTCCGTATAGGGCGGATTTGCCGTGGCCACATCGTACTCGGTGGTGAGTAGTTCAAGGAAGGTGATAGCATCCCGAGTCTTGCTGGTTAGGAAAGTGCTGCCCTGAGCCTGAGCGTATTGCTCGACCGCTGTTTTCAAGTTTGTGAAGAAAGTCGCGGCAAAGTCCTTGTACGCCGCAATCTCCATGGCGGTAAACAACTCCGGCTGAGCTGAGCTCTGTTTGGCTTCCAGCATCTTCAGTTTGGCTTTGATCTTTTCGTCGAGACGAATGAGTGAGCCGAACTTGTAGGCATACTGCAGGTCGTTCCAGATCTCGGCAATCAGCTCCTGCTGGCTTTTGTCCAGCGTGGTGCCTTCGGTAAAGATGTGCTCAACGGCTTCATATTCCGGCAGGTAAAAATCGGAAGAAACCACGTTGAAGGCCAGTTCGCCAATGGTGCGGCGCTTCTTCTTGGCCTTGATAAACAGCCCGAGCTGGGCCAGCTGAACCGCCCGGTCATCCAGATCGATGCCGTGCAGGTTGTTTTCGATAATCAGCTTGGGGATCTCTTTTTCGTCGTAATCCGCGCCGTAATTATCGATCTGATCAACATAGAGCTCATAGAAGAAATCAAAGGCATAAAGCAGGAAGTTGCCCGATCCGCACGCCGGGTCAATGGCTTTGACCTTATACATCGGTTTAGGCTTCCGCTCCTGTGTCTGCGGTGCGTTGGCAATCTTGTAGCGACGCTTAATCTCGGAATCCGGATACATTTCCAGATAGAGTTTCCCCAGTGAGTTTTCCACCAGAAACTGGACTACCCAGCGAGGTGTATAGACCTGTGACTGCAGGGACACCTTGTTGTATTCGGTCTTGTCGCCGCTGTCTTTGTGAGCCTTTTTCTTGACGTTGTTGTAGCTCTCATACATCCAGCCGAGCACATCGTCGCTCTGCCAGATGTCGCTGCCCACCTGGCTATCCTTTTCCACCGCGTTAAAGGCATCGATGATCTCATTGAGACTGATGGCATCGGGCAGCAAGGCATAGGGATAGGCTTTGCTGTAAAGCGGAAGCGTCTCACCCAGTTCGTCAAAAGCGGTCTTCAGGTATTCACGGATACCTTCCAGCTCTTCCGAACGCATGTGAGGGTTCATTTCCAGCCATGCCTTATGGCCGAAAGAGCGGTCCCCGTGCTCCGGCTGTTTGGTCAGAACCGGCGGAAACAATGCGGCAGCCTCCATGACTTTGACGGCTGCCAGTCGGTTAAACAGGGTAAAGGTAAGTTCATCGATGAGTTTTTCCCGGGCGTGTTCGTAATCGCCGGTTTCCCCGATATGGTTTTCAAGCATCTCCTCGAAGCGCAGCCGTTTGGGCCTGACATCTCCAGGGAGTTTTTCGATGTCCAGCTGCTTGGTTTTACCGATCCCCAGCCGGGCGAAATGTTTATCAAAAGCCGCCTCAATGAGGTCTCGGAGCTTATCTACATGTTCTGGTAATTTCATCTGCTAACATCCTGTCATAAAGTTTCTATATCCAGCTCGATCTCTTCATCCGGTCTGGCAGCGGCCAGTGACGTGAGCTGAGACGTAAGGAGCGATTTGTATTTCTGTACCGTCATGACCTTGCTGGTCACCTGAAAGTGTACTTTGCGCGGTTTCTTAGGAGCCGGAGGCTGATCCGGAGAACCGCCCCCAGTATCCGGTTCCGGTTTGGGTGCTTCGGCAATAAATCCGCTTTGAAGAATCAGGAGCTCGTTATCCTTGGTGGGAGCCAGCGCCGTGTAGTTCAGAATATCCGAAAGTGAGTAGCCGCAGTTTTTACAGGTGATGGCATATTCCAGCACCGGTTCTTTAATGATCCGGCCCGAGCAGTAACGCTTGAGCTCGTCCAGCTTTCTCTGGTTCTGAACATTCAAGTCGGCCGGGTAGCCTTTTAAAGTCCTGAGAGCTGCATCGACTTTGCCGTTAAGCAGCTGGTATTCATGGCTCATACCGGCTGCGGCGTTCTTGATCAGCTTGTAATAGCTGTCTTTGACGATCTGCACCTGCTGCTGCAGGCTGCCAAAGTTTTTGACCATGTCCTGCTTGTACAGGCGGTTAAACTCTTCGTGTGCTTCCTTGATACTGTTGTCGGTCCGATCCGCCTTTTTGAGTTCACTCACCACCTCTTCGATGAAGCGTTTGAACTCCCTGACTTTGGAGAAGTTCTTTTTGATAAACTTCTGCGCCTTCAGGATGGTTTGGATGGCACTGGAAAACTGATCGCTGTTGGTCAGCAGGTATTCGACTTTTTCGATGTAATTGCTTTCCGTGACCTTGCCGCCATAGCTCAGTAAGGTTTGCTTTTGATTTGCGACTGTCGGGAACAAAGATTCAAATCCATCAACCGTATCACCCAGCGTTGTTAGTGCGCCGATGAAATGATCGGCCATGTGTCTGATACTGTCTGCCAGATCAAAGTCGTTGGTGTTCCAGTCCACCTTGCGCCCGGCATGGGATTCAATTTCCAGATCCATCAGCAACTGGACCGCCTGATTTTTCTGGGCGGCAGTCAGCGTGGCGGTAATGGATTTAAACGATGCAGACTTGAACTTGGTGGCATTGGTAAAGGCTTCCTGAATGCCGCTCTGCTCATGGGAGAACCAAGTATCCCCATTGTATTTGACTGACAGGCGACCGGCACGCAAGAGCGCGGCTAAGGTTGAAACGATAGTTCCGAAAGAATAGCCCCACGGTGCGCCGGAAAGGTCAGATTCGAGTGTGCGGCCGTCAACGTAGCGGCTCTTGATCTTGGCATTGATCTCTTCAACCACTTTCAGGTGATCGCCGGTAAAGTTGCCGTGGCTGTCGAAAAATTTGAAGTCATCTCCGGAAAACAAGCGGCTCAAGCCTTCCCTACGAGTGCTGAAAATTTTGGATACCAGACTTTCAGACAGACCGGAGGCCAGACGCTTTGTATAAATGTTTTTGATGAGCTTTCGCTGCAATTCGCTAATGGTGCCTTTGAAGGTATCCGCGTTGAGCAGGTTCTCATCAAACATGTAGATCAACGAGGCATTGCGATATGCCTTTTCAATTTTGACCCGGAGTTCCTTTTCCTTCTCTTCCCGGATAATGGAAAAGTCACGGATGATCTGCCGCTTGGCCGGATCTGACTCATTGGAGTATTTCTCTTCCATGTAGGAGTAGCGACTGACTTCACCAATCAATTTGTCGATCAGGGTGAACTCTTTGTTGTCCGGCACCAGTGTGATGAGATCCTTCTGATACTGGGTCTCCAGCTTGAGGTTCTCAATGAAGTCCTGCCGATTCTCACTGATATTAAAAAGGCTGTAGACCGTCAGTTTCAGCTGCTTGCTGCCCGGACCTGTCAGCTCGTCATCCTGATCAGACAGGACGCTGAATTTAAAACTGTCCGTGCCATCATTGAAGGTAGCCACCGGAGTAAACAGTTTGTAGTCCTTGATGCAGTTGATCAGTGAGCGTTTTTTGCTGAAAAGCTCGACATCAAAGTCCTTCATCTCCTCAAGGAGCTTGCCCTCAAGATCGGATGTTATTTTGTAGTTGTTGTTCGAAAGCAGAAGCACCTTGGCTTCAAGCAGCAATGCAAGCGCCTCCTCAATGACCGGTTTGACATCGTAGTAGGTGGTAATGTCCGAGATGTAGCTCTTGGTTATATTTTCCACGGTCGGCGACACAACTTCGGAATCTGCCAACAAGTGAATGGTCTTCAGCAGCTTTTCACCGTCGACGGTGCTGCCTCGCTCGTTCAAAATCTTCTTGGCTGTATCGTATTTGTTAACCAGCCCGATTGGAGGTGCTGTTTGTGCCTCTGTGCAGATTGCGTATCCCGGGGTGAAGCTGTAGAGCTCTTTTTCCCGCATCTGTTTCCGGAGCACGTCAAACGTGGTGATGATCATTCCACGAGCGGCAATCTGAGTGGCCACCAGCGCATTGGAGCTGAATAAAAATTTCTGCAGAATATCGAACTGGTATTTGTGGAACGGATAGTAGGTTGCAAACTCGTCCGCATCGGCCGTCTTGGTCGGAAAGGATGATTTCAGGTTTGTGGCATCCGATACGAGCCCTTCATTTTTCTTGTGGTAATCCGCAAGCTGCTTGTGACCGGCATCTGTTTTATGGAGCAATCGGGAGCGGATGATGACATCCACCTCTGTGGATTCAAGATGTACCTTGGTCTTGAAACGGTCGGTTACCTTGGTCAGCTGGCTGCGATTCACATTGGCATTATTGATGACATCATCGAGCTTTTCCTGAGCAATGGCGATGGTCCAGACCTTGTTGCTGATGCTCGAAAGTGCTTCACTGATGCCTTCCAGATCGAGTAGCGTGAACTTTTTCTGACTGATCGCTTCGCTGGCTTCGTCAAAGACAAAGACAAGCGTTTCATCCGGTCTGGCTTTCAGATACTTCTCAAGTTCAGCTTTAAATTTGCTTGCCGAGAAGTCCTCAATGGCGGAACTGTATACTTTCTGGGTATCGGCATAGTCGGCTTCACTGTATCCCATCTCAGCGAACACCTTTCGCATAACCCTTGCGACCAGACGGTTGCTGGTCTTCAGCTCATCCCATTCCTGCCCCTCAAGGGACTTGGCTTTGCCTTTGAATTCATCGAGTTTGCCATCAATGAAGAGATCAAACTCCATGTAGCCATAGATGTCATCCCGGAAGCCAAGGTTTTTCAGAAGGTTGGCGAAAAGAGTAAACGCCAGTCCTCTGTCTGTGTTTTGCTTGGCCACGTCGAGGAATACAACCCTACTGTTAATTGCTTCGAGGTTGCGGATGGAGTTTTCAATGAGGCTCTCGTCTGAAACGCCTTTCAGCCTTGGAATAAAGCGCTCCCGGGCTGGCGTTCCGTTGATGGTGGGATTGTCGATGATGTATCCAAGCATCTTGCCGAAATAGGATTTCCCGGAACCGTAAAAGCCGGACAGCCAGACGCCCGTTTCTTTGATGTTAGAGGTAAACTGGTTGGTGAAATTGTATAGGTGCCGACCAATTCCCTCGGTCACGATATAGGATTCAATTTCCTGCTGGATTTCCAGTTCAGAGCGATCCTCCAGGTCGATTACATTTTTAATATCTTCCTGAAGATCCAGAGTCAGAATTTCGTTTATTTTTGTCATGTACAGCCCCTTATTTCACCAACGTGCAGCGATACTTCGATGCAGGTTTGAAGTTCAAAAAGTAAATGTTGTCGTCCTCAATTTTTGACGGGTAAAAAATCACCAGAGGATGAGGCAGGTTCATGACGGCCTTATGCTCCATGATGTTTACGTTTTCGATCCCTGTTCCAAAGAGGCAACCGGTTCTTATGAGAAATGGAATTTTGTCGTCGCGACAGGCGTTCTCAATTTCACTGATAATCAGGTCAAAAAGATCCGGTGTGGGATCGTCCGATCGAAAAATAAGGTGAGGAGTATTTTTGAAATCATTGTAATACTCACTGAACGAATCCCAGCCATCCTCATCAATAAACTGAACCAGCAATTTACTGACATCGATAAATGATGCGTTGTCCACATAGAGCTCTTTGGCTTTCTCTATGTATTGCTGTTCTTCGTCTGGGGGATATGAAAACAGAATGCTATTCCCGCCATTCGCCTGACGTCTCAATTGATCTTGGTTTGCTATGTGAAACTTCAGATCAGTAAATTTCTGCTGATGATCAGTTATATAAGGCATCGCAAATTCCTTTATAGCTATGGGTTAGTTCGATGTTCAAAGCGACACCGTTAAAATTCATATTGAAAAAGCCTTTAAGGGAGAACTTTTTCAGCCGATCCTGAACATCTCCCGACGGAACAAAGCTAATGGGCAGCAATTCATTTGTCAGGATATTACTGGCATTTGAAGAGAGTAACTTCGCAAAATAGAGGAAGAGCACCTGCGCTTCCGAGGACGGTCTGATGTGCTTGAATGATTTGACTCTCCCGGGGCTCAGGAATCCGAGCTTGCTCATCAGATTCAAATATTTGGTCGAAAGCGTGTTGATCGTATTTTCAGACCAGCTTATTCCCAGCGATTCATTCTGCCGCAGAAATTCTTTTAGATACGCGGTAATGTCGTCTTTAGATATGCTGGCGCGGCCTGAGTAGTAGGTCTTGGCAAAAACACGAGAGGAGATCTCTCTGAATAACCTGTTGTTCAGAGCGAATTGCCAAAACAGAACCAGCTCTTTGTCCTGCAGGGGCACACGCTCGGTGAAGATCCCCTGAACGAGATCCTGATGCTTTTCACCCTTAAATTGCAGGAAAGCCTTTCGAACCTCTCGCTCAATCCTTGTGCGGCTCTTTTCTGTACGAAGGTTAAATTCATTACGTTGATTGACGAGTTCTTTTAACGAGTCAGATTGATTGAAATGAGAATCTATGGCTTTAAAAATGACACTACAATCCTTCAGGCCACCAATCACATTGATGGCGGTATTATAAGTTCCAAGGGCTGTTGTGTTATTTGGTCGTTCCATTGATTACTGTTCATCCCTTTCCGGCTTGTCCTTTGCGCCACCAGAGTAGTCCCATTCATCTACCTAGTTTTGCTTGAACATCCATTGATGTCCTACCCGGTTGGCCCGGCATATCTCGTTGCTCACATTGAGATATTTGCAAATGTCATCAACTGTAGGCCATCGTTCTTCCATGGTAATCTTTTTGTGTAAGGAGAGAATGATCCACGTAATGAAAAACAGTTTATGAAAAATGTCTCCAGTTGCAAGAAGCAATCCCGGTTCTGTACCTGTTTCTGCCTGTAAAATACAATGGGATGGTATTTCTCATAGGACGCTATAGCTAAAAAAGAGGAGTCGATTCGACTGCCTCTTGAGCGCCTTCCTCAGACAGCATGTCGTCTTGGAAGGCATATCTCATCGTTGGGCGATGAGGTTGTAAATGGCTTGCAGCAGCTGGGCGAGGATCATGGAATCAGCGGGGTGGATGTTGAGACCAGGGATATTCCTCTTCTTCCTCGTCAAAGGAAGAAGGTCGATATTCGTTCCTCTGCTTGTTCCGGATGAACTCGCCAACCTTGTCGGAAGCATAGCCCAGCAGGATGCGGGTGAGTTCGAACAGGATGATTTTGATCATGGACATGGCGACTGTGGGTGAGTAACGGCGTCGATGAGGATTTGTTCCAATGCCTGGACAATGGCCTCGGCGCCTTTTTTGTACACGACGACAGCAAGCAGTTTTCCATTGTGATGGAGTACTGCCCAGTAACGCGTGTCCTTGTATTTGACGATGTGGTACATGGTTCCGGTGTCTGGAGGGATGTCTCTTCAAAAGAGGCAGAACCACAAAAGCAGTCCTGCCGTCATCAAGCCGAAAGCCAGCACAATTCCCCATTTGAGTATGGCGAACAGCCACGGGAACAGGAACCAGCCGGCGACGGTTACGAGAAGGAAAGTCAGCATACGGATGAGGGGTGATGGTGATCTTCCTGTTTGGGAACTGTCCGGGAACAGGTTGATGCCGAAGGGTTCCTGCCGGCCAGCCGAATATTGCCCAGGTAGGAGGCCCATTCCAGCAAGGCTATTCGTCCGTCCCAGGTAGGGTGCCAGGTGCGGGGGAAGACGAAGGGATCGTCTTCCCCCGTTTGGCAGACGAGCAGTCCACGGCGTTCCAGCAGGCGAATGATTTGCCTGACCCGCCCCCGTTCTTCCGAGTGGAAGGAGCCGATCAGTTCATCGCTCGTTTGTCCGGATACGGATTGAGCCAGGATCAGGACGGCGGCTTGCGCTCCTGTCAATGAGTAGGATGAATCCATGAGATGTTTCCTTTCCTGTTGTCTTTTTTTATTACACTCAGGCGATCAGGCCGCAGACGGAATCGCACAGGCCGTGCAGAGCCTGGCTCCGTTTGGCTGCCACATGCGGGTTGACGGCCTTGAACTGCTCCGTGAAGGCGTTGAACAGACTCCAGACGGTACGGGGTCTGAATTCTTCATGAAGCGGCTCCCGCCAGTACCTGATGACTTCCGGCAGGACGGTCGGCGTGATAGCCCGGCAGTCGACCGCCCGGATCAGAAGATCATGAGCGGCCTTGTCGGTCAGTCTCTGTCTTTTATAGGCGGCGATCCGTTCGTCTTCTCGATGGAATTGTTCCCCAAGCCGTCCGACAGCCCGGGAGGTCATGAAGCGCAGATCCCGCACGGCGAACCTCGTATGTTTCCGGGAGAGTTTCACTTCTCCGTTGAACGCAAGGTTGTCGCAGATGAACACACGCGTTCCCATGACCAGGGAGGCCGGGAAAGTTTTGTCGTGAGAGTTGCGGATGCCGACAATCCACGAGTAGTCGCCGGGGCCGTCGTCGGGCCGCAGGATTTGGAGGACGCCAAAATACCGTTTCCCTTCATGGCTGAGGGCATGGGTGGTTTCCCCGATCCCGAAGCCGTGGGCGGCGAGCTGGGATTCCACTTCCTTCAGGAGAAAGTCGTGGGGAATCGGGAACCACGATTCCGTACAGGACGGGGTTTCCACACGGGACAGCGTTCCCCTGTCGACGACTTCGGCTCCGCAATGGAGGAGAAGCCCTTTACGGAATACGGTCGGGGGAGTGATCGGAACCGCTGCCGGTTCCGGCATAATGTTTCTCTGCTGGGGAAGAACAGCCTGTCTGTTATTTTCCAAAGGCAGGATGTGCCGGGCTGTCGCCGGATGATGAGGCAATGCGATGATATTGTTCATATTGATGATGAAATATGGGTTGAAACGAAAACACCCGCTTCCCGGTAAAGGGGAAACGGGTGTCGAGGAATGAAGGCAGAAGTTAAATGCCTGCCTTCAGGTCTATATAACGGTCAGCCGACAAGAATTGCTGTGTATCGAAAGTTTTGAATCAAAAGCACACACTTTGTGGCTGCTTGTGTGTACTTTTGCTCCTATTGGCATCAGATCATGACAGGGGCCAAGGAAATGGCAGGTAATTCATCGAAGGGTATTGTAGCGCGTCCTGTAGGAAAGCATATAGGCCCGTTTGGCCGGAGGGGAAAGGAATGAGCACTCCACTAGGGTCTCTACTTCTTCCCTGGATTTCATCAGATTGTCGATGACTGTCCTGATGCGTTTGTCCGGCATCCCCAGTTGCCGTCCGAACTCTTCAAACAGGTTGCGATTCGTGTGCGTGGATACGCCCCGAAACAAGCCGCCGGACAGGGCGAAATCGCTGTCCTGAATGTGCAGGCTTGTGTTGAGCAGATCGTACGCGGGGGACAAGGTCATATCTCCCTGGGGAGTTTCCAGTACGGAGAAATTCTTCAAATGCGCGTCGCCGTTCGAAAATAGATAATTGAACAACACCAGGCGGAAGAAGCGTTCCATTTCAATTCTCCATGCGGGGACATAACGGCGGATGAGCTCTCCCATTTCCAGATAGGAGTAATCATATTTGAAGTTGGAACCGCCCTGGGCGGATGTTTTCCCGGCCAGTGAGGCGAAGTCTTCCTTGCGGAGTTTGCCGCCTTCCTGAGTGATGTCAAATCGCCTGGTGATATAGGCCGGTTCTCCGGTCCGGAAAAAGCATAGTCCGTTGGGAGCCGTTGAAATGCCGAATATCTGAGCGGCAATTTGCATGGTCACGTGTTCGTTGGCCGGCATGTCGAAAGCTCGGGCAAGGCGTGATAAGATGGGTTTCAGAAGATGCGTTCCCTGTTCTCCCGACTTGGTCAGACGGATTGTTCCCCGGTCAACAAGAACAGAGAATTTTTCCTGAACCCCTGAGATGGAAATGTGCTCTCGGTTTTCCAGAAACTCTTGCGGTTCGCCATGAAGGCCGGGGGCGTCATAGGGAAGAATTGGAGACACTTTTTTACCGTCGAACAGCTTCCGCAATCCGGCCGGGCTGTAGGAGGCGAATCCGGGAACCAGCGTTGAGGGACAGCGGTCAATGTTCATCGTGGGTATAAGGCTGTACCGTTAATGCTCCAATCGTGTCGTCATGACCTGTCGCAAGGAGCAAGCCGAAATGATCCTTTTCATCCAGATGGAAATGACGACACTGGATTTCCTTGTTGACGCCTTCCGAGAGCATGTTGAAGAAAACGGGGAATAGATGAGAGGAACGATACTCTTCGGAAGTTTTCGGCATTGTCAGGCTGACGGGAGGAAGTTCTTTCTGCAACAGGTAGGATTCCAGATACCGGAATACATAGCTGGAAGGGGATTCCTCCGTCAATGTCCCGGCAGGGATATTCCTCAATAACACAAGGGCTTTTCTCATGATTCAGGTCCTTTCATCACATCGGTTCTTTTGGGGTTCAGCGACATTTCCAGTCCAAGTACTTCGAACAGCTCCATCAGGATTCTGAACGTTGGATTGGCCTGTCCAAGTTCGATTTTATTGAGCGTATTGATTCCTATGCCGGAAAGTTCGGCCAAATCCTTCAGAGTAATGCCCAGCGCCCGGCGTCGTTCTCGAATGTATGTTCCGATATCACCCAAATTCACAATACAATGTGAAATATCATGTTTCGTATGTTCTGTCCACTCTGTTTTCTTGTAAAATCACAATATGATGTGATTTTCATGAATGAAATATATCTGGAATCGAGCAAATGTCTGCTTTGCGAAGAAGTGTTTCGATAATCAACCTTCGGGTGTTTCCTGGCTCTGGAAGCTTGGGATACAGCAGATAAAAAAGCCCTTTGCCGGAGCCCTCCATGGAAAGGCTCCGGCAAAGGGGACACATGGATGTTACCGTATTCCAGCTACAGCTTCCGCCTGGTGCCGGGCATAGTTTCCGGTGGAGGAATTCTTTCGGGACGTTCCTCCGGATGTTTCCATCAGTTCTTTGATCAGGGTAGAAGCTTCCAGCTTGTTCAACTGTGGGACTCCCTTGCCGAAGCAGAGTACGGCCAGATCATGAAGTGCGGAATCGTTGATCCCGTTTTTACGTGCCAGCGATAGAATAACCTGCCTCTGTTTTTCCGAACAGCTCCATGCCGGTTCTCCGGAATGAGATGTCCGGGGATTCGAAGATGGCTGTACAGGCAGCCGTGGAACCTGGCGCATGGCAGGAAGCGGCGTGCCGGATACACTTCCCGAACCATAAGAAGCATCGGGGACAAATCCGACCTGCTGGATCTGGGCATCCACAGCGGACTGGAGTGAGCTGTAGAGGCGTTCTGCGGCAAAATCGAGTTCTGACGTGTTTCCGATCTCCGTTTCGATGGAGACTTCAAACTGATGGGAGGAATACCCCGGCAGGCCGAGGCGCTTGCTGTAGTTGGCGATGAGTTTGATAGCCATGATGACTTGATATTATTAATGGTTAATGATGAAAAGGCCTCCGCACGCATTGCATGCAGAGGCCGGGAAATGACGGATACATGTTCCGTCCATCTTCATATAACAGGTTAATACTTCCAATTGCCGTAGACGCCCACTCCTGTCACCTCCTTTAAACTATGATTATAAGAGACTGCCTGAATACCGGAATTGCCTGTAATCATTACCTGGGATTTCCTCCTATCCACGTTACTTTCAAGGAATCCTGCCGTTCTGTTTCTGTCAGGGTGATCCACTGGGGAAATGTTTCTGCTACCTCTTTTAATTCATCCAATGATCCAACGGTACGATGGCGAGTCAATCGTCCGCTAGTGCAGGTGTAGGATTTATCATGATCAGAATTTCTCTCCTTTTTCATAGCAATGAAAATTTTCAGAAGAATGTTCCAAAGGGAATTGAACCTTCCTGAAGACATGAGCCTTAGTCTGCATTGATTGAACCAATCGAGAATTATTATTCCTTGTCGCAAATGATTTTCTTGAAGACAAATCCTCTCTGGCGAGTCTCTAAGAAGCTGGCATTGATCGGCAATGGCCAACACCAAGGATAGCCTTAAGAGTATTTCGATCTGACGATTTTCATGTTCCTTGTCCAAATGGAAGGAGGGCAGATTTACATGAAAATCGGACAGTACCTGATCAAAGCCACGTGGATCTTGAACTATGATTTGAATTCTGCTCGGTTCTTGTAAATTCCCGACTAAATTCCGTCTCAGCTGGATCAAATCAAACATGAGTTTGTCCCAACCTTCAACATTGATCGAATTCTCAGACAAGAAACTCTGCCATTCCGTTTTCCTTACTCCGCTGGAAGCGAAAAGAGTCCGTCCGACAAACCCGGATTCCCGCATAACCTCATTGGAAGTCAATTTATCGAATTTGTCCATTTGGATGTTCCATTGAAGAGCCAAACATGGTTCATTAATAGAGACGGACTGTGTTGTTTTTCGTTCTTGAGAAAACGATTCATGACTAAAGAACTGCAGGTATGTCCCCTCTGTGGAAGACTTGTTATTCCCATACCCATTAAGCAATGATTCGATTTGTTGTCTGGCATCAGAAGAAAAGGAAAGCAAGGCATGGTCAGGCATTCCCTCCATGGCTGAAGCCATTTTTTCGGGAGTGATATCGGAAATAATGATATCTCCTCGGATATTCTTCTGCCTCTGTAAAATAGTGATCCTATTGGCAAGTTGCTGAAGATCATGCCCAGGTTCCTGAGAGTCCGATTTTTGTTCATTTTCCCGGAATTGTTTTTTGTACAATTTATTCAATTCTTCCCATTCCATCTCCGCCTTTATCCTTTTCGCATTCGACTCGTCTATCCATGGAGATAGAGCTTGACGAAGGCCTCGGCAGAGGATGCTGGCTGATTTCGTTTTTCCAATCCCAGAGTATTCTACTCCAATGATAAACAAATTGGGATAGATGGGCAATGAGCCCAGCTTGCTTTGAATGCTGTTACCAACAACACCGGAAAGAATCCCCAGGCATTGATAGGCAATAATAGCCCCGGGAATATTTGTTTTTTCACATATATTCGAGACAGTTTCCTTGAGAACTGCGGGAAGTATATCCACAGGAAAAGGAGGATAAGGTATGTCTATTTCGTCTTCTGAAATCATAGAGGTCATGTTTAATATGAAATTTTAAATGTGTTCATGAGAAGAGAGCGCATTTCCAGCCTCCCTTTATTGATGATAAATTCACGGGCATCCTTTATCCCGTCAGGCAAGTTCCATAAGGTTACGTATTCAGCATAAGGAGAGAGCAAGGTGCGAATTTTTCCCGCACCATTGAGACCTGCCTCATCTCCATCAAATGCGATCACCACCCGTTTCCCCTGAAACATGGGAGCCCATACAGACTTGAAATTTCCGGAGCCAGGAACAGCGGCCAATCCTGGACGCTCTCCACATTTCTCCTCATCCCAGCTCAGCAGTACATCATCTATGGCCAACAAATCGCTTTCCGATTCAGTAAGAATCACTTTTTCCTTATCTAAAAGAGCATGATACCCCCAGAGAAAAGGCTTACCGCATTCGAAATAGAATCTGCGAGGCTTTTTCCCTGTACGGATCTTGATACCTAAGAGCTCTTGTTCTACCTCGGATATGATGAACGTATACAAGTAGACAGCCTCCCCGGCCGGACTTATGCCCAGCAATCCCCGTTCCTCTTCACTGGCGTGCAAACGAATGATTTCCGGAGACAAGCCGAATGTGTCGGCTAACTTTTGGATGTTGTCAGAAGAGTTCAGCAACCGATCATTATACCGAATTGCTTTTTCAGTCTCTTCATCGCCCAAAAAGGGAGGATGACAAATACCTTCTTCCGAAATACACTCGTTCTTTCTATCTCCCTTGAAGGGAAATTCATTGTAGACACGCATTGAAGGTTTCAGGATGAGTTCCAGTTCCTCCAACCAGTCAGAGAAAGACATACAGTTTGGAGAACCATGACGGACGGCATCTACAAGAGTGCCGCCAATGTCGCATCGATGGCACTTCCATCTCCAGATTCCTTCTTTCTGATAGATCGACAGAGAGGGATTGTTATCCACATGAAAAGGACAAGGAACGGAATTCTTCCGATTTTCGAACCATATCTTAAGCTCTTCACCTCCGCGGCTGTAGTATAACAATACGCGTTCCAAAGCTTCACGATCTCGTTTGAGATACGCTAAAGTATCTTTATCCATGAATTAGCGGTCTCCTTGTTCATGGAGGTTCGTATTATCAAAATCGGCTTTATGTGCATCCATGCCCTCCGATCGTTCAATGAATGCCAGAACGGAAGGAGCGTGAATCAATCTCTTTCCTGTAATGGCGTACTGATCCGAACGAATCAACCTGGATTTGATGCTGCCGTTATTCAGGAGTTTGTACAGGGTCGTTCTGCCAAACCATCCTTGTTTCAGTGTCTCATTGACTGTCCACCATTCCCTATTCTGAATAGAAATAGAGGATGGACTCGTCAATGACTCATTGGATTTGTTTTTTTCGTTTTTCATTTCAATCGCTCATTTGAGCGGTCGTAACTTTACCGAAAAACAACATATCCATCATCCATACGTATCCATAATGAAGTTGTTATGTTATTTACAATAAATGGAATAACATAGAATTTAAATAAATCCAATCTTAAGAGAATTCAGATGGGAACTAATCCTCGACAGCAGGACTGACTCCGTACTTTCAAACATTTTTTCATTCTTGGAAGGGAACTCCACAGAGATTTGATCAGAGACAATTCGGGCAGCAGTCCGAAAAGCATCAGTCTTCTTCTTCGATTTATCTATATGGGATCCATCCTTCAAAGATAAAAAATATTCTAGGATTTGAGCCGTTTCCTTTCTTCCGGGAATAGATTGATTAATAATTTTTATTGGGTCTACATCTTCAATATCCTTGGATTTAACTATAATTAAAATAAATATAAAATTAATTATGAATTGCTTAAAATTTTTCGGATAAGGAATATCAAGTGACCCTTTATACGAAAGATAAGGAATATCTTCTACTTCTCCATATTCTTCAAAAATATTAACAATATCTTCATGTTTAATTTCTCGCCATCCCTGATTAATATTAAACTCCATTTCATCAGAATTCAGAGTCATAATAAAAGTCCCATAATCCAAGCAACTAATTTCCTCAAAAACAGAATCAACAAAATCTCCTAGATAATCTTCATATTTTTGTTCGAATGCCTTGTATAAAGGAGACTTTTCTTGAATATATTCATCTATTATTTGGCCAACTGAACGAAAACCGAAGGAATCTGGATGAGTAATAACATATCTAGCAAAACCAGGATTTAATATATTATTGTTTTGTATAATTCCAAGTTCTCTCCATTTTTTTCTTTCTTCAGAAACACTTATTTCGTTGATAGGAACGCTTTTTTTAGGAAAATGGACAAAAAAATCAGCAGAATGCAATCTAAATTTATCGTTATTTTCAATAAATGAAAATTTCAAATATGCCTCTTGATTTGAATAGTTATGATTTAGAATCGGCAATGTTCTGGGGTAAGAATGAACAAAAAAAGTTCTGCCGATCTTTATGACCTGTCTTTTGTTCCTACGATTCTGGCTAGGATTAAAAGAAGAACAAGATCTGCTAACATTAAGAAAATTACTTATCCTATAGTACTGATCTCTTTGCCCAGTTACTGGGTTGTATATCCCAAACACTCGCCGAGCATATCTTTTCATCGCTTCCGTAAAATGAGGAGAGGGAGCTATTTCTGAACTCTTAGCCTGACCACGCTGATCCATGATATTTTCTATCATCGGGAGTTCCCCTGAACAAGTTCAAATAGGACTGTAGGGAACCTCACCATTGAAGCGCATTATCATTAGCCCAGTGGAACTGTATCTAGTAATAGCTTAGTGTAGTTTGTTTTGGATCGAGCTGAAAAACTCCGTCATTTCCTTTTTAGGCAGCATGTAATCAGGATACTATGACTTGATATGCAGGTACATGAGAGAGACTATCTGTTATGCCTGTTCTATACCTGCCATTAGACACGGCGGCTCAACCATGTGAAGAGTTCCGTAAACTTCTGATGATTGGTTTGCATGGGAAAAGGCCTTGGACTGATATGAGAAAGCTTCGGTAGATGATAAGCGTGGTGATGGCCATTATCCCCAAAACACGGAGTGGACAGCGAATTGTTGTCACGGTTGCGATAAATTTTGCGTGTGAATGCAACGAGTATTCATGTTCATTGATTATTGGTTTCTCAGGCAGAAAGCAGAGAAGCTTCTTCTTCATGGATATATGGCACGGAGAGAGGAGGATTTTCAGAGATACACGATAGTTCTAAGACTAATGGAATAGATTGATTCCCCGAATGAGAGGAATGCAGGAAATTACAAAAACATTCGCTCCAATGATTAAAATAGTAAAAACTCATATTGATTCAGCACATAAAAAGCCTTGTACCTGCTGATAGGTTTCTGAATAGAGACGATCCCCTCACATTTTGAACCATTCGGAATACTCCTTTCTGTATTAACACCAGAAACATTATATCCCGGATTCCGAATAATCCCCTATGGTAAGATTAAGAATTCGAAAACTTAGAGTTCAGGCAAGTTACCCAAGGCTCTTCGTACATTATCCCTGCCCAGTTTGACGTACCGGCTATGAACTTCGGCAGAGTCATGCCCAACAATGTCCTGAACCATGGCCGGGGGTACGTTTGCGGCGTGAAGCATTGTGGCGGCAGTCGCCCGCAGGGAGTGGAAAGATAAAACCGATATTTTTCTGCGACCGGATTTGAAGTTCGGGTCTGATGCCTTGCGGGATGCTTGAGGATGGGTATCCCTCAAGCCAGCTTGGTACAGAATTTTACCAAACTCGCTCGATAGGCGAGGCGAACCCTGGGCTTCAAAAGAAGCGGCGGCACGGGGGTGTACAAAGGTATTCTCCGATGCGGGAGGCGTCAGACTGTTGATGTGCTTGAGCAGAGGGGGAATGATGGGGATGACAATCTGTCGGCCTGTCTTTTTGGTCTGGAAATGGATCACCTGTTCCTGAAGGTCGATATTGGCCCATTTCAGCAGGGCAATGTCGCCGAGACGTTGACCGCCCGTATACAAGGCAAAACGAATCATGCTTTTCCACTCCGGGTCTGCCAGATCCACTATTCGCTGTAATTCTTCCGCAGAAAATGCCTGCCTGCCGCTTTCCTGTCTACGACGTTTGACGATGTTAACTCCATCCGTCGGGTCGATGCTGATGTAGGCTTTCTTCTTGGCGTCTGCAAAAATCCGCCGAAGCAATTTCAGGTGTTTGTTGACCGTTGCCCCGGAACGCTGTTTTTCTGTAGCGTTGCGGAAGTCGACAATATCTTTTTGCGTGACAAGGTTGATCTCTTGATCAGAGCGTTCTCCGAACCAGGACAGGAATGCTTCAATACTTCCCCGATAAGCAAGAAGCGAATTGCGGCTGATTCCCCCGGACTGGTTATCGATCCATTCGTCGAAAACTTCCCGCACGGTTTTCACCACTACATTATTCCCCGTGATTCGGGTATGAAGGTCATTCAGCACCTTTCTGACTTGAATTTCCGTACGGATCTTTTTTGTCTCTTCTTCGAACTCGTCGGCTATATCCTGGGCCTTCCGGCGATTGCCGCTTTTGGCCTCTACCTTGGTTGACCGGGTAATTTTCTTTCCGGATACGGGGTCGTTCCACTGAGCGAACCAGTATTTAGAGCCTGATCTTCTACGCAAATACGCCATAAACTACTAGCACCTATACTAGCACCTTTCGTGCTTGTACAGGAGAATTCGCGCATGTTCACATTTTTCATAACATATTGATTTATGAATAAAGTTAAACATGTGCGAACACTCTCAAACAACAAGGGTTGGATTCACTGGTTCGAAACCAGTACCGCGTACCATCTTCATAAACGCCTCGTAATCAAGTATTTCGAGGCGTTTTTCTTATTTGAAGTCGCGGAGGGAACAATAAAAACAGTGGAAAAACCGTTTTCCTCTGTAATAACCCAACAGGGCAAACTATTCGGCGAGAAGATTAACTGAACAACAGACTAAAAGTAATACCATGATGGGATGATGAAGACATATTTGCATGTTCTTTGATCTGTTATGGTACCAAGAGTATTGCATCCTGGAGATTTATCTCGATATTTCATTGAGAGGATGTGCTATAGAATTTGTTGCCGTAGTATTTGAACTCTTCGTTTTAGTTGTAGAATGATTTTATTGTTTAAAATTCCATGTTTTGTTCTGATTGTTTCAAAATTTTGACAACTTATTCATAATGTATTGTTTGAGATGAAAATTTTGTTGATCTATTAGACTTGATTTATTATCTAAAAGACATTAGTTTACTCCGTCCTGTAGCTTATCCGGCTAACAGGAGCGTCGGACTCCGACCGATTATGGAACCTGGTTGCGTTTTCTTTCGGAGTATATGTCAATCCCTAAAACAGCTGCTTTTTCAGCAAGCAGCTTACCCGTCTCAGGTAAGGACATGAATATATTACACAATCAAATCGTTGCCGGACAGCGATGCAAAACGGTCGAACGGGACACCGTCTGTTACATGCCGATTGTTTCCATACCGGAAATAAAACGGTGTATTTTGAATTTATTATCGGGGGTTGTCCGCGATTATTCCAGGAGAGGGTTTCCTCCGCCTAGTCGGTAAGACATTATTTTGTTAGGATTATCGGTTGCGGAATATTTTCTCCGTAACGTCTTTGTTTTCTGATCTGCCTTGCGAGTTTACGTTTTGGCGTATCCTTTCGTTTGCCTGCTTTCCGGTGTCCGGTGAAGCGATGGCTTGTGACGGTTTGAAAACTTCTTTTGTTTCCCTGTAGCACAGGTATGCCTACGCATACCGATTCCCCCCCTATTCTTACTATGATTGCCAATAAGCAAAAAAGATTTCGTCAACTTCCCGGATCTTCCGGAAATATCGGTAACACTCTTATTTCCGCAGCCCGTTTGCCTGTGGATTCCCTCATGCGTGAACTGAATACAACGCTGTCAGGATTGAATGATGAACAAGTTGAACTCATTCGTTCCGTTGAAGGCGACAATACGACCAGTTATGAAAAGCAGGTTTCCATTGTTCACAAGTTGGTTGTGGCTTTTATCAATCCATTTACGATTGTTTTGCTGATTCTGGCCTGTGTGTCGTTGTGGACCGACTATGTTGCCGTTGCTCCGGAAGATCGTGACCTGACGGCGGTTGTTATTATTGTGACGATGGTGACATTGAGCGGCTTGCTCCGTTTTTTTCAGGAATACCGATCGGATCAAGCGGCTGCCCGGCTTCAGGATATGGTCCAGACAACAGTTCTTGTTGAACGCCAGTCTTCAGGTAAACAGGAAATCCCCGTCGAGGACATTGTTTGCGGTGATATCGTCCATCTCGCTGCCGGCGATATGGTTCCTGCCGACATTCGTATCATCCAATCCAAAGATTTGTTTGTCAACCAAGCCTCGCTCACTGGAGAAAACGAACCTCAGGAAAAAGTATTTGAACCTGTATCCGAACGCGTTAAAATCCTCTATCGTGCAGTAATCTCGCCTTTTTGGGGAGCAACGTTATCAGCGGTACGGCGGTAGGTGTTGTTGTAGCAACGGGAGAGCGCACCATTTTTGGTGTCATGGCTAAGGAACTTGTCAAACCCAAGGTCAAAACGAGTTTTGAAAAAGGCGTCAATTCTGTATCGTGGATTTTGATCCGCTTCATGTTGTGCATGGTTCTCGTCGTCTTTTTTATCAACGGGATCAGTAAAGGAGACTGGCTCGAATCCCTGCTTTTCGGTTTGTCGGTAGCAGTGGGGCTGACTCCCGAAATGTTACCGATGATCGTGACGATTTCACTTGCGAAGGGTGCTGTTAATATGTCTCGCAGGAAAACCATCGTCAAATCACTCCATTCCATCCAGAATTTCGGAGCGATGGATATTCTCTGTACCGACAAGACAGGAACCATTACGTAAAACAAAGTCCTTCTGGAATATCATCTCAATACGCATGGAGAAGAGGACGAACGTGTTCTGAGATATGCCTTTATCAATAGCTATTACCAGACCGGTCTCAAAAACCTGATGGACGTCGCTATCCTCGAACATGCCGGAGATTCCGACATTAGGGATCTATGTACCAGGTTTGACAAAATTGATGAAATCCCCTTCGATTTCAATCGGCGCAGGATGAGTGTCATTGTTCGTGACAATATGGGCAAAACCCAGATTGTGACCAAAGGTGCGGTCGAAGAGATGATCAGGATATCATCCCATACAGAATACGACGGCAAAGTGGAACCTCTGACAAAGGAACTCCGCAAGAAAATCCTGAGGATTACCCATAGTCTTAACGTTGACGGCATGCGCGTTATTGCTGTTTCCCAAAGAAATGTGAAGACGGATGAGATAGCTTTTTCCGTCAATGACGAACGGGATATGGTGTTGATCGGGTTCTTGGCTTTCCTTGATCCTCCCAAGGATTCAGCCGAGACGGCTATCCGTACTCTTGGAGAGCACGGAGTCACCGTCAAGGTGCTTACAGGTGATAATGACGCTGTCACGACCTGTATTTGCCGGAAGGTGGGAATGAAGGACAGAGATGCAATTCTAGGGGAGGAGATTGATCAAATGAGTGACCGGAGACTTGAGGAGGTTGCCCATATCCACAATATCTTTGCCAAGCTTTCCCCTTCCCAGAAGGCCCGTATTGTCGCAGCCCTTCGCAGGAGAGGGCATACGGTCGGGTTCATGGGAGACGGTATTACCTTTGCAACTGCTGGTGTTGAACCTGATCTACGATTTGTCGTGCATTTCAATCCCCTGGGATAATGTCGATCCAGAATACTTGGGCAAGCCTCGCAAATGGGATGCCGGCTCAATCGGGAAGTTCATGCTCATGATTGGTCCGACGAGCTCTATCTTCGATATTACTACATACCTGTTGATGTTCTTTGTCGTATGTCCTTCGGTATGCGGCGGAGGATGGCATGAAGCGAGTATTGACCGGGCTCTGTTTATCGCTCTGTTCCATACCGGTTGGTTTGTCGAGTCCCTCTGGTCTCAGACCTTGGTTATTCACATGATCCGAACTCCTAAGTTACCTTTTATCCAAAGCCGTGCCCCATTACCCGTTTGTTTGGTAACGTGCCTTGGAATTGCCTTCGGAACCATTCTTCCATTAACGGCTCTCGGGCGGGAGCTGGACTTGACGGCATTGCCTGCCAGTTATTATTTCTGGCTTGCAATTACTATCCTGCTCTACATGGTCGTGGTTAATGCCATGATCATCAGGAAATATGGAGAACTTCTCTGACCCTACATAACACTTCTTCCATGCCGAAGCCATGTACCTTTGAGCGGGTACATGGCTTTATGATATCGGCAAAAGGTACCATAGAAGACTCTTTTCCTCCTTCAGCATTGCAGTACTGTCAATCAAGAGTTCTGCGGAAAAAGCGGACGGAGAAGCACATGACGATCAGGCCGAACACGGCTACGGGCCATAAAGACGGCCACAATTCTACCCAATCGTTGCCTTTGAGAAGAACTCCCCGGACAGAACGGTTGAAATAAGTCAGCGGAAGCATGTAGCCGATGGATTGAATCCATTGCGGCAGCCCGTAGCAGGGCGAGTTTTGTATCCGGAGTTCGAAAAACACCCTGCTCCGGCGGCGTATGAGCAACCGAAGCAGGGTGTGAATGAAATCAAGTCGGGCGACCTTAGAATTTCTTGGAATTCAGCTTCCTGTCAACCAGCATGCCATCAATGGGTTTCAAGTCGAACTTGAGGTCGCGTTTGGCTTTAAACTTCAGGACGAAGAGGTCCTCGGAACCCTGTAGAGTCTTTTTGTCCCCGATGTTGACAAAGGTGGGATACAGGGCTTTGGTTCCGTTCGTATGCAACCTGTCGTTCGTCAGGTTTTCCATTTTCTGGATGTTCTTGGGTTCAACGCCGACAAATTCATAATCTGCCGGATTGTAGGGGAGGGCGAAACTCAGTGCGTTGACAAGATTAAGGTTGTCTCCCTTGACGGTAATTTCAATGATCTCTCCCTGGGAGTAGTCCTTCTTGGGAGTACTGATCACAAGTTTACCGTCCAGCTGATCGACTTTCTTTTCTTCTGTCTTTTCATCGCCGTCTTTCTTCTCTTCCTTCTTCTCGTCGTCTTTCTTGGCTTCTTCAGCGGCTTGGTCTTCTTCTTCGACAGCTTCGTCTTCATCGTCGTCGTTCAATTGAGTGGCGACGACGGAAATATCGTAGGCATCAATGAGACCGTTCTTATTGATATCGCCGTTACTGATGTAACCTTCGAAGTCGGAATCTCCCTTCCTCAGTCCCGTGTAGTTGGTGTACGAGGTGAGGTCGTTTCTATCAATCTTGCCGTCGTTGTTGATGTCGCCAGGCAGGTAGCTTTCCGTACCGGGCACCTTGAAGACATAGATTTCCTGGCCGGAACCGTATTTGCCGACGCCTTCGGTAACGTTGATCTTGATATAGCGAGCGGCGGGAGCGTCTTTGAACGTGAAGGTCTTCACTTCTTTGTCCTTGGGCCATTCAAACGTGCCGGCTTCGACCCACTTGTCCTTGTCCATGCTGTAAGCGACGGAACCCTTGAGGAATGTTCCGTTGCCGGCGTCTTCGCGTGGGATGTAGTGGAACTTGTCGAGCTTGTTGATCGTCTTGAGATCCATGATGAGATCGAACGGAACAGCTTCCTGGCTGTGCTTGGTATGCCAACCGTCCTTTTCCTTGAAATCGAACAGTTTGTCGAGCGAGTTGCCCTGGCTGGGTACAGAGGCTTCACCGACGATGCCCGGGATAGCGAATTCGAGCGGGTTGGCCTTGGTTGTGGCCTTGGTTGTGGCCCAGTCGGAGTATCCGTCCTTGTTGACGGCACGTACATCGAAGGAATACGACGTTTCGGGGACTAGGTCTTCAAACAGGAATTCCGTGCCTTTGATAGTGGAATAAATCATGCCGTCGAACTGGATTTCATAGTAATCCGCATTGGCAACGGGCTCCCAGGACGGAGTCAGAGAGTAAGGTTCGCGGGCCTCTTCCTTCACTTGTGCGTTGGCAGGGGCAGTCAATTTGCCCGATGTGATGAGACGCTTATCGGACGGAGAGAAACGAAAACCTTCCACGGTGAGGACCGTCGGGTTGGCGGTGATGTCGGAAGGGGCCAGTTTTACCAGAAGCTGAGGGTTCTTAGTAACAACCGTTTTGGCGAATTCGCTGTCTTTGGTGGCAAACCTGTTCAGGTTCGGGGCGGCATCGTAGAAGAAGACATTGTCCCGGGTGTTGAAGTCACCGAGGGATTTTGCTTCTTCCAGCTGTACGGCATCCTTGCCGATGCTGGCGGAAACCTTGCTGGGTTTTTCAGTGACATTGATGCGGAATTCCGTGGCTTTGTTTTTGACGAATCCCTTGAAGTCCCCGACTGACGGATGAATAGTGATAACGGCATTACCCTTACCGTCGGCATTGGATTCGATCAGAGTCTTGACCCCTTTGCCGGCTTTGTATGCTTCCGTTGTACCGTCGTCGTCGTATGTGGTGAACTTGGTATGTCCGTAGGGATAAAGTTCGTAGATACGGATATTCGGGTTGATTTCTGCGATGTTGTTATTCGGGTTGGCCATTGGGATGATGGCTCCGTTTTTCACGAAAACAGGCAATTTCCAGATAGGTGCGTCGATTTCGTTGTAGATTTTACCGCCGGCATATAGATCTCCGGTGAAGTAGTCGACCCACTGTCCTTGCGGCATATAGATGCCGTTGCGGATATCGTTGCCATCCTTGTCTGTTTTTGTTTCCTTGTAGATGGGGGCAATCAGGAAATATGGGCCATAAAGGAACTGGTACTGGGTTGCCTTGCCGAGGGTATAGGGGTTGGCTTCCTCCAGGAACATGGCTCGGATTATCGGCTGGCCGGTGACGGCTTCCTTAGCGATGCTATAGGTGTACGGGATGAGTTCCGATTTAAGTTTCAGGTACCAGCGGTTGATGGAAGTTGCCGGTTCGCCCAGGGCATGGGGATATTTTTCATTGGCCCCCCAACCGTCCATGTTGAGTTCCAGAGGGGTGAAGGTTTTCCATTGGAAGTCCCGGGTATTGACCACGAGGTTCTTGCCTCCGAAGATGCCATCCATGTCGGATCCGATGTTGGGCTGGCCTGACAGGCCGGATCCAATGTAGGTGGGGATATGGAAGCGGATGTATTCCCAAGCGCCGCCTGTCTGGTCACCTGACCAGATGCCGGCATAACGCTGGGTACCGGCCCAGCCGTCCAGGGAAATGATGAAGGGACGGCTGTTGTTGCCGTAGTAAGTCATAATCTGCGCAACATCGGTAATGCCGTTGAGTCCGAATGAATAACCGGCACCTACCCAGGCAACGTCCGTTTTCAGCACACGAACGCCGGCGTCGCGGACTTCTTTGACAATATCGCGTTGGAGCAGGGCGCTGATTTCCGGTTTCGGATGCAAGTCGGACTGGGTCCACAGGCCGATTTCCACACCATGTTTTTTGGCATAGCCGGCAAGGTCTTTCAGATTCTGAATGTTGCCGTCAAGGGTTTCCGTCTGGCCGTAGCCGGCACCGTATCCGTCATTGGGAAGGATCCAGCCCAGAGGCATATCGTGATTCTTGTAGCGGTCGATGACGGCGCGCGCGGAGAATTGATAGTTATCCTTCTCCCCATTCAGGGATTCCTTGATTCCTCCGTTGTCCTTCTGGCTTTCTTTGTAGCGCTTGCCGTCTTCGAACAGGATACCTTTTTCGTCTTCTTTCCAGAAATCGCGGTTATAGGCGTTCAGGTGGCCTTGGTAAAAGGCGAACTTCGGCAGCAAGACCGGATTGCCGGTGAGTTGGTAGAAGTCATTGAGGAGGGGAGTTGCGCCGTCATTGATCATGAAGAAAACATCCAGATAGCCGTCCTCATGGTGCAGATTGACAACAGACTTGTCTTTGGAACCAAAGTCATATGCGCCTTTTTTGAAAGTATGCCACAGAAGGCCATAACCGTTGGTGGACCAGTAGAAAGGAGCGGGGGAAGCAACGCCGCCATCCGTCCAGCTGTTCTGGTTTTCGATAGAAATCACCTTGCCTTTGTGAGAAAAGCGTCCGTTCTGCACGCCTCCGCCGTAGAAGTATTCGTCCGGACTGGTTTTCAGAGTCAGTTCCGCTTTATGCTTTTCCAACACGACGGGAGCGATCTGTTCGAAGGCTACAGAATTGTCCTTCAGGTTGATCACCTTCATCAGAGATGTCTTCTTGTCGATCTCGATGCGGATTTTTCCCGTGGTAATTTTGACCAGATCTCCGTCTTTATCGATATCAAGTTTCGATACCGGGCGGCGGGGATTATCAACGAGGATTTTTGCCTCGGGTTTGGCTTGAGGGTCACGGATGATTCCTCCATTGTCGTCGCGGAAGATACGGAAGATGTTGTCACCGTAGAAATCGAGAGTCATGCGGTGATCCTTCCCAAGAAGGATTTCGACAGTTGTCGGATTGATCTGGTGCGCATCCGTAACGGTTTCATACTGCAGGGAGTCTTTGGCAGCATTTACGGTAGCACTTGCCGAGGCCGACGCAGAAGCTGCCGGAGCAGTGCCGGACAGAAGGAAAGACAGACTGCATCCAAGCAGGGCCGTCTTTTGGAGGATGTGATGATTAAATGGTTTTTCCATTATCTTGTTTTTTGGGAGTTTACCTATCAAATGGTGCAGAGGCTGGAAGAGAACAGTCGTGGGACGACCTGGAGGTTCGGGTTGTGACCATATGTTGTTGTGCAATGGGGATACCGGACTATTCTGTAATTTGGATTTTCTGTATCATATCTTTTGTCTCGTATCTCACAAGACGAAAGAGTGTGTTACTGCGTTTCCTACATACGTAGGGATTAGAATGGATCTGATCAATGATTTCTGTCATGCGTGAATTTGCGAACATATGGATTACTTTCGTGTGTGGAAGGGACCTCTGAGATTACCGGTATCGCTGGCGAATGATGTCTATAGGCCAATCCTGGTATTTTTGTTTGTCTGGTGTTGGTCAATGAGTTTTGTGATTCCAAAATATTGGGTATCAACGTTCCTCAAAAACGGAATGACGTCATTATGGTCTTTATTTATCGGTTTTGCTCAACGAATTTGCTGATTGCGATGTATTAACTTCAAGCTGTTGCATTACAGGAAAATCCGGTGCTCCGCTCAGTTACTTGATGATCTGTGCTGTGTCCTTTGAGAGTGACTTCAAGGGTTATGGCAGTAGAAAACCGGAACTTTTATCAATCAAGCTATGAACTGGATAACTCAAACCTTAGTCTGTGCACTGGGAATATGGATGATCCTGATGGTCGTTCGGTCCGCATGTAAAACCGCCTTGATCAATTTGCCTTCCAGTGAAATTGTGACTCGCACGCTCTTACGAATCGAGTACGGCTGTTTCGTCGTTTTGAATGTCAGGAAAATGTCCCCCGAAAAAAGGCAGAAATGCCTGTATTGGTTTGGTCCGGTGTTTTTGTTTGCCTGCATCGCCACCTATTTTTTTATTACGATGTTTGGTTTTGCCCTGATTTACTGGGTTACGGATTCGGAAACGACTTGGTGGCGTTCTCTTATTTCCAGCGGGTCCGCTCTCAGTACGTTGGGATTCTCTACTCCTCCTACTTCGATGGGGCAATTCCTGGCAATCCTTGAAGGAGGAGTCGGACTTGGCATTATCGTCTTCCTGCTCACGTTTATCCCCGGTTATCAGAGTATCGTTCAACAACGGGAAGAAATGAGTGCTCATTTGTATGCTCGTACCCATTCCTCACCGGATTGCGGGGCCTTTTATGAGTGGGCCGCCACAGCCGGGTTGAAGGACAGTCTCGGGGAGGTATGGAACAAGTGGGAAGATTTCCTTCGTACCATCGGTGATACGCATTCGGAATCCCTCATTCTCGTTTTCACTCCTTCTTCTCATCTGGGGCAATCGTGGGTCGTTTCCGTTTTTACCATGCTGGATGCAGCCAATCTGGCAGCGACTACTTTAAAGGGACAGGGAAGGATCGAAGCGGAAATCTGCCTCACTGAAGGCATCAAATCTCTGGAAATGACGGCGGAATTACTCCAGATGCACCATGGACCGGCACCATCCGAATGCTTGCAAAAGGATTGCTATGATGCCCTTTGCCAAAGATTGGCTGCCAAAGGGTATGAATTGGAAGAAGACGGGGAAAAATCCTGGATTGAATTCAGAGACAACCGTTCCCGTTACGAACACATCCTCGTTTCCCTGTCTTCCACTCTGTTCGTCGATCTGAAACCAAGCCTTCTGCGTTTCAGGGAAGGCGGCGGCGATACGGGAAACGCGATTCGGTAGGAAAGCCTGTTCTTGTTTCCCCATGGATTGACATCCATGCAAAACATCCTGTTCCGGAGTTAATGATCCGAAACAGGATGTTTTTTGCTCATGAAATAGTATCCGGTCTTACCGGACGCTGAATTTGTATACCGATTCCTGGGAATATTCCTGTCCGGGGCGCAGGACGGAAGACGGAAAGTTTTTGTGATTTGGCGCATCGGGGAAGTTCTGGCATTCGAGAGCGATTCCGCTGCGGAAGTTATGCTTGTCCCCCCTTTTGCCGATGTCCTTGCCATCCATGAAGTTGCCACTATAGAACTGTAACCCCGGCTGGTCTGTCAGGATATCCATGACAATGCCGGTTGAGGGTTCATAGAGTTCGGCCGCTTCGATGAGTTCGCCGGGTTTGGCGTTCTCAGGACGGTCAAGAACCCAATTGTGGTCGTATCCTTTGCCGAATTTCAAATCCCGGTTGGGGGAGTTGATTCGCTTGCCGATGGGGGCCGGCTTGCGAAAATCGAAGGGTGTCTTGTCTACTCCGGCCAGTTCACCCGTGGGAATAGCCTGGCTGTCTGTGGGGGTATACCGGCTGCCGTGGATAGTAAGCAAGTGCGAGTTGGTGGAACTGGCACTGGTTCCATGCAAATTGAAGTAGCTGTGGTTCGTCGGGTTCAGGACGGTTGGAGCATCCGTTGTGGCTCTGTACGAGATCCTCAGGGAATTGTCGTCGGTCAATGTATAAGTGACCGATAGAGTGACGGTTCCCGGGTATCCTTCTTCTCCGTCGGGGGAAATGTAGGTGAGCTTCAGGCATTTTTCCCCCTGGGCGTTGGTGAATGGCCGTGCCGTCCAGATCCGGTTGCCGAACCCGATCTTGCCTCCGTGCAAATGATTACCTTTTTCGTTGCGGGTGACATTGTATTTTTTGCCATCCAGCGTAAATTGCCCCTTGGCGATGCGGTTGCCATAGCGTCCGACAATCGGTCCGGCGTACTTGTCCGTGGCTTTCAGGTACTCGTCCAATCCCTCATATCCCCAGACGACGTCTTTGAAGGAACCATCCCGGGAGGGTACCCACAGGCTGACTATACGACCGCCGTAATTGGTAATTTGGGCGGTCATTCCGTTCTTGTTGGAGAGAGTGTAGAGACATACTTCCCTGCCGTCCATGGTCTTGTGGAACCGGGCGGATGGCAGGGGAGTCACGCTTGCATCGGGCGATGGCGAACATGATAGCATGGCCGTCCCCAGAAGGAGATAGGAGAGTAGCTTGAATGTCATTGCCGGGACAAAACGTGTGAAAGAGGCTAATATCCGGTTAGATGATTACCGGCTTGTACTTGGGTACGAGGACTTTCATGATGATCCAGCCGACCAAATAGGCCAGGGCGCAGATGATGAACATGATGAAGTAGCCGGCTTCCAGTCCCTCGAATCCCATGAAAGTGACGTGGGCGTCTTCACAGTGGTCGAAGAGGTTGCCGGAGCCCTTTTGCAGCAGGGCGGAGCCAAGTCCCCCGGCCATGCCGCCGATACCCGTGATGGTGGCGATAGCGGATTTTGGGAACATGTCGCCGATGGTGGAAAAGATATTGGCGGACCATGCCTGATGGGCTGCACCGGCCAAACCGATGAGACAGACGGGAATCCAGACCGAGAGGGAGCCTAGCGGCTGGGCAAAGAGGACCAGCACCGGGAAGAAGGCAAAGATGAGCATCGCTTTCATGCGGCCCGCATAGGGGTTCATGCCCTTGTTGATGAAGTGGGTCGGTAGCCAGCCTCCGATGATGGAAAGCAGCGTGATCAAGTACAAGACGAAGATCATCGGGGCGCTCTGGGTAGAGTCAAGGCCGTATACTTTGCTGAGATAGGCGGGAGCCCACAAAAGGTAGAACCACCAGACGCCGTCCGTCATGAACTTGCCGACGGCAAAGGCCCAGGTCTGACGGTAGGTGAAACTCTGCAACAGGCTGATTTTTTTGCCTTCTTTCTCTTCAGTTTGTTCCACTTTGGAAACTTCGTCCTTGTCCTGCTGGATGTAAGCGAGTTCTGCGGCACTGACTCTGGGGTTTTGATCCGGCTTCTTATAAAGGAAGACCCAGAAGCCCATCCAGAGGAAGCCGAGGGCGCCGATGATGATGAAGGACATTTCCCAGCCGTAGGCTGCGGCGATGAAGGGGATGGTTAGCGGGGCGAGTAGAGCTCCTGCTGTAGCTCCCGCATTGAAAATACTGGTCGAGAAGGCTCGGTCTTTCTTGGGGAAGTATTCCGCGGTAGCCTTGATCGCAGCCGGAAAGTTGCCTGCTTCACCGATGGCCAGCACACAGCGGGCGATGATAAACAGGGTAACGCTGACGTTGACGATGCGGGCGGTATCGTTGATATGGGAAATAACTTCTTTGGCTTCTTCGAATCCGACGAACCAGGTCCCGTCGAGAATGCCTGCCGTGGCAATGCCGCAGTAGGCGTGGACGCAGGCGCCCAGCGACCAGATGCCGATGGACCAGAGATAGCCTTTCTTGGTATCCATCCAGTCGACGAATCGACCGGCAAAGAGCATGCCGATGGCATAAACCAGGGAGAACAAGGCTGTGATATTGCCGTAATCGGTATTGGTCCAGTGGAATTCCGGAGCGATGAAGTCAGCCCAGGTCAGGGACAGGACCTGGCGGTCCATGTAGTTGACTGTCGTAGCGAAGAAGAGCATGGCGCAGATGATCCAGCGGTAGCGGGTCATAGTGCCTCCTTGAGATTGTGTCGTCATATCGGTATACAGTATCTCGGATTAGTTTTCGTTGGACGCTTTACCAAGCGTGGCGAGGATGCCGCCGTCTACATACAGGATGTGTCCGTTGACAAAGTTGGATGCTTCCGAAGCCAGGAAAATAGCCGTACCGGCGAGATCCTCCGGATTTCCCCATCGTGCGGCAGGAGTGCGTTTAAGGATAAATTCGTTGAAGGGATTGCCGTTAACGCGGATGGGTGCCGTCTGGCTGGTGGCGAAGTAACCCGGTCCGATGCCATTGACCTGGATATTGTACCGGGCCCATTCCGTAGCGAGATTCTTGGTGAGCATCTTGAGACCTCCCTTGGCGGCTGCGTAGGCGGAGACGGTGTCGCGACCTACTTCACTCATCATCGAGCACATGTTGATGATTTTGCCGCAGCCTCGTTCCTTCATGCCGCGGGCGACGCGGCGGGACATCAGGAAGGGGGCTGTCAGATCGATGTTAATCACCTGGTTCCAATCCTCCAGACTCATTTCCAGAGCAGGAATGCGCTTAATGATGCCGGCATTGTTGACAAGAATGTCGATGGGGCCGACTTCCTGTTCGATGCGGGTGATGTTTTCATCAATCAAATCCTCCCGGGTGACGTCGAAGACGTAGGGATGGGCGGTAATGCCGGCAGAGGCGTATTCTTCGACGGCCTGAGCGAGTTTTTCCGGATTGGAACCATTGATGACGATGGTCGCCCCGGCTTGTCCGAGGCCGATGGCGACGGCCATGCCGAGACCGTGGGAACTTCCCGTAATGAGGGCGATTTTTCCATCGAGGCGGAAGAGATCAATTCCTTGAGACATAAGTAAAACAAAGATTGGAGTGAAAAGAAAGAAGGAGAGGATGGGAGAGGGGGTTATTTCAGATCGGTGGCCGTGCAGCCGTCCATATCGTTGTAGTCGAGATTCTCTCCTGCCATGCCCCAGATGAAAGTGTAATTGCTGGTGGCGCAGGCAGAGTGGATGGACCACGACGGGGAGATTACGGCTTGCTCGCGCTTCATCCAGATGTGGCGCGTTTCGTCGATTTCGCCCATGAAGTGACAGACCGCGTTTTTGTCGCAGAAGTCAAAGTAGAAGTAGGCTTCCATGCGGCGGTTGTGAGTGTGTGGCGGCATCGTGTTCCAGACGCTGCCGGGCTTGAGCTCGGTCATGCCCATTTGAAGCTGGCATGTTTGCAGGACTTCCCGGACGATCATGCGGTTGATGACCCGGTGATTGCTTTCTTCCAGAGTCCCGAGTTCCAGAATGACGGCATCTTTCTTGGTAACCTTGCGCGTTGGGTACGACGTATGAGCGGGGGCGGAGTTGAAATAGAATTTGGCGGGGGCGGTCTTGTCGCAACTGGAGAAGATAATCTCTTTGTTGCCGCGGCCGATGTAAAGGGCTTCCTTGTGACCGATTTCGTATTCGGTTCCCTCGACGGAGACTTTTCCTGCTCCTCCGACATTGATGAGGCCGATCTCACGGCGTTCCGTGAAGAATTCGGCACGCAGGGCGTCGACGGGTTCGAGCTTCAAGGCTTCATCTACCGGATGAATACCGCCGACGATCAGACGATCATACATGGAATAAACCAAGTTGATTTCATCTGCGGTAAAGAGGGTTTCGATCAGGAAGTCTTCCCGGAGCCGGGAAGTATCGTAGGATTTGGCATCGCGGGGATTTGCAGCGTAACGAAGCTGAAAATTGATTTTCATGGATAGAATAGAGATTTGAGAAATGATGTTGTTGTATTCCAGTATACGGAGAGTAAAAGCTCCATATATCAATAAAACAATGACTCCTTCCAGTTTCTCATGTTAACGCCGGATGTCCATGATTTTCTTTGAGTGGCATGATTTTTAACGGACTTTTGACGGATTGCTTTCCAAGCCTATTGACAGATGGAGGAGTTATTCTAAAGTGCGAGAATGAATTTTTTCTGGAGAATTCCCAAATGATTCTGAGTTCTCATTGGGGTACTGATTTTGCTAACCGTGGTGAGCTTTTGTGTTCACAGTACGTCTCAATCGTCCGTAATTTCTGGGCGGCGGACATCCCAGCCGTCATGCTTACCGACACCGCCTTCTTTTGCAACAAACGCTACCACGAAGCCACAGATAACCCCGATACCCTCGACTACAAACGCATGGCCGCCTGCGTTCTGGGTTTGTATGAGGCAGTCAAGGAATGCTCGGGTATTGTCAAATAGCCGAAAACATGAATTTGGCAGAATGCCGGAATGGCCCGGGTTTTAACTGTTCTTGTTTTTGTACTCCGTTCCCCATGCGACCATGGCGTCCAAAACCGGTTTGAGACTGTAGCCTGTTTCAGTCAGTGTGTACTCCACCCGTGGCGGTACTTCGGGGTACACTTTCCGGGTAAGCAGTCCGCTCTCTTCCATGGAGCGTAAATTAGCTGTCAGAACCTTTTGAGAGACGTGCCCGACAGACTTCTTTAATTCTCCAAAGCGTTTTGTTCCGTCCATCAAATCACGGATAATCAATACTTTCCAGCGATCTCGGATAAGCATCAAAGTGATTTCGACCGGGCAAGGCGGCAGTTCTTCCTTCATAAAAGATCTATCGTTTCCAATGAGTAACTAAAGTACAATAAGGTGCTTACTTTACAAAAAGTAAGTAGAGATATATGGTATACCATGCAAGCGAAAAAGTAATCGCTCGTCATCATCTTGGAGACAAGAGGGCAAAATAAAAATAGAAATGGAGATAGGTACTATGAAAATCGCAGTTGTTTCTGCAAATGGCAAAGAGGGCAAACTAATCGTTCGGGAAGCCATGGAAAGAGGGCTTGACGTTACGGCAGTTGTACGTGGGGAAAACCGGTCCGATGCCACACAGGTAATCAAAAAGGATCTTTTCGATTTGACGGCTTCGGATTTGAAGGGCTTTGATGTCGTCATTGACGCGTTTGGCGCATGGTCTCCGGAAACCCTGCCTCTGCACGGTACATCCTTAAAACATTTGTGCGATATCGTAAGTGGGCAGGATGCAAGGCTTTTGATTGTCGGAGGAGCCGGTAGCCTGTATGTGAACCCGAAACATACTCTGCAGCTTATGGATGCCTCGGATTTCCCCGACATGTTCAAGCCTTTGGCCTCCGCAATGGGCAAGGCGCTGGAAGAACTCCGTACCAGGGATGATGTGAAATGGACGTACATCAGTCCGGCTGCCGATTTCCGGGCTGATGGAGCCAGAACCGGCAAATATATTCTGGGAGGAGAAGAGCTGCCCCTGAGCTCCAAAGGAGAGAGTACCATCAGCTACGCGGATTATGCGGTGGCGATGGTGGACGAGGCCGTAAACGGAGATCATGTCCGGCAGAGGATTTCCGTGGTAGCCGAATAACGGCTTATTTATGACAAGCCGGCTCATCGGCTTGGCGCCTGAAAGTAAGCCGGCTTGTGAAAGAACGCGTCGAAATTGCGGTGTTCCGGGGAGCGCGGGAGGTAAACCTCCGGCTACCGAATGAGCGCTTTTTCTTTTTTATAAGTAGAGTTCCGGGCAATCGAAATAGGAAATTGCCGGTGGGAGATGCTTTTGGTCACTCGCGCTTGGATCATGCAAGAGTTTAGTGCAGAACTTTGCCGTAAGAGGAAAATCAACTGTACACAGGTTGATTTAGAATTTCCAGGTGAGTGAGATGTTACCGTAGAGGCTTTCGTCTCCGTGTATGTAGAGTTCGCTGCCAGCGTTGAGTTGGAGGGAGATGGCTTGATTGATGCCGAGAGCGACTCCGGCTTCCAGGGCGATGCTGTCGCGGCCCGGGAATTTGACTTTGTTTGAAAAGCCGTAGTTGCTGGCGGCAAAAGCGGTATCGGTGGTGCCGGCACGGTTCATGAATTCATGGTTCCAGGTGGCTGAGGCTTTTGCCAGCCAGGAGGATTGGCCGCTGATGGTTATGGGACTGGTGATGATCTGGCCACCGAGTCGGGTTCTGAGGGATTGGTAGGCGTTGGAACCCAAGGCAAGGCGCGAGGCTTCCGAACCGTTTTCCGTGCAGGATGGGCGCGTTGCCAGTCCGTAGTCCAGGGATGCCAGCGATCTGGCGATGACGGAACCCAGATCTTTGTCGTACGAGCCTTGCAGGCGGATGGTTCCGGAGAATCCGGTCCAGTCCGCAGAGTGGCTGGCGTCGTAGCCGTTGAACGCGATTTGGCGCTTCATTCGCATTTGGTCGATTCCGGCCCGGCCGAGCAGGGCCAGTTTGAAGCCTTCCGGCTGGGGGGCGTATTCGAGTTGTCCGCCCAGCATGAAGCTGTTGCCTTCCAGTTTGCCGTTGGTGTCGCCACGCATGTTCAGGTAATTGAAGACGGCATGTCCTCCGTAATGCAGTTTTTCGCTGGTTTGCCGCCTGATACCGACCAGGGTTCCGATGTTATACGATTTGTATCCAATGCTTCCCGGCTGGTCGTTGCCGTTTGTGTAAGGCTGGATGAACAGGTAGTTTCCTTGTCCGGAGTTGATGTAGGTTTTTGTGCCGGAGAAGACGGTGTCTGACAGCATCCGCTGCATATCCAGAGTGGCTAGTGCCGCGGCACCGTAGGCATCGGCAGACAAGCGGGGCAGTGCAAAGCGGATGTCGCTGCCGTCCTGTGCAGAGAAGTCGAGCGCACCGAACAGGGAGCGCATTTTTTCTGGAGACGCTGCCGCGATGTGGTCCAGGGCTCGCCCCGTTTCCCGGGCACTCGAGGAACTCACTTCAGCGTATTGGCTGTAGGCATTGGCGGCACGGTTTGTGGTGACGACGATTCCGTGGTGTCCGGTGGTGCTTTCCTGACGGGTGGTGACGGTGAGCGTCGGTGACATTGGATCACAGACCAGGGTGTAGTCGGGCAGGAAGTCGCCAGTGACTTCCAGAGGTGTAACGGAGAAGGAATCCCGGTAGTAGCCGCGTTGCAGTGCCAGCTCCAGTGTTCCTTCTATTTGTGCATTTCCGTCGATGGCGATGAGGTCATGTTGGCCGGAGTCATTTAATTCCATCAGGAGACGGCCTGTTTCCGTCTGCACGAAGTTTCCCTGGATGTTGACGGTACCGATACTGTTGCCCGGGGAGAGTGTACCTTTGTTTTCTATGAGCTCATCTACACAGTATGTTCCGTTACCGGTCAGGGTGGCACCGTGTTCTACGACGACCGACAGGATGTCGGCACTACCGTTGTAGGAAAGTGTTCCTCCTGCCACGCGCATGGCGATCCCGGTAGGACCGGAAATTTTTCCGTCGTAACGCATGGAAAAGGATGCGTCTGGCTGATCCATGGCTTGTCCCAGGGCATCGGCCATTTTGCCGAAGGTCAGTTTTGTAATGAGTCTATCCGAGCTTACGGCTTGGAGGTTGTCGTTGTTCCAATCCCATTCTGAAATGATGTCTCCGGATACGGAGGCTCCGGCCATGATATTGATCTGATCCACATAGGCGTTGTTGGAAATGAAAATTGCCGCTTTGCTTCCCGCAAGGCTTCCGGTGACGTCAAAACTATCCACCAGTGCACCCTTGAGGGAATCCAGCAAGGGGCCTTGTGTCCATGACTCCTCGTCATTGAGCCATTTGGATCTCATCCATGATCCCCGCCATTCTTCCTTGTCTCCCATTTCGTTGCTTCCGAAATCGAATCGGGCTGAAATTCCCTTGCCCCCCAAGGCCTGTAATGAACCTCTGTGGACGATATGGTGGTTTCTTCCGTAGGCAACCAAAAGGGCATTTCCTTCGGTGCCATTGGCATGGACCCTGACGTTTGGGTCAATGGTCAAGGTGTTTCCGCTTCCGTCCATACGGATGCCGATGCCCCATTTTCCTGAGGAAAGCAGGTCGGCTGTCTGCCGGATGGTGTTGTGGCTGCCATAGATGTGAAACCCTGTGCCATAGGTAGTAGGGTTGTATTGGCCTTCCTTCCATCCGGTTCCTTCTGCATTTCGGGCATAGTAGGGGTTCTTGTTGATGTAGGTCAGTCCATCGTTGTACAGAGAATTTCCGTAAAAATTGCGGCGGTCCAGTTCCAGCCCGCAATCCTGCATGACAGCCAGTTCCGCTTCCATCAGGATATTCCAGTTTCGATAGCCCTGATGGCTCATCAGTGAATTCTGCAATTCGATGTGGCTGAACTCAGGGAAATAGTAATCGATTTTACCAGCTTCTTCATCCCATACAAATTCCCAGCCGTTGACGGGAAGTCCGG
This sequence comes from Akkermansia sp. N21116, assembly GCF_029854705.2. Classification (NCBI taxonomy): domain Bacteria; kingdom Pseudomonadati; phylum Verrucomicrobiota; class Verrucomicrobiia; order Verrucomicrobiales; family Akkermansiaceae; genus Akkermansia; species Akkermansia sp. N21116. Next base: position 535,654 of record NZ_CP139035.1, read on the forward strand.
CGACCCGGTCTTCTGTAGAGTCATCCGGCCAGGCTAAAAGAGCTCCCTGCAAGACTTCTTCGACATGGTTTCCGGTAAAATAAACTCCGACATGAGATAATTTTCCGTTTGTTACAAATGCGGTTCCATCATCTTCCTTACTGCCTTTTTCCGTGATGACCATCCCGTCTTGCGCTGCATGACCATAGATGTCACGCAGGCCGGCATTCCACAAGGATTTCCCTGTGAAGGAGAATAAGGTATTATCGCTGTTAGCATCGATGTCGCGTGCCAATCCCAAGGCATGCATCATTTCATGGAGCAGGGTGGAGGGGAGATCCGCTTTTTCTCCGTTTTCCGGGAAAGAGGGCATAGGAGACGTGTTCCATTCGCCATTGAAATATTGGGCATGATCAATTGTGATTAGAGCCAGGGCTCCGTCCAATTCCGGATCCCCTAAAGGAGGATTTCCCGTCAACGCGGAACTCAGCATGGTATATCCATTGGGTAGATAATCGCTCGTTGCAGAGGCGTTATCATCATATTCACCCTCGGTGACAATGGCAATATTGAGAGGCGCTTGGTTCTTTGCCTTGGGTGCCAAGATGGAGGCCCAGTAGGAAAGTCCGTCGATGATGGCAGCCTTTTCCCTGTCATTTAATGTAAAGTCCGAACCGTCTTTCTCGGGGGCGGCCTCCGGATGCTCGCCCGGATTGTAAAGGTAGAGTTGGAAAAACGGAGTTCCGTCGGAACCGGGAACATTGAGAATATCAATGGCTTGCCCTGACGGAATGCCTGCCAGGATGGACAAAGAGAGGAACTTCAAGATAGTAGAAAATTGCGACATATATTATGGGTATAGAAAAACAACCCTGAAAATCAACTTATTTTCTAAAAATTCAAATAAAACGGGCTGAATCACGACATGGGTACCTGAGATGATCCAGCCCGTCAGGGAATGTACGAGGTTATTGAACTTCGGGGAGAAGGTGTGTTTACCAGGTCCAGATATTTTGGATCTGGAGGACAACGTCTGTCTGGCCGCGTTTGCCGTGGATCGGGTTGTGAACGACCTGGATGTCGGGTTTAATGGTCATGGTAGGAGTCATCTGCAGGGTGTAGGACAGTTCGGCGCCGTATTCATTGTTGTTGGTATAGGGGCCATTGTCCTTGGCACCTCGCTGCCAGAGGACGCCTAAGCCGAGACATCCGTTATTGGCTGAACGAAAGATCCGCCATGAGGAGGTCTTTGAGAAAGGAGTCATCCACAGGAGGCCGGTGGCCGCACTGTATTGGATGCCTGTGACGCGGGCGGCATTGTCATCGGCGGCACCGGCGGTCAGAAACCAGCCGAGGGTGCTGTTTCTGCCGAGTTGTTGCTGGATGTTTATGGCGAGACCGCCGCCGTTGTCTCCCTGGCTGGTGGTCCAAAAGGGTTGGATACGGTAGGCTCCTGGCCCGAGTCCTGCCAGGTCTTCCGTGATCCAGCCGATTTCAAGAACATTGCTCCAGTTGTTGGAGCTGATGTAGTTAAACGGGTTGTGCCTGACAGGGGTGTTGTTTGATGTGCTGGAAATCATCATGTAGAACGATTTGTTCGGCTGCCAGGCGATGTGGTAGCCCCAGCTGGAGGAGGAAAGGGGGAGGGCTTGTGTGTTGTTCAGTGAGGAGTTGTCGAAAGGCGCGGCATAGATATTGTGATCCAGGAAACTGTCTACTTCGAGAAGGCCTGCCATTACGACAAGCTTGCCTTTGAAGGCCGTGTAGCCAAGGCTGAGGTTTTCAAAATAGGGATCGCCGAAGTTGTAGAACCCGGAGACGAGCTGGCTGGCGCCCATGCTATTGTTGGGGGCTTGCCGGTTCTGGTTGAAGCCGAGTCCCGGACCGTATTCCAGGTCGGAGATCAGGAACAGTCCATTTCCCGTGTGGGAATCCCGGAAGAAGGTTACGTTGGTTTGCAGGGACAGATTGTATACCGGGAAGGAGCGCTTGTTGCTACGGTCGGGAAGTTCGCCTGCAACATAAGAGTAGCCAAAACCGTGAGACAAGGAGTAGGTGACACCGTACTGCGAGACTTCTTTTTTGATCTTTTGCATGCTGGTGGACAGGGCGTCTTCTTCAAAAACGGCTCCCGGTTCGACACAGGTATTGCCAAGAACATAGAGACTGTCCAGGTAGGGCATGAAATTCAAAGGCTGGGACGGGAAGAACTGGAGTCCTCCCCCAGAACCGTGCCGGCTGACGCCGTTGGCGTTCAAGGATGCTTCCGGTGTTGCCGCCCCCTTGAATCGTTTAAGGATTTGTTCATTGGGCGTCATGGCCTTTTGCAGGCTCGGACTGACTTCCTGCGGGCTGAGTGGCTGGATGTCGGTGCCAAAGCGGCTTTGCTGGTATTGGGGTTTGTCAACCGGAGTGGATACCGCTGCCTGGCCTGCTCCGCACAGGAAGGGGAGAAGGCACAAAACGAGGCTCTTTTTGCTACTGCTCATGTCTGTCATGACAGTTTTCGGCCGAAAGGTGCTGAATAATAATGACACTTCTTTACAATGGTTTGTAAAATTTCAAAATCCTGGTTTTACATTTTCCCCCGATGCGGGAACAGGCACTATTACGGCTTGCACGGGAAGGCATTCCCTCTACACTTGCACTATGTCCTCTACGAGCCTTCTGAGAGCATGGGCGCAAATTGATACGGATGCCATCCGGCATAATTTGAATGTTGTACGCCGCGTCATGGCAGACCATGCCATGATGGCTATTATCAAGGCCGAGGCTTACGGTCACGGATTGGAGGGCGTCGCGCGGGCTCTTGATGATGAGGACTGCGCCTTCTACGGTGTTGCAACGATTGCGGAGGCGGCTCGCGTGCGCGATGCCCATTGCAAGACTGTTCCTTTCATCCTCGGCCCTTGCTTCCCGGAGGAACGCGAGGTTATTGTCCAGAACGGCTGGCGGACGGCTGTGGCGAGCATGGAGGAAGCGGAACATTTCAATTCCCTCGGCCAGTTGTACGGAAAGCCGGTACATGTCCATATTTGTGTGGATACGGGCATGGGACGCAGCGGATTTCTGCCGACGGAACTTCATGGACTGACGGAAAGGTTGCGGCAGTTGCCCCACCTGCATCTGGAGGGGATTTTCTCCCATCTTTCGGCGGCATCGGAAGACATTACCTTCACGCATCAGCAGATCGACAGTTTCAAGGAGGCCGTTAACGAACTTTCCGCGACTTACGCCTACGAATACCGCCATCTTTGCAGCAGTGCGGCGATGTTCAACTATAAGGTGCCTTCGGCCAACATGGTGCGCCTAGGCCGCCTGCTCTACGGCTATTCCCCGATGCCTTCTCCCTACAATAAGGAACTGAAGCCGACGATGACCTTGTTCAGCCGCGTGACGATTGTACGTACTCTGCCGGGCAACCATGGGGTATCTTATAATCATTGCTACATTACCAAGTACTCTACTCGAGTGGCGACCATCGGCATCGGATATGCCGACGGTTATCTGCAGTATCTTTCCAACAAGGGGTCCCGCGTGTACGTGAACGGACAGTATTGTCCTGTACTGGGCCGTATTACGATGGATCAGATCATGGTGGATGTTTCCTATCTCGAACAGGAAGTCCGTCCCGGCGATGTTGTGGAAATCATGGGGCCCCACGTCAGCTGGGAGGAATTGACGGTCCGCGCCGGGACAATTCCCAGCAATGTGTTGACGAGCATCAGCGCCCGAGTGCCCCGCATTTACGTTTGATCCCATGTTGAATATCGGAACGCATCTTTCGTCCGCCAAGGGTTTTTTGAACATGGGTCGGACGGCAACGGCGATCGGCGCCAATACCTTCCAGTTTTTCACCCGCAATCCGCGTGGCAGCAAAGCAAAAAAACTGGACCGCAGCGATCTCGACGCTCTTGTTGCTTACTCCCGCGATCATGACTTTGCCCCGGTCCTGGCGCATGCCCCGTATACGCTTAATGCCTGTTCTACCGGGGAACGTGTCCGTGAATTTGCGGAAGAAGTCATGCGGGACGATCTTGCCGTGATGGCTCTGATTCCCGGCGGCATGTACAATTTTCATCCTGGCAACCATTTGGGGCAGGGAGCGGAAGCGGGAATCGAATTGATTGCCGGCATGCTCAATCGCCTTATCGCTCCGGATCAATCGACATCTATTTTACTGGAGACTATGTCCGGCAAGGGAACCGAAGTGGGGCGTTCGTTTGAGGAACTGGCTGCCGTGATAGAGCTGGTCGAATGCCATCATTGCCTCGGCGTGTGTCTGGATACCTGCCATGTTTTTTCTGCGGGCTATGATATTGTCCACGATCTCGATGGCGTTTTGGCCGAGTTTGACCGCGTTATCGGTCTGGATCGCCTCAAGGCTATCCACCTCAACGACAGCATGATGCCTTTTTCCGCCAACAAGGACCGCCATGCGGGCGTGGGCGAAGGGTTGATTGGTCTTCCCGCCTTGGAGGCCGTCATCAACCACCCTCTGTTGCGGCGCCTGCCATTTTATTTGGAAACTCCGCACGATCTCGACGGTCACGCGGCAGAGATTGCTCTGATGAGTTCCCTGTTCCGGGAGGAGTAAATTACTTTTCCCGGGCTTTTGCCCTGATTCTGGCTTCCTCTGCTTTTTGGGAGAGTTCCTTCTTGAAGGCTTTCCAGTCGATGGATTTCAATAAGGCGGGTAGATTCCCGTAAAAGGTTGAATGGAAGCCGAACGGGCCATCGGTAAATTCGCGTATGGCGTCGTCGACCGGCCACCCTTGTTTGACGATGCGGTAGGCGGCGCAGACGACTCCCGTCCGGTCAGAACCATGCCAGCAGTGAATGACGATGGGTTTGGGCGCCAGTTCGACGGTCAGAAGGCACTCCATCAGATCGTTGCGAGTCAGTTTGCCGGCGGCGACGGGATAGTGGTAGAGTTTTAGCGTTGTTTTGGCGGCTTTCCGGTTGTCCGAATGGTGTTCGCGGAGGTTGAGTACACTTTTAATCCCCTTTTTCTGAAAGTCGGCGAAACCTTCGTCGTTCGGTTGGGCGGAGCGGTAGAAATGGGTATCCAGACGGTAACAGTTATCAGTGTCTTCGACTTCTATTTTTTCCGGCAAGGGTCGGTTGGCCTGAGATTCTGCCGCCTGGGAAAGGGGAAGAAAAGCCGGAAGACAGATGAGGCAGAGCAGGGCAATTCGCATACTTGCATGATAGAAAACGGGAGGATGTTGTCAAACATCCGCTCTTGCGGCAAAGTGTTTGGCATGGTACAAGGCCGCCTTCCGTTTGTTGGGAATTCCGTTTTGTGTCCGATGGCGACTATTGAATATCCAGATCTGCCTGTGGCTCGTCACAAATCCGTGATCGAGGAGGCGTTGCGTGCCCATCAAGTTGTGGTGGTTGTCGGTGAAACGGGTTCAGGAAAAACGACCCAGCTCCCCAAAATGGCGCTGGAGATTGCCGGAGACAATCGGCGGGGCCGGGTTGGCTGTACCCAGCCGAGACGAATTGCCGCCGCTTCCGTCGCTCGTCGCGTCGCTGAGGAAATGAAATGCGAATTGGGTTCCCTCGTCGGCTACCAGGTGCGTTTCGAGGACAAGATCAGCGAGGAGACTTTGCTCAAATTTATGACGGACGGGATCCTGCTGGCCGAAATGCAGAAGGATCCCGACTTGCGGCAGTATCACACGATCATTCTCGATGAGGCCCATGAGCGCAGTCTCAACATAGACTTCCTGCTGGGCTACCTCAAACTGCTGACAAAGAGGCGCAAGGATCTGCGGATCATCATTAGTTCCGCCACGATGGATGCAGGAGGATTTTCCGAGTTTTTCGGCGATGCTCCCGTCATCAATGTGGAGGGGCGTACCTTTCCCGTCGATATCCATTACCTGCCTCCCGCCTGGGAGGATGAGGAGTTGCCCGACCATGTCGGGCGTGCCGTCAAGTGGCTGAACGATTACGATGCCAGGGGGGACGTTCTTGTTTTTCTGCCCGGCGAACGGGAAATCCGCGAGACGGCGGAAAAGCTGGAGGGGATGAATCTGTCCCGGACGCGTATTCTGCCTCTGTTTGCCCGGTTGGGCCTGGCTGACCAGCAGAGGATTTTTCATCCCGACGGCTCGCATCGCCGCATCGTGCTGGCGACCAATGTGGCGGAAACGTCCCTGACGATTCCCGGTATTGTGTACGTAGTGGATTCCGGACTGGCCCGCGTGAGCCGGTACAGTGCTGCGCGACAGGTACAAAGGCTCCAGATTGAGGAAGTGTCGCAGGCAAGCGCCCGACAGCGGGCCGGGCGTTGCGGCCGTATTTGCGAAGGGGTCTGTATCCGCTTGTACAGCGAGGAGAATTGGGAGAAACGAACCCCGTTTACGGATCCGGAGATTAAGCGCAGTTCGCTGGCCGGAGTTCTGCTGAAGATGAAAGATCTCGGATTGCCCGAGATCGGGGAATTTCCTTTGCCCGATCCTCCTTCGTCGAAACTTGTAACGGAAGGCTACCGAACTCTTCGGGAAATCGGGGCCGTCGATAAAAAGAAGCAGCTGACCCCTGTCGGTAAAAAACTCGCCCGCCTGCCGATTGATCCCCGTCTGGGGCGCATGCTTTTGGAGGCTCAATACGAACGAGCCCTTCCCGAAGTTTTGGTTATTGTTGCCGGACTGAACATCATGGATCCGAAGGAGCGTCCGGCTGATGTGGCAGACAAGGCCGATGTTGCTCATGCCCGGTGGAGGAATGAGGATAGTGATTTTCTCTCCATGCTATCCATGTGGAAAGAAGTGCGGCAGTTTCGCGAGGGCTCGCACTGGAAGCGTAACCAGCTCCGCAAATGGTGCGCCCCCCGTTTCCTGAACATGATGCGCCTGATCGAGTGGAGCAATCTTCACGAGGATCTTTCCCGGCTTGTCCGGGAAACGCTGAGATGCAGGATTCCCGAATTGGAAACCGATGATGAGCGGATGGCCAGCTTTGCCATGATTCATCGTAGCATTCTGGCTGGCGTACCCCGTCAATTCGGATTTTGGAACCCGGAAATGCGCGAGTATAAGGGGGCCGGCGGCCGATCATTCGGCATTTTTCCGGGGTCGGGGCTTTTCAAACGTAAGAAACGCCTGGAGTGGGTTATGGGTGTCGAATTGGTGGAGACCTCCCGCCTGTGGATGCGTCGCTGTGCCAAGCTGGATCCTGTCTGGGTGGAACAGGTAGCTCCGCAACTCTGCGAATATCATTATGCCAATGCCCGGTGGGATAAGGCGCAAGGGGCTGTTTATGCCACGGAACGCGTTGTGTGCGGAGGGTTGGCTATTCTGGACAATAGACGCGTTCATTACGGGCGCATCTACCCGGAAAAAGCCCGTGCCATTATGATCCGGGAGGGATTGCTTGCTGATGGCTTCCGGGAAAAGCCCCCTTTTCTCAAGGAGCTTGAACGCGTCCGAGACGAGGTGAAGTCCATGGAAATCAAACTGCGCCGTCCCGACCAGGTTTGGTGTGAAGACGGTGTTTTCGAGTTTTACGACAAAGTGATCCCGCAGGATATCTGCACGGAAAAGGCTTTCCACAAATGGCGGCGTTCTCTCGGTAAAGGGGAGTCGGTTCTCAATATCCGTCCTCAGGATGCCATGTATGCTTTGTGGTCGGAGGATGAGCTCGACGGTTATCCGGATGAGATTTCCTGCGACGGCCAGGAGTACCCCGTGTATTACCAGCATGATCCCGGCGCGGAGGATGACGGTGTGACTTTGGGCGTTCATATCGACCAGCTAGAGTCTTTTCCGGACTGGCTTCCCGAGTGGGGAGTTCCGGGCAATCTGGCGGTGCGTGCCGAAATGCTTCTGCGGACATTGTCCAAGGATTTGCGCGTTCAGCTCCAGCCGATCGGCCAGAGAGCCGCTGCTTTTGTTTCCCTGCGCAAGGGATTAGTGCCGGATGGTCCGCTGGCATCGCGTCTTGCCGAATTCGTCGAAATGGAAACCGGGCGGCATTGCGGCGCCAGGGACATCAACATGGAAGTGATTCCGGCTGAGTTGATGACCAAAATCTGGGTTTGCGATGATGCCGGGCGTGAACTTGCCATCGGAACGGATGTAGACGAATTGCGCCGCCGTCTGAAGGTACAAGTCGAGAAGCGCTTCTCCAAGTCGGCGGCCAAATTGTGGTCTCGTTCGGGAATGAAAACCTGGGATTGCGGCACTCTTCCCCTCCGTGAAGATGTGGGAGGCCGTCCCGGATTTGTTGCTTTAACCGATGAAGGAGACAGCGCAGGCATCCGCGTGTTCCCGACAGAGCGCGAAGCGGAAGCTTCCCACCGCCTGGGTTGTATGCGCCTGGCTTTCCTGGCCATTCGGGACCAGGTCAACCACCTGAAGAAAAAATTTCCGCTGGGATTGGAAGGCAAATTATCTCTGGGTATTATTGGTGCAGCCCCCGTGAGCAACATCGAGGATATGCTCCTGGTAGCGGTGGAAGGCGGGATGGGATCTCCTATGCCGAGAAGCGGGGAGGACTTTGCCGCCGCCCTTATGCGTGCCCGGCAGAACCTCTTTGATGCGGCACGCAAAGTGGGCGAGTTCTGGGAACAATGGAGTGCTGCCGACCATGCCGTCCGCGACTTGGCCGCAACGCGGGGCAGGGAACGTTATTATGACCGCATTGTGGCGGATCTTCGGGAACAGATGGACTGGCTGGAACGCGAACACTTTGTTCTCAAGGCCGGGTGGCAGCGTCTGCCGGATATGGTCCGTTATGCCCGCGGCATTGCGGAGCGTTTGCGCCGCATGGACCGGCAACCACTTGTTCGCGAGTTGGAACGCATCGAGCAGTTCCACGGCATAGCTGCCCGCTGGCAGGCCGTGCAAGCCTCCCATGCGGATGCTGTTGACTGGGAAGATTACGGATACCTTCTGGAGGAATACAGGCTCATGGTCTTTGCTCCCCAACTGGCTGTCAAGGGGCGGGTTTCCGTCAAGAAGCTGGAGCAGGCCTGGGAAGCTCTTTCCGAGTAGGAAACGTCAGGGAGATTACCGGGCCGGCAGTTTGATGATGGTTCCGGTCACGGGCAGGGTTGGCGGGTTCCATCCGTTGAGTGTAACGATTTCTGTGGCTCTGGTCTTATCTCCCAGTTCACGTTCGGCGATGGATTTCAACGTGTCTCCTTTTTTGATCTGGTAATCGCGGGTAACAGCTATGGAACCTCCTTCTTCGTGAGAGTAAGCCACGTCGCCGATGTGGACGACGTCATTCTTGTCCTTGAGCCGGAAGACGAGAGTCTGGCGCTTTTCTTCAGGGCGGGCGTAGTCGGTGTAGACTTCTGCATACAGGGTTACGGGTGCCAGCATTTTCTGGGAACGCGAACCGTAGTAATTGGCTTCGATCTTATAATTCCCCGGAACGGCTTTGCGAATCATGAATTCCTCCGGCCCGTAACCGTCGGTTACGTCGCGTGAGAGATGTCCCCCCGTTGACGTCCGGTTGTGGCTGTAGATGCATTTTTCGCCAAAGCGGTCCGTAGCCCACAGATCCATGTCCGAATTGTCCGTGTCCCAGTTGATGACGACGCGGATATCTGTCGCGATCGGAGTGATGAAGGCTGGATCCAGCCCTTGGGTATCCACCGGCCTGCCCTCTGCTTTTGCCCGGGCGATGATACGATTCATCTCGACGAGAACGATTTGTTCAATCCCCCGGAAACGGGGATGCATCGGTTTTTCCAGAACAAGTTTCAGAGTATTGAACGCACCCTGACGGTCTCCCATTTCATCGAGGACAAGGGCGAGGTCGCGGTAGGATTGAGGTTCTTCCGGGAACATGTCACGGACTTTGTCAAACATGTTCTTTGCGGCGGCAAGGTCTCCGAGGTAACGCAATTTGTAAGCCAAGACTCGCATTAAAGAACGGTTTTCGAGTTCCATTTCCGCCAGGTTGGTAAGGATTTGGATAGCGGTTTCACGATCTCCCTTTTTAGCGAACCATTCGGAACAGTCGAGGTAGAAACCGGGGGAATCTCCTTGTTTTTCCTTGAGTTTGAGATAGGTGTCGAACGGAGTGTTCGAAGAGTCCAGAGCAGCAAGGTAGGGTGAATCCGGATTCCAGGCTTTGACACTGATGGAGGGCCCTTCTTTCGGAGCTTTCTGTTTGGAGCTGGTCGTACGTTCAGAGCTGGCCGTACGTCCGAGATCTCCGTTGCCAGTCAGGAGTCCGTTAAATGCCGCATGGCCTTGGCGTAGAGAATCTGGTGCTTCAGCGAAAGAATCTCCGGCTTCTTCTTGTCCAAGAACGGGGACTGCCGCGGGAGCAGGCGTTTCCCAAGCGGAATCGACTTCGTTCAATTGCCTGGCCCGTTCTACAGACATTCCTGCCGCCGGGCTTCCATAGGAAACATCTCCTTCTTCAGATTTCCCCCTTTTTGAGGAGGAGACAACCGGGAAGTCCTTCGCATACCACGTGGTGAGGTCTTTCCAGCCGTTTAGGGCGGCTTTCAGGTTATCGAGGCGGATTTGATCGGCTTCCAGTTCTTTTCGAGTATGTACCTTGATCATGGCTTCGTCATAGAGCTGGCGTTCCTTTGGTGCGGAGGCAGGTGGGCGAACCTTGTAACGGAGGTATTGGTCGAGGGATTCCAGGACGAGCAGCGAAGTACCGGGAGTGACGATACCGTAGTCCTGCCCGAGTTGGGACAAAGCTTCCTTTGTGGCCGGACTTGACGGTTCCAGCATGAGTTTGACCAGCATATTCTGGCCGTAGAATGAGCGGAGCATTGTTCCCGGCCTGGCCGAGGCCGTATCGAAGTTCACCGTACCGGAGGCGACGATTTTACCGTCGGGCGTTTGGACTTCAAGTTTAACGTTGTGAACTCCATCCGGGAGAACGGCTGTCCAGACGAGGCTGTCGCCGTAATGGAATTCCTGTTTGTTGAAGGCTGCCTTCTTCCAAGGTTGACCGTCTACGACGGCGCTGGCGGTAAGGGGGGCATACTTCATGGATTCCAACGCCTGGTCGGTTGTTGCCTCCGTCAGGTTGAGGATGTTCATGTTCTGGCGTCGGAGGGCATTGATATCCGCTCCGGATTTGGCGATGAGAGCATATGTTGGTACGGAAACCGTCGGAGTGCTGGAAGCGTTCTGCATGGCCCCGAGGTTAACGATGCCGTCAGTAACGACGAAACGTATTCCGGCCCGGGTGTCGGCTTTCAGGAAGGAGTCAAAATTACCCGTACCTCCGTCGTAGCGGATACTACGGAGGAATTTCAGCAGTGTTTCCGCATTGCTACCGGAGACAGTGAAGGGGACGGGATCGGCCAATTTGTTGCGGAGAAGGAAGACTCGTACCGTTTTGTCCTGGTCTGCCGTCTGCTCAAAATATTTTTTCAGCAGATCCAGGGTTTTGTCGAGATCGGCTTTGACCATGGAACCGGAGGCATCCCAGGCGATGTCGATAGTGTCGGGCGAGGGCAGGGACGGGGAGGTGCCGGCTATCGGTGGGATGATTAGGGAGACGGCGGCAAAAGTTTCGCCGTCGTAGGTTTCCAGACCGCTTTTCAGCTGGCCGTTTTCCAATCCTTGGATCTGTTCGGAGGGTAGAGATACGACCAGGTCTTCGGTCATCGAAAGGTTATTCCATTCCGATTCGGCGACGAAGACTCCCTGCCAGTCCTGAAAGTTGAAGTTGGACAGTGTGGGGGACGAAAGCGTTGGTTTCCGGTTATCTTGCGACTCGATGCGCAACTTGAAGGCATCGAGCTTTCGCGGGAAATTCAAAGGCAGACGGTACACCGGCGCGCCATTGTCTCCGATGGGGAGAATGGACGTGTATCGCAGACGTACCGTGCGCGTTCCCTGGGAAGGGATGGGATAGATGCGAGTTTTGAAACTGTTGCCTCCGGACCATTCCACAAGACCGGGGTCGATATTCTTCCGTTGTTCCTCTTCAAAGACAACGCGGGCTTTTTCCTTTGTCACCGGAACGCCGTCTACGAGGTGCCCGTTGATGTCAAGGGCATAACCTTGCAGAGCCGCTTCGTCCGGCAGAGGATAGTACAATTCTCCTTCCAGGACTCTGTCGTTCGGATTCTTGAATGTAAGAGTCACGGTCGTTTCAGCCAGAATTCCGTTGAGGCGAGCCGAGACTTCCGCCCGGGAAATAGAGACGGGTTGTTCCTTTCCCGGTTTGGAGACGACCAAGCGCGGTATAAGAGCCTCCCGATCGGGAATGACCCGGCCGGAACCGGATGCGGAGGCCTGTCCGTAAAGGCAGGGAATTATGGTCCCCAGAAGGAGGATTGCAACCGTGGAGGGTACTTGTTTCATGGCTGTGGAAAGGTGGAATTCAAAAAAAGAAACCCATTACACCTTCTTTAGCGGAACGCATACTGTTCAGCAAGAATTTTAGGGTAACATTGAGGTAACGGAGCAAATCGGGCGATAAAACGTCCTATATTGCATCGAATACGCATTCTTGAATTGACAAATGTCCCGTCTGAGCGCTTAGGAATTTGCAACCAAAACGCCTGTCGCGCAAAAATGTCTTTTGTTCGAGAAGCCAAATACGATTTCCCTTCCCCTTCCCGTTGCCCATGTCCAAGATTCTCATCATCGCAGAAAAGCCCAGCGTCGCAACCGACCTCGCCCGAGTATTGGGCAAAGAACTGGGTAAGTTTACCCGGGACAAGAGCGGCGCTTTTTTTGAAAATGACCAAGCCGTCATTACTTCCGCTGTCGGGCATCTTCTGGAACAGAAAAAACCGACGACGGCCGAGGGCAAGTCGCTTCCCTGGAAGTTCGACTATCTGCCCGTGATTCCGAATAAATTTGAACTCGAACCGATCAAGCAATCGGAAGACCGTTTGAAGAAAGTGCTTCAGCTTGCCCGTCGCAAGGACGTTACCGAAATCGTCAACGCATGCGATGCCGGCCGGGAAGGGGAGTTGATCTTTAACAATATGGTTCGCTTCGGCAAGTGGAGCAAGAAGATGCGCCGCCTCTGGATGCAGTCCATGACGGACGAGGCTATTCTTACCGCCTGGCACAACATGCGCAGTGAGGAAGACATGGCTCCGCTTACGGACGCCGCTATTTGTCGTTCGGAATCCGACTGGCTCATTGGTCTCAACAGTACGCGTGCCCTGACCATTCTGCAATCGCGAGGCGGCTTCAACATCACGCCTGCCGGTCGCGTCCAGACGCCGACGCTTGCCATCCTGGCCCAGCGGGAACAGGAGATTCAGGCCTTTATCCCGGAGCCTTATTCCGAAGTTATTGCCTCCTTCAAGGTGGCAGCCGGACATTATGAAGGCAAGTGGGTGGATCTCTCGTGGAAAAAGAGCGAGAATAAGCCTCAGTCTCGTCCGGAACGAATTTGGAATGAACAGACTGCAGAGGAAATCCGTAGCCGTTGTGACGGCAAGACTGGTATTGTGACGGAGGAAAAGAAACCTGTTTCCACCATTGCTCCCCTGTTGTACGATCTGACCTCCCTCCAGCGCGATGCCGCTAACCGTTATGGGTTTTCCGCGCGGAGGACATTGCAGCTTGCCCAGGAGTGTTACGAAAAGTACAAGGTGCTGACCTATCCCCGTACCGACTCCCGCTATCTGCCGGAAGATTATGTCGGCAAGGTATACGGCATTGTAGGATCCGTTGCCGGAGACGACAACGATTTTTCTCCGTTTGCCCGCGACATTCTGGACAATAAGCGCGTGAAGCCCAACAAGCGTGTGTTTGACAGTTCCAAAGTCAGCGATCACTTTGCCATCATTCCGACGGGCAAATTAGACAAGCTTTCAGCCGATGCCCAGAAGTTGTTCGACATGGTAATGGCACGCTTCCTGGCCGTTTTCTTTCCCCCTGCCATTTTCGAGGACACGAAGCGCACGACGCGCATCACTCATCCCGGAGGTATTGTGGACGCATTCAATACGACGGGGCGCGTACTTGTGGAACCGGGCTGGCAGGCTGTCTATGGTCGTAAACCCGGTAGTACAGGCAAGGAAGACCTGGTTCCCGTCCAGCCTAACGAGCAGGCGCTGGTGGATCGCATTGATGTCAAAAACTCCATGACCAAGCCTCCTGCCCGATACACGGAAGCTACTCTTCTGGCAGCTATGGAAGGGGCTGGCAAGCTGGTGAACGACGACGAACTGCGGGAAGCCATGAGCGAACGCGGACTGGGAACCCCGGCGACGCGTGCGTCGATTATCGAAGGCTTGATTTCCCAGGAATACATCGCCCGGGAAGGCAGGGATCTATTGGCGACGCGCCGCGGTATCGAATTGATCGAACTTCTAAAGCGTGTCGGCTTGGAAACCCTTACGTCGCCCAGCATGACGGGCGAATGGGAATACCAGCTCAAACGCATGGAGCATGCCGCTCTTGACCGCGAATCCTTCATGAAGGGAATCAAGGAACTGACAGGCGACATTGTCGAACGCGTCAAGCAATTCAAGACGGATATGCAGCAGGTCGAATTGCCGGAATTGCCGTGGACGTGTCCCGTGTGTGGCGCCGAAGGGTTGAAGAACACGATGGATGCCGTTTCCTGCCGCTCCTGCAAGTTCTCCGTTCGCAAAACTATTTCCGGGCGGGATATGACCGAAGATGAACTTGCCGGTCTCGTCGCCAACCGCAAGACGGATATTCTTTCCGGCTTTACGTCGCGTTTCGGCAAACCGTTCGATGCCGGCTTGGAACTTGATGAAAAGGGCAAGGCCAAATTCTACTTTCCGCAACGTCCCGAAGATGCCGAGTCCGGCGACAGGGAGGAACCGGTTGTCGTGGATCGTGTCGTTGCCCAAAACGGCAAGGAATACGATATCCAGCAAACCTCCAAGACCTGGAAACTTCCGGATATGGAATTCGGCAAGACGAAGGGGGTCAGCGTTTCCCGTACGATTCTCGGAAGAACGATTACTCTCGACGAGATTAAGGCTATTATTTCCGCAGGAAAGACGGCTCTCCTCAAGGGCTTCATTTCCCAGCGTACGAAGCGTCCCTTCGACGCCTACCTTGTCCTCAATGCGAAAACGGGCAAAGTAGGGTTCGAGTTCGACAAGACGGAACGCCCCGCCAAGGCTGGGCGTAAGACAACGGCCAAGGCTGACTCTCCCGAAGACAAGGCTCCTGCCGCTGAAAAACCGGCGAAGGTTGCCCAGTCGGCCAAGACTACGCCTTTAACCAAGCGGAAGACATCCAAGAAGTAGCCTGCGTTGTACGGCAAGGTTTTCTCCAAGAGGGGGGCTGTTCCGAATGTTTCCGGAATGGCCCTCTTCTTTTCCGTTACGGAAGTCTGAGGGAAACCTGAAGTGAAATCGGTAATCTTTGGCGGGAAAGAAGAAGGCCGTTTTGCAGGAGATACAAAACGGCCTTGAAAGGTAATATGTCCGGGGAAGAGATAACTCTTATTTGCCAGGTTCCTTGGCAGGGGCGGAGGCGGGCTCTGCTGGTGCCGGTGTTGCGGGTTCGGCTGGCGTAGGTGCGGGAGTTTTGTCTTGCTTTTGCTGTTGCTCCTGAAGGAGTTCCATAACGGACTTTTTCTTCTCATCCTTGGGCGCATCGGTCTTTTCGACTTGGGACGGTGCGTTTTCCACTTGGGACAGGGTCGGTTGGTTTTCCTTGTATTTTCTGTTAAGGAGAATGCAAAGGACGAATGCGATCAGCATGAACAAAGTTCC
The DNA here is from genome assembly GCF_029854705.2 of Akkermansia sp. N21116. Classification (NCBI taxonomy): domain Bacteria; kingdom Pseudomonadati; phylum Verrucomicrobiota; class Verrucomicrobiia; order Verrucomicrobiales; family Akkermansiaceae; genus Akkermansia; species Akkermansia sp. N21116. The sequence continues at coordinate 551,300 of NZ_CP139035.1, forward strand.
CAGGTAGATTGTAGCTTTTTTCAGTACGTCCGTGGTACGGGCACCGAAAGCCTGGTCGGTCAAGGCTGCGCCGAAAGCGGCGCCGAGTCCTTCCTGCTTGGGCCGCTGCATGAGAACGACGATCAGCAGGAGGATGGTAACGATCAACTGGGCGACGAAAATCAGGTTGATACCAATGTCGAGGAAGGAGGCGAGAATCATGAGTGGAAGAGTATGGAAAAGTGAAACCGTTTTGTAAAGGCTAGGAAATAATTTCGTTATGTTCGTTGCAGACAATTTTTGTCGGAGTAATGCGCTCTTCGGACATGGCAAAGGACATAATGACGACTCGTTCCCCCGTCTTGATAAGATGGGCGGCTCCGCCGTTCATGATGATATTGCCGGTTCCCGGAGGCCCTTCGAGAGCGTAGGTTTCCAGCCTGTTGCCGGATGTGACGGATGCGACGAGGACTTTTTCCCCCGGCCACAATCCTGCAGCGGCCATCAAATCCGATGGGATTTCGATGCTGCCTTCGTATTCAACGTCGCCGCGGGTGATCATGGCGCGGTGAATTTTCGATTTGAGCTGTTGCACAAACATGGTGGTCGGGAAAAGGAACTCTTCATTGACGATAAGGTCAAGTCGAGATCTTGTTTTTCTGTGTCTTAATCGTTTTCTGCCAGGATTTTCCGCGCTTTTTGGCAATCGGCTCCGATTTGAGCCCTGAGGGCGTTCACTGAAGGAAAACGCTTTTCCGGACGGAGGAAGGCAATGCATTCTACGGTAAGTTCTTGCCCATACAAATCGCCCTGCCAGTCAAAGAGATGGACTTCCAGAAGGATTTCTCCTGTTCCGGGTTGTTCTACCGTGGGTCTTTGCCCCAAGTTGGCGATGCTGGGGACGGGATTTTGCTTGTCCGGCAGAATGGTGCGCACGGCGTAAACTCCGAATGGTGGGAGTACTTCATTGCCGGGGCGGATATTGGCAGTCGGGACGCCTAGAGTACGAGCTAGTTCTCGGCCATGAATGACGGGACCGGATAGAGTATAGGGCCTTCCGAGAAGGCGGGAGGCGGCATTAAGATCTCCAGAGGTGATTTTATGGCGGATTTCCGTACTGCTGACACGGCAGCCGTCTCGTTCAACCGGAGGGATGGGGCAGATGGAGAAACCGTCTTGCTCGGCGCGAACGCGCAGGAAATCTACGTCTCCGGAACGGTCATGTCCGAACTTCCAGTCACAGCCGACGGAGATTCCCGCGAGGTTGCCGGCCGATTGCAGGGAGTCAAGGAATTCCCGGGCACTCATGGAGGCCAGGGCTGCGTTGAAGGGAAGAGAAAGAACGATGTCGATGCCCAGTTGTTCCAGAAATGCCATTTTTTCCCTCTCTCCGGAGAAAATGCGCCTGGGCGCCGCTTCTGGCCGGATAGTAGTCAGGGGATGAGTGTCAAAGGTAAGGACTCCGGCAAGGTCGCCGCATTTCCGGGCTTCGTTGACGGCGGAACCGATGACGGCATGGTGGCCGGTGTGCAATCCGTCGAAGACTCCCATGGCCCAGTGAATGGGGCGATTGATTCCGGTCAGTTCGTTGATGGAACGCAAGATTTTCATGGTCAGGCGTCGATACCCCGCATTGCGGCAATTTCCTGGATTGAGATCAGACGATTGTAGAGTTCCTCTCTAGGAGCCGTTTTCAGTTCGGAGATAGTGACGGCTCCCTCAACGGAAAACTTTCCGGATTTCGTACGTCTCAGGGCACTTAGGTGAGCACCGCATCCGAGAACCTCTCCGATATCATGGGCGAGCGAACGGACATAGAACCCTTTGGAACACTGCACGGTGAAGTCGATTTCCGGAATTTCCAAACGGCCTATCTGATAGCCTTGCACTGTGACGGCACGCGGTTCCCGGGCGATTTCCTGTCCTTTACGGGCCAGTTTGTAGAGGGGGACACCGTCTTTTTTGATGGCGGAGACCATGGGGGGAATCTGATCGAAGTTACCCTGGAAGCGCAGGAAAGCAGCGAGGATATCGGTTTCCGTGATGCCGTCGGTGGGTTTGGATGAGATGATTTCTCCTTGGGCGTCGTAAGATGATGTTTCTACGCCGAGAACGATAGTGCCTTCGTATTCCTTGTGTTCTCCCATGAGGAGATCCTGGAGTTTAGTTGCTTTGTTGATGACCAGGATGAGGAGTCCCGTGGCCATGGGATCCAGCGTTCCGCAATGACCGATTTTCTTGATGCCTAGGGAACGCCTGGCGATGGCGACGACGTCATGGGACGTCATGTCGGGTGCTTTGTCGATGAGGAGGACTCCGCTGGGGGCTGTTGCTTGATCCATGGGGTAGGGACGGGTTCTGTGGAACAATAAGGGTGGTCAGGAAATGAGGGAGACGGCTTCTTCCAGCACGGGCAATACTTTGGCACGGGCTTCTTCGATCGGACAACTCATGCGGATGCCGGCGGCCATGGCGTGGCCGCCTCCGCCGAAGCGGGAAGCGATTTCACTGACTGAGACGGCGGGAGTTTTGGAACGCAGAGAGAGCCGGATTTTACCATTGTCCATTTCTTCCAGGAAGATAGCAAGGAGAACTCCTTCGATGGAACGCAGGATGTCGATCAGTCCGTCGGTATCGTCTTCCGTGACGCCAAGACGGTTTTTACAGTCACGAGTCAGGCTGAAGCTGGCAACGCGTCCTGCAGCGTCCAAGTGAATGCCGTTGAGGACTTCACGGTTGAGCATGAGCTTTTTCCAGGGAATTTCCTGGTAGAGCTTCCGATTGATGTCGTGAACATTGACGCCTTGACGGAGCAAGTCTGCCGCGATTTCCATCACCTCGGGTGTCGTGCGTTCATACTGGAAGGATCCCGTATCGGTCGAGATGCCGATATAGAGGGCATCGCGCATGGCGGGAGACAACGGAATTTCCAGTGCCAGAAATAAATGGTAGAGGATAGCGCACGTCGAACATTCCTCCGGGAGGATGCAGTTGAGATCGGCGTATCGGTTGTTGGTTTCGTGGTGATCGATATTGACCGAAACAGGGGCGGGAACATTGTCCCGGATGAGAGCCATGCCTGGGATGCCGATGCGTTTGATGTCACCATTATCGAGGACGATAATGGCATCGGGCCGATCCGCGTAGTCGATCGTGCGGATGATACTTTCAGATCCCTCCATGAATTTGAGGTTGGAGGGAACGGCATCTTCGTTAAGCATGGTTACCTGTTTGCCGAGAAAATGCAGGGCTCCTCCCATGGCAATAGTGGCACCGAGGGCATCTCCATCCGGGCGGAAGTGGGCGATGACGGCAAAATTCTTCCCGTTGTGGATCAGGTTCCGGAATTGTTTCAGGAAGGATGGCGGAATCGGCTGGGTCTTCATAAATCTGCGAACGGAGGGAAGTGTAGACAAAAAAACCGCGTTCGGACAGTGCCAAACGCGGCTTGAAAATTTTTAAATGCTCAATCCTGTTCCGATCTTGCCGGTCGAGGATGATGGGCGGCAAGCAATTACTTCTTGGACTTCATCACGATCGGAGCCACATCGGTGGGTTGATCCAGATCGTTGAACTTGGGCATTTTGGCCAGCTTGGGAGCACCAGGATCCTGGCAGCAGCAGGAAGCGAGGATACCGGCGGCAAAAGCGGACAGAGCGATGAGAGCAATGTTCTTCATTGTAGTATTGGTGTTAGATGATCAAAGGGGATGAAATCGGTCTTTCAGAAATAAACATGATTGACAGCTTCTAGTCAAACAAAATTCTAATTCCTGCTGGAGTCGATTGTCAGAAAATGCAGTGAGGTTCGTTTTGCATGACACATGTGGTTGGTGGAATCTGTCCTCCATGCCCGAGCGTATTCTTGATTGCCAGGGACATCCGTGGGATGGTTAAACCATGTTCGCCTCTCCTTCCACTGTTGTCCACCAGCTAGGCAACGGCCTGACTCTTCTTGTAACGGAAGAGAAGTCCCATCCGGTCGCATCGTTCCAATATTGGGTTGGAACGGGTTCCACCAGCGAAGGGAAATGGCTTGGTTCCGGCCTTTCGCATTTAATTGAGCATATGGTTTTCAAGGGGACGAAGTCCTACTCCGGCCAGGAACTGGCTTGCAAGGTGCAGGAAATGGGAGGACTGTGGAATGCGTATACGAGTACGACCAAAACGGTGTACTACATCGATGGCCCGTCCGCTTCATGGCAAGAGTTTTTGAAATACTTGACGGAACTTGTGTTTTTCCCGGTTTTTCCGGAAAAGGAACTGGAGAAAGAGAAGGAAGTCGTCCGGCGGGAAATGGCGATGTATGATGATGATCCCGATTCCGTGGCCTACAACCAGCTCGTTTCGACGCTCTATTGCAAACACCCCTTGCGCTGGCCGGTTCTAGGTGTGCCGGAAAGGTTCGATAGACTGACTCGCGACGACATTGTTCAGTACCATGCGGATAGATATTGCTCCAATAATGTGTTCTTGTCTGTTGCCGGTAATGTGGATGCCCGGGAGGTTATTGCGTTGGTAGAGGAATTGACTCAATCAATCATTCCGGGAGCTTTGGCATCCGTTCCTGTACCGCGTGAAAGCCACCAGTGGGGAAGCCGGACGGCGCGCCGCGAGTTTGCCATTCCTTATTCCAAACTGGGCCTTGCCTGGAGAATGCCCGTGCGGTCTCATCCCGATAGTCCGGCTTTGGCCATTCTTGCCCGCATTCTGGGAGGAGGGAGGTCGGCATGGCTATATGAAAAATTCCACGACAAGCTTGGCCTAGTGTACGATATCACGGCGCATATTAATCAGTCGGAGCAGGATGAAGGAATTTTCGTTATTTCTGCAGATACCGACCGGGAACACCGGGATGAGGTTGTGCGAATGATCCGGGAGGAAGTAATTGCTCTGACCTCGGCTGACTTTGATCGTGACATCGTCCGTATTTTGAAGCAAACGAAAGCGAATCTTCTGCGTGGTTTGGCTTCCGCTTCCGGACTTGCTGAGGGTGTGGCTACCCAGTGGTTTGGAACGCGCAACCTCAATTACACGGCCGAATGGCTTCAGGCTTTGGAACGCGTGTCGACGCAGGATATCCGCAGGGCTGCATCGGAGTGGTTCCGACCGGAGTGTCTGACGGAGGTGAGTCTTGATCCCATCGGCAGTAATGCTTCCCAGGAGTCCGACGCCGAACGGGACTGTAGTGAAGAAATTGTTTCTCGCGTATTGCCGGGAGGCTTGAAAGTAATCGTCAAGCCGGATAGAAGGCTACCGCTGGTGAATGCCTGCTTCGTCGTCAAGGCCGGAAGTCCGACAGAAACGGCGGAAACGGCCGGTATCTGTTCATTGATGGCGGAATGTCTGTTGAAGGGGACGACATCCCGTGATGCCTCGCAGATTGCCCACGATCTGGAAAATCTCGGCGGCTGTATCCATGCGGCCTCCGGCAATAACTCCATTACAATTGGAGCCAGCGCCATGTCGGAGGATTTGGAAACCGTCCTGGATCTGCTGTCCGACGTTGCCATTCACCCCGTTTTTCCTCAGGATGCGCTTGAAAAGGAACGTGAAACGATGATTGCAGAAGTGGAGGAAGAGATGGAGGATCCCCTTTCTGTCGCCTTCCGCCGATTGAGGTCGGAAGCTTACGGGGATATCGGTTATGGCAACTCCCCTTCCGGGACGCCGGAAAGCTTGGAATCCTTGAAAATCGAGGACATACGAGAGCATCACCGGAAATTGTTCACGGCAGGCAATGCCGCCCTCTGTCTGTCGGGGGATCTTGACCCGGAAATTGCATTCGCCTTGGTGGAACGTTATTTTGCCGACTTGCCTCCGGGTGGCTCATCCGCCTGCATGGTGAGTACTCCTCCCCAGAAGACAGGAGAGGTTGTCGTTAGCATGGACAAGGAACAATCCGTTGTCGTCCTGGCTGTGACCGGGGTAGATGTCATGTCGGCAGAGAGTCCTCAGGCCATCCTTTTCCAATCATGGTGTTCTGACATGGCAGGACCGATTTTCATGCGCATCCGGGAAGAATCGGGGCTGGCTTATTATGCCAGTTCGTCTCTGTTCATCGGTTTGGATACCGGTAATATCCTGTTCTATGCCGGGACGTCGAAGGAAAAATTGCAAGAGACCCGGCGTTTACTTGAGGTGACTTTGCAGGAAATCTACAACCGCGGAATGAGTGTCGAAGAGTTGGAGCGTACCCGGGCAACGGCCTTATCCGCTCGGTTGCTGGCCCGTCAATCCAACAGTGCCCTGTGCCAAATGCTGGCTCTGGATGCCTTGTTCGGCTTGTCTCCCAATCATTTTGAAGAACAGGAAGAACGCATTTCCGCTATGACGGTGGATGAGATGAATCTCTTTATCCGTGAGAGACTGGATCCCGGTAAACCCAGAACCTGGGCGATTGTTGAAAATTGACCTGACAGTTGTGGCGTTGCGGTAATACAGTAATGGGCTGTCTCAGTCGGATTTTTCAATCCTTCGTGAGACAGCCCCTTGTTTTGTGACGAGTTCTGCCGTTTCCGGTACGGAACCGGTGTGCGACGGAGATGTCTGTTTATTTGGCGTGGTTGAAGGAGGTTCCTTCTGCCGGCGTGGTATGAACGGCTTGCGGATGTTTGCCGAGGAAGTCCATGAACCTCTTCATATCCGTCAGGAACAGATCCGCCATGTCCATGGTGAATCCCTGGCGTACCATGACTCGCATAACTGTGATTTCTTCGCAGTCCGGAGGCAGGGTGAAGGCCGGTACCTGCCAACCGCGGGTACGCAGCTTGTCCGAGAGTTCGAACAGGTTGTAACCGGGATCGTAACCATCTTTCATGTAAAAGCATACGGCCGGGATACTCGTCTTGGGGTCGCCGCTGGCGATGAAGACAAAGTCTCCCAATTTGGCAATTTCCTGTGCGAGATAGGTGGATACGTCGTATGCGGCGGTATGGATGTTCTTGTATCCTTCGTAACCAAGACGGATAAAATCGTAGTACTGGGCGATGATTTGTCCGGCGGGGCGCGAGAAGTTGATAGCGAAAGTCGGAATTTCGCCGCCGAGGTAATTGACGTTGAAAATCAAGTCTTGCGGGAGTTCCTTTACGTCTCTCCAGATGACCCAGCCCACACCGAGTGGTGCAAGACCATACTTGTGGCCGGATGTACTGATAGATTTGACTCGCGGGATACGGAAGTCGAACAGGATATCGGGAGCGCAGAACGGAGCCAGGAAGCCGCCGCTGGCACCATCGACATGGATATCAATATCCAGACCGGTACGTTTTTGCAAGTCGTCAAGAGCGGCTGCAATCTTGTCGGGATATTCGAAGGCCCCCGTGTAGGTGACTCCAAAGGTCGGGACGACGCAAATAGTATTTTCGTCAATTTGCTCGAGCATGCGGTCTACATCCATGGCAAACTTACCCTTTTCCATGGGGATTTCACGCATTTCAATGTCCCAGTAACGACAAAATTTGTGCCAGCAGATCTGGACGGGACCGCAAACAAGGTTGGGCTTGTCGATCGGTTTGCCGGCAGCTTTCCGTTTTGCTCTCCAGCGCCAGAGGGCGGCCATACCGCCGAGCATGCAGGCTTCACTGGAGCCGATGGAGGAACAGCCGATGGGCTTTTCATCCGGTGAGGCATTCCATAGATCGGCAAGCATGGCGACGCACCGCATTTCAAGGACGGCGGTCTGCGGATATTCATCCTTGTCGATCATGTTTTTATTGATACTCAAATCCATCAGTTTCCTGACTTCGGCTTCGTCCCAGGTCTGGCAGAACGTGGCCAGATTTTGTCGGGCGTTGCCATCGAGGAGAAGTTCGTCGTGGACGAGCTGGTAGGCATCTTCAGCGCGCATTGCGGATGAAGGAATTTTTGTTTTGGGCAGAACCCGGCCGGCTTCCGGTGATCCAAAGATGGATGCGCTAGCCGGTGCCGGCTCCGCATTCCTATTTTTATTGCAATCGCATGTTGACATAATTAATTTCCTTTAAGTGAATTTTTAGACAGACACTCGGCCGAAATGCGCTGTCATGTAGGAATAGAAAGCTCCCGATGAAAATTCGTTCAGAAGAATTATATCGGAATGTCATTTTTACGAGTCTCTATAGATTTATAATTTTTTTTTCAACAGGTGCCGGAGAAAGGGAGTCTTCATAGACATATATTGCGGCTGGAAACGATCATGCAGCTGGCTTGTGGAAATATCCCCGGATACCGAAAAGTGGCTTCCCGGGTAGATTTTTCACAGGACGATTTCCCGGGCGGGAGGCAGAAGTTGCCGATGGTTTCAAGACAGTCGTACAAGAGCCGGTGTTTTTCTTCGAGAGAGGCCCTGGCATCGAACTAGAAACAATATGGTTCCATGAACACAACCACACAAAATCATTCCGGGTCTTCACCCGTGAAGGTTGGTGGATCCCCTACCAAATCTCTTGTCGGGATGGGGGTTTTCACCTTGGCGATGATTAACATTTCCGCCATCGTCAGCCTTCGCGGCATGCCTGCGGAAAGTACGTACGGACTCAGTTCCGTCTTCTATTACATTTTTGCAGCAGCATTCTTCCTCATCCCGGTTTCCCTGGTAGCGGCCGAGTTGACGACAGGCTGGCCGCAAAAAGGTGGAGTATTTCGATGGGTCGGTGAGGCATTTGGTCCCAAGTGGGGGTTTTTAGCCATTTGGCTTCAATGGATTGAGAGTACGATTTGGTTCCCGACCGTTTTGACGTTTGCCGCTGTTTCTCTGGCGTTCATCGGTCCCGACCAGAGGTGGGACGAAGCCTTGGCAGCCAATAAATGGTATGCATTGATCATTGTTCTTGCCGTTTACTGGTCGGCAACATTTCTGAACTTCCGAGGGATGAAAATGTCCGGGATGATTACGAAATGGGGGACGATGATCGGTACGGTTATTCCTGCAGCCGTATTGATCCTTTTCGGTGCCTATTACTGGCTTTCCGGCCACCCGGTGCTGATTGATATGAGTGCAGACAAGTTGATCCCCGACCTGACGAAGTTCGACAATATTGTATTGGCAGCCAGTATTTTCCTGTTTTACGCAGGGATGGAAATGTCTGCCGTGCACGTTAAGGAAGTCCGCAATCCCGGGCGGAATTATCCGTTGTCTATTTTGATCTCCGCGATTATTACGGTCAGTATCTTTGTGTTCGGCACATTGGCTATTGGTTTCATTATTCCTGAAGCCAAGATCAATCTTGTTCAGAGTTTGTTGATTACTTACGATGAGTACTTTAAAATGTTCGGACTGTCATGGTTCGGCGGGATTATGGCTCTGTGTCTTGCCGTGGGCGTACTCGCTCAGGTGACAGCGTGGGTCATGGGTCCATCCAAGGGCTTGCTGCAAGTCGGGATGGCCGGTTACTTGCCTCCTGCCATGCAGAAGGTGAACACCAATAACGTCCAGACAGGTATTCTGTTCATTCAGGGAGGGGTGGTTACGGTATTGTCAATTCTGTTTGTTGTTATGCCTTCCGTTCAAACTGCTTATCAAATTATTTCCCAATTGACGATTATCCTGTATCTGATCATGTACATGCTGATGTTTGCCTCCGGTATCTATCTGCGCCATTCGGAACCGGATGTTCCGCGTACGTTCCGCGTACCTGGCGGCAAGTACCTCGGAATGTGGATTGTCGGAGGGATCGGCTTGCTGGGTAGTCTGGCTGCCTTCCTCGTAAGTTTTATTCCTCCTGCCCAGATCCCTGTCGGCAGCCCGTTGCTTTACATTACGATTCTGGCGATAGGAATGATTTTCTTTGCCGGGATACCGTTTATTATCTTCGCTTTGCGCAAGCCTTCATGGAAGCGTGAACTGAATCCCGAGGATGCTTTTGAACCCTTCAACTGGGAACAGAAGAAGTTGGAAGACTCACAAAAGTAAGGAGGCATTACCCGCTATGAATGAGATCTTAACATCATTTTCCTGGAATTCACAGGCCATGCATTCTTCCCTCGCACAGGCGAGGGAAGAATATGCCGACGACCATGGTGGCAGGAATGCCAGTTACATTCCTGCGCTTGCCCAGGTTTCCTCGAATTTGTTTGGAATTGCCGCCGTGTCTTGTAACGGAGACATCGTAGAAGTCGGAGATGCGGAAGTCCCGTTTGCCATTGAATCCATTTCCAAGGTATTCAGCCTGGCATACGTGATCGACCAAATCGGTCATCGGGAATTACTGAGCAAAATCGGGGCCAATCCTACAGGAGAGCCTTTCAATTCCGTGATGGCTGTCGAACTCCATCATGGAAAGCCGCTAAATCCCTTGGTAAATGCCGGAGCCATGGCAACCGTCAGCTTGATTCCCGGGAAAACTCCGGATGACATCTGGAACACTATTATTTCCAATCTGGAGGCTTTTGCCGGTCATTCCCTGTCAGTAGACGAGGAGATCTATCATTCTGAAAGTGAAACGAATCAGCACAACCGGGGCATTGCCTGGCTGCTGAAAAGCTACGGATATTTCTACAATGACCCTGACATGATCGTGGATTTGTACACGCGCATGTGCTCCGTGAAGATTACGGCGCGGGATCTGGCTGTCATGGGGGCGTGTTTTTGCAACGGAGGCGTCAATCCTGTGACGGGGAAGCGTGTCGTCAAAGATACCAATGTTCCTCCGGTTCTTGCAGAGATGTGTATGAGCGGTTTGTACGATTCTACCGGGACATGGATGTACGAGGCCGGGGTACCGGGTAAGAGTGGCGTTGGAGGCGGCCTTCTTGCCTGTGCGCCGGGCAAATTGGCTCTGGCGTCTTATTCCCCGCCTCTGGATGTCGCGGGCAACAGTGTCCGTGGACAGAAGGCATTGAATCGCATTATTACCGAGCATGGCCTCAATTTGTTCCTGAGCTGACTTGTTCCGTCCGTATCTTTTCCGGGGGAGTGTTCCGCAGGATGGAATACTCTCCCGGAATTTTTGAAATTTAATGAAAGGAAAGATAGAATGTCGGGGTAAATATGGTTGACGCACACCTGCTTATCCTATGAATCTTCAAGAACTTTTTTACTTTTTGCCGTCTTTTCTTCTTGTCGGAAGTATGATTTCATCTCCTGCTGCTGAGATCTATGTGTCTCCTGCAGGAAACGATACCGGGACCGGAAGTGCGAATGCTCCCTTTCAATCGGTCCATGCAGCATTGGAAGCCGCTCGGATTCAATCCGGGAAAGGGGAGAAAAACAACACAATTTTCCTTCAGGACGGAACCTATTATTTGACCCGGCCTCTTGTACTTCATCCGGAGGACTCCAATCTGACAATCAAGGCATTCAATCCCGGAAAGGCCATTATAAGCGGTGCCAGGCCGCTTCAGATTTCCTGGGAACCCTATCGTGATGGCATCATGAAAGCTTCCGTTCCCCGGAATACCCGGATGGACGCTCTGTTCATCGATGGAAAACGTCAACGCATGGCGAGGTATCCCAATGCCAGAGGCGGAAAGGATATATTTGACGGCTATGCTGCAGACGCTGTTTCCCCCGAACGCATTGCCCGTTGGCAGCACCCCGAAACGGGCTTCTTCCACGCTCTGCATATGAGCAGGTGGGGAGGGATGCATTACAGGATTACAGGGAAAAATGCGGACGGTTCCGTTTCTCTTGAAGGAGGCTGGCAGAATAACCGACCTTCCGGCCCGCACCAAACGTATCGCTTTGTCGAAAATATTTTTGAAGAACTGGATACTCCCGGCGAGTGGTATCTGGATGAAAAGGAATCCATTTTGTATTTTTATCCGGAGACTGGAGTGGATTTATCTCGGGCCAAGGTGGAAATAACTGTTTTGGAACGTCTTCTGGAATTCAAGGGAACACAGGAAAACCCGGTTCGCAACGTCCATGTGCGGGATCTTGTTCTGACGCAGACGAATCGTACTTTTATGAAGAACAAGGAACCTCTTTTGCGGAGTGATTGGACGATTTACCGCAACGGGGCCATCTTGATGGAGGGAACGGAAGGCTGTTCCGTTACTGGTACGGATTTTGCCGACCTGGGAGGGGATGCCGTATTCGTCAATAATTACAATAGAAAGGTTTGTATTGAGTCCTGCTACATTCACGATATTGGCGGAAATGGAGTAGCTTTTGTCGGGGACAGGGATGCCTCCCGTTCTCCGCGCGACTACAAGGACGCTGGAAATTTTTCATGGGATACGTTGGACAAAGCTCCCGGACCACGCAGTGCCGATTACCCTGCTGACTGTATGGTGAAGGACTGTCTAATAACACGGACCGGACAAGTGGAAAAACAGACTGCTCCCGTGCAAATTGCTATGGCGGAAGGTATTCAGGTGATTCACTGTTCGTTGTACAACGTCCCCAGGGCGGGTATCAATATCGGAGACGGTTGCTGGGGTGGTCATCTTATCGACGGGTGCGACATTTTCGATACCGTGCAGGAAACTTCCGACCACGGTTCGTTCAATTCCTGGGGGCGCGACCGGTTTTGGAATCTCAAGGGTCTTGATATGAACGATTTAACGAACTGGAATGAGATTCGTGATATCCCTTTTCTGGATGCCCGCAAGACGACCATTATCAAGAATAGCCGCTGGAGATGCGACCATGGCTGGGATATCGACCTCGACGACGGTTCCGGGAATTATGAGATCTTCAACAACCTATTGCTCAACAGAGGGTTGAAGCTCCGGGAAGGTTTTGGCCGTAAAGTGTACAACAACATTATCGTCAACAATGCTCTTCATCCTCATGTTTGGTACAAGCGTTCCGGCGATGTGGTAGAACGCAACATTTTCTTCGTAGACGGATATTTCCCGGCTGGCGGCATGCCCTCCAAACCATGGGGAGAAAGACTGGATTCCAACTTTGTCCATGTGCCGGGTATGAAGGGAGTGCGGGAAGCGCATGGTCTGCAAGAAGCGTCCGGCAATGATGTCCATTCAAAAATGGGAGATGCCCTTTTTGTAAATCCGTCGGGAGGCGACTACCGGGTTAAGCCGGGTTCTCCTGCCCTCCAAACAGGATTCCGTAATTTTCCGATGGAGTTCGGCGTTGTTTCCCCGAGGTTGAAAAAGATAGCGAAAACACCCGTATTGCCTTCCTACAATCCGGCTGTACCTGGAGGAATGCCCCAAACGGAATCTTTTGCTTCCCTGGGCATGGAGGGGCGCAGCATCAAAGGAATGGGGGATGTTTCCGCATACGGACTTTCAGGCGAAACGGGTGTTCTGATCCTGAAATTGGAACCTTCCGGGAAACTGTATCGTGCCGGTGTCCGCCAGGACGATGTCATCATTGCTATCGATGAACAGCCTGTCAAAAATACGGCATCTCTCTACGACAGGCTCAAAAATAAGAAATCAATTCATATGACAATTAGTAGGAAACAATCCGAAATGGAGATTGAAATAAATTTGTAAATTTTTGATTCAAAATAAATATAAAAATAAAACGATTCCTTGTCTTTTTTTAGAATTAGGAATCGTTTTTTTTGTCTAAAAATTGAATTTGAATAACTTCTTTCAGTACGGTTTTATCTTGAAAAAAAAGAACATTTTGCTATATTCCTATTCTCGGTATTTTGATTGATGCCCATCGGTGCCGTTTCATACTCTCTCCCTCATCTACTCCCATGAATGTTCCCTTTTTTTATCATGGATTCTGGAAGCTGGCCCTTCCTCTGTACTCCCTTGTCTTGTACATTCCTGCAGAAGCAGGTATCCTTTCCCATCTCGTCGATTTGCAAATGTATCGCGATTTTGCGGAAAACAAGGGAATTTTTATTGCCGATGCCGACAAGATCGTCGTACGCAACAAGAACGGTGTCGTTATCGGCACGATTGAACACATGATGAATTTGGATGGGGTGGCCGATGCTCATGCGGGAGAAGCGGCGCTGGTGGGAGGGCCCGGTTTTATTGCGACGGTTTCCCACGATTACGACAATGCGGAAATAACGTTTGCCAAACGGTTTGGAGCTACGTCGGGAACGCCGTTCTACGATTCCTACAGGACTGTCAGTGTTTCCAATGGTTGGGGGGATCAATTGGATTATAATTACGATTACCGCGTTCAGAGATTGTCCAAGATTGTGACGGAGGCGACAGCGGCCGCCTACCTGACGGACAGGGAATATCTGGATCATATGTCAGGAAGGCTTTGCGTCCGTGTGGGGTCGGGAACCCAGCAGGTAGCTTATCCGGGCGGGGTTAATGAAACCATTGCCGGAGGGTATGCCTATTTGACGGGAGGGACACTGCGGTTTGAGGGCCAGGCTAAATTGTCTCCGGCATTGAGCCCGGTGGTAATAGGAAATGCCCGGACGTACGAAGCATACCGATTCTGGTATTATTATGACGAACCCTCGGCGGATTCTCCGATGAATATTGGCATCCGGGCCGGGGATAGCGGAAGTCCCTGCTATTTTTACAATCCGAAGACCGACCAGTGGGAATGGCTGGGAGCCGGGCAGTCGGGCGGAGGAGAAGGATATGGCGGCTTTAGCCAGATGCGTTCCGGTAATTTCTGGGCGGTGGATTTGATCTCTTCTTATGACCGTACGTTCTCAAGTATATCGAACGGAGGAAATGTTATCTGGAATGTGCCCGGTACTTCCTCGGGTAACGGGACGATCGTCCAGGGAGGGAATACGCTAAATTATGTCGGTCTTGCCTCCGGTTTTCGCGGGGATACGTCGACGAATGGAAACAAGGCATCGAACGATATGATGGACGCCTGCCATAACCTCGTGTTCGGAGGGGCGGGAGGCAAGATCGTGTTGCAAGGGTCGGTCGATATGGGAGCCGGGTCCCTCACTTTTAATTCCGACTATACGCTTTCCAACGGAGGGGTTGCCGCACGGCGGTTGAATTCGGCGGGATTTGTCGTGAACAAGGGGGCGGTACTGACAACGGAGTTGACGGGAGCTCCTGGAGACGAATGGCGCAAAATCGGAGAAGGGACACTTATTGTCGCGGGCTCCGGCAACAACAGCGCTTCTTTGAATGTAGGCGGGGAGGGGCTGGTGGTATTGAACCGGACGGGAGGAGCTGCTGCTGAAAGCGTGAAACTCAATGGCGGCAATGTCATTGTACGTCTGATGTCCGCAGGGCAGATACGCAACGGAATTGTTTTCGGTCACCGTGGCGGAATCCTTGATTTGTACGGAACGGACATGGCAGCATCGACCATTACGCATTTGGACAATGGAGCGGTATTTGCCAATTTGAAACCGTCTTCGACATCTACCTGGACATATTCTGGGGGAACATCGACGTATCTCGGGAGTTTTACTGACGGAGGTTCTTCTGCTGCCGGGTTGCTGAATGTGGTTGTTGCTCCATCTTCGGAGCAAGCTGTTTGGACGCTTTCCGGCGATGTGGATAACAAGGGGAGCTGGGCTGTTAATGGAGGGACACTTTCCGTGGATGGTTCTCCGACGATTCATGCTGCGGGTTATGTGGATCCGAATGACTGGCAGGATGCCGTGTTCAATACGGGTAACGTGAGTGTCAAGGGAGGGGCTCTCTTTCGGGCTGGAGCGCATTCTATCGTTCATTCTCATATATATGTTTCGAATTCTGGTTCTTATGCAATCAGGGAATCGTCCTTGCAAAAGGGGGATATTGTCTTGCAAGGGAGCCTTTCCGCATATTTGGCGGATATCCGGCAGGGAGTGGCTCGTCAGGAGGGGCAAGTGACGGGAGCAGGCCTGTTGACCAAGACCGGAACCGGTACGTTGGTGTTGGCTGGGGAAAGGAGCTCCATGAGTGGTTCCAAAAAGGTGTCAGAAGGTCTTGTCAAGGCAGTGTCTCTCCAGGCACTGGGGACGGGAATCGGCGATTGGCTTGTGGAAAAGGGCGGCGTACTGGGAGTGGACAATACGGAGATTGCTTCCGTGCTGAATAGAATCGACGAGACTTCTACCGGTACGTATGTCCTGAATTCCGGAAAGATTGACAATGTTCCCCTGCTTTCCGATTGGAATGATTTGAATCTGGGTACGGCGGATGCGACGGCACTCGGGACGTTGGGTACGACGGACTCCCTGGCTCCCTGGACAACTGATGGAGGTTGGAGGCTGGGCGGAGGCGGTGGTGAGCTGACGTTGAATCTTAAATTGTCCGGTTCCGGTACACTGTATGTCGGAAATGGTGCCAATTCCGGGAGATTGATTTTGACCAATATTTATAATAGCGATGCCGCGAGCGGATTCGATGGGAACATTGTGCTGAGTTCTGGAATGGAATTGTTCTATACCGATATTCGTGCTCTGGGATCGAAGACGAAGAATATACTTGTGGAATACGGCAACGGTTTTGACCTCGGGAATAGTCCCGCCGAAGCGATGGCCCATGTTCATGGCGATTCTAGTGGGATTCTCTATTTTGGTGCTGATTCGGCAAGCGATTACAATTTTGGTTCCCTGGGGCTGAATTCAGTTGCTTTGGGAACGACCGGGAAGGTAACGCTGAGTGGTACTTTAACTTCGGAGACGGGAGGATTCCGTTTCGGTGGTTCCGGTACTCTGACGATTGTGAAAAATTTGTCTGGGACGGGAGGGCTTGTTTTTGATTCACAGGGTTTGGGAACGGGCGGGATCCTTGTTTTACAGGCAGATAATTCGTATAGGGGTAAGACGGAAATTTACTCGGGGATGACTCTTCAGGTGGGCTCGGGTGGTTCGACGGGAACTCTTGGCGGGGGAGAGGTACTGAATGAGGGAAACCTTGTATTCAACCGTACAGGTGAAGTGATCCAGTCGGGAGCGATTGATGGAGGGGGAGTCTTGACGAAAAAGGGAAGTGGAACACTGGTGTTGACGGGTGCCAATTCATACAAGGGGGGCACATTAATTGAAGAAGGGATCCTCAGGATAGGCAACGGCATGGCGTCCGGAAGTGCGGGATCCGGGGACATTGTTAACAATGCCATGATCGTTTTTGACAGGACCGGCAACTTTCGTGTAGATGCTTCCATCTCAGGGACGGGATCTCTTGTAAAGAATCAGACCGGAACCATGTCTCTTGCCCATTCAACTTATTCGGGGGGAACAACCGTAAATGGGGGTATTCTGGAGCTTGGCAAATATAACATAGGAAGTGAGGGGATGATTCGCGGAATTTTAACAATCAATAGTTCCGGGCGGGTAAATTTGAAATCTGGAGATAGCCTCGGGTACAATGGCGACAACAAATGCGTGAGTACGATCAATCTGAACGGAGGAACACTGTATTTGGTCGACAGCGGTAATCAGACCTTCAAAAAGACAGTATTTAATTTGACGGGTGGTGTTATCGATGGTGTTTCCTCCGGCAATTTCGATGTCTGGACGGATTCCGTCATCAGAGTGAAGGCGTCCGCCAAATCGTCGGAAATTGCCAACGTTGCACTCAAACTTCGCGATGAAAACAGTACGAGATTCGAAGTTGATGATGGTGCTGCGGATGCCGATTTGCTGGTGTCTTCAAGAATCATCAATTCCAATGCTGCCGTAGGGGCATTTACGAAGGCCGGTGCCGGTACGATGGTGCTGACCGGTACCAATACGTATACGGGTACGACGACAATTATTAATGGAACGTTGAGACTTGGCAATGGCGGAACAACCGGCAAGCTGGGATCGGGTAGTGTAGTGAATGATTCGATCCTGGAAATCAACCGTTCGAATGAATACGTTCTGGC
Source organism: Akkermansia sp. N21116 (assembly GCF_029854705.2). Classification (NCBI taxonomy): domain Bacteria; kingdom Pseudomonadati; phylum Verrucomicrobiota; class Verrucomicrobiia; order Verrucomicrobiales; family Akkermansiaceae; genus Akkermansia; species Akkermansia sp. N21116. The sequence goes on from NZ_CP139035.1 coordinate 568,928, forward strand.
AAATGCCGTGTCCGGCAAAGGCGATTTGGTTCAGAATGGAACCGGGACTTTGGTTGTGTCCGGCATGAACACGTACGGAGGAAAGACCGTGATTCGGAGAGGGATTCTGAGTGTCGGAGAAGGTGGCACTACCGGGTCGTTGGGGAGCGGCTCCATAGAGAACGATAGCATACTCAGATGGAACCGGTCCGATACAGTGTCTTTAAACAATGCCATATCCGGCACCGGAAGCCTCTCCAAGATTGGTTCGGGGACACTGACTTTGAACGGGGTTAATTTATACCGGGGAGGAACAATACTTTCGGCAGGCCGCCTGGTAGCCGGTTCTGCTTCTGCATTTGGCCTTGGAGGAATTTATCTGGAGGGAGGTACTCTGGATCTGAATGGCAAGACAACCAATAATGATCTGGAAGTCAGAGGTACGGCTTCATTGTTGAATGCCGGCTTCCACAAGGGAAGTCTGATGATCGGGAAGGGAGGGGCACTGACTGTATCGGGTACGGCTAGGGCTGATTCTCTGTTGCTGGATCAGGGCAGTGTATCAGGAGGGATTCTGGAGGCTTCCGTATTTATCGTCCGCTCCGGAACTGTTTCTTCTCGTTTGTCCGGTGCCGGTACTTTGAATAAGGAAGGTTCCGGAACAGTGACTCTGGGCGGCAGTCAGACGTATAGTGGAGTGACGACTGTTGCCGACGGTCTGTTGAACGTTGCGGGATCGTTGGAAAACTCGTCCGTGACGGTCCGTTCCGGAGCTGTACTGGACGTGTCCGGTAGTGTCTGGAAAAATATAACGATTGAAGACGGCGGTTCTTTGAGAACAAATGCGACAGGGATGGCTCTCCGCCCTGGACAAACGCTTGCCGCCGGGCATGCATCAGGCACTTGGAATGATATTGCGGGCAGTCTGTCCACAACTGAGGGAGCCGTACTCGATGTTAATGGAACACTAGATATTTCGGGTAGTCTGACGTTTAATGGAGGCAATGTTCTGTTAGGAATTAATGAATTGGTGAATGTAGGCGGTACTCTCACTGTGCTGGGGACAACGGATCTGACTCTGGATCTGGGTAACTATTCTCGCGGCGAATATGATTTGATGGACTACCTTGCCTTGTCCGGGGATGTATCGCTTCTGCAGTTGACGGATTCATCCGTGGTTCGTTCCGGTAAAGGACGGACCGATTACTACCTGCGAGGTGATGCCGGAACGCTGAAATTGATTGTGGATGGTTCTCCGCTGACGTTGGCCTGGTCTGCCGGGAACGGTATCTGGGAAGAACAGGGGGACAGGACATGGATTGTTTCAGGAGCCGGAGATTCTCATCCCGACTCCCGATTCTACACGGGAGACAATGTCGTATTCGACAGCGCGGGACAGGTGACGATCCGTAATACGGTGACGCCGGGAAGCGTTTTGGCAACTACTTCCGGCAATGTGACGTTTCTGGGCACGGGAATGATCGCCGGAGCCGGAAGTCTGACGATGTCGGGATCCGGAACATTGACGATGAATACATCCAATTCCTATTCCGGAGGAACGGTCCTGACTGCGGGGCGTCTTGTTGCCGGAGGGGGGCTTTCTTTCGGTTCATCCGCGATTTCTTTACAGGGTGGTATTTTGGATTTGAACGGCAAATCCGTCGCTAACGCATTGAATGTAAGAGGAACAGGAACCTTGATGAATGCGAGGGCATTCCGTGGTACTCTAACAGCGATATACGGCACTCTTTCGATTTCCGGAGTGGCACAGGCGGCTTCTCTTGTAGTGGATGGCGGAAATGTATCCGGCGGTTCCCTGTCGGCTGATGCGTATGAACTCCGGTCCGGTAATGTCGGGACGGTTTTGACGGGATTGGCCGGTTTGTCAAAAACGGGTACCGGCACGGCTACTCTTTCCGGTACTCAGCTTTACTCGGGGACGACGGTGGTAGAAGCAGGCAAGCTGGTACTGTCTGGGAATTCGTCAATCGTTTCCGATGTCAATGTACAGTCCGGAGGCATATTTGCCATGCAGGGCAAGGCTCTGGGAGACTTGAACATTCATTCCGGAGGTAGACTGGATCTTACCGGAAATACGGATTGGGTGCTGGAAAACGGTAACTCTCTTAATGCCGGACGGACCGGTACGGCTGCCGTGGATATTTCCGGTAATCTGAAAATGGGACAGGGTGGTGAAATCCATGTTGCCGATTCAGCCGTCGGGAAAATGACAATTGATGGGGATCTGGTTCTTGGAGGCGGTACTCTTTGCTATACGTCCGCCGGGGGAATTCTTGATTTAGTCGACGTGAAGGGAACCTTGTCCGTCACCGAGCAAACGATGGTAGATATTGATGTGACCCTGACGCGCGATGGGACATATACCCTGTTGACTTACGGGGGGCTGGCTGGCGAATTGAACCTGCTTGGCGTTCAGGATAAAGGAACGAGATCCGAATACATCGTCTCCTCATCCGAAGGGAATAAAGTCCTGCTGACTGTTGTCGGAAAGGCCGAAGATTTATCTTGGGATGCAGGTGGTTCAGGTTCCATGACATGGGGGGTCTTGGGTGCGGGAGATCGCTGGGGAGGGACATCCAATCCGGATAATGCTTTTCACAACGGTGACCGCGTTTCTATTGTCAATGGCGGCACGTTGACTGTTGTCGGGCGAGTGGAGCCGGGAAGGGTAATTGTCTCCGGCAACAAGAATGTATGCCTGACGGGGACGGGTTCTCTCGTTGGCGGCGGAAAGCTGGTGAAGACCGGTTTCGGTGTGTTGGAAGTAGGCGTGAGGAATGAGTATACGGGAGGGACGGTGTTGGAACAGGGAGGCTTGCTTTTGACTGTCGATTCGGCACTGGGAGTCGGTCCTCTGCAAATTGCCGATACCTTGTCCGGGAGGAAAACTGTTACATTGGACAGGCCGGGTGGAGGAACCATCCGCATGCAGGGAGACATTGACAACGAGGCTTCCAATGCACTCATCCTAGTTGCCGATGGAACAGCGGCTGCTGTAGAAGGCTCTCTCATTAACCGCGGGACGTTAGAGACGGCAGGTAATTTATCCATTGCCGGATTGGTTGCCCATTCGTCTTCTCAAACGATTCTCCAGGCAGGAAGCAATTTGACCTCTGGTTCGGAGACTGTGTTGAAGGATGGTGCTTCCCTTTTCCTAAAGAAGGGAAATTCTCAGCAGAAATCTACCGGTTACTACGGAGATGTGTCAGTGGGGCATGGAGGAACGCTGATTCTGGAAGCCAGTTCCGGCGTTGAAGGCGATGTTCGGATCCTTTCTGGTGGAGTAGTGCGCGTTTCGGGTGAAACGACAGTTGCCGGAAATTACAGCCTGGAACAGGGAGGAAATCTAACGATTGCTGGGAATTCTGTCCTGAAGGGCAATGTCAGTGTCTGCGATGGTGCTTCGATGGTGCTTGGGCAGGGCTCCGGCGTTTTTGGTGCTCTGGTGCTGAATGATTCCTCCAAATTGTCCGTCGCAGGTAATACAGCCTTGACTGGCGATGTGGTACTGACTGGCAGGAACCAGCTCGATATCGCCAACGGTGCCGTCCTGGGAGCCAATTTGAAGCTGGCAACTGGAGCGGAATACACGATGCGCGATGGTTTACGTCTGGGGGCTTCGCTGATGGCGGAAAATGGCAGTAACTTGACGATTGACGGATTTGTGAAGCTGGGCGGTGACTTTATAGTCTTGCCCGGAGTGTCCCAAAAGGCTCTTTTCCTGAATTTCCGGATGACGGACGCTATGATGCAGGCGGATGCCGTGCATCCGGTGCTTTCACTGGGCGATGGAGCCTCGTTTGTGCAGATGCCCGGAGGCTTGTTGGCCATGCGTTTGGACTTGTCCGGGGTATCGGAATCCTTGCTGGATGTCCGACCCGTCGTGGTGTCTCCTGGTTTGTCTGCTTCAGGGCAGGCTGTGCTGGACGGAGGGAAACTGGACATCCTGTTCCGCGACGGTCGCATAACGACAGTGACGCGTGATATTTTTGCCTATCTTTCCGGAGCACCTCTTCCGAACCCCGATGATGGATCCAGAGCTCCGGTCGGAATCGGTGAAATAACGTCCAATACCCTATGGTCAACAACATTGGAACTGGGTTCCATGGCTGATTCGATTCGAGGTCGCGATGGATATTCCAGGATCAGGATGGGGGATTCCCGGAGAGGAGGATCCGTTTGGATGACGACGGTCAGCCATTTCTTTAATTTGAGCGACGACGGGATACTCCATGGATATGACTATCAGGCTCACGGTCTTAATATGGGCGCCGACTGGAATGTTGACGGACGTTGGTCTCTGGGGGCATCGTTCGGTACGGTTTCCGGCAAGAACAAGATGTCCGGTGGTCTGGGTGATTCCGATCAGGACGTGATGTCGGGTGCCTTGTATGCAGATGTTCTGTGCTTTGCCAAGAAACGCGATGTATTGATTCTGAGTACGGTATTTGGGTATGCCGCATCATCGGTCGACGGAGTGCTCCAATCTCCGGATTTAGCTGGAGACGCATGCAAGGGGTCCTGGGATGGTTCTGCCTGGATGTTTGATATGCGTGCGGATTGGATCCATGCCGTATCCGAACGGACGCATGTAAACATATTTGCCGGATTCCAGTACATTGATGCCTCACAGGATGATTTTTCACTGAAAGGCAGCCGGTATACTTACGACTTTCGTGATGTTTCCATGTCGGTGTTGCGTGCCCGGCTTGGGGCTGGTATCAGCCATGCTACATCTCTGGCCGGTAAGGGAGTGACCCTTCATGCCGAGGCTGCCGTCCTTCCGGATATTGCCCGCGATGCTCCGGAAGCGCGTGTATCTGCTAATGGTGCTATTCCCTGGGCGGCTACGGGAAGCGAACCGGGGAATGTGGCGTTGCGTTTGGAGGTGTCGGCTGCTTGTGCCTTGTCTCCGGATTGGACATTGTCTGCGCGGTACCGGATTGAAGCAGCGGACAAGAGTACGAATCAATCTGCCGGCATCGGTGCCAGCTTCACGTTCTAAGTACATTTTTAGAGGGAGAGGATAGAATTACGTGAATTGGAGCGTATATTTGGTTTGAAATGTATCAATCTCTGATCTCTTTGACATTGTGCTGTACCTGGATAGCGGGTGCGGCCGACACCGGTATTACCAATGCCTTCGAGGATTTGAAGCACCAGGGGACGATTCGCGAGGAAGATTCCCCGATGCGAGTGGGTGCTTCTACGGAGGCCATGGAGGCTCTTATACAAAGCGAACCGGAAGCGCAATGGTTCTGTTTTCCGGATCAACGGGAAATGGCATTGCGAGATTCCCGGATATTGCCGAAGAGGTGGGCGGATATGTCTTCTTTGCGGCGTGGTGTCTTGACGCTAAAGGCTAGTCCCGGGGAGTATTTTGTCTATCAGCTTGGTTTGTTTGCAGCTCGTGCTGACATGAAGGACGTTAGCGTCGAGTTTTCTCCACTGAAGAATGACGAGGGACAGGAAATTTCCCCCAGAGGGATGACGTGTTTCAATGCCGGCGGCGTGGATGTCTACGGAAAACCGTTTCATCGTGCCGTCAATGTCGTCCGGGGAAACCTTCAATCGTTATGGATCGGTGTGGATATCCCGGATAGCGCTTTTGGCCCATACAAGGGGACGGTGACAATTACTCCCCGACGAGGGCTATCCCGAACGGTCGCCGTGACGTTGGATGTCCAGGGGCTCCCGGTTCAGGCGCATGGAGATGACGAAGGGTACCGGATGTCCCGCTTGCGTTGGTTGAATTCTTCTATCGGACACGGAGATAAACCGACGGCTCCTTATACTCCGCTGGCGGTCATACCTTCTGAGAGCGGGACTGATATCCAGTATTTGGGCGGAGTCCTGAGGCTGGGACGGAATGGACTGCCTTCCATGGCCCGGACTTTCTACAATGAGGCCAACACGCTCATCCCTCGGGTGCAGAACGATATTCTTGCCGATAGTATGCGCCTGGTTGTTGAAACCGACAAGGGACCGGTGACGTGGACTTCCGGAGAACTCAAAGTGGCCCGGGAATCGGACGGCAAAGTTGTATGGACGGCTCAATCGGTTGGCAGCGGAATGGAATTGATCTGTACGGGGACATTCGAATTCGACGGTTTTTCCGATATCCGGTTGAATTTGAAGTCCGATCGCGATTTGGACGTCAAGGATGTCCGTCTCGAAGTACCGTTTACGGAATATGCTTCCAAATATTTCATGGGGCTGGGGCGACGGGGGGGATTTTTCCCTGAAAAGGGAATTGATTGGAAGTGGAATGTAGAGAAAAAACATCAGGATTCCTTTTGGATCGGTAATGTGAATGCGGGAATGCGCATGCTTTTCAAGGGGGATGGTTATAAACGACCTCTCGTCAACGTGTATTACAAGTATGGGCGACTGAGACTTCCGGAATCTTGGGGTAACGGAGGCGAGGGAGGGATCAGGATTGCTCCGGATGGCAAGGGGAAGGTTCTGGCCGGGATTTTCACGGGACCGCGTACGCTTAAGGCTGGTAAATCGCTTGATTTCAATATGGAATTGTTAATAACCCCCGTGAAACCCCTCGACTGGAAACACCAGGTGGAGGAACGGTATTATCACAGTAATTCCGACGTCAGCTCCGAGTATGTAAAGGCCGCCCGAGACAAAGGGGCAAATATCATCAACATCCACCACAAAAAGGACATTTATCCCTTTATTAACTACCCCTACTACGATGCGTCTGTCGGAGATCTCAAATCCTTCATCGGGCAAGCTCATCAGGAAGGACTGAAGGTTAAAGCTTATTATACCACCCGCGAAATCAGCATCAAAATCCCCGAAATATGGGCTATGCGCAGCCTAGGTGGAGAGATAATCATGGACGGCCCCGGCAAGGATGCTACGACGGTGACAAACCCCAAAGGACCGGACAAGTGGCTCGTAGACAATTTCGGGACGCATTTTGTCCCGGCTTGGCACAATGCCTTCAACCACGGTAAATATGCGGGAGAAATGGATCTTTCCGTTCTGACAACTCCGGATTCCCGGTGGAACAATTATTATCTGGAGGGGCTCGATTGGATGGTTCGTAACATTGGCCTGGACGGTATCTACATCGACGACAGCGCTCTTGACCGCGAGTCCATGAAGCGTGGCCGCAGAGTGCTGGATGCGGACGGCAAACGCCGTTCCGTGGACATGCACAGTTGGAACCACATGAATGCCTGGGCCGGCTATGCCAACTCTCTGTTGATCTATGCCGATCTGTTTCCGTTTATTGATCGCCTGTGGATCGGGGAAGGATTTTCTCCTAACAGTTCTCCCGACTTCTGGATGGTGGAAATCTCGGGTATCCCGTTCGGCATCATGAGTGAAACTCTCAACAGCCATAATTACTGGCGGGGTATGATCCACGGTATGACTCCGCGCCTGGGATGGAGCGGAGATCCTTCGTCCATCTGGAAAATCTACGATGCCTTGAACATGGCGGAGGCGAGGATGCTGGGCTACTGGAATCCCTCTTGTCCGGTCATTGCCTCATCTCCCGATGTCAAAGCAACGGCATATGTGATGAAGGACAAGGCTCTGGTTGTCCTGGCCAACTGGACGAACAAGGATGTGGATACGGTCCTGACGCTGGATGCCGGGAAACTGGGTTTTGTACCCGGTAAGGCATCCCTGCCCGATATGCCAGGGATTCAGAATATGGAAGCCTCCATTGACTTGTCTTCTCCCCTGTCCTTGAAGGGTGGTAAGGGGATGTTCATTCTTTTGGAAAAATAGAAGGAACTTGATTTCCTAGACGATACCGATATTTACCGCCGGTTCCGTGACGGGGAACCGGCGGGATGCGGAGGTAACGTTCATAGAACAAAGTTGGATCTTATTGTTGTAGCCTGTATCTCCCCGGTGTCTCTTGCGTGAAAGTCTCCGTGCCCCAATGGTCCCATTTCAGGGAAATCTCGAGAGGAGAGGAGGATACAATATCCGCTTCCTCCTGAGAGTTATCCAGTCTTTTTGCCCTTCCTTGAAATAGTCTTGCACTAGAGGTCCATTTGTCGTGGATCAGATCGACAATGAGTTCATGGTTTATTTCATCATTTGGAATCCGATTGCATTGCCGGAATTCCTGGGAGAGCATTCCTCCTCTCATGACAGATGAGTTACTATGCTGAATGATGAGGTGTTGCCGAATGCCCCGGCGTTCCAGGAAGGGAGCGATGTTGCCGCAACCGTAATCTATCATGAGAGACTTGAACAACTGATCCTCGGCGAAACCGATGGATCCAAATCCGGTTTGTCTCCGGCATTTTTCCAACATTGTAGTCAACAGGCCGGGATTCTTTTCCAGAATTAACAATTCCTGGATGATACGCGCCGACATGACCTGGGCAGCTCCGGTACATAATGGATTTGTCCGGCACAGAATGGGAATTCCGTCCGATCTCTTAAGAGCATATCCTCCCGCCCGGTACCAGCTTGAATACCCTTCCGGCAGAGTTGCATGAAAATCGCTGATGTGACGCATGTAGTCCGGGCAGTAGAAATCATCGTCATCGATTTTGGCGAACAAGTCGTAACCGGAAATATCGATGTCTTTCACCGTATCGAGGAAATTGGAAAGCTGATCCTTGTTGGGAAACAGACGCAACGTCAATTTCTTTGCATCAATGAAAGGCTGGACATACGGAAATACCAATTCTTCCGCTACTGATGGCGGTACTCCTTTTAAGGCGGCGAAGACATGCAAATGGGGATAACTCTGGTGCATCATGCATAAAATCTGCCTTAAAAAATCCTCTACTCGTTTGTAGGAGGAGATACACGCCGCGATGCGGAACGGTTTTTCGCCGGAGGCATCCGATGGTAGTCCGGGATCTTTAACCTCGTTGAGCCATGGTTTGCCGTCGTCATATCTGGGCATCATGGGATAGTTATGGAGAATGAAACCTTCGGAGATAAAAGGTGGCCCTGGCGTTGTTGCTCGGATTGAACCAGTGGAGATCAAATGCCGGAAAAAAGCTTCTATTTCAGCCTTGTAATTCCCTATGTTCATTTGTCCTTTCGTAAAAATCGGTTCCCGAAAATAGGATAGATAGGCTTCTTCATTCTGATCCAAGTAACGGATGTAATCGGACAATTCGTCGAAGTTGCGAAAATCCCGTGCGTGGACAAATCTCCTGGGATTGAAATCCTGGATGACGTCTGGAGCTCCCCAGTAGATCGGAAGGCTCCCGGCCGCCAAAGCATCGGTAAGTTTTTCGGTGACATACCCGCGAGAAGGGTAATTCTCGAAAGCGATTGTAAATTTGTATCCGGAACAGAATTCGAGTTTGTCTGATGCGGATATTCCCATATTATTCATGCATTTGCCTGCACAATCGACATGTCTGTATCGTGACAGCGTTTTCAGAAAGAGGATGCGTTCACTGGCTTTTCCGTTGGAATAGACAAAGTTGCAAAACTTTCGATGCCGGAGGACAAGAGATTTCGAATCATTTGGAAATTGTTCAATCCTGCCCGAATTCAGGATATAGTTGCAGAACATCCAATGGGGTAGACGAAAATGCCGCTCCGGTGCTCCACTTCCATCGCGCATGAACGTCAATGCATAGTCGCATTCGTTCCACAGGGGCATGAGTGATTCTCCCGTATAGAAGACCTTGGTCCCCCGGAAAGAGCGGTGACTGTCGCCAAAGACGGAATAGATCAGGACATCCGCATGTGAGGGATCATCTTCAAGCACGGCATTCAACCGGGTTTGGAGGATGAAGGAAAGTATGTTACGGCGAGGATCGAAATTGGGCCAGAAATCGGCAAAGGCGATTTTCGGTTTTCCTTCCAATAAAGATGCAGGATTCATTGCAATCAGGAAGTTAAAGAGGGGTTGTTTTCATCAAAAGGAAGGCGGTCGCAACAGCCGAAGCGTTGCATGACGGCGGAAATGTCCATCTGATCCGTTTGAGTGTAACGGCGTAACTGCATCATGACTTTCCGACTCAAAACGGGAGAAAGAAGTCCGCCGGACGGGGAGTTTCCCCGGTAGCTGCTGAAACCGTTTGGTAACAGTTGATGGAATTCGTGAATCGAACGGAAATAAGCAGGGTCGGGAAGTTCTGATGTTTCTACAGGAATGAACAAGTCGAATGCTTCGATTGATTTCTTGGGAAGAAACCATTGGAAAGGCGAGGGGCGGGAATGGAATTGAGAGGATATCAGGGAAACGCACCCCTGCTGGATTTCTTTATGGAACAGGGATGAGAGATGGAGACGGAATGAGTCGGAGGGATCTTCGGGTGAAACAGCCACATGAAAACCGGGATACGATTGTTTCAGTAAACGGATCAGGGAATTCCGGGTTTGTTCCTCCTTATCCATGCGGAAGAGGATACAGCTGCTAATGTACCGGTTGCTCATGGATCTGGTGCGTTGACGTTGATAGAAAAGATTATGTCTGGAAACCCGGATATTGAGTTCTCCAAAATGAGCTGCCGCACCCAAGGCAATGTCGGTTGGCAGACGGTAGTGAGAAAAGACTCGGGCGACTCGTTCCCGGCTTCGGGCAGGGATGACCATGGCATGTGTCCCCCACACATACGGGCAATCCGGGTCTCGAGATTTCGTCTGAAAGGGGGTAAAGACAGGAAATTCTTCTTCTGTTACGCCAGCACAAGGGTGTGATGAAAAATAGAAAAACAGCCGGAAAATATCTGTTTCCAGATGGGATGCCAATTCCTGTTTCAGGGCGGATTCCAAACGGGCATTGTCAATTTGCGGGTAGGCGTCGCTTTCCCCGAAAATGACCATATCATCATCGTCAAAGCGATGATCTCTCAGCATCCGTATAAACGAGGCTCTCAGCGAACGAACATGGGAACGTTCGACCGAGGCGGGGTTTCTGCCCAAGTAGCGGGCACTTTCCTGTTCTTTGGCATCCGTCAGGCAAGACGTGTTCCGGATAGATGGATAGGGCAGAATCTCATACCCGGCACCATGAAGAGCGGCAGCTCCTTCCAGAAATTCGCCCGGCGATGAAATTAATACGCATTTCATCACAAATTCTCCTTCTGGGTTTTCTGTTCCAAGAAGAAACCTGAGAATGTTCGGTAATATTCAAATATGCAGTCCATATGCGTTATTGGTCGTTTGTTTGTGCAAGGAACTGTGAATTCCTTACAAACGACTATTATTCATTGGCATACGATTTTGACAAACAGAGAAAAACAAGTTTTACCGAACTATTTGTATATAATGGCAAAGCCAGAGAAGATGTGCTCGTGGCGATACCCTATCTTGCTGTCCAGGGTAAGGTAGCTTTTCCATTCACTTTGAATGTTCAAGGGAGTATCCCTTCATGCCGGGCAGTAAGAGGCTATTCGTTCAACGGGCGAATGGTGTGCCGGAAGGCTGTTTGCCCCCAACCGTCGGCAGATACTTCACGGACTTCCAGAGAGAAGTCTTTGACTTCTACGGCGTAGCCTGAGGCGTATTGGAAAAGAGCGCCGAGGTTGACGTAGAGTTTGTCTTGGGAGAAGTGGATGTCGCGGCGGTGGAGATGACCGTAACAGATGACTTCGGCTTCCGGTAGGAAGCGTTTGCGAAAGTCTTTAATGCGGCTTCTCATCATGAGCCAGGCGCGGAGGATCTGAAGCGGCCTTTCCGGAGGCCAACAGGCGTGCTGGAAGAAGCGAACGGGTTTGGAGCGTTTCCATGTCGGAACCTTGGCCGGATCTTCAGGGCAGGTTGGCGGCAGAACGAGCTTGGCGATGGTTTTGGCGAGTTCCATCCTGTGTTCGAGGTTGATATCCGCATCCTTGTACTCGCGGATGGTGCGCTTGTACAGAGCCTTGTTGTTCAGGTACTCACGTCCCCAGGGGGAAACCTGTTTGAAGAGGCAGTGGCCGTGGAGGGCGGCGATGCGACCATCCAGGCAGGTAAGAACGCTGTGTTCTTCATCGGGGTCGTGGTTGCCGGCCAGGATGATCAATTCGACGCCAGCCTCGGAGCACATGGTTTCGAAGTCCCGGCGCAGTTTCCCGGCGCGTTCCAAGAAGTCTTCTTCCCGGGTTTCGGAGAAATCCCCGCAGATGACAAGTATCCGGCATCCTTCCAGCAGGAAGCGTATCTGTTCCACATCGCGGATAGCGGATTTGGCATGCCCGAGGTGGAGGTCGGAGATGAACCGGATGGTTTGGCCGGGAAGGGCGGGCAGGTCTTTCTTCATTCGGTTTTCAGGGAACGCTGGCGGACGGCTTCATAGAGGCAGACGCCCGTTGCTACGGATACGTTGAGGCAGGGCACGAATCCCTTCATGGGAATGCGAATGAGGAAATCGCAATTTTCTTCCGTCAAGCGACGCATGCCGTCGCCTTCCGCTCCCATGACGAGAGCCGTCGGCCCGGTAAAATCCATTTCGTAGAGGTTGCGGTCTCCCTTGTCGGATGTGCCGACGATCCAGACTCCCAGGTCTTTGAGTTCTTTTATTGTACGAACCAGATTGGTGACCTGGACGAACGGGACTTTTTCCGCAGCTCCGACGGAGACGCGGAGTACAGTGTCCGTGATCCCGACAGATTTATCTTTGGGGGCAATGACGGCGTCGACGCCTGCGCCATCCGCCGTCCGCAAGATGGCGCCGAGATTGTGCGGATCCTGGATACAGTCAAGAATCAGGAGGAGAGGGATGGTTTTGGCACGGACGATATCTTCCAAGACCTCTTCTCCCAGTGCCCTGACGGCAATTGTCGGTGCCGGGTTGACGTGCTTGTTCTGACGGGCATTGTGATCGTTTCCGCGCGGTCTCATTGTGCAGGGATTATCCTGTTTCTGTCTCAATTTCCAGCCAAAAGACCGTATTCGTTACTTTTATAGAAGGTTGAGGAAACGTATGGAATCGTCCTTCTTATCCCGTTTCCGGGAGTGATCGGGAAGATGAATGGGGAGAAGTAGACATCGGGGAGATATATTGCTTCTCCCGTATGGTACCGGATTGAGTGTAATTGAGGCGTGACTTGTCCCGGAGGGGGGCGTAGAGTCGCCCCCGGAGTTCAACACATGAGAACAAGCGACTTCCTCGTCATTGGATCCGGTGTGGCCGGATTGAGTTTTGCCTTAAGGGCTGCCAAATATGGCAGCGTGGTTGTTATTACGAAGAGCAGTGCGCTCGAATCGAGTTCCGCGAAGGCTCAGGGCGGTATTGCCGCCGTGATGGACAAGGACGATTCGTTTAAAGAGCATATCGAAGACACATTGGTAGCCGGTGCCGGACTTTGCGATGAAAGTGCTGTCCGCGTTATTGTGGAGGAAGCGCCGGATGCCATTCGCGAGTTGCTTGACTGGGGAGTTGCCTTCGACCAGGAAGAAAATCATCATTACGAACTCGGACGCGAGGGTGGGCATTCGCATCGCCGGATCCTGCATGCAAAGGATACGACGGGATTGGAAATCAGTACCAAACTGCTTGAAGCAGCCAAACGTTCCCCTAATATTACGCTGTTGGAACACCATTTTGCAATCGACTTGATTACGACGGGCAAGCTGGGCCTCGTGACGGAAGATCGCGTGTTGGGAGCCTACGTTCTGAATCGTGAGACGGGAGATGTGGATATTTTCCGTTCCGATCGCGTTTTGTTGGCAACTGGCGGTACTGGTCGTGTGTATCAGTACACAACCAATCCGAATTCTGCTACGGGCGACGGCATCGCGATGGCTTGGCGTGCCGGGGCGACAATTTCCAACATGGAGTTTGTCCAGTTCCATCCCACTTGTTTCTACAACAAGCGAGCCGAAGGGGCGGAGTCCCGCTCATTTCTGATCTCCGAGGCCGTGCGCGGTGAAGGAGGGGTGCTGATCGGTGCGGACGGACAGGAATTCATGTCCCGCTATGACAAACGCAAATCCCTGGCTCCCCGCGACATTGTGGCGCGAGCCATTGATTCGGAGATGAAGCGGACAGGCAGTCCGTGCGTGTTTGTCGACATTTCCCATAAGCCCGAGGGCTTTGTAGAGGAACGCTTCCCTTTGATTTATGAAACGTGCCGCAAGTACGGTATTGATCCTGCACATGAACCGATTCCGGTTGTCCCGGCTGCCCATTACCAGTGCGGCGGTGTCTTGACGGATATCAACGGTCAGTCTACTCTGAGAGGTCTTTTCGTTGCCGGAGAAACGGGCTGTACAGGATTACACGGCGCTAACCGTTTGGCTTCCAATTCTCTTCTGGAATGTGTCGTTATAGCCAAACGTTCTTTGAAGTCGATGTTGACCAAACTTCCTCTGGGGCGTGGTGAACCCCACGAATATCCGATTCCGGAATGGCACCATGGCGATACGGCTCTGCCCGATGAGCTTGCTATCATCTATCACAATTGGGATGAAATCCGTACGCTGATGCAGGATTACGTTTCCATCGTCCGGACGGACAAGCGCCTCAAGCGGGCAGCGGCCCGCTTGCGCATGCTGCACCGGGAAGTCAAAGAATTTTATTGGGGATATAGAATTACGCCGGAAATACTTGAACTCAGGAACCTGATTGCCGTAGCATCACTTATCGTGGATTGCGCAATCAGGCGCAAGGAAAGCCGTGGCCTGCATTATACGTCCGACTATCCCGCTCCTGCCAAGGACAGCGCACCGTCCACAATACGACGTTGGTAATTCCCCCGTAGATGCGCATTTTCATTCCAGTTCTCATCCTGATTGGTACATCCTATGCAGATATCCAGTCTTCCCCTTCTTCTCCAGAGGGGAAGGTGAAAGGTCCTATTGTGGCCGTACCGACACGCCGGAATGTCCCCTCCTCGCCATCACCCCGGGTATCAACATCTTCCATGCCATCGGCAGGTTCGTCCGGAAGAGCGCACTCCGCTGTCCCGAAGGTACCGATTATAGAACCCAGAAGCCGGACTTCCATCGTTAACGGGGTTTATCCCTGGCGGAAAAACATTACAGCTACGGTTTTTTGGGTCGGGGAAAGTGCTACGTGTCGCAATCCCGTTTCCAATGACAAGAGTTCCTGGGATGCTTCCTGGCAAGATAGTTTCGGAGGGTTTGACGATCCGGATCCGACGAAACGCGGATTGAATAGGCCGGCGGGATTTATTCCCAAACAGAATCCGTTTTACGTTGCCTTACCGTACAATGATGTTTCCAAGGGGCGTCACAAGCCGGAGGCGTCGCGCGTGATCCCGTGGTTCAACCGGGATTTCGAACGACCGGGCAAGAGCGTTTGCAAGGGCAAGTGGGTTCAGATCTGGTACAATGGTAAATATTGTTTTGCCCAATGGGAGGATTGCGGCCCGTTTACCACGGAAGACTGGGAGTATGTATTCGGAGATTCTCCTCCGAAGAACAAGGCCAATTTCGGGGCGGGAATTGATATTTCTCCTGCCGTCCGTGACCACCTCGGCATCAAGGGAGGGCATGCCGTTGTCGATTGGCGGTTTGTAGATTTCCACCGGATCAAGCCGGGCCCTTGGTCGAAGTACGGAGACAACAATCCCTTTCAGCGTCCCGAACTGGCTCCCGAGAAGATTCGTACGGATCGTCTCAAACGCCAAAGAGATGGCATTGAAAAGAAGTTGCTCCAGTCCGACATTGATAAATTGAGGCGGGAATTGCAGGGTTAAGTAGCTTGTTTTGCCGGCCTCGGAGTAGGCTTTCTTTATTACATTTAACGCCCCAGAATGGCGTAGGCTTCCGTCCATACGTCATCCCATGGAAGGTGTGTCAGCGCTCCGTAGAGAGGGTGGCTCCAAAGCCTGGCCCGCATAGCGGCCGGGCCGGGCTGGCCGATGAGGAAGCGTGTGAGTTGTTCCGCCCGGGCCAGCGAAGGGTAGTTGCGGGCAACGAGTTCTGCCAGGGCCAGGTGTTCTTCGTCCGTCATGGCGGTAGCAGGGCGTGTTTCTGGGATTTTCATCTGGTCATTCCGACAGGCGGAACAGTGACCGCACGGGGAACTGGGGAATCCGAAGTAATAGTCGAGATTGGCACTGAGACAGGATCCGTCAGTCAGGAAGCGCATGATGATGTTAAAGCGTTCCTGTTCGTGTTGCATGCGTTCGTACATCAAACGGACGTAGCGGTCACGCCAGACGGTCGGAGGCAGTGCGTCGGGCGAGGGTTCCAGCTCTATGGCGATTTGGCGGAAAGTCGTCTTCCATTCTCCGGTGGCGTCCAGATCTGCAAGCCAGGCACAGGCCTCGGCAAAAGAGATTCCGAAGGCAATAGCCGCATCCTCGACTTCACCTTCGCGGTGAGCGTTCAGCCAATGCAGACGTTCCGTTTCTTCGTGGTTCCGTCCGGAGAGGATAGTTTCCAGCGGGAAAAGGGGTTTGACTTTGTAGTACTGGTAGCCGGAGCCGGTTTCTTTCAGCGCGCCTTCCCTCTTCAGGTCGAAGAGAAGCCTGTTGAACACTGTTTCCGGAAGATCCGATTCCGTTGTTGCTGCATAGTAGGAAACGACGTGTCTTCCCCGGATGAGCAGGCGGGACAGGGCGACTTCCAAAGACCGCTCATCCGGCAGAGATGCGCGGATCCGGTTCCCGGCGGCGATCGTGTCTCCCGGAGAGATGAAGATAAGGCTCTGGGCGGGCTGCCCGTCGCGTCCTGCCCTGCCTGATTCCTGAACGTAGGCTTCCGGTGATGTGGGAGGATGGAAGTGGACGACGGAGCGCACATCCTGTTTGTCTACTCCCATGCCGAAGGCGATGGTAGCGACAAGGACATCGGTTTTCCCCGCGAGGAAAGAGTCCTGGATGCAGGCTCGGGCTTCCGTCGGCATGCCGGCGTGGTAGGAACGTGCTTTGATTTGGCGATTCTGAAGCCATGCGGCCAGGTTGTCCGTGTCTTTTCGGGTACGGACATAGATGATGCCGGGGGTATTGCCGGGAGACTGCAGAAATTCAAGCAAAGCATCATTGCGAACCTCTTCATCGACGAAGCGTACGCTACGGCGGATATTTTCCTTGCTTGGCGGAAGGCAGAAGGCGTCGTTTGCCCGGATGTCGAACAGGCGGATCAGGTCTTCCCTGACGCGGACGGTAGCCGTGGCTGTTAGAGCCAGAACTGCATGAAAAGGGCGCGTTTTGGCATAAGAGGGCAGTCCCAGGTAATCCGGGCGGAAACTGTGCCCCCATTCTGACAGGCAGTGAGCTTCGTCTACGACAAACAATCCAAGGGGGACCCCTTCCATGGCTCGTTGGAGTTCCTGTCTTTCCAGGGATTCCGGAGCGACGAATACCATGCTCAAGGTTACGGAGGAAATTGCATGAAGGACCTCGGTTTTTTCTTCATCCGTCAGTGAGGAATCATACCGTGCTGCGGCAATTCCCAGGCGGACGAGGCTGTCTACCTGGTCGCGCATTAGGGCGATCAGGGGAGAGACGACTACCGTCAATGCGTTCAGCATGACTGCAGGAAGCTGGTAGCATAAACTTTTCCCCGATCCCGTGGGCAGGACCCCCAGACAAGAGCGTCCGTCCAGGATTGTTTGGATTATGTTCCTTTGCAGGGGGCGAAAATCCTGTTTTCCAAACAGGGGAAGAAAGGATTCCGGAGTTTGCAGAGGATGTGGCATGAGATGCATGGTACAGTTCAGGCCGACGGATGGCGAGTCCGGTACCTGTCACGCCGGGGTTTCCGGTTTACCCGATCAGATATTTGCCGAATCTGGGAATAGAAAGCAGTCTGGCAATCAGGTAGGTGATGACAATGGTGCTGATTCCGATGGCAAAAGTACTGATGGGGAAGGGAAGTGAAGCGTTCAGAAGTTTGAACATCATGTTCAGAAAGAAGATGTGCATTAAATACATCCCGTAACTGGCTTCGGAAACCTTCCTGAAAAATGCATAGACGCGACCCTGGGAGGAAGGAAGGGCCTTAAAGAGCAGGAAAATGCCCGTACACATCAAGGCAACGTTGAAGGTGCAGAAACGCCAGCTCAATTCCAGTTCCGGTACCAGAACGGCTGTTTCCGTGCGATGATGGAAAACTCCGGCTGTAATGGCATAGCCTGCCAGAAACAGGAGTAGTCCGGTGACGACGTTCCGCCGGGGACTCCAGTGGATGTAGGTTCTGATATAGTGGCCGAGAACAACGTAACCGATAAAACCGGAGAAATACCAGAGGGTTCCGAATTCATTCCAGTCGCATTCGCCATAGAATCCCGGAACAAGTTCTCTTCCGTAATGGTAGAAGGTTGTCAGGAACCAGACTGCTAGAAAGGCAAGTTCGAATTTTCGGGAACATTCCCGGAGCCAGGGTGAAATAACAGGCATGAACAGGTAAAGCCCGAGCAACATGTACACAAACCACAAATGACCGCTAGCATCGGTAAAATTGTAGAGCAGGCGTTGGAGATTGCCTGTAGCCTGGTCAGTGGAAATTTCTCCCCAGGACAGCGGCAGGAGTGCGTATAGCAGGGACCAGATAGCGAAGGGGATGACGACACGCGTAAAACGGCGGCGATAAAATTGTCCGGGACTTTCCCTCAGAGGGACAAGCAAATAACTGGATACCATGACGAATAAAGGAACGGCAATGCGAAGGGCACTTGCAAACCACGTGACCCATCCTGTTGCTTCCGGTCCCGAAAAGTTGACTTTTCCACCTTCTCCGATGTAATAAAATTCAAAAGAATGGATCAGGATGACCATGCAGCAGGCTGCTGCGCGGAGATAATCGAGGAAGACGATTCTGTCTTGTTGTACCGGTACCGTGTTCATGGGAAAAAGAAACGTTGGAGATGACCGTTAACTACGGTGACTAACCGGCGTTTCTTTCAGATGCGGTACCCTGGTCTTTTTAGTGTAGGAACTTCCGGCTCCCTGCTATAGCGAATTACCGAACAGGGTGGAACCTGACATGGTCCCGGGACGCATCGTCGGATCGTTACGCTGGTCCTTCATGTCGAGAGGGTCGACGATGGAATCAGGGTCTTTGCCGGAGGTTGGAGAAGGTGTCGTCTGTTTCGGTTGTCCGGTCGTTGAGGATGACTTCCCGGGATCCTTTCCAAAAGGAGTGATCGGTCCGAATGAATCCGGAACGGAGAATTTGCCGGAAGTCGTATCGTCGTCCCCCCAGAGATACGACTTCCGGGAAGAGACTTCTTTGTCGTTGATCAGCAACGTGACTTTCCAGGTCAGGACGGGACCTTTTGTGAAGTATTCGTCCCCAATCACCGTAAAACATGTTTTTTCTTCTCCGCCGCTGCGGCCTTTAGGGAAGGAAATGATTTTTTTATGGACTTTGGAGCCTGTGTTCCCTTGTTGATATTCGAAGACGAGCCGGGCCGGGAGTTCCGGTTGCCCGTCTGTCCACGTGACGTAATAATACTGTCCCAGACGATTGCGGCGTTCTTTGGCCGTGATGGCTCCGTACATGATGTACGTTGTCTGGGCTCGCATGAGACCGGTTTCGAATGCCGAGGAATCCGTGGACTTGACGGGAACTTCCCGTACGGATTCCAAGCGGGATTCGTAAGTGCATGAGGAAAGCGCGCAGAAGGCGCCTGCGCAGAGGGCGGGAAGCAGTCTCATGCCGATATTGAACCGTGGCTGCTTCCGGGTGTCAAGGCCGGAGCAGGTCGGCGGCTTGCAGAGTTTACAGGACAAATTTGAAGCCAACGGCCAGCCAGACAGGCAGGGTGAGGAAGGAAACGAAGGTCGTTACCAGGCACACCTGCATGGCCAGTCCCGGGAGTCCTCCGAATTGTCGTGCGATGATGACCGGAATCATGGCGGAGGGAATTGCCGATTGGATGACCATGATCTGCTTGATCTCTGTACTGAAGGGAAGCAGCCATGCCAGGAGGAGGATCAATACCGGGGCGACTATCAGGCGCCCTACGATGCCGCTGATAATTGTTTTGGGTTTCCATTCGACGCTTTTCCAGGAATCGTACATGGTGGCACCGAAAAGAAAAACGCACAATGGAATGGCGCAGTTGCCCAGCATCTGCAGCGTCTGTTTGATGGGGGCTGGCGTTACGTAGCGGTCAATGCCTGTCCAAACCAGGAAGAGACCGAGCGTTACCCCGATCAGAGGCCCGCGCAGGAAGACTTTCGGAGAAATATTTTTGAATCCGCCGGAGAGGATAATGAGTCCTACCGTCCAGATAGCGATTTCACAACCGGTGTTATGGGTCATTAGGATACCCATCATCGGATTGCCCGGTGTGGTGAACATGACCGCAATGATGGGGATGACGAAGAAGCTGTAGTTCTGAATACCTGCCGCCAGAGTGAAAGTACGGAGTCCAGTACCGATATGGTACCCGAACAATTTGCCGACGAGCCATGCTGAGGCGATTCCCAACATGCACCCGGCAAAGCCCGCTCCGGCCGCTTCCAGCGAGAAGGCCGGGCTGCGCAACATCTCGTTGCCGAGCATGCTGGAGAGTACAAGACAGGGGTAGCAAATATCAATAGCCAGTTTGCTGATAGGCTTCTCGTGGTTCGGGAGCAGCCAATGCATTCTTCTGGCCAGCCAGCCGAGCCCGATGATGAGATAGACCGGAATAATAGCCAGGAAGGCGACGGCAACGGGATCGGTAGAGTTCATACTGTTTGTTTTTTGTTTGCCGCCCTGTCCGGGTGATCGAGGGCATCAAGGGGGATCAGCTCCGTGGCCTTATCTCATCCGATTTGATCCGGTAATTCGAGGGATTTTTCCGGCATGAAATTGATTTGCCGGGCGGGTTGTTGAACTGGGGATGCCGGGGAATTGAAGGGAGGTTGATATTTTTGGTCAGATAATTGCACAGTTCCCGGACAGAGCGGAACACACGGGAAGGATTGGCCGCTTCCAGTGCAGGGATGTCTGCCGTTGTTCCCCAGGCGGCAGATAGACAATCGACTCCGGCTTCTCGACAGGCGGAAATATCCGATACGGTGTCTCCAATGTAAAGGAAGTTGTCCGGACGGAGGCGGAATTGGCGCATGAGGTCGACGATGGCCGGTGCTTTACTGGAATACTTGTCCGAACCGGTTTTGATGGTACAAAACAGACCGGACATTTTGAATTGTTCCAGAGTGATGCGACAGCTTTCCTTTCCCTTGCCCGTGACGAGGGCAAGACGAATTCCCCTGGCATGCAGGGTATCAAGCAGTTCGAGGATACCGTCGAACGGACATGGGCATTGATCATGCAGGCGGCGATAGGCAGTGAGAAAGTCCCGGAGGGCCTCTTTCCATCGGTCATGGACGATTTGGCGGATCATACCGGTTTCATTCAGTCCGAAAGTCTGGACGATTTCCGTTTCGCTCAACCTATGTCCGGCATGCGGGGAAACGGCTTCTTCAAATGCCTGGAGGCACATTGGAATTGTATCCCCGATAGTACCGTCCAGGTCAAAGGCGATCATTTTGATCATTGTTGTTGTGTTCCATTGATGTTCCTGATGACGCGACAGGGATTGCCGGCGGCGACACAATGGGAAGGGATGTTCCTCGTGACGACGCTGCCTGCCCCGATGACGGTACCTTCTCCAATGGTGACGCCGGGGAGAACGATAACCCCGCCTCCCAGCCAGCATCCATTGCCGATGCGAACCGGCAGGGCGCGGGTATGGCAGAAGTAGGCGCCACTTTCCGGATTCCAGTCGTGAACGAGTCGTTCCTCCAGATCGATTGGGTGGGTCGCCGTGTAGATTTGCACGTTGGAAGCGATCAAAACATTGTTGCCGATCCGGATTTCATTGCAGTCTACAAACGTGCAATTCATGTTGATCGACACATTATTGCCGAGGTGCATATTGCGGCCGTAATCGCAGAGGAACGGTGTTGCAACTGATACGTTCGTCCCCATGCTGCCGAAGAGTTGCCGGAGAAGGTGTGTTTTTTCCTGTTTCCGCCCGTAGGGCAGGGAATTGTAGGATGCGAGCAGTTCCCGGGTTCTGTTTTTGTAGTCCAGAAAGATCGGATTGTGGCAGTCGTAAAGTTCACCTGCCAGGCATTTTTCGAGTTCAGTCATAGTACCCCGTATCATGAGGAGTGCTCCGTGACATCTCAAGTAACAGGGTGTTTCAAATTTTGGGGAAGCGGGGAGGAGTTTCTTCAACAAGTCTCCGTGCAATTGCCTCTATGATAAACAGAGCGGGGACTTGAGTCGTCGCGTTGTATCCTCCGTTGATCCTTTGCTGTTTAACGTTGTAGTCGATATTCTCGTCCGACAGATGGGCCAGCGTAGTATTCGGAGAATTGGTAATGCTCAGGATGCTGCATTGCCGGAGACGGAACTGCTGGACGATATCGATCACTTCTCTCGTTTCCCCGCTTTCGGAAAGGGCGATGACGACTGTATGTGCGTCCTCGGATTCCGTGATGGGATAATGCGTGTCTTCCAGACCGATAGAAAATTTTCCCAGGTTGGAAAAATACCGGGCTCCGTATTTGGCTAAAGTGCCGGATGAGCCCTGTCCGACGAAGATGACTTTTTGCGCGGTACGTACCATTTCCACCGCCTGGCTGATTTTTTGTTCGAAGGCACTGGTGGCCGTCCTTTGAAAATACAGCAGCAATTCCCGCAGATCCTTGCGGGCCGGTATTTTTTGAATCAGTTTCCTTTCCCTTTCCAGATGTTTCTTGAAATCGGAATACCCTTCGCATCCCACCTTGATGCAAAACCTCAAGATCGACGATGTGGACATATGGAGCTTGGCTGCCAGCTCGCGGATAGTCATGTAGCGGACCTGGCCCATGTGGGCAATGACATACTTGTAAATCCTGATATCCGTCTCATTGAATGCATGGACGGTTTCATAAGGGAACAGGCTGCTGCCATCGTGCTGGGAAGATTGATCATTCATGGTAGCAATCCAATTATCGACTCATATCCGATTTCATATTCCTCGTCAATCAGGACGTAAGGAAGACCGTATTCGTTGCAAGCCATGAGATTAGCCCTGTTTTCAGCAA
Source organism: Akkermansia sp. N21116 (assembly GCF_029854705.2). Classification (NCBI taxonomy): domain Bacteria; kingdom Pseudomonadati; phylum Verrucomicrobiota; class Verrucomicrobiia; order Verrucomicrobiales; family Akkermansiaceae; genus Akkermansia; species Akkermansia sp. N21116. The sequence goes on from NZ_CP139035.1 coordinate 591,817, forward strand.
TGAGTTCATCCTGGGATGGAGTATTACCGGGAAGGCGTTTTTCCGTGATGTTGGCAAAGGCTTGGATGTCTTCGAAATGATTGAGGATGTACGTATCGCTCATTACGAGGCAGATGAAGCGGATAGATGTCATATATTCAGAGGTAAAATCCTTGTGCCAGCTAAAGGGGATGTAACAGCCTTCAACAATCAGATTCTGCCCGTTTTCGATATTTGTCCTGATGATTTCACGGACAATTGGCCACAGGAATTCCGTTAATACATTATCATCATTTTCTGGCGTCAACGGGCAATGCCCGCTCCGAATGAGTCCCATCTTAAGATGGTCGATGGAGAGATAGGGATACTTGTACCGTTCCAGCAAGTGCTGTGCCAAAGTCGTTTTGCCTGTGTGGGTACTTCCGGTAATTAGAATAATCATGTTGAAGGGGTGTTTCTCTTTATTTCTCCTATGGGGCTGATTACCAAAATGTGCCTTTCAGTTGGAATCCCCAGTAATTAACGAGCCGCAACCGATGCTTGGTCTGGATTCTTTGGTTCCTGCTTTTTCAGGGAGAGGACGGACAGAATAGACTCAAGTTCAGTGCCGGGTTTTCTACTCATTGCAGGAACCTGTCGTACTCCGACCAGTTGGGGAGAAGTTCTTTTAATAAGACGGTTTTTCCGGATTCATAGTCCAACATGATCTGAATCTCTCCGCTGTGTTCATCCAATTGCATCATGTATTCGCGGCAGGCTCCGCATGGCGAGGCAGTTTTCCCATCAGGTGCTACGACAATGATCTTGTTGATTCGGCTTTCTCCGTTTGTAATCATATGGGCGATGGCATTTCTTTTCGCACACATACCCAATGACGATGATGTGTCGATGCAGACGCCTCCATAAATATTCCCCGACTTTGTTAATAGGGCGGCAGTGACTGCCCCTGCATCGATGAAGGGCGAAATGACTCTGCTATGGTGTACTTTTTCAGCAGCCTGATATAATTTATCCCAGATATCCATCTGTCGTGAAAGTTGATAAGGGGCTCCTGAAATTACAATTTCAAGGTTTCCAGATCATCGGGAATAAAAAGATTACCGGAGTAATACTTTTCCCCTTCATTCATGTAAAGTTCTTTGCGGTTATGAATGTTTTGATCCTCCGTGTGGTACAGAAGTAAATTTTCAACATCCAGATTTTCAGCCAGCTCACAGGCATCTTTAACCGTAGAGTGGTGTTTCTCGTAGGGCTTAAAGATATCTGCCTGGGAAAATAAACAAAATGCTTCATGCAAAAGCCATTTGCTATGCCTGGCATACTTTTCTGCTCCTGAATTGTAGGGTTCATCGCCACAGCAAGTGAGCTTTTTCCCATCGTCAAGTTCCATGCAAAAACCGAATTGTTTTGCTTTGGAAGAGTTGATATCAAAGAATATCACCTTCCTGCCGTTGATTTTGCGTTCTTCGCCATCAGATACGGTAACTAGATGAAACCGATGATCAAGGAAGCTTGCTTCTTTTTCCGAGAGAAGTTTCCCGGCCATGTCTCGAATTAACGCAATCACTTCATCGTGGGCATAAATATGGGCTTCACCTTCGTATTTGCCGCTTTTCATGAATTGGCAGATCAGGCGGACCATCCAGATGATTCCCATAAGATGGTCGATATGTTTATGCGTCACGAAAATTTCTTTGATATCCATCCAGTTTAATCCTGCGCACTTGAGTTGCTGAAGGATGGCATTTCCACCGCCTCCATCAACCATGAAGTATTTGCCGTTTTCCTCCAGGACAAAACAGGTGTTATAACATTCTGTTACAAGGGCATTGCCGGTTCCCAGCATTGTTAAATTCATAAATTGTCACCTCGAAAATGAATCAATGGAGTGCGTTTTGTCGGAGTATACGCACTTCTTTCCATGTATGCTATCACGGATTTCTGCATTTGCCTAGCTGGGAAAGAGCCGATAAAATACCCTGCCGAATGGAGATCCAGCAGGGTAGAAAGCTTGTCTTGATGTGGGGGGAGTACGCTGTTTTCCAGTATTATTCCCACTCGATGGATGCCGGGGGCTTGGTAGAGATATCGTAGAGGACGCGGTTGATGCCTTTAACTTCGTTAAGGATCTTGTTGCTGATTTCCCGCAGGAGGCTGTAGGGCAATTCCACCCAGTCGGCGGTCATGGCGTCTTCCGAGACGATGGCACGGAGGTTGGTGGCGAATTCGTAGGAACGCTCGTCGCCTTTGACTCCGACGGTCTTAACGGGGATGAGGCCGGCGTAGGCCTGCCAGATTTTGTCGTACCAGCCATGTTCTTTGAGTTTGCCGATGAAGATGGCGTCACAGTCGCGGATGATGTCGAGACGATCTTTGGAAACGGCTCCCGGGCAACGCACGGCGAGTCCGGGGCCGGGGAAGGGATGTCTCCACAGAATGTCGTGTTCGATGCCGAGGGAGGCGCCGAGGGCACGGACTTCGTCCTTGAAGAGTTCCGCCAGTGGTTCCAGGACCTTGCCTTGGGACTGGAGTTCCAGAATTCGGCCAACGCGATTGTGGTGCGTCTTGATGGTAGAGGCTTTGGACTTGGCGTTGGAAGCGCTTTCGATCACGTCCGGGTAGAGGGTCCCCTGAGCGAGGATTTCGGCATCGCCGACAGCGTCCCAGAAGACGTCAATGAAAAGTTCTCCGATGATTTTACGCTTCTTTTCAGGTTCCGGTACGCCGGCCAGAGCATTGAGGAAGCGTTCCGAGGCATCGACGGTTTCAATTTCGACGCCCATGCGCTTGAAGTTGGCGCGGACTTCGTCAGCTTCGTTTTTACGGAGGAGACCGTTGTCTACGAAGATGGCACGGACATTGACCTGGGCTTCGTGCAGGAGGACGGCGAGGACGGTGCTGTCCACTCCGCCGGAGACGCCGCAGACGACCTGCTTGTCGCCGACGCGTTCCTTGATTTCGCGAACCATCTGGTTTTTGAAGTCGCCGATGTCGAACTTCTGGAGGTTTTTCGCAGTGGCAAGGAAATTGCGCAAGATGGTGTTGCCTTCATGCGAGTGGGTGACTTCCGGGTGGAACTGGATGCCGAAGCAGGTCTCGCCCCATTGCAGGGAGACGGGAATGCCGCTCTGGTTGCGAGCGATGATGCGACAGTCTTCCGAGATGTGGTCGACAGTGTCGGAATGGCTCATCCAGACTTGGGAGGTTGGGGAGACATCCTTGTAGAGGCCTTCGCAGGCACAGGGACAGAGGTCGGCGGGGCCGTACTCGCGCTTGTTGCTGGGTTTGACGGTACCTCCATGCTTGATGTTGAGGAGCTGCATGCCGTAGCACACGCCCAGGATGGGTACGTTGAAGGAGGTCAGCCACGTGTAGTCAAGATCGGGAGCATCGGCATCGGACGTGCTCTTGGGACCTCCGGAGAGAATGATGGCTCCGGGTTCTACGATATGGTCCAGATCTTCCAAGGCATACAGTTTGGCACTGTAGCCGAGTTCGCGTACGCGGCGCACGATGAGCTGGGTATACTGGGAGCCGAAGTCGATGACGGCAACGATGTGTCGATCGTCCATGGATATTGGGGTCGGTGGGGAAGGATTAGCAGCTGTAGTTGATGGGCTCTTCCGTGATCTGGATGTCGTGCGGATGGCTTTCCTTCAAACCGCCGGATGTGATCTGGACGAAACGGGCTTTCTCGCGGAGGTCGGCAAGATTGCGGGCTCCGACGTATCCCATGCCGGAACGGAGCCCGCCCATGAGTTGGAAGGTGACGTCGCCGAGCGTTCCTTTGAACGGAACCCGGGCTTCGACGCCTTCGGCGACGAGTTTGCCGGAGCTGTTTTGACCATAGCGGTCTCCGGAACCGCGGCGCATGGCGCCGATGGAGCCCATGCCGCGGTATTGTTTGAAGTGACGGCCCTGATAATGGACCATTTTGCCCGGGCTTTCTTCCGTTCCAGCCAGGAGACCTCCCAGCATGACGAGGTCGGCGCCGATGGCAAGGGCTTTGACGATGTCTCCCGAGTAGCGAATACCTCCGTCGGCAATGACGGTGACTCCTGCAGGCCGGGCCACGCCGGCTACTTCCTTAATGGCGGTGAATTGGGGCATGCCAACGCCGGAGATGATGCGCGTCGTGCAGATGGAGCCGGGGCCCACGCCTACTTTGATGGCTTGAACACCGGCATTGATAAGATCGGAGGCTCCTTCAGCCGTGACGACATTGCCGGCTATGACGGGTTTGTCGGAAAGTTCGCGCAGTTTACTGACGACTTCCATGACGCGGGTAGTATGACCGGTGGCGGCGTCGATGAAGAGAGCGTCCGCTCCGGCCTCAATCAGGGCTTGGGCACGTTCGTAATATTCAGGGCCTACTCCGACGGCGGCTCCGCAACGCAGGTGGCCGCTGGAGTCCTTGGATGCGTCGCCGAACATGGCGCGTTTCTGGATGTCGGTTTCGGTGATGAGGCCAGCGAGACAGCCGTTGGCATCAATGAGTGGCAGTTTTTCGATGCGGTGCTTGTAGAGGATGCTGCGGGCTTCTTCGATCGTGGTCGTAGGGGCGGCCGTTACCAGCTTGTCGAGGTGGGTCATGACGTCATCGACACGGGTTCCCTCGTAGTTGTCAATGCCGCGCATGTCGCGTCCGGTGATGATACCCTGGAGTTTGTTGTTGGCATCGACGACCGGGAAACCGGAAAATCCGTGTTCGTTCATGATATCTTGCACTTGGGCAAGCGTCATGTCCTTGGAGACCGTGAAGGGCTTGGGAATGACCGCGTTTTCGAAGCGTTTCACGCGGGAGACCATAGCTGCCTGCACATCGATGAGATTGTTGCGATGGATGACTCCAAGGCCGCCTTCCCGGGCGAGGGCGATTGCCAGTTCGGACTCGGTCACTGTGTCCATGGCGGCCGAGAGAACGGGAATCTTCAAATCAAAACCGGGAACAAGCTGGGAGCTGAGATCGGCTTCACCAGGGAGGATGGCGCTCTTGCGGGGCAGCAGGAGCACGTCGTCAAAACTTAAACCAATGTTAAAATCCGCCATGCGCGAATCTAATCTCTTCGGGGTCCAAAATCAAGACGAATTCCGTGCTTTGAATTGGAAAACATGCAAAGATTCCTGTTGCTGACGTAGAAAACGTTTTCCGGGACACCATGGCCATGCTTTGGCGACGGCCATGGTGTGAGGCCGGGTATTTCCCTGCCGGTTTTTATTTGCGGGGAGAGAATTGTTCGGTACGGAGCTCCTTTTTGTCCTTGTCGTAGTGAATGACTTTCATTTTCTGCGGATTGGCCGAGATGATGACGGCTCCTTCATTGTCGTTGACGAGGATGGGGAAGGGGACGTCTTTCTCTTTGCCGCCGGGTACGAAATAGTTTTTGTGGGTGTGGGCCGAGATCATGATGTCTACACCTGCTTTGGCCAGTGTGGGAACGAACATGGAACGGACGAGCTTCTCCGCATAGCCTTCTTCGACAAGGGCAGGAATGTGGATGATGGCAACGCGGTATGGAGCGGTCGTGAATTCACGTGTCCGGACAGCCTGTTTCAGCCATGCCTCCTGCTTCTTGAGGTAGGGGGCGAAATCGGTGACTCCTCCGAGTTCTTTTCTGGTGTCGGCTTTGTCTTCGCCGGCATCCAGCACAACGAAACAGACGGGACCCTGACGGAGCAGGAAGTAATATTCGCTGCCACTGTTGGGAGGGAATACATTGGGAAGATCCAGCGCGTTGCTACCGCGGTTTTCATGATTTCCGCGGACAAAGACGAAGGGAACATCCTTGGCGAAATCTTTGGCAGGATCGACGGCTACTTTGTAGAGCTGATCCTTGCCGCTGAGGTAGGAGACGGTATCCCCGTTTAGAATGCAGAAATCCGTTTTACCGGGTTTGACGTGCTGTCCGAGCAGATTGACGAGGCGTTCGGAATCCCCATGGATATCGTTGATGATGAAAACTTCGCATGTTTTGCTGGAAGGATTTAGAGTACGGAATGTACCGTCTGCCGGTTCTGACGAGGGCGGGATGGGATCTCCCTTTTTACCCCGGTCTCCGGCAAAAACCTTGTATTGGTAGACGGCACCCGGTTTGAGACCGGAGATTTCGACCTGGTGAGCATTGGTTTTGGTGCGCTTGAGGCCGTAGCGGGAATCCATCAGGATAGTCCGGTTCGTCGGTTGATCCTTGTCCCACAGTTCCACCCAGGCGGCTGTAGGTTTTTCCGTTGTCCACATGACGGTGGCACTGTCAGGGGCGATTCTTTGGAGATAGGGGCCATGGACGGTGGGTTCGTATGGTTCATCGGCATGTGCGGCTATCGCTGTGCAGAAAAGAGAGCAGGACAGGAGGGAAAGGGTCAGTTTTTTCATTGTATATCTGTTACTGCAAAATAGATATCGATCTTTCATGCGGGAGGATAAAATCTCAATTGCTCCTATGATTTGATCAAGGATCCCGGAGGAAAAAGAGGCTCGTGGGAAATTATGAGGACGTTTCAGTCCGAGGGGTTGACTTTGTTCAATTTGATTGTTAACAGAGGGTTCGTAACAGGAGAAAAAATATGGTTAATAAGGATATTCCCAGAAAGTTCATGCAGGAGTTCAAGGCTTTTGCTATGAAAGGCAATGTGGTAGATCTTGCGGTGGCCGTTGTGATCGGCGGCGCCTTCGGCAAGATCGTCAATTCCCTTGTTGCGGACATCATCATGCCTCTGGTCGGTTTGTTGACCGGCGGTCTTGATTTGACGAAAGATGTTTGGGTTCTTCGTGCGGCGGAGGACGGTAAGCCGGCTTTGACGCTGGGCTATGGCCTGTTTCTTCAATCCGTGATTGATTTTGTGATTGTGGCGCTGGCTATTTTCATCATGTTGAAGATTTTGATCAAAGCTCGTCTCCAGCAGGAAGCCAAGCCGGCTCCTGCCCCGGTCAAACCTGATGATGTCGTCCTGCTGGAAGAGATCCGCGATATCTTGAAACAGCAGAAATGACTTCTTTATCCACCGACTCCGCACATCGGGAAAAAGCAAGGGCGGCCATTTCATCCGTTTTGTGGTCGCTCTTTTTGACGGGTATCAAGATTTGGGCGGGTCTTGCAACGAACAGTCTCGGTATTCTGTCGGAAGCCTTGCATAGCGGATTGGACTTCTGTGCGGCGGCAATAACGTTCTATGCTGTTCGGATGGCGTCGCGTCCGGCGGACGACGACCATCAGTATGGACATGAAAAGGTGGAGAACCTTTCTGCTCTGGCGGAAACGGTGCTGTTGCTGGTAACGTGCCTATGGATTGTCTGGGAGGCATTGGACCGTCTGATCTTTGGAGCGGGGTCGTTGGAACTGACTTGGTGGGCATTTGCGGTAGTTGCGGTGTCCCTGGCCGTGGACATCAACCGTTCTGCAATGTTGCGCCGTGTGGCGAAGGAGCACAAGAGCCAGGCCTTGGAGGCGGATGCCATGCATTTTACGACGGATATTTATTCGTCGGGAGTCGTCTTGCTGGGATTGGTTTGCGTGGGATTGTCGCGTTTTGTCGACGAGGGAAGTATCTGGCGTACCATGCTGGAGAAGGCGGATGCGGCAGCGGCTCTTTTTGTGGCCGGGATTGTTTGCGTTGTGGCGTGGGGGCTTGGGAAACGTTCGATCCATGCCTTGATGGACGGAGGATCGTCCGAAGTGAATGAGAAGATTTGTTCGGAATTGAGGACCAGTGCTCCCGAGTACCCGCTGTTGAGTCTTCGTTCCCGGGATATAGGTGCTAAAACCTATGTGGAAATGACAATTGGAACACCTCCGGAGTTACATGTGGAGGACGCGCACGAAGTGACGGAACTGATGGAGTCTCTGGTGCGCAAGGTTGTTCCTGATGCGGATGTTTTTATTCATGTGGAACCTTGTAGCATGCCTTTGCATGCATCTCCTGATATGGTGGCTCATGCTCTTGCTTTCCGTTACCATGTCCGGATTCATGGGTTTAGCGAAATCAGGAGGGGAAATGACCTTGTCCTGTTCATGGATGTGGAGATGCCGCCGGATATTTCCCTGAGAGAAGGTTATTCACGTGTCCGGGCATTCCAGGCTGATTTGGAGCAGGAATTGCATGTGACTGAAGTCGTGCTACGCATTGAACCGGACAAACGCGACTGGCCGGGGAAGTCGGACATAGGGAAGCTTTCCGAAGAGGAGGTCAGCCAGGTTGTGGAGAAACTTGGCAAGCAGATTCCCGACATTGTTTCAATTCGTGAAATTCGGTCGGATATCGTTAGCGGAGCCCCTATGATTGCCGTCCATGCGGTTGTTCCGGGCGGCTTGTCCATTTCCAGATGCCATGAGCTGGCTTCCGTTTTTGAAAAACGAATTCATACCGAACTTTCGTTTATGGGCAAGGTGGCTGTTATTCTTGAACCGGAAGAATAATTGCCGCATTTCTTTGTGTACCCGGCTGTTTCAGGCTTCAGGCGTTTGTCCTGTTTTCTGCGCAATGAGGCGAATAGTATTACGGAAGGCTTCGCCGCGTATATCGACGTATTTTCCCGTTGAGCTGCTTGTCTCGGTTTGATCTGCATCGTTAGCGGGATTGTTGGGAAGCCATACCTTGGTTTTCGTCAGATCGAAGTTGGCCAGGTAAGCAGTGTATGCCAGCCGGGCAAGATCCAGTGCAGATTGACCATTCTTGTTTTTAGCATTGAGGTCGGCTCCGGCCTCAATCAGGAATGCGATGGATTTGTCATTGCCGCGCATGGCTGCCAGCATGGCAGGCGTGTAGCCATTCTTCTCCGCAAGATTGATATCCAGGCCCGCTTTGATTAATTGCGAAGTCACGGAGGGCAATCCGCTCCAGGATGCCCAGTGCAGAGCGGTCCATCCGTCATTGTCGCGGGCTTTGGCATCAAGGCCGGAAACGGCGAGAAGTTCGGTCGTGTAATAATGCCGGATCTTGTCCTTGGCGTAGGTAAGTTCCGGGTTGTTATAGTGGGTGTAGGCTGCCCACATGAGAGGAGTGCGTCCGCTGAAATCGGGAGTGTTGGCAAGCTTGGCGGCTTCCCCGTTATGATTTTGGCCGAGGGCCTGCAGGAAAACGGGGTCTTTACCGTCGATCAATTGGCCTTTTTGGATGGTTGAGATGAGAGCCTGGGCATCATTGGTGACGGAAAATGCTTTTTGGATGCCGATGGCGATCCCCATGAGAATGCCACTGAAAAGGAGTAGGATGCAAAGATCCAGGAAAATGATTCCCCAGCGGATCCCGTGTTGCGTGTCGGATTCCTCATTCATGGTATCGGAAGTGGATTGAGAATGGTCGGTCATAGGAAATCAGGCGTCTTGTTGAATGGCTTCGGCTTCGGCAGGGGGCGGAGGCATCGGTTCCAGCTCTTTAGCTGCATCTTCTTCCGGATGGTCGGAGGCGATCGACTTCCTGGTTAGGATAATGGCAATCGGGCTGAGGACGGCCAGAGTCAGGTAAATAAACCACATGAACGAAGGGGATTGCCAGAATCCGATATGGCCGGTGTCCATTTTGGCGGCGATGCCGTCGTAGCAGAGATAGCTGATCAGCAAGCCCCCGATGACACCGTTGATCGGCTTGGCAATGAACATCGGCAAAGCGGCAATCGACATGTAGGAAGCGACTTTGTCTTTAGGGGCGACGCGTGCCACATACTCTGAAAAACGTGGCGAAAACAGCAACTCGCCAAAGGCGAAGATGACGATCTGCGTGATAATGGCAACCAGAAAGGCCTGGGATCGTGTCTCGATGCCCGGAATGATGTAGTACCACTCAATGGGAACGGCCATGAAGACGAGGGAGAAAGCCGAGATCGACATGCCGACGATCATCAGCTTGACTGTTGAGTATCTGTTAATGATCGGAATGAGCAGAATCAAGCCCAGAACGATGATCATCGGGTTGAGTGAATTGACAAAACCCAGTGCAAAGTCGTCATAGATCGTTCGCGAGTAATACTGGGGCATGATCAGGAACTGCAACGTGAAAACGATGCGTACTCCCAGCGTCAGTACGAGGAAGATGATCAACTTGCGGAAGGCGGATTCTTTCCATACTTCGGCGAAGAGCTGGAGCGGCCTGCGCTCCTGATCCTTTTTCTGCATGCGTTCGCTGGGCTCGGCATAGTAATCGTCGTCGAGGAAGCGCGTCAGGATGAAGACGATGATGCACATAACTGTGCCGAAGTTGATGACATAGTAACAGCCGTCGACATCGCCGTAAGCTTTACGGAAGCCGTCCACGATAGCCCAGCCGGACAACCAGGCGGCGATGTTCATGAAAAGATAGTAGAAATTAAAACCTGTTGGCCGGACTTTGATCGTTGTAAAACGCCGGATGGATGTCTGGATAACGGGACTCATGAAGGCTGTACCGAAGGACATGATGAAAATGCCGACCATGACGATAGGTCTGGAGTCTTCTATTTTCAAGTGCATGATATCTGTGGCGAAGTTCGTCCCGAGTCCCAGGAAAATTCGCCCGATTAGTAGCAAAACCAATCCGATGGTATAACTTTTCTTGATGCCGATAATATCGCAAATCGTTCCTACGGCAAAAACCAGCGCCGAAATGAAAAGGGTATAAAGACCGACCCACAGGGTGGAGGAGGCATCGTCAAATCCACAATACTTGTTCAGAAAGAGCGTGAAGATCGTGATCATGGAAAAGTATGCCAACCCGTCGAAAAACTGGATGAGGTTGGTAATCCAGAAATTACTGGATGCTTCTTTGAGAACCTTGAATTCGGAGAAGTATTTGACGATGGCGTTTTGATGGTCGTTGCTCATGTAGGCAAAGGGGCAAGGCTTAATGATCGGTTTTTCCCCGAGCGATTGCTGCGAGGCGGAAAGACGGAGGAGAAGTAGAAAAAGAAATGGGCACAGTCGCCTGTCTGATGGGAAGACCAAGCATGATGGGACAGTGTGCGTTCATTGATCAAAGAGATATAAAAAAGAATTTTTCCGGTTCTGAAAGTGGGGTAGTTCCCGGGCAGATTCAAGCATTTTCTTCCCGAAAGAACGAAGAAAGGAATCCGGGAATTCAGGAAAAAGACAATATAACTTATTGGAATTTAGTGATTATATATAATTGATCTTCCGCTCTCCAGCATTCAGTCGGGCTGGGAATCACCTCTATTTTTTAAACAAACGTTCAATAAATGGATGGATTGTTTCAGCCATGAGGCGCTGGCCTTTGGTATCAGGGTGAAGGGGGCCTGCTTTTTGTCCGTTGATGACGACGACATGGGGATCGTAGAACAACTCTGATCGGAGGGAGCCGTCCGGGTTGAGGAAAACGTGGCGGATGTCCAGGAAAGTAACCTCGGAGCGGTCGGAATAGAAGCGTGCCAACCGGTCGTTGACTTTCATATCGATCTGGAATTTTTTAACGGGTTCGGCTGCTGCGGGGACATGCCAGTGATGGATGTTGCTGGGCAGGATACCGATCAGAAGAATGTGTGATTCCGGGAGTTTAGCCCGGACTTTATCGACGACCCGGCGGATGCCTCGGAAAGTTTCCTCCTCCGAGATTCCCTGGCCCGTATCGTTGGTTCCGATCATGATTTGAACAACTTTCGGGGAGATGTGGTCCAGGATGCCCTGATTGCCGATGCGTGCAAGAACATCATCGGTTGTATTGCCGCTGACTCCGAGGTTAACGGCATTGTACGGGGTGTAAAATTCTTTCCAGATAGGAAGGAAGTCCTGATAGGGAGGTTGGGCTTTGTGATAGTTGTCCGTGATGGAATCGCCGATGGCGGCCAGTTGGATTTGCTCGGGGGCTATGCCGTCGATCGTTTCGGGTCGTGGAACCTTTCCGCCTTTGTAGGATGAGTCGATGCGAGAGAGTGTGCCGGCTATTTCTTCTCCGAGAATTCCATATCCCGTTGGTTTCAAGTGAACACCGTCTGATGTGCAAGTATTGCGGATGATACCGGGTTCATTGCTTTGGAGGGCCAGTCCCGGATTTGCGAAAAAGATTGTTTTGTTGTCGGCGAGGCTGGCGAGACGCTTGTTCGTATCGGCGATGACCGGGCCGAGTTCTTTTTCCCGGCGGGGGAGGATTCCCAGAATGAGAATTTTCGAAGCCGGCGTTTTTTGACGGATGAGTGAGACGAGGGCTTTCGTATTGTCGGCACATGCTTGGGCTGAATCTTTACGATGCCCGAGATTGTTGGTTCCTATCATTAGAATAACGACGCGAGGGGAAATACCGTCCAGTTCTCCCTGTTCGACGCGGTAGTAGGCGTTGTCGACATAGTCGAATCCGAACCCCATGTTGGTGACGGTATGCGGTCCAAACAATCTTGCCCATGAGGCTTGCCCATATTGGCCGAACCGGTCTGCCGGTTCCCCTCCCCAGTGGTGGGTGATGGAATCTCCGATAATAACATATTCCGGTTTGACGGACTGATGGCGCAGTTTAATCGCTTCATGCCGATCTGTCCATGTATAGGAAGTCTTGTCTCTGTCCTGTGATTCAGGTTTTAGTGTAGACGGGACGGCTTCCGTTAGATGCGTCAGGCATGGCGCTAGGACAAGCATGGCAAGAAGGAGGAAATGTTTCATCATGATGGAGGTCTTTTTTAAAGTACTAAAAATACTAATGTTCCTCGTCCGCCAAATCAAGTCCTTGTCGATAGTCTTCGTACTGGATCATGGCGATTGTTGGGCTGGATTTCAAATCATCAGGCATTTTAAAACAGTTTGGGGCGACCCCTCGTTGTGTGGAGGAGCCGCCCCGCTGTGTTTCTCTTTTATTGCGTCTTCTGTTCCTATCAGAAGTTGTACCGGTAGCCTATGCTCCCGTTGGCCGAGGTCATCCGGCTCCGCAGGTCCGCGTTGGCTTCCACAAAGATCGTGCCCTGGTCCCCGGTCGGGATGCTCAGTCCCGCACCGAATTGCAGGCCCGTCGTCCCCGCCTTGCTCCCCTTCACTCCACGGCTGAAGCCGGGCACGCCCACGAAGCCCACCTGCGCTTCGTTCCGCGTGTCTCCGAAGTCCTGCGACACCTGCGCCCGCACTTCCGCCAGGGATTCGCGACCGAACAGGTTGCCTCCCGTCAGGCCCATCCAGCGCACTCCCGCCGAGACGGTGCCCGTCGTGGCGTCCATGCCGCCGGCGCGGAGTCCCGCGCTGCCCGCACCCTCTTCCGTGTAGTCGTCCACGCTGCTCTTGAGGATGGAGACGTTGACGAGGGGCTGGAGGATCGCGCTGTTCTCTTCGTTGAGACTGATGTCGTAGGTGCCTTCGTACATCGCTCCCCACACCTGCCCCCCGGGCGTGCCGTGGCCGGTGTAGCTGCCCGAGCCGCAGGGGACGGTGCGGTCGATGTCGCTCTGGCTCCACCCCGCCGTCAGGATGACGTTGTGCCCCCACTTGCCGCTCTGGTAGCGACCGAAGAGGTTCACGTAGTAGACTTCCATGTCTCCGCTGAGGGAGTCGGCCGCCGTCGAGGTGAGTTTCCCGTAGCTCGCCGTCATGGCGAGCCCCGCGGTGAATTTGCTGCTGAGGTTGGCGTCGACCCCGAAGGTGCCTCCCCAGGTGTTGTACTGGTAGCCCGCTTCGTCCCCGTCGGTGTTGAGGCGGTTGTAGGTGCCGGTGGCCTGCAGCCAGGTGTTCCACAGGGGGAGGTCTCCTTCGTAGCTGTACCCGTCGGGCAGCCCCATGGTGGTCATCCGGTTGCGCACCAGGGTCTGCTGGTAGCGGTAGTCGGCCTGCAGCGAGCCCAGGAGGCTCGTTACCGTGCTGCCCGCGGCGGCGGCCATGGTGCGGCTGGCTCCGGCACGGTCGTGGGCCTTGATGGAGGCGTCCACGGCGTTGAGGAGGGCGGCGAGGGTGCTGTCCCTGTCGGTGGTCTGCGGGTTGACGGTGACCAGGGCGTTGTCCATGAGGGCTCCGCCGCTGCGGGCCGTCTCGCTCTGCGCCTGGTGGACGTAGAAGCCGTTGCGGTTGGCGGCGGTGGTGAGGATCATGGTGCCCTCGACGGTTTCGACGCGGGACTGCGACGGGTCGAAGTATTTGCCGAAGAGTTCGTCGAAGACGAGGTTGATGCCTCCCTGCTGGCTGACTTTGGAGGCCAGGGCGATTTGCAGGGGCATGGTGCCGTGGATGACTTCCTGGCCGTCTCCGGCCGCGAGGCGGACGGTGGCTCCCTCGGCGATGTCGAGGGTTTCCCTGCCTCCGGTGGTGACGAGGGGGCTCGTGGAGGAGAGGCTGCCGGAGGCTTCGGTGTTGAGGATGAAGCCGAGGGTGGAGTCTCCGCTGACGGTGCCTCCCCGGCGCAGGGTGAGGGTGTTGTTGGTCCCGTCCCCGTTGCCAGCGATGAGGGTGGCCGTGGAGCCGCCCGTGAGGGTGAGGCCGGAGTAGGTGGCGTCCCCGGAGGTGTAGTCGAGGGTGAGGGAGCCCCCTCCGGAGGCGGCGAGGGCGGCCGCCTTGCTGCCGGTGCCCGCGAGGGTGAGGGAGGCGTCCCTGCCGGAGGCGGCGAGGGTGCCGCCGAAGTCGGCGAGGGTGCCGGCGTAGGAGGCTTTCCCGGTGAGGGTGAGGTTTCCTTCTCCGGCGAGGGTGCCCAGGCCGTTCCAGGCGGTGAGGGTGGCGGAGGTGTCCGGGGTGTCGAGGATGAGGCGGGTGGATTCCCCGGTGACCAGGGCGATGCCGTCGAGGGCTCCCGCGGCGGTGAGGGTGGTGGTGCCCGCCCCGAGTTCGAGGGTGCCCGATCCCGCCGCGCCGCCGAGGGCCTTGACGGTGCCGGCGATGGCGGCGCCGGAGGCGAGTTTCAGGGTGGAGTCTCCGCCCAGGAGGATGGAGCCGGAGGCTTCGTCCAGGGTGCCTGCTTCGAGGACGGACTTGGAGCCGGTGAGGGCGAGGGTGCCGTCCCGGCCGACAGCAAGGGTGCCGACGGCGGCCGAGGCTCCCTGTCCGGAGAGGGTGAAGGTGGCGGCTTGCGCGTCTCCGTCGCCGACGGTGAGGGAGGCGATGGAGTGGGCGGCTCCGACACGGGTCAGGGCGATGCCGCCTTCTTCGACGGTGAGGCTGCCGCCGAGGGTGGCGGTGCCCCCGATGGTGAGGGTGGCTTCCCCGGTCTTGGAGAGGGCGGTGTGTTCCCCGGCGGTGAGGTTGCCGGCGAGGACGGAGTCGACGAGTTCCCCGTCCTTGTCACGGTCGTTGTAGAAGCGGACGCGGGCGGTGCCCGTCCCGTCGCTGTCGATGGCGAGGGTGGTTCCCTTCTGTCCGCTGAGGTATTTGACGGTGAGGGGTTCCGAGTCGCTGCCGGGCAGGGTGATGCTCATGTCCCTGTTGACGTAGACGGCGCGGTAGTCGACGAGGTCGTCGTACCCGGTGATGTTACCTTCCTTGGAGGCCTGCCAGACGGAGAGGTTGCCGCTGACGACGATGGAGCCGGAGGCGGAGTCGACGGACTCGAGTTTCAGCCCCCAGGTGCGCAGGAGGGGATCGAATTTGATCTGTCCGGCGGTGAGGTTGAGGGCGCCGTTGGTGAGGGTGAGGCTGATGGTGTTGGAGGCTTCTTCGGGTTCGGCGTAGTCGGGCAGGAGTTCGTCCTTGCCGTACATGATGGCGAGCTTGTCGAGGAAGTACTGGCTGAGTTCGTCGTCGGAGCGCAGGACCATGACGGAGTCCCCGGCCATGGTGACGGAGTTGGCGTCCGGGGTTCCTTCCCCGAAGTTGAGGACGGTGGCGCCGGCGCCTTCCGTGGCTCCGGTGGAACCGTGGCGGAAGATGGTGTTGGCGACTCCGAGTCCGATGTCGGCGGTGTCGAGGGAGACGGCTCCCTGTCCGATGCCGTTGACGACGTAGCCGGAGGCGAGGGTGGCTTCCTTGAGGGAGGAGGCCGTGAGGCCGCCCAGGTCGATGTCGCCGTACTGCGAGGTGGTGTCGGCGCTGACGCGTCCGGTCCAGTTGGAGGCGCCGGTGAGGCTGCCCCCGGAGATGGCGATGGAGTTGGTTCCGGCCAGGCCGTTGAGTCCGAACGTGCCTCCGGCGACGGAGAAGAGGACGCCGCCCAGGTCGGCGGTGTCGGTCACGTCGAGGGAGACGCTGCCGGCGCCGTCGGCTCCTCCCGTGAGACGGACGGTGAAGTCGCCGTCGAGGGTGCCTGCCAGCGAGCCGGAGCCGAAGCTGAGGGTCTGCCCGGCGATGCCTTTGACGGCGGCATCGGAGAGGACGTTGAGTCCGGCCAGGGCGATGGCCTTGGAGGCGTCGCTTCCGAGGTCGAAGAGGGTGGCGGTGCCGGATGCGTCGGCGGTGCCGAGGGTGAGGTTGACCGTGTCGGCGAAGGAGGCTCCGGAGGCGTCGAAGGAGGCGTTTTCGAGGGTCAGGGCCGAGGTGTTGCCGGCAATGTCGGACGAGGCGATCGTTCCGGCCAGCAGGACGGTACCTCCGCCGGTGACGCGGGCCTGTCCGTCGCCTTCGGTCGAGAGGGTGATGGCTCCGGCCAGGGTGTTGGGGGAACCTTCTCCTCCGTCGGCAAGGACGAGGCCCGAGCCGTTGCCCAGTTCCAGGGCCGTGGAGAGCGTTCCGGCCGTGCCGATGGCGAGGACGGCTCCGGATCCGATGGAAACCGTGCCGTAGCCGGTGGAGCCGGTTTCGTCGGCGATGCCGCCGATCATGGAGTTCACCGTTACTTCCGCATCGTCGGCGATGCGGAGGGTGTGGGCGGAGCCGACGTTGACGGCGCCGTAGGTGTGTCCGTCGGTGAGGGTCAGCGTGCCGGCGTCATTGTCGTCGCGGGCGACGTTGACCGTGTCGGCGAGATCGTAGAGTCCGGTGACGTTGGCCGTGCCGGCGAAGTCCTGGTCGAGGACGAGTTCCCCGGCTCCGTACTTGTTGAGGACGAGGGAGGTGTCGGAGGCGAGGTCGGCGGAAAGTTTTCCGACGGTGGCCGAAGCCCCTTCGGAGACGGCCAGGTTGAGGCCGGAGCCGTCCTTGACGCTCATGGCGGCGGAGACGTCGGCGAGGCCGGAGGTTCCGTATTCCAGGACGCCTCCTTCAAAGGAGATGCTTTCCGGCGTGCCCATGGCGGCATCCGACGTGACTTTGACGGTACCCTTCTGCAGGGAAATGCGCTTGATGGCATTGGACGCCCCATCGGCCTTGGCATTCTCGAGGACGGTCGTACCGATGCCGGTCATGGCAAGTTCGTCCGTGGCAATCGAACCGTCTCCCGTGAAGGTGTAGGTCGTATTGGTGTCTACCATCATGAAGATGGGGGCAACTCCTTCGCCGTCTACGTTGACGGTCCGGTCGGTTTCTCCGATGGAGGGGGAGCCGAAGTAAACGACCTTGCCTGTGTTGGTGCCGCTCGTATCCCCGGAAACGGGAATCCAGTTGGAGGCAGACGGATCCCATGTGGCGACGGAGGCACCATCCCATACCCAGGCTTTGTCCGTATCGACGAAGGCGACGAGGGCGAGGGTCGTCATGCCGCCGGACGAGGCGGTGTCCAGCTTGAAGGAGTAGACGTTGGAAACGTCGTTCCAGTTCATGACGGAGCTGTCGTCCGCGTAGGCGTTGCCGGCGAGGATCTGCTCCGGCGTCAGGCTGCCCTGGGTGGCATAGGTGGCGAGGGTGTAATTGCCCGTGGTGAGCTGCGAGAGGTAGGTGCGGGAAACGTCGATGGTGAGGTTCCCGGAAGAGGCCGTCGACGTCAGCGTGCCGGTGATGGCCAGCGAGGCCGTGGACGGGGACGTAATCAGGCTGTCCAGTCGCAGCGAGCCGCCGAGAGCCAGGTTGCCCGCCACGGTGGCCCGGGCGCCCCTGCCCAGCGTCATCGTGCTGCGGACGATCAGGTTGTCGCTCGCGGCGAAGGTGTTGTAGGAGGAGAGGGAGAGGTTGTCGACGCTCAGGGCTCCGGTCAGGGACGTGGTTTTCACGCTGGCGGAAGCTGCTCCGGCCACGTTGACGGAGAGGTCGCCGATGGACGACGCGTTGCCGCCCGCCAGGGAACCGCCTGTGAGGACGACTTTGTTGGCGAGGGTTTTTCCGTTGACGTCCAAGGCGCCGGTGCCCGACACGTCAATGTCGCTGTTCCCCAGGGCCGTGTTCGACCCGGCGCGCAGCGTGCCGCCCGAGACCGAGACGGCGCCGATAAAGGCGGAATTGGCATAAGAAAGCGTCTGGGTGCCTCCTGTAACGCTCAGGGAACCGTTGCCGGAGAGTTCGCCGGAGAGTTCCTTGTCGGCGCCGGAAAGTTCCAGGGCATCCTGATCGGTTGCCAGGGAGATGGAACCGGCACCGAATCCTCCGGAAAGGACGAGTTTCGTGCCTGTCGCGTCTCCGGCCTTTCCGACCGAGACGCTGCCGGCAATGGCATTCGATTCGTTGGAGAGGGTGTAGGTCTGTCCGCCCGTGAAGTTGATGGACGAACCGGCGGCGGCGGTGACCGCCGTTCCCTGCGTGATGTCGGAGGTATTGGCGTAAGTCAGAGTAGAGCCGGCAGCCGTCAGGTTGATGGCGCCCTTCCAGACGCCGGCACCCGACAGGATGATGCCGCCGGCGTTGATGTCCAGATCCGCCTGTGATGTGTTGGCTCCGCTCAGAGTCAATGTCCCGCTGCCGTTCTTCAACAGGCCGACATTGGTCACAATAGACCCGGAACTGATAATCGTCCCGGAAAACTCAAGATCGTCCGTCTGAGTTACTGAAATAAACCTATGCCCGTTCCCCCCGTCACTCGTGTTCCAGTCTCCACGAATCGTGCCAGTCCCGGAAAGATTGCCGATCGTCAGGGCATTAGTTTTGGCAACAGCCATATCCGTTGAGGAAAACTGACTGTTCAGAACCATGCTGGAACCAGCTTCCATTTGAACATCCGGACGTCCGGAGAGATTGAATGTTCCGGATCCGGGGGTAGCATCCCCCAAAACAAGATGAGTTCCGTTGCCATTCTTAAGTACCAGCGTACCGCTGAAAGAATTGTCCCCGGATGAGGAAAGCGTAGTTGTTCCTGTTGTCGTCAACTCAATAATTCCCGAACCAGTCAGGTTGCCGGAAGAATATGTTCCGGTTCCCGACAAAGCCAACACGGCGTTGCTGCCGACCTGGTAACTGACTCCGTTTGTGAGACTCGTTGCAGCTTTGGCACTGTCCAGCAATTCCAGAAGGCCGCTGCCGGTCACAGCAAGCGTGGCTCCCGTAAAGTCACCCTTGAACTGAAGCGTCTGACCGGTACCAAGCGCCTGGGTCAACGACCCTGCCGCGGCCGTAGTTCCGGCATCGACTTTGAGAATGGAATTGCTTCCCAGCGTAAACCGGTTATTCAGCGTCCCCTGGTCGCCAGACCACAAAAGAGTTGTCGTGGCACTGTCGGCAATATTGATCGAAGCCAGGGAATCCAACCCTTCGGAAACAAAGCCCAGGGTAGAACCGTTGTTCAGGGTCAGCGTCCCCGTTCCCAGGGCACCGGCCGTATTGGCAACCAGTTTGGCGGATCCGACGGAAATGGCTCCGTTCCATCCGGTATTGGCCAGATTCATCGTCAGGCTTCCGCCCGTCAGTGATAAAGAACTACTCCCGGCAATGGTGCCGTCCGTCCCGGCATTGAAGGTATAGTCCCCTCCCGTTACTTCCATGGTATTGGGCTTGACCGTTCCTACGATTGATACCGTTTTCTCGGCGGCATCATTGGTAAAGACGACTTTGTCTCCCGTATGGAAACTGGTATCCACCGAAGGAATATCGGCAGTCCAAGAAGAAGCATCATTCCTCGTTTGCCAGAGATCGGCATCTCCTGTCCAGGTCAATGTGACATCCGTCTTGTCAAAAACGACTTGGAGCATATTGCCGGCCCCCAGCTGATAGTCTATTTTGTCACGGGAATCCTCGTCAACCTCCATTCCGTAACTTGAAATTTTGGATTTATCAAATCCGCCGGCCAGCGTAAACATCTGATAGATATAGTGTCCTGTTGTCAGGGAGACTAGTGATGAGAGATCAAAGACAACACCTGATCCAAGAGTAATGCTGCCGCCGTCCGAAACGGCATACTGTGTATTGACTTGGTCATTCAGGACAACGACACTGCCGCCGTCCAATGATAACGCCCCCGTCAACGAACCATTGGAGGCCAATGTCGTCGTCAAGGTGGAACCGGCGATCAACGACGGGAAACTCAATTTGCCGCCGTCAAGATTGAACCGGGTACCCGAACCCACCACGGGAAGAGTCGTCCCTTCTTCTGCTCCGGCAACCGTTGTTTTACCCGTCACCGTCAATTGTCCCTCCTTCGCCGTAAAGGTACCGTTGAAAGCGGTCAAATCGCCATCAAAGATCTGGGATCCCGTTCCCGTTTTGATCACGTTGACGCCATCCGTCACCTTTCCGCTAAAGGTCAGGGCATCAGATCCGGAGTAATTGATTGTCAAATTGGAGGGAGAAGTCAAAGATGCTGATTTTTCCAACATCGCTCCCGCTTTTGCCGATCTCAGACCGGCTATCGTAACATCTGCAACCCCCAAACGAAGCTTTGTTGCGGCATTATCCAGGGAGATCAGAGCCTTGGCCGCGGCATTCTGGTGGTTGAGAACCAGTCTGAAATATTTGGTAACCTCATTATCGCCGGAATCTCCATTCGTCAGAGAAATCGTTCCAGTAAACCACTTGGAAGAATCGTCATCTACTCCGGAGATAATGAAAAGACTTTTGTTTTCATCCACGGTATACACACCGGCTTGCCTGGAAATTTCCAGATTACCGGATCCATTCAATTTGGATACGGAATAAACACGTTCCCAGGAAGGTAGTTGGAGAAGAGCTTTTTCGACGACAGCTTCGGAGGAAGGCTGGATGGTAATTCCTTGGGCAAATTCGATATTGAAGACAATTGCGCCGCCTCCTGCTACATACCCTGTTCCCAGCTGTAAAGTTCCTCCCTCCGATAAATTGACGGCACTTTGGACAACGTTTTGCTTGGAGGTAGATCCCGGGAATTTGAGCTGGAGCGTACTATTCGGTCCAATATTGACTGTTGCTCCAAGAAGGAGATTCGTTTCAGAAGTCGTTTGATTATCCCAAATCAATTTACCTCCGGTAATATTGACTGTCTCCACATCGACATTGATATCGGAAAGCGTGACATTGGTAGACGACTCGATTGTACCTTTCCCATTGCCGACAATGTTGCCTTTAAAGGCAAAATCAGCATTCATGGTCGTACCGCCGAACACAAGCTTGCTTTCGTCCTGAAGAGTCACGACGGCATTGTCTCCGCCGAGGGTCTTGTTATTGTCGCCCGTAGCCGTCAAGGTCGCTCCCGATTCAATAGTGATACCTCCTTGATAATCATCGTTGGCTCCGGAAAGAACGACTTCTCCTCCTCCCGCAATCGTCAAGTTGGCCGTACCGGCAACGCCCGTCAGGCCGCCGCTGATCGTAATCGTCCCCACCCCTCCCAGATAACCGTCGTAATCGGAACCTTGGGCTGTTGTGTCCGGTGTATATTTGTCCGTATTAAGCGTGACGGAACCTCCGATAGTCATTGCCTTGACTCCGGTCCAGGAATCCACGGTATTCAGAATACCCAGTGTTCCTCCATTCAAGGTGAGC
Source organism: Akkermansia sp. N21116 (assembly GCF_029854705.2). NCBI lineage: Bacteria > Pseudomonadati > Verrucomicrobiota > Verrucomicrobiia > Verrucomicrobiales > Akkermansiaceae > Akkermansia > Akkermansia sp. N21116. Next base: position 613,362 of record NZ_CP139035.1, read on the forward strand.
GTAAACGCGTCGGCCGTACCCGTTGTTTTGCCGATACCGTCCTCACCCATATTAATCATGCCGCCTTCGTTGAGTACGACGGCAATTTTGGCTGCAGCATCGCGTTTGTATGCCAAATCAAGACCTTTGATGTTCACAACACCGCCTTCATTGATGTTGAGAGTAGCATTCGTTGCCGACACAACGCCGATATGGGCATTCAAAATATTCAAAACACCAGACACATTGACCGACGTTGTATAATTCCAATGCCCAAGGACAAAAGCTCCCGTTCCGGAAGTTCCATCAACAGCCCCCAGGATGTTCATCACATTGCCGGTCTTGATATTAAAAGCCGTCGTACCTGATTGGAATTCATCGGCACCCGAATATCTCTGCACATTCAGGACACCCCAATCGTTTTCTCCATCTCCTCCCAAATTGAAGGTAGCCCCGTTCGAAAGATGGAAAGCATTCAACGTTAGGGAAGAACCGTTTTGCAGAATCAAATTGGTATTTGCCGTTTGGTTGAATCTATTTCCGGCAATAATTTCCGCTTTTCCACTGCCATCTCCTAAAGTCAACGTTGTACCATTAAAGTTCAGACTCGCCAATGTTGTCGTTCCCGACTGAATGATCGTATTTTGAGACAGAACAAGCGAACCGGATCCTGTAATCTGCCCGATCGTGGACGCTGTATTCAACGTCAGCGTTCCCGACCCAAGAAGGGAAAGCTGTTCTACGGCGAGGCTGCCGGCAGTCTCGCCATTCTTGATCGTATAAGCGGCAGAAGAGGTAAGAGTCAGAGAATCCGCAGAAAGAGCCGCTCCGTTCAGGATGATTTCATCCGTCGTCGCCTCATCGGCATCACCGTTGATCAGAAGGGAATTCATCGAATATTCCGGCTGGGACAGAGTTACGGAATCTCCATTGCGGTAATAGTATTTGTCGGCACCGGACTCACTTTCATTCACCAAAAGGTTCATTTCGGAGAAGGAGACATTATTCCCTGCATAACCACTTGCCACATACAACTTGTTGCCGGCGGATGCCGTCAAGGATCCTCGAAGAACATCCAAAGACGTTCCCGTAGCAGTCAGGGAAAACTGACTGAGATCATCGGTATTGGACAGATTGATTCGCAGGAAACCACCTGTAGCTCCAATGGTAAAATCGCCCAAATCAAGAGTTCCCGCCGAGGAATTCAAATCCATGCCGATCATTCCAGCACCCGTTACCGTCGTCGAGGCGAATGCCGATGCAGTTCCCGTGACAACAATTTGCCCTCCGGCAGTCAGAGATAGAGTCAAAGCCGATGAATCGGCCGAGAGCAAATTCACTTTCACTCCCGTCGTTAAATTCCCCTGACTCATGGACAGATTGACTCCATCGGCGGAAGAACTTCCCGAAAGGGTCAAATTGGAGGCGGCATTGTCGGCAACGGCAATCGTTCCGGTGAAAGCGCTCAAATCTCCCGACAGGACATGCGCCACTCCTCCGGCAAGGTTCAGATTGAGGTTTTTGCCGATCTTGCCGGCATAATTGGCAATTCCCTTGACGGTCAGAGTATTGAAACTTCCATCCGCTGCTCCGGAAGTAATCTGAGCATTAGCCATGGTTCCCGACAAATTGACAAGAGAGGCGCTCTCAACATTGTTTCTCAATATTCCTTTGTCGGTCAGTTCTACAGAAGCCATCGAAATAGCATCGGCTTCCAATTGGAGAGTGATGTTGTCTCCTCCATCGTTCCGGCCTACCATCCAGGTTCCGGAAAAGTCATTGGCAGCATTGTTGATCCTGAAAGTTTCAGTAAGCCCACCGCTTAACCTCAATTGAACTGTCCCCTGCCCGGAAATTTTTCCTGAGAAAAGAGTCGATTTTGCCCCCCACTGACCGGTTATGATGATTGAATCGGTTACATTGCCGTTCATCCGGATATTGCCGGACAAAATCAACGGACTAGCATCCTGTTTGTAAAAGCTGCTGCCTGCCTCCAGAATCATATCATTCTGGAACGTATTCGATCCATTATTGATAGGGTTCAGACGAAACGTGGCACCTTTCTCCACATGTATCGTCATCCCTTCCTTGCCGATAAGGATGCTTGACCCGAAATCTGTCGATCCTGTATAATTAAAATAATATTCCCCGGCCCCTCCCAAAGTCAATGTTCCACTGAAATCCTTCAGAAACTCATGCACTCCGGGAAGAGTATCCTTGTCGAAACTTATAGCGGTCCCCAAAACGAGTTCGCCACTTCCCGAAAAAGAATCTACTTTTAAGGCTTCAGAGAAACTCCGATGAATGGATATAGTTCCTCCCGATTCTACTGTCAGGGAAGGAGCTTGGAAGACGGCAGTTCCTCCGACGCGCATGTCTCCTCCTTCTCCTACAGTGACAGCGTTTAATGAATTTAACGTTCCTCCATCAATTTTAAGCAAAGTAGGAAGCTTCGAAATATTCGTTACTTCGAAAATGCCGCCTCCCTGAAACGTCAAACCGCCAGTTGCAGTCACGGAGGTTTCGTCAAGTTTCAACGTTGTTCCCACTTCCGTAATAAAAGCTGCAGCTCCCGTCATATTGAGCGTACCTCCGGAAAGAATCAATTTTCCCGATTTGAGGATTATGCCATCTGCCGAAACCGTACCTGTCACAGACAGAGTCGAACCTCCTGCTTCTGCCTTTATGACAGCAGCATGGTTTGTCCCACCCCAAGCAAGAGACCCGGTTTCTCCATCCGTATCAGACCATAAAGCATCGGTCCACGCAGCAGTACTGCCAAGAGTGCGATACAAATAAGTCCCTGCATAGGAATCGACAACTTGAATACCGGCGATACATCCACGCCCAGCGCTGTTGACCACATTGCTGATAAAGATGGATCCCCCGGTTATATCCTTGATTTCAAGGACATTTGTGCCGAGAACAAGAGCACCCTGATTGTTGGCATAACTTCCCCACACATCAGTTCCCTCAACCATTTCACCATCTTTGAACGTCCAGTTTACCCCATTGACATTCATGGCTGTATTATGTTCAACCTGGGTATTGTCGCCGGACATAATAATATAGACCGTCGAAGACAGATAAGGTACACCGGCAATTGTAACCGTATAAGCATCAGCTCTACCTGCATCAATATAAGAAGCGAGCAATTTATCCGTCTGGGTATCCGTTTTACCGGACGACCAAAAACTTGTACGTGTTGTCGCCACCGAAATGCCAGTCAATGCCCCACCTTGATTATCACGTTCAACAGAGTACCACGCATTGGCTGTACCAGGGGAGATGTTATTCCAAAATCCACTCGGAATTTCAACACCTGGCATACCGACATTCTGGATGGGATCCGTACTACCCATTGAGAAGGTATCATTTCTGATAAAATTGATACTAAAGCCAGTTCCCGTATCGGCAGAGAAGGAAACATGGGAATAACAAGCCATTATGGCTGCCGCAAGAGTAAGAGGTAGTCTGAGTTTCATCGCAAAAGAGAATGGGTACCGTTCCTACTAGCAGTTTGGCAATCCGTTATCAAGACCAAATTTCTCTCAGAAAATAGCCTCAATGTATGTTTCTACAATAAGTGTTTATTCTTCTTGTTATTGTATTATTAACTATTTATAATAAGCGACTTATTGTTACTCATAACGGATTGCCAAACCGCTTCAACAAAGTCGGCATCATGAGGGTTAATTAACTGTAATTTTTCCCGCGCCCTCCAAATAATCAATTATAAATACCTTAGGATCAGGAAATGAGATCCATTACAGATTAGGGCTGATTCCTTTCTCTCCGCATTAAGCATACGAGTTGAGGTGTACCGATGATGAAGTCTGGGAATTGGATATTTTTGAACGAAACCAGTGTTTGTCAGGTATACCTTGTACGACGATGGATGAGGAGAAAATAATGATGACGAGTAACAGGGAAGATTATTTGAAAAGCATCGAAGAATTGCAGCGCCGTCACGGCACTGTCAACAACAGGTTGATTGCGGATCGGCTGGAAGTGTCGCCTGCTTCGGTGAGTGAAATGTTGCAGAAACTGGCAAAGGAAGGTCTTGTTGAAGTGAAGCCGGAGAGGAATGTGGTGTTGACGGAGGAAGGAAAAAAGAAGGCTCTCCAGCTTCTTCGCATTCATCGCTTGTGGGAAGTTTTCCTCGTGGATCACCTTGGTTATGCCTGGAGCGAAGTCCATGAGGAGGCGGAGCGGTTGGAACATGCATCGTCGCCTCTCCTGGCGGAAAGACTGGATCATTTCCTGGATTATCCCCGGAGGTGTCCGCATGGCGGAGCCATCCCGGGAGGAGAAGGCAATGTCTCCATGCAAAAGCTCTACCGTTTGGTCGATTTGCCTGTCGGGGTTCGTGCGGTAATCCGGCGCGTACCCGAGCGCCGCGATTTGCTGGAGTTGCTTTCGGAACGCGGTATTTGCCTGAATGAGATGGTAGCCCCGGTAGAGTCCGAAGGATTGGAATCCGGTATTTTACTGGAACTTTCGGATGGACGCCGGACAGCTCTTCCCAGCGTGCTGGCGGATTCGATCCTGGTCTCCTTTGCGGATGAACGGATTCTTCGGAAGGAACCCTGGGATTAAGAAAGACCCGGGGGTTGGGTTCAAACAAAAGCGGAGCCTCCGGGGATGGAAGCTCCGCTGATCGGTTTTTTGCGATTAGAAGTTTAATCCTTCTCCAGGATAGCCCCTTTGCTGGCGTTGGTGGCCAGTTTGCGGTAGCGGTTGAGCCAGGAGGATTGGATGGGATTGTATGTCGGTGTCCATTGAGCCCGGCGTGCGGCAATTTCCTGATCATCCAAGTGGACTTTCAGGAAGCGCTGGGGAATGGAGTATTCGATGATGTCCCCGTCTTTCAGCAATCCGATGACGCCTCCTTCAGCAGCTTCCGGAGAAACATGACCGATGCAGGCACCATGCGTAGCTCCGGAGAAACGTCCGTCCGTGATTAGAGCTACGGAGGAGCCGAGTCCCTGTCCCATGATGTAGGACGTCGGAGCCAGCATTTCCTGCATGCCGGGGCCTCCCTTGGGACCTTCGTTGCGGATGACGACCACATGACCGGGCTTGACTCTGCCGGCGAGGATGCCTTCGCAGGCGTCTTCCTGGGATTCAAAGATGATGGCTTCTCCCTTGAACTCCTTCATTTCCGGCAGAACTCCGGCGGATTTGACCACGGCTCCGTTTTCTGCCAGATTGCCGAAGAGGATGGCGAGGCCGCCGTCCTTCGTGTAGGCGTTTTCGAGTTTGTGGATGACGGTTTCGTCCTTGATTTCAGCTCCGGCGACCTGGTCTCCGAGCGTCTTGCCGCTGACGGTGATACAGTCGAGATGAAGGGCTCCGGTGATTTTGGCGATTTCGTTGATAATGGCGCTGATGCCGCCGGCACGCAATACGTCCTGCATATGGAACCGGGAGGACGGGGCTACCTTGCAGATGTTCGGAGTCCGTTTGGAAATATCGTTGATGCGGTTGAGGTCGTATTCGACTCCCGCTTCGTTGGCGATGGCCAGCGTATGGAGGACGGTGTTGGAACTTCCCCCCATAGCCATGTCGATGGTAAAGGCATTGTCGATAGAATCCTGGGTGACAATATCACGTGGAAGGGGACCGTCCGCTTTAGCTATTTCGACGGCACGGCGGGCGGATTTCTTCCAGAACTCCTTGCGTTCTTCGGAAAGAGCCAGCAAGGTACCGTTGCCGGGGAGGGCAAGGCCGATGACTTCGCAGAGGCAGTTCATGGAATTGGCCGTGAACATGCCGGAGCAGGAACCGGCTCCGGGGCAGGCGCTGCATTCCATTTTGTAAAGCTGGTGCTCGTCGATTTTGCCGTTCTTGAACTGGGCGACGGCTTCGAAAACGCTGTTGAGATCCAGGGCGGAACCGTCTTCTCCCTGTCCTGCAGCCATGGGGCCTCCGCTGCAGAAAATCGTAGGGATATTGCAGCGCATGGCTCCCATGATCATGCCCGGTACGATCTTGTCGCAGTTCGGGATGCAGATCATGGCGTCAAAGGCGTGAGCGGACAGCATTGTTTCTACGCTGTCGGCAATCAGTTCGCGGCTGGCCAGGGAGAATTTCATTCCCTGATGGCCCATGGCAATACCGTCGCAGACTCCCGGCAGGTTGAATTCGACCGGAGTTCCTCCGGCTTTGCGTACTTCCTCCTTGATCAGCTGGGCGACCTTGTTGAGGTGGACATGGCCGGGAATGACTTCGTTGAATGAATTGCAAATGGCAATGAATGGACGCTTGAGGTCTTCGTCCGTCATCCCCGTCGCCCGCAACAGGCTGCGGTGCGGGGCATGCTCGAAACCTGCCTTGACTCGATCGCTTCGCATGGTCGTATAGAATGGTTGAATAGAAAAGTTCCAAACATTGGGTGTTTGGGTGGATAAACCCTAATCGTGCCGTTCCGGGAAAGCAAGGGAGAAAAACGTTCCCGGAACTCTTTTATACGTCGGAGGAAAGCTTTTTGACGACGCGGCAGGGATTGCCGACGGCAACGGAATGGGACGGGATGTCTTTGGTAACGACGCTTCCGGCGCCGATGACGACATTGTCTCCGATGGTGACACCGGGGAGGATGGTAACGCTCCCTCCGAGCCAGACGTTATCCCCGATCGTAACGGGAAAGGCCGTTTCAACGCCCGAATTGCGCAGATTGGCGTCAATGGGGTGGTTGGGGGTATAGATGCTGACATTGGGGCCGATGAAGGCATTTTTTCCGATGGTGACTTTTCCGCAATCCAGCACAGTCAGGTTGTAATTGATATAGGAATTTTCCCCGATGCTGATATTGTAACCGTAGTCGCAATGGAAGGGAGGTTCGATATGGAAGTGTTCCGTGGGGGAAGCCAGCCAGGGGCGTATCAGGTCGTGGCGTTCCCGGACGAGATCCGGTTCCATGGTATTGAATCGGTGAATAATCCTTTTGATGGAAGCTCGGTCGGCAATGAGTTCGGGATCCATTGGATGATACAACGCGGAGGACAGCATTTTTTCCTTTTCAGTCATGGCTACCTTCCAACCCTGCCCGGTCGTATCCGGTTCTGCAAGACCGAATAGGAACATGACCGTTCGGAGTGCAAGATGAAAATTTTTGAGGGGATGTTGGAATTGGATAGCATTGAGGGAGAAGCGTGTTAGACTAACCCGCATATCTTTCCTTTTTATGAATATGACGATAAAAAACGGGTTGTTACTGGCGTGCGGGCTAGGGCTGATGGGCTTTGCTACCGCCGGATTGAGTTCTGCCGAGGAACCTGCTGCGGCAGTGTCTTCGTCTGAGAGACCGTATTCCGGTGAGTGGTTTCCCCTGTTTAAGTCGATTCCGGATGAAGGCAAGGAACATGTGATAGCTCCGGGGCATATTACTGATACTTTGTGTCCTAAGTTTCAGATGTTCTATCCCGAGGGCTGGAAGGCGAGCGACAAGCGTCCTGTGCTGGTGGTGTTTCCCGGCGGTGGATACGGTATTCTTGCGATTGAGAAGGAAGGGACTAAAATTGCCCGATGGGCGAATGAACTGGGGATGGTTGCCGCTGTGGTGAAGTATCGTGTGACGGATCAGGGGAGTGGGAAGTTTACTCAGTTTCCCGGTCCCTTGCGCGATGCCAGGCAGGCGTTGAGGATTATCCGCCGTGATGCGGCGAGCATGGGAGCGGATCCTGCAAAAATCGGAGTGATAGGGTTTTCTGCGGGAGGACATCTTGCTTCGATGATGGCGACGATTTGGGATGAAAAACTATCCGGCGAAACGGGAGACGGACTGGATGCCGTTCCCTGCCGTCCTGATTTTGCGATGCTGATTTATCCTGTGATTACTTTAGAGGATGGCGTGGGGCATGCCGGCAGCCGATATAAGCTGTTTGGCAGTCAGGTGGCACCTGAAGTAAAGGCTCGCTATTCCGGTGACAAGCGTGTGACGGACAAAACACCGCCCCTTTTTCTGGAACAATCGAAGGACGACGGTGTATCCTGCAAGAATAGCGAGTTGATGGAGCTGGCGGCCAAAGCGCACGGTGTGGATGTTACTCGCGTCCTGTATGAACGGGGCGGACATGGCTATGGCATGGAGATCCGTAACCAGCCGACGGATGCCTGGCCGAAGGAAGCCGAAAAATGGCTGGATTCTCACGGCTGGACGCAACGCGCCAAGTAAGCATCCGTTCCTGTGTTGCAGGAATTATCAAGGAGGAGGAGATGTGCCTCCGTCTTTCCCTCAACCGGGTTCGCGGCCTGTCTCGCATGGGTTGTGAATCCGGTTTTTGTGTCCCGATTGCGCATTCCCAGGGATTTTTGCCCCAAAGTGACAACAATGTTACATAATAAGACGGGAGTATCGATACCGTCCTCCTGTATACGTCCGGGCACGTCAAAGATCCGCCATGGGATCTGGCGCACCAATCGAACATATGGACACAATTTATTACTTTATTTTAGGGATTCTGCTTCTGCTGGCATGTTTCGATCTTGTTGTAGGCGTCTCGAATGATGCTGCCAACTTCCTGAACTCCGCCGTGGGAAGCAAGGCTGCCTCCCGGAGGACGATCGTCATCGTTGCCTCAATTGGTATTTTGCTGGGTTCCATTTGTTCCAGCGGGATGATGGAGATTGCCCGAAGCGGTGTGTTCGTTCCGGGGCAGTTTTACTTTCATGATGTGATGATGATCTTTCTGGCGGTTATGCTGACGGACGTGATTCTTCTGGATGTTTTCAATACGTACGGTTTGCCGACATCGACGACGGTCTCCCTGGTCTTTGAACTGTTGGGTGCTGCCGTAGCCGTGGCGGCGATCAAACTGCTGGGAGCGGAGCCGGGCGTTGCCGGACAGTTGGGGGATTATATTAACTCCAGCAAAGCTCTGGCGATTATTTCCGGGATTTTCTCTTCGGTGGTGGTCGCGTTCACATGCGGAGCGATTATCATGTGGATTTCGCGGTTTATTTTCTCGTTTCGGTACAAAAAGATGTTTAACCGGGTGGGGGCTTTGTGGTGTGGCTTGGCCTTGACGGCCATTACGTATTTTGCCCTGTTCAAAGGATTGAAGGGTAGTTCTTTTGTCACGAAGGAACTGATTCATTCCATTGATGCCAGTCTTTGGTTCTGGCTGGCCGTGTGCATGTGTTTCTGGACGGTTGTGATGGGAGCACTGCAATTCCTGTTCAAGATCAATATCCTCAAGATTGCCGTATTGGCCGGAACGATGGCTTTGGCCCTGTCCTTTGCCGGAAATGACTTGGTGAACTTCATCGGCGTATTCATGGCCGGCGCTTCGTCGGTGGAAATCGCGCAGGGGGTTGCCGCCTCCGGCGGGGACATTGCAACTCTGACCATGGGGGAACTGGCCAAACCTGTTGTGGCCGACTGGAGGTATTTGTTCGGAGCCGGCATAATCATGGTTCTGGCGCTGGCGTTTTCCAAACGAGCCCAGACGGTGACGGAAACGGAAGTCAACCTGGCCCGTCAGGCAGGCGGGATTGAGCGTTTCGGTTCCGTGCCTCCTGCGCGTTTTGTCGTGCGTATCGCTATCATGATCGGCAAGTTCCTCCGGAGAGTGACTCCGGCTCCCCTGGGGCGTTTTATCGAAAAGCGCTTCGAGCCGTTGCCGGAGGAAGAGATCCCGGTTGGAGCCCCTTCGTTTGACTTGATTCGTGCCTCCGTGAACCTGACGGTGGCGGCACTTCTGATTTCCATGGCAACATCTCTGAAGCTTCCTCTGTCTACCACCTATGTGACTTTCATGGTCGCCATGGGTTCATCCCTGGCCGACAAAGCGTGGGGACGCGATAGTGCCGTGTACCGGATTACCGGGGTGATGACTGTGATTTCCGGGTGGTTTTTTACAGCGTTTGCCGCGTTTACGATGGCTTGTATCGTGGCAGTTGTGATCATGTATGGCGGAGTTGCCGGTATTGCCGTGGTCATCGCCGTTGCCACATGGTTGCTGGTGAAGAGCGCCCGGCTTCACAAGAGACGCCAGCAAAAGCGGGAACAGTATAAGATTATTACCGATATGCGCGATGTGGCCGCAATCCGCAATGCCTGCATGGAGGTGTGCGGTCTCATGAATGCCATGTCCGGGATTTATGCCAGTACGCTGGATGCCCTGCATTCCGAAGACAGGAAACTTCTGAAGCGTTTGGCGAAGGAAGCCAACAGTATGCGCAAGAATCTCGCGGAGAAGGTTCCTTCGGAGGTTCTTCCGGCGATTAATAAATTGCCCCGCGATTTGGCCGACCGAGGCAGAATGTATATCCAGCTGATGGAATATGCCGGTTCTTCTTTCGATTCCCTGACGGTGATTACGCGTTCCGGTTTCAACTACATTGATAATAATCACAATGGTCTGGATCAGGAACTCGTCCGGGGCCTGCGCAGAATGGGCGCCCGCATTGCACGGATCAGTCCGGCTCTTCAGGAGTTTGTCTCTTCCGGCGATGCCAGGTTGCTGGATGAAGTCCTGGAGGCTTCCCGTTCTCTGGGCGATGAGTTTGCGGATGCTATCCGGACGAACATTGTGCTTCAGACCGAGGAGGTCAAGGATATGCGTGCCGCACTGCTGTATCTGAGCCTGTTGAATGAAGCTCGTTCCATGATCCATAAGGCATACCTCCTGGCCAATACCCAGCGCGAGTTTCCCCTTGGTCGGGCGGAGGCCTGAGGCGATGGGGCTTTGACTGCTGCTGCGTCTATTCTCTTCTCCTCTCCATGGGAGGAGGAGAGATTTTTATAGTCCGACGAGGCTGAGTTCTTTTCCGATCAATCCGTGACGGCGGATGATTTCACCGTACGATATTTCCAAGGACGGGGATGGGGGGTGAAGTCCCCGGGGAATGCCGCCCCGGGCCAACTCAAGTGCGCCTGCGTTGTGGAGGGCCATGGGAGGATCAATGTAACGCATGAGCGTAGGATCTTTCAGGGAGAAGTTGGCGGGTTGCTTGGCGTTGAGAACCCGCTCTGCGGGGACGGATGGCCCCCATTCGTCTTCGACGCCCATGTTGGCAAGAAGGACGGGGGATTGGAGGTCTCCGGGGGATAGAATCTCCTCCAAGGCGTGTAGAACGCCTGTTGCCGTAACGGCGCAGAAGGCACGAACAACAGCTTGTCGAACTTGTTCCCGTGCATTCAGGGGAATGAATCCGACTCCCGGAGGCAAATGCTCTCGGACTTCGGTATCAATGTCTACGACTGTTACTTCTGCACCTTGGCGCAAGGCCATCAGCACGATTCCTCTGCCAACCTTGCCGTAGCCGAAGACGATGAGGCGGCGCTTTTGCAGAGAATATCCCCAGTTTGCCATAGCCCGGACGAAGCCGTCCCCTGTTCCGAGGCATGTTTCTATTTGTTTGATCCTGCCGGAGTCTACGACCCAGACCGGGGACTGGGCATGAGTATAGCGTGCTACGCCGGATCGGGTTAGCTCGGCATATCCCATGGCCGCCGGGACTTCCGCCAGGATGCCGGCGCAGTCCAGGACGAGATCGAACGAGGAATGGATGGCTTCTGAGGGTGAGATGACCGGAATCCCGAATTCTTGCGCCTGGAGGAGAGCTTCCGGGTCGTGTGGAAGAGTTGGGCCGATGGCAATGGAAAGCCGGGCTCCTGCTGCGATCAGTGCAGCGTATTTGGCGTATGTATTGCGGAAATGGGGTGTGGCGTCAAGAACCTTCAAGCCGTCCAGAGGACGTGTTTTTTCCCATTGGGCGCACTGGTGCCTCAGAACCGGAAATTCCTCAGGCCGGTAGAAGGAGGCCAGTTCCGCCAGGATATGTTGATGAAGGCTCGCCATGGGGATGGGCTTATCACAATGGGAGAGGACGGACAAGGTTTCCATGCCGTCCCGCCGGAAAGGGTGGGCTTTCCTATCTTCCCCAGGGATATCGCCGGGAAAAAATGAGGAGAAAAAATCCCCCCGCAAGCAGGATGCTGCGGGGGGATGAAGGATTTGTGACCGGATTCGCTTACTTGGATTCCTTGTCGGAACCCATATCGGCGAGAGCCTTGTACATATTCCAGCGGTGGATGGCGTCCTGCTGAGCCTTGTCAACGAGGGTTTCGAAGTGTTCCTTGTTGTTCTTGGCCAGGAGGCGGAAGCGGTTTTCCGTCAAAAGGGCTTCCTTGAGGTCGCCCTTCGGTCCCTTGCCTTCCACGATCAGCGGGTTCTTGCCTTCGGCGGCAAGATCCGGATTGTAGCGGTAGAGGAGGATGCGACCGCTGTCCACGGCTGTCTTTTGCTGCTGGAGCCCCTTGGCCATGTCGATGCCGTGGGCGATGCAGTGGGAATAGGCGATGATCAGGGCGGGACCGTCATAGGCTTCGGCTTCGACGAAGGCCTTGAGGGTATGTTCGTCCTTGGCTCCCATGGCAACGCTGGCAACGTAGATGTTGCCGTAGGTCATAGCCATCAGGCCGAGGTCCTTCTTGACCTGTTCTTTGCCCTTTGTCGCGAATTTGGCGACGGCGCCCAGCGGAGTGGACTTGGAGCACTGACCGCCCGTGTTGGAGTACACTTCCGTGTCCAGCACGAGTACCTTGACGTTCTTGCCGCTGGCGAGGACATGGTCGAGACCGCCGTAACCGATGTCGTAGGCCCAGCCGTCGCCGCCGAGGATCCAGACACTCTTGCGGATGAGCTTGTCGGCCGTGGCCAGGAGGCGTGCGCATTCCGGTTTGCCGGCGATGCGGGACTTGAGTTCTGCGACATTGTCGCGCTGGTCCTGGATTTCGACTTCGTTCTTCTGCGGGTTGTTGAGGATCTTGTCGACAAGATCCTGGCCGACGGTAGCGGCATGTTCCAGCAGGAGTTCCGTGGCGAATTCCTGTTGCTTGTCGAGGGACACACGGAAGCCAAGACCGAATTCGGCGTTGTCTTCGAACAGGGAATTGGCCCAGGCTGGACCGCGTCCTTCGGCATCCTTGGACCACGGGGTGGTCGGCAGGTTGCCGCCGTAAATGGAGGAGCACCCTGTGGCATTGGCGACGACGAGGCGGTTGCCGAAGAGCTGGGTGAGCATCTTGACGTACGGCGTTTCACCGCAGCCGGCACAAGCTCCCGAGAATTCGAACAGCGGGCGGAGGAATTGCATGGAACGGACATTATCCGTCTTTACCAGCCGGGGATCCACGTCGGGCAGTTTCATGAAGTAGTTCCAGTTGGCAACTTCTTCCGTGTGGGTTTCGCCGTCGTTCTTTTCCATGTTGATGGCCTTCTTGCCTTCAACCTTCTTGTTCTTGGCCGGGCAGACATCGGTGCAGAGCGTGCAACCCGTGCAGTCTTCCGGAGAGACTTGGATGACGAATTTCTGGCCCTTCCAGTCGGGATGGCGAGCATCGGAGGACTTGAAGCTTTCCGGGGCATCCTTGAGTTCTTCGGGGGAGAAGACCTTGCTGCGGATGGCGGCGTGCGGGCAGACGACCGTGCACTTGCCGCACTGGATGCAGCATTCGGGATCCCAGACGGGGATTTCGAGGGCGAGATCGCGCTTTTCGTACTGGGACGTGCCGGACGGGAACGTTCCGTCGACGGGCAGTTTGCTGGTAGCCAGGCAGTCTCCTTCACCGGCCATGATAGTGGCCAGAACGTCTGTGACGTATTCCGGGGCTTCGGGGGACATGATCGGGGGGATGGCATGCCCATTGACAGTGGCGCCGTCGAGATTCACTTGATGGAGGTTTTCCAGCGTGGCATCGACGGCGGCAATGTTCTTGTTAATGACTTCTTCACCCTTCTTGGCGTAGGTCTTGGCAATAGCTTTCTTGATATAGCCAATGGCTTCGTCAGCAGGGATGACGTTGGATAGCGCGAAGAAGCAGGTCTGCATGATGGTGTTGATGCGACCACCCATGCCGGTTTTCTTGGCAACGGAGAATGCGTCGATCACGTACAGCTTGATGCCCTTGTCGAGAATTTGCTGCTGCATGCGGGCGGGAAGCTTGTCCCATACCTTGTCGGCGGGGAACGGACTGTTCATCAGGAAGGTGGCGCCGGGGACGGCGAACTTCAGGAAGTCGAACAGGTTCAGCAGGCTCGGCTGGTGCAGGGCCAGGAAGTTGGCCTTTGAAATGAGGTAGGTGGAACGGATCGGGCGAGGACCGAAACGCAGGTGGGAGATTGTCGTGGAACCGGACTTCTTGGAGTCGTACACGAAGTAGCCCTGCACGTTGAGGTCGGTGTGCTGGCCGATGATCTTGATGGAGTCCTTGTTGGCACCGATCGTACCGTCGGATCCGAGGCCGAAGAACATGGCGCGCGTGACGTCGTCGGCTTCGACGCCATATTCGGGATCGTAGGGAAGGCTGCAGCCGAGAATGTCGTCTTCAATGCCGATGACGAAGTGGTTCTGGGGGGCGTCTTTGGCAAGGTTGTCGAAGACTCCCTTGACCATGGCGGGCGTGAATTCCTTGGAACCAAGACCGTAGCGTCCGGCAACGACGGCAGGCATGCCTCCTGCGAAAGGAAGCTGGCCGGCGCTCTGGGCTTCAAACAGAGCGTGGACAACGTCGAGGTAGAGGGGTTCTCCGGGGGAACCGGGTTCCTTCGTGCGGTCGAGTACGGCGATCTTGCGGACTGTCTTCGGCAGGGCCTTGACAAGTTCTTCAGACGGGAAGGGACGGTACAGGCGGATTTTGAGCACGCCGACCTTGGCTCCTTCGCGTTCCATCATGGCTTCCACGGTTTCGTGGACGGCTTCACAGCCGGAACCCATGAGAACGATGACGCTGGTGGCATCTTCGGCTCCGGCGTAATCGACCAGATGGTACTGGCGGCCGGTGGCGGCGGCAAACCTGTCCATGGCTCCCTGGACAATGGCGGGAACCTTGGCGTAGAACTGGTTGCCGACTTCGCGTCCCTGGAAGTACACGTCGGGGTTCTGGGCCGTGCCTCGGATGACGGGGGCATCGGGATTGAGGGCGCGTTCGTGGAAGGCGTCCACCCACTCCTGCTTGATCATGCTGTTGAGGGTATCGTCGGTGATGTCGGCGATCTTGCCGACTTCGTGGGACGTACGGAAACCGTCGAAGAAATTGATGAAGGGCACGCGCGATTCAAGCGTGGCCGCATGGGAGATGGCGGCGCAGTCGGCGGCTTCCTGGGTGGAGGAACCGCAAAGCATGGCCCAGCCGCAGGAACGGACTCCCATGACGTCGGAGTGGTCGCCGAAGATGGACAGGGCTTGCGTGGCCAGGGCGCGGGCGGCGACATGGAAGACGCAGGGGGTTAGCTCGCCTGCGATCTTGTACATGTTGGGGATCATTAGGAGGAGCCCCTGGGAGGCGGTGAAAGTCGTTGCCAGAGAACCGGTCTGCAAGGCGCCATGAACGGTGCCGGCTGCTCCGGCTTCGCTCTGCAGCTCGACCACCGAGGGAACGGTTCCCCAGAGGTTCTTGCGGTCGATGGATGCCCAGGTTTCAGCAGATTCGCCCATAGGCGAGGACGGAGTGATCGGGTAGATCGCCACGACTTCCGAAAAACGATAGGCCACGGAAGCGACTGCTTCGTTAGCGTCAATCGTGCTGTAGGTTATTGTTGCATTCTCACTCATATTTTGCACGGGTATTGTCAAATGATTAAGTCGATACTTAACTTGCGGGCGAATTTACCATATCAACTTGCGAGGGTAAAAGGAATTATGCTCCCCGGACGTTAAATAGCGCCTTTTTTGACCATGATGTCACAATTATTTAGAATGATTCCTAAAAGCAAAAGGGAAAAATGATCAAAATCGAGGGAAGAATTGTGCGATTGAACACAATGCACTCGCCAAACGGGGGGGAAGCCTCTAGTATCTCCGCACCATGTCTGAAAAAGAGCAGCCTGTGCAAACATCATCCGAAGCGGACCTGATTGCCGTCCGCAGAGAAAAACTCGGAAAAATCCGGGCCATGGGTATTGATCCCTATGGAAGCCGCTTTGATATCACTACCAATCCCGCCGATCTCCGGGAAAACTTCGAAGAAGGTAAAACCGTGTCTCTTGCCGGGCGCTTGATGATTATCCGCGATATGGGCAAGTCTCAGTTCTTTACGATCGCGGACGTGCGCGGGCGCATTCAGGGATTCCTGAGCAAGGCCGACGTTAGCGAAGAGGATTGGAAATTATGGAAGCTTCTGGACCGTGGCGATTGGATCGGCATCACGGGTACGACATTCATCACCAAGCGCGGTGAACCGACCGTGAACGTGACGTCCCTGAAAATCCTTGCCAAGAGCCTGCGCCCCCTGCCTGACAAGTGGCACGGCCTGGCAGACCGGGAAGTGTCCTACCGCAAACGCCATTTGGACCTGATTGCCAATGAAGAGAGCGCCAAGTTGTTTGTCGCCCGTTCCCGGATGGTGTCGGAGATCCGTTCCTTCCTCTGCAACCGCGGGTATCTGGAAGTGGAAACGGCCGTACTTCAAAGCATTGCCGGCGGAGCCGCCGCTTCTCCGTTCACGACTCATTTCAATGCCGTTAACCAGGATCTGACGCTTCGCATTGCGTTGGAACTCTCCCTCAAGCGCCTGATGGTGGGCGGGTTCACGAAAGTGTTCGAACTCAATCGCTGTTTCCGCAACGAAGGCGTTGACCGCCGCCACAATCCGGAGTTCACCATGCTGGAAGCCTACGATGCCTGCGGCGACTTCGAGACTATGGCCGACATGGTCGAAGAGATGGTCTGCCATCTGGCGGAAAAATTCTGCGGAACGCTCAAACTGGAGCACACCGACCCCAACGGCAACCCCTATACTATCGACTTGACCCGCCCATGGAAGAGAGCCGACTACTACGATCTCGTCAAGGGAGTCGCCGGAGATGACTGGTTTGATCTTACCCCGGAACAGCGCCGTGCCCGGGCCGAAAACGACCTCCATCTGGAAATCGGAGACGACCTGCTCGATGTGGATGTCACCCAGCAGGTGTACGAAAAGCTTGTCGAAGAAAAAACGATGAGCCCCTGCTTTGTCACGCACGTCTCCAAGGATCTCGTCCCCCTGGCCAAGATCAACAAGGAGAATCCGGAAGTCGTCGATGTGTACGAACTCGTCATCAACGGTCAGGAAATCTCCCCCGGGTATTCCGAATTGAACGATCCGGACGTCCAGCGCGAACGCCTTGAACACCAGGCCGCCGGGGAAACCCAGAAGGTGGATTACGACTTCATCGAAACGCTGGAATACGGCATGCCCTCCGCAGGAGGCATCGGTATCGGCATCGACCGCCTGGTCATGTTGCTGACGGGAGCCCAGAGCATTCGCGACGTCATTCTGTTTCCGCAATTGAAGAAGAAGGATTGATTCCTTTCTCCCTCGCTTTTTCATTGCCGCCCCTTCCCTGTAAACCATGACTCCTCGCCTCCAAGACGGTTCGGAATATGGAATGGTCCAGTGGAAGGGGACCAGGCTCCATCAGGAGGATGCCGTTGATGTCGTGACTGTGTCCGGCGGCGGTTTTCTCGTGCTGGTGGCCGACGGCATGGGAGGGCACCTGGCCGGCGAGGTCGCTTCCCGCGAAACGCTGGCTTCTTTCTCGGAAGCCTTTGCCGGGTATCCGGACATGGCTCCTCCGGCTCGCTTGTCCCAGGCCCTCAAGGATGCCAACCGCCACCTTGCCTCCCTCCAAAAGGGATCCCAGCGTGGCAATATGGGAACGACCCTCGTCGTTGCCTATGTCGATGCCGGCAATAATTTATACTGGTTGAGCGTGGGGGACTCGCACCTTTACCTCTGGCGCAGCGGGGAGCGGCCCCGCAAACTCAATGCCGACCACTCGATGTGGCCTCTTGTCCGGGAAGAATGGCTCCGGGGGGATGTTTCCCTCGACTACGCCTTGAGCCAGAGAAGCATTTTGCGTTCTGCCGTCATGGGGGAAAAAATTGATCTCATCGACTGCCCAGGGGAAGCGTTTCCCTTGCAGAAAGGGGATTTTCTGCTGGTTGCCTCGGACGGCCTCGATGAGTGGCTGGAAGATGTAGACACGAACAAGGAGCTGGCTTTGTCCCTGTATCCGGAGACGAAAAATCCCGAAGCTTTCGTGCACTACATCCTCGAACAAGTGGAAATGCTCGAATACCCCTATCAGGACAACCTCACGATTGTCGGAGTCAGGATTTGAGCCACCCTCCGTTTGGGTCGATTTGCCCGGAGGGACGTCTCTGATCCTTCCCGATTGCTGATGACTCCCATTTTTTGAAACGGAAACCAGACTCATGGACTGCGCGGCGTCTATTGCGCCAGTGTCGTCAGTGCCACCTTCAGGCAATGCTCTACCAGGAGGGCTGTTTCCTCCATGGCAGCGTCCCGGTATTCCGGCATGCCGGGATGCCATACCAGCTCGGTCTCTTCCAATCCTTCCGTCGGAAGTTCCGGACATATGCATCGGAACGTGATATTCCGGCACACGCCCGCCCTGCGGAATTCTTCGACGATATATCGGGAGCGGAGCAGGGCGCATGCCCGGTCCCGCGTTCGGAGACCGAGCTGGATGCGCTTCCCGGAGTATTTTTTGTCCCGGGAAATGACCAGGCGTAATTTGTAACTTCCCGAGGGATTTATCCTTAATGTTGCCCGTTGAATAGTAGCCATCCGCCGATTACAACACTCTCCCTGGTAAAAAACCGCATCATTCCGCCCTGGCGCATACCTGCCCGCCCGGTGAAAAGCGTCTGGTTCATACCTGCCCGCTACCGGGGAAACCGAAGTTGCCCATCAGTCGCTGCTGGGCGACGAGCCGTAAATTCCGCATCACCGGCAGTCTTTGTTCTTTTGTCAACGGAGCCGGGGGAGGATCCCCCACCGTTACCATCGTGCACCCGCGGTAAGGGCGGGCATCGGGATAATAACCCCAGCGGTATGCCGTCCACGCATCGCCCTTTCCGCCGATAGGGAACACCATGCGGCTCTCCGGATCGGGATAGAGATGCATCGTGGAAAACCCCACCGTCACATCCTCCGGCATCACCGGATCCAGTTCCAACCCCTCCACATATGTCCGTACCCGCCGCAAGGCATGTGCCCGGATTGCATACAGGCAGCCGTAAATGCGTTCCTTCGGATCTCCGCTGCCGCACAGTACCTTTTCCTTCATTCCGGCAAACGAGCGAAACACCGCTCCGTCCAGCAGGCACGTATCGGCATCCATTTTAATCAGGACATCGTCTTCATGCCGTATGCTTGCTTCCATTTCGGAGAGAATCCCCAGAATGCAGGACTTGCCCCGCAGATTACCTCCCCGGGGCCAATGGCTCACGCGCCATTCCACCCCCATCTTCTCCAGCTCGCTCCGCGTCGCATCCGGGCAGGGACAAGCTTCGTCATCCACTGCTACCAGACGGGCTTCCGGCAAGGCCATGCGTGCGCACAGGAACGTTTCACGAAGGAGAGCGGAATCTCCATAATACACGAAAACGTGCAAAACGATGCCGTGTTTTAGAGGGTTCTTGCTTTTTTGTTTGTTTTTCATAGGGAGCCATCATTCCAGAAACGGGATTTCTTTTTCCAGCTTGAAAAATGGGCCTAGAAAATGATTATACAGCATTCACGTCCAAAACGTTTTGAATATTGTCCGGAATATTTCTTGAAAGCGATCGGAAGGCAAACGTACCCAAAAGAAATCGTGGCAATACATGCATCGAATTTTCCGGAATTTCTCCGGTCTAGGCCCATTTTCATCACTTGTAATCAAACTGTTCTATCAATTATACGCATTCCTCGAAGGACTCTCCATGAAGGGGAAATCCTAAATGAGAATAAATATAAAATGAAACCAAAAAAACAAGCAGTATCGGGGGATCCGATAGTCTCCCTCGCATCTACAGATGAAGTAGCCAGCAGTTCGTTGGTATCAAGCTCCGAGTCGTCTAGCGAATCTTCCGTTAGTGAATCGTCTTCCAGTGTGTCGTCTTCCAGTGTGTCGTCTTCCAGTGAATCATCTTCCAGTGAATCATCTTCCAGTGAATCATCTTCCAGTGAGTCGTCCTCCAGTGAGTCGTCCTCCAGTGAGTCGTCCTCCAGTGAGTCGTCTTCCAGTGAGTCGTCCTCCAGTGAGTCGTCTTCCAGTGAGTCGTCCTCCAGTGAGTCGTCCTCCAGTGAGTCGTCCTCCAGTGAGTCGTCCTCCAGTGAGTTGTCTTCCAGTGTGTCGTCTTCCAGTGAGTCGTCTTCCAGTGAGTCGTCTTCCAGTTCATCAGAGGAAAGTAAGCCTCAGCCGGAACCTACACCCGAGCCCGATCCGCAACCGACTCCCGAGCCTGAACCTACACCCGAACCAGAACCTCAGCCGGAGCCTGAGCCTACACCAGAACCTTCTCCCGATGATACGACCACGAAACCACCTAAAGAGACCGGTAAGCCTCCGGTGAAAGGCACGGACAAAGGACCGGAAAAGGAAGAAGATAAACCCAAACCGCCCAAAAATAAAGGTCCCAAATCCCCTCGACGAGGCGGTGGCGGCGGTATGCCTCCAAGCGGAGGCCCGATCCCCATTCCGCTTCCGGCACGTCCTCCGATTCTTCCCATATTTGTAACGGATCACTATCCTAGCGTTTCTTATCAGTCCCAGCCTCAGCCGGAACAGGGGAGTCCTGCTGATCCGACGAATGCTCCTTCTGCACCTCAGAATCAGCCTTCACAGGGATATCCGTCTCCCGAAGGAGATGAAAACGCCACATGCGTGCATTATCCCGTACCTGGGGCAACCAGCACAGGAGGACAAAGTGTCGATCTGGAAATCTCCTTCGGGCATTTCCCCTCATGGAAAGGCATGCCGGGTGGAAAACTCATGCTCTATGCGGTTGGTACCCACCATTCCCTCGCCAATGGCACCCTGTTGCAATTCGATCACATTTCCCAACGCCGCATTGGTGTCGTCATTCCCTCCACATCGGATAACCCGATTGGTACCAATAAAGTAGCTCTGGTCACCCAAATGGGACAATTGCGCTACTACGATTTCTCCAATAGCCCCGTCGGTACTCCTTTCGGTGGATCGGAAATCTATTCCGAACGCCTCCGTCTGCTCAATTCCGATTACACTCTCTGCTACGGCAATGTTGAAGATGCAACCTTCTTTGAAGAAACCTTCATGGATGGCTCCATCATCCACTACCGTGCCGATGATGGCACTCCCTATGCCTATTGCACCCATCAGGGCGTGTGGGTTCAGGTTGAAGAACTGGGCGGAGATTTGCGCGTCGTCCGGGAAACTCTCGACGGAAAATGCGCCTACTACGACAATAAACTGGATTCCATGCTCCATGCCAATAACATCCAGGATGACCGCATCAGGCAGATATGGTGCCGCATGGATGGCCTTCTCGATTGTCCGGATGCCCATACCATCAACTGGTACGCTCCATCCGACACTCTCGCCATGGTCGATGAAAACGGCCTCTTCCCGATTCGGGAAGGAGCAACTCCCGTGAAAACATGGAACCTGACCGCCATTGCCGGTATGGCCGAATCCGGAGACGATCCCTCCACAAATTCTCTGTCCATGTTCAAGATGAGAGCCATGGGGAATGGAGCCTTCGAAGAAAGCCGCTGGCAGCCGTATGGGAAAGACGGTACGTATTTCATCAGTGGTTCGGGACAGCAGGCTGCCTGCTCTGTGAAAGTCCGCAAAGCTCTTGAATCGGATGTGGCTCCTGTCACTCGCCCCAACGGACTGGCATTGAAAATCGGTCAATCTCCGGTTTCCGCCATTCGGGAAACAACCTACACCTTTAGGGGAGAACGCTCCCTGGATGGTATCAATCTGGATACGGCCGACTTTGTCGAATCCGTGACTCATGAAGACTATCGCAGTTATCCCTTCGGAGATGTGATCGTCAAGCGCACGAAATCCTATGGGCAGGGAACTGATCAGGTGTGGACCTATTCCTATGAAACGGACACGACCTCCCCGAACTACGGACGGATGATCCGTCAGACGACTCCGGAAGGCAATTGGACGGAATACGACTATGATGATGAAGGGCGAGTCGTCAAGGAAAGGACTCTTTGGGACGATGCCGTTTCCGTCCTGGAAACCAGAACAACTTTTGCCGATCTTTGGTACAATGATTACCGTACGGCATGTGTTGAAAAATGGGTTCTCGCGCCGGATGGAACGGAGACGATGCTCCTGAAGACTGAATCACAATATGAGGAATCCGATCTTCTGATCCGGGAAACAGTGACCGAAACGGCTCTTGGCTCCGAATACCCGCGCATTTCCATCACGGAAACCCACGGAGATTCTGCGGAATGTCCCTTCGCTCGCGGTCGTCTCAAGAGAACGCTTTCCTACGATGGCGCGGAAACTTCCTACGATTACTCCGCGACGGATGAAGAAGGCGCCTCGTGGGCGGCGACGTCAACCCGTGTCCGTCAGGGTGTCGTCGTTCCCGGTCAATCGACCCGTTCCGTGACTCTTTACGATGCAAGCGGATATGCCTTCATCACCCGGGAGCAGGTCCATGATGGAACGGATTTTGTGACGGTTTCGGAATCCAGATCGAGTGCCGATGTCAGCGGAAGAACCATTGCTACCGTGGATTCCGAAGGCTCTACGACGGCAACGGACTGGTCATGCTGCGGCCCCAAGCGTGAAACTCACGACAACGGGACGCAGTCGTGGTATGAATACGACAGTGCCAAACGGCTCATCCGGGAAGTCCACGAAGCTCCCGCTCCTCTGCCGGAAATTCTGGAGCACGTCTCCATCTCGCGGCAGCCGGATACGATTATCACGCATGAATACGATGGCCTCGGTCGGGAGATTGCTACGGTGACGACAATCGGTTCCTGTTCTGTCCGAACGGAAAAAACGTATGACTCCCAGGGCAATCTGGCTTCGACTACGGATGCCGCAGGCCTCGTCACTCGCTATGAATATTCCGACAACAATCTCATGCAAAGTGTGACTCATCCGTCGGGACAGCTGGCCGTGAGCAGAAGGAATGCTGCAGGAATCGTCATAGAAGAATCGGCCACCGGACAGCCAGCGCGTTTCTACAGCCGCCGGATAAGCCCGGAAGGAATCGTGGAAACCGTCCGGCAGGATTCGCCGAATGGCCCCATTCTTGCGGAAAGTGTCTCCGATGGATTTGGGAGAACCGTTTCCAATGGCATTCCTGCGGGAGATCAGTCAAGCGGTCTCGTCATCGAACGGCTTCGTTATGACGCCCAGGGGCGGAACATCTCCCGCGTCTCGGAAAACAAGGCTCCTCAAATCATGGAATACGATGCCTTCGGCAACATGGTGCGTTCCATCACGAAGATATCGCCCTCATCAGAGGTTGAGCCTTCCGTGGATCGCGTCACGGAATACGAAACGGTCTATACCGGGATGAACCCGGCTCCGGCCATTCTTCCTGCCGGACTGGCGTCAGGAGTATTCCGCAAGAGTGTAACGTCCGCCATTCTGCCGGGAGGTTCCCGCGCCAATCAGGAAAGCTATACGCGACTGACGGGGCAGGAGAAAACATCCGTAAGCCTGACGAAAAACAAATACGGATGCTGGAGCGCCAGCATGACGGAAAACAAACAGGGCAATACCATCACGACAATGTGGCAGGATGGCGTGTCCGCTCCGGCGAAGCAGTACGCTGTCGGTGGAGACATAGTCCTGTCGATCAGCCCGTCCGGAGACATTACGACCTCCGTCCGGAGCTACACGGACAACGGCACATGCCTCTACCGGACGGATGCCCGCGGCAATACGCTGACGATGGCTCACGACAAGGCCGGGCGCATCGTGACAAGCCGGGATGCGGATGGGAATGCGACTTCGTACTCCTACGACCCGGTAACCGGGCTGCTGGCCTGTACGGCCGATGCCATGGGAGGAGAAATCCATTACCGCTACAACGCGGCCGGGCAGTTGACGGAACAATTCGGTTCGGGTACGCAACCCATCCGGAAGGATTACGACAGCAATGGCCGCATGATCGCGCTAACGACATGGAGGAACCCGGGCGAAACGCTGACGGGGATTCCAGACACGCCGGGGGACACCACGCAGTGGGAGTACGACTCGTTGAGCGGGCTGCCTGTGAAGAAGACCTATGCCGACGGAACATCCGAAACGACAGTCTATAACCGCGACCGATTGGTCATCCGCACGGTCCGGGCTGATGGTTCATCGATCGGCTACATCTATCAGGCGGAAACGTGGGAACTGGCGGAAACATCCTTCAGCGACCAATCGACCCCGATATGCCATAGCTACGATGCCCTGGGGCGTCTCGCAAGCATCACGGATGGTACGGGCACCCGTACTTATTCCTACAATCATGTGGGGGATCTTGTGCGCGAAGAGTTCGTGGGAAGCGTCCGCTCCATTCTGGAATACAAGTTCGATGCCTATGGCAGGGATGCCGGCTATACATTGAGCGTCGAGGGAGTAAACGTCCAGGACACGGCCCTGACCTACGACAGCTTCGGCCGTCTGCAAACGGCATCGCCGGAGGAAGGGAAAGTATTCACTTGGCACTATGGTGAAGGCGAATTGCTGACCGGCATGGACTGGCCCAACGGCATGAGGAAGGAACTCCAGTACGAGGATCGCAGGAATGTCATTTCGGCCCTTGTGTACAAGGATGCCTCGGGACGGGAAGTTCTCGCCCACCGGTACGGTTACGATGCGCTCGGAAGGCCGACCCTGCTGACGGATCATGCCGGAGGGCGGGAGGAACGAAGAATCGTCCCGAATTACAATCCCCGAAGTGAGTTGATTTCCGCTGCGTATGATGGAAAGGAGGATTACACCTACACCTACGATAACATCGGCAACCGCGTCCAATCCCGCGAACTGGCTGCAAGCCGGAGCTACACCAGCAACAGGCTCAACCAGTATGTCCGCATTGAACAGCAGAATGCGGGAAACGCGTTCACGCCCGAATTTGATGTTCACGGCAACCAGACGCGGATTCAGACGCGCACCGGTGTTTGGGATGTCCTCTACGACATGCGGAATCGCCCGGAACAGTTTGCCGGGGACGGACACTCCGTTGTCTGTTCCTATGACTTTATGGGAAGGCGCACGGATCGCTTGGAATACCATGGAAACACATTGACATCGCGCGAGCATTTTATCTATAAGGGATACGTGCAAATCGCCGCGTATAAGCTGGACGCCGAGGGACAATCCGGGGATTGTTTCGTGCTCTCGAAATCCTGTTATTGGGATCCGTCCCAGCCGACGGCGACGCGTATCCTCGCGATGAAAGACGCGACGGATGCCACGATGCTCTATGCCGCCTGCGACACGGTGAAAAACATCACGGCCCTCTACGATGATGCCGGAACGTGCCGTGCTCGCTATGCCTATTCCCCCTACGGAGAAAAACTGATCGAGGAAGGCGACAAACACACAGCCAACGCTTTCGGTTTCTCCTCCGAATATGATGACAGCCCCTTGGGTCTCTATTACTACAACTACCGTTACCTCAACCCGAATGATGGTCGCTGGATTAATAGGGATTATATTAATGAATCAAAAACAATCAATCTTTACATATATTCTAAAAACAGCATATATATATCGATTGATTATTTGGGGTTAGCGTGTTTCGTTATAACGATTCTAGTAAATGAAAACGATCTTGATATGGCTGGAAAAATAGATAAATATGTTAATGAATTGAAAATTCTTGAAGAAGAAATAAATACTTATGGACTGTTATTTAATGAAAATACAATGATAACCAAAGTTAGGATTTTGACCGAAGAAGAAAAAGGAGGTAAATATCAAACAATTGAAGCAAAAAAAATAAAAACAAAAGAAGATCTTATGAAAACAATTGAGCACGAAAAACTATCGTTTATTAAGAATATATGGAATGAAGGCAAAAGTAAGATTGAAAATGAAATAAAGTCAACAATGCTGTTAATGTCAGAAGAATATGATACATTAGATATTGTTGCGCATGGAGGGTTTGATTTATCCGATAAGCCAGGATGTATAATTGGACCATATGAAAGGATGCCTCATTCAGTTGTTAATAATTTAATTAATGAGTTTGATAAGAAAGAACGGGCGCATTATACATCATGTTTTCAGGATGGAGAAAAAATGCAAAGAGCGAAACCGATTCCTGGATCTGTGGTAAAAGTTCAGAGGGATACCGATAAAAAATTCTGTTTTATTAACATAAAGCCGCCATCAATAAGAAGAATAATATAATCAATTGATAATGATCGGAATAATTCATGCAATGGGTATGAATTATTCCGATGATGTGTAGCTATATGATGTCGATGTAGTGATATAAATTCATTTTAAATTTGGTGCATGACTAGCTGAGTGACGTCAAAGATATTGTAATGTATTCTTGATGAGTGCATAATAAATATATTTCCCGTTTACGGATTTCAGAGTATCAATTCAGACGTCTCATTCGCATGTTTACTATCGATATGGAAGCAACTAAAATTACTGCTCTTACAGGTCTAAATCGCAATACAGTCAATAGAATCCTTAAGCTGTTACGTACACGTTTGGCAAAACTTTGCGAACAGGAAAATACTTGCCGTAAGGGTATCTTTGAATTGGATGAATGTTACCTGGGCGCGAGAAAAGTACGAGGAAAACGAACCAAGGGGAAAACAATCCTTTTCGGAATCTATGAGCGGGCATTTCGTCAAATTATAGATAACGTTAAAAGAGAAAACGTTTATGAGGATAATTGAGGATAGAATTGACCATAATTCAACGATCTATACTGATGTCTTTCGAGTCTATGATGCTTTGATGAAGGATGGATTAAGCACCATTTCAAACTTCTTCATGGAGACAATGAGTTCGTTTTCATGTTGACGGCATTGAGGGATCCTGGTCTGTACTTAAAATGCGTCTAAGCAAGTCTCGGTGTTTAAGTAGTAAGGCTAATATATTCCTCCATGTAAAAGGATGTGAATTCAGGTTTAATCAGCGAGGAGATAATCTGTATGCATTCATTTTAACAAACCTACGAAATTCTCCGCCCGGCTAGTTATGAGCCATTAGATATATATGGAAGAGTATTGTGCCATTCGTCGCCAATATAGACCCATGTAGCTTTTTTATGATTTAATAATTTTATTTTTATGTATTTTTTATCCATTTTATAAATTTCATAGTAGTCTCCAATTCTTTTGACTTTAAATATGTCATTATGATGACGCGATGTTAAGATTGGAGGGAAGGAATAACATCGATATGATTTTTGAAATGGATCTTCTTTGGTGATGCAACTTCCTATTATTTTATGATGTGAAGATGTTGAATCATAATTGTGAAATTTTTCCCATGGGGAAGAAAATTGGCTGACACAATTGAAAATAGCATAATAGTCTTTTGGATTACAGCCAATTAAATATCCTCCTTCTTCTCCATTTTCATCAGAATTTGAGGTCACCCAAAAACAGTTATCAAATTCACTGGAAATATAATTTGTATAAATCGGTTTATATAAATAATTATTACCCCATAGAAACCCTCTGTTTATGATTAAACATGCGAGGAAAAAGAATCCAAGAATGATCTCTGTCAGAATAATCCAATTCAATAGCGAATTTGCATTATTTTTGTTCATGTTTGAAAATAAAATATTCTGTTTGCAATCAAATGATTACTTGAAATTTTACCGGCCATATCCGATCAAGGACCATAAATAGGGAGGAAGATACATCATTGTATCAACACTTATATAAAACGAATTGTCTATTTTGATAGATATGATTCCCATGTTCTTCTCTTCTTTCATTTCGTAACAATCAATCCATGGCGTTTCAAAAAGATCTCGACAGCTTGGATATGGGCTGGTTTCATCAATGAAAGCAACATATTTTTTCTGAGACAGGGGATTTCCGGAATTTTTTGACGGTATGACTCGAGATAAAATGATACCGCGAACCGGATAATAACCATTCATGAATACTCTCCATTTTTCGCCAAGGTTCGTCCCGTGAAAATAATGGTCTAAAGAAATAGACTCCATATTTATTTTGTCTTCAATTGGTGCATGCTCAATTCTGTAATAGGCAACGCCAAGAAGCATTACTAAAATTCCTCCAGCAATAGCTGAATACAATTTCCCGTGACCATCCATTACAATAATCAATAATAAGTAAATTATATATTAAATCAACAATAAAAACAAGATTTCAATGTCCGCTCCGGCGAAGCAGTACGCTGTCGGTGGAGACATAGTCCTGTCGATCAGCCCGTCCGGAGACATTACGACCTCCGTCCGGAGCTACACGGACAACGGCACATGCCTCTACCGGACGGATGCCCGTGGTAATACGCTGACGATGGCTCACGACAAGGCCGGGCGCATCGTGACAAGCCGGGATGCGGACGGGAATGCGACTTCGTACTCCTACGACCCGGTAACCGGGCTACTGGCCTGTACGACGGAGGAATCCATTACCGCTACAACGCGGCCGGACAGTTGACGGAACAATTCGGTTCGGGTACGCAACCCATCCGGAAGGATTACGACAGCAATGGTCGCATGATCGCGCTAACGACATGGAGGAACCCGGGCGAAACGCTGACGGGGATTCCAGACACGCCGGGGGACATCACGCAGTGGGAATACGACTCGCTGAGCGGGCTGCCTGTGAAAAAGACCTATGCCGACGGAACATCCGAAACGACAGTCTATAACCGCGACCGACTGGTTATCCGCACGGTCCGGGCTGATGGTTCATCGATCGGTTACATCGATCAGGCGGAAACGTGGGAACTGGCGGAAACATCCTTCAGCGACCAATCGACCCCGATATGCCATAGCTACGATGCCCTGGGGCGTCTCGCAAGCATCACGGATGGTACGGGCACCCGTACTTATTCCTACAATCATGTGGGGGATCTCATGCGTGAAGAGTTCGAGGGAAGCGTCCGCTCCATTCTGGAATACAAGTTCGATGCCTGCGGCAGGGATGCCGGCTATACATTGAGCGTCGATGGAGTAAACGTCCAGGACACGGCTCTGACCTACGACAGCTTCGGCCGTCTGCAAACGGCATCGCCGGAGGAAGGGAAAGTATTCACCTGGCATTACGGTGAAGGTGAATTGCTGACCGGCATGGATTGGCCCAACGGCACTCCAGTACGAGGATCGCAGGAATGCCATTTCGGCCCTTGTGTACAAGGATGCCTCGGGACGGGAAGTTCTCGCCCACCGGTACGGTTACGATGCGCTCGGAAGGCCGACCCTGCTGACGGATCATGCCGGAGGGCGGGAGGAACGAAGAATCGTCCCGAATTACAATCCCCGAAGTGAGTTGATTTCCGCTGCGTATGATGGAAAGGAGGATTACACCTACACCTACGATAACATCGGCAACCGCGTCCAATCCCGCGAACTGGCTGCAAGCCGGAGCTACACCAGCAACAGGCTCAACCAGTATGTCCGCATTGAACAGCAGAATGCGGGAAACGCGTTCACGCCCGAATTTGATGTTCACGGCAACCAGACGCGGATTCAGACGCGCACCGGTGTTTGGGATGTCCTCTACGACATGCGGAATCGCCCGGAACAGTTTGCCGGGGACGGTCATTCCGTTGTTTGTTCCTATGACTTTATGGGAAGACGCACGGATCGCTTGGAATACCATGGAAACACATTGACATCGCGCGAGCATTTCATCTATAAGGGATACGTGCAAATCGCCGCGTATAAGCTGGACGCCGAGGGACAATTCGGAGATTGTTTCGTGCTTACGAAATCCTGTTATTGGGATCCGTCCCAGCCGACGGCAACGCGTATCCTCGCGATGAAAGACGCGTCGGATGCCACGATGCTCTATGCCGCCTGCGACACGGTGAAAAACATCACGGCTCTCTACGATGATGCTGGAACGTGCCGTGCGCGCTATGTCTATTCCCCCTACGGGGAAAAACTGATCGAGGAAGGCGACAAACACACAGCCAACGCCTTCGGTTTCTCCTCCGAATATGATGACAGCCCCTTGGGCCTCTATTACTACAACTACCGTTACCTCAACCCGAACGATGGACGGTGGATTAATAGGGATCCCATAGACGAACAAGATCACTGGAACCTATACATAGCTCTTGCCAATAGGCCTTTCAATAGAGTTGACCATATTGGTTTATGGACGCGAATGAAAGGCGAAGGGCGAGGGAATCATTGGTGCGCAGGCAAAGGAGATACATTAAAGCATCTAGCATCGAAATATGGTGCAAGCGAAGAAGATTGGCAGTGTTTATGGCCAGTAGGCGAGACACCAAATCATGGCTATCCCAACAATATTGAACCAGGAGATGTATATGATGCCTCTAATCTTGTGGCCTCACAAGAAGGGAAAGATATTCAGTACATATTAAGTTATGATCTAATACCAGATTATGCTGGGATATTTCCCTCTGCTGAATATGTAAATCCTATCACAGTTCCCTTGTTATTAGAAACGATTTCCAAAGAAGGCCAAGATCCTATTTCGAATTTTGTTTCAGCAGGACATGGCGGATATGGTGGGTACAGTGGATATGGCAACCGTGGGACATGGAATCAATATTCTGTACAGGATTTGCTGGATAGAAGCCATAGTGCCACATTTGAACGAGCAAAACAAAGGAAAGGTCCAATTCGTTGTTGGTTTACCCGAAAAGCTCAAGCTCGTTTTTCCGGATGCTCTTCTCAAGAAATTGCGAGGCCGTTTGCCGAACAAATTTTGAGGAAAGGAGCAATTTCATACGGAACGGACAGATCAATCGGGACGAGTTCTTTTAATGGGATTCTGAGATTATATTATAATTATATTCAAACTGGGACTTATGCTGATGGGTCTCCAATATTTTATTGGGACAAAGTTTCAAAATATATGACATCTCCAGTATGGAAAAAATTCGAAGGAAAATTATGAAAATAAAATACAAAATCATCGTAACGGCATTTTTTGCTATTTTGTCAATAGGCATATTGACTGTGTGTAAAAATGGAAAAGAAAATAATGGCGAAAGTGAAATAGTTTCTCCGTATTTTAATGATGGGAAATCATTTATACGAGATAAAGAAAGATGGCAGGCAGCTCTTTCTGCAGCCATAAAACTACCGTTGCGCGAAACAACGAACAAGGATGTCATGGATCTAATTGGCAACAACCCATCTATTAATGATTCAGATGATGATCACTATGAATATATGTATTTATATATGGGATATAATGAGAAACAGCTTCTTAACTCAAAACCAGATCGTAGGCAGGAACACATTGTTTTGTTTTTCTCGTTTGATCTAACTAATAAACTGCAAAGTGTAGGAACAAGGGTTGAAATTTTCCCAGCTCCCGCATCCATGCAATAAATATAATAAGTCCAACAAAATACTTGTGCCTATATACAGGCACAAGTATTTATCCTATGATCGTAGAATAGAAATCTATCGAATCAATCTTCCTGACGCTCAAATGAATGTGCCGCTTCCTGCTTCAAGATGATATGGCATCAAAGAGGCTAATCTTAGCTTGATTTGGTATCATGAGAATCATGATAGGACGATGGTACGTTTTTCGTACTCCCATATTCTCACTGTCTTGCTCTAGATCGCAGTCAGAATAAATGAAAAGAATAAAATTAATCATCATAATATTTGCAATGCTTGTTTTGCTCGTCATAGGCATTGCTGCTTGGTTGTTTGCTTATTTCCCCACTAATCGTCGGGTGGAGGACATATTGCCCTATTATCAGGACGACAATTGCATTGAATCTCTTCTATATAATCGGCTCTGCAAAAATACGGCATATAAAGTTTATAGAAGTTTTAATGGAGGGTTCAATATTGACGAATATCCGGACAACCCTAAATACCTTTATATCGTTGTCATTGATTTTCCTGACAGTAGGGATATGCAGAGAGAAGAATCTCTTCTTCTTGAGCAGATTCATGAAATGAAGAAAACGGTATCGATTGAAAACAATCATCTATACCAAGATCTGAAAGGGGCTCAATGGTCTCTTCCAAATATTAAAACATCATGCGATCCCGGTGATTTTGTCTTCCTGCGAGGATGGGAATTTAAAAGAAGTATCGATTTTTTAGTTCGACATGGGTATCACGATATTATTGTTGTCAATTTTTATTCTAAAGAAGGCAAGGGCAGAGTAGTTCTTTGTACGTGGTTGTCTGATCAATCAAATAACATGGGGCCGTCCGAATGATGAAAATTTAAAAAAATATCTGGTAGTAGGAATCTTCGAAATTTCGAAGGAAAACTGCTCCAGCGTGGAAAAAATTTGAAGGGGAGTTATGAATTTTAGTAGAATTATGAAAA
Organism: Akkermansia sp. N21116; assembly: GCF_029854705.2. Taxonomy (NCBI): domain Bacteria; kingdom Pseudomonadati; phylum Verrucomicrobiota; class Verrucomicrobiia; order Verrucomicrobiales; family Akkermansiaceae; genus Akkermansia; species Akkermansia sp. N21116. Next base: position 645,604 of record NZ_CP139035.1, read on the forward strand.
ATAAATATATAAGTATAATCTCGATAAATGCGCTTATTTGTGGGGGACTGATCACATGCTGTACAGCAGGATCATGGAGGCTACAATACTATCATTGGTACCATTAAGGGAGATCCGGATCATGTTAAATCTATGACACCTGTATCTTGGATAAGCAAGATGCGACCTCGCGGGCATGGAGCTTGGATAACGGGGCTCATCGATGGATTCGAACCAGGAGATAGAGCTCGCGATAGTGAAAAGAGAAAAATGGAGGCTGTAGAATTTTCAAAGAAGAATATCAAAAAATATTTAGAAAAATATTATAATAAATGTTATTGTCCTGCTGAAATATTCAGTCATTTCTTAATTGAGATTTAAATATAAAAGTGGCGTCATAATGATGTCTATTATGACGCCACTTCCCCATTGCAACATGGAAATGTAATTTATGAAAAAAATAATTATATATACTAGCGTATCTGTTGTCGCCATTTTTCTTTTATTGTTATTATTTTCATCGAGCGAAAGAGAAACGAAAATTTTGGAGCATGTAGGAACAATTATGACTCCTGAATTTTCATGGAAGGACTATGATGGAGATTTCAATGTCAACATGATCAATACGAAAATAGCTTTTTCTGACAATGATCGTTACCTGGCGACATGGCCGGGAAATACGTTTTATGTCTATGATGTGGAAACACAGGCTCTTTCCCATTCTCTTCCTGGGCTTAAACAGGAAGACCCTCTTCCAAATGCGGAAGAATATCTTCATATGTCTTTATTAGGTTGTTTTGTCCTTGAAGAATGCGAGCGTTACAAACCTCTCTTCGGTGTGCAAATTCCTCAGGGATTCTCAATTTTAGAAAACAATATAAAAACAAATGAGAAAAATTATCTTAGTTTTAAAAAATTTGCAGATGAAAATCCTGATTATAATTTGATTAAGTTATTGGCTTATATTGAGGAATCCAAATCCCGTTATAAAATTATTCGTTCCAGACATAACGGTCCAAGTAAGAATTTAGTTGTCAATGAGGAGACAGGGGATTCGAATGTCTGGGGTGTTCCGCAGGAAATATTCATATATGGAATGCGCCATCATCCACAGACGCATGATATTTGCTTACAGGCAAAAGAAATATTCATATATGATAATGATAATTTTTATCTGATCAACTGCAATCGGTTAGAGCAAATGAAGAAATTACCTGTTCCTCAGGCAAAAGGAACATGGCGTCCACGTATTTCATCTTCAGTATTCAATGACGATGGAAGCATTTTAGCGATTACCTATGAGCGTTCTATTAGTAGATATGCGTTATTTTCTTTCAATATTTTTTGCACAATTTTGTTGGATACTACAACAGGGAAGGTGATTACCGAGATCGTTCATGATGAAGGTTATAGTATAAGTGCATTTTCTCCTTCCAACAAGTATTGGGCTATTGCCTATGATCGTAGAATAGAAATCTATCGAATCAATCTTCCTGACCCTCAAATGAATGCGCCGCTTCCTGCTTCAAGATGATATGGCCTCAAAGAGGCTAATCTTAGCTTGACTTGGTATCATGAGAATCATGATAGGACGATGGCACGTTTTTCGTGCTCCCATATTCTCATTGTCTTGCTCTAGATTGTAGTCAGAATAAATGAAAAGAATAAAATTAATCATCATAATATTTGCAATGCTTGTGTTGCTCGTCATAGGCATTGCTGCTTGGTTGTTTGCTTATTTTCCTACTAATCGTCGGGTAGAGGACATATTGCCCTATTACCAGGACGACAATTGCATTGAATCTCTTCTATATAATCGGCTCTGCAAAAATACGGCATATAAAGTTTATAGAAGTTTTAATGGAGGGTTCAGTATTGACGGATATCCGGACAACCCAAAATACCTCTATATCGTTGTCATTGATTTTCCTGACAGTAGGGATATGCAGAGAGAAGAATCTCTTCTTCTTGAGCAGATTCATGAAATGAAGAAAACGGTATCGATTGAAAATAATCATCTATACCAAGATCTGGAAGGGGCTCAATGGTCTCTTCCAAATATTAAAACATCATGCGATCCCGGTGATTTTGTCTTCCTGCGAGGATGGGAATTTAAAAGAAGTATCGCATTTTTAGTTCGACATGGGTATCACGATATTATTGTTGTCAATTTTTATTCTAAAGATGGCAAGGGCAGAGTACTCCTTGATACATTGATATCTGAAAACTCAAATAGAACGGTTCCGTCCGAATGATGAAAATTTAAAAAATATATGGTAGTGGGGATCTTCGAAATTTCGAAGGAAAACTGCTCCAGTTTGGAAAAAATTTGAATGTAAGTTATGAATTTTAGTAGAATTATGAAACATAAATATATAAGTATAATCGCGATAAGTGCGCTTATTTGTGGAGGAGGAATACTGATGGCGATGAATCCAGAAAATAACGGTAATAGCAGCTGAGGGAAACGACCTTATTTTAATAAAATGGGGACGATAGAAGAGAAAGACGATAAGCGTTGGGAAGAAGCTATTACAGTAGCCATGAAACTTCCCTTAGGAGAAACAACGAACAGTAATCGCATCTCATGGTGCAATCTATATTTAATATAAATTGTTATTCTCTCTGAAATCGTATCCATTCGTTATCAAATTTTTCCCATATATATTTACGTGCATTTTTTCTGCGGATTTTCAGGTATTCCTTATTTCCTTGCATGATAATGAACCATGTATCATTGACTAAAAAATTCATTTCCTTGTTTTTGTTTTCGAGTGAAACAGGAAATGTATAGGCACGGTAGAGTAAATTATTTTCATCATCACGTCTGACGATGCAGGAGTAATCAATGGATGGAGTAGTGTATTCTTTATAATTCGGATGTAAGGGTGTGTAAAAGTTTTTCCCTTGAGATATTATGATCGCATAATAGTCTTCTATCATATCATGTCCTTGCAATGGGATGATATTATCAATATGAGTCTCCATACAAGGAAGAGAAATGGCTTCCTTGCCGTCATCCCAAAACACAGGGCCGCGTGCTGCAATGATACTGGCAAGCAGAAAAGCAATTAGAAATAGTTCGATGTACAAGGATAATTTATAAAACATAGTCAGATTATGGTTGAACCCGGTAGCACAAATAGGACCATGTATAAGCAGGATAGAAGATCATCGGATCTACATGAACATATAATTTACCATCGACCATGATCTTGATAGTAGCATCATTTTCTTGCTCAAGATACATTCTGGAACAAGTTATCCAGGGTGTTTCAAATAACTCACGACAACGCGGATAAGGAGTTCCCTCTTCCAAATAGGCGAAGCACTTTTGTTTTCTGGTATGTTTATCTTCATTCTTATATGTAATGATGGTCACATGCAGTGGAGAACAGCCATTTGTCACATGACGCCATTGCTTGCTCAAGAGGCTGCAGGAAAAGCGAGATTCCAAATTCACATTTCTTGTATCAATTCGGCTTTCAGGTCCTCTTTTTATGACAAACAGATAGCTGATGCTCAGCATAACCACAATTACACCCAGAATAAAAAGAGAAATAACTTTACCGAATGATTCTCTCATACCTTATCGAAGGATAAGTAATATTTTGGGTTTTGTCAAGATAGGGGGAGAAGTTTCATTATATTTATCGATCGATCAGTCTGGGGTGACTATTGAATATGGGCTCACACTCCATACTGGAATACAAGTTTGAGGCCAGTGCCAGGGATGCTGGCTATTCTGTTGTTTGTTCCTATGATTTTATGGGAAAGCGCACGGATTGTTTGGAATACCATGGAAACACATTGACATCGCGCGAGCATTTCATCTATAAAGGATACGTGCAAATCGCCGCGTATAAGCTGGATGAAGAAGGAGAATTGGCGATAGTTTTCAGGATATGAAAAAGATTATTTACATCATCATTGCAGTGATTTTTATTGCTTCTTTATTGGGGAGTATAATGTTTTCTCCGGAAAGGAAACCGCCTGTTCTGGAACATATCACAACAATTGCAGTCCCTTCGTATTCATGGCAGGATTACAGTGACAGGAAGGCTACTGAAAATGAAGATAATACTAAAATTTCATTTTCTGATGATGATTCCTATTTGGCAACCTGGCCCGGGGATACACTCTATGTTTATGAAACGGAATCCGGCAAACTGGTCAGGTCAATTTCTGGAGTGAAGATGGAGGAGCCTTTGCCAACTTATTATGAGGACACATATATTTGCCAGGCTTGTTTTCTTCCATATTTTTATACAAGAAAATATCTTCCACTTGTGCCTGTTGCGATTCCGGATGGATTTACGGAATTAAAGGGACATATCAAGAAAGCGTCGTCATATATTAAGATGATTCGGCAATTCACGGGCCCTTATAAAAAAGGCAAAAAAACATTAGATGATGAATTAATCGGCTTTGTGGATGAAGGGGCAAATTGTTACAGAGTGATTTATGATGCTGATCAGCAGCATGATCCTGGAGATACGACTTTGGATATTTTAGATACTCAGGGGGATAGGATTAAGGAATGGAAACTTAAAAATTTTTTTCGCCCGAGTACATTTACCTATCATCCTGTGACGAATGATATATGTATTGAGGAAGGCGATACTTTTTATTTGACAAACTTTCATCATTTGGAAGTTATACATGCTCTCCCTTGTCCGACATTGCCGGGGGAATGGGTTGCCAGCGCTGAACCTGTTTTTAGTCGGGATGGAACCTTGCTCTCTCTGCGGTTCTACCGTAGAACGGGAAATTGGGAAGTGGCAATTCCGGGAACGTATTTAGTTCATCTCTTGATTGATGTTAAAACAGGTGAAATAGTAGCAGAACAACGACTAAAAACCAGATCCAATATATTCTTGGGGAATAGATATTGCGCCATCGTTCCTGATGGTCAAACGATAGAAATTTACCGCATCAATTTGCCGTAGCAAAACTTGGCGAAAAGAAATTCAGGCGAATTATAGGTGCTTCTATGACTTTATGGGAAGGCGCACGGATCGCTTGGAATACCATGGAAACACATTGACATCGCGCGAGCATTTCATCTATAAAGGATACGTGCAAATCGCCGCGTATAAGCTGGATGCAGAGAGAGAATCCGGGGATTGTTTCGTGCTCTCGAAATCCTGTTATTGGATCCGTCCCAGCCGACGGCAACGCGCATCCTCGCGAGGATTACGAACAAGGCAAGTTATATGTCCTGAAGAAAGGAATGGATGTATGTACATGAATAACTTGACTATTCTTCAATAAAACTGAAGCAATTACATTTTTAACTATTCAAGGGAATAAAATCGGTGAAAATTGGTATGACACCAAGAGTAATAAAATTATTAACCGTGTGTTTAATGATTTTATGCTCTAAAATCAATGCTGATGAATCTCCTTTTTATTCACCAGACAATCCGAAACCTTCTCTATCGGAAGAGGAATTGTCCTCGAATGGGGAATCGTCCGAGCCTCTTCAGCCCGATCAATTAGACGGATCTTTTTTGTATCTTGTGTCGCCTTGTCATCTGAAAATAATCCGGGAAGAGCTTGGTAAGCTTAATCCGAAAAGTACTGGTGATGAACTGACCTGGATGGAAAAGGGCATCAACTTTGATATGGTGGGGGATTTCCCTGCCGCCCGTTATTGGTGGTTATCTCCCAATCGTATTTCGTGGATCCATTTTGCCACATTTGAATATAGGCCGCGAGAAAGTGATTTGTGGCAAATCGGGAATCAATCTATTGAACCTGGTTTGTATGAGTCATTTAAGTGCCTTTTTCACTGGCTGGCAGAAAATTTACCGGTTCCCAAAATGGGTGATTATTTTTCGACGATGGATCTAACCTATGAAGGGGATTTGTATACGTCGCATACTTCCGAAATTCTTGGCGGATTTGCCAATCAAAAATTATTAGGGATGAGCTCGGGGCGTTATGGAACGTATAATATTATTCGTTTTTACAATATGTTGGCCAGAATGCTTTATCTCAGTCTTGAATATGGCAAACTCGATGTTTATCAACAAGTCTGGTTGGCTGTGCAGTGCAACGAACTCGTCCGGAACAAATCCTACATTCCCCTGCCTATATTTTCCGAGAGGCGAGATGAATACGGAGAGTGTCCAGGTTCACCATCGCAACATTTTCTGTTTTCCCTGGATCCGGATACTCTCTGGAATGTTCTGATGCGCCAGTCTCTTCCTTCTCCTAAAGGGGAAATACTTTTTCGTTATAGAGGTAATCTTGTGGCCCTCCAATGGAATGATCATTTTCTCAATTCTGCGGTATTTTCCTGCCATAGTACATCATGGCTGGATTCCTTTGCTTCTCAAGTACCATCAAACTATGTACATGAATTGGAGAAGAGGAAATTGAAGGTTCCATCTCTTTCGAAATACCGGCTTATGCTTGTGGATATGGTCGGGATTTGTCGAGGGAGGCTTTCCATGGACGACAAGCTTGCCAGAATACTGAATTATCATGCGAAGCTTGCCATGACGGAACCTGAGCAAGCTTTTCAGGATTACTCCCACAACACCGCCGTTATTTTGACGCGTTTTCCAGAGGATAGCTCATCCCGTTGGCTTGTAGCTCCGCCGAATGCGCCAATAGTTAGTTTTTTCCTAAACAGTTTTGCGACTGAAAGAAGTATCTCGAATCTCGACAAAGAGGAGTCGATTCTGGAGATTGATCGCTACGAGCAACGCTTGAAAGAGGCAAAGCTGGAAAGGATAGAGCTGGGAATAGAGAAATGAGTCGTCCGGCTCGATTCTTGTCGACAGGTACACAGCCAACTTCTTCAGTTGTGCATTATATCACCAGAAACTGCTCACAATAATGTATCGTCCGGGGATGAGAACGGCGCTGAAATATAAATACGATCATGAAATACATTTTAGCCATTTTGGGACTCCTGTATGCCCTTGCCGTGTGCCCTTCTCTTTGTGGGGTTGATGATCCGGGTGCGGCTTGGGAGAACGAGGATTTGAGGCAGGAATCTCTGTCCGGTTTTCCCGATGGCCTTTTCTTTTCGCGGATTCGGAATCCAGTTGTTTATTCTTACCGACGACAGTTATTTTCCAACAGGGAATGGATTGTCATGGGAACTGTGGAGCGTAAAGTTTTGGAATCCCTCTGTGTTTCTGAGAGCAATACATCACTGTACGATCAAATCTTTCTGAAAGAGCATCCTTTGTCATTCATCTCTCCACCAATGCCTCTGGTCGGTTCCAGCACTTTTCGAACCATCGCGCAGATCGCCATCCAGCAGTACGATTGTGACACATATATCGGGGTGCATAATCATCATGGTTTTCAGGATTATCCCATTCCTCTTTTATTTGAAAATCATCCGTCATATTCCTATTGTTTAAAATCTCCCTTATTTTTGCCGATCAAGGATGGAAAGAGCCTATTGATGATTTCCATATTCTACAAATCACAGCACGGATTATGAAATTGACTCGCCACTACACTGGAGCCGTTATCAGCATGGTATTTTGCCTGGTGCTCATTCTGTTTTTGGAGAAAATCCTGACGACCATCCATAGTAATGAATTATTTTTTATTCGCATTTACCTTATTTTCAGTCTGCCGGTTCTCTGCATGGGGTGGTTTAAGCGAATACCTGGAAGTACAAAACTTTATTTACTAAGCCTCTGGGGACTCATCGGTATATTCACCGTACTGACATCTTTCCAGTACGGCAGCATGTTTGTGTCCCGACTTGTCCTGTATAACATTCTGCCTCTCTGTCTCCTCTTCTCCGTAGGCGTGCTGAGTTTTGATAAAAATAGAGAACGTCCTATGATCGACATACTCACTCTTGCAGGATATTCCGTCTTCTCACTTCTGCCCTTTATGCTCGCGGTCACGGGTATCATCAGTTCCCCTTACGCAGCCATCGCATGGACATCCGCCGGATTCTGGGTATCTGTCATCATCATTCCCCTGCATATTATTTTCCGTATGATCGGAAAACCTCAAATCTCTGTATCCGAAAAGTAATCATCCTTCATCGTTTTTAACGATACTTCTGTCAAAAGTTGTTTAGCAACTGTATTTATGATATGAAAAAGGCTCAATGGTCTCTTCCAAATATTAAAACATCATGCGATCCCGGTGATTTTGTCTTCCTGCGAGGATGGGAATTTAAAGAAGCATCGCATTTTTAGTTCGACATGGGTATCACGATATTATTGTTGTCAATTTTTATTCTAAAGATGGCAAGGGCAGAGTAGTTCTTTGTACGTGGTTGTCTGATCAATCAAATAACACGGGTCCGTCCGAATGATGAAAATTTAAAGATATATGGTAGTGGGGATCTTCGAAATTTCGAAGGATAATTGCCCCAGGAAGGCGACAAGCACACAATCAACTTCTTCGGTTGATCCTCCGAATATGACGGTTCAAGTATGGACAGAATTTGAGGATAGATTATGTAAAATAAAGAAGAAAACAATGGTGGAGGAGAAGTGGTGCCTCCGTATTTCAATGCAGGAACTGCCTGAAGAAAGGAGGCCCAAGCCGGGTTGGAGGAGTGTGAAATGGAAGGGCTGTCACTTTTTCTCCGGACGGTCCATAGGGATTCCCCATTTCTCCGAAATCAGTTTTTTGTGAAACTCGACTTTTTTCTTGAAGCGTTCAATGTCCCGGACTTCCATGGGAGACCAGCCAGCCTCAACAGTTGCAAGGCAACGCGGATAGGCCTGGTAGAACACGCGGTTGATATCCGGCATGCGTTCGCTCCAGAGGCAGCATTCCACTCCACGGACTCGCTTCAATTCATCCGGAGACAATCCCTTGCCCGGATCAAGAGAATAGGCATTTTCGAGCGTATTGACGGGCATCCAGCCGGTATCGGGCTGTCCTGACGGCCAGTCTCCCGGCAGCTGGGGATAGTCGAGGTAGCAAATGCCATTGGGGGCATAGATTACATCCACGTTCGTACCGGATGTTTTGGCTACGTCCCTGGCATTATGGTGGCGCCAGACAGTTGCTATGGAACCGTCGGGGTACTTACCTGCGGGTTCATACCAGAAGACGGCCCGTTTGCCTCTCTTGGCAATCAAAGCGTTCATTTTATTGAAGAAACTGAACATCTGCTGGCTGACTTCCTTGTTGATGTCTGTCTGCTTGAGAGAATCCGCCTGGGAAACGGGTGAAGGTGAAGCGCTTGTCTTCTTTTTTCCTCCAGTATTGCTGATTCCCTCCCTGGCCCGGAATTCGGCGCACCTGGGGCACTTTTTCCAATTATCTTCGGGTGCTTCATCTCCGCCGAGATGCACATATTGGGAGGGGAAGATGTCGGCGAGTTCCTTGAAGACAGCATCGTAGAATTTCAGTACGTCCGGGTTGCCCGGGCAAACCAGTGTCTTGGAAATGCCCGCATCGGTTCTCACCTTGAGATTCGGGTCGGGGAAGCACTGGAAGTCTCGATAAGCCGTACAAAGTGCCTGGTTGTGTCCGGGAAGGTCGATTTCAGGAATAATCTCAATGCTTCTCTCTGCAGCATATTTGACCAGATCCTTCAGCTCCTGCTTGGTGTACATGCCTCCATGCGGGATCTTGTTGCCGAAGGTTTCTTCACGCACCGATGCCACTTCCTTCAATTTGGGATATCCCGGAACCGGAAGCCGCCAGCCCTGGTCGTCCGTCAGATGGAAATGGAGTTTATTAAACTTGTAGTCGGCCATGACATCAATGAATTTTTTGACGTCGGCGACAGGAACAAAGTGGCGTGCCGAATCAAGCATCATGCTGCGCCATGCGAAGCGCGGCTTGTCTTCGATCACCCCGCAGGGGATTTTCTTTCCCTTATATTGAGACTCCAGCTGCTCCAGCGTTTTCCGGGCATAGAACAATCCTGACTTATCCCCGGCATCGATGGCAACACCTCGCGGAGTAACCGTCAGTCGATAGCCTTCCGCTCCCAGTGATTCATCTTTTTTTGTCTTTAGGACAACGGGTTTGGAGCAAATCCCCTGTGACATGCGCACCACGGCAGGTTCGGGAATAACCATATATGGACGTTCATCGAAGCCGGGTGCCGCCATTAATACGCCAGGAAAAAGGACGAGCAAGGGAATTGCAAAAAATTTCATGATTCTACTCTAATTTTTCTTGCTCATGGATGCAATCAAATAACATTTTCATGCGGCTGAACGGCCACGACATCTTCCCGTGCCGGAATACCGGCACGGGGTGAAATGTCTGTTACGATGCGCCCTTCCAAGGAGGCGGCTTATTCCGGGATGATGTTCAGTTCCGCAATCGCGGCCCAGGGTTGTCCGTCGTGGACGGGTTTGATGGCATCCAGCTTGAAATAGCGGGCTTCTTCCACACGGGGGAGGATTACCTGCTGCGGAGCCCGCCTGTTTTTGTAGGGAAGCGATCCCGTCATGACTTTCCTCCAGTTAGCTCCGTCGTTGGAGACGTAGAAGCTGAAGTTTTGGACGAGTCCGTTGTCCATATCGGCTCGGGGAGTCAATGTGAATCCTTTGAAGCGTTCCTTGCGGCCCATATCCACGGCGATGGAGTGGGGATATCCCGGCTGTCCGTTGGTGTAGGACGTGTGCCAGAACGTGTTGGGTTTGCCGTCGATGGCATGCTGGGCTACGCCTTCACCGGGTTCTTCTGATGAGACTTGCTGGATTTTCCAACCTGTCCGGATGACTTCGCGATTGAATGTTCGCGTGGAAGCCGGGGAAAGCCCTTCAATTTTGCCGTGTGCCGCCTTGGCGGTTACCGTGCCCTGTTCCAGAGGGAAGGGCTGGGTGTAGGTTTGCTCGGGGCCGTTGTCGATGGAATAGGTCATGGTGGCTTCCGGGGTGGATGATTCCAGGGAAACAAGTCCCGATGAATCGCGTGATATGACGGGCGGGTTGACGGCTCCTCCCATTTGAGACAGGAACGTATCCAGTCGGGCACGATCAGGGGCGAGGATGAAACCGAACGCTGTCGGTTTGCTGAATGTCTGGTATTTCATGAGCGGACGCGGACCGCAGGATGCTCCGCCGAGCCCCATCTGGAAAGCATCGAGATTGACGATGACTTTGTCCTTGGGCGGCAATTTGTCCAATGCCTGTGCGGCATTGAGTTCCTGTGCCGTGTAGTAGGAGACGGAAGCTTCCATAGGGTTCTTGGGCGATGCTGCGCCGATGACTAGTCCGGGAGTTTGACCATTTCCGATGGAGAGCCATTCGACGCCGGTTCTGTTCCCCATTTCCTGCGGACGGGAATAGGCGAAGAACATATCGTCTACCGATTTGGTGAAGGTGTCTCTCCATGTAGATGTTTTGCGGTCTCTGTAGTTGTCCCACGGGCCGAGGCCGAGGTAGGAAACGGTGTCGTAGGAGGCCGGTGCCCCGAAGGAGAAGCCCAGGCGGGGCAGTTCTTCGCCGTCAGCAGAGGGATAGATTTGTGCGGATACGTCGATGACGCCGGAACTCAGCACATTCCAGACCATCCGGTAAGTGAAGGAAGGATTGCTGTTGACAGTCTTCATGTCGGAAATGACCTGGATGAGCTGGGGGTTCACCTGTTTCATTTCCGTTTTGATACATTCGCTCTTGAGATTGGCGAGTTTGCCCCTGTTCCATTTACCGTCTATCCATTTGTCGTTGTCGACCGGAGCGCGATAGGCCTGAAGGGCGATGGGATATCCCGGCAGGATCATGTCGCGTCCGGCATAGGAAAGCCCGGAGAGCATGCCGTCCTTGAATACTGCCTTGAAATTCTTCCCCGTGACTGTGCCTTCGTCCGGGTTGAATGTCAGCGTGTCCTGTTTGCCGGCCTTGACGGCAGGGACGGGTTTGCGGGCTTCTCCGGCAAAATACTGGTAGGCTTCGCTCTTGTTGACGGCGGTTTCAACCTGGGACGGAGTCAGATCTGCCGATTGCCCGAATGGTTGATCCTTCCCGGCGATTCGGCGTACGGCCTTCTTCGGAGAGGGTGAAGTGGCGGCCAGTTCCGGAAGAATGGGTTTTTCAGACAGCAGAGCCAGGAAGGGATACTTCTGGCCGTTCGCTGCCGTCAGGAAGGAGGGAAGTTCCAGCGTGGCGGAGGCTCCGGACTGCATCTCCGGCAGCATGAATTGGATGGCATTCTTCCCTGTGCCGCGCAATTCCGGAACGATGATTGTCAGGACGGCATCCTTGAGGTTCTTGTGGAAGTATTTGTTGGTGATAGTCAAGCTGTTGCCTTCTGTTCGGAATCCGGCGTACTGGTACACGTGCTTGACTTCCTTGAGCTTGGCCGTGGCGCTACGGTCGCCGAGGATGACCCCGTTATCACAGAAATTACCGTCGTTCGGTTTGTCGCCGAACATTCCTCCGTAGGCAAGCGTTTTGCTTTTGAATGGTGCCGGGTGATAGATGCCGTCCTTGTCCCGCCTGGCATGGAGGGATTGGTCGACAAAGTCCCAGATGCAGCCGCCGATCATGCGGGGAGACGCTTCGAAGGCGTCCATGTATTCCTTGAAATTACCGAGGGCATTGCCCATGGCGTGGGCGTATTCGCAGACGAAAAAGGGGCGGTTGGTCTGTTCTTTACCCCAGCCGACGACGCGGTCGACGGTCGGGTACATGATGGAGTCCATATCGACGGCAGGTTCTCCATGCCGGAATTCGCAGTAGTGCAGCTTGCGGCTGTTGTCGTAATCGCGTGCGGCTTTGGCGGCAGCCTTGTAATTGTTGCCGCCTCCGGCCTCGTTGCCCATCGACCAGAAAACGATGGAGGGGTGGTTTTTGTCGCGGTGCACCATGTTCATGACGCGTTCCACAATCGGTTTTTCCCAGGCCGGCTTGTTGGAAATGGACTGGTCTCCGTGGGACTCGTTGTTGGCCTCGTCCATGACGTAGATGCCGTAGCGGTCGCACAATTCGTAAAGGTACGGCTGATTGGGATAGTGAGACGTACGGATGGTGTTGATGTTGTTTTCCTTGATGATGCGGATGTCCTGTTCGGTGACGGAACGTGGGATGGCCCGCCCGTAGTCGGGGTGGGTTTCGTGCCTGTTGACACCTTTGAACTTGACCGGCTTGCCGTTGATGAGAACAGCTCCGTTTTCTGCAGTTTCCACGGATCGAAACCCGATGTTGACTGAACGGGGATCTTGACCGTTGACGGAATAGGTAGCTGTGTAGAGATTGGGGGTTTCCGCTGACCAGGCATTGACACCGGGGTATTCCTTGTTGAATGTGATGGTGACTTCCTTGCCGGCGGGAATTGCCGGAAGCGTGATGGATTCCGAGCCCAGATCCTGATTATTGACCGTTTTGATTGTTCGCGTCCCATGAGGGCCATCCCAGCTCATACTTGTGTTTAACCCGGTGAGAGAGAAGGAGAATTTGCCTCCAGCGGGGATATTCTGGTCACTGGAATTACGGACAGTGACGCTTGTTTCCAGCGTACCGGTGGTGTAGTCCGGAGACTTCAGCCCGGTTTTGAAAAAAACATCGCGAACGTGGACCTGGGGTTGAGCGAAAAGGGTAACGTCGCGGAAAATGCCGGAGAGGCGCATGAAGTCCTGGTCTTCCAGATAGGAACCGTCGCTCCAGCGGTACACTTCCACGGCGATGGTATTTTTGCCCGGTACAACATAGGGAGTGATATCGAATTCCCCTCCCGTATAGGAATCCTGGGAATACCCGACTTTCCTCCCATTGACCCAGACGTAGAAGGCAGACTCGACGCCGTCAAAACGCACCATGACACGGTCATTTTTCCAGGAGGCCGGAAGGTTGAAATCGCGACGGTAGGAACCGACGGAATTACGTTCCTTGTAGGCGGTCCAATCTTTTGGCGGTTCACCCATCACGCGGGGAGCATCCGATTTGAAGGGATAGCGGACATTGGTGTAGAGGGCGGATCCATAGCCGGCAAGTTGCCAGTTGGAGGGCACTTGCAGATCGGCCCATGATCCTACGTCGAAGCCGGTTTCGTAGAAGTGGACCGGACGTTCGTCGGGCGTCATGGAAAATTGAAACTTCCACTTGCCGTTTAGGGACTTGGTTTTATCGGCGCGGGGGAGGGAGTAGGAGCGCGGCTGTTCCTTGTTGATGCCGGTCACGGCTGCATTTTCCCAATCGGGCACGGAGGCCATGGCCGTGGCTGAGAACAGGACGCATATCAGAGACGGAGCAATCCAGCCGGGATGCGTGGCGGAGGGAGAAGTGAAGTTTTGCATGAGGGGACAATGTGGGGATTATTGTTGAGTGAGGATTTTTTTGACGGTAGGCAGGAGGGAGGATGCCCAGATCTGGTAGCCTTTTTCCGTGGGGTGGAGTTGGTCTCTGGTAACGCCGGGCAGGAACTGTCCGTGCGGATCCAGGAATTTTTTGTTGATATCGACAAAGTGCATTCGCGGAAGACGTGTTGCTGCCAGAATTTTGTTGATTTTATCGTTATGGATACGCATGGGATCTTGCGGCGTAGCTCCTCGCGGGAAAATGGCCAGGAGGACGACTTGAGTATCCGGATAGCGGAGCAGGAGCCTTTGGACGACGGTCAAAACGCCTATGGCCGTTTTTTCCGGAGCTTCGCCACATTTGTAATGTCCAGTATTGTTGGTGCCGATCATGACGACGCATACTTTGGGATCACTCAATGTCGGCAGTTTGGAATCATCAATGCGCCAGATCAGGTTTCCCGTCTTGTCTCCGGAAATTCCGAAGTTGAGAGCCTTGAGCGGCGCCCAGGCAGAGTCCCATACTTTTTTCCCGGTCGTTGCCCAGTAGTCGGTGATAGAGTCCCCTAGGAACAGAATGTCGCAGGGCTGTTCCTTCAAGGCTTTGACTTGGTCTTCATACCTGTTTTTCCACCAGGCTTGCTGGCTCTTGGTTTCGGGATCAATGGGCGATGCCTGGGCGGTTGCTATGGACAGAGAACATCCCAGAAACAGGACGGCAGACAGAATAAATTTTCTCATAGGATGGAATTGAATTGGAATATTTCAGTACACAGAATACGGAGGAGAAAAGACTCTTCTTGCGAAAACGATCGCCTTTTTCGCTTTTTCTCAGGTAATTGCGAGAAAAAAAAGCGGGTGTTTTGCGGATGGATATTATATCGTTCATTTAACTTCCCAATTGTTCCCATGAAATGGTCTCTTTTTATTGGTTCGCTCTTGACGGCTTTGGCCGCTCAAGGAATGACCTTGTCCAACTGGATTTTTACGAAAACATCTCCCGATGATCCCCAGGCAGAATGGAAACAGGTTACTGTGCCCCACTGCTGGAACGCTCAGGATGCCCAGAAGGGCGGAGGAAAGGAGAACAACAAAGATTTCGGCTATTACCGTGGGCCTGGCACGTACCGCATCAAATTGCCGGATACTGCCCGATTTGACGGGAAGCGCGTTTTTGTCAGGTTCGGTGCTGTTTCCAACTTTGCGGAGGTCTATCTTAACGGCGAGAAGCTGGCAGAGCACAAAGGAGCTTTTACTTCATTTGGGACAGAGTTGACGGGGAAACTCAAGCCCGGTGCCGGCAATGTGCTGGAAGTACGGGCGGATAACTCGCTACGACGGGAGATTTTGCCGATCAGCGGCGATTTTCCGGTCTACGGAGGCATGTACCGCAATGTGGAGTTGATCGAACGCGATCCTGTCTGTATTTCCCCGATTGCCAATGGTACAGACGGAGTCAGGATCACCCAGCACAATGTCTCCAACGAGTCTGCCGATCTTGGCGTGTCTGTGACGGTGGATAGTGCCCTGCCGGACGGAGGAGAGGGAACTTTGGAAATAGCTTTGTACGATGCTCAAGGAAAATCCATACTGAAGGCAAGTAAACCCATCCGCCTGACTCCGGGGGAAAGCGAGCATCAAGTCGACATGACGGTGCCCTCCCCTCATCTTTGGCAGGGTCGGGAAGATCCCTATTTGTACAAGCTGGATGTCCGTCTTTCCTCCGGTGACAACAGTACCCTCCTCAGTTATCCCATCGGGTTCCGCTCTGTCTCTTTTGATTCGGACAAGGGGTTTTCTCTGAATGGGAAAGCGCTGAAAATCAAAGGTGTCTGCCGTCATCAGGACTGGGAGGGCAAAGGGTGGGCTTTGACGGAAAAGGAACACAGACGCGATCTGGATCTCATTCTGGAAATGGGAGCCAACGCCATTCGCCTGGCCCACTATCCTCATGATCCGAAGTTAATTGCCATGTGCGATGCCGAAGGCGTGATCCTTTGGGAGGAAATTCCCTTTGTCGATTCCGTTGGCAAGCCGAAAGACCCTGCGGTTGAGGAGACGACCAAGCAGCAGCTCGTGGAGATGATCCGCCAGTTCGGCAACCATTCTTCGATTGTCGTCTGGGGATTGAGCAATGAACTGCTCCATCGCAGTACGGATGATCCCCTGCCTCTTCTTCGCGAATTGAATGCTCTTGCCCACAAGGAAGATCCGTATCGCAAGACGGTTGTGGCCGTTAACAGGCCGGGCAACAAGGATCTCTGCTCTATTGCCGATCTGCTGGCTCTGAATACCTATCCCGGGTGGTATGGCGGGGGGCCGGAAGGCATGGGTGGAGCGATCGATTCATTGCATAAAAGCTATCCCAATACACCTGTCGCTATCAGCGAATATGGTAGCGGAGCCTCCATCAAGCATCATGACCGCAACATTTCCAAGGCTCCCAAGGCCGGAGGCAAATGGCATCCGGAGGAGTGGCAGTCCCGTTCTCATGAAATCCTCTGGGACAAGATTGCTTCCAGGGAAACGACTTGGGGAACTTTCCTTTGGAACATGTTTGACTTTGCAAGTGTCTGGCGTGACGAGGGAGACCGCCCCGGTATTAATGACAAGGGGCTGGTGACATTTGATCGCAAGGTTCCCAAGGATGCTTTCTACTTCTACAAGGCCAATTGGCGGGATGACATCCCCGTCCTTCATCTTCAGGAGAAGCGTGCAACTCCCACTTCTGATGAAAAAGTGGCCATCCGTTTCTATTCCAACATGAAAAACAACAAGGTTTTCCTCAATGAAAAGGAAGTTCCCGGTGTTTCCTCTTACTGCCGTAACGGTTTCGCCACTCCTCCCGTTGCTCTCAAACGTGGAAGGAACGTGGTGAAGGTCATCTCGAAAGATGACAAGGGCCAGCTCCACAGGGATGAAGCCGAATGGATATACCAGCCTGAT
Source organism: Akkermansia sp. N21116 (assembly GCF_029854705.2). Classification (NCBI taxonomy): domain Bacteria; kingdom Pseudomonadati; phylum Verrucomicrobiota; class Verrucomicrobiia; order Verrucomicrobiales; family Akkermansiaceae; genus Akkermansia; species Akkermansia sp. N21116. Next base: position 662,729 of record NZ_CP139035.1, read on the forward strand.
TCGAAAGGAAACAATGACGGAGATGTGAAAAAATGAAGATGAATTTTGGTATTCAGATGGTGATTTTGTTGCTGCTGTCGTCGTTCCAGGCGATGGCTGCGGGGCCCAATTTCGTGGTTATCATGGCGGATGACCTTGGATATGGCGATTTGGGTTGCACGGGATCCCGGCAAATCCCGACTCCCCATATCGATTCCCTGGCGCGTGACGGTGTCTTTTGCTCCCGGGCTTACGTAACGGCTCCGATGTGCGCTCCGTCCCGTATGGGCATGTTGACGGGAAGGTTTCCCAAAAGGTTCGGTATTACGACCAATCCGAACGTCAAGATGAATTATCTGGCCGATTCTCATTATGGATTGCCGCAATCGGAGAAGTGCTTCCCGGAATATCTCCGGCCTCTCGGCTATGCTTGTGCCGTGATCGGCAAATGGCATTTGGGACATGCTGAAGGACAGACGCCGGTGGATCGCGGGTTTGATACCTGGTGGGGGTTTCTGGGAGGTTCCCGTCATTATTTTCCTCAGAAAAAAGAGGTTGGAGGATTAAATCCGTCGGCAATTGTTTCGAATGTCTCGAGCGATACGCAGGTTCGTTATTTGACGGACGATATTGCCCGCGAAAGTATCCGGTTTATCGAAAAACACAAAAACCGGGACAATCCCTTTTTCCTGTTTGTTTCCTTCAATGCTCCCCATACGCCCTACGAGGCGAAGCGCGAGGATTTGGAGGTGGTTCGAGGGATATCCGATCCTGTTCGCCGGAAGTATGCCGCCGTTGTTCATGGGATGGACAAGGCGGTAGGCAGAATTCTGAAAGCTTTGGACGAAGCGGGAAAATCGCGCGATACCATGGTGGTTTTTTTATCCGACAATGGGGGGGCTCCCGATGGCCCTGCGTGTAACGCACCGTTCAAAGGGGAAAAGAGACTTCATTATGAAGGCGGAGTGCGAGTGCCCATGATTATCCGTTTTCCGAACGATGAACGTGTCCGTCCGGGATTTGTGTGTGGCCAGGTGATATCGACAGTGGATTTTTTGCCAACCTTGCTCAAATTGAATGGCGTTGCCATCCCGGAAGGGCTGGACGGACAGGATATGATGCCCATGCTGAAATCAGCTGATAGTAAAATTTCCAGAACTCTTTACTGGTGTACGGATTATACGTCCGCTATTCTCCATGGCAACCTCAAATACCTGCTTGTCCCGAACCGTCTTCCAGAGTTGTATGATATTGATCAGGACAGGACGGAGATGAAAAATCTGTTTCCGGCATGCCTCCGAAATGCGGCGCCGCTGGCCGATAAACTGGGCTCATACTTGATGACGACTCCTCCATGCCGTTATCCCGATGCCGTCAGTTGGTCCGCCAGTCTCATGAAGCAGTATGACAAGGCCAAACCGGGGCGTCAGCCTGAATGATAGAACCGGGCGTAGGGGAATCCCTGTCAACACAAGCGGTCAATATCCGCAAGCAGCTCCAGGACGTCTTCCTCGCGGGTAGCCCAGCTTGTACAGAACCGGACGGTACTGTGTGCGGCATCCTCGCGGCGTAGATAGGCGAATCCGTACTTCTTTCGCAGTTCATCAAGAACTTCATCCGGCATCGTGATAAATTGTTGGTTCGTACCGCTGAAGACGGGAATCGGCAATCCCTTGGCACGGCAGGCATCGCGGATCATGACGGCGAGGCGATTGGCGTGTGTTGCCAGGCGGAAGTAAAGTCCGTCGCGGAAAAGCTCCAGAAACTGGATGCCGAGCAATCTGCCTTTGGCGAGCCTTCCTCCCTTTTGCTTGATGATATAGCGAAAGTCGGTTTTGAGATCATCGTTGCGCAGGATGAGCGCTTCTCCGAATAAGGCGCCGACCTTCGTGCCGCCGATGTAGAAGGCATCGCAGAGTGAAGCGATCATGGGAAGATCCAGGTCGGAGTCTTTGTCGCAGAGGCCATACCCCAGTCGGGCTCCGTCGATGTACAGATAGAGGTTTCGGTAGCGGCACATATCCGAAATTTCCTGCAATTCCCGGCGGGAATAAATGGTACCCAACTCGGTCGGGAAGGAAATATAAACCATCTTGGGTTGGGGCATATGCTCGTGGGTTTCGTCGTCCCAGTGGGCATGCCAGGCCTCGTCGATTTGTTGTGCCGTCAGCTTGCCGTTCGGGGATGGGATCCCGCAGACTTTGTGACCACATGATTCCACGGCTCCCGATTCATGGACATTGATATGCCCGGAATCCGAGCATAGGACGCATTGGTGGGGGCGCAGTGCTGCCGCGATTGTCGTGAAGTTGGTCTGGGTGCCTCCGACGAGGAAATGGATGTCCAGATCGTCTCTGTGGCAGAGAGTGGCGATCAGGTCGCGTGCTTTTTCGCAATAGGGGTCTTCTCCATACCCGGCAGTTTGCTCCATGTTCGTTTCTGCCAGCTTGCGGAGGATGTCCGCATGGGCGCCTTCACTGTAGTCACAGTTGAATAGAATCATTGTCTTTTGCCTTCGTTCTTAAAAACGCGGGAACCATAATCCTGCCTGCTGTCCGAGTAAAGGAATATGCCCGATGTAAAAACGCCGCCAATCCGGAGATTCGGACAGGCGGCGTTGGATGATGATGGAGAACCGGGTGCTTAGTAACGGTAGAATTCGGGCTTGTAAGGGCCCTCTACCTTGACACCGATGTAATCGGCTTGTTCCTGGGAGAGCGTCGTCAGTTTACAACCGATTTTTTCAAGGTGCAGACGGGCGACTTCTTCATCAAGCAACTTGGGTAGGACTTCAACAGAGACGGAACGGTTTTCACGGTTTTTCCAGAGATCAATCTGGGCGAGAACCTGATTGGTGAAGCTGTTGGACATCACGAAACTGGGATGGCCGGTGGCGCAACCGAGGTTGACGAGACGACCTTCGGCCAGCAGATAGATGGAATGTCCGTCCGGGAAGGTGAACCGGTCGACTTGAGGCTTGATATTGAGTTTTTGAATGCCGGGGAACCCTTCCAGTTTGGCGACTTCGATTTCATTGTCGAAATGTCCGATATTGCAGACGATGGCCTGGTCTTTCATCTTTGCCATGTGCTCAATACGGATAATGTGGCAGTTGCCCGTGGTTGTAACATAGAGATCGGCCCATCCCAGGGTGTCTTCCACGGTCAGCACGCGGTAGCCTTCCATGGCTGCCTGCAGTGCGCAGATCGGATCCACTTCCGTGACGATGACCTGGGTGCCGAGACCGCGCAAGGCCTGGGCGCATCCCTTGCCGACATCTCCATAACCGCACACGACGGCGACCTTGCCTGCCAGCATGACGTCCGTGGCGCGTTTGATGCCGTCCACGAGGGATTCCCGGCATCCGTACAGGTTGTCGAACTTGGATTTGGTTACCGAGTCGTTGACATTGATGGCGGGGAAGAGAAGCTTGCCGGCGGCATGCATCTGGTACAGGCGGTGAACGCCCGTCGTCGTTTCTTCGGAAACACCTTTGATTTCGGGCATCCACTTGTGGAAAATGCCGGGATGTTCTTGTGCGATGTGCTTGAGGAGGTTTTTGATGACTTCTTCTTCCTTGGATGCCGAGGGGGAGTCGACCCAGCCGCAGCCGTTTTCCATTTCGTAACCCTTGTGCAGGAGAAGAGTTGCGTCTCCCCCGTCATCGACGATCAACTGAGGGCCGAAGCCACCTTCGTGACTGAGAGCCTTCCAGGTACATTCCCAGTATTCTTCCAGGCTCTCTCCCTTCCAGGCGAAGACGGGCGTGCCGTCCGCGGCGATGGCGGCGGCGGCATGGTCTTGCGTGGAGAAGATATTGCAGCTTGCCCAGCGGACGGTTGCTCCGAGGGCGACGAGCGTTTCAATGAGGACGGCCGTCTGGATGGTCATGTGAAGGGAGCCGGTGATACGGACTCCTTTCAGGGGTTGTTCTGCGGCGTATTTTTCTCGGATGGCCATCAGGCCGGGCATTTCGTGTTCGGCGATATCGATTTCCTTACGGCCGAAGTCGGCCTGGGTTATGTCGCGGACTTTGTAGGTATCGGTTTCTGAAAACATGGGCGTTAGAGGATTGGATGGAAAAGTGGATTATCCCAGCAGGGAGCGGAGTTTTGACAGGCGTGCGTCGTCGAGGGTTTCCCACGGGAGGTCTCCCTTGGTGAAATGTCCGTAATGGGTTGTTTGACGGTAAAGCGGGCGGAGCAGATCAAGCTGGCTGATCATATCTGCGGGCTTGAAGGAGAAGACGGTTTCCAGCGCGGTTTCGATAGCTGTTTCGCTGACGCGGCCCGTGCCGAATGTATCGACACGAATGGAAACGGGGGATGGGTAACCGATGGCATAGGCAACCTGGAGCTCGCAACGGTCGGAGAGTCCGGCTGCGACGACATGCTTGGCGACCCAGCGGCACATATAGGCGGCTGAACGGTCTACTTTCGAAGGATCTTTGCCGGAAAAAGCGCCGCCGCCGTGGCGGCCGAGGCCGCCGTAGGTATCCACGATAATTTTGCGGCCGGTCAGTCCGGTGTCGCCATGGGGGCCGCCGATGACGAATTTACCGGTGGGGTTGATGAAATATTCCGTTTGTTCGTCCAGAAGCACTGCCGGCAGAACGTCCCGGATCAGGTCGATGCAATATTTGCGGATCGTGGCATGATCCACGTCTTCCGTATGCTGGGTGGAGATGACAACATTGTTGATGTGGACAGGGTGGCCTTCCTCGTTGTACGCGACTGCTACCTGGGACTTGCAGTCAGGACGCAGCCAGGATACTTCGCCGGCTTTGCGCCTGCGGGCCAGTTCGATAAGCAGCTTGTGAGAGAACACGATGGGAGCGGGCAGGAACTCGGGTGTTTCATTTGTCGCATAGCCGAACATGATTCCCTGGTCTCCGGCGCCCTGTTCCGCATGGCCTTTGCCTTCCGCATGGCTGGCATCTACTCCCTGGGCAATGTCCGGGGATTGTTCGGTCAGCATATTCATGAAAAACACCGTATCCGCATTGAACACATCATCGTCTTTCGGACAGCAATAGCCGATCTCCCGAATAGCCTGACGGGCAATCTTTTCTGGATTGATCGCCGCCTTCGTGCTAATTTCACCGGCGACGACAACCATGTTGCTCTTCACAAGCGTCTCGCAGGCCACCCGGCTGTACTTGTCCTGCTCCAGGCAGGCGTCAAGGATGGAGTCCGAAATGTAATCGGCCACCTTGTCCGGATGTCCTTCGCCGACGGATTCCGAGGTAAAAATGTGGGGTGTCTTCATATCGTTAAATCGTGATGCGTTGATATATTAATTTTCCATGAAGTCAATCCTGAAATCGCTCAAGCTGCTGACAGACCCGACACGTCTGCGCATTCTCAATGTCCTGGACGGTGAGTCGCTCAGCGTAGCGGAACTTCAGGAAGTCTTGAATATGGGGCAAAGCCGCATTTCGACGCAGCTTGCCCAACTGAAGAAGGAGGGCCTTGTCGCAGATTCCCGTACGGGGAAAAATGTGTTCTACGTCTCCTGTCTCGACGAGAGCCTGCGCGGGGTCGCTGCGAAGGCCTGTGAAGAATTGCCGGATGTGGAACAGGATCGCAAGGCTCTGCATTTCATTTTGGAGAAGCGTAAGGACAAGATGCGTTCCTACTTCGACGATGTCGTCGGGCGTTTCGGACGCAACTATGCGCCGGGACGTTCCTGGAAGGCGCTGGCCGGGGGATTGCTTCGCATTATGAACTACGAGGTGATTGCCGATCTGGGGGCTGGCGAGGGCTTTGTATCCCAGCTTCTTTCCCCGCGTGCCCGCCAGGTGATTGCGGTAGACAATTCGCCCGGCATGGTTGAACTGGGGATGCAAATGGCCCGGGAACACGGGTTGACCAATCTGGAGTATCGCCTCGGCGATATTGAAGATCCGCCCATTGATCCCGGTACGGTGGATCTCGCCATGTTGAGCCAGGCTTTGCACCATGCCCGCAACCCGATGAAGGCTCTGCAAAGCGCCTGGACGATTTTAAAGCCGGGCGGCTGTCTTCTGATTCTCGACCTCCTCCGCCACAACGTTGAGAAAGTCCGCGACCTCTATGCCGATACCTGGCTGGGCTTCAGCGAGGCGCAGATGGAATCCATGCTCAGGGAAGCAGGATTCAGCCACGTGTTCACCGACATCGTAGACAAGGAAGCCGAAGCCCCCTTCTTCCAAACCCTCATGGGAGTCGCCTGGAAACCCAAAAGCGAATGAAGCAATTTCCCGTCATGAACACCACGACCATCGTTGAGACCGAGCGCCTGATCCTCCGCACATGGAAGCCGGAGGACTTTCCGGCATTTGCCGTCATGAATGCCAATGCCGAAGTCATGCGCTACTTCCTGGCTCCCCTGTCGATGGAGGAATCCCTCACCACCCTTGCCCGCATCCTCGCCGAGCACCGGGAATCCGGTTACGGGCTCTACGCGCTGGAACGAAAAGAGGATCACCGACTCATTGGCCTTCTTGGCCTGCATCGCGTGACCTTTGATGCCCCCTTTGCTCCCTGTGTGGAGATTGGCTGGCGGCTGATTCCTGAAGCCTGGGGGCATGGATACGCGACGGAGGCGGCATCCGCCTGTTTGAAGTATGCTTTGTGCGAGTTGAATCTGCCGGAGGTCTATTCCTTCACGGCGTTGCCGAACATGAGATCCAGTCGGGTGATGGAAAGAGCCGGCATGGAGAAGGTGGGTGAGTTCGACCATCCCAATGTCCCTGCCAGCCATCCTCTGCTGCGTCACGTTTTGTACCGTGCCGACAAAACGCTTCTGGGATGGTAGGTCTTTTGCGTGCTAGTCTCCCGTTAGTTGAAAGCCCCCGGAGGTATGATTCTATTCTGCCGGGAAGACATAAACCCCGAAAGAATAAGCCGGTATTCGAAGATCCAGCCGATTCTTTTCTAGTGCTGGGAGAATGGTGGAAACCGGTCGAATATTGTCGGGTTTTTCAAAATTGTTTTGAGTTTCTATATTGTCCGAATGTAGCCGGATAGCAATTCCGCTCCCTTTCGGAATCTGCTCATCCTGCCCCTTGAAATTGAGTTGAATTGTGCAGTCTGATGGATTCATATTGACCAGCTTGACAATGATGGACTTTCTTTCCCCGTCAAAGACAGAACTTCCATAGAGTCCTTTTTGTCCCGCGAGCGGTTTTCCGTCCTCTCCCGCTAGTGGGAGAATCCGGTTCCCGGCGTAGGTCGAATACATTTGCTGTACATAATAATTGGGAGTGAGGACAAGTGACCGATTGTCGAACCAGATCAAATCCGGTTTCCATTGCCAGGCATCCTTGTGAGCCAGCAAGGGAGCATAGGTTGCCATGGGGACAATATCCGCATTGCGCTCCAAACCGGTCATGAAGGCCGCTTCATGAAGGGCACTGGAGAAATTGTTGCTCTTCTCCGGAGTGTGGCATGCATATTCTCCGGCAAAGACTTTGGGCCCGGATCTTGGATAGGTATCATAGCGGCGGGCATTTTTCCTGAACCAGTCGGGGGAAGCATAATAATGTTCGTCCACAAGATCGACGTTCAGGCTCCTCATGTGTTTCCATAGATTATCGAATTCCTGCCCGGACGCCCCTGGGCCAGCGCTTCCTATTATTCTTATTTCGGGATGCTTTTTCCTCAATGTGGCAAGGAACCGCTCCAAGCGTTCTGCATATTCATCTCCCCATTGTTCGTTGCCGATAGCCAAGTACTTGAGATGAAATGGCCGAGGATGTCCCATTTCTGCCCGGAGCGCTCCCCATTTCGTTGAAATATCGCCGTTGGCGAATTCGATCAGATCCAGAGCATCCTGAATGTAGACATCCATATCTTCCAGGGATGCATGAGCTTCTTTCCCATTTTGGAATTGGCAAGCCATGCCGCAGTTGAGGACAGGCAGGGGAGTAGCTCCCAAATCTTCGGCAAGAAGGAAATATTCGTAAAATCCCAACCCGTAACTTTGATAATAATCTGGAGAAAGACGTTTTTTGGTACTGAAATTCCAACGATTTTCATTTAAAGGCCGGTTTTCTACCGGACCGATGGAATCCTTCCAATTGTATCGGGTAGCAAGAGAAGTTCCTTCGACGATGCATCCTCCTGGAAAACGGAGCAAACCGGGATTCAGCTCTTTCAATGCGCCTGTCAAATCGGCTCTGAGGCCATTTTCCCTCTCCTTCCATGTATGGCGCGGAAAGAGAGACAAATGGTCCAAATCGACGATGCCCGGCGAGTTTAAAAGCAGCCGGAAACTACCTTGATCGACTGTTTTTGAAGGGACCAGTTCAACGATGTATTTCTTCCATTCTTTTTGGGTAATTACCATATCTGTCTGGGCAACAGAATTATTCTTTTCATCAATCAGACAAGCTTGCAGGACGACAGGTGTTGTCTGATTTACCCCAACTCTTCCCCATGCGGAAAAACGATATTTTTTCCCTTTTTCCCAAGCTATGCCACGGAATCCTTCATTCTCCACTCCTGTTTTCCTCTCTCGATGAGAGGCCGGAGACAAACGGATATAGTGTGGATTGCGGGTGAAAGGTCCATCTTCTATTTGCAACGCCACATTGCCGAATATTTTCCATCCCATGAAGGCCTGAGGAAATTCGAAAGAGCGGTTTTTGATCAATTCGGCATACAGGCCTCCATCTGCTGCAAAGTTGATATCCTCGAAGAAAATTCCATACCGATTCGGAGAAACTTCTGTTCCCGGAGACGATACATCTATAGTGACCCGAAAGGGGGCGGCAGAGTTTTCTTCGGCTTTTCCTGCCACTGAAGCCAGTAGGGTAATTATGGGGAAAAAGACGATACTTAAAAATTTCATGTCTATTGATACGTGAAAATCATATCTCCCTTTTCATTTTCCATAGAAATAAGAAAGTTTTTCCGTGATGGGATGTAGACGGAATTTTCCTTGGAAAGGAGGGGGAGGGAAGTGTCTTTTTCTTTGCTTTTCCTGTATTCGATATGATATGGAAATGTTTTCATGCTGTATAATATTATTAAAATAAATAAGTTGTTCGATGGCGATTTGTTTTTATAAATACAGTTCCCATATGATAAGATGGGATAATGTATTTTCTTTTTCTGTTTTTTGTTTGTTGTTGACGTATAAAATTCTGCCTGATAAAAGAAAAATACTATGTTATTTCGCATTTTCGCTTTCGTGGTTGTGATGGCTCTTTGCTTGATTTCTGCAAAGGCGGATGCTTTTTTCGGAATATCTCAAAAGATTAATGAGAATTGGAAATTTTGCCTGGGAGATGAATACGGTGCGCGATTACCGGGGTACGACGATCATCTTTGGAGAAGCCTTGATTTACCTCATGACTGGAGTATTGAGGCAACCCCCGATCCGAAATGGCCGGCAAATGCTGGTTATCTTCCGGGAGGGATTGCCTGGTATCGGAAATGTCTGGAAATCCCGGAGGAGAAACGAGGGGAAAAGGTCTTTATTTATTTTGAGGGAGTCTATAACAACAGCGAGGTTTATGTGAATGGTCGGCTGGTTGGAAAACGTCCGAATGGCTATGTGTCGTTTTTGTACGACATAACGCCTTATGTCCGATATGGGGAAAAGAATAATCTTGCGGTACGCGTTGATCACAGTATGGGTGCAGATTCCCGTTGGTACAACGGATCTGGAATATACCGTGATGTCTATCTGATTTATTCGAATCCGGTGCATATTGACAAATGGGGTGTTTTTTGCAGGACGCGGACGGCGACTTCCAAAAAGGCCGTGTTGGATGTGGATGTTGCCGTGAGAAATGAAACGGAAAGAGACGAATTACTTGCAATTTGTGTAGGGTTGTTTTCCGAAGATGGTGAATGCGTTGCGCAAACAACCTCTCCATTGAAAGTCCAAGGAAACGGCGCTACCTCTCAAATGATTTCCCTGACGCTGCAAAACCCGTTGTTATGGAGTCCCGGGGATCCTCGGCTTTATACGATCAGAGTTTCTCTTTTCCAGGGGGACAAAAATATTGACGGGACTTCTTTCCGTACTGGCATAAGAAAGATCTCCATGGATCCTGACAAGGGGCTCTTTATCAATGGGAAAAGTATAAAGATTAAAGGAGTATGCATACATCATGATGCCGGAGCTTTAGGATCCGCTGTTCCCAGGCAAGTTTGGGTACGTCGGTTAGAGACGATTAAAACTCTGGGTTGCAATGCAATCAGGATGAGCCATAATCCTCATGTCCCCTATTTGTATGATTTGTGTGATGAAATGGGATTTCTCGTAACTCCGGATTCATTTGATGAATGGGAGTATCCGAAAAGAAAATGGGAGGAAGGTTTCTGCACTGGAAAACCTGGATATCAAGGATCGTTTTGGTATTTTGATGAATGGAGTAGTCGGGATATCCGGGACATGGTTCTTCGAGATAGAAATCACTGTTCTATTTTCATGTGGATGATTGGCAATGAAATCGACTACCCTAACGATCCCTATACCCATCCTGTTTTGGGAGGCAAAGACAGTATCGGCATGTCGCAACCGGGCCGATTGGAAAAGGGAGTCATTTTCAACAAGCCTTCTGCGGAACGTCTTGGAACCATTGCCGAGCGCCTTGTTTCTGAAGTTAAGTCGGTAGATCCTACGCGGCCCGTATCTGCAGCACTGGCTGGGATTTCCATGTCAAATAAAACCGGATTGCCAGCGGCTTTGGATGCTGTGGGATACAACTATACGGAGGGAGCTTATTCGCAAGACCATGAGAAATATCCATCCCGGATTATTTATGGGAGCGAGAACACGCATACTCTGGAAGCCTGGAAAATTGCCCGGGACAATGATTATGTTTTTGGACAATTTATTTGGGTCGGAGTCGATTATCTGGGAGAAGCGGAAGTGTGGCCTTCCCGGGGACTCTACAGACCATTTTTCCAAGGCTTGTTGGACATGGCCGGTTTTATGAAGCCAAGGGCCTATTTCCGGAAGGCTTTGTGGACTCAATTTCCCTTGATCCGCATCGGAACATGCAAATGCCGGCAACAAATTTCAGATTACTCCATAGACGAATGGCCGATTTGGAATTATGAAAAAGGAGACCGTATAAGGATTATGTGTTATACGAATTGTCCGCAGGCAAAACTTTTATTGAATGGCAGGCAAGTAGGCAACGTAAAGGACTACGATGATAAAACGGGAGTAATAACCTGGGACCTCGATTATGAACCGGGAACATTGGAAGCCGTCGGTCTTGACGATGGAAAGGAAAAAACACGGCATACGATTAAGACTGCAGGAAAAGCAGCGTGCCTGGAGGTTGTTGCCGACAGGATGAAATTGGGGAGAGACAAGGATTTGGCGCATGTTATCGTTTATATCCGTGACAGGGGTGGCAACTCTGTTCCTCTGGCTGAAAATGAGATATCCTGTTCCGTCACTGGACCAGGGAAGTTGCTTGGTTTGGAGGCGGGAAGCAATACGGACATGAGCAATAATACCAGTGCCTCTCGTAAAGCATACCGGGGAAGGCTTCTTGGCTATATCCAGACCTCCGGTGAAAAAGGAATCGTATCGGTTGTATTCAGTTCACCCGGATTGACTCCTGCAACTGTAAATTTGGTTGTGGAATGATCTTTCGGCACTTTCTGGGTAATGATTGGCGAGACTGTGCTTATACCGCATTCGACGGAAATATGCTTGCCCTGCCATGAGGACTTTGTTAGCAGAACATGATGGGAGAAGTAAAATATGAATGGAGAAAACGGGAAAAGGAACTCTACCTTCCCGGCAGGAAACCTGTTGTCGTAACGGTGCCGCCGTACTTCTATTTGGCATTGGACGGGCATGGCGATCCGAATGCCCGGGAATTTGCCGATGGCATCGGTGTTCTGTACTCCATAGCCTACGCCATCAGGATGATGCCCAAAAAAGGCATTGTGCCTCCCGGATATTTTGAATACACAGTGTACCCTCTGGAAGCCACATGGAGTATGCCCGAGGGCGATGCCTCGCAAGTGTTGACTGACAAAAGCCGTCTTCGTTATACGATGATGATTCGGCAACCCGATTTTGTGACGAGCCGGGTGTTCGATCTGGCTCTTGAAATCGCGGCTGAAAAAGATCCCTCCTCTCTGTTGAAGCAAGTCACCCTTGTCTCCGTCGAAGAAGGGCAGTGTGTCCAGATGCTTCATGTGGGATCCTACGACAACGAGCCGGAAAGCTTTGCCTTGATGGAACAGTTCTGCCTGGAAAAAGGGCTGAACAGGACATCCGCATCACACCGTGAAATTTACCTGTCTGATCCCCGGAAGGTCGCCCCGGATGCCTTGAAAACAGTTCTGCGCTACAAGGTCAAGGGGTGAGTCTCAATTTCTTCGGAGTGGTTATTTAATGTGGACAAATTTCTCAATATTATTGATTAATTTTTCTGTAAATTGAGACTCTCGAGCGGGAGCCTGAATAATGATCAAGCGGTTCGAAACAATTCTCGCCGTATGCATCATGGGTGCTTTGATTTTCTGAATGAGTGCTGAATTTTTTATTTTAAGAGCGGACTGCATGGCCTTGGCAACATCAGCAGGAAGCTCATAAATATAGACAGCGGCTCCGTAATGTTTGATTTCCGGAAAGGCAATCGCAAAATAAATAGCCTTGTACTTGTCGCTGAGTTTGATCCCTTTTTCCTGAGGTTTGAACCATTTGCAAAAAGCCTGCATGGTTTTATCCGGTTTCCAACCTGCGCCCGACAAGGAATACATGATTGCCTGATCGGGTATCTCGGGAATTTGTCGGGGAGTAGCACCCGCACTGGATGATTCATCTACCCCATGGCAAACTCCCATGAGGCATAATGCCAGTAATAATGTTCTTATACTTTTTTTCATATTCTCTCAAATATGAAATCTCCCAATGAAAGGAAATATATTTTTGATGAGGTGGGCGGCTTTCCTCAATTCTCTTGTTCCTCCATAAAAAAACCGGAGCGGTGGTGAGCCGCTCCGGTTGTGGGATGAGTAGTTGTTAGTCTGCGCCTTTATTGGCCTGGGAAGGGTTTGAGGCTGACGTAGGCGCGGTAGTCCTTGATTTTGCCACCAGAAGCACCGGGACGGGGAAGGTACTGGAAACCGGAGATCTTTTTGTTGCCTCCGAGGTCGAGCACGAGCAAGTGGGGGTGCTTGGGTCCGTTGTCGCTCCAGGCAGTGTGCCAGAAGGTGACGGGCTGGCGGTCCATGACGAGTTCGGCATTGCCGGGTTCTGCATCTACTTCTTCACTGTCGGCATAGGCGACTTTCCATTCTTCCTTTTTGAGAGGATTGTCATTTTCGTCGAGGATTTCCAGCTCGGCGATGGCGGCGTAGTCTTGTCCATCCATGGCACTGAGGGCTTCGATGGCGAAGTAGCGTCCTGTGACAGGTTTGTCGAACTTGATGTCCTGCCAGGTTTCTCCGGCTTGGAAGGTTCCTTCATGGACGAGGGAGGTCTTGCCGGGTGTGACGGTTTGGCCGGGTTTGCGGTTGAGTTTGAAGAGGTTTTTCTCCTTGTTCGTTTTCCAGATTTGTTCCGAACCTCCCTTGACGGTTCCTTTGCCTCCTTCGAGATCGAGGACGATGATTTCATTCTCTCCCTGTTTGAGGAACGGAGCAGGGCAGTACAAGGTCTGCTGGGGACCGACAAACCAGAAACGCCCGAGGTTGTGACCGTTTACCCAGACTACACCCTTGGTCCATCCGTCCTGCATGTCGAGGAAGGTGTCTCCGGGCTTGTCTACTTTGAACGAACTCTTGTAGAAGATCGGCTGGTCACCTGCGGGGACTTTTGTGGAGAAGGGGAGTGCGGCTACTTCCTTGTCGGCACAGGGCAGGGAGAAGTTCTTGAATCCGGTAACGGGTTTGCCGGCGAGGGTGACTCCTTCTGTAATCCCCTTGTTCTCCGTGGTGATGGCGCCTCCGTAATTGACGCGCCCGAGGTTCTCTACCAGAATATCCAGCGTGTGTTCTCCGCCCGGGATATCCAGCTTGACGGTATTGGTACCGTGCCGGCGGTCCGCCGTTCCGACGCGTTTCCCGTCCAGCAGGACGATAGCGCGGTCCATCAGGCGGGTCATGGTCAGCGGAGCGTTTTCCTGGGGTCCTGTGACCTTGGTGCGGTAGAGGACGAAGCCGTAAGCCTGATCCATATCTTCCATGACGATGGGGTTGGCGCTTTCCACAGGCTTGGGCAGGTTGTTGAACATGCCTGCGGACTGGGAGAATGAGATGGGAGCGATGTCAATGAATTCCGGATCGGGCGGGGGCTGAGGCAATGCGTGTCCGAGGTGGTCCTCCACGGTTTTGCGGAAGGCTTGGAAGCGTGCATTGAGTTTGCCGGATTCGCTGATGGGGGCGGAATAGTCGTATGAGGTGATGTCCGGCGTCATGCTGTTATTGCCGCCGTTGGCTCCCGACATGAAACCGAAGGACGTACCTCCGTGCACCATGTAGAAGTTGACGGAAATTCCGTTTTCCAGCATCCACTTGAACTCGCTGTTGTACGATTCCGTGTTGCGCGGGTTGTGGACGGCTCCCCAGTGGTCGAACCATCCGCACCAGAATTCCCCATTCATGCGGGGGCCTTTCGGTCTGTGCTTGCGGAAGAGTTCGAAGGCGTTTTTAGCTCCTCCGCCGAAGGTGAGGGCAGCGGGCAGATCCGGCAGCGTACCGTTTTTGAGGCATCCGTCGGTAGGTTGGTCGGCCGTGTAGAACTGGACGTCGGTAAGTCCTCCTTCTTTCAGGGCATTGAGGTGCGCCCGAAGGTATTCCTTGTCGTTGGAATAGGCTCCGTATTCGTTTTCCACCTGGGTCATGATGATGGGACCTCCTTTGGATGCCTGGAGAGGGGCTAGTACGGCGGCTACTTTCTTCAGGTAGTTGAGAGTCGGCTTCATGTACCCGGGATCGGTGGAACGGACCTTGATTTTCCGGCCTTTAAGCAGCCAGGAGGGGAAACCTCCGAATTCCCATTCCGCGCAAACATACGGTCCCGGGCGGACGATGACCCACAATCCTTCTTCCTGAGCGATTCGGCAGTATTCTGCGATGTCGAGATTCCCGGAGAAGTCCCATTCTCCCGGTTTGGGCTCATGCATGTTCCAGAAGATATAGGTACAAAGAGTGTTACATCCCATGGCCTTCATGCGCTTCATACGGTCGCGCCAGTATGCTTTCGGGACGCGCGGGTAGTGCATTTCCCCGGAGATGATTTGAATCGGCTTGCCGTCGATCAGGAAGTCGTTGTCGTTGATTCCTACGGTATGGGAAGAATGGTTGGGTAGAGGTGCCTCGGTGGCGGCGGCCATGCCGGCCAAAAGGAACGAGGTGCTCAGACAGACGGGAAGCAGTAGTTTTCTCATATGTATTTTGTGTCTATGGATTAGTTTTGCTGTGCCGGGACGATGGTCAATTTGGTGGAGGTAGCGGGCATGCCCTGGGCTGTTCCCGTTACGGTGACGTTGCCGGAGGCGTGTCTCTTGCCACGGATGATGACTTGCGCCATGCCGTTGTATGCATTGATTTTATTTCCTTGGAAAGGAGTGAAATCCGTTGCGTCTCCGTTGCAGACTCCGACGATTTCCGCCGGGCCTTCCACCGTGAAATTCAGAGGAGTCTGGGCTGTCGGGACAAAACGGCCCTGGGCATCCTTCATCGTGATGGTGAGGTAGGAAAGATCCTGTCCGTCACCGGCGATTTCCGTTTGGTCGGCCTCTACGGTGAAGTTTGTTGCCGGACCGGAAGTTTGCACGATGTCCGTGGCCCATGGCTTGCCGTCTTTGGTAACGACAACTTTGAGTTCTCCCGGTTCATATTTGACGTCGTGCCAGACGAGACGGTAGGCATTGTCGTCAGCGGTTCCTTTGGTACGGACTCCCTGGCTTTTGCCGTTGAGGAAGAGTTCTGCCGAGTCTCCGCTGGTGTACACATGGACGGGAGTCACCTTTCCGACGCGGTCCGGCCAATTCCAGTGGGGCAGGATGTGAGCCATTTTGAGTTCCGGGCGCCAGCGTGCCTGGTAGAGGTAAAAGCGGTCTTTTTTGAAACCGCAGAGATCTACAATGCCGAAATAGGAACTGCGGGACGGGGCGTATTTACCCAATTTCTCGAACATGGCCATGGCCTTTTGCTTTTCCTTTTCATCGGAAAAGTTCAGGGCGTTGGTGGCGTCGTGGTTGTAAGGTGTCGGTTCGCCGAGGTAGTCGAACCCGGTCCAGACAAATTCGCCGGCGATGCGCTTGTTGGCGTCCAGGGCGCGGAATTCGACATCCGGCTTGTAAGCCCAGCCCGGTGCATAGAGGTCGTAGGAACTGACCTGGAAATTGAAGAACCCTCCGTTTTGCTTCCAACTGACAGGGAAGAAATATTCTCCGCGGGAACTGATACAGGAGGAAGTCTCACTGCCGAATGCGGGCTGGTCGGGCTTCTTTTGTTTGAATTCCGGATATTGCCCGGCACGATAGTTGCCGCCGAAGACATCTACGGTGTCGGCAAATCCGTTTCTGATGCCCTCGCCTCCGCTGCATCCGATACCGACCAGGCGGGATGGATCTTCGCGGTGGAACAATTCGGTAAGTCGCTTGGAAATGTAATGCTTGGCGGGATTCCACTGTTCGTGGACTTCATTGCCGCCGCTCCAGAGGATAACACTGGGGTGATTGCGGTCCCGGCGGACAAAATTGACGAGATCCCGTTCGTGCCAATCGTTGAAGTAGAGGTGGTAGTCGTTTTCGTTCTTGGCACTTTCCCACATGTCGAACAACTCGTCCATGACAAGCATGCCCAGTCGGTCGCAGGCGTCGAGCAGTTCGGGGGCAGGGGGATTGTGCGTGGTGCGGATGGCGTTGGTGCCCATTTCCTTGAGGATTTCCACCTGGCGTTCGTAGCCGCGCTTGTGGACTGCACCGCCGAGAGGCCCGAGGTCGTGGTGCTGGCAGACTCCGTTGATGGGGATTCTCTTCCCGTTGAGATGGAACCCGTCGTCCACAGTCCATTCGATCGTACGGATGCCGAGATTGGTTTGGGCGGAATCGACCGGTTTGCCGTCGAGCATGACCGTTGTTTCGACCGTATAGAGGTGGGGATTGTCGAGATCCCAGAGAATCGGTGATTTGACGTTCAGCGTATTTTGGACGATTTCCTTTTGTCCCGGTGCGATTTCCTTCCCCGTTGATTCAGCAGTGGAGACGACCTTGTCTCCGTCCAGAATCTTCTGAATAACAGTTGGAATGGCTGCCTTGCCACTGTTGTTGGCGACTGTCGTATCGACCAGGACGGTAGCCTGGTCCTTTGTAATTTCAGGAGTGCGGACGTAAACTCCCCAGTGATCTAGGTGGACGGGATTGGCTTCCGTCAGGCGCACATGGCGGTAAATCCCGGCTCCCGGGTACCAGCGGGAGGAATTGGGGGGATTGTCCAGACGGACGGCGATCGTGTTCGTTTGACCGAAGCGGAGGAAGGGAGTGATATCCACGCGGAAAGAGGCGTAGCCATATTTCCACTCTCCGGCCAATTGCCCGTTGACGAAAATCTGAGGACAGGTCATGGCTCCGTCAAAGTCCAGGTAGAAACGGTTTCCCTGCGCATCGGCGGGAACATCCAGAGTCTTGCGGTACCAGCCGATGCCGACCCAGGGGAGTTTACCTGTATTATTGGGCAATTCCATGCGGAACGGACCTTCGACACCCCAGTCGTGCGGGAGATCCAGCGTCCGCCACTTTTCATCGTTGTAGCCCGGTTCGGAGGGAGGAGACATGCGTGACTCGGCGGATGGCCGGGGAACCAGTTCCTTGTCCATGGCGTCGAAGAAGTTCAGTTCCCGGATGCTGGCCCACATGGACGGAGTATGATCAGTGACGGTGATGCGGTAGAACCGGGCGTTTTCCCTGCGGATATCGCAGGTGGTACGGTCGGAAGAAACTTTGTTTTTGGTTTCGTCGTAAAGAGTTTTCCAGTTGGTTCCGTCGGAGGATCCTTCCAACTTGAATTGGTGTATTCCCTCTTTTTCCCATAAGATGGAAACTTTGGCGACGGGAGTCGGTTGTCCCATGTCCACGGAGAGCGTTTGTCCCGCACCGCTACGGGTGGCGCACCAGCGGGTGCCGGGATTCCCGTCCAGTGCCATGGCCGCGGTATTGTCGTTCTGGCTGGTAGAGGCCCAGACTGTTCTCGACGGAGCTCCGGGTTCCAGCTTCATGGTGCCGTCCGGCATCGTTCCGAAACGAGCGAATTTCCACCCTTCATCCATGGATGAAACCTTGGAGGTTTGCAAAGGCGCAGCTATGGTTATACCGGCGCTTACAATGAAAAGGATTGATGAAAGAGAATGCGGCTGCATGTTCCTATATACGTGGAAAAACAGGAAAAATTTCCGCGATGAACAACTTTTCCACGGATTGGAATGTATTCTTTGCAAGGTGTCACGAGATCTCTTCAGTGTCAAATTATAATAATTGTAATATATTCACATTATTGTTTTTGTGGTATAATGTCCTGGGTGAATTTTTGGATATTAATAGTATTTTAAAGATGGCGCGGATTTCTGTAAAAATCAATAGTATTCTAAATATTTCCATCATGGGATCTTATGAGATGGCAGTTTCCGCTATGCTTTGATGTTTGGCGAAGATATTCATATTTCCTGCGAGGCGTTTCCTGATAGGAGGATTGCGAACATTAGAAATTGCATTTGAATTTGTCATGGATAAAATGAATAACGTTCCATGAAAAAGCCCCCTTTTTTTGCTCTTTTTGTTGTTGCTTTGATTGTGCCTTCCGCATGGGCCGATTATTCCGGTATTGTTTTTGCAGACAGGAATGCCAATGGCATTCATGATCCGGGAGAAGTTCCTGTAGCCGGCGTTGTTGTGTCGGATGGCCTTCACGCCGTCAAAACGGACAAGAACGGCCGGTATGTGCTGCCGGGGCATGAAGGGGAACGGTTCCTTTTCATGACTGTTCCGGACGGTTGCAAGGCGTATCCTTTTTACCGGAAAATCGAAGATGGGAAGGAACAGTATGATTTCGCCCTTCTCCCGAACAAAAAGGGAACGCCGGGCAAGGAACACAGTTTCCTGCACATTACGGATACGGAAATTTTCAATACCGGGGAGCATGAGGACTGGGTGAACGGTCTCCGGGAATATGCGGAGAAGACCGGGGCTTCCTTCGTGATCCATACGGGCGACATCTGTTATGAAAAAGGGCTGAAGGAGCATATTAATTTGATGAATACGGGCAATTTCCCCTGTCCCGTGTATTACTGTATCGGCAACCACGATCTGGTGGCGGGCAAGTATGGGGAAGAGGTGTTCGAGAACGTGTACGGTCCGACATTCTATTCCTTTGATTCCGGAAGTACGCATTACATTGTCACCCCGATGCTTGGGGGCGACCGCAAACCCGGTTATACCAAAGAGGATGTGTACCGCTGGATGAAGAATGATCTGGCTCTGGTTCCGAAGGGTAAGCCTGTAATCGTTTTTAACCACGATATTCTTACGACGGGCGATCAATTCAAATATGGCATCGGCAAGGGTGAGGAGATTGACCTGAATGCCCACAATCTAAAGGCTTGGATCTATGGGCACTGGCATATCAACCATATGCGATTCCAGGGAGAAGTTTTTACCATGTGTACGGGGACGGTGGACAAGGGAGGAATCGACCATTCGACAGCTGCTTTCCGCGATATTCACGTTGATGTCGAAGGCTATCCGTCATCGAATTTGCGATATGCCTATCTGGATAGAGCCGTGCATGTCGCATCCGTGCAGAATGGAAAATCACCGTTGTCGAAGAATGGTTCCCTGACGGTACTGGTCAATGCCTATCATGCCGGTTCTCCGACGAAAGGGGTGACTTGTTCTCTGACGGTGGACGGGAAGAAGCTGCCGGAGGTTGCTTTGTCGCGCCGGACGGATTGGAACTGGTCTGCCGAGGTGCCGATGCCTGCCGGGGCTGCCGGTAAAAAGGTTCAACTTCGAACCCGGGTTGATTTCGGGCATGGTCTTACAGTTGATGCGGAAGAGAATTTCATCTGTACTCCTTTTGCCGCCAATCCGGTCCGGACAGGGAAACCCTGGAATAATCTGCTGGGAAATCCGGAACACTCCGGTACTGTGCCGGGGGCTCCTCTGCCCCCCTATGAGCTGGCATGGGTTTCCAATATAGGAGCCAATGTTTACATGGCTTCTCCTGTTGTCCGGGAAGACAAGGTTTATGTGGCGGCAATGGATGAGGACTTGAAGGGAAGAAGCGGAATTTATGCTTTGGATGCCCGGACAGGGGAACTTTTGTGGCGTTACCCGACCCGCAATTCGGTCAAGAATACCATTGTTTTGGATGGCGATACCGTGCTTGCCCAGGATTCTGACGGTTATCTCTATGCCATTCATGGAAAAACCGGGATGCTCCGCTGGGAAAAGAAGCTGAACGTCAAGGATGTCCCAGGATTAATCGAGGGACTTGTTGCAGACAAGGGGATCGTGTATGCGGGCAGCGGGAGAGGACTGACAGCCTGTTCCGTCAAGGATGGAAAGGAGTTGTGGAAAAATTCCGGTTGGGATCAGCGCGAGGGGACGACGACGACTATGTCCCTTGGCAATGGGGTGTTGATTTCGGGTTCGCAGTGGCAGGCCTTGTTTGGCAACGATGCCGCGACGGGGAAATTGCTCTGGAAAATCGACCGTGACGGGTTGCGTAATCGTGGGGCTTCCGCCGCCATTCATGGAGATAAAGCCTATATAACCTCGCAGGACGGTTTGTTTGTATTGGAGACGGCGACGGGCAATGTGCTGAATCATGTGAAGCTGCCCGTTTCCGTCGATGTGACTTCGACTCCCTTGGTGACGGATCAGGAAATTATCTTCGGTTCGGCCAGAGACGGTTTGATTGCGCTGGATCGCGAAACTCTTACCGAAAAGTGGCGACATGCTCCCGGTGATGCCCTGGTGTATACGGCTCCTTACACGCGCAAGGTTTCAGCAACGATTGAGACGAGCCCTGTCCTGGCAGGAGATGCTACTGTTCTGGCGACGGCCTCCGACGGTTCCCTGACGGCGTTGGACCGCAAGAGCGGCAACGTTCTGTGGAAGGCGATGACGGGAGCCCCCTTCCTGAGTTCTCCCGCCATTTCCGGCAATGCCGTCTTTGTGGCCGACTTCTCGGGTAATGTGTATGCCTTGACTCCGGTCGCCGGGAAATAGAGGGAGATACGGAGACTGGTCGGATCAGGATTGCTCTTTGTTCGGAGACGATGCTCCCAATCCCGTCCACTTGGCTATCATGTGGAAGAAAGAAGGGATGAGGAAGATGCCGAGGAAGACGGCTGTCAGCATGCCCCCGATGACGCCGATGCCGACGACTTGGCGGGCCGCAGCCCCCGAACCGGAGGCGACTGCCAGCGGTACGCAACCCAGAATGAAGGCGAAACTCGTCATCAGGATGGGCCGTAGACGGATGCGTGCCGCATCCAGGGTGGCTTCCATCAGAGACTTGCCTTGCCGAATTTCAAGAACGGCGAATTCTACAATGAGAATGGCGTTTTTAGCGGCCAGGGCTATGAGGACGATCAGACCGATTTGCGAATAGACGTTCAATTCCTGTCCGAAAGCCAGCAAGGCGGCAACCGAGCCGAGAAGGGCGACAGGAACTGTCATGAAGACGGCTAGAGGCAGGGTCCAGCTTTCATACAAAGATGCCAGAATCAGGAATACCAGAATGGAGGACACGATGAAGATAATACCCGGTGTTAACCCCTGGGAGGCTTGTTGCTCCTGAAAACTCATGCCGGAGTATCCATACCCCATGCCCGCCGGCATGGTATCGCGGAAGGTTTGTTCCAGAGCGGCCATAACATCCCCGGAGGAATAACCGGGAGCTGGCGATACATTGAGCATCGAGCAATTGTACATGTCCTGGCGCATCAGGAATTCGGGAGCCCAGGTCTTGCCGGTGCTGACGACAGAGTTGATAGGGACAGCATCTCCGTTGGCAGCTCGTACGTTGAAGAGGTTCAGTTTGTCGATGCTGTTGCGGTAGTTCCCGTCAGCCTGCATGTACACTTGCCACTGTTGCCCGTAGATGTTGAAGTAATTGACGAAGATGCTGCCCATGTAGGCCTGGATGGTGTTGTAGACGTCGGCAACGTCCACTCCTTGCAGGGATGCTTGTTCCGTATTGACGTCGAGTTTGTATTGTTCGATGGACGGCGTCATGAAGTTGTTGATGGAGGCGATGGCGGGATGCTTCCGGGCGGCATTGATGAAGGCGGTAGTATTGGCTGTGAGGAAATTTTCTCCTTTTCCCTGTCTGTCTTCCAACAGGAAGGAGACGGCTCCGGATGTTCCGACTCCGGGAATGGGAGGAGGAGGAAAGACGAAGGTGATGCCGGAGGAAATGCGGCGGGTGAGTTCCTCCGTGATGCGTCCGCAGAGGGCGTCTGCACTTTCGCCGGGCGAACGGCGTTCGTTCCAGGGTTTCAGGGAGATGAAGAAGAAAGCGTTATTCGGGCTTTGGACGAATGTCATCAAGTTGAAACCGTTGACGGTGGTGACGTCCTGGACGCCCGGAATGGATCTGATGATTTCTTCCACCTGGAAGGAAGCCTTTTCCGTGACGTTCAGGGAGGAGTTCTGCGGAAGTTGGATGCCGGCGAACAGATAGCCCTGGTCTTCATTGGGAAGAAACCCTCCGGGAATGCGTTGCGTGATGGGGAAGATCAAGGCAGTCATGCCGGCTAACAGAACGAGGGAGAGAACGATCCGCCTTGTCAGGCTGCCGCATATGGCGACATAGAGATTACGGGCCTTGTCGAAAAAGGTATTGAATGCACGGTACAGGGGCCCCAGGAGTTTATGATTGGAAGTGGATTCCTTCCGCAGGATCATGGCTGCCAGAGCCGGGCTCAGGGATAGGGCGCAGAAGGCCGAGATGATGATGGAGGCTCCGATCGTGATGGCGAACTGCCCGAATAATTTACCGGTCACTCCCGGAAGAAGAAGGGTCGGCAGGAATACGCAGGAAATGACGAGCGCCGTGCTGACGATGGGACCGGCAACTTCCTTCATGGCGTTGGCAGTGGCCTCTTTGGGGGATTCTCCGGAGTCGATGTGGTTCTGGACGGCTTCTACGACAACAATGGCGTCATCCACGACTAGCCCGATAGCCAGGACCATGCCCATCAGGCAAATGGTATTGATGGAAAAACCGAATAACGGGAAGAATGCAAAGGTTCCGATGATAGCTACCGGGATTGCGAAAAACGGAATGATGGTGCCTCTCCAACCTTGGAGGAAGACGAACACGACAAGGATGACGAGGCCGAGAGCGATCAGCAGAGTTTGTGCGATTTCGGTAATGCTGGCCTGGACAGCTTTCGTGGAATCCATGGAAACGAGGTAATCGAGTCCGGGCGGTAGAGGGGTATCCTGCAGGAGTTTTCTGATATCGTCAGATAACTGCAGGGCATTGCCTCCGGGGGCTTCATAAATGGCAATGGCAGCCGTGGGCGACCCGTTGACTCGGGCGCTGAGTTCATAGGTCTCCGCCCCGAGTTCTACGCGGGCGATATCTCTCAGGCGGACAATAGAATCCCCTGTGCCCCGGACGACGATGTTTTCGAAATCGGCAACCGTGTTGAGGCGGCCGGGCGCTTTGACGGTATAGGTAAATTGCTGATCATCAGGGGCGGGTTGGGCCCCGACCTTGCCGGCGGGATTAACTGTGTTTTGCGCCTGAACAGCCTGCATGGCTTCCGTGACGCTGATGTTGAGAGCGGAAAGTTTTTCCGGATTCAGCCAGATACGCATGGCGTATCTGCCGGAGCCGAAGACCTGTACGTCGCCGACTCCCTTGACGCGTTTGATGGCATTGACTAGGTTGATGTTGGCGTAGTTGGAAATCCAGAGACTGTCATAGTTTTTGTCCGGGGAATAGAAACTGACGACCATGGTCGGCAATCCGCTTGATTTTCGCAGGGAAACGCCCAGTTCCGCTACTTCTCCGGGAAGTTGGGAGTTGGCTTGTCCGTAACGCAAGTAGGAGAGCACCTGGTCCATGTTCGGGTTGGTGCCGACGTCGAATACGACAGTCATGCTCATTTGTCCGTTGTTGGTGCTGACGGATGACATATAGGACATGTTGTCCACACCGGACATTTGCTGCTCCAACGGGGAAGCGATGGATTTGACGACTGTTTCGCAATCTGCTCCGGGGTAGGTGGCGGAAACCTGGATGACGGGAGGAATGATGTCCGGATATTCGGCAATCGGCAGCCGCAGCAGGGAAAATGTACCCAGCATGACGATTATGATAGAGAGACAGATCGCGACGATCGGACGTTTGATGAAAAATTGTGCCATAATGTCCTCCCTAGGAGTAGGATGTAAAGTTTGGAATTACAGGGTTTTGTTTTCGGGATCATAGGGCTTGACCATCAGCGTGGTTGTTCCTTCCGCCGCTGCGATCATGGCTTGCTGGACTCCTTCGACGACGACCTGCGAGTCGGTCGTTACGGAATTGGGAACAATGGGTATGACGACTTGCCTGTTTCCGATCTTTCCTCCGACCTTGATCGGGATCATATGGGGCTTGTTCCGGTCATCCACAGTGACGATGAAAAAGCGTCCCTGCATGGAAATGATGGCTTGTACCGGGACTGTCAGGGCATGCTGTTCTTCTCCGGTCCGGGCGCGGACGCGGACGAACATGCCTGGCCTGAGCAGAGAGTCTTCATTGGGGAGGTTCGCCTGGATACGTATGGTGCCTGTCGTGGGATTAAAAGCGCTGTCGATGGCAACGACACGGGCTTGATGCGGATAAGTTTTCCCTTCGGAAAGGATGACCTCCAGTTCACTGCCGTTGGTAATGCCCGGTTGCCCGGCTTTTTGAGTTCCCTGGTTGCCCGTTTGCTTCAACCATTGTTCTTGGGAGACGGAGAAGTTCAATCGGATAGGATTGATTGATGAGACTTCCGTCATGGATTTTCCTTCGGGGCTGACTAGGTCTCCCTGCTGAACGGTCGCAATGCCGGCGACGCCATCGATCGGTGACGTGATAACGGTGTAAGCCAGGTTTTGTTGGGCCAGGCTTAATGCAGCCTGTGATGCCAGCAAGGAGGCTTTGGCAGCTTCGACAGCCAGAGCCGTATCTTCGTATTTTTGTTTGGAGACGATGTCCTTGGCTGCCAGAGGGGCATAGATGTTTTTGTCGTATTCCTGTTGTTGCAGCTGGGCTTTGGCTTCGGACAATCTGGCTTCGGCTTGGCGTACCTGGTCGCGGAACGACTGGTCGTCTATGTGGAACAGGATATCTCCTTTTTTAACCATGGCCCCGTTCTGGTAATCCTGGCTTTTCAGATAACCGCTGATTTGGGGGAGAATACTGGCATTGACGGTACCGGTCAAATGTCCGACCCATTCCTGGAGAATAGGTACATTCATTTCTGTCGGCCGTGCCGTTTCGACGGAATAGGGTATGTTTTCTTTAGGTTTTTCCGGTTGACAGGAACACAGGATTCCCAAAATACAGGCAAGGGGGAAAAAGGATTTGAATCCGATTCGGGGGAAAGGATGAACGGAAGCCATGCCTGTTGGACACTGACTCTTGATGTTGCGTTGAAATTTATATCGTCCCAATACCTGTTCCGCGGATTGATTCTCTATATGTTGAATAGATTAAACTCGGTTTGGTTTAATTCCGTTTTAAGACATGTCTGCCGATTTCAAAGCATTTCCTACCTCGGGAGGAAGGTTAGATTAGTAAAGGGAAAATTCACGGATATCGGGCGTTCCCCGGAAGTCGGTGACGGTAAGGCGAACTTTTTTGGGAATGGCTCCATCGGTTTGAATAATACGTTTGTTGCCGATGACTTGTCCTTCGAAGACGGTTTCCCAGCCTTTGCCGGTGTCCCATTCCACTTTGTAGCCGAGGACGCATTCGCCGTTGGCAATGCGTTCACGCAGGACGATATAGCGGACGGAACGGTTGTCCGGGTTGACGATCTCCAAATTGTTGCCCTTGCCTTGCGTGGTAACGATGGGGTTGGCAAAGTCCTGCCGGAGGCGGTCGCCGAATTCCTTGAGGCGTTTGACATCGGCATCGGGAACGAGTCCGCGGTCATCGATGACGATGCCGACGAGCATATTCGTATTGCGCCCCACACTGCAGACATACTTGTGCATCATGTCATCGACGCTGAAGAGTGTGTTGTCCTGTCCCTTTGTCCAAAACCACCCTCCCTGGAAGGATGAATTGCGGCGCAACGTCAGGTCTGCTTCCCCCGGGCACCAGATACTGCCTGTAGCGGAGCCTCCCATACCTTCTATTTTGATCGTACCGTCAGCTTTGGTTGTAGCGTTGGCCGTTCCCCAGCAGGGATCAGGAGCAAAACCTTCTTCATTGCCGACCCAGCGGATGAGGTTCGGGTGGTCTTCCGGTCCCTGGAAGGCGATGGCATCGGGCTGGTACTTTTTCAGGAGGGCAGAGACATTGGCGCCGCCCTCCGAAATGGGGAGGACTCCCCCATCGAACCAGACTTCAAAAAGCTTGCCATAGTTGCTCCACAGTTCCGTGAGCTGGGTTTCTACAATTTTGTTGTAATCCTGCTGGGTGATTTTGGCTCCGGGTTGAACTTTGCCGGGGTTGTCTACGTAACAGTACCCGTTGGCAGCCGTACTGGCGTAAATGCCGGGTTTGATCCCCATTTTCCGACAAGATTGAACGAAGTCGGCGACGATGTCTCCCTTGCCGTTTTTCCAAGGTGAATTTTTGACGCTGTATTCGTGGGCTTTGGTTGGCCAGAGGCTGAAGCCCGAGCAGTGTTTGGCGACGAGCACCGCGTATTTGGCTCCCATGTCCCTGGCTGCTTTCAACCATTGGTCGGTATCCAGATGGGTCGGGTTGAAGACGGATGGAGCCGGATGAGTGCCGAACTGGCGCCAATTATAACCAGGCACATAAGTGGGCATGTCAAAGTGGATGATGACTCCCAGTTCCTGCTCAGCCCATTCTCTTTGCTGGGGAGTCGGGGTAACGGCTGGTTTTGAGGAGGGAGTTTCTCCCCAAGTATTGGCAAGCCCCAGAAGGCAGACAGTGGCGGCGGTAAGGGGGGCAAGGAGTCTATTCATACAAAGAATTACGGTAAGACGCATGTATTTCTTACATGTCTTTTCCTGAAGACGAATGTGCCGTGATATTTATTCCGTGACGCGAAATGCGTCGGATACAAAAAAACTGCAACAATCGAAATTGCTGCAGTTTGGGAGCTTGGTGGCGTCCTTTGACTCCGGATTCCGGATTGGACGGAAGCGGCAAGATCAGGCTTCAGCCTTCTTCGGGCATTCGCCTTTTTTGTCGCACTTCTTGGCTTTGTCGCATTTTTTAGCTTTTTTACAATCCTTGCAACCTTCGCAATCCTTGCATGCCTTGGGACAGTTTTGGTCACATTTGGCGGGGGTGTCGCCGGCCGGAGTGTCAGCGGCGAAACCATTCAGACCCAGGGCGCAGGCGCAAACGGCGATAGCGATGAATTTTTTCATAGTTGTATTGATGATTTGAGATGATTAAGGGATACCTCCCTATCAGGAGGCAAATACTTAGACAAGACAATCCGGTGTAGCGTTGAAAATTTTATGAAAGGGCATGTCAGAGACACGCACCTACCTGGTACCCTGCCGGAGACATGGCTTATTGACCGGCGATGGTACTGGCATCGAATTCGACGATGCGGACAATAATGGCTTCCGCCGTGTCGGCATCGTGGCTGCGGATGGCGTCCAGAAGGTCGGCATGCAATTGCATGGCTCCGGCATCGTATTGTTTTTCTGCCAGGATGTGTTCCAGATTGTCCTGGAGATAGCTGACGATGACGCGGTATAATTCCGCCAGGACAGGGTTGTGGGTGGCGGCGGCGACGGAGGCATGAAAGCGCATATCGTCTTCGATGCCCTGGCCGGAGCGAGCCTGGCAGGTTTGCCAGTCCTGTTCCAATTGACGGAGATCGGCATCCGTGCGGTTGGCGGCGGCGAGCCTGGCTATTTCCTTTTCGAGAGCCCGTCGCGCTTCCAGGATTTGGTGGAGTTCCGCCTCACGCAATTTGTTGTTCATGGCAACGGCGAAACGATCATTGGCGATGACGTAGGTACCGTCTCCGGGGCGTGCTTCCAGAATTCCGGCATGAATCAGGGACTGCAGGGCTTCGCGGATGGTATTGTGGCTGACGGAGAAGGATTTTGCCAGTTCCGGTTCGGCGGGAATCCGGTCTCCGACGGCCCAGCGGCCTTCCCGGATCAATCCTTCCATGGCATTGAGGACTTGCCGGGAGAGGGAGATACGAACGGGTTTTTTCAATTCCATACGCGAAGGGAGGGGCAGGGAGAGGATTATTCGATGACTGTCCAGAAACGGCCTTGATCCGTTTTGATGAGCCGGATGTTGAGATCGAATGCGGTATGGAGGTTGGCCTCGGTCAGGACTTCGTCACGGGAGCCTTCCGCGCAGATGGCACCGGATTTGAGGATCATGCCGCGAGTGAAAGAAGGCAGGATGTCTTCGATGCGCTGGGTGATGAAAACAATGGTAAGTTCCGGTCGGGATTCGGCAAGTTCTTGAATGGTATTGAGGAGGAATTCCCTTCCGGCGATATCGAGATAAACGCTGGGTTCGTCAAGGATGACGAGCTCGGGATCGGTCATCAATGCCCTGGCGATAAGGACCTTGACTTGTTCCCCGGAGGACATGATGTGAACGGCACGGTCAAGGAGGTGCTCCGCCTTAAGCGATTGCATGATGCTGCGCGCTCGGTCTTTTTCTTCCCTGCTTGTGCTGCGGAACAGGCCGATGGTTCCGTCCAGCCCGGAGAGGGCCATTTCCAGCCCTGTCCATTCGCGGTCGGCAAGCCATTGGTGCATGAACGGGCTAACCCAGGCGATGGATTTACGGAGTTCCGACAGGTTGATACTGCCGAATGTTTTGCCTAGGACCTGGACTTTAGCTCCGTAGAGCGGCCAGGCATATCCCATGAGCATTTTGACGAGCGTCGTTTTACCTGCTCCATTGGCTCCGAGGATAAAACAGCGTTCGCCGCGTTTGACCTGCCAGGAGATATCATGCAGAATTTCACGTCCTCCCAGGAAGACATTTGCATTTTCCACATTGATAACCGAATCGGCGGATTCCCTGTCCATAGGCTTGGTTGTCGGGATGGCAACTGCCGCCGGACCAAATCCGGAACCGGCGGCAGCGTCAGTAAGGCGACAGAATGGTTTAGTGTTTTTCAAACAAGCTACGGATCTTCTTGCCGACGACTTCGGCAGGATGCTGTCCGAGTTCTGCTCTCTTGGCTTGGAGAACCTTGGCTCCGCTGTTGGCTTCGGCCAGCCAATCCTTGGCGAATACGCCGCTTTCGATGCGCTTGAGGGATTCCTTCATGCGTTCCTTGACGTCGGGGGTCAGGATCTGCGGTCCATTGTAGTATTCACCCCATTCGGCGGTGTTGGAGATGACGGAGTTCATCTTCTGGATGCCGCCTTCGTAGATGAGGTCCACGATGAGCTTGGCTTCGTGGATGCATTCGAAATAAGCCATTTCAGCCGGATAGCCGGCTTCAATAAGTGTTTCGAAACCATACTTCATCAGGTCGACCATGCCGCCGCAGAGGACGTTTTGTTCTCCGAAGAGATCTTCGTAGGTTTCCTGTTCAAAGGTGCATTCGAGAACGCCGCCGCGTGTGAGTCCTTCGGCCTTGGCCATAGCGAGAGCCATGTCTTTGGCTTTGCCTGTAGCGTCCTGGAACACGGCGATCAGGCCGGGGCAGCCAAAACCTTGTTCGAACACTTTGCGGACTTCAGTTCCCGGACCCTTGGGCGCCACCATGATGACGTCGACGTCGGCGGGAGGAACGATCGTTTTGAACACGTAAGCGAAACCGTGGGAGCAGGCGAGAGCCTTGCCGGCGGTCAGGTTCGGCTTGATTTCGGCTTCGAACACGGGGCCGTGCATTTCGTCCGGAAGAAGGATGTGAATGATGTCGGCTTCCTTGACGGCGTCGGCGACGCTCATGACTTTGAACCCGTCCTGAGTTGCTGCGTCAAAGGATTTGCCGGGGCGGACGCCGATGATGACGTTTACGCCGGAGTCGCGCATGCAAAGCGCCTGGGCGCGTCCCTGGGCGCCGTATCCGAGTACTGCGATCGTCTTGCCGTTCAACACGCTGAGGTCAGCGGCATTGTCGTGAATGATATCCATGTTTTGCTCCTTGTTAATGAGGGAAAGTTCCAAACATCCTATGTTTGGTGGATTCAATCTAGTCCGGCTTCTCCAAAAAGCAAGGGGGAAAAACGTTGGAGACAGAAAATTAACCATTTCAGCAAGAGGCTACAGGGTGTTCCATAGGGAACTGTAGCTTCTTGCGGACCGAGGGGACCCCGGGTATTTCGGGGTCGCCCAAGGCGATGCCGGGTTCACAAGGGATAGGAATTCCGGGAACGGGGGAAGATATCGACCGGGACGGAACGGTTGCGCAGGGTGTGATAATTGTGGGATAGAACTCCCCTGGAATTGGCACTTGATGTCCTCAATCCAGGAGAGTTCTTCGATCGGACCGTCAATTTTGCATTCGGAGCGTTTCTGTATGGCAGTGAATTTTCCGACATGCTCGGGATGTGCATGAGGGATATTAATCCTTGTCGGCGATGCGCATGATGCCGGAGTTGTTTTTGTCCGGGATCCATTCGAGGGTAAATCTTTGCTGCGGGTCCGAGGATGTCAGGGTGAAAGCAGCGTTCATCTGGGCACTGGAGATGGGGGTTGTCGTGTAGGGCGCAATCAGTTTCCTGGCAACAAAAAGGGCGACAGCCGGGGTGATCGCTCCGGATTCGTCGACAATGGAGATGCTATTGAGAATGTCCTTTCCGTTCTTTTTGGAGAATGTTCCGGTCAGGCGGAAGGTACTGTTCTTGATTTCCCAGACGCGAGTCGGCTGGATGGTGAGGCTGGGGTCGATCTCTTCCGATTTGCCCAGGATGGAATCCACTGCTTCAGCGGATTTCCCGAAAATGGGTGTGTTTTTCAACAGGGGGCTCTTCTGGAGTAGATTGGTCAGGGCCAGGGACGATTGCTTGAGAGAGGGGGAGGCACTGCTGTCGGTTGCTCCTGGAAGAACCGGCTTTTTGCTGACGATTCCCAATTCCTCCAGCAGCAGGGCTTTCAAAAGGGCGGATGCTTTCAATTCAAGGAAGGCCCCGCGATATTGCATCTTGTAACCCTTGCCATAATTGGTGGAGTAGTAGGCATATTGGGGTTGCATCCGGGCGGGTGTCACATTGAATTGGACGCCGGGGATGAAGGTTTGAGCGAGGGAGAGGGCCTCTTCGGTTGTGAATCCTCCACGTTGGCTGATATCGAATTCTATGCACTTATCCTGGAACAGGATGGCTGTGATATAGAAGTCCTTCTTCTCGGGGTATCCCCAGATGTTTCCGTTGCAGCGTTTAGTGATTCCTTTGTAAAGGTTTTGATCGATGTCACCGGGGCCGGAGCGTTCTGCATCAAAATCGCTGCGGGGTCTTCCTTCTCCCAGGATTTCTTTCAACTGGCTCAGGGACATGCCCAGACGGACTTTACCGATAGTGTTTTTGAATTCCTTCTCGGCGGATTCCCTGGCCTCATTGACGATGTTGGGAGCCCGGAGTTCGAAGCAGTCCCCCCAGTACAGGAACTGATAGGTATTGTCTTTAGACGGGACGATATAAGGAGGTTCGGTTGTAGTGGGAGCAGAGGCAAAAGCAACGCCGGGAAGGAGTTTCGCGAGGAGGGTTTTGGATGCTGCGAATGTTTGATTGGGCATTTTCACAATCAGGTTGATACACTTTCCGTCCATGAAAACGCCCGTTACAGTCATGTCCGGCAATGGCCACTGATAGGCTTTACAGGAAAGTTCAATCCCCTTGTAAAAATCGGTCTCGGCTTCGTTGATTCCGTGAAGTTTCAAAAAATCTTGGGAACCTTTTGCGACACTTCCGCCCCAGAGGAGATCCATGTCTTCCTTGTCCATGCCGATGAGCGGTTTGGTTTCCAATTCCTTAACTTTGGCATTCAAGTTTTCTCCTGTCGGCTGAAGGGTGACGGATCGAATATCCAAACCTCCATTCTTTTTTTTCAGCGAAATAGTGGTGGGGCCTACAGGGAGCGTGATCGTGGAGATTGTTTGTTCCTTGAAATTATCCCAGCTTCCTGTAGAGGGAATGTTGACAATCGTAGAGAGAGAGGCGCAGGAAAGTTCAAATTCGGCACCGCTGGGAACTGCTCCGTTGAGAATGACTCGGTAGCGTTGCGGAATGGGGGAATTGACAATCCAGGCAATCCCATAAGTTCCGACGATGATGTTTTTGGAACTACTCCATGAAGCTTTTGTGAGGTCGGCCGTTTCGGGAAGAAGTGTGAATGTTCCGGTCTTGTCGGGTTTTACTTCCAACCCGGGATCTGGAATGAGACGGATATTGCCGATGTTGATACCGTAGTTGTCAGTGAGAGTCAGGATGAAAGGCTGTTCTCCTGCCGAAAGTTGGATCTTGCCGATGTGGCGCTTGACAAAATGCTGCCATGAACCGCCTGTAAGAACGATATCCCACGGGCATACTTTGTTCCCCGATCGGACATCGACAAGGGAGGATGGAGCATGGGTTCCTTGAGGACAAGTGTATTGGACTTCGACTATGTAAGTGCCATCCTTGGGAACATTCAGTAACCAGCCAGCCTGATTCCCTCGCTTTTTGAATACGCCAATGGTGGGA
Source organism: Akkermansia sp. N21116 (assembly GCF_029854705.2). Lineage (NCBI taxonomy): Bacteria > Pseudomonadati > Verrucomicrobiota > Verrucomicrobiia > Verrucomicrobiales > Akkermansiaceae > Akkermansia > Akkermansia sp. N21116. The sequence continues at coordinate 695,496 of NZ_CP139035.1, forward strand.
AATCCGTACTCATGTTCGATGGTTCCCTCTCCTCGAAGCTGGGCTTTATCGGCTGTCAGGAGGAACGTTCCGTCTTCTTGGGGGGAAATAACCGGAGTTTTAATGTCTTTTTTCTGGAGAGGGATGATTTGGTCTCGTGTCGGACCGTTGACTGTTGAGCCAAACGGATTTCTTTCCGCTGAGACGGGGAACAGTGGTACTAGCGTGGCAAGGAGAAGGGGAATGAAAAAGCGGGACATGGCGATTTAGAGAATACCTAGGTAGTAACCATAAACCTGCATCAGACAGGCAATCAAGGTTCAAATGGGAATCAAGAAAAGAAAATCCTGAATAATCGCGGCATCGGCTCCGAATGACGGTACGATGACGGAAAATTCTTGACCGAAGAATGCTCTACTTCGATTTTTTGTTTATTAATCCAGGCCGAGGAAATGGAAAATTTTTTCGGCTTTTTTGGCTCCTTCCGGATCGATTCCCTTCTGGTGCTCGATTTGTTCCTGGATCTCTTGCTTGAATTCGTCAGATTTTTTCAGTTCGAGGAAGAACCACGTGGCGATTCCGGCCAGAGTCAAACTAACCAGCAAGGACAGGCAGGAGAGGACAATACCCCACATTCCGAGAGTTTCTCCCGAATGGCCTTCCCGTTTTGCTTTCTTAATACCGAGAATACCTAAAACAAGGGCGAGAATACTTGCCAGAAAGCCAGGAATGACGAATGGAGCAGTCAGAATAGCTCCAAGAGCCAGGACGAATGCCGCTATGCACATTCCGTTTGTCTTCTGTGGTACGATTGGCTGCTTCTGAGCCTCTGAATGTCCTTCGGGCGTTTCCATGGTCATGTAATTTCCTTACTCTTTAGTCTCTCTTGCATCCGGAAACGAGACAAATTTGTGGAAGTTGGCTTATTTCTAAAAATGGGCTATGCCAGTGCTGTTGAGTTTATCTTCTCAACAGCACTGGCCTTTCAATAACAATGTGTCAAACGATTGACCTTAGATGCAAGGCAATTTCAGGAGATTATCATTTGGGGTATCGTTAGGTGCGGAACGGACGTATTTTTCTCCTCGTGCACTGGTAGCAGCGATGAGTTTCGGATAATCAGGGATATTGACGTATATGATCCCCCCCTGTTTGACATAGTCATGGAGTACCTCCTTCTTGTAAAGCCCGGGAATGATATCTCCCCCGGCTACATAGATGGAGTCAATTTCGAGAGTGGAGGTTACTATGTAGCACCACGGCTTCCTTTTCAATTTATATGCGATGTTCATGATGAATATCTTAGTTACTTGATCCCGATTCCAAGTTGACATCATCATGATGAGCCCATATAAGGTGTCTAGCTCCAGAGCTAAACTGACGCCAATACTCGTCTTCGAGATCTGGTTGTTGGAACATTGAGGTAAGGTATTCGTAGTACCTTACCTTTTTTGTTCCGTTGGGCGTACCTTACGTCGATTTACGATACTTGTCAATGAGAATTATCAAACTAGAATTTCATTAACATTGTACAGGAATATAATTTCTATAACTATACTACAGGAATGTTGGCTTGTGGGGGACATGGGGAGGTTTGCGAGTGACATTCCCTTGCTGAGCCTCCATACTTGTTCCTGTCCTTGATGCTCTTCCTTGGACAGGTTCGTGTGAATCACACGTGGATTGAAACCTGTAATATGCTTAATGTAAATTACTAGTTGTTAAGTAGTGTCCTCCTTGCCAGAAGAGGCAAGGAGGACACGATACTATTCACCTTTACCTTGCAACTGGTGCTTTGAGAGGCTCGTCGGTGAATTTGACGAGTTGGTGTTGGTGGAGCCAGAGGCCGATGTAGCCGAAAGCGAGGTGGTAGGAAATCCATTCTTCCCGGGAGGGGAAGGTGTCTTCGTCGCGCTTCTGGTAGTATTGGCCTGTGGTCGTGCGGGCCTGCATGGCTTGCATTTCCTGTTGGCGGGCACGAGCCCAATCATGGCCTTTGATAGAGGATTGGGTGTCCCAGTGGAAGAGATCCGCCATGATGTCCATGAGCCAGTAGTTTGCCTGGCGATTGTTGCCCCAGTCGTTGCCCTGAGGGTAGTACATGGTAGCTGTGGCCTGCCCCTGGTTGGAGACGTACATGGTTTTGCCATCCTTGACGAGCAAATCGGTGAGGGCATGATAGACCCTGTTGCCGTTGAAAAGCGAAGCCTTCGGGGATTTCATGCCGCCGATGCAGTAGATCCAGGCATTAGTGGCGCTGCCCATGATGGCTGTCATGTAGTCCGGGTGCAGGATGTTGTGGTTGATGACGGTGCCGTCCGGATCGATATTGCTGCCATTCAACTTGCTGAAGGGGAATCCATTGATTGATCCCGGGAGATTCCAGTCGCCGGGGGCGGAGTAGGCGGAGGCTTGAAGTTCGATAGCCTTGTCGTTCCATCTTTGCCAGTTGGGATGGTGCGGCATCATGACGTTGGCCGCAACAAGGATGGTGGAGTTCCAGGCGTTTTCTTCTGCTTTGCTGTCGCCCGGTGTGATGATTTTGCCTGTTTTGTCGCGGTAGTAGGGCGTTTTGTAGTTGATGAAGCGGTCGGCTTCGTGATCGGTCATACGGGCAAGTTCCATGCGCGTGGAAGCATCCAGTTCGTCCCAAAGAAACCATCCTGCCAGGGCGGCCTGACTAGCCCACAGGGCACTTTGCCATGCATCTCCCCAACCGGTTTTACCTTGATTGGCTTTGTGGTGGTGGGCGAGAGAGCTGATCATACGGATGGTGCGGCGGGTGGCTTCTTCGCGGGAGATCCCGGTGATGACAGGATCGTAGAGGTTCCATTTCAAGGATGTCGCCAATCCGAATACCTGGTGTGCTACGGGACGGATTTGTGCTTCGGCACGACCTTTGAAATCCAGGTAGGGACTATCCTGTTTGTCGAATCCCTTGCGATCGTGATACCAAGTGTTGAGGGCGAATTTATTGGCGTTTAACAACATTCCTTGCACGCCCCGTTCCCATTCTCCTGTGAGAGGACTCGGCTTCAATCGATCCCAATCCGGAGCAATGACCTGCGAGGCTAGGTCTGCAATTTGAGTGGAAGCGGGATTGCCGGATTTATTTCCGGCGGAAGGGGAAGTCTGAGCGAAGGCGGATAAAAGAAGGCAGGGGCATAGGGCAAAAACAGCTGTTTTCATAGGAGAATCAAAGGAGGAGAAAGAGTTGATGATGAGATGATACGTCTTGATTGAGGAATTACTTTCATTTTTTCTGTTCTTAGAAAGATTGGCTTTGTCTTGGATTGGGGCAATGCTACCTCGCCTTCTCAGTACGGCCAGCGTGTCCCTCTGTTTAGAAAATCTCTTGGGTTGGAACGACGTGTACTGTTACGGTTCAGGGCAGACTGCCGTGCTGGGTCCCAATGCGATGGAGTGAGTTGTCAGACTCGAGGCTTGGCTCCGATTTCTCCTTGCTCACATTTTAGGGCGATAGAGGAAGATGGCAAACAGCATGAGGACCATGGTGATGCAACTGCAGGTCACTACTATTCCTGTGGGAATAAAAGGAACACAGGCAATTAGCAGGTTGAAGGCACCGCACCAGAACATGAGTCTTCCTCCGACGCTCTGAACTTTATTCCAGGCATTCGGACTGGAAAATGCCCGGGGAGTTTTGATTCCGAACCATTTGTTGGGGCGTATTTTTGGACAGAGATTCCCGACCAGGATGAAAAGAATTGAGATGGCTGCTACGAAGATACGCAGGAGTAACTCAATATTCATCGTTTCCAATGAGGCTCTGCAGCTTTGCAAAAGGTAAAGGGCTGTGCCGGATAACAGACTCACCGAGAAGAGTTCTGTGTAGGTGCAAAAACGCTCTAGAGGTTTGGCGTTACAGAACTTTTTATCGAAACGGCCTGAGAGCATGCACATGAAACGAATAAAGCGTCCGATGATGAATCCAATAAAACCGACGGAGGGGAGGCACAACACTTCCCAACTCTCTTTGGAGGCATAGCGATCGGCAATACTCTCGGCGTTGAAATGGACGGCAACCTGGGCAGGAAGTTCCTTGTAGATGATGGCAAGGAAGACCCAGGGCAAAAGCGCAATGGTAAGTTCGGTCAGGATGGGGCCACCCTTGAAGAGTGAAGGGCGCTGAGGGGATTGAAGCTCATCCATGGGAGAGATTAGTGTTGAGGTTCAGGACGGGAAGATCCTTTACTCTGGGATTGTTTGCTCTGCCGTGTGGACTGGAAGTTGCCAAACCATGTGAGAAGCTCTTCCATAATACTCAGGTTGAGCTCGTAGAAGATAAATTTGCCCTCTCGTTCATCGCGGATTAAATCCGCTTCCTTTAAAACGGAAAGGTGGCGGGAGATGGCAGCACCGGTGATGTTGAAGCGTTTGCCGATGTCTCCTGCTGATTGGCGCCCGGATTTCAAAATCTCCAGAATCTCTCTTCGCGTGGGATCGGCTAATGCCTTGAGCGTATTTTGTAAACTGCTTTCCGTACTCATTTTACATTTAAGTTGAATGTTAAATGATTTATTATCTGTTTTTTTGAGGAGGTCAAGAAGATGCCGAAATTTTTAGAAGAATGGCAGGGCCGAGAAATGGCATTTTAGGCACGAGGGCTTATTGACCTGCTGCTTGAAGATTGCTACTGTGAACCATACCAGCTCTCCCCCGGACTGCTGACAGCAAGGATTTAGAAGAGAAGGACAACATGGGCTATGAAGAAAAAAGTACCTACTATTCAGCATGATACGAAGGATACGGAGAAAGGGCACCGCAAGTATGCAATCATCCTGTGCGATGTGCTTCTCTTTCTGGCACTCCTCAAATGGCTCCCTCTGGATGGCGATGCGGCCAAAGGTGTTGCTATCCTCGTCTTCATTGGCATTTTGTGGCTGACGGAGGCGGTTCATGTGACGATTACTGCCCTTCTGGTACCGATTTTGGCGATGATCCTGGGGATTCTTCCCGGGGCATCGGCTATGGTGGGTTTTGCGGATCCGACGATCTTTCTGTTTTTTGGTGGTTTTGTGCTGGCGGGAGCCTTGCATGAGCAGAAAATTGACACCTGGCTCGCGGGTAAAATCTTGCGGTTTTCGCGGGGCCATCTGGGCTTGGCTCTTGGGTTGATTTTTGCCGCGACGGCCTTTTTGTCGATGTGGATGTCCAACACGGCAACGGCGGCCATGATGTTGCCATTGGTTATTGGTCTTTTGGGTGAAGTGGATGAAAGCAAGTATAAATCGACCTGGATTTTCGCCGTGTTGGGTGTGGCCTACAGTGCCTCCATCGGAGGGATGGGAACCTTGGTTGGCTCACCTCCCAATGCGATTGCAGCCCGGGAATTGCACATGGGATTTGCGGATTGGCTCAAGATTGGTGTTCCGGTGGCCTGTGTCTTTTCCGTGGTGGTCTTTGCATTGATGTGGGTGATGCTCAAACCCTGTCTTTCTCTGAAAATCAAATCGCCCGATGACGTGGTGGAGGCAAGTGCCGTTGCAGGACATGGCAACCTGGATGCCAAGCAGAAACGCGTGCTGGGAGTTTTCACCGTCATTGCCCTGTGCTGGATGTTTAGCGGTTTTATTTCCGGCCTTGTACCGGGGGGAATCCCATCTATTGATGCTCTGATTGCCTTGTGCGCCGTGGTGTTGCTTCCTGTGTGCGGCTTGATCAACTGGCAGGGAATTGTCAAAAACACGGACTGGGGCGTTCTTCTGCTTTTTGGTGGCGGCATCACTTTGAGTACGATATTGATCAAGACGGGAGCAGGTCAGTTTCTTGCTTCCCAAGTTGCCGTGCTGGGGACGGGGCAAAGCCTGATTGTACTCTTCCTGATTGTGAGCCTGTTTATCACGATGCTCACGGAGTTTTGCTCGAATACGGCATCTGCCGCACTCGTTTGCCCCCTGATGGTGACCGTTGCCGCCGAGATGGGGATTCCGGCGGAACCTCTCGTGTTGCTGATTGGTGTGGGAGCTTCCTGCGCATTCATGCTGCCGGTATCGACGCCACCCAACGCCTTGGCTTTTGCTACGGGCAAAGTGCCTCAATCCATGATGATCAAGGTGGGCTTTGCGATTAACATCGTGCTGGTTTTCGTCAAAGCCGGCTGGGCTTATTTATTTTGGATGTAGGGAGGCAATGATTCAGAATCGCGGCTGGCATCGTTTTCCCCCGGATTGTTCTGGACGCCCATGAAGAGGATACTTCCCGTTGTTTTGTCATAGATGAACCACAGGAAGGGGCGGTCGAAGGTGAGTGTTTTGAAGGGTGGTTCGCTTACGGGAATGCATTCGTCTATGATCCCTGCTGTAACGGCGGCAGCTTCCGTTTTTTCTTCATCGACACTGACGAAACATTTCTGCAATACGTTGACCAGATGAAGGAGAGTTGGTGAAATGAGGCTGAGGTCGGCTTTTCCTTCGATGAATAATTCATGGAGACCCGCTTTCTGTAAACCTGGATTGATAGAGAGAGAATCCCCATCCGTTTTGAATTTCGGGAGGCCGAGGAGCACTAATTCTTTTTGGTCCGGGATACATTGTTCAAGTTGCCGGGGAGAGAGTGCGCCCAAAAAGTCTCCGATTGTTTTTTTGGATTCGGGAAGGACAGCGATGAAAACGGGCTCGGGAGAACCGGGCTCTTGAAGCCATTTGTAACTAAGAGAGATGCTGGTTCCTACTCCGGGGATCATTTTGTAGGGCATGATTCTTTTGTCAGACATCATATCGACTGTCGTTTTCCCTTGAGGAGTAAGGAAATCCTGTTTAGTCGTAGCGAATTTTTTAAATGGCACTTCCCATTTTCCCAGAAAATAAAGGGCATTGGCGGCAATGATTCTGGATTGACTCAGATCCATTGTCGGCGGGATAATTTCTTTGATCAAGTTGTTGGTTGACTTAGCTCCCCATTGATTGATGGAGATTCTGGCCTGCTCCTGATTTTCAAAGAAGGGTTGCCGAGCAATGACTTCTTCCTCGAATTGGTTAGTGTAGGCGTTGTTGATCTTGAAGTGGTTGTCGACGAATAGTTTTCGTGCCGAAATCAGAGTGAAGGGGGATTCTTTCTTGTTGGAGAAGGTGCTGGATATAAAGGATTGTTTGACAGGCCGAGCTTTGTTCAGGACAGTTCGCGTTGTATTGAATTGTTCGGAATTTCCCAGCACGGCGTCTAGCTCCGTACGGGTGGTACCTTGAGTGCCCAGACGGATGATATGGAGCATGTCAGCGATGGAGTAGGGAGAAACGGTGATATTGGTACTGCTTCCTGGAGGTACAAGACTTTGCAAGATCTTCAACCCCATGATATTGATGGAATTGGCCTCCTGGGGCTGTGCGGTGGCTGAGATGGCGAACAGGGCGCCAGCAAGAAGGGGAATGATGGCTTTCATGATTGGAGTCTTTTTTAAAATCGGTACTGCGTGGCATTTTATTTTGCCATGTCATGCGAAGGCAGAAAATTATGCCTGAATATTGGTTTTATCCATTGGCAGGGGTATTTCGTCAATATGAATTTCTTGAGGAGGGCGCCTGTATGGCGGATGATTTCAGAATGTGTAGGAGGGCGAGTGCTTTTTCTAGAGTCGAGCAGATAACGGAAATGTAAATGTCGAAGGTGATGAAATTTTGGAGATTGGTGGGACGTAAGTATCTGAAATCCCTGATTTTTATATGGATACTTCCCGTCGTCAATTTATCTCCGCTTTAGGGCAATTACTATTGTTCCCGGCTGTTGCCAGTCTGTCCGCAGGAACTGTTCCCGACATAGGGAAGGGTAAAAAGGTGACATTCGGCATTATCTCCGATATTCACAAAGGTCTTCAAAAGGATGCGGAGAGACGGTTGGGAATCTTTATTGACAAGGCTATTGAGAAGAGGCCGGACTTTATTATCCAGCTCGGGGATATGACTCATGGCAAACCGGAGGATGTGGAGGCTATGCTGGAAGTCTGGAACCGTTTCCCAGGGAAAAAGTACCATGTTCTAGGCAATCACGAAATGGACGGAGGCGACAAAGGAGCTCTGGTGAAGCAACTGCAGATGCCGGGGAATTTCTATTCCTTTGACGTGGACGGATACCATTTTGTCGTGCTGGATGCCAACTACTTCAAGCAGGGAGGGAGATTTTACGACAAGCGGCCTTCGAAGCGGGAAGGCTTGCCGGTTGTCAACGAGTTGTTAAGCGATGCCGAACTCGAGTGGTTGAAAAAGGATCTGCTCGGAACGCGCAAGCCGTCCATTCTGTTTTCCCATGAGGCCTTCGATGACATTTGGCAGGCCCCCTGTTCTTCCAGTACCGGGGATGTACGACGGATCATCCGAGAGGTGAATGCCGTCAAACCGGAAGGATTCAAAATCATTGCCAGTATTTGCGGGCATCACCATATCGACAACCACAAAGTTATCGAAGGAGTTCAATATATTCAGATTAATAGTGCTTCCTACTTTTGGATCGGACATGCAGCTGCGTTCTCCAACGGACATATGGCTGAGTATAAGCACCCCCTTTTCGCATTTATCACTCTTGATTCGGAGGCTGGGACGATAGAGATCAAAGGTACGCAGAGTGAATTTCTTCCGCCGGTTCCAATTCGTGAGAATTATCCACAGGCGGACAAACTCTATCCGGGGATCAAGGACAGAGTGATCGTATACCGATGAGCCCCGGATTCTCTCTTGATGTGCAGAAAAAGGAAGGAAAATGTAAAATCGGATCTTTTGACGCCGTATGATAGTGTAGAATGAAAATGTTATGGATGATAGCTCTTTTGGGAACGGCGATGGGATATTCCTCTCTGGCCGAGGATTTTATCAATCAGGACAAGGGGACTAAAAAGGCGCCTCTGGTTGTGGAAAAAGCCGACTACACAGGTTGGAAACTTGTCTGGAATGATGAATTTGACAAAGATGGCCGCCCGGATCCGAAAAAATGGAATTATGAGGAAGGCTTTGTGCGGAATGAGGAACCCCAGTGGTACCAGGCAAAAAATGCCTTTTGCAAGGGAGGGAACCTTGTCATAGAAGGAAGGAAGGAAAAAATCAATAACCCCAGATACAAAAAGGAGAGTAAAAGCTGGCATCTCAATCGCAAGCAGGCGGAGTATTCGTCTGCTTCCCTGACGACGAAAAAAAAGTTTGCCTGGCTTTACGGCAGATTCGAATGCAGGGGGAGGTTCCTGCCCGTGGAGGGAATGTGGCCTGCTTTTTGGACGGTGGGGATCACGGAACGATGGCCGAGCTGTGGCGAGATCGATATTATGGAATACTATCAGGGAACGTATCTGGCCAATTTGTGCTGGGCATCGGAGAGGAAGTCTATAGGACAATGGAGTACAACAAGGACACCTGTGGATCGCTTGAGGGAGAAGGATCCGCTGTGGGACAGTAAATTCCATGTTTTCCGCATGGACTGGAATAAGGATTCCATTTCTCTCTACGTAGATGACATTCTTTTGAACCGCACTATGTTAGACAAAACGAAGAATGCCTTGTTTGAGAAGCAGGAGAATCCCTTTCATCAGCCGCAGGCCATTATTTTGAATTTGGCCCTTGGCAAGGCGGGAGGCAAATTGGATAAGATCAAGTGGCCGGCGACTTTCGAAGTTGATTATGTCCGTGTTTATCAAAGGGTAGATGCGCCGGAGACGGGGACGATCGACCTGGAAGGAAAGATGCGGTAGGGAAGTTTTAGAGCATTCTCTTGTCATAGGCAAACCGACTGGTAAGAGCTATGCTATGATCGGCATTGTTCTTGCTCTTTGGTCAGGTGCGTCTTGTTGGGGGGCGTTTGTTCTTTTCTGGGATCAATAATGGTGTTGACTTCTCTTCTGAAATAAGTCCATAAATAAAACAACACAATGTTTTTTTACAGGACAATTTTCAAAGTGATATGCTTTTGTTTCGTGATGAGCTGTCTGGGGGCGGATCTTCCTGCCTCTGTCCAGTCTCTCGACGAAACGTACCGCCGTAAATGTCGGCATATCTGTGCAGACCTGACGAAAGCTCATTTGGCTGAATTGAAAAAGTTACAGGAGAAATGTCTGAATTCCTCCGACTTTGCAACGGCCAAGAAGGTCAAGGACTATTACGATTCGTTGACGAACGGTACATATGTGTGGGGGAATAGTGCGGAAAAGAATTTTTCTTACTTCATGGCTTCAGGTTGGGGAGGAGATTGGTCGCATACTCTAAATATGGACATGGTGATGGTTTCCCGCTCTCCGGACGGTTCCGTGGAAAAATTTCAGGTGGATCTAAAATCATCTGATTCCGAAGTCCTTGTGTTCAACAATGGTGATCGTCTTTGGTTCTACCTGGATGAGAATAACTTAATGCAAAGGTCTAAAGTGTTTTCATTGCCCATGTCTCGCATTGCTCCGTCGCGCAAGGGGGCGAATTGTGAAACTGAATTAGGGACAATACGCAGGCGCTTTGTGGATGAATGCTCCCGGAAGACAAAAGACCTTACAACGAATTACGTGGCCTACCTCGTCAAGCAAATCCCTGTTTTATTGGAAAAGGGTGCTAGTGCGGATGAACTTAAGGCACTGAATGATTATATTGGAGTTTTGGGGAATCGCCCGATTGCCAGGAAGGATACTTGTCCGTACGGCGAGTTGCTGGGAAACTGGAAGACGGAAAAGAATGATGAAAAGTGGACGTTTACCAAGGATGGAATTGAAGTCACAAGCCTCTATAATCCGACTCGCCCCAAGAAAAAGTGGATTCATGTATCCTCTTCTCCTGCTAGAAGGGTTCATCTATTCAAAGGGGAAGGGAACAGTAAAGAGAGTTTTTATGTGTCTCTGGCATTGGGAAAAATCTATCTGTTCCATCCGGATAGGCGGGGTTGGATGCCAGTCCTCGACAAGATGAACTAGTGGTTGTGGTGACGGGGGGGGGCTCTGCGATTGATCAAGGTGGATTGGCGGGAAAACAGGCTAGAAGGTGGATGCTTTTTCTTTTCGATGTGTCTTCCATTTACTTTCATGAAAGGGCAAATGATTTTTTTTGTTTCATAACTTATTCGAAATAAGTGTATAGATTTTCTTGATGAAATTTTTTCAGAGGAGAGTGAAAAAAATCTTCCATTAGAGTAACTGTAGGTTTTTTGATAGAGTTAAAGTCCGGTCGGATACAGGGCGGGTTCCGCCTTGGGTGACTGGTTCTTATCAATCTCCAAATTCAGAAAGACCATGGATTGTTTTAATATGTACGTACTGACGAGAGTTCTTTTCGAAGCAGGTCGTTTGAACTGTCTTCATGACCAACCTTTAATTTTAACCTATTGATTTGATGATGAAAAATATTTTGATTATTTCGGCTAGCCCCCGCAAAGGAGGTAATTCCGATCTTCTTTGCGATGCCTTCATGCAGGGGGCTCTTGATGCCGGGCACCGGGTGGAGAAAGTGCGCCTCTCTGACAAAAAAATCAACTACTGCCGTGGTTGTGGCGTATGCAACGATACCCATGTCTGCATGCAGAAGGACGACATGGCAGAGATGCTGGAAAAACTCTTGAAGGCTGATGTCATCGTTCTGGGGACGCCTGTTTATTTCTATACTCTGAATGCCCAGATGAAAACCTTCATCGACCGCACGGTTCCCCGTTATCTGGATATCCGGGACAAGGAATTTTATTTTATTCTGGCAGCCGCAGACGATAATCGCGAGGCCATGTTGCGAACTGTAGAATGCTTCCGTGGATTTCTGGATTGTCTGGAAGGAGCCGTCGAACGAGGTGTTGTCTATGGTATCGGTGCCTGGAAAGTTGGCGACATCAAGGGATCTCCTGCCTTGGAGGAGGCTAAGTCCATGGGGATGGGGGCCTGAATTGATCGGATCAATGATGGAGGGCGCCCCGGTCTTCCGTGTTAAGCAATTCATTCATAGAATATCGACATATGAAAAAGAGAACATTCCTCGGTTTATGCGTTTCCTCTCTTCTGGCAACCCTTGTCGGTCAGGGACAGGAACGATCACAACTCCGGACTCCGGTGTCAGTTGAATCATCCCGGATTCTGATTGCCTACTATTCCTGGGGTGGAAATACCCGCTTTGTTGCGGAACAGATTCGGAAAGAAACAGGAGGTACCCTGTTCGAGATTAAGCCGGCGGAGGCTTATCCCCAAGACTACAATGCTTGTACCCAGGTGGCCAAACAGCAGATCAAGGATGGATTCCGTCCCGATTTGGCGACGAAAGTAGACAATATCGGACAGTACGACGTTATCTTTATCGGTTCTCCCAATTGGTGGAGCAATATTGCTCCTCCGGTTGCTTCTTTTGCCGCCGGATATGACCTCGCCGGGAAAACTGTGATTCCGTTCGTGACGCATGGCGGCGGTGGTTTGGCTCATTGTGAGGAAAACTTACGGAAACTTTGTCCGGGCTCGGTATTTCTTAAGAGCGGAGTTTTTGCCGGGAAGGGCATTCGCAGCTACCGGGCAGCCATTGCCAAGTGGATTCAAGAATCAGTTACCATCAAAGAATAACCCGATTGCTGAAGAACCGTGTTTTGCCGGGGAGGCCATCTATGGGTGGTTCCGTGGGGATCTCTCGTAGCGGATAGGGAATACGCCTCCGCAATCAATTTTGTCAGTAAAGTACTGAAAGGTGATAGGAGAAAGGGGGAAAAGGGATGGTTTTTTGTTGTTGCCTGTCTCTTTTCTCCCTTCAACGATTGAGTCAACTGTTGTTTTAATCGTTCGGTTTGATATGGGGCTCTTCCTGAGGAATGTGATTGAGAGGATTGCAGACGTCGTTCTCCCGGCTTTCAAGAAGTTCTTTGTAGTAACGCTTCTTGTATTTTAGGACTTCCATTTGCTTGTTCAGCATACGGATTTGGGTTCGGAGGTTTTTTTCCTGACGGGAGATGATTTCCGCCCGTTCCATAATTGTCGAATCTCCTTCCAGGCAGAGGTTGATGTAGCGTTTTACTCCTTCGATTGGAAGTCCGGTCATGCGCAGGCAGTGGACCAGGCGCAACCAGTTTAGATTGTATTCCGAGAATAGGCGAGCGTTGCTCCCGCTACGATCCACTCCGGGAATGAGGCCTGCATTTTCATAATATCGAACCGTGTAGGTGGATAGTTCCACCATGTCGGCGACTTGTTTGACGGTATAGCAGGGAGTTTGGTCGTAGGAGTTGGGGAAGGTTCCTTCCTTACGTTGGCTTTCTATCATATGGGCTGGGTTATTCTTACTGTAACTTTAATAATCCATGGGAAGGAGAGTCTCAAACCATTTGTTGACATTCTGTCTGTCTGGAAGACAGACACCGATTTGAACATCCTCGACTGGGGGATGGTCTCAGTGTGTGAAATGCAGATTGGAATCAAAAGCGTTGGAGGTACTTCGGACGCAAGTGATGGCCTCCGCATTCTGGAAGATCGTGTTTGGCCCGGAGAAAGGGCTTGCGAGAAGTTCTTGCGGAACACGAATCTCATTGAGTACAAATTATGACAACAGAACTAGAAAATATACCGGAGGGGTCGGCTTTGTCTCTGGCCGGATTAGTCTCCTATTCTCCCGGGGAGATCGTTAGCAAGACCTTGACGAAGCATGAAATCGTTCGGCTTATTCTGTTTGCTTTCAGTAAAGGGGAGGGCGTGAGTACGCATTCGTCCATTGGCGATGAACTGATCCAGGTGCTTGATGGAGTGGCCCGAATTACTTTGAACGGCGCGGATTCCATCCTCCGTGAGGGTGAGGCTATCGTTCTACCTGCGGGGCTTCCTCATTCCGTTTATGCCGTTGAAGATTTCAAAATGCTCCTGACGGTTGCCTTTCCTCCGGAAGATTAAAAGCGTTGGAGGGGGTATTTGTTTATCCTTTCCAATACCACCATTTGAGTTTTTCCGGATCAGGATTTTCCGTCGAAGCAAAATAAACGGCACAACGATATACATAAAGCTGGCAGCGGTCGATACGGATTCCCCGCATGGCGCATTCGCGTTCGTAAAGCTCCTCGGGATCGGCGTTCTTGAGGGATGCGATGGTTGTGAATCCCAGCATGATGAGATCTTTTTCCGTTTCTTTGCCGACGCCTGGAATATTGCGTAATTCACCCATGGTAAGTATGTGTTGATGTCGTCGTTTTGCTCCATTTGGGGCGGAAGTGTCCGGTGATGGAAAAGGAGAACAGGCAGTTTTCCTCCTGAGTGCCGGCGCCGATGTTGTGGATGATGAGCGGAATTCCCTCAGGTGATTTCCTGTCGGAGACAATGCCGATATGCGGAAGATTGCCCGGGAGCAACCAAGTTACGACATCGCCGGGGTGGTAGCGACCGGGATCCTGTTTGCCGGAGGATTTTGGGGAAAGGGGAATGGCCCAGCCGCGGCGGTACATGAACGTACGGAGGTTGGGGACGCGACGATGGTCAATATTTTTGTCCGTGGATTTTAGTCCCCATAGTTTAGGGTATTGGGAAAAATTTCTGGACATGTCTTCGTGGACTTCCTTTTGCAGGTCGAACCCGAGCCGGCGCATGGCACGGATAACGACATCGGTACAAACCCCGGTCGATTGCGGAACGTCGCCATTGGGGTAGGAGATGGAGCGGTATTCCGGATCGTACGAGACTGTGACGCCGATTTGGGATCTCGCGCTTGTCACGAGGAACAAAGCCGGTTCCGGAGGTGTCCCGGAAACGGTGCCAACCGTGAACAGGAGGATTGCGAAAAACCAGGCTGGACAAGGAATTCTCATGGTGTGTTCATAGATTATTCCAGGCGGCGGGGAAAGAAGAAATTCCATGGCTCTATCTCTTGATTGATTATGGGCAATGAGGATATAACCGGAAATAGAAAGTTGGGTGCGTGTATCTTTTCCGTTGTTGCCTGTTGTTTGAGGATCTGTGCCGGTATTTTGTTTTCGCACGAACAGCATTGAAGGGCCTGCATGGAGCCGGAGCGTGAGAGAGCAATCGTGGAATATTTGAGGAAAGCCGTGGATGTCTGGGCGGGGAAATGACGGAGAAAACATAGTCCGGTTTTGAAGGTATGGACATCTTTCTGCTGGCTTTCAGGGGTAATTGCCAGTATGCCATGGCGTATGGCAATTGAATCCTATCAGGGGAAGACTCCGGTCATTGACGCAACGGCATACATAGCCGCTAGCGCAGATCTGATCGGACAGGTAGATATCGAAGAAAACGCGAGTATCTGGTACAATGTAACGCTACGGGGGGATATCAACAATATTTCCGTGGGTAAGTGTTCCAATATCCAGGATAATAGTTGCCTCCACGTGGCTGATAACTATGGCTGTATCGTGGGTGATTACGTGACTGTTGGTCATGGCGCCATTCTGCATGCCTGTACAATCAAAAATGACGTCCTGATCGGAATGGGAGCCATTGTCCTTGATGGTGCCGTAGTCGGAGAGGGTTCCGTCGTTGGAGCGCAGGCGCTGGTAACGAAGGGAACGGTGATTCCTCCCAATTCCCTGGTTCTTGGATCTCCGGCCAAAGTGGTCAAGGATCTCGGCCCGGAATCCCAGGTAAAAAACCATGCCTGGGCTGAAAAATACGTTCGCGTTTCACGTAGATATATGAATTCATAACTTGTTGATGGCGTGAATCTTTTTTCCGCCTCATCTTTTTCCTATGCCGGATCCCGGAACATCCTCTATTCCTGTCCGCGTCGTTGCCTTGTTGCCGACTCCGGCCGGCTGTGCTACATTTTTTGCTCCAGTGGATGGAGAGGGGAAAACAGTCGTTATTTTTATTGATTCAGCTGTTGGCGCCTTCATCAATCTCCATCTGTCCGGACAGGTTATTCCCCGCCCGATGACCCACCACTTGATGCGGGATATGATGAAGGGCATGGGGATTCGCTTGCGTGGTTCCTGTATCGTTCGTAGCGAAAAAGGGATCTATTACTGTCGCATGATTGTTGAAATGGAGAATGAAATCTCCGAAAGAAAGGTGTTGGAGTTGGATTCCAGACCGGGAGATGCCCTAGCTATGTCTTTGCTTGAGGGATGTCCGTTTACAATCCGTTCCGATATTTGGTCGGACATGGAGGACGTCACGGATAAATTGCAGGAAATCCGGAAATCCTCCCCTGACGGCGAGGGCCCCGATTTCTTTTGACGGGCGTATTTTTGGATTTCGAAAATAATTGTCTATGAGAGTTTAGGGAGACAGGAATTATCCTTGTCAAACTAGTGGGAGCATGATCTAATCTCCGCGAAAACATTCCCCGGGAGTCATTCAGGAGGGTGGGTCAATGACCCGCTCTTTTTTGTCTCCCTCATTAACAATCAGCATTTCACGCACATGACGAACGATATTACCGCCTTGGTTGACTACTACGAGAGAGAAAAAGGTCTTTCCCGAGACAGAATCCTGACGGCTCTTGCCTCCGCGTTCCTTTCCGCGTACAAGAAAATGGTCCCCGGTGCCAATTCGATTGAGCATCTACGCGCAGAAATCAACACGAACAAGGGTAAGGTGCGTATTGTCGCGGCTTTGGAAGTCGTGCCGGAAGACGAATACAAGGACAAGTTTAATCAGATTCCCGTCAACATGGCTGTCCGCTTGAATGCCGAAGCTGCTATAGGGGATATCATTGACGTGAACGTGACTCCGAAGGATTTTGGCCGCATCGCTGTCCAAACTGCTCGGCAGACAATGATGCAAAAACTTTTGGATGCTGAAAAGGAAATGCTTTACGATGAATTCAAGGATCGTGCCGGTGACTTGGTGACAGGTACCGTCCGCCGTTTTGAAAAAGGCGATATCTACATTGATCTGGGCAAGTTCGAAGGTGTGATGCCCTCCCGGGAGCGGGTTTCGACGGAAGAATATTCCGTCGGTGACCGGATGCGTTTCTACGTCGTTGAAGTGCGTGTGGAAGGCCGTGGACCGGAAGTAATTCTTTCCCGCAGCCATCCGAATCTTGTCCGCCGCCTGTTTGAAGCGGAAGTCGTGGAAATTGCCGATCACACGGTAGAGATCCGCGGCATCGCCCGCGAAGCCGGGTACCGTACCAAAGTGGCCGTTTTCAGCAATGATCCCAAGGTGGACCCTGTTGGCGCCTGCGTTGGCCTGCGTGGTGCAAGAGTTAAAAATATCGTCCGCGAACTCAATAACGAGAAGGTGGACATCCTCGAATGGACGGAAGATCCCACCGAGTTCGTGCGTAGTGCGTTGACTCCGGTGGAACCCCGTGAAATTACCGCGAACTCCGATACGAAGACGGTTCTAGTCATTGTCAATGACGATAGGGACCTCTCTAAGGCCATTGGACGCCGCGGACAAAACGCGCGTTTGACATCCCGTCTGATGAACTGGGATGTTCAAGTCCGCGTGTATGATCCTCAGGCCGGTGTTGCCAAGCAATTGGCAGAAGCAGCCAAGGCCCTGAGTAAACAGCTCGGCATTGCCGAGGAACTCGCATACGGTCTTGCCACCATGGGTGGTACGACGGTTGCCGCCCTCGTTGACTTCGAGGCTGCCGATATCGCTGACAACCTTGACATTTCCATGGAAGAAGCGGAAGCCGTTATGGGAAAAGTCCACGACGTAGCGAACCAGTAAACTCTGCCGGAGAGGACAACCTCACCGGCATTTCCAAGAAAAAATTTTATATCTATGCCCGGTCAAAAAGATAATCGCGAGTCAGAAAAAGAAGTGCTTGATCTCATCGGTTCCAAGCCGAAGAGACCTCGCAAGAAACAGCAGGTTGAACCTGCAGCGGCCGACGAGACGCCGGTTCCCGCCACGGATACTCCAGTCAAACAAGAAAAGAAGCAGGCTCTCGATCTCCTTTCGGGTAAAAAGAAGTCCCGTCCTCAGCCAGAGACTCCTGCCGAGCCTGTTGCCGAATCTCCCGAAGTTGATTCGTCCCTTCCCTCTGCCGATAGTAACCCCGGTGTCGTAGAACCGGGGGGTGTCATTAACCTTAAACCCCCGGTTTCCGTTTCGGATCTGGCTGCTATGATGGGAATTAAACCTTTTCGCTTGATCAAGGACTTGATGGGCTTGGGTATTTTCGGCAATCCCTCAACCGTAATTGATGCGGAAGTCGTTGGTAAACTGTGTGATATCCATGGATTCGTCTTCGAACGCGAAAAACGCGAAAAAGGCGGCGGAGTCAAACCTCTGCCGGAAGTTCCCAAAGAACCCGATCCCGTCCCGGTTGTCGAAGAACCCAAGGAAGTTCTGAAAATCCGGACGCCTATCATTACTGTCATGGGGCATGTTGACCATGGCAAGACATCCTTGTTGGATTACATCCGCCGTTCCCGTGTGGCCAAAGGGGAAGCGGGTGGCATTACCCAGCACATCGGTGCCTATTCCGTAGATCACGGAGGCCAGTTGTTGACATTTATCGATACTCCGGGGCACGCTATTTTCACTGAAATGCGTGCTCGCGGAGCGGATGTGACGGATATTGTCGTGCTGGTCGTGGCTGCCAATGACGGCATTATGCCCCAAACACGCGAGGCCATCGCCCACGCTAAAGCTGCGAAAAAGACGGTGATCGTCGCCATCAACAAGTGCGATTTGCCGGCAGCAGATCCCATGAAGACCAAGACTGGTCTGATGGAAGAAGGCTTGGTGCCGACCGATTTCGGTGGCGATATTGAATGCGTGGAAGTATCCGCTTTGACGGGTGCAGGCATTCCCGATCTGCTTGATCTGCTTGTGTTGCAGGCTGAAGTATTGGAGTTGAAAGCTAACCCGAAGGCTAATTGCCGGGCTTCTATCATCGAAGCCCGTGTGGAACAAGGGCGTGGCAGCTCTGCGACGGCTATTGTCGAAAGCGGAACCATCAAGGTAGGCATGCCTTTCATTTGCGGCCCCTTTGCAGGCAAAGTCCGCTCACTCAACAGCGACAGCGGCAAGAAAATCAAATCTGCCGGTCCCGGAACACCGGTGGAGATTATCGGTTTTGCCGAAACTCCGAATGTCGGCGATGAACTTGTTGAAATGGAGAATGAACGTGCTGCCAAGAAGTTGGCTGAAGAACGCCAGCTTGATCTCCGCGCAACTCGTTTGAATGCACCTAGGAAGTCTCGCATGGAAGACATCCGTGCTCTCATGGGCGATGGCTCCCAGAAAGTTCAGCTCAAGCTCTTGCTCAAAGCGGACGTCCAAGGCTCAGTCGAAGCTATTAGAAAGGCTATCGAAGACATTAAGTCCGAGAAGGTGGAGTGCCATTTCATCCAAACGGCTGCCGGTCCCATTTCCGAATCCGACATTCTGCTGGCGTCCTCTTCCGATGCCGTCGTTCTTGGTTTCAATGTGAAGGTGGAATCCAATGCCGTTCGCATGGTGAAACGCGAAGGTGTGCAGGTGAAGCTCTACTCCATTGTGTACGAACTCATCGACCAGGTGCGTGATACCATGCTCGGTCTTCTTGAGCCGGAAACCCGCGAAACGATCATCGGCCATGCCGACGTCAAGCAGGTCTTCAAGCTCAATAAAGGGCGTGCTGCCGGCTGTATGGTTTCCGACGGCAAAGTGCAGAGGACATGCGAAGCTCGCGTGCTCCGAGATGGTCAGGCAATCTTCGACGGCAAGATGTCGACGCTCCGCCGCTTCCAGGATGAAGTGGACGAAGTCAAGGCTGGCCTCGAATGCGGTATTCGCCTCGGCGACTTCAACGAATACGAAGAAGGCGATGTGATCGAATGCTATACTTTGGAAAAAATTAAACAGACTCTCTAATAGGATTGTCTATTCCACATGAGTACACGCAGACTGGATAAGGTAAATGAATTGATGCGCCGTGAAATAAGCACGGTTATTCAACGCGACTTCGAGTTTCCGGATACGATCGTGACCGTTGCCGGAGTGGAAATCACGGAGGATCTTAAGGAAGGCAAGGTCTGGATCGGCGTCGTTGGACGCATGCATCCCGACCAGGTTCTGGAGAAACTCAATGCCCGTCACGGCATGGTCCAGTCTCTCGTTTCCAAGCGGGTGGTGCTCCGCAATACACCGCGGCTTGTATTCCGACTGGACGATTCCGCGCAACGCGGCGTGGATATGGTGAACCTCCTTGAGGATATCGACAAGAACCTTCCGAAGGCACCTCCCGCTCCTGAAGGAGAAGAATAAGCGAGTTCCTCGTAACGCAAACGCAGAAACTTAGCCCCGCCCGAAGGAATCTCTTCGAGCGGGGTTTTCTTTTGTTTCTACTAGGGTAAAATCATGTAACCTTTCAAACATGGTATTCGTTGTACTAGTGAACTAACCAACATTCAAAACAATGAACAACGATTCTATGAATAAGCAGGAACTGAACGAAGAAGAACTAGATACGGTAGCTGGAGGGATTTGGGAAATTTATCATGAATCTACAGAAATAAAACCTGGCAGCTTCGTCCAAAAAAAAGGTAATTTTACGTTCAAGACTCGGGAACAAGCGGAACAGATGTTTGCCAAGATGGACCAGAAACGTCCGGGATATTATCAAATAAGAGAAATCAAGAGATAATCTCACCAGGACGGCAATCATTCATCAGTCGTCAGCTCTTCGGAACTGGCGACTGATTGTGTATTTCCTGAGGAAATGATTTTGTTTCTCGAGAAAATTCTGATTTGTCGGCTTTCCCATGTCGGCTGTTAGGTATTGATTGGAACGAAAAAGAGGCTGTCTCGGGTTAGCGAGACAGCCTCAAATAATAAAAAGAGCTAATATTTGATTACCACGGAGGGTAAAATGCTTCGTGGAATCGGAGCAGGGCTTCGAGGATCGCAACCACGAAGCCCTGGCTTGTATTGAGCACGAGAGACAGCCAGATTCCCGCCCTAGGGCGGAGAATGTCAAAGAGTCAGTGCCGATACAAGCCCCATCCGGGGATCCGATCATTCCAAATCTCGAATAGTTGAAAGGACCGTCTCCCCGAGATGAGTCCGCATTTGAGGAGGAGATCAGAATGAAGCCCAACAAAACAAAAATCAATCGTGAAGTAGGAGAAAACATACCTCAAAAGAACTATGCCGGAGTAGATATATCCAAAGACTATTTGGATATCTGCCTTCAGCATAAAACCTACCGATTCACCAACAACAAGACAGGACATAAGAACATGTTCCGTCTTTTTGAAAAACAGGAACAACCAGTTCATGTCGTGTATGAGTCCACCGGCTATTTAAGCCGTCGGCTTATCCCCGTTTTCATGGACGCCAATATCTCCCAAACATGCCTTAATCCGGTACGAGTAAGAAACTATGCCAGAAGTGAAGGACTACAGGCCAAGACCGACCGTTTGGACGCTCAGGTGCTCTGCCAATTGGGAAAAGACAAACAACTTGAGCAAGACTATCCACTTACCCGAGAAATTCTTCAGCTCAAAGAATACGAAAGTGTCC
The DNA here is from genome assembly GCF_029854705.2 of Akkermansia sp. N21116. Taxonomy (NCBI): domain Bacteria; kingdom Pseudomonadati; phylum Verrucomicrobiota; class Verrucomicrobiia; order Verrucomicrobiales; family Akkermansiaceae; genus Akkermansia; species Akkermansia sp. N21116. The sequence goes on from NZ_CP139035.1 coordinate 716,818, forward strand.
TTACTTTTTATGTCAAAAGACGGGCACAGTTGAAAAACGAGCAAAAAGCAACCAATCAGCCGTTTCTGAAACAGCAATTGGATCAAGCCCTGAAGCAGGAAGAAAAACGCATAGAGGCGTTGCAGGTTCAAATGGAAAAACTCATCAATACTCATCAAGAGCTAAAAGAAAAGTATGAAACCTATTTGAATGTTAAAGGAATAGGGAAACGCAATGCCATGGCGTTGATTAGCCTCATGCCCGAATTGGGAAGCATTAATAGAAAGCAGGCGTCAGCCCTACTCGGAGTAGTGCCTTATTCCTGGGAAAGCGGAACGATGAAAGGAACACGCAAAATACATGGGGGCAGAAAGGAACTGCGCCATCTTCTCTATTTGGCAACGGTTAGTGCCTTGAGGTGCAATGAAATCTTGCAGGCGAAGTACAAACATTTTCTCTCTGTGGGAAAAACACGAAAGTGTGCACTTATTGCCTGCTGTCATTCTCTAATCATTTATCTCAATAGCTTAACGAAAAAAATAATTCCCCCGGATGCAGCGTCGCACGCTGCCGGGGGGATTGGGGGCGAGTAGCCCCCATTTGTCTATTTCTGAATTATAGTTGACTCTGTCAAAGTGCCGTTCAAATCAAATATGCGTTACTTTTTATATTGGATTCTCTGGCCTTCGTGTTGTCTTTGCACGGGGCTTTGGCCTCCTGCAAGGCCGTCCAGTTCTTCTTGTTTCAATTCCGATATTCCTTCTGGGGCCGGTTTTGAAGAATGGCAGCATTTGGGCTCTTCTCCGGAAAGGTTCCGGGTATCGGAGGTTTTGCCGTCTTGTTCTGGTTTGGTATTGCTCATAATATGTATGAATCAGGTTGGATGTTAATGGTTGGATGATGTGAGTTCCGTGAAGATGAAGCGGAGATGAGTTTCTTCCATGTCGGATTCGTCCGAATGGTCTGCCACGCACAAAATGCTGGTACAGCCGGCGGTGATATCCGTCAATTCTGTTTCATTCAATTCCGCTACATGTATTTTTTGTTCGTCCATGAAGTATAGCGGTTCTGGTGTTTCTTGTTCAGATGAATCTTTTACGGGGAGGAGATTCATGCTTGATTTGAGAGGCTGCTGCCGCAAGCATATCCATATCTTCTTCCTCCAGCTCGACGAGGTTTTCTGTTTGCTCCTGATCGTTGTCAAGAAATGCAGGCATGGGCGGAGGGGCCACCTTGAAGCTGTCCCTGACCAAGTCGTCTAGGGGAGTTCTGATTTCTTCTCGTTCTTTATTCATCGTTGATCCATTCTATGTGTTTCTGCGGATAAGACCCCTGGAAAAGTTTTTCCTGGTCTTCCTATTTTACAGGTCTTCACTTCCTGAAACGGTTTAAGAGGCGAAAAGGTTACTATTATTTTTGCGACGGGTTTCTTTTTCCATTATACCTTGACAAATCTTCATAATTTTTAACGATAGCCTGGACGTTATTCATCCGAACCTATTACGGTAGCTCCGTACTTTTCTCTCCATTATGAAAAAATTGCATTTCTTATTACTGGCTCTTTTGTGCCTGTCTCCTCATTTTGCATCCGGTGTCGACCTAATTGAGCTGACGGAGCAACCGCGGTATTGCTCTTCAATGGATCAGACGATCGATTACATGTTCGATATGAACGACCATATGACGGTGGACGGTCTGTACGGTTTTTCCGTTGCCCGCACATATGAAATAGCCCATATGGGCGACAGCGCCCATTACGCTTTTTTTCAGGCGGGATGGTTCCGGGGTACGGAGTCGGTCACCCCATCCGATAGTATTTTCCGCTATCATTTTGCTCAGGAAGTCGTACCGTTCTATTTCGGATACCGTTATGAAATGCAATTATCCGAGCATTGGGAAGCCTATGTCGGAGGGTTGATTGGGTATGTTCACTCCAAGGATGAAAAGAAGCAGACTTCTCCGGTGCAGGATTATTACTGGAAGTATGCTATTACTTCATCGACGCTGGCCGGAGGTGCGATAGTTGGGATTCGCTACAAGATTACGCCCCGGGTGGAGTTGTTTGCCGGCTATACGGCGACCTTGTATTCCTCCCTCCGCCGCCAGACGTGTGATCCCCAGATTTCCGATAAGCATTCAGCCCTTTCCGGAACGGCAAGTCTTGGCCTTACTTTGAAATTCTAATCCTTCTTGCACCATGAATAAAAGTATTTGTATATTGGGGGTTGCCCTTTGTGGGGTTCTTTCCCTCCAGGCGGGAGAAAAAACCTTGGTTCATGAACCGGTCCAACTGAATCGCCCGATGCAGGCTGAGTTCGGCCTGGGTGACCGGTTGTATCTGAGCATGGGATTCGGTATGATGGCTTCCAACGGGAATGAGCATTTTGCGAATGGAGAGGAATGGATCCCCTCCAATTTGTATGGCATCCAGCTTAATCTGTCGGGCGAAATTTTCCGTAAGGACAGGCATGCTCAACGGATCGGTCTTCAGAGCGGTTATTTTTACGATACCTATAAGTCGGCCGAATGGTACAATTTAGAATCCTTCGACGAGACTGATGAATTATATAGACTCAAGACTCGCGTGTCTGTTGTGCCTGTCCTTGCGACTTATGATTATGTGTATGGGCTTGATAAACATTTCATAATTCGCGGTGGTTTGCGTACCGGTGTCCTCATTCGGACGACAGAAGCGAAAGGAGAAGCCGAACAACTGTATGGGGAAAGCCGGTTTGACGCCAATTCTACCAAAGTAAAACCTGTGATAGGCGCCGGTATCGGAGCTGAAGTCCAAGTCAGCGATACTTCATTTATGTATATCGGTTTCGATTTCCTGCAGACCTTCGGGTCCGATTGCGGCCCCCTTTATTCCGTCAATGGCAATGCCGAATTAATGAATACAAGAACGAAGGATCGGTACTACGTCACGGTGTCCGCCGGATTGGTCTATACTTTTTAGGCATTTCTTCTTCCGGTAATATTACTTCCCCGTGTCTGGTCATGAGCCGGATGCGGGGCTATTGTTTTACCCTTGGCATTTGTCGGATGTTGACTTCGGTCGGGACTTTACCCAAGGCCAGTTTCCTTTCGTGTAATTCACGCATGATGTCGATGATTTTTCCGGGTTTATATTTGCTTTCCCGTTCGACGGCTTCAGCGAAACCGAGCAGACACTGCGCTCCCAGTTGGTTCCAAAGGGAGGGAGGAGAACCGAATTTTTCTTGCCAGGCTTTGATGAAATCTTTGTTGACGAAGCGACAGTTGCCAAAGGCCGTATAGAAGATCGGACAAGGAAAAGCCTTGAGCGAATTTTCGCTGTGCGTGATATCCAGATAATCGTTTCCCCATACTTCGATGGAAATGTTTAAGGCTTTGATGACTTCTCCCAGGACTTTGAGGCAAGGTTCGTCGTCAGTGAAAATGATCGCGTCGATCGTACGGTTTTCAGTAAACAGCTTGAGAGACTGGTACAAATCTGCAAAACGGGCGGGATTTTTGAAATTGACGCGATAGATTTCCACGAATGATTTATCTTCGTGGAGCCTGCGTTCCAGCTTGGTTCCGAAAATGCTTCCATAGGAATCGTCCCCGGGGGAAACAACCAGAAGCCTTTTTTTCCCTCTCCGGGCCAATTCGGTTGCCAGTTTGTTTGTCAGGATGGACAGAGGAGGGAAGTAGGAAAACGTCATGTCGGGTTTCAGTTCCGGCAGGGAGTCCGGCAGGGAGGCGACGGGAGAGACGAACGGCAACCCTTGGAACTGGGTGATGCTTCTCAGCGTTGGGATTTCTTCCGTATTCAGCCCGCCAATGAGCAGGGCGATATCCGGACGTTCGCAAAACTCCTGGGTTAGTAATTTGTTCTGTTGTGGAGAGGTGGCTTCGCCATGGATCTCCAATTCGATATGCTTGCCGAGAATTCCTCCTCGTGAGTTTAAATAATCACGGGCGAATTGTATGCCCCGTACCGTTTCTCGGCCCATGCCATCCCTCAAATCCAAGGCGATACCTACTTTCCAGACTGGAGATTTTGACACAGCCTCCTCCCGAGTACTGAGAAATGCCCCGTTATAATCGTGATCGGTTATGGAACCGTAATTGAAGGCTCCCAGTACGTATAACAGCAGGAAAACGACCAAGAGGAAAAGAAGGGCGATAATTCCGTTTTTCATGGGATGTTTTGTGGTGAAGAAGGGTTGTTTATAACATTTGACGGGAAGCGAGTTGGCGGAATACACCTTCCCGATTGATGAGCTCGTTGTATGTACCGACCTGACATATTCTACCTTTGTCCAGAACGTAAATGCGGTCGGCATTGATGATGGTGGAAAGGCGGTGGGCGATGACGATGCGCGTGAAACGGAGCTGTTCCATGTTTTTCCGGACAATTTCCTGAGTGGCATTATCAAGGGCGCTTGTCGATTCATCCATGATGACGACGGCCGGATTACCGACTAGCGCCCGTGCGATCAGAATGCGTTGTTGCTGACCTCCGGAAATGAGCGTATCGCTCACGAGCGTGTGGATACCCATGGGCATGTTTTGAATATCCTCTTTCATGGCTGCAAGTTCCAGTGCGTCCATGGCATCTTCCGCCGTGTAGTCAGTACCTTTGATGATATTGGCGAGGATACTGTCAGGCAGTACTTTACTGTTTTGTAGAATGACTCCGAGCTGGCGTCGCACAGCCCTGACATCCATGTTCGATAATTCCTGATTGCTGTAATAGACTCCGCCGCTTTCCGGTTTTTCAAATCCGAGAAGAAGGCGTACCAATGTGCTTTTGCCGGATCCGGACGCACCTACGATGGCAATGAATTCTCCCGGTTCGGCGGAGATGGAAACGTTGTTCAGAATAGTAGGACCATCCGGTTGATAGCGGAACGTTATATGAATTAATTCGACTTTGCCGTCCAGACGGCCGGGAACATGCATGCCGGGGCAAACTTCCGGTATTTCCTCCAGGACAGGTTGAAGGCGTTTCAATTCGGGGCGGATGGATTGAAGTGTCCATATATCATTTACAATACTGATCAAACCCTGTTGGAAGCCTGCGTAGGCGCTCATAAATGCCATGTACTCGGGTAGTGAAAGGCTGCCTTTCCAGAATTTACCTATCAACAGGAAGAACAGGACGGAAACAAGCCCGGGAAAGACAATGGATGCCATGTTGACGAAAGAACCGTTGACATTAGACTGAAAATCGGCTCGTGTTGCGGTCGAAAAATCTTCAAGGTAGCGCGAAATAACACGTTTTTCCGCGTTGGAGGAACGGATTTTCGCCATGCCTTCAATCAATTGTATCAATAAACCGGACAAGCGGCCTTCGGCAGCCAGAGATGCGGAAAGAGGTTTTAAATTGCGCTGATAGAGTAGCAGTAACAGCCCGGCAAACATGACTTCCACGACTACGGCGACGCAAGCCAGCCGGGGGCTGTAATAAAACAACATGATCAGGCTTCCCAGTGAAAACAGGGCTCCCAAGAACTGATTGGATACGACTCCGAAGAGGGTTTCCTGGATACGGGTGGCCGCCAGGATTCGGTTTGTCAGGTCTCCGGCGTCGAATTGGCGGAAGAAGTTGACGGGCAGGCGCAGCAGACGATCGCACATGGCGGCCTGGAAGCGTTCGAAACGGCTGGTCCCGAACGAAAGCATGATGAGCTGAGGAACGAGGCCGAACAGGACTGAGGCTGCTGTCAGGCAAACCAGCAGGATCATGATTTGCCACAATTCCGGAGTGTTGGCCGATGGTATGATACTGCCCGTGACGTATTCCATAGCAACCGGCATGACCAGGCCAATCAAGCTTGAAATGACTCCTACGGTCAGGAGGGAAACGAACATTCCCTTGGCCCCTTTGAACATGAAACGCCCCAAATCTTTCCATGTCAGTTTGTGCTCCGGCAGAAGATCATAGAATTTCAAGGCGGTCCGGTCGAGAGAGGCGGTATCTTCACGGGTGAGGGGACGTTCTTGCCCCGTTTCGGGATCAAAGAGGAGGGAATGCCCCTTCCCTCGGAGAATCAGGACGACGATGGAGGCATTTTCCTTGCGGAATCCGATGAATACTCCTGCATCGGTCCGGTAGAAATCGGAAGGCAGCAAGACTCGGCGCATGCGCCAGCGGTTCCGGGAAGTTAGCTGGGCGATGCGTTCGTAGAGATTGTCGCTCTCGTCTTCATTCACATCGAACTCAAAAGGCAGGTTGCACTCTTGCGCTATTCTGGCAAATGAGGCATGGATGGGGTCGTCCTTAAAGGCGGCAATCGGCTGGGAGACTCCGATCAACTCCGCCAGAGAGTGGAGCTGGGAGTACATTCTCTGTTCGGCAAATTCATTGTCCGCACATTCTTTGCGGTTTCTGTCCCAAACGGAAACCGCATGTTTCCTGATTAACCAGAGCGTCAGAAGTCGGTGGAAAACGGAAAGACATTCGGGGAGAATTCCCATCGTGAGCAATTCCTCCGTGGTTGTTGTTTCCAGACAAGCCGTTCCCCGGGCGTCAAACCAAAGGGGATCCACTGTTGCTATTGCCATGCCGTCATGAACCGGCGCATAGCCGGAGTCACCCATGGGCACCAAGTCTCCCTTTGTCAGATTAATCCAGCGGACTGTTCTGGCCGAACCGATTGCCGTCCCATCCGTAACTTCCATTTCCGTACCGAGCGGGGTTAATCCTGTCGAACGGGCTGGTTCTCCGGAACAGAGGCGTTCGATCAGACGGCAAATCCAGGTATCGATACAGTCACTTATTTCCTCTGCCAGTGAAGAATGGTTTTCTAGAATAGTGGCGGGATACTCCATCCATGCGGCATGGGTGGCCGCTATTGCCACGACACGCCCCGTTCTTCCTTGCCATTCTCCCGGAGGGAGGGGAAAGCACCAGTCACCGGAAGAAAGGGAGGCGAGAAAGGTACGCCCGCATTCGTTGCCATCGGAATCGGACTCTATCAGGAACAGATTGATTTCTCCGGCAGTAACGACCAAGGGTCTTCCTCCGTGGATCTTCAATTCGTAAATCCGGTTGGAGGCCATTTCCTGCAATGTCCCCTGTGGCATGACGGTTTTTCCTGCAAATTCTTTCTTCATCCCAGTACTTCCTCCGTGTGCGATTCAAAACGCATGAGCGAGGCATAGGCATTTCCCGCTTCCATCAATTGTTCGTGCGTTCCTCTTTCCAGAATGCGTCCTTCCTGCATCATGATGATTTCGTCGCAGTCCCGGATGGTACTTAACCGGTGGGCAATAATGAGGCAGGAACATCCCCGGCGGCGGATGGCTTTGTCAATCATTACCTCCGTGATGGGATCCAAAGCGCTGGTTGCTTCGTCAAGGATGAGAATCGGGGTTGATTTTGCCAACGCCCGGGCAATTTCCAGTCTTTGTCTTTGGCCTCCGGAGAAATTGCTTCCCATTTCATTGACGGGAACGTCAAGTGCGGTGCCTCGGCAAAGCAGTTCTCCTTCGATGGCGGCATCGCGCAGGGCCTGGTTTAGTTCCGCCTGGTTGACGCGTTTGCGGAACAGAGTCAGGTTATCTCGGACGGAACCGGAGAAGAGCATGATGCTTTGATCGACGGTAGCCAGGGAATGGTAAAATTCCCGTGATGAATATGACTCCAACGGTTGTCCGTCTATCAGGATTTCCCCTGACCATGGGGTGATCAAACCGGCAGCCAGTTTGGCGACGGTACTTTTGCCGGAACCGGAGGCTCCGACGAGTGCAACCCGTGTACCCGGTTTGAGGATGAGGTTGAAATCTTCCAGAAGAGGTGCTTGGTATCTGTTGTATCCGAACGATATGCCTCGCATTTCCAGCATTCCGGCGCCGGCCGTGAGTTCGCAGGTGTTGCCGTCTTCTTCCTTAAAACGTTTTTCTCCATCGTATTTATAGACGTCATCCACTCTGTCGATTGCTCCGCGGAGCATTTGAATCTGGGCTCCGGAACCGACCAGGGCATTGACGGGAGTCATAAAAGAGACCATCAGCATTTGGAAGGCAAGCATGCCGCCCAGGGATAATTCCCCCCTCATAACAAGCCAGGCTCCGAAGCAGAGGATCAATACGTTGTTCAACCCGAACAGGAAATTTGGCAGCAGAGAGAAGAAGGTAGAGGCACTTTGCATTCTTCGCCTTTTGTCCGCATAATCGGCAATATAGTTACCCCACTGGGAGAACATCTCGTCTTCACGGCCTCCGGCCCGCAGGTTTTCCATCATGGAAATGCCTGTCGCCGTAAAATTCAACAATTGGCTTTCAACCATGATGAGCCGTTGGTTGGATATGCGGAGGCGTTTGTTGACAAATGACAATGCCAGGAAATTCAGGATGGCCGTCGCTACGGCTATTGCCGATAGAAATGGACTGAACTGAACCATCATGACCAGGAAAAACGTGGCCGTGAACATTTTGACAGCGTTGCCGGAAATCGTACCGAAAGCCGAGTTGGCAACGCTTCTGTTGAGAGCGACCCGGTTTTGCAAATCTCCCGCCGAACGGTTCTGGAAGAATTCCATGGGCAGTTTGAACATGTGAACCAGCATGTTCATCGTACTATTGACGGCCATTTTAACTTCCGTTCGCCGCATCAGTAAATTTTCCAGCCAAGTCAGCAAAAACTGGATGATGAGCAGGACCATGTACAGGATAATCAGCGGGACGAGCCACTCCGGTCGCGTTTGCATGACGTCGTCGACGAAGACCTGTGTCAGAACAGGTAGTACGACGCCGGGCAGGATCAAGAGGATGCCGATCCAGAGCATTTTCCAGACATTGCCTTTAACTTGGCCCAACAGGGGGATGAGACGGGCCAGCATTCCTCTCTCACGACCAAATGCCTTGAAGTCGGGAGTTTTCTCGAATGTCAGGGCAACTCCCGTGAAGTGATCCGCAAATTCGTCTTCACTCAGTTTACGGAGTCCCATGGCAGGGTCGTTCAAGTAGTAATGTTTTCCCCGTCGGCCTGCATAGATGACAAAATGATTGAAATCCCAGAATAGGATGGCTGGCAGAGGGAGGGAATCCAACCCTTCCAGAGTAACCTTGAACCCTCTTCCTTTCAGCCCATATGTGGCAGCTGCTTTGATAATCAGAGAGGCAAAACTGCCATTGCGGGACACGCCGCAGGCTACGCGTAGCTTTTCCAGAGGTTCATAGCAATGGTAGTATCGCAGAACCATTCCCAGGCATGCGGCACCGCATTCGGTCGCTTCCATCTGGAATACCATGGGAACCTTGACACGGTGCCCGGACAGACATGGCAGCAGCTTTCCAATCCAGTTCATGACATTTATCTGTCTTCCTGTTGTTCGGAATGGCTGGAACCTACTCCCATAATTATTTGGCGGAGATAGGGAATTATATAGGAGACAGGATTCCTGTAGGACGTATTGATCAGAATCGTACCTACTGCTCCGGCTTCAAGAAGGGAAGGAGATCCTTTGCGACTCGTCCACAACCATCCGCTTGGAGTTTTCCGGGAGGGTAATAGTTCAACGACGACGCGGACCATGGCGCCCGACTTGGCCAACATAGCCGTAAAGTCCCGGTTTTTCAATTCCGTCAGGATGGAATCCGAGCTAACGGCGTATGGGCTTACTTCGCGCACGACACCTTTGATATACCCGTAATCCTTGGCGTTCATGGAGGCAGGAGAAAAATAAACGCTCATCCCGGGTTGTACTTTTTTACCTTTTTCCATGGGGACATAGGCAACGACATGTATATTGGCCTGTTCTTCAGAACCGACTAGTGCGATCATGTCTCCCGGGACGACGGGATCGCCGACATTCTTAAGCAGTTCGATAATTCGTCCATTTTCGTCGGCACGAATCCAGCTGCAGTCTTGAAAGATTTTTTCGGCCAGATCCAATTCCGCTCCTTTGACTGCGATTTGCCTTTCCAGATCCAGCTTGTTCCGGTGAAAGGACCAGATGGCATCCTTCTGCGTGACTCCGAATTCGGCAGATTGGATCAGCATGGACGTGATGCTGGATTCATTTTGGAGCATTTGCTCCAACTGCCTGTAATAGTCGACTTTGCTGGCGGAACCGCGGCCTCGGAGGACATTGTAGATGTCGGCAAGTTCCGTGGCTCTGGTCTGGCTGTCCTTTTGTTTGTCGAGAATGAGGCCGATACGTTCCTTGCGGAAGTCTTCCAACTTTAATTTCTCGTCTGTCAGTCTCTTATAACCGTTGTTAAATTGATCCACATAGGAAGTCAACTGGTGGTAATCCATCGCGATGGATTTGATGTTGAAAAAATTTTCGGGGTTGTAGATTTGGCCTACGATTTGTCCTCGCTGGATCGGAGAACCGATTTCGATATTCAGATAATCAATGACTCCCTTGCCTTTGGAACGGACGACCCCCAGGCCATCTTCACGCATAGCGATGCCCATCCCTTCGACCGTAGAAACCATCGTACTAAAAAATCCCCAATAGACAATTGAGGCAACTCCAATCGTCAAGGCGATAAGGAAGAAAACCGTCCATCCGGAACGCGAATCTGCTATATAATCCGTTTGTTCCCCTTTGTTCATATTGGCAAGGGCTCGCTCCGAGAAGATGTTGCGTGGGACAGTCATGATTGTGTCTTCATTGGATCCGTTTCCTTACGGCTTCAAGTCGGCCAATAGTGCCTGAAGCTTCTGTCGTGCCCGGAACAGGCGGACTTTTACCAGACTTTCCTTACAGCCCATAATTCGCGCAATTTCACTAACGGAGCATTCGCTGACGGCGAACAGTGAATAAGCTTCCCGGATGGCATCGGGAAGCTGGTTCATGGCGGAAGAGATGCGTTCCCGGATGTAATCTTCGTCTCTGGAGAAATTGCCGGAATCGTGACCGTCTTCTTCGTGTTCCGGTTCGGGCAGTTCATCGGTAAACACGATCCGACTGTTTTTGCGATAACCGTCGACAAGTTCATTACGAGCTACCGTAAACACATAACCTGAGAAACCATCTTCATTTTCCAAAGAAAGAGTTTCTCTTTTTTGCCAGATCTTCAAGAAAGCGGATTGGGTGACATCTGCTGCTGCTGCGTAATCTAGTCCACTTGCTATCAGGTAATTAACAACCTTTTGCGCATATGCCTCGTAGTACTTTTCCATGGATTCCCTGGTAATCATAAACAGTAAATTTCCCGCTCAACAGATTAGGAAAAATACAAGAAGCATGCAAGAGGATTCCAGATGCTTGCTCCGTGATCCCAAATGTAAACTGCTGAGGATTCGTACCAAATCTTCAGCAGTGACGAAAATGTCTCAATAGGTATGTTGATCAGGGCCAGTGGGGTTGCTTGCCCGTCAACGCGTCGAACAAGAAGCCCCCTCCGGGGATCAAGGATTCCATCATGCCTTCTCCATCTCTTCTGGAGCCGGAGGCAATCAAGTTTCCAGCCATGTGAAGAGTCCCGATGACAGGGATGAATCCTACGAGAGCACTGGTGACCTTTTTAATGCCTTGCCAGATTTTCTTCCAATTGACTCCTCCGACAATCATATCCAGTTCCTCCATGGTCAATTCCCCTGTTTCCGAGGAAGAGACAAACTGGCTGAATTCTTCGAATTTCATGAATTGACGTTCTTCTGAGTTTTCCGCGGGAGTAATGATGAAGCCGATGCTCCCGGCAGGGAAATTGGCAAAGATGCCGTGTCCTGCTTCATCTTCTGTCACGATGTGCTCTTCGATATCGGCGCAGGGCTGGTCATTGTCGTCGTAGATTCTCATGAACTTCCTTTCCGCTTCGTTGTGAAGAGTAGCAACAATGGCTCCATTGTTCGATTTAATAGACTGATAGTCAGTAATGTTTGTCTGTGTTTCTTTTTCCATGGCAGTTTTTTCTGTTGTTATCTTCCTAACGAAAAGCGCATGGTTCGAGTTACAGGAAAAGTACGAATTATCGAGAGAATTCGATGGACGATTTTTCTTCGGATTTCAAGGTGAGGGGTTTGAGGGCTCCTTTATATTCGATCAGGAAAGTTCCATTCCGTGTGGCGCGGATGTCGGCCATGATCTTGTTTCTCGTCCAAGAGAGATTGACGATCAATCCTCCTCGTGTGCACATTCCTTGGGCAGAACCTGTTTCCCAACTGGGAACCAAGGCCGGGGCGACGGAAATGACACGTTTGCCGTCCTTGACGATCTGGCTTTGCAGAAGGCAGTTGGCAATTCCTGCCGTGAAGCCGAAATTGCCGTCGATTTGGAAGGGCGGATGCATGTCGAAAAGGTTGGGATTGATTTTCTCCTTCATGAGTTTGTCGATGAATTTTTCCGCATGTTCTCCATCCCGCAGGGCGGCATACAGGGAAATGATCCAGGAGGAGCTCCAGCCTGTATGGCCGCTACCGTTGGCACATCTATAATCAAGGGACTTGCGTACGGCTTCTGTATAATCCGGCGTATTGAGAACATCGAATTCATTGCCGGGGAACAGTCCGTAACAATGGCTCAGGTGGCGGTGCCCCTTGTCGGTTTCCTCTTGGCCGTTTCTCCATTCGGCCAGTCGTCCATCGGGGTTAATGGTCGGCATGGCCAGACGGGGGAGGGTCTGCCGGACTTTGTCCCGGATCGGATCATTGGAGGGAACATTCAGTTCACGACAGGCTTCTTCGTAGTTTTTCATGACTTCGCGGGCCAGTAGAAGGTCATGAGTCGTTCCGGTGCTGATGCTGCCGGATTTATTGTTTCCGTCCTTGTCTTTGTAGGAGAATCCCATTTCAGGAGAATTACCGGGGCCGGTGATCAATTTGCCGGTACCGGGTTCTTCCTCCAGCCATGAAAGGATGAAGCGGACATTCTCCCGTAGCATTGGCAGGGCTTTGGCCAGTTCCTTTTTATCTCCGCCATACCGGTAATGTTCCAGCAGATGGGATGTGGCCCATGCTCCGTTGAGCAAGGTTCCGGCGGCTCCCGGATCGAAGAAACGGAAATTGGAGCCCAGGCGGCAGTCCGTATTGTGGGCGAAGCAGAAGCCTTCGTATCCTAGTTCTTTGGCGAAGTGTTGCCCTCCGGGCAGGAGGCCGATGACGAAATCGGTGAAAGGTTTGTGGTATTCCCCCAAATGGGTCGTCTCAACGGGCCAGTAATTCATTTGACAATTGATGTTCAGGAAAAAGCAACTTTCCCAGGGAGGAGTCATATCCGGATTCCAGATTCCTTGCAGCGTGCTGGGCAGGGTTCCCGGGCGGGAACAGGAAATGACGCAATATCTGCCGAATTGGAACAAAAGCTCAACCAGGTCGGGATCAGCCTCTCCAAGTTGAAATCTTTTAATCCTTTCAGGAGTTGTCAGTTCCAAAACATCCCGGGGCGAATCCCCCAGATCGACGATGCAACGGTCCAGCAACGTGGAAAAGTGTTGGGATGTTTGCCGTACCATGGACGACCACCCTTGTTTTTCCGCCTGATCCAGTATCTTTTTGTTTTCTTGAACCAGATTGTGATGGTTGGGTTTTGTCGGATTCTGCATGTCGTAATCCGTTGCGATGGAGACGAGAAGAAGAACCTGCCTGGCTTGTTCCACATGGATTTTCCCGTCGCGGAATTCCCGTTTTCCCTGGGGGACGATGAGGCGGAACCTCGTCTCAAATCGGGTACCTCCATTCGAAGCCTGGCCGGAGATGACGAAATCGTTTTCTTCCTGCTTCAGGGAATCGGTTTCAGGCCTGTCGGCGGAGAGACTGATATCCAGATTGTCCCGGCCGGTTGCCTGCAGCAGAATAGCGATGCAATCCGTTGTCGGAGCCGCCAGCATTTGCATGGTGTAACCTCCTGTTGACGTCGTGTATTCTTCGGAGACAAGTCCCTGTCGCATGTCGAGTTTGCGGTTCGTTTTCCCGGGTGCCCCCATCTTCGAGAAGTCGATTCGGACAAATCCGGCGGGTTGGAAGCATCCGCTGAAAGACCATTTGTCCATTACCTTTTGGGAATAGGTCTCCGTAGCCTGGTCGTATTTTCCTTCCTGGCACAATTTGATAACTTCCCGGAAGGCTGATGCCCGTTCCGGTACATCGGGGATGGGGCTGTTGGCAAAGATGGATTTTTCGTTCAGGAGGATGACTGTTTGTCCTTGATCCATATAGGAAAGGGCTCCGAGACGCCCGTTCCCGACGCCATATCCGTGATCCCATGCGGAAGCCGGTACATTGTCCTTCAGGATACAGTCGGAGGGAGTGCCGAGAACTGCCTGGGCCAGGCAGGCCAGACACGGCAGGATGATCGAATTGATTTTCATTGTAGGAAGAAATGGATGAGGAGGTCGGTTGGAAGATAATTTTACATGATTGCTAATCAAGCCGTTCGACGATAAACCGGTAGGTCAGGGAGCCTTCATTCCACATGCTGAAGTTCGTCCCCCAGAGATTATTGCTCAAGTTGAAATGGATACCTCCCCGTTTATCCGGATAGTTGCGGGAATAGTTGATGCCCTGGGCTTCTCCAAGATTGACGAGGAAAGCAGTTTCGCTCCATATCCGGATTGTTCCGGCGGAGGTGATCAAATCCACATAATGGTCGATACCGTGCATTTGCCGGTTCCCTTGTTCCACCACATCCAGAATATCGACTCTTTCCCCTATCTTTTCAGCAACGATGGAAACAATTTGATCCGTATTGAAAGACAGCCAATAAGCTTCCGGCAATCGGACTGCCGGCTTGTTCAGAATGGTTAGGTCAATTTCCGCTTTTTTCCCGGTTTGATCTTCCAGAATATCGACATACATTTTATGAGGGTAAACACGTGGATCAACTCCTTCCTGGTGTGGGAATTCCAACTCGCATATCGTCCTCGTACCCTTCGGTTCTTTGCGTATTTCCTGTTTAATCGCGTTGGCGGACAGAGTTACACTTACCGCTCCGGATTGATCCAGTCCCGTTTTCCCGATATCGTCAAACGCCCAGCTTGCCTGAGTTCTCAAATACTTGCCCAGATAATTCTTGAAATCATTTTTGTCGTACATCTGGTACGACAATCCTTCTATTTTCAAACATCCCCCTTTGAAGAGCGATGTCTTCCACGGGATCGGAGAAATCGTCCGGGCCTTGTCTGTCAATGAGAGGGACTTCGGATTGTTGATTTCTTTCATTTTGGCTAAGGCCTCCCGTTGCAAGGAGAGAGGTAAATACCCGATCGCCGAATCAATGTACTGGTCCAGTTCCTTCCACGATTGTTCCACCTTTTGGAAGGTCTGGGATGTCCGGGCAGGCAGAAAGGCATCCATGTCGTATTTATCCCAGTTTCGGAGGTGGGTTTTCACATCCATACCCTGGGTATGTTCGGCAATCAGGCCCAGTTCCACGGCAAAATTGATCGCGCATTCGCTGTTCTTGTCTATTTTCTTTTCACGCAGCCATTGGGAATAAAGTTCGGATAAGGCTCTGAACCGGGCCATGCGCTTAGGAGAGCTGCCGTAACCATAGATCCAGGTATCGCCGATTTCGGAGGTAACTACCGGGAGTTGATCCTTCATGGCTAGCAGTTCTCGAGCGATTTCATCGAAAGAACAGGAAATTAATTGAGCATTGGGGTAGCGGTTATGCAGGCCGGCATAAATGGCTTTTACCTGATCATAGGTATGCGGTCCGTGGTTGTCTCCGGTAAAATTGATCGAAATGGCTGTCTTGCCTCCGGGGAGCAGGTTTTCCGACCCATAATCTTTTTGATAGACCAGAATCAGTTCGCTGCCGTCCGTATCTCTCCATCGGCAAAAATCCGGTACAGAGGGAATCGGAGAAGCGGGATTGACTCCGATATGCAAAAAACGGATCCCCGCGTGGTACATCGGAGATACGATGCTTCGCGTATGTCCCGGTACATCCGTCATTTTGGCCGCAATTGTTTGCTTGCCGTATTTTTTGTCCAGTTGTTGTGATAGGCGCAGGCAGGTTTCAAATAAATCTCGATTCATCGACTCTGATTCGACCGTATAGGGAACGGCGTTCCAGACGATATCTCCCCGCCGGATTGCAGCATCCAGTCGTTTCACGTTTTCCGGAGAGGCAGTATGGAGGTACTTCCAGATCAACCATGCTCCCGTTGTCCATACATACTTTTCCTTGGCATGTTCGGCGTACAATTTTTCGGATAGATCCAAAGCCTTGGGAATAAACTCCGATAGATAGCGCCGAGTGACAACGGAACTCAAGTCGGTGAAGCCCACATCCAGATGGGTTTTGAAGACGATATAAACTTTTGTGACCTCCGGGTTGACTTGAGCATGTCCGATTGATTGAAACAACAGGCATACCAGTGGAATGATGAATAATTTAACAAGGAATGTTTTTTTCATTGTTTTTTTTGGTTCTAAATTGATTTTTATTCTTTGGGAGAAAGGTGGGTGGGATCAATAACAAGGGCAGGGTGATGCAGTCCCCCATTTTTTGTTGGGAGTATTGCCAAGTTCCAAAATCAGATGGCCACCCTTGACTAGTTCAGAATGAGGAAGACGGAAAGAATTCCAAGGTTTGCCGTTGAGTGTGGCTGCTTGAATATATACGTTTTCCGAAGAGTTGTTTTTGGTTTCAATGACAAACTTTTTCCCAGGATAATATCTGTTATCAAGACTGATAACGATTTTGTCGAAAATCGGTGATGTAATTTCATAATACGGCTGTGTAGATGCCCCACCTTGAACATCAAATAGACCGATAGCCATCAGTACTCCTAGAGCTCCCATTTGTCCCTGATCCTCGTCTCCGTTGTAACCGCCATAGGGTGTGATGTTACCAAAGACTTCCTTTTTGATACGGCGTACCCAGTACTGGGTTAACCAGGGAGCTCCCGCGTGACTAAACAGGTGAGCCATGTGCAGGGATGGCTGGTTTTCGTAATCCACCCAGTTGCCGGCATGGGCACCATGCGGCGTGATGAATTGATGAGGGGCAGCGTCTTCGAACTGTTTGTTCAGCTTTGTGGCAAAGACTTTGTTCCCTCCGAGCAGGGAGATGAGATCCGGCAGATTGTGTGGGACATAGTAGGTGAAAATGGCCGAGTTACTTTCCACAAAACCCGGCATGTTGAATCCCTTGCCGACGGGGGCAAAGTTCTTGATCCAGCTACCGTCCTGGTTTTTAGGGCGCATCCAGCCTGTTTCGGTGTCAAAGACATTCCGATAATTGAAAGAACGTTTCAGGTATTTTTTGTAATCCTCATCCTTGTTCATTCCTTTGGCAAACTGGGCCATGCACCAGTCCTGATAGGCGAAATAGAGAGTCATGGCGCAGCCTTCCCGGTGGCTGCCCTTGCCAGGCAGACCTTCGGGGACGAATCCTTTATCTACGTAATTCTGCATGTAGCAATTGGTCTTCAGTTCATACCCCGCGTGGTCGCGTATACCGCCGGGTTCCGAGTTTTTCAGACAACCTTCGTAGGCTCCCTGTACGTCAAAATCCCGGATCCCCTTATTGTATGCGGCAGCAATCATCGGGATAGCCTGGTCTCCCACCATGACGTAGGTGTAGTTGCCCCCACTGGGACCACGGGCGATCAACCCTCCATTGTGATAGTAATCTACTAGTGTCGATACGAAATCGCTCAGGACTTTTGGATAGGCTATGGACCAGAGAATATTGAGGTTGAATTCGGCTCCCCAAAATCCGTCGGAATTGTAGGTGCTGCGGATAGAACGACCTTTTTCCAGAGGCACCTGCCGGATTTGAGGAAAATTCCCTGTATTGTCTACATATTTTCCGTTGACATCGGAGAAGGTATGCCTGCCCAGCAGGGAATGCCACAGGTCTGTGTAGAATTTGATTTTCTCCTGTTCCGTACCGCCTTCTACGGATATTTTCCCCAGTTCCCGGTTCCATTCGTTGCGAGCCTCGGAGACGACGCGGTCAAAGTCCCAGTGGTCCAGTTCGTTTTTCATATTGAGGGCTGCCTGCTCTTCACTGACGTAGGAAATGGCTACTTTCATCAGAAGTGGTTTGCCGTCCAAGTCGCCGAACGACACATAACCGCCGATATCGCTGCCTTCCAGAGACTTTTTGGAGACCAGGGTTTTCACTTTGTCGACAGGTTCCCAGCCTCCACAGGTCTGGAAGGGCCGGTCAAAACTGATGGCATAGTACACGGTGACGCTTTTCTGTCGCCTCATGGTAGGGGCAAGGATGGAATATCCGGTCAGTTCTGTCGGAGACTTTTTCCTGAAAGCCGCTTTGGTTGTCGGTCCATGTGCCAGAAAGGCGCCTGCATCTATCAGGACGTTTGCCGTCCGTCCTTTGGGATATGAATACCGGTGCATGCCTATTCGCGAGGTCGCCGTTAGTTCCGCCGTAATACCATATTTGTCCAGAACGACTTTGTGATAACCGGGGATGACGGTTTCCTTTTCGTGGGAAAAGGGGGATTTGTACGCATCCATGCCTTTGTGCCCCAGTATTTCGCCGGTAGTGGGGAACACGGGGACGCCTGCCATCTGCCAGCAGTGGACATGGCTGAAGCATTTTATCTCCTTGTCTCCATACAGATACCCCGAGTTCCAGCTTCCCCTGACCTGTGTGTCGGGGCTCAGGCTGACCATACCGAAAGGTCGTGAGGCCGAGGCAAAATAGAACCAGCGTGACTTGTGGGAATCAATCTGGGGCCGTACGTAGTCAATGGGCTCTGTCCTTCCGGGAGACGGGAGGATAGTGAATCCCATCATTAGACAGAGCAGAGTGGCTTTACTACACCGGACAAAGCGTTTTGTGGAAATGAAATGAAAGGGGACATTCATGAAAAGAGAGTAAGTTGTGTGAGAATCGCATTTATCGGATTCAGACGGTGTTGTTTTCTATTGGTTAATTAGTTTGAGCAGGAGGCAGGCTGTACAAATGAGTTTCCCATCTGGTGATTTACATGGAATTCGGGAAGGCATAAGAGACCGTAGACAAGGGAATCAGCAGGAGTGGGAACAGGTTCATTTTATGTTCTGTATTATGGTTTGGTGGGGAGAAAAGAACAGATGATTTGATTATTGGAATCCTTTATTTTGAAGAATGGTTTAGTGAAATGTGCAAGGGTTCACCCTTTGACAAATCCGCCTTAAGTACGGTATTTCCCCGTTCATTCGATTTTAGGAATACCTTTGGGGAGTCTTGTCCGGTTTTCAGACTCCATATGCCTTTTAGTTCCACGGATGCTCGGACAGGTCGGGAAAGATCGGGGAAACAGAGATTCAGGTTTAATTCACCGTTGTTTTTATGCGATTGTTCCAAAATGAGCAGAGGCGTTTCCGAAGATAGCAGGATGCCTCCGGATAAATCGGATACAGGTTCAAACAAAGAATAGTATATCGTGTGGGAGGGTAAATATTGGGCCTGATGCACTTGTTTATCCATGCGCATGACTTGGAATAATTTCCCACTTTCCTGCTGTGTGGCAAGCTCTCTCATTCGCTCCTCTGTTGCGGCGGGAACAACCAGAAATTGATAGGATTTGCCTTGAGGCTTGATTCCGTGATGAATGAAAGCTTTGGCGACCACTATTTCCCCGAGTTTGTTAGCCGGACCGCTTGATGGAGGGCTTGATTGTTTCCCATAAATGACCTGAATGTCATCGTGCCCACTCGGGACAAAGTACCCTGTAGAGGCGGGAGTGATCATCCACACGGATTCCCGGGAAGAAATCACCAGTTTGTCTCTGCATTGAATTTCTTTTCCATTCACCATCAATTTATTGCTCTCTTCAGAAACAATATTTTGAAATAAATTTGTAGCAGTGATCCATTCATCCGGATAATTGCCTTTTGCGGAAATATCAGTTCCTAGGCTGAGCAACATCCCGTTTGTGGCGAAAACGGATTTTCGGAAGAAAAGGTTGGTTTCTTCAAACCGTTTGCTTCCCCAGGAATCTCCCTGATCGAATACTGCTGCGAAGATTCCGCCTTCTTGTCCCGCCACTGCTCCGGAGAAATTTGTTGTCCGGGCGTATTGGTCGAACCGGGCCGAGTCATTTCCGGCAGGCATCATGGTTTTCCAGTCTGTGTAGTGTACAGTGGTACTCCCCGGCATCATGTTCCAGTCCCAGCCGGCGCCATTTCTGTTCTCTCCGTCCGGATAGCCGCATTTGGCAAGTCCTCCTTCGTAAAGAACTTCGAGTGTACCGTGGCTTTGATATCTGCCGAACCGGTTTGTTTTGTCATAGATTTCCGCTCCCCACAATTTTGCGGTTGGGCAGCGCATAACAGCTATCCAGTTGTCCTGTCTGTACACGGCAGCCGGGCTGTAATTAAAGGGATAGAAACCGTTAGCATCCCATTGGGGGGCGTTGGCATATTTCCGTGTTTTGTAAAAGTAATTGTAACAGGATGCCAGTCCCGGGTCATACGGGCTACCGTAGACGTCACCTCCCACCTCAATTAGAAGCTCGAACAATTTCTGAGGAAAGGTTACATTCATTCCATAAAAAGGGTGTCTTCCCGCCATGCTGTTTGCGAAATAACGGTTATTATCCGATTCCGAACAGACGGACATTAAGTACAGACTGAAAACGGCTTTTCTTAGTCGTTCATAGGCAGATTTATTAATGCGGAAGGCACTTCCTTTCAGACGTCCCATATATTCTACCCAGGGATTATAGGCATACATGTACCCGTTGTAATGTGATCCATGATGAAAACCTGTTCCGTCGGGTTTTAAGACGCCTTTTGTTCCGGGAGTGTATTCCGTACAATTAGACAAGAAACGGGAAAATTCCATCAAATACAGGATTGCTTGTTTGTCGTTCGGATGGTGCAGTGCGCAGACAAACAGATGTGGAAGCATAGTATATATAAAGTCTGAGTTGATCTGCCTCTCATTAGTGTTGGAGGCATCTGAATATAAGCGATTTATTGTTAAAAAATCTCTTATTGCTGCAATCAATCGTTCTTTCCGCTTATTGTCACATATTGGCAGTGCACTCAGAAAATCAGCTGGAATTTGGCGTGTATATCTGTAGCTACTACCTTTGCCTTTGGGGAGGCATTCAATAATATTGTCTGTAAACAAACCGTCCAGATAAAGATAGAGATTTGCTTTTGCCTGAGGATTACCCCCCAAAGCGGCAAAAGACAAACCTCGTACGGTTTGTGCTAGATCTCTGGCCTGTTGGAATGTAATTTTCTTTTTGTCCGGAAGTATATTCCCCTTGACTGTGGTATTATCTATTCGTCTCAACTGATACTGCTGTAACTGTTGCAGGGCTATTTCCATTTCCTTGGCAGATGCTTTTGGTAACGGCAAAGGGTATTTCTGTCTCAGCTTGATCAAATCGGCTTTTTTGTCGCTATCTACTTTTCCTTCCAGGCAAGTTTGTTTTACTGATGCTGCATCAACTCCGGAATCAATACCCCATACAAGAGGCATCATCAACCAGGAACATAGAATCAAAAGATTTTTTGATGCTTTCATCGTCAGATTTATTTTTATATCTCTTATTTGAGAAATAAATTGCGCAAGAGACTGATAGTCAAAGTGTTTCATAGAAAGGAAATGAAGATGAATATTCATGAAACGAGAGGAGGGAGAATTGCTCTTGTGGGATTCAGACAATGTCGGTTCCTATTGTCTAATTGGTTTAAGCAGGAGGCACGCTCCGCCTCCGGGAACGAGATGAACGGGGAGGGTGTCTTTTTCCGTCACAGTTTTGGAGGATGTGTGCAGGGTTTCCCGATTGTTCAGATAATGAGCGTCGGGACCGTCCTGTGTGATGATTGCCTGATAATATCCGGGAGTGAGGAAGGAGAGATCTATATCCAGATCCCTAGCGGATTCGTTGGTTGCGGCGGCGATCAGTGTGACTTGGGGCGTTTGGCGAGCCATGACGATGTATTCGCCAATCTTTCCATCGAGGGTTTTACTCTCGACCCAGGGCATTTGCTGGGCGGAGATGAATTCCAGGAGGGACGGATACCGGGTATAATACTCCGGGATGTCGGGAAGGATAGTGGCGCCGGAAAAGACAATCAAGGTACGGGCCGCTTCCGAGACGAGAGTAGAGGGAACCGGCTTGTTTTCATCGGTTCGTGTTGTTGGACCCTGCCTCAGGTCGAACATGCCGTTGTTCATGTCCAGGGGGCCGGCAACCATATTGACAAATACGGAGGTGAGGAAGGTGGCTGGCGGGAATACCTTGTGACCATCTAATTGTGCTTGGCAGTATTCCCGGGTAATGGCATTGGGCCATGTTCTCATTTGCCCATATGGATGAACGGGACCGTCATGGAAGTCGATGAGCAGATGGTTGCGGGCGCAGAGTTCGGTGATACGGCGGGTACGGGCATTTTTTTCTTCGGGAGTCCCGTTCATGAATCCGTATTTGACACCGGCTGCTCCCCATCGGGCATATTGTTCCAGCGTTTTGTCGAGCGGATATTGGCGGCCTCCGACATCGTTCAGATACAGCCAGACACCGACATTTTTTTGTTTGCCGTACTGGATAATTTTTTGAACGTCTTCCGTTTTGCCGCCTTGGAGGGGATTGGAGTCCTTCTGGAATTCGGGGCCGTACCAATTGGCATCCAGAACAAGGTGTTTGATGTTGTGGTCCGAAGCGAAGTCTACCATGCGTACCCACGACGGGTAATCCATGTGGTATGTGAATCCATCGGTTTTCGCTCCGTTGATCCGCCAGTCCCAGACACAGACTCCGGGGCGTACCCATGAGAAGTCCAAGGATGGATCAGGTGGGGGATTCAACAGCTCCAGCAGATGGGAATCGATTGCAACTCCGGGGGTTTCCCCGCAGAATACCACGCGCCAGGGCGATGGGGTGTCGCTGTTCAGCATGCCGGGACGGGAAGGGATAGTGAAGTCGCAAGAGCCTTCTTCCGACTGCAATTTCATAGGCTCTCCGGTTCTCAGATCTGCTTCATGGATAGCCATGAAATGGCCTGTGCCAGTATCAATGGTCATGACGGGGAGGCGTACGGCATGACATACGGAGAGTTTTTCCGGGCCGATATTGGCGTTTTCTCCATTGTAGAACCAAGCGGTGTAATCTCCGGCAAAACGGAATTCGGTCGATTCTTTTTCAAATGGGCGAGTATTGTTTTCCGTATGGTGAATGTTGTAACGAAAGGCCAGCCCATCATCATAAAGCCGGACGACAATATCGATGTTAGCCGGAAATGTTTGTTGTGTACCGGATTCCGGGGATTTCAGGGGCAGAATGACTTCTTCATAGCGTTCCGGAACGAGGGATCGTTTACCCCAAACTGGTTTCCAGAATCCCCGATAGGATTTATGTTGCGGGGTGGAAATGTGCCAGCCGGAGCCGGGGACTTGCGTACCATCTTTTGTGGTATAGCCCATAGGAGATTCCGCAATGAGAGGAGTACCTTGATACGACAATGTGTACGTGACATTCCCCTGTGGAGTTTGCCGGATTTGGCAGGTTAATTGCTCGTTGGGAGACTTGAGCTGATACGATGGAGATGCATACGTTTGCAGCGACAGGCATACCAGTGGTAATATCAATGAAGTGATAGGAAACGATTTCATGAAGATTGAAGGAGAATGTGTTATCAATATGATGGAAGAGGCGGAATGTATGAGAAATCTTTTTAAAAATACGGATAGATATCCCTTGAATTATAAGAAAATAATTGAAAATGATTGTGTTATGATTCGATTGAGTGTCATTTGAACAATAATGAATTGTTTAAATAATTAATTTACAGCTTATTGTATATATAATTGGTTGAATTTATATTTGCAATAAGGCTGTTATTTGCTGGTTCCCGGTTTATTCTGTAGAGCAGACAAGCCAATCCTGCATTATCCTGTTTATGTCCTGTATTAAAACAGACTTATGGGGAACGATAACGATTCCGTGCAAGAGGAAGAGGGCGTGGAAAATTAGGATGGTGAACATTATTTGTCAGTGAAGCGGAACCAATTGAAGTCGACGTGTCCGTCTTTGCCTTCATCTTTGGTGGTGAAGTTGAACAGGGCAAAACGGTTGGCTGTCCAGGGCAGGCCGAGGCCCATTTTCAAAGTGTTGCCAATGGGTATGAAATGCTGACCGTCGGTGCTATAATAGAAGCGGGCTGTAAAATCTTTGTCCATGGCGCGAGCCCGTATCCAGAGTTTATTGCCGGTGAACTTCTCGACAGGTGTTTCTATAATTGCACCGTTGTTGCACATAACGATTTTTCTGGTGTTTCCGTCCTGGGTGACGGCGACATAGGCATAGGGAAATTGGAAAATACCGAATCCGGCGACATTGCCATCTTTTAGCCCGGAGACATCCATTTCCACGGTTCCTTCCGAATTGGGCCCCTGAACACGCTGTGTTAGAGTATTGCGCGCATCTTTCAGATCCCTGGCCGGGAGTGCTTTCAAGCGCATGAATCCGGACTTTTCCGTCAACGACCATTTGGTATTGTCGGGATTGTGGTTCCACTGCCATTGCAATCCCAGTTTCGGCGCATTAAATTCATCGGTCGTTGCGGGACTGCTTACGGGGAATGTTTTGCCGACAGCTGGTTTGGGATATGTGATGGCATCTTTACCATTGGCTCCCAGCATGGGCCATCCATCCACCCATGTGACTGGAACTAGGTAGGGTACGCGTCCGATAGCACCACGGTCTTGCATGATGATGAACCACCAGTCCCCGTTTTTTAATTGGACCATACCCCCCTGGTGCAATCCATTGCCGGGGTAGGAACTGTCGTCGTCCATGATCAGCTTGTGCTCATAAGGCCCGTAAATGTTGTCGGACCGGAGGCATATTTGCCATCCTCCGGTACCTCCTGCCGGACAGGTGATGTAGTACTTTCCGTTGATCTTGTACATGTGCGACCCTTCCATGCCGAATCCGCCGCCGAGAGTCTTACTGTCCTTGAAGCCTTTATCCCATATTTTGACGTTTTCTCCCTTGACGGATTTGACGTCGGAATTGAGTTCGGTGATGTACAAATCGTGTTGTCCATGAACGACATAAACCTTGCCATCATCATCGAAGAACAGACCGGGATCATACAGATATTCCGGGAAAATCGTTCTCTTCCAGGGGCCTTCGGGTTTGTCTGCTTCGCACACGGAAAAATGTCCCTTTTCGATACCGCGCCCATAAGGAGTGCAGAAGGCGACGTAGAATTTGCCCTTGTTGTAGCGAATGGAGTTAGCCCAGGAGCCATTGAGGTAGAGACTGCCGCCTTTCAAATCGTATCGCGGGTCTTCGTCGTAACGGTCAATGGCATAACCGATCATCTTCCAGTTGACCAGATCCCTGGATGTGGCGATGGGCGAGCCAGGAACATAGTGCATGCTGGTGGATACCATGTAGAAATCGTCTCCTACGCGGATGACATCGGGATCCGGCCAGTCCCCCCACATGAGGGGGTTGGTAAACGTGCCGTTGCCGTTGTCGGGAGTCCAGGCATACAGAGGGGCTGGGAAAAGGAGGCACAGGAGGCTTATGGTGCATAGCTTTTTCATGGTGATGGGGGGAGTATATTTCTTATAAATGTTTTTGGGGTGAGTCCCTCAGTAGTTTGTTTTTTGCAATGTCTGCGCTGGGCAGTCGACAGTGATTGTTTGTCCCGCTTTGATAGTGACATGTTGCCATTGCGGGAAAGCGATGACCGGGAGCGGCTTGCCAGCTTCTGCTTTGGATTCCGCGAAGATCGACACATTGGCAGCGAATGCCGTCGGATTGAATATTTCAAGAATGGCACTGTTGCCGGATCGGTTTTTCACGGTAGCCTGAACATGGTCGAAACAGTAGAAATGTTCCGAATCCGTGCTGACGTAGATCCCCGGAATTTCCAAGGCCATCATGGCTCCGTTGGTTTCGTTCCATCCTGTATATCCTTCCCAGGAACCTCGACTATCTGCATCGCAATAAGTCAGGCGTTCGGAAATACGGCCATTGGGCTGGATTCCCTCGGCATGTGCATGGAGTACGTCACGGAGCAGTTCTGCATATCGTTCGTCCCCACTTTGACGATAGAGCCTGAACAGGACTTCGCCGGACTGAGTGCAGAATCCCGGTGCGCTATGTTTATTTTGGGTACTGGCCCAGACAGCTCCGGCCAATTTGGCACCGTGTTGAGCCAACGGTGTTTGTGGCGGAAGGATGTAGTCGTAGGACACCGTCCATGTCGCAACCAGGTGAGCGGCATTTCGGCAACGGTCGAGCCATACGGAATCTCCGCTTGCTTCGTGGAGCGTCATGAGTGATGTTGCAAGGGCAATGGCGGTTTCGGAATCCGCATTTTGCAAGATGTCGGCACAGGCTCCCGTCGTCATACCCGTGTTCTGGAAAAGCCCGTTGTAATATTCGGCGGCCTCTTGGGCGGTGGTCAGATAGCTTGGTTCGTTGAAATACGTAGCAGCCAGAGTGAGACCGGCGACTGCCATGACGCCACCGGATGTGTTGTACACGGCAATGTCACCTGTGCCATTGTGCAGGAAATTCCCCCATTGGCGTTCCCGTTTCCACGTTTTGACAAAGGCATCGGCAAGGTAGCGAACTTTTTGTTCCCATTCCGGATTGATTTCTTCGGCATGTCCCTGTTGCTTGAGGAGCATGAATTGTTTGACCATCCAGTACAGGACGTCGGCATTCTTGCGGGTCAGGACAATTTCGGGTGTTTCATCATATCCTTCGCGTCCGAAAGGCTTGCCGTCCTTGTTCAAGGCTCCGTAAAAATATCCGGATTTTCCTTGTCCGTATCCGAGGCCGAAGTCGAATGTGGATTTTACCTGATTGCGGTGTCTCTGGTCACCGAGGGCCAACATGGGGAACGTGTTCATGAGTCCGCCAATCCAACCGTATGAAATCCATTCTGCATTTTCCGGGCAATAGAACTGATGTTTCCGGCCTCTGTAGAAACGCCCGTCGATGAGATCGGTCATCATCCGGAGAACTTCAGACTGGGGTATCAGGTTTCGTGGACTATTAGGCCCGGTGAGGTTTTTCCTGATGCTCATGAACTGATCCAGAAGAGCAGGAATATCGCGAGCCGGGAAAGAGTAAATTTGGACGCGAACGGAGCAGGTGTCCCCGGTATTCCAGGTTGTGCCGCGATCAGGACTGGTACTGAATCCGATGAATTCCGGTTTCTTTTCCCGGACGCCGGGAAAAGAAACGACCAGTGAAGCCTGTGTCCGGTCTGGGGATTCTTCGAAGATAAGCCCGTTGTCGAGTATCTCTCCATTTTTTCTGATTCCCTGTTCCGCCAGCAGGATAAAGCCACGGTTGTTTTTCCTGTCGAAAATACACATGGCAGGCGTGGCGGCGTTCCCTGTCAGCACTTCCAGACGCGATACATCGCCTTGATTGGGTGAGAGCTGTGGGACGGGCGCCGTTGTCTGAGGCAGATCCTTTTTGTAAAGATCGTTTCGATCAAGGCCTTGAGCGTAGGGGCGGTTGACTAGGCGATTCCGGTTGCCGTTGTACACGGAGGAGGGGATCATGAGGTAGTTTTCCGAATCCCAATTGAGGAAATCAAAGGCCAGGGCGAATCCTGTCGAATCCTGTGAAGGCCCGAGTCGGCGCACGTTGAAGGTGATTTCTGCTGCTGTGGTCCCTTCTGGCATGGGCTCTTGCCTAATTCCTTTCCCTGGTGGAATTTTGGAGGCAATGATCGCATACTCCCATTCTTTTCCTTGCAGCTCGTCGGAGAACAAATGAAGTTGTTTTAGCAATGCTTTCTCATACCGACATTCCAGAAGACGCACCCTTCCTTGGAACGGGGACAACACAGGAGACAGGTGGGCCTCCATGTGGTACATGTCCGGGGCGGAAGGGGCATCGATTGGAATCCACGGAATTCGTTCCTCAGCCATCCCTTGGGATATGGAAATAGCCAGGAGAAGGCCGGCCATTATTTTTTGATGACAAACCATGCTGTTCCTTGGGGGGTGAGGGTGACGGGAATCTGGATTTCGCAGGCGTCGTTCATCTCAAATGGACGGCTGGTGCCTGTTTCATCCGTGACAGTGGCCTGTCCCTTCAACCCGGTATAGTAGAGGGGAAGGGTTAGCGTTTGTGTGATGTCCCTGTTGGTTGGGTTGAAGACGACTACCAGCCCTTTTTCTTCAAGGAATGGGTTGGCGTGCATGATGCAGTCCAGATCGCGCCCGGTCGGACGACTGATGTGGATGATCTCCGATGTCAGGATGGCGCGGTGGTCCTTGTACCAGTCGATCCATTTCTTGACCATGGCTTTGGTTTCCGGCGTATCATAGAGCCGGTTGCCACGTATGGTGAGCATGCAACCACTGGCGAGGTATTGGATGAGTTGTTGTTCGTAACGGGACAGATTGTCCTTGAGGGGTTCCAGGCCGACGCGGGGGTCGTTGGTGTAGAAGCCAACGAGCTGGAGCGTCATCCAGCCCATGGTGGGGAGTTTGTGCCAGGTGCCATCGTAGATGTATTGGCGGCCTAGCAAAAGCTGCTGCTGAGGGCTGAGGTTGGCGCTGGCTTCTCTGTAGCCCATGCCGGTGGTGCATTGGCCGTTGAGGAAATACCAGTCCGGGATGGGGATGAAGACATCGCGCCGTTGCAGTTCATGGAGGATGTCCACATAGGCTTTCCATTGTTCCCATTGGGAATCATTCATGCCTCGGTGATGGGGGTGCTTGGTGGATGCGCAGATGTCTCCATGGTAGGGGCCGTCCATGTTGTAGCTTTTCAATCCCGTTTTATCGAAGAATTCCCACATTTTGGGGAAGTAACTGTCTTTCCATGCACTGGCGACGCAAACGCTTTGCCCGAACAGGGAACCGGGCTTGCCAGTTTCCGGGTTGACGCAATCAACTTGTTTCCCCCGTCCCCGGGAAGCGATCTGGAGTTCGTACCCTCCGATGATGATACCCCGTTCCCGGGCATAGGTGGCAATGTCTTTCCAGAAATTCACGTAGTCGGGATTCAGATTGTCGTGCTGGATGCCGACCCATGCCATGATGTCGAGGCGTTCCATGCCGAGCTCGGCCATCTGGTCGATGAAGGCTTTGAGCTTTGCCGGATCATTGGATGTGATACCCCCGGTGAGTAGCGATTCTGTTACCTGGGGAGCCAAAACCCGATACATGCGGCGGTGCGCGAGGGATTTGCGTTCCCGGTCATCGCTGTCCTGCAGCAACTCGAAGGTGACAAATGATTGGAACGGACGATTTTTTGCAACGGCCGTATCCGGGCCGACCGGAAGCCGGCTGATGAGCATGTTGCGGTGCGGGAAGTCGAGGAAGGCGTCTTCGGCCTGGTTCTGCGATGCCCATGTGTTGTATTCAGGATCGACGCTCCACAAGGTGGTGCTTTCTCCTGCCTGGTAGGGTTGGGGCGTGCCTTTGAAGTGCATGAGAGCACTACCCTTGATGTTGCCGTTGACCAGGGCGAATGAGAAGTCGCTTTCTACATGGAGGCGGTCCCTCTGATCCTGATTGACGGCCAGAATTTCGCATTCGGTTTCATTCAAAATCATATCCCTGTCGGAAGCATTCTCGACTTCTATCCACTTGGCCATGACGGGGATTCCTTCGTAAATCTCGTAATGAACCTTTACTTCCACCCCCTTGACATGGGTCATCTCTTCCGTGGGCTTGTAGGTCATGACGAGCTGGAGACCTTTTGGCGGCCATTCGGTTGCTTGAGCGTTGTATTTTTTATTCCATGTGTATCGCTTTGCGGGCGTGTCGGTTTTGATGGAGACGAGTTGAAATGCCTGCTTGTCGGACTTCATTCCGGGCAGCCATTCTTCCAGAAGATAGGAACACTCCGGCTGGTTTTTCAGGCCGCCAACATCATACCAGACGTCGTCAATTTTGAGGCGTGCCTCCGGTTTGACGGCACGGATGTATTCAGCTCCGTTGGAAAGGTTTTTGTAACTGATGCAGGCGATGTTGTCTCCCAGGTGGAATGTCCTGCTGACCAGTCCGTTGGTTAATTGGAAGCGCGTTGAACCACCTTCTTTCGCTTTCCGGACGAGTAGTTTGCAGGAGCTCGCTTCAGGAGAGAGTAGCCAGTCGCAAGAGGGCTTCTCTTCGGGAAACACCTGTACGATTTCTTTTCCGGGAGCAGGGCTTTCCAGTTCCCGGATGAGTGTTTTCCGCTCCTCCAGGCGTTTGACGTTTTCCTCGCTCATGGATTGCCTGTTGAACAACAGGTCTGTCCCTGCAGAGAATTCCCCCTTCTCAAACGTGCTGACACGTACTTCATAAACCATACTTTGGAAGCTTTCCTGCATCCCCCCGGCGCTGGCGGCAATGGAAAAATGGGGGGCATACTCCGCAGGGGTGGAGAATGTGGCCACTTGTTCTCCATTTTGATAGGCTATTCCCTTGCCGTCTTCCACGACGATGGCGAGGTGTACCCATTGATTCTGCTGTGCTTTGCCGAGTGAGACGGATTCTTTGGAGTCGATGGCCCATTTTCCTTGCCGGATGCCTATGGAACAACCTTTTCCGGCTTCTCCATTGCATAGAACCTGGTGAAAGACATCGTTTTGCGGGATTTCAACCGCTTTAACCCAGACTTCCAGAAGCTGGTTCCGGTTACCGGGAGAAGTCCCCAGTGCCTTGTTGATGGCATAGCCGGCTCCCTCCTTGAACAGAACGCAGCCTTCGCCCTGCAAAGCTTTGTCTGCCGGCGCATCGGCATAGAACAAAGGCTTGCCAACAGAGCGCAGGACATCGTCTCCAGAGGAGGACGGCAACGATTCCGGTGCAACAGCGTACGTGACATTTCCTGATCGCCCGAAGTTGTAATGGGCAAGCGGGGTGACTTTCGCATGGGTTGTGATACCTGACAGTAAAATTACCGCCAGGATAGCTGGGGTTGGCTTCATGATTATGGGGCTGGTTGAGATTGGATCTCCATGGGGGCTTTCATGGGCAGACTGCTCCATGGGCCGGGGATACACGAAGGCGCATTTCTGGAAGCGCGCTGGAAATCATGGTCGATCGTCATGGGGGAGCCATCCGGATTTTCGTACAGACATTTGGCGATGTGGGTTCTTCCCAACAATTGTGTGGTGACAGGGGGAAGCTGTTTCAGGGAAATGTTTTGATTCCACGGAAGTGAGATGGCACGCAGCGTGTTCTTTTCATCGAATGCGAGTTTGATGTCTTTTGCCGGAAGAGTGGTTTCGATGGCATCCGTTTCTCCGGGTGCTGGTTTGAGATCGGCAAAATAGAGATTGCCACTGATCCGGGAGGGGTAGGGATATTGTGCAAGTGCTTCCAGCCCCGTTGTTTTTTGCCCATGCAGGGGTGCGAAGATGTTGTAGTAATACCGGTCGTCTCCAGCCCGGATGATTTCCAGCCCCTTGATGTCCGTTGAGTGGTTGAGGTGGTAGGGTGTGAAGCGGGAATGGTCTGGAAAGATACGGAGAAAACCGCCGAAGAAATTGTGGACAAAGGCATATCCTTCCGAGTCGCAGAGAAGGTTTTGCGGGGAAAGCATAATGTTGTTGTCAATCATGCCGGGGCCGTGATCCACTTCCAGAAAGAGATCCTGCTGATCGTTTTTGTACAGGAGATTGCGAGTTACGCGAACCCCCTGTGCCATCCAGTCCAGCCAGATTCCCCGGCCTGTCTGATGGATGTGGTTGCCGGCCAGGGTTACGTCGATGGCTCCATGGAATTTGATGCCGGCGATTTCTGCACCGGAGAATTGCCTTTGGGTCCAGATGTCATAGATGTGGTTTCCTTCGATCGTGCTGAAGGCACAGCCCATGCTTCCGCAGATGCCGGTTTGTTCGCAGTTGTAGATCGTGTTGTTACGGACGATGTGGGAGCCGATATCCTCCCTGTTCCAGCCCTTGCGGAGGACTCTGAAAATGACTTCTATGTAATGAATTGTCCCGTTTTTATCCTTTTGAGTACACTCAAGATTATGACCGGTAGCTGCATCCTTGCCGAGAGTGATACCATTGCAACGGGAATCGTGGATGATATTGTTTTCTATGATCCATCCCTTGTTCCAGTTGGTCGAGACCATACCGACCTGGTGGGCGGTGGGGGCTGCCCACTGGGTGGCAGCCTGGCAGATTTCAAAACCTTGAAGAGTGATGTAGTTGACGCCTTCATTCTCTGGATAAAAACAGGAGGAACGCGTCGTGATTTCCGTAAGGGCTTCATTGGGATTTTCCCCTTGGGTGTTGATCCAGAGAGTAACACCATCGTCATCCGATTCGACGAACCATGTCCTCAAGGAGTCCTGCTGATAAACGGCTCCGGGAAAGGGCTTGGGATTCAGCACTTTCTCTCGGGTGTCCATTTCAAAAAGAGCCTTGCCATTCACAAAAATGGCTCCTGTGTGATGGTTGCGTCCCTGGTTGGAAAACCAGTCTCCTTCGATCAATTCCCGGAACGGGTGCATGTGTTTACCGAAAAAGGAATGGGGGAGTTTGATGTTCCAGACATTGGGAACATCGGTTTGAATCCATCCCTTGACGATCTCTGAACCCTTGATGACGGGACGTTCGCCGGGAGCGGCCTGGTAGGTGATCCTGTTTTCCGGAGAGAGACCGCCACGGGGCGGGTTGACAGTTTCCCGGTAGGTGCCTGCATGTACGGAGATGACGTCACCGGGGACGGCTTTTTGCGCGGCGGCGGTGATGGTCTTGAAAGGGTTTTCCTTTGTGCCCGCGTGGTTGTCGCTCCCTTGTGGGGAGACATGGTATTCCGCCGCGTACAGGGGAAGGAACGCGAATCCCGCCAAAAGCATGGGGGCAAAGTGAGTAAGTCGGAGGTTCATGATATTTGTTGTTAGGAGATATTTGTTGCTTGGGGTGGAGAGAGATTGATTTTATGGCCGGATGGGCAGGGGGTGTGTTCTGACCGGAAGATCGGCCAATGGGCCTGGGACACAGGAATCGTTCTTTCTGGTATTGCCTGCAAAATCGTAGTCAATGACAATGGGAGAACCGTCCGGCAATTCATAAGGGCATTTTGTCATGCGGTTTTTGCCCAGAAGGGAGGTGGTGACGGGCAGAAGCTTTTTCAGGGAAATGGCTTTATCCCAGGGCAATGTCAGAGAGAGAAGTTTTCCTTTTTCATCAGACTGACGTTTGATGTCTTCCTGCTTAAGGGATGTTTCTACAGCTTCCGTTTCTCCGGGAGCCGGTTTGAGTCCTGCAAAATAAAGGTTGCCGCAAATTTTCGAAGGGAAAGGGTAATGGGCGAGAGCTTCCAGTCCGGTTGATTTCTGTCCCTGGAGGGGAGCGAATATATTATAATAATATCTGTCGTCTCCGGATTTTATGCGATCCAGTCCCATGATTTCCGTCGAGTGATTCAACTGATAGGGGGTGAAACGGGCATGAGGTTCCGGGCGGATGTCTAGAAAACCGCCAAAGAAATTGTGTGCGAACGCGTAGCCTTGAGAGTGATAATATATATTTTTCCGGGACAGCATGATGTTGTTGTCTATGAGCCCCGGTCCATGGCTGACCTCTATGTAAAGATCATCCTGATCGTTGTCGTACAGGGTGTTTCCTGTGACGTACACGCCCTGGGCCATCCAGTCCAGCCAGATGCCGCGTCCTGCCTGGTGGATATGATTGTTTGACAGGGTGGTGTCTATGGCTCCATGAAATTTGATACCGGCCATTTCATATCCGGCGAAGAGCCGCTGTACCCAGATGTTGTAAACGTGGTTGCCCGTGACTTCACTGAAAGCACAGCCCATGCTGCCGCAGATGCCGGTCTGCTCGCAGTTGTAGATCGTATTATTGCGGACGAGGTGGGAGCCTATGTTCTGCTTGTTCCAGCCTTTGCGGAGGACATTGAAAATGACTTCTATGTAGTGGACGCTTCCGTCCTTGTCTCGTTGAGTCGTGGCAGGATTATGCCCGGTCGCCGCTTCCTTGCCCAACGTGATGCCATTGCAGCGGGAGTCGTGGATAATGTTGTCTTCAATGATCCAGCCCTTGTTCCAGTGGGTGGAGACCATGCCTATCTGATGAGCGGTGGGCGCGGCCCACTGGGTGGCTGCCTGGCAGATTTCAAAGCCCTTGAGAGTGATGTAGTTGACACCCTCGTTTTCCGGGTAGAAGCAGGTGGAGCGTGTGGTGATCTCCGTGGTTTCCTGGTTGGGGTCGGCTCCCTGCGTGTTGATCCACAAGGTGACGCCTTCGTCATCCTGTTCCACAAACCAGACCTTCAGGGAATCATCCTTGTACACAGCGCTGCCGATAGGCCGGGGCTTGAGAACCTTGGCCTTCGTATCCATCTCAAAGAGGCTCCTACCGTTCAGGAAAATCATTCCCGTATGGTGGTTTCGGCCGTTCTTGACAAGCCAGTCCCCTTCCACCTGTTCCCGGAAGGGATGATTATGCTTGCCGAACCAGGAGTGGGGCAGGCGCAGGCTCCAGACGTTGGGCGTGTCCGACTTGACCCAGCCCTTGACGATTTCCGATCCCTTGATGACGGGCCGTTCGCCGGGAGCGGCCTGGTAGGTGATTCTGTTTTCCGGCGAGAGACCGCCACGGGGCGGATTGACGGTTTCCCGGTAGGTGCCCGCATGTACGGAGATGACGTCACCGGGGACGGCTTTTTGCGCGGCGGCGGCGATAGTCTGGAAGGGGGCTTCCTTTGTCCCTGCGTGGCTGTCGTTTCCCTGTGGGGAGACGTGGTATTCTGCCGCGTACAGGGGCAGAAACGCGAATCCCGTCAGAAGAATCCGGGTAAAAGGAATGGGGATAATGTGCATGATGAAGTAACTGCTCTTTTTAAGTTTTGCCGGAAAAATGTTCGGCATTAATTAAAAATCTTTCTCATAATACGTTTTTTTTGAAATTGTTCCGGAAGTGTTTCGCCCCTGTTGAGGTTGCCGTGACGAGTAAATTTATTCTTTCTGCTGCCGGGTTTCTGCTTGGGGTTGCCAATCTGCTCTGACCGTAACGAATCCCCGGGCGGGAATGGTCACATTTCCTTTGTGGATTTCGGACGTCCCCGGTTCTTCGTTGAACGTGCAAAGAGAAACACGTTTGGGCTGATCCTTTTTCCAGGTCAGTTTGACCTGGCTCTCCTTGTCCGAAACGGAGCGCAGGCGGATAATCCGGGAGACTCCCTTGTTTATGGTCTTTACCATTGTGATCATGACGGCGTCATCTCCCGAGATCACCAGATTTTGGGGACATTCATATTCTTTATCGACCGGAACGGCAATAAGAGGCTGGAATTGTTCGAGGCCGAATCTATTGGATTTTACCGCGTCATAGACGCCTTTTGCCGGGAGGACGCTGTATTTGAATTCGATCTTTCCTTGCTGTGACAGGGGGAAGTTAGTGTGCCAGTGATTGTTGAGCGCCCAGGAATAAAGGGTGGCGGACGGTTCCAGTTTTCTCAGCCATTTAGGAGAACCAAAGGCTCCCCCCAGGATGTTAGCGGTCATGTCTCCCGATTCGAAAACCGGCGCATTCAGGGAGCACCACGTTATGTTTTTGTTTTTGTTGGAGATGTTCAGCCAGCGCTGGACGGCGATCCAGTTTCTGTTGGCGACGGGAAGCTGGTCTTTTTCCAATTCCATGGCCCCCCATGGAATGTCCGCCCTGATTCTCGGCTGGGGAATATCGAAACCGAAACCAAAGTGAACGCCTTCCTTGGCGGTTACGGCTATTTTATCTACGGTATTGCGGAAGGAGACGGCAGGCTGTCCCTTTACCACAGTGATTTCCCTGGATAGCGAGCTGCATTCCTCCGCCTGGGATTCTATGAGAAGGGTATTGATGAGGGGGCCCTGCTCCCTGGCCGTTATCTTAATGTGGTGATCCTTGATCGCCTTGTCGGAGGAATCCGCGCCCTTGAGATAACGGAAGCTGTTGATGGCCGTTTTGGCTTGTTTGTCTGCAAATTCTTGTCCTTCATGGACAAGGCTGTCCACATCTCCCGTTGCCGGGTTCAATTTGACGACGACGGATCCGTTGTCAAGAACGGGGGCGGCATTCTTCACCGGAGGAACCGTTTGTTCCTGTTGGTTTTCCAGCCGGAATTTTTTGGCGCCCAGCGGCGGAATATTTTCTGCCAGGAAGGCCAGCTCTCCACTTGAAAGTTTTTGGCAAAGCACTTGTTCTCCCGTTTCCTCATTTACAACCGATGTATGGCCTCCGCAAACCTCGGGAGAGAGTTTTACAAGACCGCTCCGTTTCCAGGAGAGGGTGTTGAATACGCAAATGGTGTCCGACGGACGGCGTATGCCGCTGACAATGGAATCCAGCCAAAGTGTGCATAATTTCTCCGCGTTTCTGAAATAATCGAGTTTTTTGTTCAGGATTTCGTCGCAGATAGGCTGCTGCTCCGGTCTCATATAGGCCCAGGTGTGTTCTGTTCCCAGGATTATATTCCTCCATATCTCTTCCACTGTTTTGCGGGAAACGGGTTTTCCCGGATTCAACATGCTCCACAGGGTTTCTCCTTGCAGCAGGCGTTCCTTCACTTCCCTATTGCGTCCCGGGTAGGCCGCGTGGGAGCCGAGTCCATCCGTCCAGTACTCGGTGAAGTCTCCTTTCATGACGGGAATGCGGTCGCCATACTTTTTCGCAAAAGCTTGCATGATGTCCGTTCCCGTGCAAATGCGGAGCTTGGGATAGGCATATTCCGCATTCCAGCTTTTTACGGCTTCCGGCAGATCGAAGTCAACGGGTGTATTGTCCGCAATGCACCAGGTCATGGGAAAAATATCATACGGGTAGGTGTCCGTTTTTTCCAGTTCGGGAAGTTTCTTGTCCAGGTAGGAATCAATGAAGTTTGCTCGGGGATTGTCGGTCTGTACGAATCTCAACAGTTTTTCGGGATCGGTCTGACCGGCCATTTTGGGCCAGAACATGTGTCCTTTTATTTTAGCTCCCGGCGTATAGTCTCCCGGCTGCAGAAACAGGATTTTTGATTTGCCGTCGGCGCTCTCCCACCAGAAGGGATGGAAGTTTATTTCGTGAGCGAGGCCGGTTCTGTCCGAGCCGTTGAACAGCGCCAGGCAATATTTTATCCCCATGTGAGCGGCGGCGGGCACCACTCCCCACGAGACTCCCGGGATGTCGACCTGAACCATGGTCTCCACTTTCTTCCCGGTTTGCTTTTCCAGCGTTTTTCCATATCGGAAGAGCTCAAGCAATTCCTCTTCATTGGCTGCGCTGGTATTGGTGTTGACATATCCGGCATCGACGGAGATTTGTCCCCGGGCAATGGCCTGAAGCAGTTTTTCCCCTTTTTCCCGGGGTTCCGTTGCCAGGTATCTCTCGATGGGCCAGGTGACTTCCGGGTTCCAGACAAACCGGGCGCCGTCCGGATAGTCTTTGGTTTTTTCCGCCAGTTGCATGGCGTATTCCAGATTTCTTTTGTGAATGATTTCCACATTGTCCTGGGTATTCGTGTACCCGATGTCCACATGGGAATGAGGATAGATGTAAACGTTCCAGTAGCGCAATTTGGGAACGACTATCTCTTTGGATAGAGTCCGGTTGTTTTCCCGGATCAGATCAATTTTTACCCGGGCGTCCTCCGATAAGCCGACATTTTCGGGCAGCAGGACGGAGAGGGCGGCCTCTCCGTTGTTTTTCACGGGGAGGCTTTCCTGCTTGCCGTTGACCGATATTTCCAGACTGCCGTTTTGCAAAGGCGTTTTCCCCTTGTATGTGACGAGTATCTCACGTCCGGGCTTGTGGTCGTCCCGGTATTTGTAAAAATTGGTTATTTTACACTCAAGGGATTCTTCCGGAGCTTCTTCCGCCGCCGAAACACAAAAAACGGAAACGGCCATGAAGAAAGG
Organism: Akkermansia sp. N21116; assembly: GCF_029854705.2. Taxonomy (NCBI): domain Bacteria; kingdom Pseudomonadati; phylum Verrucomicrobiota; class Verrucomicrobiia; order Verrucomicrobiales; family Akkermansiaceae; genus Akkermansia; species Akkermansia sp. N21116. Next base: position 754,480 of record NZ_CP139035.1, read on the forward strand.
CAGGATAAAGTTTTTCATGATATTTTTGATGGTATGGGGCTAATGAGGGTTCACTCCGGCGAGAGATTCGTAATGAAAATATGATCCGCCTTTATGACCGGTCTGGTTTAGTCTTTCAAGGGGTATACTTTGACTTCCTGAATGCCGGATCTGGTGAAATCGACAGGGCCGGGACAGAGGCCGGGGAAGTTTCTCTTGTTTCCAGGATAGTCCGTATCAAAAACGATAGGGGTGCCGTCTGCCTGATCAAAACTCTGGTTGGGAACGACAGCTTTGCCCAAATCCGCACTGCTCAGCGCCTTGTCGGTTCCCATCTGCTGACATCCCTCGGGAACATTGATTTTCAGATACCAGCCGTCCTTTTTCTGAATGACCTTGATACCGGGGTCGAACCCGGATTTGACACAGGAATTTTTTTCGAATTTGGAGGGGATGGACTGCAGGAGGAACAGGTTTCTTTCCATGGTTACCGGCATTTTGCAGGCGTTGTAGGGGGTGAGATCCATGGTCGTGAAAATATTGCCGTAGAAAGCCGAGTTGCCGCATGGACAACTGTGCCGTCCCGCTATTTTGGTATCGTGAGGGAACATGTAGGGTGTTTTTCGCTGATCCTCGTCTCCCGTGGGATACAGTTTGCCGGCCATCAGATTGTTCACGAAAACCGCGCCGCGCGAGAGCTTGATTTGATTCAGTGCCTCCGTCAGCAGGATGTTGTTGTCTGTCAAAATCGGGCCATGGTTAACCTCATACGACAGGTCGCCCACATTATTGTCATGAAGGAAATTTTTCGTAACGCGGGTTCCCTGCGACATCCAGTCGAGCCATATTCCCGTTTTCGTACGATAGATATGGTTCTTGCCGATCACGACGTCCACCGGAGCGTGCAGTTTGATTCCGGCATGTTCATATCCCCAGAAGGGCTGGTGGAGCCCCGTTTCAAAAATGGTATTATTCTCGATCCTGCTGAAAATGGCCCCGAGACTTCCGGCTATTCCCGCCTGACCGCACCAGGAGATGGTGTTGTTCCTGACAATGTGGCTGCCGATGTGCTCCTTGTCCCACTTGTTTTTCAACGCGCGTTCAATGGTCTGGACGAATCCCTCTTCCGATTCGGATTTGTTGTCCCATTCGTCTCCATATTTGCCCAGGGTGAGCCCGACGCATTTGGAGTGGCTGATGGTGTTGTTTTCAATGACCCAGCCCTTGCTCCAATGGGTGCCTATCAAGCCGATTTGTTCCGCTGTGGGGGGGGCCCAGGGCGTGGCGGCATGGCTCATATCAAACCCGCGAACGTGAATGTAGTTGATGAACGGCTTTTCCGGATAGAAGACGGATTGGCGGGTATTGATTTCTACTGTTTCCTCATTGGGATTGCTGTTGAAGTTGGCCCATATTGTGGTGGTGCCGCCTTCCACTTTGCAGAACCAGAGCGCCTTGCCGCCCTTGTTGTTCAGGACGGCGTCCAGCTCCTGTGACTCAAGCAGGTTTTTGTTGTTCAGGTAAACGTCTCCGCTGTGGCACCACTGGCCTCTGCTGAGCCAGTCGCCATGGATGTTGTCGGAGTAGGGATTGAAATTGCCAAAAAATTCGTTGGGAATCTGGACGTTCCAGGTAGTTTCATTTACTTTTTTCCATCCCTTGATGATTTCCGAGCCCTTGATCTCTACTTTTTCTCCCGGACTTGCCTGGTAAACAATAGGCTTGTCCGCAGATTCTCCCCCCCGGGGCGGCGATACGCGTTCCCGGTATGTTCCTTGATGAACCGTAACAACATCTCCCGGAACTGCTTTCTGGGCAGCTGCGGAAATGGTTTTCAAGGGAGCTTCCGGCGAACCTGCATGGTTGTCGTTTCCATTCGGCGATACGTGGTATTCTGTCCCCGGAGAGAGGAAGGAGAGATGAAGGCCAATAAGGATTGAAAAGAGACTTTTCATAAAATCATGAGAGTATGGATTGAGGAAGATGGAGGTGATTGCGGTCGGAATATCTTATTTGGTGTGTGCTCGGAGTGAGTGGGGAAACCTTAAAAAAATACGGATGAATGCTTTTTTATTTATCAGAAAAGATAGGATGATACGTGTATGATGCTTCTAATTATCATCCATAAAATGATAAGGGAGTGAGATAGATTCTTTATTGTCATATATTTAGATTAATCTGATTTGATATGAAAATTTACGGTAAGTCGATTTCATGCCCGATTGCTGTTTTCATCCGGACAGTACTGGTGAGATGAAAGGGCAGGATATCTGGTTTGGATATGGTCTTTTATCATGGAGCTGGAATGATGCTGTGCCGGGCCAGGTGTGCGTATATGATAAAGGGCATGATGAAATCTATTGTCAGATCGGTTGCCGGTATCATATGCGCTGTGGCATTGCCCGTTTTTACTCAAGAGGCGGTTCAGGAGGTTTTCCCCTGTGACAGGGCGGTCAATGTTTTTAGTGCAGGTCATGGCAATTCCTACGCCTCGATCCGTATTCCTGCCCTGATCAGTATGGGACCGGGGCAATTGATTGCCTTTGCTGAGGGGAGGTACAAAAATACGGACCAAGGTCAGAACGATATCATTATGAGCCGCAGCAAGGACGGAGGTAAAACATGGAGCCGTCCGCGGGCGATTGCCAAATCACATGGTGCGACTTTTAATAATCCCAGCCCAGTGTATGATGCAAAGAGTAAGACAATCACAGTGGTTTTCCAGCGGTATCCGGAAGGAGTGTCGGAGCGTCAAGGAAATATCCCCGATGGGTGGGATGATTCGCGGTGTATTCGCAATTTCATGATTCAGAGCCGTAATGGTGGGACTTCCTGGAGCAAGCCTGTAGAGATAACTCAGACTACTAAGCGGCCTGCCGGAGTGGATATTATGGCTTTCGGCCCTAATGCGGGTGTGCAATTGAAGAATGCTCCTCATCGTGGACGGCTACTGATACCGGCGAATGAAGGCCCTTTCGGGAAGTGGGTGATTTCTTGCATTTACAGCGATGACGGAGGCAAGAACTGGAAACTTGGCAACCCGACGACGAATCAGCAGGGAATGGTGAATGAGACTTCTATTGCCGAAACAGATAACGGTGGCGTTGTCATGGTAGCTCGCCATTGGGGTGGCGGCAATTGCCGTCGTATCGTCTGGTCGGAAGACGGAGGTGAGACATGGGGCAAGGTACAGGATGCTCCGGATTTATTTTGTGACAGTACACAGAATTCCCTGATGACGTATTCTCTGTCGGACCAGACGGCCTATGGGAATAAAAGTCGCTTGATTTTTACCGCTCCCGGTGCTGGACGCCGCGTCAAAGGTACGATTGCCATGAGCTACGACAACGGTAAAACATGGCCTGTAAGCAAATTGCTTGGCAAGGGCGGTTTTGCCTATTCCAGTACGGCGATGGTGGCTCCCGGCGTGGTGGGGGTGCTCTATGAGGAAAATGCGAATAACATCAAAAATCTGAAATTCGTGCCCGTTACGATCGATTGGCTGACGGATGGGAAGGATACCGGCCTGCCTGCCGGGCAGAAACCTCCTGTCTTTCCCTAAACATGTGTTTCGGCTTGATAAATAATAGCGGAGCTGCGTTGCTCAGCTCCGCTTCTTTTTGAGTTTCGGTATCTAGAGGAAGCCGGTAATGACTTCAGGAGACCTGTCTCTGGCCTTTTTCGTAGTTGGAGTTGATACGGTTGATTTCCTTCTGAGTGATGGAATTTTCGCGCAAGGGTTTGTTGGTCATATTGCGTTCCAACGTGTAGCCGAAGCGTTTCTGAAAGTGTTTTTTGTGGGATTCGAGCTTTTTCTCGAATTCTTCCAGCGAGGGGTGCTTGCTGAATTCTCCCCAGCAGTTTTCGGAGACGGCGATGGCGCGGGGAAAGGTCATGTACATCAGGAGTTCGGCGGAGGGAATCCATTCGGCCCACATGCAGAGTTGGATGCCTTTGACGTGACTGGTGTCTTCCTTGGTTCGTCCATTGCGGGGATCGAAGTTGTAGCAGTCTTTTAGCAGGATGGGACTGCCTTCCGGCTTGAAGCGGGGATCCCCCTTGGGGTAGTTAAACTGGCAGCGTGCCAGATAGTATTTGAACTGGGGTGTGACGATAAGATCGATACCCTGTTCTTTAGTTTTGTCGATGCAACGGGGGAATTCTCCCGGCAGCCAGGACATGACGGTTTCCCCCTTGTGATAGTACGATTTGTTAATATCGTACCAAAGGATGGGTTTACGTTTTCTTTGGGCCAGCTGTTGGGTGAGGGAGGTGGTGAAGTCGCTCATTTCCGCATGGACGTCGTCGCCCTGGCCTTTGGCTGCCCTGGCTTTTTGACAGTCCGGACAATTTTTCCAATCGCCCATGGGGCATTCGTCACCGCCGATATGGACATAGGTAAACGGGAAAATGGATTCCAGGGTATTGAAGACGTCGGTGATGAATTTTTTGGTAGCCGGCTTTTGAGGACAAATGAGTTTGGAGGAAACACCTCCATGCGTCCAGACCTGGGCTTTTTTACTGTTGCAGCAGAATTCGGGATAGGAAGCGGCCAGGGCCATGTTATGGCCGGGCATTTCAACTTCCGGCAGAACTTTGATCCCGCGTTTGGCACAGTAGGCGACGAGATCGGCGAGTTCCTTTTTGGTGTACATTCCTTCGTTGGCGAGCAGGGAATTGTTCTGGTTTTTCGGAGCGGAGGGACGGACGGCTCCGATGGTGCGCAATTTATCGTAGCCGGGGACGGGTAGACGCCATCCCTGGTCTTCCGTGAGGTGCAGGTGGAGGACGTTGTATTTGTAGTAGTGCATGGCATCTACGAACTTGAGAAGCTCGGACATGGGGTAGTAATACCGTCCGACGTCGACCATCATGCCGCGCCAAGGGAAGTTGGGGCGGTCTGCAATTTTACCGCAGGGGATGCCTTGGGGGGTATCGGAGAGTTGGTCCCGCAATTGGAAGAGGGTGGCTGTCGCCATGGCCCGCCCATCGGGAGTGGAAAATTGGATGATGACTCCTCCAGGTGTGATATCCATGGTATATCCCTCATCCCCAAGCCCTGCTGTTTTCTGGGCTCGGATGACGCTGAGGTTTTTTGTAGTGCCGGTACCGGGGGTAACCTCGGCAGGTTCGGGGATGATGTTATAAAGGCTGTCGGCGAGACAAAGCTGGCAGAACAATTCCAGAATAAGTGCTATGTACGTTTTCATGGCGGGGAGTCGGATGTGAAAAAGTCCTCCGTCCGGACTTTTGAAAGCAAGGTTGGGACGGGGGACTTTGGAATCGTATTTGTGCTGATTTTATTAGTTGGTAGAGGCGGGTTCGGGATTGGCGTTACTCCCCTTGGGCGCACAGTCCCACTTGGGGGTGACGCTGAGTTTGCCTTTGGCTCCGGGGAATCCATCCGGCACCTGATATGCTTGACGGAGTTGTTTGTAGAGTTCGGTGAGTTTCCGGGTGTCTTCGGCATATTCCGGCTTGTTGTACACATTGTGCATCTGAGCAGGATCTTTTTCGTTATCGAAAAGCATCCATTCATCACTGGTCCAGAGGTAGGACAAGGTGTACTTGCCGGAACGCAGCCCGTCGTGGCGGGGGGCGTTGTGTTCGCCCGGGTTTTCGTAGAAGGCATAGTACAGGGGGCGGTCGGAGAAGTCTTTGTGTTCTCCGGTCTTAAAGAGCGGAGTGAGACTCTTCCCCTGGAAGGTTGCCATGTTTTCTGGCGTGGCGATACCGGCTACATCGCAGAAGGTAGGGGCATAGTCGATTTCCTGAACGAAGGCTTCGGAACGGACTCCGGGTGCGATATGCCCCTTCCAGCGCATGATGAGGGGCATGCGGAAGGACTCTTCAAAAATCCAGCGTTTGTCGTAGAGGCCGTGTTCGCCCATGTAGAAACCTTGGTCGCCGCAGTAGAGAACGATAGTATTCTCGGCAAGACCGTTTTTGTCGAGGTAGTCCATGAGTTGGCCGATGCTTTCATCGACGGACAGGACGGTGCCGAGATAATCCTCCATGTAGTGGCGCCAGCGTTGAAGAAGGATATCGTCCTTGTTCTTGATTTTGCCGCTTCTGATATCTTTAACTAGTTTTTCGGTACGGGCCTTATGGTAGTCGTACCAGGCTTTTTTCTGTTCAGGGTTCATCCGCCCCCATTCGGGCATAGGCCATTCGTATTTGGGGCATACGATCATTTTGCGGATGTCTTCCGGAACGACTTCTTTGATAAGGTGTTCGTCGGACCATACATCGAAATGGTTGGCGAGCGTTTGTTCCGTCTTTTTCAAGAAGTCGGGACGGTCGGAAAAGTCGTCCTTCAGGTTAGAGGGGGGATCAATCGTGTCGGCAAATTGTTTGGCTCGTCCCAGGTTCTGGATGGACGGACACCAGTTGCGGTGCGGTGCCTTGTGGCCGACGACGAGCATGAAAGGCTTGTCCTTGTCTCGCTTATCCAGCCAGTCGATGCTCTTTTGGGTTACGAGCTCGGTGGCATAGCCTGGGACGCGGGTGACGATCCTTTTGCCGTCTTTTCCGGGAGTGATGAAGTCGGGATTGAAATAGTTGCCCTGACCGGGGAAGATTTCCCAGTAGTCGAATCCGGTCGGGTTGGATTCCAAGTGCCATTTGCCGACAAGCCCCGTTTGGTAGCCGGCTTTCTGAAGCATTTTGGGGAAGGTGGGCTGGGAACCGTCAAAAGGCTTGGCATGTTCGTTGAACAGGTAGCCATTCATATGGGAATGCCTCCCTGTGTAAATGCAGGCGCGGGATGGACCGCACAACGAGTTGGCGCAGTAACTGCGATCAAAGACCATGCCTTCATCTGCCATTTTGTGGAAATTGGGATAAGGCATTGGAGAATCCTTATCGCAGGTGCCAAGAGTTTGATAGGCATGATCATCTGTGATGATCATAATGATGTTGGGGCGTTGTTCCTGTTCCTTAAGAGTTTGTTCCTGAGAGGAGGCACAGGTCGCGAATACTGCCGCAGGCAGTGCAATTGATAGGAGCCAGTTCATAAATCGCATGTATTGTACTCGAAGAGTTTCCCGTTGAAAGTTTTTTTTAGAATTAGGGGCGATTGTGGTTTTTGCAGTGGAATTTATGGCTCTTCACGGATGGGGAAGATTATGGCCCTTGATATGATTTTTTCCATAAAAATGAATGTCCATTTTCTTTGTGCGACAGCTTGTTCCCGAAAAACAGAGTACCCCATGGAGAGGTAGAGGGACAGATTGCGTTTGCTGAGATTGCTGGTGAAAAGTTCGAAGCGAACGACGGTATCGGGAGCTTTGTGCTCTATATAATTCAACAGTTGCTTCCCGTAGCCTTGCCCCTGGTAGCGAGGGTGGACCATGATTTTGCCGATGAAAAGATTTTTGTCTCGAATTGTACCTCGGACGGAGCCGATGAGGAGTCCTGCATTATTGTGCATGGAACAGATGATTGTGCCGGTTTCATATTGGCGTTTCAAATCATCCAGAGTTTCCAACAGGGGAGGAATGCGGTGATCTCCGACCAGTTCCGCTTCGCTGCGGTAGGCCAGATACTGGAGGTTCAAGATATCCGGTAGATCTGTTTCCTTGGCGAGGGATAGGCGGGGCGGGTGAATCATGGAGTTATCTTGAGGGATCCGCTTGGTGTTCCATAATCTCCTGAACGAAAGGTTTGGGCATGTAGTGTCGATCGAATAACAAGGGATAATCTACGCGGCCCCGGACGGGAAATCCGTTTTTCCATGAGTCTCCGTCCGTCAATCCCCATACCGTGACACGTGTAATGACATTGGAGTGTTTCAGAAAAAGATTGAAGAACTCTTTCATCCTGTTGTTCCACGCTTGCGATATGGCATCCGGCAGACCATCGGTGTATGGATCAATTGATTTCCGATAAGCGACCGTGTCGGCGATGTTGGCACCGGTTTGAACGTTTGGCAAGGCGCTCATATCCCATTCCGTAATCATGACGTTGACTCCGGCATTGCTGAAACTCAAGATGCTTTTCTCGAAATTGTCCGATTCGGGATACTTCATCCCCATATGGCCTTGCATGCCGACAGCATCAATGCGCAAACCCCGCTTTTTGAGCATTCCGATCAGTTCCACAACTTTGTTGCGCTTGGCTTTTGCATCCATGCCGTAGTCGTTGTAGTATAGCTCGGCTTGGGGATCTGCCTCGTGGGCATACTGGAAGGCAAGGGGAATGTATTCTTCTCCCAGGATTTCATAAAAGGGGCTTTTGCGCCAGGAACCGTTGGATTCAATAGCTTCATTGACAACGTCCCAGCCTTTGATGCGTCCCTTGTAGCGACCTACGACCGCATGGATATGGTCCCTCATGCGTTTTTTAAGTTCATCGGGAGATACCTTGGCTCCGTTTTCGTCAATACAGAACCATGGAGCGAGTTGGGAATGCCAGATGAGGCAATGACCAATGACGGCCATGCCGTTTTCTTCGCCGAAATGCACCAGCTTATCTGCATCGGCAAAGTTGAATCGGTTTTTTTCCGGATGGATGGCGGAACTCTTCATGCAATTCTCTGCTACGATGGAATTGAAGTGCTGCTTGATGAGCCGGGTTGCCTGTTGATCCCGTCCGTTAACTTGGCGGGTGTTGAGGGCGACTCCCATCAGGAAGTTTCCTTCAACGGCCCGTTTTAGGGAATGTTCGGTATGTTCTGCGCTTGACGCGCTTTTCACTTCAATGAAAAACGCACATACGATGCACAGAATCCCGATATGACACTTCTTCCAAATGTGATGCGTTTTCATGGATAAACGATTGGTATGGATTAGCCCGGGCGCAAGAGGGAGACTGGGTTATACAAGTCTCATTTGCCAAGCACATGATACGTCAATTGTTTCCTATTACCATGATAAATCGTTGTATTACACGGACGATTGGGGAGAAAGGGGCAAATCCGGTCCGTTATCCTGATTAAGGCAATAAAAAAACCCTTCTAACGAAGGGCTTTGTTGAACCACAATGGTGGGCAGGGCTGGATTCGAACCAGCGAAGTCGAAAGACAACAGATTTACAGTCTGCCCCGTTTGACCGCTCCGGAACCTACCCGTTCACGTGGTGCGGGCGGAATCTACCTGTTTTATGTAGTCGGATCAAGCCCTTTTTTGTATTTGGAGAAAAAAGTTTTTGGATGATCTGGCTAATTGACGGCCTGGACGGTTTTTTTCGTTTTGAACGCGTAGATGAAGAAGCCGGTTCCGATCAGGAAGAGGAAGAGGGAAAGGAATTGACCCCGAGTGAGATTGAACCAGACAGGGGAATCCGGCTCCCGGTAATTTTCGACGATAATTCGTCCTATGGCGTAGAGGAAACAGAAAATGCCGCTGAAGATGCCGTTGTAGGCTTTGGGGTAGAGGATACGTATACCCCAAAGGACAGTGAAAAGGATGATGCCTTCGGCCAGGCCTTCGTAAAGCTGAGACGGGTAGCGTTCGGGCAGGACGGATCCGACGATGTCTTTGATGGCCGGGGTATCACGAACGCGTTCGATCATCCATTGGGCCGAATAGGCGTCGGCTCGGTCGGGCAAAGGAGATGCCGCTGCCAGGTTTTGGAGGATGGAGTCGGGGCATTCGTCGTAGATTTTTTGAAGAGCCTGGTGGCGCAGTTGCATGTTTTCATGCAATTCGGCGGGGAATTTCATGCCGACCCATGAGTGGCTGTGGATAATGCGTCCATAGAGTTCTCCGTTGATGAAGTTGGCCATGCGTCCGAAGAAGAGCCCTACCGGAGCGACAATGGCAAGTCCGTCGGTGATGGCAACCCAGTTTATGCCGTGCTTCCGCGCATAGTAGAGAGTGAAAAGCGTGACTCCGATGATACCTCCGTGACTGGCCATGCCTCCTTCCCAGACGCGGACGGCGGTGAGAGGGTCGGCCAGGAAAGCGTCCAGTCCCCGGTTGGGGATCCAATAGAAAATGACGTAGCCGAGACGGCCTCCGAGAAGTACGCCGAAGACGGCGGTCCAGGTGATGAAGTCGGAGAGTCTCTCTTGGGCGATGGGATAAAGGTTTTTTCCGGAGAGGTACTTGAGGAGGAAGTACCCGGCGACAAAGCCCATCAAGTAGGCAATGCCATACCATCGTATGGCGATCGTTTCTCCCAGTTGGAGGAGGATGGGGTTGAGGTCGTGGATGTATGTGGCGAACATGGGAGCCGCTTGTGTTTTTATATATATTGCGTGAGGGAGGCAACAGCCTTGGCGTCCAGACGGCGGACAAGGGCTTCGCAAAGGGCGATGGCCGCGTCAAAATCGGCTAGTGACATGATGCCGTTATGGGCATGAATATAGCGTGCGGGAATACCAAGAACGATGCAAGGAACTCCTTGTCCGGAGAGGTGGATGGCTCCGGCATCGGTACCTCCGGATCGGCGGACGGTGAGCTGGTAGGGGATGCCGGCGTTGAGGGCGGTCTCTTCTACAAGGCGGGCGAGGCGCGGGTTGGTAATGGCGGTCGGATCGTAAAGGCGGATTTGGACGCCTCCTCCGAGTTTCCCTTGGGATTCCGACGGAGCAAACCCCGGAGTGTCGTCGGCGGGAGGGCCTTCCAGAATGATGGCGCAGTCCGGGAGGATTGCCTGGGTAGCTGTTTTGGCCCCACGGATACCGACTTCTTCCTGGACGGTGGCGGTTGCAAGGAGGATGTTCGGGTGACCGCTTCGGGTGAGGCTGAGGGTGGCTGCGGTCATGGCGGCGAGGCCTGCGCGGTTGTCGAATGCTTTACCCATGACTTTTCCTTTGCTGCGGAGGTAGGTGAAGGTGGAGTCCGGGGTGACGGGATCCCCGGGGTGAACACCGAATTCATGGATGGCCTGGTCGGCAGATTCGGCTCCGATGTCGATGAAGAGGGCCTCCATGGTCATCAGGGATTTCTTTTGGGATTCGGGTAGAAGATGCGGAGGCTTGGAACCGATGACTCCTCGGATTTTTTCGCCGGAACGAGTGGTAATGATGACGCGTTGACTGGGCAGGGTATGCGTCCACCAACCTCCGATGGGGACTATCTGGAGGAATCCCTGCGGAGTGATGTTTTGGATGAGGAACCCGATTTCATCCATGTGCGCCGCCAGCATGATGCGCGGGCCGGAGTCTCCGTGTTCACAGATGGTGGATCCTGTTTTATCGGTGTAGAAGCGACCGCATCCCTGGAGGGAGGAGACGAATAGGGCTCTCACTTCATCTTCATGGCCGGAGATGCCGGAGGCATTGGAAAAATTTTCCAGTAGATCGTAAGGTTCCATGGCGGGGGCAGAATGGAATTACGATGGCTTGAGGTCAAGAACCAAGAATGCGTGCATGGTAATTCGGTAGAGATAGGGAAAATCGCGGTTTACCCGCCTTCAGAGGGCTTGAGAATGCTTTTTTTTGCTAAAGGAGGAGAAATTGGAAGCTTTTGCTAGCCATGGGGGGGGATTTATTGTAGTAGAGATAAGAATTGAATTCTCCTATGAAGACTGCTCTTAAAATGATGTTGGCCGTAGCTGGCGCTTTTTCTCTATTCTCGGGCTCTGCTCAGGCAGAAACGGTGGTGAAGGTGGTCGGCCCCGTGAAGATTGAACGTGTCCAGTCCATGGATTCCCCGACAATCCAGGCTCAGACGAGGGATATGAGATTCAAGCCCAAGGCATGGGCCTACCTCGAAGCTGCTATCAAAGTCGATGCGCGGGATTCTGTAACCAGGAAGGCGCCTCTGTTTCTCAACGATTTGAAAGTCAAATTTTATGTGGCTGTCAAAACTCCCCCGGATGAACGTCCTGCCGGGACCCTCCTGTTGACCAAGGAAATTACCTATGTGAATGTCCCTGTCGGGGAAACATTCTACGCCTGCGTTTTCCTTTCTCCCTCTTCCGTCAAACGTCTGACCGGTTCGGAAACCGTGCTGGGTTCTCTCTTCGAAAAGACAGGAATTTCTATTTCTTATGGTGACAAGACCATTTATCCGGAAACGGGAGGGCGCAAGAAAAACTGGTGGGAGAGCCAATCTCTTACCCTCAGCGAAAACTATCCTCTTCTCAGCAAGAACCAGACTCCTTTCATGATGCTCTGGTATGACCGTTACCCGGAAATCTCCCCCAAGAGCGACGAGAATTCCTCAGGCGGTGCTACCGAGTAACCCTGTTGCATGATCAAAATACTTATGTTATCTCTCTCAGTATATTACGAAATCCTAACACCACCAGTACATGTCTGATAGCCGACAAATTGTAGCGTTAAACGTGGGGTCCAAACGGGTAACGATGGGCGTCTTTACCCGTTCCGGCAAGAACGGTCTGGCCCTGAGCCGTTATGGATCGCGAGTCCTTGATCTTGATCCTTCCGAGGAATCCATGCGCCTTGGACAGATGAGTTCCGCCATCGGAGAGCTTGTCAGCGAACTCAAAGTTAAAGGCAGTACGGTCAACTACTCCGTTTCCGGACAATCCGTTTTCATCCGTTTCATCAAACTGCCCCCGATCGATAATGCCGATGTGACCCAGCTTGTTAAGTTTGAGGCCCAGCAGCAGGTACCGTTCCCGATCGATGAAGTAATCTGGGACTACCATCTTCTTCCTTCCAACGGACTGGAGCAGGAAGCTGTTCTTGTCGCTGTCAAGGCGGACGCCCTCAATAGTCTTGATGATGTCGTCGAGTCCCACGGATTAGTTACCGGCCAGGTTGATTGCGCTGTGGCATCAATCTATAATGCGTATCGTGACAGTTACCCGGATGACAATGACCCGGCGATGATTATCGACATCGGAGCCAAGACGACGGACTTGATCTACTGTGAGGCAGGCCGTTTCTTTACCCGCAGTATTTCAGCCGGCGGCGTGTTCATTACGTCGGCTATTGCCCGTGAGTTTAATACGAGCTTTATGGAGGCTGAACAGGCCAAGGTTACCAAGGGCCTCGTATCCATGACTAATGGACAGACTGAGGGAATGGATCCTGAAGTGGCTGCCTTGGCTACGAGTATTCGCAATGCGATGACACGCCTTGCTTCCGAAATCCAGCGTACGACGAACCATTACCGGGCCCAGATGCATGGTAGTGCCCCTGTTAAGGCATATTTGTGCGGCGGCGGAGCTTCTCTTCCCTATACTAAAGAATTCCTTGAAGAACGTCTGGGAATCCCGGTTGCATTCTTCAATCCGTTGCACAATGTGGGCGTAGGTTCGCAGGTCAATGTGGACAAAGTGGCTGCCGAGGCATACATGTTGGGCGGCATTGTCGGTACCGCATTGGATGCCGTGGGACGTGCTGCGATCAATATCGATCTGGTTCCGACTGCTGTCGGTAGAAGACGTGAGGCCAAGCGCAAGTTGCCAAAGGTGATCATGGGAGTTGTTATCGCCGTGATTGGTGCCGGTATTTATACGGCAGCTTCCTTCATGAGTCTGGAACGTGCCGTAGCAGTGGAAAAAGTCGTTGGTGCAAAAGAAGAAAGCGTGCAGGCGTTGGCAAACAAGATTGCGAAAAACAAGACTGCCATCAACGATCTCAACGGCAAGTTGGCCCAGTACGAACTTCTTTCCCTGCAACGTTACGGCTATTCGTCCCTGCTCTCCGAGTTTGTGGATACGGCTCCTAGCGATGCTTTCTGGGTAACGGATTTTTCGCCGTTGACCAATTACAATCCCAACAACATTGACGGAATGTCGGGCGATGCCATCGTGAAGGATACCTTTGCGACGGAAAAGGCCAGTTCCATTGTCGTTCCTACTACTCCGGATGCTTCGGCTGCTGCCAAACGCCCGGGGGCGGGTCAGGCGAGTGCCCCCAAGCGGCTTGAAGTCAATGCCATTCTCTTGAAAGGTTTTGTTCGCAATGCCTTGGGAGGAGAATCCGTCATTCAGGACATCCGCAAGAAGATCGAAGCCAATGGAGACAAGTCCCTGTTTACCTTCAAGAAGCCCGATGGCTCTCCTTTGGAAATGAGACAGGTTCTTGCTGCAGGCGATGCCAAGACGAGCAATAATTTCGTCAAGTCATTCTCTCTGGTGCTGCCTCTCAAGCGTCCCTTGCCGGTTACGACTCAAGAACAACAGAACTAATCACCCACGGTAAAAGTTAAACGAACACTATTATGAGCAGTTGGATCAAAGAAAACAAAGCATCCATTATTGCCGGAGGAATCGGGGTTGTTCTCGTAGCGGGCATTGCCGCCGTGGGCATCTCCAAGAATTCGGAAGCCGAAATACTTCAGCAAAAAATCCGTTCGGCGGAAGGCAGCATTCAATCCATGGCCCGGGATGTCATGCCTCCTACTGAGGAGGTGTTGAAGCAATCGTCGGAAATCCTTAAGGATTACAAGGAAAGCATGTCGTCTATTGAGGCTCTTTATGCTCCATTCCGCAAAAATTGCGTTTTGGAGAATATTGACGCCCAGGCGTTCCAGAATGACTTGAAAAAGATGACGGCGGATTGGAAGAATGCCTGTGCGGCCAAGAACATTATTGTGACTCCTGAAGCGCAGTATATGGGCTTCAATGCCTATATGGCATCGGCTCCGCCTTCGACGGCAGCTCCGATGTTAAACTTTGAGCGTCTGGGAATGAATTACTTCCTGACCAAGCTTGCCGAAAGTGGAGTGAGCAAATTCATGCGCGTGTACCGTGCTCCTCTTGCAATTGAAGCAGTGGGCGCAGATACCAAGGCTAAAAGTAACGCCAGGCCGGAAGTTTCTGCCCGTCCTCGTGGAGGTAAAAAAGCTTCTTCCGAGTTGTGGCAGCCGTTGACCTTCGAAGTCGCATTTATGGGAGACCGCCAATCGGTGGCTACGTTCCTGAATGATATTACGACGAACGACCAATATCTCTTCACGATTTCCGCTCTCCGCGTTAAGAATGAAATCCAGACGCCTCCTTCCTATGAGAAGCCCAAGACTGCCTCTGCGGCGGCCTCGGCTGTCAAACCTTCCTCTCCCGGTATATCTTTGGCCGGAGGAGTGGGAACAGGAGAGGTCAAGCGTGATGTGAGGCCGGCCGACAGCAATGAAGAGGATGATGCACCCAAGTCGGTGGAAATCCTTCGCCAGGTACTGGGAAATGAGAAAGTTAATGTCCATTTGGTCGTGAGTCTCATCTACTTCCCTGAACAGCCCGAAACTGCAACCAAGAACAAATAACCCCCATCGATAGAATCAAGTTATGTCTTTTTCAGAAAAATACGATAAAGTAGCTCTTGCTGTCGGCGGAATCCTGGGCCTGGCTGGTCTCGGTGTTGGCGCATTGACCTATGTCAATCTCGATGAGACCTACAAGGTAGACACGGCCGTTTCCAGTAGCAAGGTATCCGTTCCCGGAGTGGATCAGTCCTTGGAGCTGGAGGCTTATCTGAACGAAAATCATGAGATCAAACGTCCCAAGGTTGGTGCTCAGAATTTCGATCTGTTCGTTGCTCCGGAACTGTGGTTGAAGTCTGGTGATACGACTCCGATCGATATTAATGCCGGACCTCCCATTCATCCTCCGATTCCCAATACATGGTTCCTGGAGAACGGCTTGGCGGATATCCTCCGTTTTTCCGATGCGCTGACGCAGGATCCCGATGGAGATGGATTTACAATTCGAGAGGAATTCGAAGCCAAGACGAATCCTAAAGACCCCAACAGTCATCCTCTGCTGATTGCCAAACTTGGCTTGACCGGCTTTTCTGCTACCGGCTATCAGCTCGTGTTCTCTTCCGACGACATGCCTCCCGACTACACCTTCAAGGCGCTGGCGCGTAATGGTGCCACATTGTGGCGTGAAGACGTTAAAGTTGACGCCACCATGCCCACGCCCAAAGAAGGTAAACCTGCCGTGCAGGATCCGGGGCGCTTCAAGTTGAAGGAAGTAACCAAAAAGGAATTTGAGTCCAAAACCGGAATCAAGGAAAATGAGTCTGTTGCTATCGTGGAAGATTTAAAACCCACGAAAGCAGGAACCATTTACGAGATCCGGAAGGGGAATAAATATCCTGCCGTTATCCAAGATAAATCGGTTGAGTTAACTATTTCCGCCGGACCCAAGTCTGGTGAAACCATCAAGGTTGAAGAAGGAAAAACTTTCACGATTCCTGGTGACGACAAGACGGTTTACACTTTGGAAACCGTTGACCTTAAGTCGAGATCGGCTATTCTCAAAGCCGAAATCGATGGCAAGAACAGAACCTGGAACCTGAGCAAATAATAAACAAATCGGCGCTTTTCTGAAAAAAAAGCTTCACAAATCTCGAAAATCTGCAAAAAGAATTACCTAACTATGGATCAAGCACCTCTCTATCATTCCAAGCGAAGCCTCATCGCTTTGATGGCCATCGCTGCCTCCTGCCCCTTTGTGCAGGCCGGTGACTACGGAGCCGTAGGCGCCTCCAGCGCCGCCGGTACCTCTGCCGCCGGTTACTATGGCGGTGGTCAGTCCGATATCGCCCGCAGGGCTCAGGCTCGTCGTGAAGAACGCACGCAGGAGTCCATGAGTACCTTGGAAAAAGGCCGCCAGTACTATCGCGACCAGAAGTACAAGGAAGCTCTGGATGAATACAACCGTGCTCTCGACATTCTGCCCAAGGCTCCCGTTACGGATTCCCGCCGCGCTTTCATTGTTCAAAGCATTGGGGAAGCCAGCGTTGCCCTTGCCCAGCAGTATGTGAAGATCGGCCAGTATGACGAAGCCCGCCAGCTTCTCATGGATGCGCTCAAGATCAACCCCTGCAACAAGCTTGCCCAGCGTGAACTTGATTACCTGGACGATCCTGTCCGCACGAATCCGGCCAAGACTCCTCAGTACGTCAAGGATGTGGAAGAAGTCAACAAGCAGCTCCGCATGGCATACGGGTTCTTTGACTTGGGACAGTTTGACGCTGCCAAGAGCAAATTCCAGCAAGTGCTCCGCATTGATCCGTACAATACGGCCGCCCGTCGTGGTATGGAAACGGTGGATCGCCGCCGCGACCAGTACTACCGTGCCGCCTACGATCAGACTCGTGCCGAAATGCTCGCCGAAGTAACCAAGGCTTGGGAAACTCCTCTTCCTCTGGAAGTGCCTACAGACGGCGACAATAGCGGTTCCCAGCCGGTGGAAGCATATGGTGCTACGGCCAATACGATGAAACTCAAGTCGATCATCATTCCTGTTGTCGATTTTGAGGACACGACTGTTGAAGAAGCCATTGAATTCCTGAGAAACCGTTCCCAGCAGCTTGATAATAATCCCGGTGCGAATGGCGAACGCGGTATCAACTTTGTGATCAGTGATTCCCAGGCTGGCGGCAGTCCAGCTCCTACCGAAACCTCTCTTGATCTTTCCTTTGACGAAGGAACCGAAGGGGCCGATGCCGGAACACCCGCTCCCGCTCCCGCTCCCGCTCCTGAGCTCAAGACCAAGCGTATCAAGCAGCTCAAGTTGCGCAACGTTCCGATGATCGAAGTGCTGAAATTCATCTGCCAGAATGCCGGACTG
Source organism: Akkermansia sp. N21116 (assembly GCF_029854705.2). Lineage (NCBI taxonomy): Bacteria > Pseudomonadati > Verrucomicrobiota > Verrucomicrobiia > Verrucomicrobiales > Akkermansiaceae > Akkermansia > Akkermansia sp. N21116. Next base: position 771,901 of record NZ_CP139035.1, read on the forward strand.
CGTTATAAGGTGGAAGACTATGCTGTCGCTATTCTTCCTGCCGGTGGCAATGATACGGATTTCTACACCCGTACGTTCACTGTTCCGCCGAACTTTATTTCCTCTCTGGATTCCGCTTCCGGTGAATCCGGAGACGGTGCAGCGGCCGATCCGTTTGCCGATACATCGTCATCCGGTGGTTCCTCCAGCATCCGTCCTCGGCCCCCGGTGACGACCTTGTTGAAGAACGCTGGCGTTTCCTTCCCTGATGGAGCTTCTGCTTCCTACTTCGCAGGTAACTCCACCCTTTTGGTGCGCAACTCCACGGCCAACCTCGATATGGTTGAGCAGTTGATTGAAAACCTGAAGGGCAAGAACAAGCAGGTCAGAATCATGACCAAGTTTGTGGAAATCACTCAGGAAAACACGGATGAACTCAGCTTTGACTGGGTGGTGACTCCGTTCTCCGCCAATGATTCCCGTTCCCTCTTTGTCGGTGGTGGCAATGGTTCCAATTCCGGCTTGACGTCCAATGACTTCGTTTCTGCTCCGAACTCGAATGTCGGCAATTGGCCGATCAATTCGGCTAATAACCTGAACGGTCTCGCTACAGGTGGTGTCCGCTCCGGTAGCGCTGCCATTTCCAGAGACGGCATCGATAACTTGTTGCGTACTCAGAATCGTACGGAAGCTACTGCTATTAATCCGGCTCCCGGCATTCTGTCCATGACCGGTATTTACGATGAAGGTGCTTTCCAGGCTATTATGCGTGGATTGAACCAGAAGAAGGGTTCCGATGTTTTGACGGCTCCCAGCGTGACGGCCAAGCCCGGTGATGAAGCAACCATCCAGATTATTCGCGAGTTTATCTACCCGACTGCATTCGAACCCCCGCAACTTCCCCAGAGCACGGGTAACAACTACAATGATAGTTATCGTGGTTCGTCGATTCTCGACGGTTTGACTGGTTCGAGCCAGCCCACCGTGAACTCGTTCCCGGTGACGCCGACGACTCCGACGGAATTCGAAATGAAACCTGTTGGTGTGACTCTCAAGGTGCAACCCCAGGTCGGTGAAAACGACTATGTGATTGAAATGGGCTTCGAACCTTCCATTATTGAGTTCGAAGGATTCGTCAACTACGGTAGTCCGATTCAGTCCACTGGTGTCGGCAGCGACGGTCAGCCCGTTTCCATCACGTTGACGGATAACCGTATTGAACAGCCCATCTTCTCCACTCGTAGCGTGAAGACCAGCCTGTTCGTTTACGACGGTCACACGGTTGCCATCGGTGGTTTGATTTCCGAAAATGTCCAGATGGTTGAAGACAAGGTACCGATCTTCGGTGATCTTCCCTTTGTCGGCCGCTTCTTCCGCGGTAATTCCGAAAGCCACATCAAGAAGAATCTGATGATCTTCGTGACAGGTCAGATCATTGATGCTACCGGCCAGCCGATTCGTGGTCGTGGCGCTTCGGATACCCCTGCCTCCCCTGGCGATACCGCCATGATCGGTGGAGCTGATTCCGGCCTTCTTCCGCCGGTTCCGTAATCGAAGGAGATTGCCAGCCATACGGCTTGTTTTGCAGGCAGGCACAGGTTATCCTGTGCCTGCTTTTTATTCTGTGGGATGAACGTGATCCGAACGATAGGAAGAAGAAAGCCAATCTATCGCAATGATGATGAAAGTGCTTGTATTGACAGGAGGGGTGGCCTCCGGTAAGTCGACCGTTCTCCGGCATTTGTTGGCTCTGGGGAATGGGAAGATTGTCTGTTTTGACTGTGACAGAGAAGTGGGACGTCTCTATGAAAGCGGTAGTGTGGCGCCTCTGTTGTTGGAAGCCTTTGGACCGGATTGCCTGCAGGTCGACGGTTCCGTCAATCGTTCCTGGTTGCGGGAACTTGTTTTTGGAAATCCGGAGGAACGTTCCCGCCTGGAGGCGTTAATCCACCCGGTACTGCAACAAGAATGTCTTGCACGGGTGGATGCCATGCGGCAGAATGAAGCTGTTAAGGGTTTTGTCATTGATGTCCCTCTGTTTTTCGAAGGAGGGGCGGATTATGGTCAAGACGCGGTATGTGTCGTGGGTGTATCTCCGGAAACCCAGCGTATGCGTTTAGCCAGACGAAACGGATTTGGCGGTGAATTGATCCAGTCGATTCTTTCAGCTCAGTTGCCATTATCCGTAAAGCTGGCTCGGGCGGACATGGTTCTTTGGAATGAAGGACCCGAATCTCTCCTCTACAGCCAGACAGAACGTTTATACCATCATTTTTTTCATGAATGAAGAACAACAGGAATTGAACCTTGATCAGGAGGACCCCGTCCAGGACGCCGTTCCGGGGGGAGCTGTGGAAACTATTGTCCCAACAGATGGGGCGAGTCCCGAATATGCAGATAGTGTCCAACCTTCGCAAATTGCGGAAGCTGTCTCTTCTGTGGAGTCGTTGCCCATTCTTTCCGTGAATGAACTGAGGCTGCATTCCATGACGGAGCTCCAGCAAATGGCCGAAAATACTTCGCTTCGCAATATCGGCGGACTGACGAAATCCCAATTGGTTTTTGAATTGGGCCGCTTGTATCTGCGTGAAGGGCGTGACCTGGTTGTAGAGGGAGTCATGGAGCAGGCCAAGGATAATTATGCCATGTTGCGTGATCCGGTGAAGAGTTTTCGCACGTCTCCCGATGATATTTATGTATCGGGTGAGTTGATTCGGAGACATGGCCTGAAAGTCGGTAATATGGTCAAGGTTCGTTTGCGCCGGTTGCGTCCGCATGACAAATATCTGTCTGCTTGCGAAGTGCTGGAGGTGGAGGGTATCCCTGCCGAGGAATATCGCGCCGTGAAGGACTTTGACAAATTGACGCCGTTGTTTCCGCGGGAACGCATTATTCTGGAGAATAAAGAAATCGATTCACCGGCGATGCGGGTTCTGGATCTGGTGACTCCCTTCGGCAAGGGCCAGCGCGGCTTGATTGTGGCTCCACCCCGTGGAGGAAAGACGATTTTGCTCAAGACGATCGCACGTTCGATTCACGCCAATTACCGTGATATTGAACTGATTGTCCTCTTGCTTGATGAACGGCCGGAGGAAGTGACGGACTTTGAAGAAACGGTGGGAGTGTCCGTGTTTGCCTCTACGTTCGATGAACCTTCGCGCCGCCATGCCCAGGTTTCCGATCTGGTGATTGAACGGGCCAAGCGTCTGGTGGAGCAGGGGAAGGACGTCGTTATTCTTCTGGATTCCCTGACGCGCCTGTCGCGTGGCTATAATGCTAACCAGAGCGGAGGTCGCATTATGTCCGGTGGTCTTGGTTCCAATGCTCTGGAAAAACCGAGAAAATTCTTTGGAGCTGCCCGCAATGTGGAAGAGGGGGGCAGCCTGACGATTTTGGCGACCTGTCTTGTCGACACGGAATCCCGTATGGATGAAGTGATTTTTGAAGAATTCAAGGGAACGGGGAATATGGAAATCCGGTTGGACAGGGAATTGTCCGAACGCAGAATTTATCCCGCTATCAGTCTGAGTCAGAGCGGTACTCGTAATGATGACCGCCTGTATAACGAACAGGAGTTCCAGAAGATCCTCCAGGTACGCCGCCAGTTGGCCGTGCTGCCCGGCTGGGAAGGCTTGGAACTGCTGCTCAAGAATATCGCCAGAACGCAGAATAATGCGGAGTTGGAGATCATGGGGTTGCGTTAAGGCTATTTCTGCAACGTACCGACATTTTCAGGGCGAAGAGGGAGTACCCTCTTCGCCCTTTATGTTTCCTTGGGATGGGATTGGGACGGTTACTTCTTGCCGACGGCTTTGACGATGGCGGCCACAAGTCCGTCGATATCGTATTGCGAAGCCTTGATGGAAGGTGCATGACCAAGTTCCGTAAGAGCCTTGGTCGTAACGGGGCCGATGCTGGCTGCCTTGCATTTGTCCGGCCAGGGAAGATCAAGCTTGAAGAAGTTTTCCGCCGTAGAAGAACTAGTGAAGGTGATGATATCCGCCCCATCGCGGCGGAGGCGTTCCTGGGCTCCCTGGATGTCGTCCGTTTCGGCGACTGTCTTATAGGCGATACATTCGTCGACGATGGCTTGCATGTCGGCAAGTCCCGTGGCGATGACGTTTCTTGCTCCTTCGGCGTGGATCCACAGTATGGTCCTGTGTTCGATGCCTCCGATTTCCGGTCGGGCATCTTTGAAGGCCTTGACCAGGCTTTCCGCAACGGATTTCTGAGGCATGAGGTCGACAGCAAGTCCGTATTCCTTAAGTTTGGCTGCCGTTCCCGGGCCGATGGCGGCAATGCGGGCTCCTCCGATGTGGCGGATATCGTTGAAAGCGGCGAAGAAGGCTTTGAAGAATCGTTCGACGCCGTTCGGACTGGAGAAAATGAGCCATTCGTAAGAGTGGGCATCGACGACAGTTTCAGCGAAGCTCCTGATATCGGTCGGATCGGTGATCCGGATGGTGGGCAGCTCAATGACATCGGCACCCAGTGAACGGAGTTTTTTGCTGAGACCTCCGGCTTGTTTCCTTGTCCGGGTGACGACGATGCGTTTGCCGAAGAGTGGCAGTTTTTCAAACCAATTGATAGACGCGCGTTCCTGGACGACATCGCCGATGACGATGACGGCCGGTGATGACAGTCCGGCTTTCCGGACGAGTTGGTCTAGTGTTTTGACGGAACCGGCAACCGTTTTCTGACGTCCTGTAGTGGCCCATTGGATAGCTGCGGCAGGAGTGTCGGCATTTTGCCCGCAGGCAATGAGGCCTTTCATGATTTCGCCGAGGCGGCTCATGCCCATGAGGATGATTTTGGTGCCGCTTGCTTTGGCAATTCCTTCGAGGTCAAGTATGGATTCCCGTTTATCGGGCGATTCGTGGCCGGTGAAGACGGTGAATTGGGTGCAATGCTTCCTGTGTGTGACCGGAATGCCGGCGTAGGCCGGGCCGGCGATGGCCGATGTGATGCCGGGAACGATTTCGAAGGGAATCCCCTCTTGCTGGAGAGCTTCGGCTTCTTCTCCTCCTCGTCCGAAAACCATGGGATCTCCTCCTTTGAGGCGTACGACGTTTTTCCCCTCTTGGGCTTTACGGACAAGGAGACGGTTGATTTCATTCTGCGGAAGGGCATGGTTGGAAGAGCGCTTGCCGACGTATATGCGTTCGCATCCGGAAGGTGCCCACGTCGGGATGTCGGGGCAGATGAGAGCGTCGTAAACGAGGACATCGGCAGCTTCGATCAATTCTTTGCCCTTGACGGTCATGAGCCCGGGATCTCCGGGACCGGCGCCTACCAGGTAAACAGTGCCATTTTTCATAGTCGGGTGCATATGGATGAATCTATTGAACACGATCTCTTCGATCCGTGCCATCATATTCACCGGCATTGATGGTAAAAATGAATGAAGGAGTGACATTGGTGTTGCGTCCCGGCCTCCCTCTTGCAACAATCAGGCCTCATGAGACACGTGACGTTCATTGCCGGAGCACTGCTGAGTCTGTCCTTCTCTTCCTGCTCCACAAACCAGACGCCTCCTGCCAGCGATGGAGAGGCGAAGGTTGCTCCTGAACAGCCTGCAGCCTCTCCTGACAAAAAGGATGGAGAGGACAGCCGGGTGGTTCCCGTTGTCTTGCCCGGCAGCCAGGGGGCGGGGGCTTCCGGTTCCCTTGGAATTTTGTCGTTGCCTTCTGAAGTCCGGGATCCGTCCGCCGATCCGGATGATTACGCCATTCCTTCTGGGCCGCTGCCCGGAGAGGTTCCGAACGGTCTCCGGACTCCGACTCTTCCCGATGTTCTGCCTCTGACGTTGGATGGCAAGATCAATCCTGCGGCTGCTTCGCCTTCTCCCGTTTCTACTTTTTGATTCATTTCCCTACTCCTCGATTATTCTTTCCCATTGACTCATGGCCGATATACAACCCCCGAAAAAATTTCATCCCGAGCCATACCCTTATCATCATGAACTGGAATTGGAGATTGAATCATTGTCTAATTCCGGAGAGGGCATTGCCCGTGACAACGGCTGGGTGATTTTTGTCCCGTTTGCCCTTCCCGGTGATCGTGTGAAGGCCAGGGTGTGGCGCAATGACAAGAATTGTTCCTCCGCCGATTTGGTTGAGGTACTGACTCCGTCTGTTGACCGGGTGGAGCCGCAATGCAGGTTGTTCGGTTTTTGCGGAGGCTGTCAGTATCAGCATCTTTCCTACGACAAGCAATTGGAGTGGAAGACCCGCCAGGTTGCCGACCTGTTGCGTTTGCAGGCCGGGCTGACGCTTGACGTCAAGCCGGCGATAGCCTCGCCCGTCCGTTATCACTACCGTTCGAAAATTACCCCCCATTTCGACAAGCCGAAGAATTCTCAGGCAGGCCTGGGGCCGATTGGCTTCCTGAGGGTTGGTTCCCGGCGTGATATTGTCGATGTGCCGCAGTGTGAAATTGCTCTGGAATGTATCAACGAGGCTTTGCCGCAAGTGCGGAAGAACTATCAGAAAGCGGCATCCCAGTTCAAGAAAGGGGCGACCATCCTGATGAGGGCTTCCGAGGGGACGGTTATTACCAATAACGGGAGTATCGCTTCCGAAAAGGTAGGGAACCTCGAATTCCATTTCCTGGCTGGAGACTTCTTCCAAAATAATCCGTACATTCTGCCCTTGTTTACATCGTATGTGGCAGATGAAGCCTCCTCCGGCGGGGAAGAATATCTGGTGGATGCCTATTGCGGTTCCGGGTTGTTTGCCTTGACGCTTGCCTCCCGGTTCAAAAAAGTACTGGGGGTTGAGGTGAGCGAAAGTTCGGCTGATTGGGCTCGTAGCAATGCCCGGACGAACGGAATCGACCATGCAGAGTTCCTTGCCGCGGATGCGAGTGCCATTTTCGAACAGGTGACTTTTCCGTCCGGCAAGACGGCTGTCGTCATCGACCCTCCCAGGAAGGGATGCGATTTGAACTTCCTGACCCAGCTTTTTGCATTTGCCCCGGCCAAGGTGGTTTATGTGTCCTGCAATCCGTCAACCCAGATACGTGACTTGGCGGAATTTGACAAAGCCGGTTACCGGGTGACGTCCGTTCAGCCCTTTGACTTGTTCCCGCAGACGAAGCATCTGGAATGCGTCGTGACGCTTGTACGCGGCTGAAGAATCCAAACTTTCCATTTCCATGCCCAAGGTTTACATCAAGACATACGGCTGCCAGATGAACGAGCGCGACTCCGAACAGGTGGCCCGCATGTTCATTCAGGGAGGCTATACGATTACGGATCAAGAGGAAGAGGCTGATGCCATCCTGATCAATACGTGTTCGGTGCGTGATCAGGCGGAACAGAAGGCTCTTGGGAAAATGGGCATTATGGGCAAGTTCCGGAAAAACCGTCCCCATGTCGTCTATGCCATGATGGGGTGTATGGCCCAAAGCCGCCGGGATGAGTTGTTCTCATCACTCCCTCATCTGGATCTCGTCATCGGGACGCAGAAGTACCACAAGGTTTTCCGCTATGTGGACGATATCCTGAAAAGCCGTCTTGAACGCCGGATGGATAATCTGGCGCTTTCCCTTCAGGGTTCCCACGTCTGTGATGTAGACGAGGAGGAGGATTCCCAGAATGCCATCCGGGACCATGTCGATCCCGGTGTCCGTTCTTCGGCTTTTGTTTCCATCATGCAGGGTTGTGACATGAAGTGTTCTTACTGCATCGTTCCGTACACGCGCGGGGCGGAGCGCAGCCGTCCGATCGGCGACGTGGTGGATGAGGTGAAGATGCTGGTGGACAACGGGGTCAAAGAGGTCACCCTTCTCGGACAGATCGTCAACAGGTACGGGCGCCAATTCGGCCTTGAGGAAGGCAAGTCGGCTTTTGTCCGTCTGCTGGAACGGATCCACGACATTGAGGGACTGAAACGCATTCGCTACACGTCGCCACATCCCATCGGGTTCCGTGACGACTTGGTTCGGGCGTATACGTACTTGCCTAAACTGTGCAGCCACATCCATTTTCCGATGCAGAGCGGAAGCGACCGCATCCTGAAGCTTATGCGCCGTCCATACAGGAATGAAGCCTACATGGAATTATGCGAAAAAATGCGAGCCGCACGACCTGATCTGGCGATTACGACGGATATTATTGTTGGTTTCCCCGGTGAAACCGAAGAGGATTATCTGGAAACGCGCCGGGCGGTGGAGCGCATCCGCTACGACAACGCCTTTATTTTCCGCTATTCTCCCCGTCGCGGAACGCCCGCTGCCGAGATGGACGGACAATTGCCGGAACGTGTCAAGGAGGCGCGGAATCAGGATCTCCTGGCGGTTGTCAATGCAATTGCCGTGGAGCGCAATAATGCATTGGTAGGAACGGAGCAGGAGGTTCTTGTCGAAGGCCCGTCCAAAACAAACCGCGAAAGGTTGACGGGCCGTACGTCCCAGAATAAGCCTGTCATTCTGGACGGCTTGTCCGCGATGATAGGAGAAATCGTGCCGGTGAAGATTGAAGAATCGACGGGATTTACCCTTTACGGTTCGGTTGTAAGAGAGTAAAGGCCTGCCGTTGAAGGTGGGAAAATTTCATGTCCCAACTCGTTATTTCGCCATGGGGTAACGGATGGAGAATTATGATTCATATTTATTATTAGTGTATTGTGTGATGTGAGGTGATGGATTCTGACGGAGTTGGGAAGCTGGTCGAATGCCGGTTCCCGTTCCCCAAGGCAAACGATATCCCTGGCTCCGGTTCGGAGTATCCATTCGGGGGCGTCTATAGGATCGTGACGGTTGCGACCGATAAGGATAACATCCGCGTGGATGGAGTGTTCCGGCAGCATGAGAAGGCTGCTCATGGGGGCATCTCCAATGAAAAGAAGACGTTTCCCGTGGTTTTCCCACAGGATGGTCGGAGTATTGTCTGCGGCGATCCCGGTGGAGAAGGTTTTATGGGCCGGATAAATGGTGAAACATCCGGAGCGTTTGTGCCGGAGGATGACCGGTTTTGTGTCTGTCATGCGGGAGATATCCAGCTGTTGGATGTCCGGCCACTGTTGCAACAGGGCTTGTCTGCCTCCGGTCAGAGGAAGTGAGGCCTGTGTCAATATCAGGTAACGGGGCAGGAAACCGCAGGTTCTGAGAGCCGGAGTGACGATTTGTCGGGCGGCGTATTCGTTGCCGCAATTGATGAGAATTCCGGGGTTGCCTAGGGCGATGCAATACGCTTGTCCCGGCAGAGCCAGGACGATGGCTTCGGAGGGAGAGGCTCCGTTCGTCCAGGGCATAAGGGCATTGGGTTGGCCGGCAATCCATTGCGAGACGGAGAGCAGAATGGCGGCAGGGACGCGGGCGCAGGCGTTGAATAGTGCTGAGGCCATGGGGAGCCAGTGCATGAGGATGCTTAATATGCTGAATCCCATCAAGGGAGCGAGGAACGGCGCCATGAGGAGATTGGCTAGCGTAGAATACAAGTTGAACGTTCCGAAGTGAACGGCAGTAATGGGAATGGAAACCAGCCAGCAGGCAAAGGAAACCGCCAGAATCAATCTTGTGTTGCGTTCCTGGCGGACGAGGAATCGTTCTGTGGCGGAGTAGATTCTGGGAGGGATGAAGGGATCGGGATTCCACCAGGGCCGTAAGCGGTTTTCCAGTCCGGCAGTCAGGACAATAGCTCCGAAAATCAGAAAGGAAAGCTGGAATCCGGGGGTGAATAATTGCCGTGGATCTACGCACAGGATGACGATGGCTGCCAGGGCCAGGGTGTTGAGTGGATGGGTTTCCCTGCGGAGACACATTCCCAGCACGAAAAAGGCAATCATGATGTAGGCGCGGACGGCGGAGGTTGGCATGCCGGTGATGAATACGTACACGGCCAGCAAAATCAGAGAGAGGGCTTTGGCTTTGATCGGGTGAATGGGCAGGAGGTAGAGAAAGAAGAAGAGGATGGCGGCGGCCAGGCCGACATGGAGTCCGCTGACTGCGAAAATATGGAGGCTGCCACTGGTGCGGAAGTCGTCCATGACATCGTTCGGAAGTGATGTTTTATCCCCGAGGAGCACCGAAATCATAATTTGCGTCGGGATGTCTTTCCTGGCTCCGTGTTCGGATAGAATGCCGGCAACGGCATGGCGGCATTTTTCGGAGAGGGCCAGTAGCCGGCTTTTGAAATGTCCTTTTCCGGACAGACTTCCTTCGAAGGCGTTGAACCGGCAAGCGATTCCATTGCTGAGCAGCCAGGAGCGGCGGTCGAAGGCTCCCGGAGTACGGGGAGGATCAATAGGAATAGCCATGCCCCGGAAGGTCCAGTGTTCTCCGATGGATGGGGAAGATGTTTCCGGGAAACGGATTTCCAGCTTTTCATGGTTGTCATCGGTTTCCAGCCATGCTGTCGAGGTGTAGATTCTTGTAATGGATCCTGTGACTGAGGTAATGGTATCCGGATTGTTCAGGCGGGATGTGAACGACATGGCCGATTGCCTCTGAAGACTGTCCATCCGCAGACATCCGGCAAGGACGCAGAGAAGACAGAGGATGGCGAGCCTCCATTGGCTGACTGCTATGGGAAAAAAGGAAATCAGGAGGCCTGCGGCAATCCATCCCCGGGAACCGTTTCCGGCCATAATTCCCGTAACTAGCGCCAAGGCGGCAAACAGGAGAGGCCTTGTCAGAACGGTCTTCCTGAATGCTTCAAGGTTTGTAGGAATGCTCACATTTGCATATTTCTGTATATTTTTTAAGAAATCAAGCCGTGAAATTTGTGAAAGCTCTTATTTTCCTCTTGAGGCAGGAAGTGAAAAACGATAATTTTAGTCAATCTCTCTCCGTATGGCAGGTTTCAGACATACATTCATGGTCTTTTGCTGCGTTGCCCTGGTTCTTGTGGCAATGGGAGCACGTGCCTTGGGGTGGGACTTTGTCGAAAAGAATGGGATCTCCTACGTGACGATGTCCAGTTTGCGCTCCTTCTACGGGTTTTCTCTGGAGAAAAAGGAAGGTTCCTCGCGGGTGTACGAAATGAAGAAGTATCGGCTCAAGGTACGACCTGCCTCTCAGGATATGTACATGAACGGTGTCAAATTTGTACTTTCCTATCCGATTGCTGAGGATCCGGTCAAAGGGCTTCTTATTTCGCGGATTGATGTGACGAAGATTGTCGATCCGGTTCTACGCCCTAAATATATTCGTAATGGCAGAATGCTGGATACTGTAATAATTGATCCGGGACACGGAGGTCATGACAGTGGAGCCAGAAATAGAGTGTCTTTGGAAAAAGACCTTAATCTTCAAGTTGCGCGTCTTTTACGCAGTAAATTGCTCAAGGCTGGTTACAAGGTGGTCATGACACGAGAGACTGACCGTTATCTGACCCTTCAGGAACGCGTACAAATTGCCAACCGTTACCGCAATGCTGTGTTTGTGAGCATCCATTTCAATGACGGCTCGTCTTCTGCCAATGGCATTGAAACCTTTACCTTGGCTCCGGCCGGGACATCTTCCTCCATGTCCCGCAATGTGCGTCGGGAAGCGCTTGCCGGTAATTCGCAAGATAGTTCCAATATTGCGTTAGCAACGGCTGTACAGGGGAATTTGATAAGAGGGAAGAAATCCGTCACCAAGGGGATGAGGCCGTTTGACCGCGGGATCAAGCGCGCCAGATATTCGGTGCTCTGCACGATCCAGCATCCAGCTATCTTGGTGGAATGTGGCTTTCTTTCCAATGCTCGGGAAGCGACATTGGCTCGCACGGAAAGTTATAGGGATTTCCTTGCCGAATCCATTTGTTCTGGGATTCTACAATATAAGACGGCGTTGGGGTGTCGTTAATGCTTGTTTGGTTTTTCTGGGTTCATGAATGTAGTTTGGTTACCCGGATTGCGTGATTACGACGAGGTTTTCGAATTGCAGGAAAGTCTTGTTACCGAACATCAGGCATGTCCCGGCAAGGAGCCCGACTTGCTGCTTCTGGAACACGCTCCCGTTTATACGATCGGCAGGACGCGTGACCGGACGAGTCTTCGTGACACGGCTCATCTTCCCTATCCTGTCCGTGAGATCAACAGGGGGGGCCAGGCGACCTACCATGGCCCTGGTCAGCTTGTCGGGTACCCGGTTCTCCATTTGGATGCCTTTGACCGTGATTTGCACCGATACGTGGAGAGTTTGGAAAAAACGTTGATTGCGGCGTGTTCCGAATGGGGGGTTGCTGCCGGATTGAGGGAAGGGCTTGTCGGGGTGTGGGTGGAGGACAGGAAAATCGCCTCCATTGGAGTGGGTGTCAGGAAGTGGGTTTCCATGCATGGTTTTGCGATGAATATTCTTCCCTCCAGTTTACCTCCTTTTGAGTGGATTACCCCGTGTGGAATCCAGGGGGTGAGGATGACTTGCCTCGCACGTGAAATTCAGCCCCCCCCGGAGAGGGAGGCCGATCTTGTCCGTGAGTTCGGCAACCGTTTTGCTGCGTTGTGGCAGTCAACTTTTGAATCATTAAAAACCAATGCACAATAATATCGACGACTCTATTTTCGAATGCTGTATTAACCGTCGGAAAACCGACAGCGTCAAGTGGGATCTTCATCCCGAAACGACGCCGGCCTGGATTGCCGATATGGATTTTCAATCTCCGGCTTGTGTCATTGATGCCCTCAAGGACAGGGTGGAGCACGGCGTGTTCGGTTACACCCTGCCTCCCGACGATATGGCGGACGTCCTTGTCTCCTACATGAAGCGTAACCATAGCGCAGATATTGATCCTTCATGGATCCTGCACATGGGAGGCTGCGTTCCGGCCTTGAGCACATCGGTCATGGCCGTGTGCGATCCCGGAGACTCGGTGATGTGCTGTACGCCCGTGTATCCTCCGATCCGTCATGCGCATGCCCATGGCAAATGCGAGTCTATCGAAGTTCCTCATATTTTCCGAGCGGGAGAATGGTTGTTCGACTGGGATGCCATGGAAGAAGCCGTACGCCCGGACACGAAGATGTTCATTCTCTGCAATCCTCAGAATCCATTGGGGAAAGTTTTGTCGCGCGAGGAAGTGTTGCGTGTGGCCGACTTCTGCGAACGCCATGATTTGATTCTATGCTCGGACGAAATCCATTGTGACCTCATGATGGATACCTCGGTCACTCACGAGACGGCTGTTTCTCTGCCGGAGCGCTACCTCAAGCGTACCATCATGATGACGGCGCCCAGCAAGACTTACAATATCGCCGGTATCGGCTATACCATGGTTGTGATTCCATCCCCGGAATTACGGAAGAAATTTGATCGCACGCGCGACCATCTCCAGCCCTCCATCCACTGTTTCGCCTACCTGTCCGCCCGTGCCGCCTATTCACAGGGGGAACCTTGGCGCAATGCCCTGCTGGCTTACCTGCGGAAAAATTGCGAGACTCTCTATGCGTTCGTGTCCGAACGCATGCCTGATATTCGTATGGTGCCGATGCAGGCCACTTATCTGGCTTGGCTGGATTGCTCGGCACTGGGGCTTTCCAATCCGCAGGAATTTTTCATAGAGAAAGCCGGTGTTTTTTTGAACGATGGTGCAGATTTCGGGTCTCCCCAGTGTGTACGGTTTAACTTCGGCACCCAGCGAAGCTCCATGCTGGATGCTTTGGAAAGAATGGCAACGGCCGTCGAAACGCTCCGTGTCTGAAGGAGTGATGAGGCGCTTTTGTCAGAATAAGGTTTCCCCGTTTGGTTCTTCCTCCGGTTCCGTGTATGCGGGTGCCGGGGGAAGTTCTGTATAGGCGGGCAGAGGGAGGACTTCGTTGCCTGCCAACGGAGCTTTGCGCTGGAAGACATGGGGGGAGAGTTGTTCGCTCGTCGTGTAGGCGGAACGAAACATTTCCACCTTGGCGTCAAGGTTGTCGATGTAGTGCAGGACAGCTGCTTCCGGTGTCTTGGGGGGGACGGGGGAGCCGAAAGCCAGCTCGCCGTGATGGGAAGCAATCATATGCAGGAGGTGCAGGCGTACGAGAGCCGATGGAGGGTCAAGAGCCAGCCATCCGGAACTTTCCGGGCTGTCCATAATCTCCGCCCAGAGTTTATTGACCAGTTCAATGCCGAATGGAATGTGGCCGAGCAGTTCGCCTACTTCCGTATAAGGCATGGAGAAATCGCCTTCGGGATAGCAATTTTCCCAGAGTTTTCCGCAATCGTGGAAGAGGCATCCGGCAAGAACGAGGTCGCGGTTTAAGTCCGGATACACGGAACAAACCGCGTGAGCACAACGCATCATCCCCCCGATGTGTTCGATAATTCCTCCCCTTCGGGCATGATGGTAGTTGCGGGCGGCTGCCGTTCTCTTCAGTCGATCTCTGAATTTGGTGCAAAATAGGGTACAAAGAGCATGCAAGCGGGGGTCGCTCATGCTGCCTATCAGCTCCACGATAGATTCCCAGTCGCGATCCTGCTTGTTCTTCAACTCCGGACTGCCTAAAAAAAGCATATCGGTTTCCTCCGGAGAGAGGGGGCGGATTTGCAAATCATTGCCCTCGTGCCCGTAACTGTTTTTATTCCAAATTCCTTTGATGGAGAGGAAAGATTTTGGCTGGGACTGGATGAAATCGGTGAACCATGGCTTGTCCTCCCAGACTTTCAACGTCAGGGATTGTTCTCCGTCGGCCAGGGTGACGTCCAGATAAGGCTTGTTGTTCCGAGTCGTCTTTTTCAGACACTGAGTCAATTGAACATGAATTTCTGCGGCTATCGGAGAGTCGGCGGGAAGAGCGATCAATTCCTGGAGGGACAATAATTCCATGGCCTCTATCATGGCTGTTTTTGTGCCTTGGGTCAAGAAGGCAGGCAAAATATGGAAAAAGATACAGTCTGGAGTGGAAACGAACCGTGAATCGTATAAACGGCAGAGTTGTTGGAGAAAAATAATTTTTTTATATCTGATTGATATCGAGAGTATTTTGTAGGTGATGAGGATTTGGTGGAGAAAAAAACTTTCAAAAGATGTTGACGTTTTCCGGGATTCATGTAGATTTCTCGGCACCCCAACCGAGGGGATCACGCCGAAAGGGCAGACCTGCAACGACCCGGAGCTTGAAGAAAGCGAGAGGGACGGAGGGCTGGCCGGCCGGGTGAGAGCGAAGGAAAAGGTTCCGAGAAAGGGGCGCTTGTCCGGAGCGGAGAGAAGCTTGTCAAAGGGAATGACTTCCGAAACGCCGAGATGCGAGGGGTTGAGCGAGCCGCGAGGTGAGCGAGATTTCGAGCACAAGGACAACCTGTCTGAGAGGGAGCGTTTGGAGGAGGAAATGGGGAAGGGAAGGTCGTGACGCGCGCCGTGCTTGTTTTCAGCGAAGAAGCCAGGGTTGAGAATCCCTGGTGTAGCGAAAGGGCATGGCGCTGACAGAATCCAGGAAATGGATCCTGTTGGTCCAGCAATTTCAAATAGATAGATTATTTGATGGAGAGTTTGATTCTGGCTCAGAACGAACGCTGGCGGCGTGGATAAGACATGCAAGTCGAACGGAAGAATGCTAGCTTGCTAATATTCTTCAGTGGCGCACGGGTGAGTAACACGTGAGCAACCTACCTTCGAGTGGGGGATAGCCCCGGGAAACTGGGATTAATACCGCATGAGGTCGAAAGATCAAAGCAGCAATGCGCTTGAAGATGGGCTCGCGTCCTATTAGTTAGTTGGTGAGGTAACGGCTCACCAAGGCGATGACGGGTAGCCGGTCTGAGAGGATGTCCGGCCACACTGGAACTGAGACACGGTCCAGACACCTACGGGTGGCAGCAGTCGAGAATCATTCACAATGGGGGCAACCCTGATGGTGCGACGCCGCGTGGGGGAAGAAGGTCTTCGGATTGTAAACCCCTGTCATGTGGGAGCAAGCAGCAATGTTGATAGTACCACAAGAGGAAGAGACGGCTAACTCTGTGCCAGCAGCCGCGGTAATACAGAGGTCTCAAGCGTTGTTCGGAATCACTGGGCGTAAAGAGTACGTAGGCTGTTTTCTAAGTCAGGTGTGAAAGGCAGGGGCTCAACCCCTGGACTGCACATGATACTGGGAGACTGGAGTAATGGAGGGGGAACCGGAATTCTCGGTGTAGCAGTGAAATGCGTAGATATCGAGAGGAACACTCGTGGCGAAGGCGGGTTCCTGGACATTAACTGACGCTGAGGTACGAAGGCCAGGGTAGCGAAAGGGATTAGATACCCCTGTAGTCCTGGCAGTAAACGGTGCACGCTTGGTGTGAGGGGACTCGACCCCCCTCGTGCCGGAGCTAACGCGTTAAGCGTGCCGCCTGGGGAGTACGGTCGCAAGATTAAAACTCAAAGAAATTGACGGGGACCCGCACAAGCGGTGGAGTAT
Organism: Akkermansia sp. N21116; assembly: GCF_029854705.2. NCBI lineage: Bacteria > Pseudomonadati > Verrucomicrobiota > Verrucomicrobiia > Verrucomicrobiales > Akkermansiaceae > Akkermansia > Akkermansia sp. N21116. The sequence goes on from NZ_CP139035.1 coordinate 788,184, forward strand.
GTGGCTTAATTCGATGCAACGCGAAGAACCTTACCTGGGCTTGACATGTAATGAACAACATGTGAAAGCATGCGACTCTTCGGAGGCGTTACACAGGTGCTGCATGGCCGTCGTCAGCTCGTGTCGTGAGATGTTTGGTTAAGTCCAGCAACGAGCGCAACCCCTGTGGCCAGTTACCAGCACGTTATGGTGGGGACTCTGGCAAGACTGCCCAGATCAACTGGGAGGAAGGTGGGGACGACGTCAGGTCAGTATGGCCCTTATGCCCAGGGCTGCACACGTACTACAATGCCCAGAACAGAGGGGGCCGAAGCCGTGAGGCGGAGGAAATCCTGAAAACTGGGCCCAGTTCGGACTGTAGGCTGCAACCCGCCTACACGAAGCCGGAATCGCTAGTAATGGCGCATCAGCTACGGCGCCGTGAATACGTTCCCGGGTCTTGTACACACCGCCCGTCACATCATGGAAGCCGGTCGCACCCGAAGTATCTAGAGCCAACCGCAAGGAGGCAGGGTCCTAAGGTGAGACTGGTAACTGGGATGAAGTCGTAACAAGGTAGCCGTAGGGGAACCTGCGGCTGGATCACCTCCTTTCTATGGAGAAAAGACAGGGGCGAGAGTTCCTGTCCAGGTCGATCCCGTTCTTTAGGGACGGGAAAGCCGGGTTCGCAAGGCCCGGCAACGATATTACAAGATGTGTAAGAAAAAGAAGTCCTTGAAGCGCAAGCGCAAGGCAAGTACGACGTGCGTGACGACCTTTCCTGTAAAAACCAACCCGTAACCGGATCCAATTGGGGGTATAGCTCAGTTGGTAGAGCGCCAGCTTTGCAAGCTGGATGTCCGGGGTTCGAGTCCCCGTGCCTCCACCACCCCAAACCTCGTAAAGCCCTTGAAAGGTAGGAAGTTTAAGGAAAAAGGCATGTAAGGAAGACTTGGCCTATAGAGAAAACCATGGGCCTGTAGCTCAGTTGGTTAGAGCACGCGCTTGATAAGCGCGGGGTCACAGGTTCAAGTCCTGTCAGGCCCACCATATAAAGACAAGCCGGCTCATAAGCCCGGAGAAGAAAAGAAGCGAAGCGAAGATTGACATCCGCGTGGCAAAAGGGTTCTTGTACCTAGGAGAAAGTCGTGAGACATTTTCAAAGGAGATCAAGAAAACCCTGAAGTGGGAAACTACAAAACACATATTGAATAACACGCAAGCATACAAGATTTAACAGTATCATCACATGGGGACTTGCTTTCCTTTCTGAAGGAATGGAATCAAGAAACCAAGGGCGTACGGTGAATGCCTTGGTGCCGACAGGCGAAGAAGGACGCGATAAGCTGCGAAAAGCCTCGGGGAGCTGCAAATGAGCTACGATCCGGGGGTATCCGAATGGGGTAACCTAACCGGGGGAAAGCCCGGTTGACGTTGTCTGAATACATAGGACAACGATCGCGAGACCCGCTGAAGTGAAACATCTCAGTAAGCGGAGGAAAAGAAAGAGAAATCGATTCCGTAAGTAGTGGCGAGCGAAAGCGGAAGAGCCCAAACCGAAAGTACTTCTTTCGGGGTTGTAGGACCACGCCATGATCGATCATGAAAGATAGCAGAACAGTTTGGAAAGACTGGCCGGAGAGAGTGAAAGCCTCGTAAGCGAAATCTTTTGTGAGATCTAGTGGACTCCTGAGTAATACACCACACGTGGAACGGTGTATGAATCCGCGCGGACCACCGCGCAAGGCTAAATACTAGTCGGCGACCGATAGTGAACAAGTACCGCGAGGGAAAGGTGAAAAGAACCGCTGTGAGCGGAGTGAAATAGAACCTGAAACCGTATGTCTACAAAGTGTCAGAGCAGCGCAAGCTGCGATGGCGTGCCTTTTGTTTAATGAGTCTGCGAGTCAGTGTCTGTGGCAAGACTAAGGGCTTCCGGCCCGGAGTCGAAGCGAAAGCAAGTCCGAACAGGGCGGTTTTTAGTCGCAGGTACTGGACCCGAAGCGGAGGTGACCTACCCTTGGCCAGGTTGAAGCGTCGGTAAAACGCCGTGGAGGACCGAACAGGTGAACGTTGAAAAGTTCTCTGATGAGCTGAGGGTAGGAGTGAAAGGCTAATCAAACCCCGTGATAGCTGGTTCTCTTCGAAATGCATTTAGGTGCAGCGTTACGTGCTGATGTGCGGGGGTAGAGCACTGACAAGGCTAGGGGGCACACCCGCCTACCAACCCTTATCAAACTCCGAATACCGCACAATGGAGCGTAGCAGTGAGACAGTGGGGGATAAGCTTCATTGTCGAGAGGGAAACAACCCAGACCAGCAGCTAAGGTGCCCAAACAACGTTGAGTGGAAAGGATGTGGGATTACACAGACAGTGAGGATGTTGGCTTAGAAGCAGCCACCATTTAAAAAATGCGTAATAGCTTACTCATCGAGTGATCCTGCGCCGAAAATGATTGGCGATGAAACGTTGTACCGAAGCTCTGGATTTCTCCTGCAAGGGAGGAGTGGTAGAAGAGCGTTCCGTGTACGTTGAAGGGCGATGGCGACTGACCCTGGAGAGCACGGAAGTGAGTATGCAGACATGAGTAACGTTAAGCCGGGTGAAATCCCCGGCCGCCGTAAACCCGAGGTTTCCAGGGCAACGAGATTCGTCCCTGGGTTAGCCGGGACCTAAGCCGAGGCCGAGAGGCGTAGGCGATGGACATCAGGTTAATAATCCTGAGCTTCCGACCCTTAAACTGGGGGGACGCATGAGTAGAGATGGACAGGTTATTGAATTCCGAGGCCGGTTTACGGACTGGCCGCACCATCAAAGCGAGTGCCAAGAAAAGCCCCAGCGTATGCTAAGGAACCCGTACCGCAAACCGACACAGGTGGGTGGGTAGAATATACCAAGGCGCAAGAGTGAACTCTGGTTAAGGAACTCGGCAAATTAGCCCCGTAACTTCGGAAGAAGGGGTGCCTGCAGAGATGCAGGCCGCAGAGAAATGGCCCAACCGACTGTTTATCAAAAACACAGCACTCTGCAAAGACGCAAGTCGAAGTATAGGGTGTGACACGTGACCAATGCCGAAAGATTAAGGCAAGGTGTTAGCCGCAAGGCGAAGCTCTGAACCCAAGTCCCGGTGAATGTCGGCCGTAACTATAACGGTCCTAAGGTAGCGAAATTCCTTGTCGGGTAAGTTCCGACCTGCACGAATCGTGAAACGAGTTGGGCACTGTCTCAACCAGACGCTCAGTGAAATTGTAGTGGCGGTGAAGATGCCGCCTACCCGCAGAAGGACGGAAAGACCCTATAGACCTTAACTGTAAGCTGTCATTGTTTCTTCGGTCTCAATGCTCAGAGTAAGTGGGAGACGTTGAAGCCGGCCTTTAGGGGCCGGAAGAGTCATCAATGAGACACCACCCTTTGAGACTGGAGAATCTAACGCTGAGCCGTGAAACCGGCCAGGGGACCGTGTCAGCCGGTCAGTTTTACTGGGGCGGTATCCTCCCAAAGAGTAACGGAGGAGCGCGAAGGTTGGTTCAGCGCGGTTGGCAACCGCGTGACGAGTGCATGGGCATAAACCAGCCTAACTGTGAGACCGACAAGTCGATCAGATGCGAAAGCAGGCCCAAGTGATCCGGCGGTAGAAAGTGGAATTGCCGTCGCTCAACGGATAAAAGGTACCTTAGGGATAACAGGCTGATCACGCCCAAGAGTTCATATCGACGGCGTGGTTTGGCACCTCGATGTCGGCTCGTCGCATCCTGGGGCTGGAGAAGGTCCCAAGGGTCCGGCTGTTCGCCGGTTAAAGCGGCACGCGAGCTGGGTTCAGAACGTCGCGAGACAGTTCGGTCCTCTATCCTCTGTGGGCGTTGGAAAATTGAGGGGTTCAGACCTTAGTACGAGAGGACCGGGTCTGACGCACCACTGGTGCACCGGTTGTATTGTCAAATGCACGGCCGGGTAGCTAAGTGCGGAAGGAATAAGCGCTGAAAGCATCTAAGCGCCAAGTCCCTCCCAAGATGAATTTTCCCCATAGGAACGTGGAAGACGACCACGTCGATAGGTCGCAGGTGGAAGCGCAGCAATGTGTTGAGCCGAGCGATACTAAACTCCGAAAGACTTGATTCCTCCCTTTTAGGAAAGGGAGCAATCCTCATGTGAAGGTATTGTGAAGAAGCCTTGCATGGTATGAAAGAGTGGAAAGTAAGACCCATAACAGCAGAAACACCCCGCCACGCGGATGTCAGGCTTCGAGCCCGGCTTCCTCCCCTTTTTCCCTTGCCTCCGCGTCCAAAACAGAAGAAGATCAATCCCCATCATCCCCCCCCCGAGAGACCCCCGGGCAGGCAGAACGGACACCCCCCCCTCCCCAGAAAACGGGAGCCTCCGCCCTGAAGCCCGGTGATCTTAGCCCAGTGGTCCCACCCGGTCCCGTTCCGAACCCGGCAGTGAAACGCTGGCGCGCCGATGGTAGTGAGAGTATAGCTCTTGTGAGAGTAGGTCGTCGCCGGGATTGATTATGAAGCCCCGCCTTGTCACCATGCAAGGCGGGGCTTCTCTGTTTATACTCGAATCCTCATCCCCGCGAAATGTGACAAATGCAGAAAAATCGAAATGATCTCGGGAAGAGCGGAAAAGATATGGACTCTGGAGCTGTTTTGAACTATTTTTCCATTCCATTATCATGAAGCTGTTGTTGTTTTTCTTGCTGGGGTGTTTTGCGATACCGGTCAATGGCCGGGATTTGAAGATTTTTTTACTGACTGGGCAATCGAATTCACTGGGAGCCGTGAAGGGATCTCCTGCATCTGCGGAAATGTTGGAAAAGTACAAGCCGAAAAGGACGATGTACTGGCATGAAAATTTCGGACAGAAGGAGGGAGTCTTTTCCGGAGCCTCCCAAGAATGGGGAATGGTTGTTCCTGCGGTCCCTTCTTATAATGGCAATTTGTGTATGGGGCCAGAGTATGGATTTGCCGCGGTTTTGGAGAAAAAGGGATGGTTTGACGATGCCGATGTGGCGATTGTGAAGGCGTCGCGCGATGGTGGCGACAATGGACATTGGATGCGGAATGGACAGGCTTACCGGTTGCTGGTGGGGGCCGTGAAGAATGCAAGTTCTGCCTTGAAGGGAAAAAAGTATGGGAAAATTGAATTTGCCGGACTTCTTTATCTGCAGGGTGAGAGTGATTCAGGGGATGCTGTGCCGGCTGCCGCCCTGCGTTTCAAGGAACTTCTCAAGCATTTGGCGGAAGATTTGAAAGGATGGGGAGATACTGCGCCTTTGGCAAAATCGTGTGCTGTGATTGGAGAGAATGCGAATTGGGGGACGAAGAATGTGACGGACTCTTTAACCGGGAATACGAACGGGATGCTGAATGGCCGCGATACGGAGGTGGATGGCAAGACGACTTGGCAGGTGATGCGTTCTCTCGCGGCATCTTCTCCTGCTCTCGGTTATGCTCCTACGAGGGATCTTCCCAAGTTGACTTCCGGCGATTCGATGGGGGTACACTATGATGGATGTTCTCAATTGGTGATCGGAGCGCGTTTTGCCTATGCTATGGGGCATCTGAAAGGGAAATCGGTGGGGAGTGTCCGGAGTGGACGCTATGATCTGCCTTTGAATGCTCCCGACGCCTGGATGGATGGGAAAGTACCTGTAAAGAAGGTGTGTGTATGGGATTTGGCTTCTTCTATTTTGCCGAGCCGGATTGGAGAAGGTGTGGATTCGTTCAAGGCTTTTGGCATCCGTGTCGAGGATCCGTCTGTGAATACGGTTGCTATTGCCGGTGGCGCTTCGCAACGTTTGGTTGTAGGTCCGGGCGGGATTGAAGTACAGCAGGGAAGGAAATTGCTGATTGCCTCGGCATTGCAACTATCCGGTCGTCAGGAGTGGAAATTGTCGGGCGGATCTTGTGTGGCGGTTGCAAGACCGGATGTTAAGGGTGGTATGGCGGCTTTGACGGGACAGGCGGATATTTTCATCATGAATACAGACGCTTCTTCTTCCGGGAAGCATGCTGCCGTCGATTTTACCGAGGTCGGCCAAGGAATGTCGAAGAAGGGGAGGGGTGTACCGTTCCGGGGGAATTGGGTTATTGGTCCGGGGGTTGAGGTGAAGGGGAGTCTTCCTGGAACAGGCAAGGCGATTTTCAAGAAGGGATCTATTTATCAGGGAGAAGTTCTGACAGCTGACCGGAATGTTGTTTTGGAGGGGATTGCGACCGGGGTGTGACAATGTTTGCCGATTTAGGTTGTGTCCGGAGGTAAATTTCTTCATGCTTTTCCCTGATGAATTCCAGCCCTCGCATCCTGATTCTGACATCCGGCTACGGTGATGGCCATAATAGCGCGGCACGTGGTGTGGCCGAAGCTTTGGACGGAAAGGCCGAATGCCGCATTGTCGATCCATGCAAGGAGAGTATGCCGTTTTTTTTCCGTTGGTCCCGTGCCGGGTATTTATGGACGATTCGGCGGGCACCTTTGTTGTGGCGTCAGGCTTACGACTGGACGGATAGTCTGGATCTTTCCCGATCGGAGTATCCGATGATGGCTGCCGTGAAAAATTACTTGTCCAGTTTGGTTCGCGGATGGAGGCCGGATGCGATTGTGTGTACCTATATGCTGTATCCTCATTTGCTGGACAAGATTTTCCAGACGGGGGGAAGAAGTGTGCCCTATATGACGGTTGTGACGGATTCTCTGGAAATTAACAAAACGTGGCTGTGCAGCAGGAGCGAGATGTGGTGTGTGACGGATCCATGGACCCGGGATGTTCTCGTCCGGCGTGATGTACCCGAGGAGAAGATCAAGGTGACGGGTTTTCCTGTGTCTCCCTCGGTCGTGCAACGGAGCCGCGGTGAAAGGATGGTGTGGCAACCGGGGAGTCCCTTCCGTATCCTGTATTTTGCCGGAGGGGGAACTGAGAGGATCAAATCCGATCTCAGGGCAATTTTCCATGCTCATCCGGATATTCGGGTAACGTGCATCATGGGAAGGCGTAGCCGGCATCTGTATCCTGTTCTGCACAAGATCCGGCAGAACCTGGACTATCCTGCCCGTTTTCGTCTTGTCGGCTGGACGAATCGCGTGCCTGATTTTCTGGCGAGCCACCACCTTGTCATCGGCAAGGCGGGCGGAGCGACGACGCATGAGGTGATTGCCTCAGGACGTCCCATGCTGGTGAATTATCTGGTTCCAGGACAGGAAGAGGGCAATGTCGCTCTGCTGGAGATTCTTGGCGGAGGGCGTTACGTAGGATCTTCCGGTGAAATGGAAGACTCTTTGAGGGCGATGCTGGGCGATGACGGCGAGCTGTGGCGCCGCATGCACCAAAACCTGCTGGATGCGGGGATGACAGGAGGAAGCGGCATGGTGGCTTCTTTGGCCTTGCAGTTGTGCTCCTCCCGTTCTAATTGAAGTGGGTTGTGAGCTACCTGCTGATTGATAATTCAAATACGAGGACAAAGTTTGTTCTCTCCGAGCCGGATCGCCTTCTGGAGACGCGCATCGTCATCCCGACTCGCGAGATTAACGAAGAACGCCTGACCAGGGAACTAGGCCATTTGCGATATGATTATGCCGTTTTTTCATCCGTGGTACCCCGGGTATCGGAATTACTGGCAGATTGGCTGCCTCGTCCCTACCATATGGTGACGTGGCAATCGAATTTGGGGGTAGGCATTGATTACCCCCTTCCTCGTCAGATTGGAGCGGATCGGTTGGTGAATGCGGCCGGTGCGGTTGCTTTTTACAGAGCGCCCGCCATTGTAGTGGATTTCGGGACGGCAGTGACGTTCGATGTTGTTTCCCGTGAGACCGGTTACAAGGGGGGAGCTATTGCTCCCGGGCTGGCGTCGATGGGCGATTACCTTGCCAGGAATACGGCCCTTCTTCCGGCAATTGATCCCCATGAACCCAAGTATGCTATCGGGAGAAGTACGGAGGAGGCTATGCATTCCGGGGCCGTTTACGGCTACCGCGGTTTGGTGAAAGAGATTTTGGAATGCTTGGAGAAGGAGATGGATGGAGTTCCGATTGTCATTGCAACAGGTGGCGACGCCGAATTGATTGCACAGGGCGTACCCCGAATCGACCACGTTGATCCTTTGCTGACACTCAATGGATTGAGAGTGATCGCCGGGTTAAATCCCCCTGCCTGACGGTGGAAAACTCTTTTCGTAGAAGGGATCTTGCTCGTCCCTTTCTTGAAGGAAGTCTGAAAAATGTGTTGCCAAACATAGAGTGCCACTGTAAAAGCGGGTAACTCTAACAACCTAACACAATGTCTGATAGCATCGAAGAAAAGGTGAAGGAAATCATCGTCGAGCAACTCGGCGCTGAAGCCGATAAAGTGACCACTAACGCAAAGTTCATCGAGGACCTCGGTGCCGACTCTCTGGATACCGTAGAACTCGTGATGGCTTTTGAAGACGCGTTCGACATCGAAGTGCCCGATAGCGATGCTGAAAAGCTTCAGTCCGTTGCGGACGTCGTTGCTTATATCGAAAAAGCCCAAGCCGAATAATAAGCATTTTACTTTTCCCATGACGGGAAAATAATTTCCCACTGGCGGTTCCCCGGTCAACGCGGGACCGCCTTTTTATTGTCGACTGGTTCCCAGTGGCTTCATTCACGAGAGTTTCCCCCCTATGTACTCCGAAGACGATATCCAGTACGCCCTCGAATCCACGAACATCTTGTATGTTCCGGATCGCCGCATTGACACGTTTGGTGATACTCGTTTTTCCTTCCTCCTTGTGAGCGGATTAATGGATGATTCCAATGTGACTCGCATCCGTAGCGGATGGGTAGAAGCGGAAAAGCCGAAAATTATCCGCCCCGATATGTATAAGCAGATTGAAATGGATGGGTTCGGGGATGACGCCCGGCAGTTTTTCGATTGGCTTGCACGCCATGGGGCCGCTCTGCAGACACTTTTGCAATATGGCTTTCAGTTTCGGCGTTCCGAGGTAACCGAGGAATTGGTGCACGAGCCGTTCGAGGCTGTTAAGGGACGTCTTGTGGACGAGGTTAGGGCATCGGGAGATCCCCTGAGGGCCGTGGTGGAGGGTGTTGACGATGCCTGGGAAGTCTGCCTCTTGAAGTTTACGGTAGAGATGGTACAAAAATCACATGAAATCAATATTTTCGATTTCCGTCGCAAAGGCCTGCTGTAAATGGGGGCTGGCGATATGCCTGTTTGGGTGTTCTGTCGTGGTTGCGGAGGAGAACTATTCACTGTGGCCCCGTAGGCCCGAGGCATTACAGCAGGCGGCCATACTGGCGGCAGAGGGGAAGACGGAGGAAGCCGCTTCCATGCTGGAACCTTTGATTGGAAGAAAGGGGGTGATCGGCCAGGAAGCTCGTGACATGCTGGGCTCCTTGCGTATCCGCGAGGTCTTGGATCCAGCCCGTTGTGCCAGTGAAACATATGTGGTCAAACGGGGCGACTCCTGGATAGGCATTTCCAACAAGACGAAATGCCCGCTGGATTTTATCATGCATTTGAACCAGTTTGTGGACCGTCCCGCTCTGGTGCAGGGGCAGAAACTGAAAGTAAGGGATTTGAACTTTCGGCTCCTGATTAATGTGCCCGCCAAAGAACTTTCCATTTGGGATGGAGAGAAGTTTATCAAATCCTATCCTATTCTGATGATGCGCGATGTGGGGAAGGAAAATGCCGCCGTGACGGTTAAAGCCAAAAATGCTATTGAAGCGGGGAAAGATCTGCGGAGCTATTCTCCCGAATTTGCCGCTGCGGACAAGCAGCTCGTGATCGGCACCAAGGAGCGTTCATGGGTGATTGACGTCAGCAAGGATGGTAAAATGAGGTCTCCGGGGTTCTATTTGCGCCGGGAGGATTGCAATGAGGTGGCCCTGCTGGTTCGTCAGGGGAATGCAGTTCAGATCGTCAACAAATAGTCTCAGGCAAGTATGAGAGTTGTTATTCAACGCGTGAGCGAGGCTTCCGTGACTATTGACGGGGTGCTTGTGGCCAAGATCGGGAAGGGCCTGATGGTGCTGGTCGGGATTGAGGAGGCGGATGCCCGGGAAGATGCGGAGTGGCTTGTCCGGAAGATGCTGGATATGCGGATTTTTTCCGATGATGAGGGAAAGATGAATTGTTCCCTCCGCGATGTCCGGGGCGAGATCCTGGTGGTGAGTCAGTTTACCCTGCATGCCTCGACGAAGAAGGGGAACCGTCCGTCTTTCATCCGTGCTGCCAGGCCCGATTATGCCGTACCTTTGTATGAAGAACTTCTAGGACTGCTGCGGGAGGAGATGCCCGGCAGGGTTGCTTGCGGGCGTTTCGGAGCCGATATGGAGGTTTCCCTGTGCAATGACGGTCCCGTGACAATTGTGATGGATTCCCGGAACAGGGAATAAGTTGTCAAACGGAGTTGTGATAAGAAACAGCCTCCTTCCCGATGTGGAAAAGAGGCTGTTTGCTGTTTTTGGAAGTTTGCTTCCGTTCTCAGGCTTCTTCGGTCTGGGATTCGTCCGTATCTGCTTCGGCAGGTTGCTGGACGGGTGCGGGCCGTTGGTCCCGGGATTGGAATTTTTCAGCGTTTCTGCGGCGTGATTCTTCTTGCAGGAAGAATTCGGCCACGCGGAAGGCACGTTTGGCGGCTTCGCGGGATGTATTGTCATCCATCAGGGCAAGGCCTTCTTCCGTGACTTCTCCGAGGAAGATTTTCCATGCCTTTTTAGCGAGCTTTTTGGCGTTAATTCCGCGAGAATCCGACTGTTGTTGCGGTTGGCGCTGTTCTTCATTACCGTTGCCCCGCTGTTTATTGCGGTTGCGGCGGCGTTTGTTGCGTTTGCCGGCGCCGAGATCTCCTCCTCCTACTGTTTCGGGCTGGGCGAAGTAGCCGGCTTCCTGATCGGTTACTTCGGCATCAACCGTGGCAGTGCGGGGCTGTTCCTGGTGTTGCTGGGACTGTTGATGTTTGGGAGGGAAGGATTCCCGGCGAACCTTGATTTGATGTTTCTGTTGTTTCTGCGGCTGAGCAGAATCGTCGGAACGCTGTTCCGAAGCAACCGTGCTCTTGGGGGCCTGGACAGGAACTGCCTGGTTTTGAGGAGCCGGCTCCGGGGTTGCCGATGTTTCGGGAGCTTGCGTTTCGGATTGTGTCTGCTGGGGAGCCGGTTGTTTTCTCTGCCTGTTCTTTTTGGAGGGAGCGGCAGGGGCTGATTGAACCTTTTCCTGCGATGCCGTTTCGGCGGGGGCGGATTTGGTTTCAAGGGCGGTCACGGCAGCCTTGGTTGCCTTGTCGGCATCGGCTTTCTTCGTGGCGGCAACGGACTTGCGCGATGCAGTGGAGGACTTTGCTTCTTTTTTGGAAGCTGTGTCTTTCCCGGCAGCTTTCTTGTCAACCTTGGGAGCTTTTTCTTTAGCTGTCGTCGTGGTCTTGCGAGTCGCAGTCTTTTTGACCGGTTTTTCTTCCGGTGTGGCGGCTTCTGATGTTTTCTTGGCCATAAAATCTAGATAAGAAATATTATGGGTATTAAAGAGAAATGTCGAGCGTATATCCTGAAGCCCGTCAGTTCATGTCGCCGGATTCGTCAGGAAGCAGGGGAAGACTCTTTAATAATTTCTCGTATGATTTGATATCGAATGACTTGCCCGATATGAGCATATCGTTTCCGACGATGGCCAGGATTTGTGCCATCATGAAGAGAGCCTCATCTTCGTCCATGCCTTCCTTGAGAAGGCGGTCCAGTGTGTTTTTGACGAATGGAGGTTCGGCGTTATCCAACTGCGAGCGGACGGCAGGGATGAGGTCGGCAATGATGTCGTCGGGGATTTCCATGATGGCGGCGAGGGTTAGAATCCGCCCATTTGCTGGCGCAGGACTTTTTGGAGTTCTGTCTGGAAAGCTTGCAGGTCATCGTCGGTGGGTTCTCCGGAGATAGGAGCCCAGTCGATACGGCCCATTTTGTCGATGCTCCAAGTTCCCGTGTGACCGCTCTTGAAAGTAACTTTGCCGGTCAGCAAGGCATGAGGGGGGGTAATTTCGTCGATGGTGACCGAGGTTGATCCCGGGAGCGAAGGGGAGGTATTTCCGAGCGGTGTGTCGGTAGCATTGGCTGGCGATTCTTCCTCCTTCTTGGGCTGGATGAGCTGGATATCCAGATCCATAAGCAGGAAACGGGTGTCCATGTAGGTGATGCTGATGCCGAATTCCTGATTGATTTTTTTCTGAATCTGGTTCAGATCAAGCCCTTCGGCTGCCCATTGGCGCAGAAGTTCCGTTTGTTCCGGCGTAATATTTTTTGAATTAATCATAATACGGATTGTTTGAAGGTTGATGACTGGGGTGAGGAGGGGGGGATGGTTTGTTTTCGGACGGAACGGAGAGGTTTTGTCCTGCGGTCAGGAACAAATCCCAGCATTCCAGGAAGGAACCGGCGAAGTCTTGCGGTCTGCGTTGCATCCATGCCCGGATGGTGGCAACGGGCAGCCATTGGACGGCCTCGATTTCTGCTGCCGGGAATTTGATTTTTCCGGAATGTTCGGCGAGGTAGAGTTCTACGTGTTCCTGTCCGTTTTCTTCCGATGGGGGCAGGTGTCCGACGCGGAGCAGGGGAGCGTCGACAATGCCGAGTTCTTCCTGCAATTCCCGTCGGGCGGACTGGTTGTAGGTTTCTCCGGAATCGACATGCCCGGCGGCGGAAGAATCCCACACGGACGGATGGCGGTCTTTCCACGGAGAACGCTTCTGGAGCAGAATGTCTCCATGCTTGTTGCGGACGAAGATGTGGACGGCCCGGTGGATCATGCCTTCGTTATGAACGGCTTTGCGCGAGGCTTCTCCAACGACTATGTCGTGTACATCGACGATGCTGAGGAGTTCATCGTCTTTCTGGGGGATAGCAGCCAGGGGATGTGTATCGTACAGGGTGGACAGCTTGATCCATTGGGCCAGAGAGAGTTCTTCAGGCCTGGCTGTTTCCGGCACTCCGATGGCGGCGGCGACTTCGTTCCAGGGGGGGGCCTGGGGCAGTTGCTTTTTGATCTGCTTGCGCCTCTGGGCAAAGGCTTTCCGCATCAATTCGTCCAGGAGGCGGTCGTCGTAGGGGGGGAATTCCGCCGGGTCTCGGGGTGTGAGCAGCATGACGGTGGAGTCGATGCGGGGCCGCGGGTGGAAGGCTTCCGGGGGGATGGTTTTCAGGGCTTTGGGAATCCAATTCTTTTGAATTCTCAAGGAGAGGAGTCCGTAGGCATCGTCGCCGTCCGTTGCCAGAATGCGGTCGATGAATTCTTTTTGCAGCATGACGACAGCCCGGGAAACGGAGCTGGGTTTCGCAAGGAAATTCTGAAGGATGGCTCCTCCGGCGGAATAGGGGAGGTTGCCTAGAAACTTTACGGGGGCTTCGGCAAAGAGACCTCGGGGATCCCACGAGGCCCCGTCGGCATGGTGGACTTCCACATGCGGGGAATCCTGCCAACGTTCGCGCTGATAGGCCGCCAGACGGGCATCGAACTCGACGAGAACGAGTTTCCTGCATAGCGGGGCCACGTGTTCCGTCAGGGCACCCGTTCCCGGACCTACTTCCACAACGCAATCGCCGGGGGTGATTTCCAATTGATCCACGATCCAGCGGGCGACATTTTCATCCGTCAAAAAGTTTTGTCCGAGCGATTTGCTCGGCTTGACATCATGGTGATCGAGGACAGAACGGATATCCCGGGACTTCATAGCTGCGAGTATCCGTGATGTCCGTTCTAATCTCCAGCCAAATTCATGAGTTCAACCGGCTTGAGTGGGTGGACTGACATGGAAATCCCTCTACGATTGCCGAATTATCTCCGTCCGGGCGGCGGGATTGCGTTGACGCCCCGCCCCGGCAGAGTGCATAATGACCTCAGAACGAATTTTCTCTCACCATGAAAGTACTTGTGACCGGCGGCGCCGGATATATTGGTTCGCACACGGTGCGTCAGCTTGTGAAGGCGGGGCATGATGTGACGGTTCTTGACGATCTTTCCTACGGGCACCGTGAGGCCATTGTCGATCCCGAGGTCAAATTCGTCCGCGGTAATTTGGGAGATCCTTCCGTGGTCTATCCCCTGCTGATGGGCGCCGGTTTTGATGCCGTGATTCATTTTGCTGCTTTCATCGAAGTAGGAGAATCCGTCAAAGATCCGCTGAAGTATTACACGAATAACATCGCTCGTCCTCTCGTCCTTCTGGGCGCTATGAAGGATGCCGGCGTTAAGCGCTTTGTCTTTTCATCCACTTGTGCCACCTATGGTGTGCCATCTCAGATCCCGATTCCCGAAACGGAAAAGCAGGATCCTATCAACCCCTACGGCAGCTCCAAGTTTATGCTCGAACGCGTCTGCAAGGACTGTGACCGCGCCTGGGGGCTTAAGAGCGTGTTCCTTCGCTACTTCAACGCTTCCGGGGCCAGCCTGGACAGCATGATCGGTGAAGATCACTCTCCGGAAACGCATCTTATCCCGATCATCCTTCAGACATTGACCGGAGACCGCGAGTTCATCACTGTTTTCGGTACCGATTACGATACCCCGGACGGCACTTGCATCCGCGACTATATCCATGTTGATGATTTGGCCGACGCCCACCTGCGTGCTGTCGATTACCTCATGAAGGGAGGAGAAACCAACTGGTTCAACCTCGGTACCGGTATCGGTCTCTCCGTCAAGGAAATCATCGATATGGCCGAACAGGTTACCGGTAAAAAAGTTCCCGTCCAGTATGGAGACCGCCGAGAAGGCGATCCTGCCCGCCTCATTGCCAACCCCAAGAAGGCCAAGGACATCCTCGGATGGGAAGCCCGCTACAAGGATGCCAAGGCTGTCGTGGAAACCGCTTGGAAGTGGGCTACCGGTCCTTGCAACGGACACTTCTAAAGTCTCGGCTTTCAGTCGTTTTGCCAAAAGCCGTTCCTTCCATGTCGGAGGGAACGGCTTTTGAGATTAATTGGTAGCAAGGGAGCTATTGTTCAAAGGGCAGGAACAGGATCCATCTGCAGTTGGGGACTGTGCAGGATTTGTACTTCGGGACCGGAATGAACTGGCTTGAAGGCGGTGGGTTCGCAGGAGATATCCTTGGGTATTTCCAGGCTGATCTGAGCGTGGAATGTCGCTTCTTCCTTTTGACTGCCGCCTTTTGGAGTGTAGCGGCGTATGATGGTAGCACACGCGGTGGTGTTCTTCAGGGTAACTTGTGTCAGGGCATACCGTGGAATACTCCTGGATATGTCAGCTTCATTTTTTTCCATTTCGACATAGAGTTTTTTTGTATCAATGGCATAGGTTTTTCCTTGAGCCAGATCAATGATGAAAAACTCGGCTGTTGCATTGTCCGTCTGGTCTCCGATAAAGGCCATATTGAGCTTGTCGTTGACGAGGATTTTGTGTTCGGTATTGCCATCCGGAATCATGACGGAGATGTTTTTCCCATTCTGATTGCGGAAGGTGATTTGCTTGAAATATGCTTTCTGTCCGTCGGGGGCAGTATATTCCAAAGGAGTTGATGATTCGGATGTTCCAGGTGAAACCAGAATGCTCCATTGAGGGGACGTCTGAGTGTATGTAGAGGGATCGTTTTTCTGTGCACAAACGGCCTGGGATCCCAGAGGCAGAGCCAGAACGGCAACTAGGGCAATAGTGGTAGACATGATCGTTTTATTTTATTAAATTATTCATAATAAGCGGGTGACGGGAAATAGGGATTTCTCTCAACCCACTACTACAGTATTTGTTTATTTTTCCTAATGTCAATTTTTTTGCAGAAAACAGGTATTTGGTGGAATCTGTGCCAGATTTTAATCAGCGGTAAAATAAATTTTTCCAAAGAGTTGATTTGCTGACGAATTATACTATCCCTGACTATAGGATGATTCTGAAAGCGAATTTTTTGGTTCTTCGTAGGACTGTGTGGAAGTTTGTATTTTCATGGCCCTCTTTCTGTTGGAGTAGGTAAGAAGATGGCGGGAGACGGATAATGCTGTTGTTGTTTAATGAAGAAATATGGAAAACCTATGACAAGATAATCCGCATTGGCTGGGGGCCGTGTATTTGACATTGCCGTTTAATCTGCTCCTGCCGTCAGGATATTCGCGAAGAGTATTAGCGTTCGTCGCTAGTATATAAATGGAGCCCGAGGAACTGTCCCTTTTGCGGAGGAGGAGTGGGGAGCCAGAAAATCGGCGGGAAACTGTAATCTACCGGATTGGTAGACAAAATGAGTAAAGAAGAGCTTCAGCGTTTATTTGCTAAAAAATTGGGAAAATCATCATCGTTTTCATATCTGTCTCCACGCTGATGTTTTGCTTAGTTACAAGAAAAGCCGGGAGCTGGGGAGCTTCCGGCTTTTAGGATAGCATGTAGTTTTTTTAGCGTTGCTGGCGAATGATTTCTGTGCCGATGCCTTCGTTGGTGAAGATCTCCAGAAGAAGGCTGTGAGGGACTCTGCCGTCGACGAAGTGGACTTTGCGAACTCCGGCATTGAGGGCATCGACAGCGGAGCAGATCTTGGGAATCATGCCGCCTTTGACGGTTCCGTCCTCAATGAGCTCTAGGGCTTCAGAACGAGTCAGGGAGTTGATGAGGCTGGTGGGTTCACTGGGGTCCCTAAGGACACCGGGAACGTCGGAGATATAGATCAATTTGACGGGTTTGAGTTCTTTGGCAAGAGCTGCTGCTGCAAGGTCTGCATTGACGTTAAGAGATTTATGGGTTCCCAGTTCGCGGGCTAGAGGGGAAATGACCGGGGTGATCTCCATATCGAGGGCTTCCGTGATACGGGGCAGAAGGGAGCCAATGACATTGCCGACTTCTCCGATATCGATGGGGGTGCCGTTTTCGTCTTTTTCCTGTAGGCGTTCGCCGATGAAGATATCCGTACCGGGGATACCGACGGCTTTGCCTCCGAATTCACGCATGGTCTGGACGAGGCCAGGGTTAATGATTCCGGAGAGGGTACGTTCGACGATGGAGATGGCTTCGGGACTGGTGACGCGAAGGCCGTTGACGAAACGGGCTTCGAGGCCGGAGTCGGCCATGGCTTTGGAAATGGCCTTGCCTCCGCCGTGAACGACGACGGGATTGATGCCGAGTACTTCGAGCAAGACGATGTCTTTCAAGAGGATACGGACGAGATCGGGGTTATCCATGGCGCTGCCGCCGAATTTGATCAGGAAGATTTTGTTACGATAAGCCTGAAGATAGGGCAGGGCATTGACGACGACGGATGCTTTGTCAACGAGGCTTTCAAGAGTTTCGGGCATGATAGAAGGTAGGGAATGGTGTTGGTAAGATAAGTATAAAGAGCGGAAGCGGGCCGGATAGCGCTGTTGCGGTAGGGAGAATGGCTCAAATGAGTCTTCGCGCGCGGAAGTAGGCCAAGGGAAGGATGATGGAAATAGCCATGCCGAAGAGGGCAAAAAAGTAACCGTAGGAGGTTTCCAGTTCCGGCATGTTTTTGAAGTTCATCCCGTATACGCTGGCAATGAGCGTAGGGGGCATGAAGATGACGGAAGCGACGGTGAAGATTTTGACGATTTCGTTTTGCTCGATGTTGATGAGTCCGAGGACGGCGTCGAGCATGAAGTTGACGTTGCCGGAGAGGAAGGTGGCGTATTCGGAAAGGGAGGATACGTCGCGGCTCAGCGGGCGCAGTTTGACGTAGAGGTTGGTACCGGAATCGTCGTAGGCTTCCTGGTTGCTGGCGAAGGTAAGGAGGCGCAGCAGGTTGACGAGGCAGTCTCGCTGCCGGGTCAGAAGGTCGCCGACGCGGCCGAGATCCTGGAGGATGAGGCGGAGGGTACTGGTTGCCGGGGTTTTCTTGCGGCGTCCTCCTTCGGTTTCCTGCCGGGAGAAGATGGTTTTTGAGAGGCGGTCGAGTTCGGCTCCGAAACGTTCGAGAACGTCTGCCTGACGGTCGACAATGGTTTCTAGGAGACCGATGAAGACTTGGTCTCGCGAGATTTCCGAACGACGCAGGAGCTGGTGAGAGAAGACGCGAAACGAGTAAGAATCCGAATGGCGAATGGTGATGATGCGCGGTCCGATCAGAACGAAGGTAATTTCAGACAAGGAGGGGGATTCCGTGTCGACACGGCTCAGGACGGTAGTCGTCATGAAACGGGCTCCGTCTTCCGAGTAGAGACGGCTAGTGGCCTCAATCTCGCGCATTTCATCGTAGGTCGGCATTTCAATGCCGAAGAGGCTCTCGGTGTAGCGGATTTCGTCCTGATCCGGAGTGAGGAGATCCACCCAGAAGATGGATTCAAAATCAAGTTCCTCCACGTCCACATTGGTGGTGCGGTCGATTCCGTTGTCGGTCTGTCGATAAATCCGGATCATACGAACGTGGGCGGAGCCCAGGGTTGATGTGAGGCTCTTGGAAAGACGATTGCGGAGGCACGATACTTTCCTGTCGTGTATTATGACTCCGATTGCGTGAAATGGGAAGGAAAAACAGGTGAATGAGAAAGGAAAAAGCCTCTGTCCCGTATGAACGGAAACAGAGGCTTGGAAAAGGTAATGAAAACGGAGCCTTTATTCGGCGGCTGCTTCGGGAGCAGGGGCGGGGGCGTTTTCGGCGCCTTCGACCTTGACGTTGACCTTAAGGATAGCGGTTACCTGAGTGTGCAGTTTGACGGATACTTCGTGCAGACCACCTTGCTTGATGGGTTTTTCGATGTCGATCATGCGGCGATCGATTTCGACACCCTTGGCAGCAAGAGCTTCCTGGATATTGTGGTTGGTAATAGCACCGAATGTCTTGCCGTCCTGACCGGATTCCAGATTGAGGTCAAGGGAAAGAGCGTTAATCTTTTTGGCGACTTCTTCAGCAGCAGCCTTTTCAGCGGCTTCGCGTTCGGCACGCTTGGCCTTGAGGCTGGTGATAAAACGCTTGTTGGAATTGGTGGCTTCGTAGGCGAGGCCCTTGGGGATAAGACAGTTGCGGCCATAGCCAGCCTTAACAGTCACGAGATCGGCTTCTGCGCCGAGCCCTTCGATCTTTGTTGCGAGAATAACTTCCATCGTTGCCATGGCTAAAAAAACGTATTTGTGAGCGGTTGAATTAGGTTGAAATCGATGTAATGTCAAGCGAAGAGTGTAAAAAAGACGAATTATGAGGCGATTTGTCCCGATTTGAGGGGTAAATCCGGCAGCTTTCCTTACGCGCGATGACAGGAGTGAAACATATTGCGCTTGCGTCCGGGGGGGGGAGTGGGTAGGGAAAGGAGTCGGGCTTGGCGCATTTGCATGAAGTCGTGCGGCGGGAGTCCGGCAATAGAGATTTAATACCTATGGCTATTCAACGCGCACTAATTTCCGTGTCCGACAAGACGGGTCTGGATGTATTCGCCAAGGGACTCCACGAGATGGGAGTCGAACTTATTTCCACGGGAGGGACTTGCAAGTTCCTGAAGGATCTGGGACTTCCCGTGATAGAAATTTCGGACTATACGGGGGAACCCGAATTATTCGAAGGCCGTTTGAAGACGTTGCATCCGATGGTTCATGGCGGGCTTTTGCAGCGTCGTGACAGCGAAGAACACCAGCGGCAGGCTCAGGAACATGGCATCAAGCCTATTGATCTTGTCTGTGTGAATCTGTATCCGTTCGAACAGACGGTGGCCAAGCCCGATGTGACGCTTGAGGAAGCCATTGAGAAGATCGACATCGGCGGTCCATCGATGCTCCGTTCTGCTGCCAAGAATTATTCGGCCGTGACGGTTGTATCCGATCCTGCCGATTATGACCGGATTCTGGATGAAATGCAGACGCATAAGGGAGAGACGACCCTCAAGACGCGTGAGAGTCTTGCCATCAAGGTGTTCATGCGTACGTCCAAGTACGACAATGCGATCTCCAATTTTCTCGGTCACAAGAATGAGGAATGCACGGGCGGCAATTTCTCCATTTGCCTGCCTCTCTACCAGAAACTTCGCTACGGCGACAATCCCCACCAGTCTGCCAGCCTGTATGGTAACTTCGGCGATATTTTCAACCAGTTGCAAGGCAAGGAGTTGTCCTATACGAATGTACTCGATATCGAAGGCGCGGCAACGCTGATTTCCCAGTTTAACCGGCCGACGGTCGGTATTCTCAAGCACATGAATCCTTGCGGCGTCGGCCAGGATGACGAAGATCTCCGTACTGCCTGGCAGAAAGCTTATGAAACAGACACTCAGGCTCCCTTCGGCGGCGTGATTGTGATGAATCGCCCGATGACGGAAAGTCTTGCCCGCGTGGTAGGAGCCATCTTCACGGACGTGATTATTGCTCCAGACTATGATGCTGAGGCCCGGGCTATCCTGCAGAAAAAGAAAAACTGCCGCATTATCCGCCTTAATGTCGAAGCCTGGCAGAAGGCCAGTAAGGAACCGATCATCCGTTCTGCTCCCGGCGGACTGATGGTAATGGACCGCGACTATGACGTGCGGGGACTGGATAATCTGGAAGCCAAGGTCGTGACAAAACGTCCTCCTACGGAAGAAGAGCTTAAAGCCATGCGTTTCAGCTGGAAGGTTGTCAAGCAGGTACATTCCAACGCTATTGTGTTCGGTTCGTCCGACCGTACGCTTGGCATCGGCGCCGGACAAATGAGCCGCGTGGATTCTGTCCGCATTGCTATCTGGAAAGCTCAGCAGGCGGGTCTCAATCTCAAGGGCAGTGTCATTGCCTCGGATGCCATGTTCCCGTTTGCAGATGGTCTCCAGGCCGCCATTGACGCCGGCGTGACCGCTTGCATTCAACCGGGAGGCTCCATCCGTGACGAAGAGGTGATTGCCGCTGCAGATGCCGCCGGCATTGCCATGGTGTTCACGGGCGTTCGCCATTTCCTTCATTAATCAACCCGATTTAACGATCAATTCCTATCCCCTCTGACTGCAATGATTCTTCTTGGTGTCAATATCGACCATATCGCCACGCTGAGACAAGCGCGTTACGCAACGATGCTGGATTCCTTCAATGCGGAACCCAGCGTGCTGGAAGCTGCTTTTGCAGCCCAGAGGGGAGGGGCGGATTCCATCACTCTGCATGTGCGCGGTGATCGCCGCCATATGCAGGATGCCGATGCCTTCCTCGTTCGTAGGGAAGTCTCTCTTCCCCTGAATCTGGAAATGGGCAATACTCCGGAAATGGTAGATCTGGCCTTGAGACTCAAGCCGGATTATGTTTGCATGGTGCCGGAGTCGCGCGAGGAAATTACGACGGAAGGCGGTTTGGATGCCGTCCTCCATTTCAACGAACTGGCTCCCTCCATCCGCAAGATGGCGGATGCGGGCATTCAGGTCAGCCTGTTTATTGATCCCGAAATAGCCCAGATTGAAGCTGCTGCCCGCCTTGGTGTTCCCATGGTGGAGTTGCATACGGGATGTTTTGCCAATCACTTCGGTGACGAACGGGGGTCGGAGATTGCCCGGTTGTGCGAGTCAGCGGAGGCGGCCCGCAGTGCCGGAATCCTTGTCAATGCCGGACACGGCATTAATTACTCCAATCTCGCCGATCTGGTGGCTGTTCCCCATTTGCATGAATTGAATATCGGACACACGATTGTGAGCCGGGCTCTTTCCGTTGGCATGGAACAAGCCGTGTGCGAGATGAAGAGTGAAATGACTCGTCTGTTTTAATATTACGGGAGGGGGCTTTTTCCCTCTCCTTTTTTGCTTCTGGAAAGATTATGGGAAGAAACGTTGTCGCTATCGGCCTTGATCTTGTCGATCTCGAACGGATTGACAAAGCTTTCTCCCGCTCCGGAAAGGCATTTGCCGCTCGTTTGTGTACGCCAGGCGAGCTTGAATACTGTTTTGCCAGGGAGAACCCCGTACCATCCCTGGCCGCCCGTTTTGCGGCCAAAGAGGCTGTTTCTAAAGCTTTGGGTACAGGGATTGGCGTTGCCTGCGGTTTGCGGGATGTAGAAGTTGTGATGTCTCCGGCAGGGAGGCCGGAGATTGTCTTGCATGGTGCGGCTCGTCAAACGGCTGAGGGATTAGGCATTGCCGGCTGGTCGTTGAGTCTGACCCATTCCCGGACGGCTGCTGCTGCGGTGGCTCTTGCCTTTGCGTGAGAGCTATTCGATATGCCGTGATTTGAATGGATTGATTTCCTTGGGGCTCGGTTGTGGTTGAGGAAAACGAAAACGGCGCCCATGAAAATGGACGCCGGAAGTTTTTCCGAGATAAATGATGACGGAAGGCAGTTTGCAGCCCTTGAAACAGCGTATGAAACGCGTGCTTAGGACTTGTAACGCAAACGCTTCTTGTGACGGTTCTGGCGCATGCGCTTGCTGCGCTTGTGCTTATTGATCTTTGCTTTACGGCGTTTTTTCAGCGATCCCATGATGGTGGTTCGTTATGTTTGTTTCTTATGATGAGAAAAGGTCCTTTAGTACACCAGCTTGCTGAGCGGGTATTCAATGATGCCTTCCGCACCGAGAGATTTCAGCTGCGGAATAATATCGCGAACGACGGCTTCGTCAATGACCGTTTCCACGGCGACCCAACCTTCTTCCGTCAGAGGGGAGACGGTGGGGCGGCGAAGGGACGGGAGGCACTCGGTCAATTGAGCCAGGGAGGCGCTGGGCAGGTTCATTTTGAGACCGACCTTGTTGCGGGCTTCCAGAGCACCCTTGAGAAGCATGACCATATTTTCCAGTTTCTCGCGCTTTTCGGGATCCTGCATGGTTTCCTTGTTGGCGATGAACTGGGGGTAGGAGTGCATCAAGGTGTCGACGATGCGAAGCTTGTTGGCCTTGAGGGAACTGCCGGTCTCCGTGATATCCACGATGGCGTCCACAAGTTCGGGGACTTTGACTTCGGTGGCTCCCCAGGAGAATTCGACGTGAGCCTTGATTCCTTTTTCTTCCAGCCAGCGTTCCGTGATGCCGACTCCTTCCGTCGCGATGCGCTTACCCTGGAGGTCTTCTGCGCAACGGATCGGGGAATCTTCAGGGACGACGAGCACCCAGCGCGTAGGCTTGGAGGTGGCTTTGGAATATTGGAGGTCAGTCAAGACTTCGATATCGGCCTTGTTTTCGTAGATCCAGTCTTTTCCGGTAATACCGCAGTCAATGAATCCGTCATTGACGTAACGGCCGATTTCCTGGGCGCGGATCAGAAAAATGTCAAGGGAGTCATCGTCGGATGTGGGGCGATAACCTCGGCTGGACACGTAGATATTGTATCCGGCTTTGCGGAACAATTCTACCGTGGCATCCTGAAGGCTACCCTTGGGGAGAGCGAATTTGATCTTTTTTGACATGACAGGAAGACAGATGGAACTCCGAAGAGTCCTATCTGTCAAGGGAAGAACGGTTCATGTCCGGATTTATTCCGCCATCCATTTTTCGATTTCGTCCGCATCAAGGGGGACCTGGGCGAGTAAATCGGTATTGGATTCTTCGCCGATGAGGACATCTGTTTCCAGACGGATGCCGATGCCTTCCTCCCGGATGTAGATGCCGGGTTCGATGGTGAAGACCATGTTTGCCTGAAGTACGGGCTGAGGGTCTCCAACGTCGTGGACATCAAGGCCCAGCGAGTGGGAAACCCCATGCATGAAATAACGGCGGACGGCGGGCGGATCTTCCGGCTTTTCAGCCAGGTCTTCGGGGGTCAGCAGCCCCAGGGTGACGAGTTCGTTGCCGACGAAGACACGGACGAGACGTTCGTATTCTTTTTTATCAATGCCCGGGCGCAAGATCTGCATGGCATACTTCATGGCATTGTGTACGGCATTGTAGACGGCTTTCTGACGAGGGGTGAAACGTCCGTTGACAGGGACGGTTCGGGTCATATCTCCATTGTAGTTGCCGTATTCGGCACCGATGTCGAGAAGGACAAGGTCCCCGTCCCGACAAATCTGGTCGTTGACAATGTAGTGAAGGACGCAGGAGTTGTCCCCGGAAGCGATAATTGGCAGGAAGGAGAATTTGCGGGCGCCGCGGCGAAGGTATTCGTAGGAAAGGATTGCTTCTATTTCCCATTCTCCCATGCCCGGTTTGAGGGCTTTGAGGAGGGATTTGAAGCCTTCTCCCGTGATATCGCATGCCATTTTAATGTATTCGATCTCGACAGGCTTCTTGATGAGGCGCATGTCGCCGAGAATGGGATAGATATTGGCGTATTCGGCTTCAGGGAATTTGGATTTGAGTTCCGAAGCGAGGCGGACATTGCGGGTCTGGACGGGGCTGGTGCAGCGCGGGTGCTGGTTTTCTTCCAGATAGACGGTAGAGGCGGCGGGTACGAGTTGTTCGATCAGCGCGTCATATTCCGTGGTCCAGCGGACATCCCGAATGCCGCTGAGTTCCGAGCCTTGTTCCCGTTTGAGTCGGGCTCCTTCCCAGATGGCAATCTGGTCGTTTGTTTCACGAAGGAAAAGAGTGTCTTGATGGGAACCATTGGCGCCGATAGCCATGACGAGAACCGTTTCTTCCTGGTCGATTCCGCAGAGATAGAACAGGTTGGCATTCTGATGCAAAGCCATGGTCCCATCGGCATTGGTGGGATATACATCGTTGGAGTGGATAATCAACAAGCTCCCTGCCGGAAGTTTGGAGGCGAGTTCATCTCTGT
Organism: Akkermansia sp. N21116; assembly: GCF_029854705.2. Classification (NCBI taxonomy): domain Bacteria; kingdom Pseudomonadati; phylum Verrucomicrobiota; class Verrucomicrobiia; order Verrucomicrobiales; family Akkermansiaceae; genus Akkermansia; species Akkermansia sp. N21116. The sequence goes on from NZ_CP139035.1 coordinate 812,728, forward strand.
TTTCCTGAAAAAATGCTGCTGGGATGGGCTGGTATTTCATGATGGATATGAGCATGGATTTCTCAGGCGGATTGTCAATCTCGTCCCGAAAAAAATGTGTTCGTATGGCGGTATTTTCTTACCGTATGCCAAAGGAAATCTTGCAAAAGGAATTTTTTACTGTATATCCTATGAGTTGCGGGTGGACCCGCATTTTAACCAATATAGAAAGAGGTAAACGCCATGCAAAAGGTAAACGTCAATATACCCATTACCGTCACTGGGCGCCATGTAGAAGTAACTGATGCTATCCGTGAGTTCGTCGTGAAGAAGATTGAGGGGATACGCATCGATTCGCCGAAGATTTTAGAAGTCAAAGTTGTGCTGGATATTCAGCGCGACAGGCAAATTGCTCAAATTATCCTGTTTTGTTCCAATCATATCACGATTGACGCTTCCACGGAAGGTACGGATATGTATGCCGCCATTGATGAGACAGTCACCAAGGTCATGCGCCGTATGCGTAAGCATAAGACACGCATTATGAAGGGATTCCGTCCTCATCACCAGGAAAGCATCCGCCATCTTCCGGAAGGCATCTACGAAGCTGATGTCTTGGAAGAGACTCCGGAAGAACCCAAGGAAGAACCGGAACCCATGCTTATCCATCGCGAAGGGTACACCCTGCGTACACTCTTCAAGGAAGAGGCTATTATGGATATGGAACTCAACGATAAACCATTCGTGTTGTACCGCAATGCGCGCCGCAACGTGCTTCAGATCGTGTACCGTCGTCCCGACGGCGACTATGCCATTGTCGAGCTGGGTGAAAGCATCCAGGCCTAATTGAAACGAAAATAAAAATTACGGAGGGAGAGGTGTCGGACGGGCACCTCTCCTTTTTTATGAATAACAGTTAAGAACATGTAAAATGCGCTTGATTTCACGCCATGAGGATCTTATTCTTTACACTAGATCCTGCGGTCGACGTCAGGATCTTTAGTATTAACTGATAATAATTAATTCGAATTATGAAAAACATCGCTATCCTTGCTTTCGCCGGTGCGGCCCTCGTGGTTGCTTCCTGCAGCCAGCAGCAGCAGGTTACTCCTCCCGTTAATCCCATTCCTCAGGTGCAAGTCGTCAAGGGCAAGTAAATTCTGATGCGGGCGGAGTCGGAAACGAATGCCCTCCTCGTTCTCATTTTTTACAATTCGACGCGTTCGGTGATGCCGGGCGCGTTTTTTATTTATGTCACTAGTATTGAAAATACACTTGATTTCATATTGGGCGTGTTTATACTCCGCGGCAGTGATCCAGCGCGTGGCGTTGGGTTCCAGTAACATAAACTGATAATCAATTCGAATTATGAAGAACATCGCTATCCTCGCTTTCGCTGGCGCCGCCCTCGTGGTCGCCTCCTGCAGCCAGCAGCAGCAACAGCCTGCTCCTACGCCGGCTCCCGCTCCCGTCGTTGTCCAGAAGGGCAAGTAAATTCTGATTGCAGAAGGGCTGGCTTCTAGCGAGGTTCTTCTGCCTTCTTTATTTATCACTGATATTTTTCACGCGTCCGGTTTTCCGGGCGCGTTTTTTGTTTTCTCTCCGGGGGAAAGAAACTGGCGTGACGAAATGCCGCTTAAGAGAATGGTGAGTATTTCGAAGGAAGGAGGACGATGTCCTCTGGTTCAGCGAAATGAAAAAGCCGTTTCCTGCTGGTGGAGGAAACGGCTTTGGAAAATGGGGAATGGTGTGAGCGGGAGGGTCAGACCAAAGTCCAGGTGATGGTACGGAGGGCGGATTGTCCCGGTCTCAGAACGATACTTGGAAAGTGGGGAATGTTGATGGCATTCGGGAATCCCTGCGCTTCCAGAGCAATCCCGTGGCGAGGTTGGGGGAGGTAATCGCCGGTGTAAACCTGCAGACCTGGGGCATCGGTAGCGATAACCATTTTTCTGCCTGAAGCAGGACATCGGAGGATGGCTGCTACTTGTTCTCCCCCTTCGCTGGGAAGGACGTAATTGTGGTCGTATCCTCCGGCTATTTCCGGGTTGGCGGGGGAATTGCATTCTCCGAGAAGGCCGGGTTTGCGGAGGTCGAATGGCGTATGGACTACCGGCAGAATACGGCCATCAGGGATGCCGGTATCGTCTTTGGGGGTGTAGGCCGTTGCCCGAACTTCCAGGGTGTGGTTGTCAATGGTGCCGTTACCGTTGAGGTTCCAATAGACGTGGTTCGTCAGGTTGACGATGGTTGGGATGTCGGTGGTGTAGGCTTCCAGTTTGAGCTCAAGAGTGGTTTCTTCCAGCCGATAGGTTGCTACGATTTCAAGATTACCGGGGTAGTTTTCTTCTCCGTCGGAGGAGTGGAGAGTCAACACTAGTTTCTTGTCTGTCGCCTCCTGGATATCCCAGATTTTAGAGTCGAATCCTTCCAGCCCTCCGTGCAAATGGTTAGGGGCATTGTTGACGGCGAGCTGGTGGGAATTTCCATCAAGAGAGAACTTTCCCTTCTCGATTCGATTGGCGACGCGTCCGCAGATAGCGCCGCAGTAACAGGTATCCCGGAGCATGGCATCAAAGGTTTTGGGCCCGCAGGTCATATCAATCCCGTCTTTGCAGACGGAAATGATACGTCCTCCGTAATTGGTAATGCGGACTGACAGCAAATCGGACTTCAATTCATGAATATCCACGCTGCGACCATCGGGAAGTGTGCCAAATGATGCCATGTGATTCGGGAATACCGTGTGCTGTTAATAGAGAGGAACGATGCGGGAACCGGTGGAACCCATCAGAACCTGGACGCGCTGGCCGACTGTAATCGGACGGCGGGAGTCATATTCCTGAACAACGGAGACAGAGCGCTTGCTGCCGTCAAGACGGACGGTGATACGCACGCCGTTCTTTTCGGAAACAGCCTTGTCGATCTGGTTGCCGATCAAACCTCCAAGGATGACTCCGCCGGCGGAAGTGGCGTACTTGGCATTGCCTCCGCCGAGCATGGCTCCGCCGAGGCCGCCTGTAACTGCTCCAATAGCGGTACCGGTGTTGGCATTATTGGCCTGGATGGCGACCTTTTCAATGTTGGTGACAACGCCTTCGACTGCTTCTTGCGTGGCGCCGATCTGGTTTTCCTTGTAGGTATTGGTGGCGCCGTATGGATCCGAGCAGGAAGTCAGGGAAACCGCGAGGGCCATGGCCGATATTGCAATGATGGAATGAGGTTTCATATCTCTTAATATATGGGGTTATTTTGTTGTGGAATCAAGGAGAAGATCTCCTATGACAGGATAGGTGACGAGGTTCTCCCGTTTGGATACATGAATGGAAACGTTGCCGATTGTGATTTTAGTCTAATCTTTTTTCCCATGACGTAGCTTTCCCGTTGACGAACTGGACGAAGCCCGTGTTGACGGGGACGTAGGTGACGTTATTCATGTAGCCAAAGCGGTTATAATAATAAGGGTATGGCCCCCAGTAACCGCCTCCCCAGAGAAAAGGAGAAGGTGTGGCGACCGGTTGGAGGCTGGAGTAAAGCCAGCGGACGGTATTTTTCCCATTGATTTTGCCTTCGCTGACGGAAGTCGGGTGCCCCCATGCCAGAAAAACGGCAGAAGGCGGCATGCCTTCTTCCAGGCGTCCTTGCTGAACCGCGTTTTTGTACTGAGGAGGCAATTCGTTAAAGACGGACGGATTTGCCTGGATGCGAGATTGGGGCGTCGCGGAACAGGCAACAAGAAGGATACTTGCTGTCGCTAGGGCCAAAATAGGAAGGATGCGTGACATTAGTGGTTTCATATCATTCATTTTGACTCTTGCCAAGATGCTTTCGCTGATTAATATGACGTCACACAGATGAAAACATTCAAACATTTTGCCTCCATTTTTATGGCCGCCGCCATGGTTGCCCCTTCTTTTGCCGCAGCCGATTCGGCAGAAACGCCTGTTATTGGTGGTTATCTTCCTGAAAACGGTCTTGTCCAAGGTGCCTTGGTGAGGGTAGAAGTGGATCAGGAACTTCCTGCTTTCTTGCAGAAAATTCAGAATATCAGCAACAGTCGTCCCCAGGAAGAACAGCAGGAACTCGCCAAGCTGGTCAAACCCGGTTATCCTTTGCCTTTCGACGAGCGTTTCGGGCTGAGTAAGGAAGAATACGCCAAGTATATTGAAGTTTGGAACAAAAAGAAGATTGTCGATGTCGCTCCGGTCGTTGTCGGCATTTCGGCTACGCCCGACAAAAACGTATGGAAAATGCTTTCCAGCACGCAAACGACCCCTCTTCCCTTAAGCACTCTGGAATACAATTCCGCCAAGAACATGTGGATTTCTCCGAATGGCGACTTGACCTTCAAGGGCAATGTCGTCCATACGGCGGATTATCAGTTGGGTGCCTGGAAAGGCCAGGAATGGCTTCTTGAGAAAAAGGATTCCATCTCCCAGTTTGCGGAAAACATTATTATCGGCAAGACGGACGACGGCAAGTTTGTGTATATCATCTATAATATTCTCGAATTGACGAACGAAGGCCGTCCGACCTGGAATGACAGTTTCATTATCCGTATTCCCGTCGGAGCAGCCAAGAAAGATCCTCTTCTTGAAAAGGCCAAGCAGAGCGTCGGCAAGTAAGAATTGTTGATTGCCGGATTTTCCGTTTATTCTCCGCTCCGATTTCCCATCCATGCGCATTATTAGCGGAAAAGCCGGCGGTATTACCCTGCAGGTTCCCAAGGGCGAGGTTCGTCCGACTACCGACAGGGTGAGGGAAGCGCTTTTCTCCATTCTGGGGGAACGCGTCGAGGGGGCTTCCGTATTGGATTTGTTTTCCGGTTCCGGGGCTTTTGCCTTGGAAGCGTTGAGTCGCGGGGCTTCGTCATCCGTTATGGTAGATGTATCCCGTGCGTCCTGCGAGGTTATCCGGGCGAATATGAAGAAGGCTGGGCTCTCCGGAGGTTCCGTCCTGTGTGCGGATGCCGTATCCTGTGTGAGGCGAGATGCCGCATCCGGCCTGAAGCAGTATGATATCGTGTTTGCCGATCCTCCCTATTGCAAGGGGCCGGCAGACAGGGATTTCATCGCCGAACTGGCACAAGCCGAGGTCTTTCGCCTTGTGAAGCCGGATGGATTGTTTATTGCTGAAGCCCAGGAGGGCTGGGGCGTGGCGGGACAGGACTCGATGGAATTGAAAGGGTTGAAGTTGCTGGATGCGCGGCGTTACGGCAAGAATGTCATTATGATTTACGAGAGAAGCGGAAAGGGAGAATTGCCATGAATGCGTTGAAGTGGATGATCCGGATTGTTTATGATGTCATCTACCTGTTTTTCCTGGTTTTTGCGTTGCCGGGTTACTTGCTTAAAATGAAGCGCCGCGGCGGATTCGGGACAGGGCTTTTGGAACGTTTCGGCTGGTATCGCATCCCGGCGGAAGAGGAGCCTACAGGCGGTTTGTTCATTCATGCAGTCAGTGTAGGGGAAGTCATGATTGCCTTGAAATTGATCCGTGCCTGGAAGCAGACGGAAAAAGGCCCTGTCGTTCTTTCTACGACAACATCCACAGGGCATGCTACTGCCCGTGAGACCGGTCTGGAAGGTGTACGCGTTCTCTATGGCCCCTTGGATATTCCCGGTTTGCCCGGCAGATGTCTGGATCGATTCCGTCCGGATTTGATCGCTTTGGTGGAGGCCGAGCTTTGGCCTAATTTTTCATATGCGGCTTCTTGTCGCGGGATTCCGATGTGCATGATTAATGCGCGTCTTTCCTTCCGGTCCGAGAAGCGCTATCGGATGGTGCGTCCGCTGACGAGATTGTTCTTTTCCGCTCTTTCTGCGATGGGAGTTCAGGATAAGGAGGATGCCAAGCGTTTCGCCGGGATTGGAGTAAACCCTTCGATTATCCATGTGACGGGCAGTATTAAATTTGACCAGGAGTCGGCGATGCAGCCGAAACTCCGCTCTGAGTTTGAGGAAATCCTGCGCGTGCTTTCGCGTGGTAAATCCGTGGTGCTGGCTGCCAGTACTCATGCCGGAGAGGAAGTTTTGATTGCACGTGCTATCCGCCAGGCCGGAGGATTCCCCCTGATTGTCCCACGCCATGCGGAACGCCGTCAGGAAGTAGCTCTTGCCTTGGAAGAAGACGGCTGGCAGTGCGTGTTGAGATCGGAAAAAGCGATACCCAAGACTTTGCGAGAAAATGTTTGCTATGTGGCTGATACGACGGGAGAACTTCGAGACTGGACAGCTCTGGCCCAGGTTGCTGTGATCGGCAAGAGTTTTCTGGCTGAAGGCGGACAGAACCCTGCCGAGGCTGTTGCCTGTTCCGTTCCTGTAGTAACGGGACCTCACATGGAGAATTTCTCCGCTTTGATGAATCTTCTGATCGGGGTGGACGGTGTAACTCAGTGTCTCCCTGAACAATTGGCATCGGTTCTGGACAACTTTGTGGGCAATCCTCTCATTGCACATGCCCAGGCTTCGCGAGCCATGGTAGCGTTGAAAGCCCATTCGGGAGCGACTCGCCGCACAATCGCCATGATGCAATCCTTGCTTCCTTCGCGTGACGATGGGAGAGAGACACTTAATGCCCTGAGCGCCGATTAGGATTTTGGCGCCTCTCGAGATCCAGCCTGTCTTCGTAATTGCGGGCTTGAACCTTCTTTTCTCGCTTTTGGGCACGTTCTATATTCATCTGGCGTTTTTTTTGACGCTGAATGAGTTTGCGTATTTCTTCCTCCAAATTGAGGAAGTGGAGGTAGCGCTCTTCGGAAAGTTCTCCCCGGTGCACGGCGTCCCGGATAGCACATCCGGCGTCATTGCCATGGCTGCAATCGGCAAATTTGCAGAGTCCGGCTAATTCGGTGAGGTCGGCAAAGCTTTCCCGGAGGGTGTGTTCATCCGTCCACATTTGGATTTCGCGCATTCCCGGGTTGTCGATGAGAATCCCTCCCTTGGGGAGGATGACGAGTTCGCGAGCCACGGTTGTGTGGCGTCCTTTGCCGGTAGTTTTGTTGACGTCGCCGGTCCAGAGCCATTCTTCTCCGAGGAGACTATTGACAAGAGTGGATTTACCGACGCCCGACGAACCGACAACGGTGAGGGTAACGCCCGGTTTGACGAGTTTGAGGAGTTCCTTGATTCCTTTTCCTGTGAGTGCGCTCACGGGGATGACAGTCGCTTCCGGCGGGAGTTCGCGGAGGCAGGAGATGGCATTGTCGAGGTCGCTTTTATCGTAGCAGTCGATCTTGTTGAGCAGGATTACGGGGGAGGCTCCGCTTTTGCGGATGAGCGTGAGGTAGCGTTCCATGCGCCGCGGGTTAAAGTCCGGGCCGGGATCGGTTACCACGATGACGATGTCGACATTGGTCCCGATGACTTGCTCGGCGCTGCTTTTACCGGGTTCTTTGCGTGAGAATTGAGTGAGGCGAGGCAGAATAGCGCGGATGACGGGTTCGTCGCCCGGCTTGCCGGGGTCGATGGCGACCCAGTCTCCGACCGCAGGCAGTTCAGCATCTGTGGCGGCATCGTGCCAGAGTTTGCCGCTGACGACGGCATCGAGTTCTTCACCTCCGTCCAGAAGGACGGAAAAGTTTATTTTGGTTTCCCTGATCAGGCGACCAGGAAGCCAGCCTTCCTTGGCGATAGCGCGGAAAGCTTGTTCGAAGTGGTCATTCCAACCGATATCGGAGAGCGTCAGGGGCATGCGGGGGAGATGTCAGGGATGGTCTTGCTGTGCGTATGGGGCAGGGCGTATGCGGATGGTGCCCCTTCTCATGTCGATCAGCATATCGAATTGGCGTAACATATCCAGCCCCAAGATACAGGGAATAGCGTTTTCCGTCAGTACGGGTTCTACTCCGGGCAGGGTCAAGGCATTCCCGAAGCAGATATTGAGGGGCGTGCCGCGGCGTCTTGTCTCCGTTCTGGATATCCGGGAGTTGATATCGGCGGTTTCCTGAATTACGAGGGATGTCGGTCCGTTCGGCCAGCAGGAAGCGGGAACGGAAGTGAAAGTGGCTCCGCTGTCGATCAGAAAATCCAATTCCCGGGTTCCCGTGTTTCCGGAAATAGTGATGCCTCCCAAGGAATTTTTGCGGCAAGGGATGGGGAGGAAACCGTCAGGATGGGGGGTGGAGCCGGGAAACCACTGGAGACGGCCCTGTGAGGCGGAAATTACGAAGGGAGCAATGCCAAGGCTGTTCATGCCGAGGATGCCGTCAACGGGAGTGCCCAGTGCGGATCGAAGGGAAGATATGTCCATGACGACGGCAAAGAACGAACGCTGGACGGATTCTCCCAAGCGAAGTGTGCCGACGGCAAAGGCTTCCGGAGATGAGATGACGTTGCTGCCCGGTTGCAGACAGATGGGACTCCGGGGAGAGCCGGGGAAGTTGCGCTGGATGAACTGCGTGTCGAACACGGTATGCGTCGTGCCCGTATCAACGATGAGAGTACAGGGCTTACCGTTGATCCATGCGCTGACTAGCAAAAGGCCGGAGGCGGGATCTTGCCGGAGGACGATGGAGTTTGGCGGCGTGGAAGCAGGGGTAGTCCAAGAGGGAACGGGGGTGTAGGTCATGGGAGCTCCCGTGGCTTGCCGGAAGGCGAGCAGAGCGATTGCTGAGAGCAGGACGGGGAGGATGGCTCCGTATTTACGGATGAGTCCGTTCATGGATGTTGCAGGCGCGGTGGATGATTTCCACGGCAATGGTCTCTTTCGGGGCTTTTTCCAGAAAATGGGAAGCTTCCGGTTCAATGAGTGTGACTTCGTTGCACGAACTATCGAAGCCGATGTCGCGGCGGGAGACATCGTTGGCGACGATCATATCGCACTTTTTTCGTTCCAGTTTACCCCGGGCATAGGTTTCCACATCGTTGGTTTCCGCAGCGAACCCGACGAGAGTTCCCCGGAATCCGAAAACATTGCGCATGGAACCGAGAATGTCCGGCGTACGTTCCAGTTCCAACACCATGCGGTCGGCCGTTTTTTTGATTTTCTGCGCTGCGACGGAGACGGGACGGTAATCCGCAACGGCGGCACAGAGAATGGCGATGTCGGCCTTGTTGCAGTAATTGGCTACGGCATCGTACATTTCCTGGCAGGATTCCACAGGGAGGAAGTCGACCCCATGCGGAATATCCAGAGATGTGGGGCCCGAGATGAGGATAACTTGGTGGCCGTGGTGGACGGCAGCTTCCGCAAGGCAGTACCCCATTCTGCCGGAGGAACGGTTGCTGATGAAGCGGGCAGGATCGATGGCTTCCCTCGTGGGGCCGGCTGTAATGAGAAATCGCATAGCTGGCTGCATTATGGCACGTTTTTTCCGGAGGGGAAGCCGGGATGTGCGCTTGACTCGTCATGGCGGGGCTGGTTCCAATATCGGGGTGATCTACTGGGATAACAATGCTACGACGCCCATTGCGGATGAAGTCTTTGCCGCAATGGAACCCTACCTGCGGGATTGTTTCATGAATCCCTCTGCCGACTATGTCTCAGCGCGTGCGGTGAGACGTGCCATTGAGGAGGCTCGGGAACATGTGGCACGCCTGGCCGGAGCAAGCGCGTGCGAAATCGTATTTACGTCCGGTGCTACAGAGGCGATCAATACGGTGTTGCGGGGTATGGCCCGGATGGGAACTGCCGGGTCGGCATCCCATATGATGTGCGTGGCAACCGATCATGATGCATCTTTGCATACATTGCACCAGTTGGGCAGGGAAGGGGTGGTGCTGCCCGCGGAATGTCCGGTGGATCGCCAAGGTGTCGTCGATTGTGATGCATGGGCGCGTTTTGTTCGTGAGGAAGATGTGGCTGGAGTATCTCTGACCTGGGTCAATAATGAAACGGGAGTCGTTCAGGATGTAGCCTCGTTGTGCGCTTGTGCCCATGAAGCCGGGGTGCCCGTGCATGTGGACGGGGTGCAGGCTCTAGGCAAGATCCCGGTGGATTTGCATGGGGTCGGGGTCGATTATGCTTCGTTTTCCGCACATAAGATGCATGGCCCCAAGGGGGTCGGCGCCTTGTATGTAAAGTCTGGGTGTCGTATGCCGGTGTTGTTGTTCGGTGGCGGACAGGAAGATGGTCGGAGATCCGGAACGGAAAATGTGGCCGGCATTGTCGGCTTTGGGGCGGCAGCCGAGCTGGCGGCCCGTCAGTTGGATGAGGCTGCCTGTCGCATGAGGCGTCTCAGAGATGCGTTTGAAGGCAGATTACAGGCTGCCCTCGACGGGGTGGAGATTCAGTCTGCCGGGAGTGAACGTGTCTCGAATACCTCCAATATCTCTTTTGCGGGTTGTACGGCCCAGGCTCTGATGTTGTTGCTGGAACCGCTTGGCATGCTTTGTTCTGCCGGTTCGGCTTGCAGTACGGCCAATCCTCATGCATCGCATGTGTTGACGGCTATGGGACTTTCCGATGCGGAGGCGAGGAGTTGTCTTCGTTTTTCCATTTCATCTATGACGACGGAAGATGAAATGGAACATGCGTCCGGTCTTGTGATTGAAGCCGTGAGGAAAGTGCGTAGCGTCCAGTCCTCGAAAACGGGGCCGGTTATGGTATTTCGTCCGTAAAATAAGGGAAAAGGTCAGTTTGCCTGGTGCAGGGTGACGAGGCGATCTTCCGGACCTTTGTGTTCAATCAACAACCATTCCGTCGTGTGCGGCAAGGCATCCGGGAACATGTCCGCCCATTCCACGATGAGGATATCGCCCCGGGAAAGGTAATCCTCCCAGTCGATTTGACTGAGTTCTTCCTCGTGTTTTAGTCTGTAAAAATCGAAATGGCTGGCCGGATGACGTCCGTCCCGGTGCTCGTGGACGAGAGAAAACGTTGGACTTACCGCTCCGTGGGAAGAGCCGAGCCCTTTCATGATTCCTTGGGTCAGATGCGTCTTGCCGGCACCCAGATTACCTACTAATGCCAGGATTTCTCCTCCCTCCAGCAGGGCACCGATCTGTTCGCCCAGTGCGGTCATTTCCTCGGGGGAATGAACCGATACCGGGCCTTCATTAAAAATTTTATACCATTTTTTCATAATCGTGTGAAATTTTGCTTGCGTTTTAATCGATGGCGTGATGAACTCCGTCACCCGCAGTTTTTGTGGATTCATCAACTTAAGAAGTGACAGCAATGGCATACGCAGTTTTCAAAACCGGTGGCAAGCAATATCGCGTGCAAAAGGGAGATTTTATCGTTGTGGAACGCATCAGCGAGCTTGAAGAAGGCTCTGATACCGTGTTCGACCAAGTACTGATGGTGGAAAATGAAGGTTCCGTCAAAGTGGGTGCTCCCATTGTGGCTGGCGCTTCCGTTTCCGCTAAAGTCGTCAGCCAGTGCCGTGGCAAGCATGGCGTGGCTTTCAAGTTCAAGCGCCGCAAGGGCTTCCACAAGAAGAAAGGTTTCCGTCGCGCCCTGACGAAGCTCGAAATCACCGACATCAAGGCTTAATCCTCTACCCAATCATTTCAAGTTATGGCACATAAGAAAGGTCAAGGTTCTGTAAGGAACGGTCGTGACTCCCGCAGCAAGCGCCTCGGCGTGAAGAAGTTCGGTGGTCAGGCCGTTATCGCCGGCAACATCATTATCCGTCAGCGTGGTACCAAGTGGCATCCCGGCCGCGGTGTTGGCATGGGGCGTGACTACACGATTTTCTCCCTTGTGGATGGTCGTGTGTTTTTTGACCGCGATGGTCGCCGCGTCAATGTGGCTCCGGAAGAATCCGCCAACTAAGTTGGTATCTATTCCAATTTCCGAAAGGCGGTCATCAGTGATGGCCGCCTTTTTTAGTTTCGAATTTTGAGAATTGTTCTTGATTCTGTGAGGCTGATTGTGAATTAATGTCGTACCACAACCTTTTATGAACAGATGATTAATCCTAAAAAACATCCGACACCCTCTCCCAAGTCTCATTCGACTCTGCCGACAGTCGCCGGATTGCGTCTGACTCGCCAGCGTCAAGAGGTTTATCATGTGTTGATGGAGAAACGGGATCATCCGACGGCCGGAGAAGTGTTTGCCCGCGTTCGGGAACGGATGCCCTCCATTTCCCTGGCGACTGTTTATAATTGTTTGGATGCTTTGGTTGCTCACAGGCTGGTCAATCAAGTCAACTTTGAACGGGAGCCTTCACGTTTTTGTCCCAATCTTGTCGATCATGGTCATTTTCAGGATACCCAGACCGGGAAAATCTACGACGTGACCTTGAAGCTCGGGGCTAAGCTGGAGCAAATTCTGAATATGCCCGAAGGCGTTTGTATTGACGAGGTGGATATCACCATTAAAGGCGTCATTCTCAACCGTCCCAAATCCTGATTGTTTTCATAGGAAAAATGAGTCTGATTATTAATGACCTTCATGCCAGCGTGCAGGGGGTTGAAATTTTGAAGGGGATCAACCTGGAAATTCCCAAAGGTGAAGTCCATGCAATCATGGGGCCTAATGGTTCCGGGAAGAGTACTTTGTCCAAAGTTATTTGCGGTCATAAGGATTACGAAGTCACTCGTGGAGAGATCCTGTTGGACGGTCAGAACGTCCTCGACATGAGCGTGGACGAACGTAGCCGCGCCGGTATTTTCCTGGCTTTCCAATACCCGATGGAAGTACCGGGGGTTTCCAACGCCAATTTTCTCCGGGCGGCTCTGCAGGCTCGCATGCCAGAAGGAGAAGAACTGGGAGCAGTCGATTTCTATAAAATTTTATATGCGAAAATGGCGGCTCTCGGGATGGATCGAAAATTTACGTCGCGTGCTGTCAATGAAGGTTTTTCCGGAGGAGAGAAGAAGCGGAATGAAGTGTTGCAGATGATGCTTCTGGAACCATTGTATGCTATTTTGGATGAAACGGACTCTGGTCTTGATATTGATGCCTTGCGTATCGTTTCCGAAGGAGTCAACTCTATGCGTTCTCCCTTCCGCAGCTTCATGGTGATTACTCACTACAAACGCCTGCTGGAGTACATCAAACCGGACGTTGTTCATGTTCTGGCCTACGGTCGTATTGTCCGCACGGGCGGTTACGAACTGGTCGATGAACTTGAGGCCAAGGGCTACGAATTCCTCAAGGAACAAGGCCTGGGTAACTGAGGAAGCGTAAGAAGAGGGGGGCCATACGAAATGAGCGATTCAACATCATCATCCGTTTCTGACAACGGAATTCTGCAGGACATCGACAGGAACAAGGGAGATTTCCACTTCCCGGAAAGCCACAAATTCGATGCTGGTTTCGGCCTGACGCGCGATGTGGTCAATTACATTTCCGATGTCAAAGGGGAACCGGACTGGATCCGCGAGTTCCGGCTGAAGGCGTTGGAGGTCTTTGAAAGCAAACCCCTGCCGACGCACTGGGCCACCCACCAGCTTGAGGAACTCGATTTCGACAAGATACGCTATTATCTTTCCCACGGCTCGGAATCCAAGCGAAGCTGGGATGAAGTGCCCGACGATGTGAAGCGGACTTTCGAGCGCCTCGGCGTCCCGGAACAGGAGCGTAAATTTTTGGCTGGTGTCGATGCCCAGTACGATTCCGAGTCCGCCTATTCCAGCATGCGCGAGGAATTGCGCGAGCAGGGCGTCATTTTCGTGAATCCGACGGAGGGTTTGACGGAGTATGAACACATCTTCCGTCCCTGGTTTGGCAAGGTGATTCCGACGGGGGACAGCAAATACTCCGCCCTCAACAGCGCGGCTTTCTCTGGCGGCTCCTTCATTTACATCCCCAAGGGTGTGAAGCTGAAACACCCCTTACAGGCCTACTTCCGCATTAATTCTCGCGATTTCGGTCAATTCGAACGTACGCTGATCATCGCCGACGAAGGTGCCGAGCTGATGTATATGGAGGGCTGTACGGCGCCTCAGTTCGATACTTCTACCCTGCACTCGGGTGTCGTCGAACTCGTCGCCATGCCTCACGCCAAAATCCAGTACGTGACCGTCCAAAACTGGGCATCCAACATTTTCAACCTCGTCACCCAGCGCGGCATTGCCCATGAAGGGGCTGAAATCCGCTGGATTGACTGCAATATTGGGGCTGGCCTGACGATGAAGTACCCCTGCGTCATCCTCAAGGGGCGCAAGGCCAGAGGGGAAGTGATCTCCATTTCCCTCGCCAACACCGGGCAGCATCAGGATACCGGAGCGAAGATGATCCACGTCGCGGATGAAACGACATCCAACATCGTTGCCAAATCCATCAGCATCGGCGAAGGGCGGGCCAGCTACCGTGGCCTTGTCAGCGTTGCCAAGGGGTTGAAGGGATGCCGGAACAGTACGGAGTGCGATGCTCTCCTGCTCCATGCCAACAGTCGTACGGATACCTATCCGGCCATTACCGTTCATGGGGACAGCCATGCTGTCCAGCATGAGGCCTCCGTGTCCCAGGTGTCGGAGGAGATGCTCTTTTACATGGAACAGCGCGGTATTCCGCGTGCGGCCGCCATGTCGCTGGCCGTTAATGGATTCATTAATGATCTGGTGCAGGAATTTCCCATGGAATATTCCGTGGAGCTTCGTCGCCTGATCGATATGGAAATGGAAGACAGCATTGGATAAGGAAGCAAAATGACCGATCCCGCAACAACACAGACCGCTATCCGTCCTCAATGGTTTTCAGAACAGGTCCTGGCTGCCCAGGCTGCCTATGAAGCCTTGCCTGTTCCCATCCGCCTTGATGAACAGTGGCGCTTTGGTGCTCGCAAGGGAGCCGATTTTTCCGCTTTTGTCCCGGCTGTGCCGAGGGAGAACTACGGAAGTTCTGGCCGGTTGCTAGAAGATGCTGTTACCGTGGAAATTCTCAATGGCATCTGGTCAGGGGTTGAAGGTGTACTTCCCGACGGCTTGGAGATTCTTTCCCTGGAGCGCTGGATTGCCTCTGATGAAGCCGAAGCCCGTGACTGGCTGGGCAGGGAAGTTGCGGCTCTTGGCTCTGCTCCCTGCGTTGCCTGGAATCGTGCGATGATGACGGAGGCCGTCGTGGTGAAGGTGCGTCCCGGCGTATGCGTCGAAACGCCCGTGGAAATCATCTGGCGCGTTGAGGGCGAATCCGCCGCTATCTTCCCGTATACTCTCGTCCTGGCCGGGGAAGCTTCCTCGATCAATCTTTTGGAGCGCCATGTCGGTTCCGGCTATGTCCCTCAGCTTGCCGTCGGCGTGCAACGCATCGAAACTGCGCCGTCATCCTTCGTCCGCTATGCCTTGCTGCAACAGATGACAACGCTGGGTTCGGCTTTGGAAGTGGGACAGGCCGATTTGCGAGACAATGCACGTGTGGAACATCTTTCTGCTCATTCCGGCGCTCTCTGGACGCGCCAGGAACTTACCAGCCGCATGTTAGGCAGCGATGCCTGGGCGGAACTCATGTCTGTGGCTTCCCTGGACGGCCATTGCGTGTTGGATCAGCGTACCCACCAAGCTCATCTGACTCCCGGTTCCGGTAGTAATTTGATGTACAAGACCGTTCTCCGGGGGGCTTCCCGTAATGTTTTTGCCGGCATGATTCGCGTCGAAGAGGGAGCCCATGGTACGGATGCCTACCAAAGTAACCGCAATCTTTTGCTGAGTGATGCGGCGGAATCCGATTCTCTGCCGGGGCTTGAGATTCTTGCTGACGGCGTCCGTTGTTCCCATGGTACGGCTACTTCCTCCATAGACCCGGAAGAAGTATTCTACCTCCTTTCCCGCGGTATTCCCAAAGCCGAGGCTGAACGGATGATTGCCGCTGGTTTTCTGCATCAGGCCAGTATGAAATTCGGATATTCTCCCATTGTGGAAGCCGTGATGAAGTCGATTGAGCGATAGTATGGTTGTTAAGGTGGCTATGAAAGATTGATCCTATGGTTATTTCCAGGCATGAAAAGAGGCACCCTCGCCGGGTGCCTCTTTTCGGTTGGGAATGATCAATCGATCGGGAGAAGACAGGTCAGTCTTCGATGATGGTGATCTCGTCGTCTTCCTCTTCGAGTTCTTCGTCGGAAAGTTTACGGAAGGTATCTTGATCGGCAGTAGCACCCCAGTTCATTTCTGCATTGTCGTCGGATTCGCCGATATGGATGAGGCAATGGTAAACGGCTTCTTCGTCTTCACCAATGCGGGCTGCGATGGCAGCGGCGGTTTCCGGTGTTTCCGAGAGGGATTGGCGCACCTTGGTGAGAAGGTTGAGGAAGGTTGTGGCGGCTTTCTTGCCTGCTTCGACGCCGGGCTGATGGTAGGCGTTGATGTTGACGAGAGAGGCGTAGAAAGAGACGGCTCGTTCGAAGAGGGCAATGAGCATGCCGATCGTCAGCGGAGAGACGGTGGGAATGGAGATCGTGATGGAAGCGCGTCCGGATTCTGCAAGGGCCTGGCGGGAACCGCGCAGGAAGCCCTGGAGATAGTCTCCGGCAGTGACTCCGGGATCGACTTCCACGAAATCAGTCATGGCTTGGCGCACTTCGATGAAGGTGACGAAGAAGTTGGCGATGCCGTCGCGGAGTTGTTGGACGTAGGCGTGCTGGTCGGTGGAGCCCTTGTTGCCGTATACGGTCAGTCCCTGATGGACGACATTGCCGTCGAGGTCTTCCTTCTTGCCGATGGACTCCATGATGAGCTGCTGGAGGTATTTGGAAAAAAGGACGAGGGAATCCTTATAGGGAAGGACGACCATATCTTTTTCTCCCTTGCCGTTGGTAGCTTTGTACCAGGCGAGGGCAAGCTTCATGGCGGCGTTGTCTGCAACATTGTGGATGCGTGTGCGGCTGTCCATGAGCGCGGCTCCTTCGAGCAGTTCTTCGACATCGATACCCTGAAGGGCGGCGGGAACGAGTCCGACAACGGAAGTGACGGAAGTACGGCCTCCGACCCAGTCTTCCATCGGAAAACGCCGGAGCCAGCCTTCGGCTTCGGCTGTCTTGTCGAGCTTGGAACCGGTGCCGGTGACGGCGACGGCCTGTTGTGCGAAGTCGAGTTCGCAAATGCGGAAGAAGTCCTGGGTCACAAGCATGCCGTTGCGTGTTTCAGGTGTGCCGCCGGATTTGGAGATGACGACGACGAGGGTTTCTTCCAACGGAAGTCTTTCCAGGACGGCGTACATACCGTCGGGATCAGTGTTGTCGAGGAAGTACATATCCAGTCCAACTCCGGGGAGGGCGTCGGCGATCAGTTCCGGCCCGAGAGCGGAACCACCGATACCGATGACGAGGGCGGTTGTGTAGAAACCTCCCTGCGGGGGACGGATGGTACCGTCGAGGATGTCGTGGGCGAATTCGAGGACGTCGGTGTACACATCGTCGATCTGAGTTTTGATCTCGGGGGTGGGAGCGAGGTCGGAGTTTCGCAGCCAGTAGTGACCGACCATGCGGTTTTCGTCCGGATTGGCGATCTTGCCGGCTTCGAGGTCGTCGATGGCATTGAAAGCACGGGTGATTTTGTCGCCCATGGAAGAGAGGAAATCTGGCGTCAGAGGCAGCTTGGAGAAGTCGAGAGAGATTCCAAGGTCATTGTAACGCACGAGTTGGTCGGAATAAGTGCTCATGAGTGAAATCAGGATAAAATGAAAGCGAATGTCTGCAAGCACGAAGGGCGTGTGCAGAGGTGAATGTCACAGGGGGCTATTTGATGGTTTTGAGGGCTGCAGCAGCTTGTCCATCCCCTTTTGCAGCAGCAGCCGAGAGCCATCGGGTCGCTTTCTTGGGGTCTTTGGTGAGGCCGTATCCGTTTTTGTACATGATGCCGATGTTGAATTGCTCGGCTACGCACCCTTCGGAGGCAGCACGTTGGCAAGTGGAGAGCAGGGCTTTGGCATCTTCCGGGAAAACTTCCAGTTCCTTCATGGCAGCATCGAAATTTTTGTCAATCAGGACTGCAGCGAGAGCAAATCCTTTTTCGGCAGCCTGGCGGTAGTATTGTTGGGATTTTTCCTTGTCGGCGGGGATGCCTTTGCCTCCGGCATAGATTTGGCCGAGAGCCCATAAGGCACGGGATGAGCCGAATTGGGCGGCTTCCTCGAAGAGCGGAATGGCTGCTTTGCCGTTTTTTGCGGCGAGGGCAGCCATGCCCTTGGCGTTCAGGGCATCGGCTTTGATAAGATCGAAGAATTCGGGGACGGCGTCCCAGGCTTTGATGGCTTTCGGGTTATTCTGGGGGGGACGGATTTTACCGGAGACGAAGGTCGTTACGACGTAACACTTGTTTTCGGTATCTCGCATGATGCCGGTCATGATGGATTCCTTGGTACCGATGTGCCAGGTGTGGAGAAAGAGGACGCGATTGGGTTTCATGCGCTCCGGAGAGGGCCAGTCGGGGCAGTTGAGCGGTAGCCCGTATCGGTCGGAAACAGACATGAAAAGGTTTTTGTACCGGGCTTTGAAGCGGCTGTTGTACAGGCTGGGTTCGAAACCCGTTTTTGAGTAGAAGGAAACGGCATTGAGGAGATCATCGCTGCCGAAGCGGAAAGAGAGTTCGCACAGGTCTCCGTAGAACGTTTTTCTTGTGACGAATCGATCGTTTTCCGAGGAAGAGCCCATGACGGTCATTTCTCCGGGTGGTTCGAAGGCGGGATCCGAGCGGAGAGTAGCATCAAGGGTGTTGCGATCCATACCTAGTGAGAGCGGTCCCCATATTTTTCCGAAAGCAGTGGAACAGCAAAGGATTGTGGCGACGAGAAGGCCGGTTGAGAGGCTCCGGGCGATGCGAAGGTGATGTTTCATGATGGCGAAGGAGGATCGGAATGGTGTTAGAATTGGACGAAGAGGCATTTGAGGTAGTCTTCTCCGGGAAAATCGAAGGGCATGGGGTCATGCCTCAAGTCGGCACCGGGAGCGGCGGAGGCTACCATAATCCGGAAGTCCCGGTGGCTGAGTTTGCGGCAATTGGTGGAACAGAGGAGCCATCCGCCGGGTTCCAGACAGGCTATGGCTTTGGAAACGAGGTCTCCGTAGTGGCGCTCGACACGGAAGACTTTTCCGTTTTTGTCGCGGGAAAAAGTAGGAGGGTCCAGGATGATGCCGTGGAAAGTACGCTGCTGTTTGGCGAAACGGTCAAGCCAGTGGAGCGCGTCTCCCTTGCAGAAATAATGTTCGTCGGGTTCTAGAGCATTAAGGAGAAAGTTTTGCCGGGCCCAGTCGAGACAGGGTTGGGCGAGATCCAGCGTCGTCGTGATGGCTCCGCCAAGGGCGGCATACACGGAAAATGCTCCCGTGTAGGCGAATGTGTTGAGGATGCGCATACCGGGACGGCATGCCTGGCGGACACGTCGTCGGTTGTCTCGTTGATCGAGGAAGATACCCTGGGAATAGCCGGCTCCCATGTCGATGAGGAATCGGACGCCTTGTTCGACGATATGGAATTGGAGAGGAGTGGAATCTCCGGCGTGGGCGATGGGAACGGGCGGTTGTTTATCGTCCTGGTCTAGGCGTTTGTGATAAACCGGCCCTGCTTCGGAAACAATCTGCTGGAGAAGCTGGTGCGGAATGTCGCGGTCACGAGTGGAGATGAGAGTCCTGTCCCCGAACCGATCAATGAACAGCTTCGGGTAACCGTCTGCTTCTCCGTCTATGACGCGAAAAGAATCGGTATTCTCCGGAAGTCCGGCGATGCGGCTGGCAAGTATGTCTTGGTAGGTGCGTGGCACGTTTATGGACAATAAACGAGAAAAGAATTCGCGCAAGGGCTTTTTCGCGGATTACAAGGTGAGTGAATGTCAGCAGGTAATGGTAAAATTTGCCATTGTGGAATTCGATGTTACACTCCTGTTGGAATACCGTGAAGTTGAATTTGGAGCCATATCGCCTCCCCAGGCAGAAGCTGAAACCCCATAAACCGGCAAAATCCGCACTGGTTTACGCGGCTCTGGTCGCTTTAGGCGTACCGGTAGCTCTCGGGTGCGTGTTGGCGTTGTACCGGTACCATGAATCGGGACTTCTGGGGATGCATGGGCCGTTTTCCGTCAGTATGGTAGACCCGGATCCCGTTTCGCAGGAAGAGAACATTGCCCAAAAGACAGTGATTTCACGGGCCTTGCCGGCATTGCCTCCGATTATCAGGACGGAGGCGCCCAGACAAGTGCTGAATTTGTCGCCTGACATGCCCGATCTGGCCTGGACTGCCGGAGAGCTGGCGGCTTCCCATGATGTGTTCGACGATGCGGATACGGGAACGCTGATGAGTAATCCTCAGGTGGTGAAACGGAGCAATCTCCGTCCCCGTGTCCGTCCGAAAACGGTTTTGGGCGGAGCTCCGGGAAATCCAGAAGCTTCTACATCCGCGCCGCAGGCTCTGGAAGCCTCGTTGCCTCCCTATCCGGCTTCGGCCCGTAGTGCGGGGCAAGTGGGAGTTGTCAAGGTGTTGATTTCCGTGGATGAATGCGGTTCCGTATCGGGGGTTTCCCTTTCGGAGTCCAGCGGATATGCTTCGTTGGATCGTGCTGCTCTGGAATGGGTGAAAAACAACTGGTCGTTTCGGCCCGCAGTCCGTGGCGGTATTCCCATTGCTTCACAAATTATAGCTCCCATCAGATTTAAACTGGATTGATACGTGCATGATGAATGAACGAAACATCGGCCCTTTATACGTCATTGGCCATAAGAACCCCGATACGGACTCCATCTGTTCTGCAATTGGGAATGCTTCCTTTTTGCGACGCCATGGTTATCCCGATGCCGTTGCCGCCCGATGCGGGGAAGTGACCCAGCGTACGGCCTGGGTACTGGAGCAGGCACAACTTCCCCAGCCCGTTTTGATTCGGGATGCAACGCCGACGGCAGAATCCATTTGCCACAGAAACATTATTTCCGTCCTGCCCGGCGATACGTTCCTGACGACTTACAAGAGGATGACGGAGAACAACCTGAGTTCCATCCCCGTTATTGATGAACAGGGTAAACTGCACGGGTTGATCCGGTATCTGGATCTGTTGAATCTACTGCTCCCCAAACAGTTGAGTGATGACAGCGTGCGCTCCGTCGTTGCCAGCCTGGACAACATCGCCAAGACGATCAATGCCCGCTGCCTGACCGGCGAAACACTGAGTACGGAAGATGAGGAACTCTTCCTTCTGGTCGGTGCATCCAGTGAACCCAGCGTGCGTTCCCGACTTGCCAACTACAAGAGGAAGGGGCTGATTCACAAGTTGTGCGTGATTTGCGGCGACCGTCCGAACGTGCAGCTTTTTGCTGTGGAGAACGGAGTGAGAGCACTCGTTATTACGGCGGATGCCCACCCAACGGCCGATATTCGGGAGGAAGCCCAGGATTCCGGTACATGCATTCTCAGCACGCCGTGGGATACGGCGAGTGTCGGCCAGTTGATTCGCTGTTCGCGGCGTGTCCACGATGTCGTGCACCGTGACTTTGTAACGTTCACCTCCGGCCTTCCCCTGTCTCAAATGCGCCAGCTAGCCGTGCAGAGTCGCCAGCCTCTGTTTCCTGTGCTTGATAAGATCAGCAACAAGGTGGTCGGAGTTGTTTCCAAGACGGATTTGGTTGATCCTCCCCGCATGCGTTTGGCTTTGGTGGATCACAACGAATTCAGCCAGGCGGTAGATGGAGTAGAAGAGGCGGAAATCGTCGAAGTGATGGATCATCACCGCCTCGGTTCCCAGGTATCGACACGCGATCCCATCAGGTTCCTGAATGAGCCTGTCGGTTCGACATCGACGCTGGTGGCTCGCCGGTTTTTCCATCGGGACGAGGAGCCGGAGCCGAATGTCGCCTTGTGCCTGTGTGCGGGGATTTTGTCGGATACGATCAATCTGACGTCTCCGACGACGACGAGCGTCGATCGTCTGATGATGGAATGGCTAATGCCGATTTCCGGGATTGATCCGCAGAAATTTACGGAGGAATTCTTCTCGACCGGTTCCTTGTTGAGATCAAGGGATTCCTCGGCGGTCGACATCATCCAGGCGGACCGCAAGGAATTCGTAGAATTCGGGTTCCGCATCAGTATTTCCCAGGTAGAGGAAGTTGGAGTATACGGATTTGATGCCGTACGACATCAACTTCAAAAAGCTTTGGAGGAATTGCAGGTAAAAGAAAAGTACAGGCTTGCCTGCCTTCTGGTGACGGACATCAGTACGCACGATTCCCTTTTGCTGGCAGTAGGAGATCCCGATGTGTTGGATAATCTGGAATTCAAACGTTTAGACGACAATCTCTTTTCTGCCAAAGGCGTGGTGAGCCGCAAAAAACAACTCTTTCCGGCTATTTCCCAGGCTCTGAAAGGGGTGGAATGAGGATCTAAAATATCCAGGGCTTTCCGTAGAGGATCAGAACCAGAGCGGGAATAATCATTAAAGTTCCGCGAGCGAGTTCCTTCAGACCAGAGGAAAGCCGGGGTGGCAAGGAGAGAGTCAGGATGAGGCTGAAGTAGATACCTGTGTACCAGACTGGCGCACTGATCATGAAATCATTGGCGTAGCCGCTCATTTTCTCGAAGTAGGCAGGAGTTGCTGTGGCAAAAGCAAGGACGATGCCTGCGTAGATGGATTCTCCCAAAATAGATGGACGGAAATCCCGTTTGGCGATTGAGAAGAGGTATCGTGCCAGGAGCACCAGACCAAAAAGGCCGGAAGGAAAAAGAAATGGGAATATGCCGACACCTAGCCGAAACAGGAGCAGGAAGCCGGAAGTGCCGAATGCGAGGATGCTTCCGACCGGGAACAGTTGGCACAGGAGACGATATGCCCTGGGGGTGAGTTCCGCATCGACGGCAAGTGTTGGTGTTGCCGGACTCAGTTTGTTGCGCAACAGGGCAGCCCCCCATGAAACGGCAAAAATGAAACCGTATTCATCGCCGGTGATCAGAAATGCACCGTAAATCGTCTTGAATGCGGCGCTCCAGGCAACGGCTATAATCGGGATGATCAATCCTGAAAGAGCGAGCCTTGCAGAAAAACGGGTGAGGGTTGCCGATTGAAGGAACATAGATAGTATGCCCTCTATCGTCCGGACGATCGGGGCTGCATGCAAGGAGGTGCACTGTCATGGTTTTTTGTAAAGTCGGTATGTAGTGCGAGCTGTTCGTATTATCCAATCTGCGAATTGATGAATGCACCCTTGACAATGAACGAAAAATCACCATATTTCCATCTCCACCTCATTGCGTTGGAAACGCAATACATATCCTATTCATCATGAAAGCAGATATTCATCCCAAATATAATCCGGTCGTTTTCGTTGACATCTCTACCGGCCGCCGTTTTATCACCCGTTCCACTGCCCGTTCCTCCAAAACGGAAGTGATTGATGGTGTGGAACACTTCGTGATCACCTGCGGTATTACCTCCGATTCCCACCCTTTCTTCACGGGTAAGAACCAGTTTGTCGATACCGAAGGCCGCATCGACAAGTTCCAGAAGCGTTTCGGCGCTTCGATCCGTCGCCAGGGCGGCAAGCCCAAGCTCGGCAAATAATCGGATTCCGATTCATTTTTTCCAAAGTCATCTTCCTTGATAATCAAGGGAGATGGCTTTGTTGTTTACCAGCGTAGTGGGCGAGAGAGCCATAGGCACACGGCATGGGAATTATGCCCCGGCTCCTCCGACTGTTGGTATGAAAATCCCCGGAGGGCATAAGAACGCTTCCGGGGATGCTGCCAAGGAGGGAATGTCCCAGAGAGGAGTATTTTATTCCGAGATGGCCGTGTTGTGTTTGGCGATGGTACCCTTGACCGATTTAAGGAGATTGGAACAAGCATCTTCCAAGAGTTCAACAACATGATCGAAACCTGACTGTCCGCCGTAATAGGGGTCGGGGACTTCGGTGTCGCGGAACTTATTACTGACAAATTTACACATGGGAATGATTTTATCCCGGAAGCGCTTCAATTTGTCCATGGCCCGGACATCGGTAAAATTGTCTCCGTCCATGGTTAGGATGAGGTCGAATTGTTCCAGATCTTCAGGATTGATCTTGCGTGCGCGGTGGGGAAAAATGCTGTAACCGTGGTTCGCGAGGGTTTTGAGCATGCGTGAGTCGGGAGGGGAGCCTTCGTGGTAACCGATAGTTCCTGCGGAATCGGTATGAATCTGTTCGTTCATCTGGTTTTTATCCACCATGTTGCGGAAAATGATTTCCGCTGCGGGGGAACGGCAGATATTTCCCATGCAAACGAAGAGTACATTGATGATAGGGCTTTGATTCAGGAAATGTTTCATAACTGAAAACTCTTGAATAGGTTAAAAAAGTAAGGAGATAATCGTAGGTTTTCAAGTGTCAATTTTGTCCGCATCGCTTCTTGCTTGGATTTTGTGATGAATTGCCTTATGAATTGTCCGGTTATGATCTGGTTTCTTCATGGCAATATGGGGCTTCCGGGCGACTGGGGACCAGTCTCCAAGGCGTTGCAAGGCATGGGGGTGGCCTCGCGTTCTTTGAATTTGTGGAAGTTGCTGGCGTGTTGTCCCAAAACTTTGACAGAGGCGGGAGATCTCATAGCCGCGGAGATTTCGTCTCAGGATCACAGACCAGTTTTATGCGGATATTCTCTGGGAGGGCGTTTGGGGTTACATGCCGTGTGTCGTCATCCGGAGTTGTGGGCGGGCGCAGTGTTTGTCAGTACCCATCCCGGGCTCCAGAGCGACGATGAGCGTTCCATCCGTCGTGCCTCCGATGCGGAATGGGCTGTCAAATGCCTGGAGATACCCTGGAATGATGTGATGACCTCCTGGCATGAGCAGGGAGTTTTGCGGGGAAATAAGAGGGAGGAACAACCGGCTCTTTCGTCATGGAAGAGGAGTATTGCCCGGGGGTTTGTAGATTGGTCATTGGGGATGCAGGAAGATTTCCGGCAAAATCTCCGGCAATTGGAAATTCCCTGGTTGTGGGTGTGCGGGGAGAAGGATCCCAAGTTTTCCGGGCTGGGGAGAGAGGTTGCCGGAGACGGGCTTGTTCTCGTGCCCGGTTCGGGGCATCGGGTGCCTGCCGAGCAACCGATTTTGCTTGCGGATATCCTGTGTGAGTTTTACAAGAAACTAGGCGATGAATGACAATATTCCCAATGGCGAGGATCTGAGAAAGCTGGTGGAAGAAATTGCAGCCATGCATATGCCTTTCGGGATGTATGGTCCGGCGAAATACCCGCCGAAGGGGTGTCCGCTGATGGATGTCCCCATCGAATATCTGACGTGGTTCAAGGCCAAGGGGTTTCCCAAAGGGAAACTGGGGTTGTTGATGGAACAATGCTGGTTTCTGCGTGCCAATGGCTTGGACGATTTGTTTAATCCGTTCAGACAAGTCCGGGGCGGGCGGACCAGCCACCACAAGCGCTACGGGAAAACGTATCGTTTCGACGAAGGAGAATCATAAAAAACCGGTCCGCCTTTCAGCGAACCGGTTGGGGATGAAAAACGGGGATCTCCGTTTGGCGGATTAGATCTTGCCGCAGAGGGTTTTACCTGTGGAGAGCAGGTCTTCGCAAGCACTCTTGAGGCGATCGCAAATGCCCATTTCTCCCTTCTTGAGGTAGGAACGGGGATCGTAATCTTTCTTGTTGCCGACTTCGCCATCGATCTTGAGCATGCCTTCGATCTTTTCGCACATGTGGAAGACGATAGGCTTGGAGAAGGCGTATTGGGTGTCGGTGTCGATGTTCATCTTGACCACGCCGTAGGAAATGGCTTCGCGGATGTCCTTAAGCTCGGAACCGGAACCGCCGTGGAAAACGAGCAGCATGCGTGCGTCCTCGCCGTGTTTGGCGGCAACGACGTCTTGTCCGTCGCGAAGGATGCTGGGCTTCAATTTGACGTGACCGGGCTTGTACACGCCGTGAACATTGCCGAAGGTGGCGGCGAGCATGAACTTGCCGATGGGGGCAAGGGCTTCATAGGTTTGCAGCATGTCTTCGGGAGAGGTGTACAGCTTGTCGGCAGGGTGGCCGGAATTGTCCACTCCGTCTTCTTCGCCGCCGACGACGCCGATTTCGATTTCAAGAATAATGCCGAGTTCGGCGCATTCCTTGAGAAGGCTCTTGGAAAGCTCCAGGTTCTCTGCCATGGGCAGGGTGGAGGCATCCAGCATGTGGGACGTGAAAAGCGGAGGAAGACCGGCGGAAACGCGGCGGCGGGATTCTGCAATGAGGGGACGCAGGAAGGTGTCGACGTGTTCGGGCTGGCAGTGGTCGGTGTGAAGACCGACGAAAACGTCGTACTTTTCGGCGAGGCGGTAGGTGGCTTCCGCCAGGACGATGGCACCGAGGGCGGAGTTGCCGACGGCGGAACCGGAAGCGAACTTGCCGCCGCCGATGGAAACCTGGATGATACCGTCGGACTTGGCTTCGGAGAAGGCGCGGAGGGCGCCATTGATGACTTCGATGGTCGTAACGTTAACGGCGGGGAGGGCATAGCCTTCCTTTTTGGCCGTTTCGAGGATCTTGCTGTATTGCGCAGGAGTGGCGATTGGCATAGTATTGTGGATGTTAGTGTTTATATGGGCAACGGCAAGGCTGAAGTCGGTCAGTCCTGCCGTAGAAGTGAGATTTATACCTGGGGGATGGATTCTCCGGCAATGAGGTCGTCCCAGCTTTGCCGGCGGCGTATGGTATGCCATGAATCGCCGTCGACGAGGACTTCCTCAGGCATCGGACGTGAGTTGTAATTGGAAGCCATGGAAAAACCGTAGGCTCCGGCGGACAGGATGGCCAGGAGTTCTCCCTGATGGATATTGGCTACTTCACGGTTTTGAGCCATGAAATCGCCGGATTCGCAGATGGGGCCGACGACGTCGGCAACAATGGTGTCGTTTCCGGCGTGTTCCGTAACGGGAACGATCTGGTGATACCCTTGATAGAGAGCGGGACGAATGAGGTCGTTCATGCCGACATCAATGACCTTGAATGTCTTGGCTTTCCCGTTTTTTTCGTACAGGCATCGGGTGATGAGGGCTCCTGCATTTCCGACGATGACGCGGCCGGGTTCGACGATGATGTGCAGTCCGAGAGGCTGGAGCAGGGGGATGATGGAATCCGCATATGTCTTGATCGTGAGCTGCTCGGGGGATTCGTCCCACCATTCTTTTCCTCCGGATTCCAGAGAGTCCTGGTAGACGATGCCAACCCCGCCTCCGATGGACAGGAATTCGATACCGTGGCGTTCCTTCAGCCGGGCTGCAAGGGGGGCTACTTTAGCGACGGCTTCCACGAAAGGGGCTGCCTGGGTCAGCTGGGAGCCGATGTGCATTTGCAGGCCTTTGAGGCGGATGTTGGGTAACTCGCGGGAGGCGCGTTCGTAGAGCTCTTCAATCCGTTCGAAGTCGATGCCGAATTTGTTTTCCGATTTGCCGGTGGTGATGTATTTGTGCGTGCCGGCTTCTACGTTCGGGTTGACGCGGATGGAAACGGGGGCGATGGTGCCCATGCCGCGTGCGATTTCGTCAATTGCGCGCATTTCGGCTTCCGATTCGATGTTGAAGCAGTAGATTTTCTGTTCCAGCGCGTAACGGATTTCCTGTTCGGTTTTACCGATTCCTGCGTAGGTACACTTTTTGGGATCTCCTCCGGCTTTGATGATACGGAAGAGTTCTCCGCCGGAGACGATGTCGAAACCGGCGCCATGTTGGGCCATCAGATTCAGGATGGCTATGTTCGAACAGGCCTTGACTGCAAATTCGATTTCGGCATTCAGCGGTGCGAGGGCTTCTTTGAGCCGTGTGAAGTGATCCAGAATGGTCTGCTTGCTGTACACGTAGAGAGGGGTCCCTGTTTGTGCGGCGAGTGTTTCGAGGTTGACTCCCTCGCAACACAGGGTTCCGTTTCGGTAGGCGAATGCGTGCATATTCGAATGTGTCTTAGGTTCTTTTTTTGATGGTTGGCGGCAGATCCTGCAGGCGGGGCAGCTTGCGGGCTTTAGGAGGATTGTCGATGATATGGGCGATCCATCGGAGGTCGTCGGAACTTTCCAGCCCCAGCTTGAGGAGCATGGAGATGGGAACGGCCAGAAGCATGCCGAGAGGTCCCCACATCCAACCCCAGAAGACGACGGAAAGCAGGACAACGCTTGTGGCTATGCCGAATTGTTTGCCGAGGAGCATCGGTTCAAGAACCTGGCCCAGTAGCATGTTCATGCCAAGATAGCCTCCGGCGACGATGAACGTATCGGTGGTGCCGAGCGTCAGGGCTGCCAGCATGATGGGAGGTACGGCTGCGACAATGGATCCGAATGTCGGGATGTAATTGAGAGCAAAGGCGACAATTGCCCAGAGCAAGGGAAGATCTACCCCGACCGAGGCACAGAGAATCCATGCGCAGATACCTGTCAGAATGCTGATGAACGTCTTAATAACCAGGTATTTCTGGATACCGGCGAGGGTTTTGGTGAATTGGATGACACCCGGGCTGTTTGCCTGGGCCATTTTGCGGATGTTGGAACGGAAACGCGGAGCTTCTCCCAGGAAAAAGGTCATCAGGATCAGGACAAGCGTGGTGACGGTGAGAATAGTGGCGGCTTTGCTCATCAGCATGGTACTCCAGTCCACGATGCGCTTGCCGTCCAGCATTTCCGTGAGGACTTCCATCACTTTGGATGCCTGGGTGTCCAGATCATGACGGCGCAGGAAATCGATGATCTCCGCGAACTTTTCCTGGAGGACGACATTGTACTTGGTGATGACGATGGTGGTGAGATCCTTGGCCAGATAATTGACGAGGAATCCGATGCCGGTGAGGAATCCAAAATCGATGACGACGGTCAGGAGGACGGACAGCCAGTGGGGAAGGCGGCATTTGTCACGCAGGAACTGGGTAACGGGGTAACTGATGACGGCCAGGAAAGACGCCAGAATAATGGGAAGGATAATATCCTGTCCTGCCTGGAGGCCGGCAATGATGATGACTGTGCTGGCGGCTGTAATCAAAACCCGCAGTCCATCTTTGCCTGTTGTCGTTGCATGCATCATGGCGGAATGTGGCTTGAACCGGTATGAAATGGCAGGAAGCCGCGTTGAGCTTCTCAAATTTCCAATCTGTTGGCAATCCTTTGTTCCCGTTCGTGATCGGGATGCATTATTTTCGGTTCCAGAATAACAAAAAAACCCGGGCCGGACAAACCGGACCGGGTTTTGTGACGAAACTGGAAGGGACTGGTCAGTCTTTGTAGATGGTAATGGACTGCATCAAAATGCTGTTGCCGGCAGGATTGGGAAGGATCAAAATGAGATTGCCGCAGATTTTGTCCGTTTTCAGGATCATTTTACGTTCGATAAACCACTGTTTTTGGCCATTCTTGAGAGTAAGTTCCTTGCGGATTTCCATGGGCAGAGTGCGGTTGGCCTTGGGGAGGCTTTGCCCGAACTTCCATTCCTGGTTGCCGGCCATCAGCATTCTGTCTTTTTCCCCGGAAGGAGCCTGCGGAACGATGAGCAGGTAAGGCGTTGAGGTCATGTTCTTGATGATCGTCATGCCCGGCTGACAATCTTTTTCTTCAATATAGCTCAGAAGCATTTGCTTGCCCGAGAAACAGAAAACTCCCAGAATCTTTCCGGAAATATTGGCCGGAATTTCCGCCTTGAAAAATGGTTGAAGCTTGTTTTCCTTGGTCGGAATGTCCTCGTAGAAACGGATGACCCTGTCTTCGGGGAAAGGAACGCGCGCTGCCGGTAGGCCGAAGCGCATAGGAACTTCGACGAAGACGTCTTTGTTGATTGGCATGAGAGCCTTGTTCAGGTTGCTATTGGGCATGCCGAAGACGAAACGGATACCCGTTGTCAGACCTGCAGGAGGTTTGATGATGGTTGGACCTTCTTGTTTGGCATTCGGATTCTGTTTGGGATTTTGGGAATTCCCGGCTGCCGGTTGAGCTGCCGGGGTACCGCCGGTGCTTCTTGATGAAGCCGGTGCCGGAGTCTGAGCCAAGGTGATACAGGGAACCGTAAAAGCTAAAAGGATGGCTGTGACAATCTTTTTCATGGAATCTAGTCGATTGTATATATGTGCGTTGGGCCATCCCTTCAAATGCATCAGACTTCTTCCGGGGAGAGCCAACGGAACGATATAATATCGAATTTCCGTCCGAATGCACGATTTATATTGCTTAACTGTGTTTTTTCCAGTGAACCCGTGCTTGTGTTGGGCTGATAGGCCGGGGTTTCGGGGGCATCCGTCGGATCGACATAGTCCACTCCGCGTTTGACGACGGCTTCACACCAGGCGCGGGAGAGGATGCTCTTGCCGGATTTGGTCGTCAGTTCCCCGTACGCCCGGATGGTGAACGTATCGTCCCGCGTCGTCAGGATGTTGCCCAGCACGGCCAGGATGTCGGACTGGATCAGGTAGCCGGGCGCTCCCGTAAACACGTTGCCGCGCGCGGCCTCCGGATTCGGATAGGGGGCGGAGGGATTCAGGACGGAGCTTTGCACCTGGTCGAAGACGGAGTTGATGCCCGTGTTGTCGATGGCCGCCTGGATGGCGCCCTTCAACCCGAGGTCTCCGGATGTGAGACGCCGGTTGACGAACTCGGCCATGTTGAGGAACGGGCCGCGCTTCTTGACTTCGGCAACGAGGTTTTCCGTCAAGCTGTCGAGCGTTCTCTCATCAAGCTTGCGAAGGTCGGACCATGCCTGGGCGACACCGTCGGTCAACCCGTTGGTAATGCCAATGCTGCCGTAATCGTCCACATGGGACTGATCGCTGCTGGCTACGCCGAAACGGGAGAAGTAGGCCGTGTTTTTATCCTGGCTGAGTGGAGTGATTCCATTGGTCGAGGAGTTGAAGAGCAACTGGCGGTCCCTGAGTCCCTTGATGACGGACTTCCACGCTTTCATGGATGTAGAGTTCACATTGAAAGCGCCTTCGACGCTGACATACTTGGCCACTTTCTTGTAGCCGTCGGAATCGCTCAGTTCACTGATGACGTCTTCAACCTTGGAAGCACCGGGGTTCAGGGAGAACCGTGAATTGGGCAGGACTTCCAGAGAGTTGACGTTGGCGGTGGTGTCTTTTTTATCGCTGAGCACGTTTTGGAGGACGTCGGTGAATTCTTCTTTGCCTCCGCCATTGCCAATCTGAGAGGGACGGTTGGAGATGGAAGAAGCGAACCAGGAGTCCCAGACGCCGTCGTTGGCCATCAGGGCGTGATCCCAGAAATCTCCGAGTTCCTTGTCTCCCGAGATTTCGCTGTGAACAAATACCCGGTTGCCTGGAATCATGGGGTCGGCAAACGAGTTGCCAATACCGATTCCGGGAACGCCGGACTGGTAGGAGAACCGTTTTGCAATAGTCGCCGGGGAATCATTGCCCTGGGTGTACCAGCCGGGGGTCAGGCGGGCGCCGGCAAATCCGGCAATGGAGTAGGGCGGATGAATGGGGATTTCCGTGGCGGAGATCTTGTTGATCTGTTCGGCACCGGGGCCTCCGAAGGTCGTGAGGCGCGTTCCGTCGTTGTTCAGAACGTTGGAAATGGAAATCGGAGCAAATCCTTCCGGGTCGTTGTGGTGCTTGACTTCGAACTGGTACGGGCTGTAGGTACGGGACAAATCGCTGGCGGCGACCATCTGGTTACCCCAGAAGAGAGGCGAGGAGTGTTGCCAGATTTTGGTGCGGTAGTCCTTGTTTTCCGGATAGGTACCGACGAGGGGAGTCTGGCTCCATTTGACGGAAATGCCGTAATAGGCCACGAAATCATATTTTTCAGCTCCGACGCCACAGCATCCGTGATATTTGCGATAACCGTAGCCGGGACGATTGACAATAGTGGAGGCGTCTTTGTTGTCGTAGGGATTTTCCGGGTTATCCCTGTCCCTGTATAGTTCGTGCGGGAATTTGATCTCCTGAATCAGGGGTTCTTCCCAGACACCCCAGTTCAAGTTGTAGAAGGCCGGCATTTTTTTGGCGAAAGAATCGGGCATGTCGCCCATGGCTCCACCGCTTTGCTGAGTTAGTTCGTATTCCTTGCCTATTTCATCCTGATCGAAGAGACCGGCAATACTGACATAGGCATTCATTTCACCGGAAGCCTTTCCTTCGTCCGTGTACACTTGGGAGAGCACGGAGTTGCGAGGTTGGACGGTTAAATCCTTGGCCTTGGGCACAAAGTCCACTTTGGCTTTGCGATAGGTATGTGATTGAGGAGAATTCGGCTGCGGGAAAGTCGGGAAGGAAGTGCTGCCATAGAGTGAGTCGAAACGGATACCGCACCACACGAAACTCCAGCCATAGGCCGTTACCTGATAGAGGTCTTCGGACCATCCTTCCTTGAGTGGATAGTTGTCAACTCGGATGTCTTTATTCTTGGCTTTAGCCTGGGCGGGATGGGGAGCCCGGCTATCGAAGACTTCGCCGCCGTTGTAAGTCGGAGGCCAAATACCCCGTTCCGAGCCGGGTTGGGAATACATAATGATTTCCCCTGGTTCCAGAAATGATACATCCCCTTTGTCCGGATCCCCGGAGACGGACATGTCGACTTTCTGGCGCAGGGAACTGCCATAGTCGGCCAGAGGCCTTTGGACGGAACCCTGATAACCGAAACCTCCGGGACCTTTGAAATAGGATGTGTAGGAACTGTCGTAATAGTTTGACAGAAGAGAATCGTCCACGTAGGAGGACTGGCCTTTTGAATAGCAGTGGTCGAAGTCGGTATAGAAATTATAAGCGGACTTCAGAGGCAGGAAGTGTTCCGCATTGACATAGGTTCCGAAAGGTTCTCCGTTGGCACCTTCGAACTTCATGCTCACGTTGTATGGGTTCCACCACACGCTTACGGGGGTAATGAAAGCACAGGGAATAACGAATCCCGCGTCGCTGGAGCCAACCCCGCCTGTAGCATCACCCCACTGGGTAAAGGTATAGCCGATGAAGTTGTACTGTCGCAGCATGATGGGATTGCGCATGTACGTGTAGCGGTTGTTCATCATCGTCGATACCGCTTCGGCATCGGCCGCAACTAGCGTATAGGGCCTTTTGCCGTCCCACTTCAGTGTCGCCGAGGCGTCCTGGCCGTTGCGCACCGTCGCTCCGTCCCAGATGTTGGACCAGTAATAGAATTGCGGCCACGACGCGATCGGACGCACGGTGACGGCCGCATTGCCGTCTTCATTGTTGTACGGGCGCAGGCCGACGTCATGACTGTTTGTCCGGAATTCGTCGGGGACTTCCTTCTGGGACATCATGATGTTCATGTCCTTCTTCAACCCGCCGAACTTGGAGTCCGTCTGCAGGCCGGAAGCATACAGGGACACATCGTGGAAGAGGCTGGGTATGTCGCGGGAATTGCGGGCCTGCAGCAGGACGGTGCCGCGCGTAATCAGGCGGGATACCTGTTCATCGTACGCATTGCCTCCGTCGGAGGGCAGGGTGCTGTTGAGAGAGGCAAGTTCCCGGATGGAGGAATTGTCCGGAGGAGGGGTGTTCCATGTAGCCCTCAATTTGTCCACATCCTGGCGGAGCCTGTCCTTGTAGGCAGGCAGGTTGATCCGCGCCTTCTGGTTTTCCGCGCTGACCCACCAGGCGATGTTTTTGATCGTACGGGAGTTTTTCTTGGAAACCGTGTCGAGCATGACGTTGGTGGAGTCGTCCACCTGCACGAGCCCGGCATAGATTTCGTCCTTGCGGTCGGCGCGCAGTCCCAGAGTCCCTTCGCCGAGAAGAAGGATTTTGCGTCCCCGGTCGGCACGGTCCTGCCCCAGGTCCTGGGAGACGGAATTCAAGCGTGTCAGGAATTCCATGCGGCTGTCGGAAATCAGCCAGCTTCGGAACATGTTCTGGCGGCCCTTGGTGTACGTGTCCGTCAGGGAATAATTGTGGGTGGGGCTTTTGCGGTTCATCCACGTGTCCCAGGAGTTCCAGACGCCGAGGATGTGGGGAGAAGCCACGCCGTCGATGGATTCCGAATTGACCGACGTGTCCAGAATGCCGGAGTTGGCGGAGACGCGCTGGTCGGGTCCGAGTTCGCACTGGAGCTTGCCGATGGCGACTTCCAGGGCAAGGCGGGCCTGCGCCCGTGCCTCTGCGGCATACAACCCCTTCTGAGAAATACGCGTCTGCGACGCGGACATGGTCAGCAAGCCGACGCTGAGGAGGGCGAGCAGGACCATGAGCGTGATTGTCGCAATCAATGCAAATCCTTGTAACTGATTCTTTAGGAAGTATATAGAAGTGCGCTTCCCGCGGTTACAACGGTATGTGATTTTCATGACAGAATAGAAACTAGAATGAGAAAAAGAAAGACAGAGGGACTCCGTAAATTAACAGTCATGTGTTAGCTAACTGAAGCTTGTATATCAAGTAAAAAATTCTGTTTTTTACTTGATAGATAGCCTCAACTATACAGGTTCTCCAAGTATTTCATATAATCTCCCACTTGCGAGAATTCGTTAGATAAATGGATAACGATACATTCCCGATAACTGTAGATTCATATGATTTTGCAGCATGTTGGAGTCATTATTAAAATAATAAAAACACCATAAATTCAATGCTATGCGTTGCTTAATGGAAATTTACCCATCGCATAAAAATGCCGTTTTTACACGATGAGTAGATACAGATATGCAGATTTTTTCAAATATTCCCATCTAGATTGTGAAGAATATTTCTGTATATGTCGGAATGCTGATTATTTACCTGGGCGGCCGCATTATTTATACTTCCTCAGGTGAGAGCCAACGGAAGGAAATCACGTCGAACTTTCTTCCGAATGCACGGTTGATATTGCTCAACTGGGTTTTGTCCAGCGATCCCGTGCTTGTGTTGGGCTGATAAGCCGGGGTTTCGGGGGCATCCGTCGGATCGACATAGTCCACCCCGCGCTTCACGACGGCTTCGCACCAGGCGCGGGAGAGAATGTTCTTGCCTGATTTGGTCGTCAGTTCCCCGTATGCCCGGATGGTGAACGTATCGTCCCGCGTTGTCAGGATGTTGCCCAGCACGGCCAGAATGTCGGACTGGATCAGATAGCCGGGCGCTCCCGTAAACACGTTGCCGCGCGCGGCCTCCGGGTTCGGATAGGGGGCGGAGGGATTCAGGACGGAGCTTTGCACCTGGTCGAAGACGGAGTTGATACCCGTGTTGTCGATGGCCGCCTGGATGGCGCCCTTCAACCCGAGGTCTCCGGACGCGAGACGCCGGTTGACGAACTCGGCCATGTTGAGGAACGGACCGCGCTTCTTGACTTCGGCAACGAGGTTTTCTGTGAAACGATCCAGTGTATTTTCGTCGATTTTACGAAGATCGGACCATACCTGGGCGACACCATCGGTCAACCCGTTGGTAATACCGACACTTCCGTAGTCGTCCACATGGGACTGGTCGCTGCTGGCTACGCCGAAACGGGAGAAGTAGGCCGTGTTTTTATCCTGATTCATCGGGGTAACTCCGTTGGTCGAGGAATTGAAAAGCAACTGGCGGTCTTTGAGTCCCTTGATGACGGACTTCCATGCTTTCATGGATGTAGAGTTCACATTGAAAGCGCCTTCGACGTTGACATACTTGGCTACTTTCTTGTAGCCGTCGGAATCGCTCAGTTCATTAATGACATTTTCAACCTTGTCGGCACCGGGATTCAGGGAGAAGCGGGAATTAGGCAGGACTTCCATAGAGTTGACGTTAGCCGTGGAATCTTTTTTATCACTGAGGATGTCTTTCAGCACCTCTGTAAATTCTTCCCTGCCACCATTGCCTCCGATTTGCGTAGGACGGTTGGAAATGGAAGAAGCGAACCAGGAGTCCCAGACGCCGTCGTTGGCCATCAGGGCGTGATCCCAGAAATCTCCGAGTTCCTTGTCTCCCGAGATTTCGCTGTGAATGAACACCCGGTCGCCCGGAATCATGGGGTCGGCAAACGAGTTGCCAATACCGATTCCGGGAACGCCGGACTGGTAGGCAAAACGCTTTGCAATAGTTGCCGGGGAGTCATTGCCCTGGGTGTACCAGCCGGGGGTCAGGCGGGCGCCGGCAAATCCGGCAATGGAGTAGGGCGGATGAATGGGGATTTCCGTGGCGGAGATCTTGTTGATCTGTTCGGCGCCGGGGCCTCCGAAGGTCGTGAGGCGCGTTCCGTCGTTGTTCAGGACGTTGGCAATCGTAATCGGAGCAAATCCTTCCGGATCGTTGTGGTGCTTAACTTCGAACTGGTACGGGCTGTAGGTACGGGACAAATCGCTGGCGGCGACCATCTGGTTGCCCCAGAAGAGCGGTGAGGAGTGCTGCCAGATCTTGGTGCGGTAGTCCTTGTCTTCCGGATAGGTACCGACGAGGGGAGTCTGACTCCATTTGACGGACAAGCCGTAATAGGCCACGAAATCGTATTTTTCTGCACCGATTCCACCTGCGCCATGGAGTTTTTTATATCCGTAGCCGTTCGCTTGGATGGTACCTGGGTCTTTATTATCGTACGGACTTTCCGGATTGTCTCGGTCACGATACAACTCATGTGGAAAACGGATTTCCTGAATGAGCGGGTCTTCCCAGACGCCCCAGTTCAAATTGTAAAATGCGGGAGATTTTTTAGCGAATGAATCCGGAATGGACGAGGATGATGAACCGCTCTCTTCTTTTAACGGATAGGATTTTCCAATCAAATCGGGATCCATCAAGCCTCCGATGCTGACATAAGAGCTAAGTTCTCCCGATTCTTTACCTTCATCGGTGTAGACCTGTGACAGAACTGCATTGCGGGGTTCTGCCGATAATTCACTTGCTTTAGGAATGAAATCTACTTTTGCTTTCCGGTATGTATGCGTTTGTGGAGAATTAGGTTGAGGAAAGGTTGGGAAAGAGGAGCTTCCGTAGAACGAATCGAATCTGACGCCGACCCATACGAAGCTCCAGCCATAAGCCGTGACTTGATAAAGTTCTTCCGACCATCCTTCCTTAAGGGGATAATTATCGACGCGAATATCGTTGTTCTTGTTTTTTGCTTGAGCCGGATGTGGAGCCTGGGCGTCGAATTTGCTGCCGCCTTCGTATGTGGGCGGCCAAATGGGACGGTCTGAATTCGGTTGGGAATACATGACTATTTCCCCGGGGGACAAGAAAGAAACATCTCCTTTGTCAGGTGAACCGTCCGTTGACATCTCAACTTTGTCCCGTAACGAACTTCCGTAATCGGCCAATGGTCTCTGAACGCTTGCCTGATAGCCGAAACCACCATCACCGACGGTGTAGGAAGTATAGGATTTATCTGAGTAATTTGATAAGAGAGAGTCGTCAACGTAAGAAGACTGCCCATTCGAATAGCAATGGGTATAGTCAGTATAGAAATTATAAGCGGACTTCAGGGGCAGGAAGTGTTCCGCGTTGACATAGGTTCCGAAAGGTTCTCCGTTGGCACCCTCGAACTTCATGCTTACGTTGTACGGGTTCCACCACACGCTTACGGGGGTGATGAATGTACAGGGGATCACCATGCCGCCATCTTTTGCACCAATGCCTCCGTATGAATTACCCCAACAGGTATAAGTATATCCGATGAAGTTGTACTGCCGCAGCATGATGGGATTGCGCATGTACGTGTAGCGGTTGTTCATCATCGTCGATACCGCTTCGGCATCGGCCGCAACTAGCGTATAGGGCCTTTTGCCGTCCCACTTCAGTGTCGCCGAGGCGTCCTGGCCGTTGCGCACCGTCGCCCCGTCCCAGATGTTGGACCAGTAATAGAATTGCGGCCACGAGGCGATCGGACGCACGGTGACGGCCGCATTGCCGTCTTCATTGTTGTACGGGCGCAGGCCGACGTCATGGCTGGCCGTCCGGAATTCGTCGGGAACTTCCTTCTGGGACATCATGATGTTCATGTCCTTCTTCAACCCGCCGAACTTGGAGTCCGTCTGCAGGCCGGAAGCATACAGGGAAACGTCGTGGAAGAGGCTGGGAATGTCGCGGGAATTGCGGGCCTGCAGCAGGACGGTGCCGCGCGTAATCAGGCGGGATACCTGTTCATCGTAGGCATTGCCTCCGTCGGTGGAAAGGGTGCTGTTGAGCGAGGCGAGCTCCCGGATGGAGGAATTGTCCGGAGGAGGGGTGTTCCATGTCGCCCTCAGTTTGTCCACATCCTGGCGGAGCCTGTCCTTGTAGGCAGGCAGGTTGATCCGCGCCTTCTGGTTTTCCGCGCTGACCCACCAGGCGATGTTTTTGACCGTCCGGGAGTTTTTCTTGGAGACCGTGTCGAGCATGACGTTGGTGGAGTCGTCCACCTGCACGAGCCCGGCATAGATTTCGTCCTTGCGGTCGGCGCGCAGACCCAGAGTCCCTTCGCCGAGAAGAAGGATTTTGCGTCCCCGGTCGGCGCGGTCCTGTCCCAGATCCTGGGAGACGGAATTCAAGCGTGTCAGGAATTCCATGCGGCTGTCGGAAATCAGCCAGCTTCGGAACATGTTCTGGCGGCCCTTGGTGTACGTGTCTGTCAGGGAATAATTGTGGGTGGGGCTTTTGCGGTTCATCCACGTGTCCCAGGAGTTCCAGACGCCGAGGATGTGGGGAGAAGCCACGCCGTCGATGGATTCCGAATTGACCGACGTGTCCAGAATGCCGGAGTTGGCGGAGACGCGCTGGTCGGGTCCGAGTTCGCACTGGAGCTTGCCGATGGCGACTTCCAGGGCAAGGCGGGCCTGCGCCCGTGCCTCTGCGGCATACAACCCCTTTTGAGAAATACGCGTCTGCGATGCGGACATGGTTAGCAAGCCGACGCTGAGGAGGGCGAGCAGGACCATGAGTGTGATTGTCGCAATCAATGCAAACCCTTGTAAGTGCTTCTTTAGGAAGCGCATGGAAGTGCGCTTCCCGCGATTACAACGGTGTGTGATTTTCATGACAGAATAAAACTAGAATAATAAGTGAGAAAGACCGGGGGCTTCGTGAGGTTTCACTTCTCTTGCTAACGAATTGCGAATCCGCTAGCAAGAAAAAAATAGGGACTTTTTTTGTTTTAGACCCCCTGAAATGTGGAAAAACCTTGAGCCTTCAAGAGGTATACCTATTGGGGAATGATCCTTAGATTTTTTCGTTATCTTGGTTGAGGGAGGGATGAATGTTGGGCTGCGATCTTTTTTGATGATAGCATAAATAACTTATTATAAATGATATCATGTTGTTTTTGGTGAGTGTCATTATGTTTTTTTTGAGATAATCTTCAAAAAAATGATATTATTGGTTGGTTTTTTGCCGATAAAATGAACCGGCATAAGGGAATAAGGAGATATATTGTATTTATAATAAGTATATTATAGTTTATTGTGGCGGATTCGCAATCCGCTAACTGTCGGAAAATATGGTTGATTGCTGCTCGCCTATCCCCGGAGTTCCGGAGGTGGAGATTTTAGCATGAATGTAGTGATAATGTAAATTCGTATTGACAATGTGAATGCGTATATGCAAAGTATGAGCATGACTCCCATCATGAAAAAGAAGAACTTACCTAGATTTCTCCGATCCGGTCGGACTGGTTTGGCTGTTCCGGGGTTTGCGTTGATTGCGACAATCACGCTCATGGTCCTGCTCGCCCTCCTCAGCGTCGGCTTGCTGACCATGTCCGCGTCGCAGACGCGTATTTCTCAGAAGGGGTTGTATGCCGCAGAGGCACGGGCGCAGGCCCGCCTTGCCCTGGAAGTCGCCATCGGCAAGCTCCAGTGCGAACTCGGACCCGACCAGCGCGTCTCCGCCAACTCCGGCATTCTGGACACGTCGGTCAATTCGGAATCCATCGACGGCGTGGCTTCTCCCCACATCCTCGGCGTCTGGAACTCCTGGGACACGTGGATGAACCGCAAAAGCCCTACCCACAATTATTCCCTGACAGACACGTACACCAAGGGCCGCCAGAACATGTTCCGAAGCTGGCTGATTTCCGACAGCCGCATGGAATTCCTGACACGCTTGAATTCCGTCTCCCAGGATCTGGGACAGGACCGCGCCGACCGGGGACGCAAAATCCTTCTTCTCGGCGAAGGGACTCTGGGTCTGCGCGCCGACCGCAAGGACGAAATCTATGCCGGGCTCGTGCAGGTGGACGACTCCACCAACGTCATGCTCGACACGGTCTCCAAGAAAAACTCCCGGACGGTCAAAAACATCGCCTGGTGGGTCAGCGCGGAAAACCAGAAGGCGCGGATCAACCTGCCTGCCTACAAGGACAGGCTCCGCCAGGATGTGGACAAACTGAGGGCTACATGGAACACCCCTCCTCCGGACAATTCCTCCATCCGGGAGCTCGCCTCGCTCAACAGCACCCTTTCCACCGACGGAGGCAATGCCTACGATGAACAGGTATCCCGCCTGATTACGCGCGGCACCGTCCTGCTGCAGGCCCGCAATTCCCGCGACATTCCCAGCCTCTTCCACGACGTTTCCCTGTATGCTTCCGGCCTGCAGACGGACTCCAAGTTCGGCGGGTTGAAGAAGGACATGAACATCATGATGTCCCAGAAGGAAGTTCCCGACGAATCCCGGACGGCCAGCCATGACGTCGGCCTGCGCCCGTACAACAATGAAGACGGCAATGCGGCCGTCACCGTGCGTCCGATCGCGTCGTGGCCGCAATTCTATTACTGGTCCAACATCTGGGACGGGGCGACGGTGCGCAACGGCCAGGACGCCTCGGCGACACTGAAGTGGGACGGCAAAAGGCCCTATACGCTAGTTGCGGCTGATGCCGAAGCCGCATCGACGATGATGAACAACCGCTACACGTACATGCGCAATCCCATCATGCTGCGACAGTACAACTTCATCGGGTACGTCTATTCGACTTGGGGCGATACCTTGGGCTATCCGGCAGCCGGCAATGCCGGTTTCATCGTGCCCTGTACGTTTATTACCCCCGTGAGCGTGTGGTGGAATCCGTACAATGTGAGTATGAAGTTCGAGGGAGCCAATGGAGAAGCGTTCGGTACTTACGTTAATGCGGAACACTTCCTTCCACTGAAATCCGCTTATAATTTCTACCGGGATAAAATTAATAACTATGACAAATCCCAGTCGAATTACGTGGATGACTCCTTGTTGTCGAATTATACCGATGACTCGTATACCTCCTACGCCAATGCTCTAGGCGGGTTTG
Organism: Akkermansia sp. N21116; assembly: GCF_029854705.2. Lineage (NCBI taxonomy): Bacteria > Pseudomonadati > Verrucomicrobiota > Verrucomicrobiia > Verrucomicrobiales > Akkermansiaceae > Akkermansia > Akkermansia sp. N21116. Next base: position 853,639 of record NZ_CP139035.1, read on the forward strand.
GCTATGGGCACTTTGAGAATCAGGGCGGGATTCAGCGTCCGCTGGCCGACTATGGCAGCTCCCTGCGCCAAACAGTGGAAATGTCCGTTGAAGGCGAACCGGATAAAGGAGAAGTATCGTTCCTGGCTCCCGGTGAAATCATCATGTATTCTCAGCCGGACTCGGACCGAGACTTGGTTCCTCCGACGAACAACCTCGCCCAGTTTTTCAAGGATGTCGCGCCCCATCCGGCTATGGCCAAGTACAATGAGTACGATATTCGCGTGGACAACTATCCTCTCAAGGAAGGCTGGTCCGAGAATATGTATCAGGTAACGGCTTATGGCTGGAGTTTCGTGTGGTGCGGTATCCGCTTCGACTCTCTTTACGGCAGTTCTTCTTTCCCGACCTTCCCGCAGCCGGATTCTCCGGCTACCCATACGTACCGGAAAACCAAGGTCGATTTTATTAGCAAAGCCAAGGATTTAACCGTTCAACCCCGCAACTCCGTGCTCTCTCAAGTGTACACGGATGAAGGAAAGTCGTCCGGTGAAATGAGCTCGTATGTCAGCATTGCCGGTTTGTTCGATCAGGATAAAGTCGGCAAACAATACAAGCTGACCCAGGCCGGCGGTGGAGCCATGGGGGACATGCCCGATTCGTTTGCCAAAAAATCCCCGGCTTTCTACAACCTGAACTGGGGTGTCTGGGAAGAACCTTTGATTCAGGAGATCAAATTGCCCCATGAATTGTACCGTGACCGTGCCAATCCGGAAAATCCCTACGATAGCAAGGATCCGGCGACGGTTCGGTCCGGGTATAAAAAACCGACCGGAGCAGATGGCATTGGCGCTCAAAAATATGATTTCGTAGCTTATTTCGGTTTGTCCGTCAAATGGAGCCAGACTCCCCTGATTGGTAATTATCCGGAAGACAAGGACTACCGCACCAAGATCTGGCAACACTCCTCACCGCTCTTCTGGGGTAGCCAAATGGTGGCCGCCAGCGATTTGTCCCGTACCTACAGCCCGTACCAGTTCGAAGTTAAGCACCACAACGATCCGGAAGGATTTGCTCCGATTACGATTGCCAACGTCCTGAACAACGACGGAACGCGCCTCACGACCTTCGGAGGCCCCGGCGCCGAACAGATCAACAAGATCTCCGCCACGGAAATCCCCATTCATCCGCCCTACTCCATTGCCGGATTTGCCGGCGCCCGCCTGACCCCCGGCTGGTACACCCAGGGCAATGACTCCCCGGCGACTATTGCAAAGCGTTTTGCCTACCAGTCCGGCGTTCCCGGAATCGGTATTGGCAACTCGTTTGCCGACCCCATGATTCCGGGCGACCGGGTGTTCATTCACAGCGAAATCTCGGGAGACAAGGAACTCGGAGATTTCTGGGATCACGCCCTGATGGCCAACGACGGCGTCTGGGACTCCTGGTTCACTTCTTCCATCTCCAACCGTCCCACGCAAATCGGAGGCAATGGTGGCAAGGAAGAATACACCAAGATATTGCAGGATGTACTTGGAGCGAGAAAGGATTCTACCGCCAGCACGAATTCCATGGAAGTGCTGCCCAATTCCCGCTTCTCCTTGAATCCCGGTGCGGACAAAGTTGAAGATGTTATCAGTGAACTGAGCGATTCCGACGGCTACAAGAAAGTGGCCAAGTATGTCAGCGTCGAAGGCGCTTTCAATGTGAACTCTACATCCATGAAAGCGTGGAAGTCTGTCATCAAGGGGCTCAGGGACCGCCAGTTGCTTTTCAACTCCTCGACCAACGGGATTACGCTGATGAATCAGGATAAAAACACGGCCTACTTCTCCCGTTTCGGCGTAGCCAGCAGCGACCAGTCCCATGTGGACGATTACGGCAGCATTGGTATTACCAACGGGTTGACCGACGGTGTCGCCCAGGCATGGTCCGACCTTCGCAAGCTTGATGAGAGAACGCTCGACAGCTTGACGGAAAACCTCGTTGCCGAAGTCAAGAAGCGCGGCCCGTTCCTCAACATGGCCGAGTTCGTCAACCGGCGTCTCACATCCGGAGACCTCGGGTTGAAGGGCGCCATCCAGGCGGCCATCGACAACACGGGCATCAACTCCGTCTTCGACCAGGTGCAAAGCTCCGTCCTGAATCCCTCCGCCCCCTATCCGAATCCGGAGGCCGCGCGCGGCAACGTGTTTACGGGAGCGCCCGGCTACCTGATCCAGTCCGACATCCTGGCCGTGCTGGGCAACATCCTGACGACGCGGGACGATACGTTCACCATCCGGGCGTACGGGGAACTGACGACCAAGTCCGGCAAGAGCATCCTCTCCCGCGCCTGGTGTGAAGCCGTCGTGAAGCGCGGAGTGGACTATGTCGATCCGACGAATGCCCCCGAAACCGCTGCGTATGAAGTCAATACGAGTACGGGTTCACTGGACAGAACCCAGTTGAGCAATATCAACCGTGCGTTCGGGAGAAAGTTCGACGTGGTTTCCTTCCGTTGGCTCTCACCTGAGGAAGTGTAAGCCATCGTCTACTTTTTTATAGCAGATCCATAATTCTTATTGAGAAAGCAAAAGCAATCGGGAAGAATACAGAGGTTATTCTTCCCGATTGTTTTTTAATCTTTCTACTTTCTCTACTTCATATGTTTTCTCGAACTATTTCCTGTGCGGCTCTAGCCGCCTTTGCCATGTGCCCGGTTTGGGGTGAAGAAGCCGTAGCCGCGGCGGATACTCCATCTCCGGACGACGCCTCTCCCCAGTTGTCGCTCGTATCACCTCCCGACAAGCTTGAAACGGGGATTCGATTCATTCAATCCCGCCAGATGGTTGGGAATAGCGTTCGGACAGCCATGATGCCTCTGTCCCCGGGTATCGTTTCCGTTGTGCCTCTCGGAACTGGTTTACCGGCCAAGAGGGTTCCTTTTCCCGACGACAAAGTGATCCGCCTGTATGATACGACGGAAGCGGCCGAGTGTTCCGGAATGCCTATGCTGAGTTGTCCCCTACCCGAGAAGCATGGGAGCAGAATGCTGGGTGTGCTGTTGCCCGGCAAGGACGGGTTCAATATTCTGTTTGTCGATGAAGCGGATTGCATGCCCGGCATCACGTTATTCCAGAATCTGACGAAAAACACCTATCTGTTGCATGCTCCGGCCGTCCCGAAAACGGAAAAGGATCTGGCGCTGTTGACGCCCGGAGGTCATTGGACTTTCGGATCCTCGGGCAAGAGTGCTCCGTCCGAAAGATATCCGCTGGAAATACGGAAGGAGATCCGGGACAAGAAGGGAAAGACCCAATGGTATATGGAGAGGAAGATGATGCTGCGCCGCGAAAGCTATTCCGGTCTCCTCATTTTGTTCCTTCCCGATGAACGGGGTGGACTGCAAATGATTCAGGAAATTTCCCTCTACAAGGATGTTGCCGGTTAGGACTTGCTTTTTCTGAACAGAATCCCAGTGAAGAAGGTGGCTAGCGTACCGATCGTGACGCGCCAGGGGAAGGCTATTTCCGGAATATAGGAGTTCAGGGATTCCGGCATGGGGATGAGCTTGCTCAGGATTCCTACGGCCAGGAATCCGGTGATCATGGCGATACAGTTGCCCATGTCGCTGCCACGGCGTTTGGTCAGCATGCCCAGCAGGAAAACCCCCAGCAGGGAACCGTAGGTATAGCCGAAAATACCCAGTGCGATTGGTATGATTCGGGCTTCTTCATGGTGGACGACGTAATTGGCCGTAATGGCTCCGACTACGATCAACAGGATTGCAAAGAAAACGGTGCCCCACCTGGCCGCCAGTAGAAGTTCCTTTTCTGTGGCACGGGGGCGAAAAACTCCTTGGTACCAGTCTTTGGCGGCAGTTGTGGACAGGGAGTTCAACGCCGTGGAGAGCGATCCCATGGCTGTGGCCAGCAGGCCGGCGACGAGAAGACCCCGTACTCCGGGAGGCAGGCTGTAAATGATGAAGTGGGGAAAGATCTCCAACTTGTTTATCGGTACGTCGAGTCCCGGATTGGACTGATAGAAGACGTAAAGAAGGATACCGGTAAACAGGAAAACAAGGACGACGGGAACATCGATCAGACCGGACAGGATGACGGCTTTAGATCCGGTAGAGGAGTTTTTGCCGGCCAGCATGCGCTGGACCATATCCTGGTCGGTACCATGCGTTGCCATCGTGACGAAGGTGGAACCGAGAAAAGCTGCCCAGATCGTATATTCTTCTCCCAGAATGTGGAAGATTTGATCTACACAGCCTCCTTCCTTGGCGAATCCCCAGGACCATACCGACCAGTCGCCGGGTTGGTTGAGCGTGGAAGTGATGGTATCCCAGCCCCCGGGGATGTTGAAGAAGAGGACGGCCAGAGCGGAAATGATGGAGACGGCTAGGACACAGGCCTGAAGGACATCCGTCCAGACGACGGCTTTCAGGCCGCCGATGGTCGTGTAGATGGTGGTGGCAATGGTAATGACGACAAGGGCTATCGTGTAGTATTTAACGATTTCGTCCTTATTGGCGACCGTTCCATAGATGTATTGGTAGGCGATGACAAGCAGGATACCTGCAAAATAGAGTCTCGTGCCGCTGGCGAGTACGCGACTGATGAGGAACACGAGCGACCCCATGCGGCGCGTAAGGAGGCCGAAGCGTTTTTCCAGATACTCGTAGATAGAGACCACATTGTAGTCGTAATAGGGCTTCAGGAATAATTTCCCGACGACAATGCGGCCCAGGATGGTACCGATACAAAGCTGGACGTAGGTGAAATTCCTGCTGGTGTAGCCTTCTCCCGGGGAGCCGAGAAACGTTGCTGCACTGACTTCCGCCGCGATGATAGAGGCAAGGATGGCCCACCAGGGGAGGGAACGCCCGCCCAAGGCATAGTCTTCAATGCTTTTCTGTTTTCGTCCGGCGAAGATGCCGATTCCGAAGATTGCAATGAAGTAGAAGAAGAGGACCAGTGCGTCAGTGAGCATAAACGGATGAGGCAGGGGAAGAAACAGGCCGCAGGGGACGCCTGCGGCCTGAGTGCCGATGAGAAATGTTTAGGCCTTGATTTTGGCTTCCTTGGCTTCCAGGGCAGCTTCGACAAGCCCTGCGAACAGGGGATGCGGATGGTTGGGCCTGGATTGGAACTCCGGATGGAACTGACAGGCGATGAAGAAAGGATGGGCGGGGATTTCGACGATTTCCACGAGTCCTTGTCCTTCGGAGGTCGCGCTGATTTTCAACCCGGCATTTTCGAGGGTTTCGCGGTAGGCAGGATTGAATTCGTAGCGATGGCGGTGACGTTCCGAAGCCGTTTTGGAGGAGTAAAGCTTTTCGGCGAGCGTGTTTTTGGCGATAACGGCTTTGTAGGCTCCGAGGCGCATGGTTGCTCCCATATCGTCGATGCCCTTTTGTTCTTCCTGGAGACTGATGACCGGGTAGGGAGTTTCCTTGTCGAACTCCGTGGAGTTGGCATTGGCCAGCCCGCAGACGTTGCGGGCGTATTCGATGACGGCGACCTGCATGCCGAGGCAGATGCCGAGGAAGGGAATGTTGTTTTTGCGGGCATATTCCACAGCTTCGATTTTGCCTTCGATGCCGCGGTCCCCGAATCCGCCGGGAACGAGGATGCCGTCGACATGGCCGATGAGGGCTTCAGCTCCTTTTTCTTCAAGGTCTTCGGCATCGAGACGGACGATTTCCACTCGGGCGTCATTGGCGGCGCCGGCATGGGTGAAAGATTCGTAGATGGACTTGTAGGCATCCTGCAGGGAGATGTATTTGCCCACGACGGCGATTCGGACGGAGTGGCTCGGCGTGATTACGCGACCGACGAATTCCTGCCATTTCTTGAGATCCGGAACAGGAACGTCAAGACCGAGCTTTTTGGTGACGATGCGGTCGATCTTATCTTGGCTGAGATCCAGCGGGCATTCATAAATCGTGTTCTTTACGTCGCGGAAAGCGATGACGTTTTTGGCTTCCACGTTGCAGAACATGGCAATCTTGCGGCGTTCTTCCTCGCTCATGTCATATTCCGTACGGCAGATGATGACATCGGGCTGAATGCCGATTTCACGCAGTTTTGCGACGGATTGCTGGGTAGGCTTGGTTTTCATTTCTCCGGCAGCCTTGATGTAAGGCAGCAGGGTGACGTGAATGAAGCAGACGTTTTCCTTGCCGACTTCGAGGGCGAATTGTCGAAGGGCTTCCAGGAAGATGTGGCCTTCCATGTCCCCGACCGTACCGCCGATTTCCGTAATGATGACGTCCACGTTGGCGGATTTTTCCGTCAGCTCGTACAGGCGAGCCTTGATTTCGTCGGTGACATGCGGGATGTACTGCACGGTTTTGCCGAGGTAGTCTCCGTGGCGTTCCTTGCGGAGGACATTTTCAAAGACCTGTCCGGAGGTCAGATTGTTGAGGCGTGAGAGGTTGCATTGGACGAAGCGTTCGTAGTGGCCCAGGTCGAGGTCGGTTTCGGCTCCGTCGTTGAGGACATAGACTTCCCCGTGCTGGTAGGGGCTCATGGTGCCGGGATCGACATTGAGATAGGGGTCGAACTTTTGCAGGGTGACCTTCAGGCCGCAACGTTCCAAAAGAGTGCCGATGGATGCGGCGGCAAGGCCTTTGCCAAGCGAAGAAACGACGCCGCCGGTAACGAAGATGTATTTCATAAGATGGTTATGCAAGGTTGTTGAGAATGATTTGTTCCACGAGGACGGCCTGTTCGGGGGTGTCCACACCGACTCCGTCGTGTTCGGTGAGGATAACGCGGATGCGGGCTCCGTTTTCCAAGGCGCGCAGTTGTTCCAGAGACTCTGTTTTTTCCAGAGGAGTGGGTTCCCAGCGGACGTAGTTTTCCAGGAAATCCCTGCGATAGGCATAGATGCCAAGGTGGCGCAGGGGTGGATTGGCGGGGGCGTTGCGCGGATAGGGCAACGGAGAACGGGAAAAGTAAAGGGCATCGCCATTGCGAGCCAGGACGACTTTGACGACGTTCGGGTTATCGAAGTCGTTTTTATCGGCAATCGGGCATGCGGCGGTTGCCATGGAAAGGCCGGGATCGGCCAGGAGGGACTGGGCAAGCGAGTCGACAAGGACAGGATCAATCAACGGTTCATCCCCCTGGACATTGACGACGTGGGTGGCATGGGGAAAGGCCTGGACGGCTTCCGCCAAGCGGTCGCTGCCGCTCGGATGATCGGGAGAAGTCATGATGACTTGTGCTCCGAAGTTTTCGGCGGCTTTGCGGATGCGTTCGTCATCCGTGGCTATGGCGACGGCCGCCAGGGATGAACAGCGGGTAACCCGTTCCCAAACATGCTGGACAAGAGGCTTGCCCGCCAGCATGTGGAGCGGTTTGCCGGGGAAACGGGACGAGCCCCATCTTGACGGGATCAATCCAATAACTTGCGGTTCGACAGGTTCGCTCATCTTCTCAAAATCACTTCGGGGTACACTACCAGTCCTTGAGCAATTCGTCCAGCGTCAACCTCATTCATTTTGCATTGAAATGGAGAACCCTTTGGTTGCGAGGCTCATGGAACTGGATACACTCCGCCCCGGCGGAAAATAAAAAGGACCGGAGGCGATGTGCTCCGGTCCTGGTGGGAAAGACAGGGGGGCTGTTTTGTCAGGCAAGCCGTTTCCCTTCCAAAATGGAGGAAATGCAGGAAGCCATGATATCGGACGATATTTCGTGGACATCGAACCCCTGGCCGATTTCTTTGAGCATCAGGACGGTTAATTCCCCTCCCAGGTGCTGGCGGAAATGTTCCAGGCCACTGAGTACGGCATACCGGGGACCGCGTCTGAGACCAAGAATCGGGCTGCTGACGGGCAGACCCAGCCGTACGAGGAGGTCGATGACTCTTTGACCGTCGGTAGCAGGCATCCAGCCCATGGCGACGGAGTAGGCAATGTCCAGGTGCATGCCGATGGCGACGGCAGTGGCATGGCCGATAGAGTATTCCGAGAGGGCTTCGAGTTCGTGGGCGGACCAATGACCGAAGTCCAGGGGGCGGCTGGTTCCCTGCTCGAACGGATCGCCGGATTCGGCGATGTGCCGTGCGTGCAACAGGGCGGATTGTTCGACGGCGTGTGTCAGAGTGTCCGGTTCGAGGCGTGCCAGTTCGTCGGCGTGTTCTTCCAGCCACTGGAAGAACGGAGCATCGCGGATGACGGCAACTTTGACGATTTCCGAGAGGCCGACTCTTTTGAGATGCTCCGGTTGGCGGATCAGGAGGTCTCTGTCGTTGATTGTAGCCCAGGGCACGGTGAAGGTGCCGAGGTAATTCTTTTCACCACGGAAGTTGATGCCGTTTTTTACGCCGACGCCGGAATCGGCCTGGGAAAGTGTCGTGGTCGGGATGCGGATGAGCCTGATACCCCGGTGTGCAGTAGCGGCGGCAAAGCTGACGACGTCTAGAAAGGCCCCTCCGCCAATGGCCAGGATGTAGGAATGGCGATCCATGTTCTCTGCCTGGATAGCGGTCAGGGCCCTTTCCCAGACAGCCATGGAAAGCTTGGTTTGTTCACCTCCGGGTAGGGTGATCAGTTGCCGGAAGTCGACTTCCTTCATGGTTTTGGAAAACCATGCTGCGACGGCTGTCCCCAGATCGGGCATGGCTATGCTGGCGGCTTCTTCGATGAAGGTGAGGCAACGAATGCCTTTGCCGCCTTCCAGCAAGCCGGCCAGTTCCCTGTTCTCCGGGGAGAACAATTTGTTGGTCGAACAAACGCGGTAGGGGAATGAGACATTGAGGGTCAAGAGATTGCATGACATAAATAAGTCTCCTTTCTAAATGATGTTATGATTGTTGCGATGACGGCAGGCGCCGTAAAACCGGGATGGCACGGCGCTGTAAGGCATCGTTGGAAGCATCGCACATGGAACGGGATACGTAAAGCTTGAAAGGAACTTTATTCGTTTCGATTTCAATGATGTCGCTTTCCCCCGGCTTGTCGAGAAGTTCGGCTAGATGGGCAAGGCTTTTGACCGGGACTCCATTGATTTTTTTGACGGCGCAGAATCCGCTGTTGTTGTAGCCCAAAGTGGCGGGAGTCGGGAGAACCGGGCCGATGATAACGATTTCCTCAGCTCCTTCTTTGGCATAGTCTGCCTTGTTGTTCAGGAGTTCCAGAAATTCCATGGGCATGTTGCCGTCGTTTCTGTCCTTGAGGGATTTGATGTAGGGATCGGTAAACTTCTGGAAGACGAATCCCCCGTAGATGATGTAGGGAGGGACGGCGTTGGCTGCCCGGTCAAGGGAAATGATGTCTTTGTCGAGGGCGTCCCGATCCATTTTGAGGGAGAGCTCCATGGGCTTGCCGTCGCGGCGGATGGTGATATGGATGGTGTCCCCGATGCTCTGGGAATCGTGCATGAGAGTACCGGCAGGGACGGGACCGAGAAGGGGATCTCGCGTGAGTCCTCGATTGTCGACGGCATGCCCGTTGATGGATTCCAGAACGTCTCCTTTTTTGACTCCGGCGCGTGCGGCGCTGGAATGGGGAACGACGTTGGTAATATAGATGCCGTTGCCGGAAGGTGCGAGCTTCAGGTATTCCCGAAAGACAGGGTCGGTCAGGGGGGCGACCTGGATTCCCATGACGGGGAATCCGGGCTTGTTGCCTGCTGCATTGTTGAGGAACCCGTTGATAACGCGCACGGTGGCGGTGACTGCCCTCTGGTTGGATTCCTTGTAGTTCAAACTGATTCCGGCGAGTTTGCCGTCGGAAATAACTGGGATGGTAGCTCCGCCCGTGACGGGATTGAGGGCAGCCCGTATCCTGTTGTAAAGAAAGGCCGGGCTATCGTTGTCAGCCGAGAAGGGTTCGGCGGACAGGATGGTGCCGTCGGCAACGAGGGGAAGTCCTTCATCGGAGAATTGCCAGAGCTGGACAGTACTGTTCAGGGGGAGATCCTTGCCGATGGGTACGGGTACCATGTCGGAGAAGAATGATGCGTCATCGGGGTTTTTGACCGTGATGAGAGACAGGCCGGATTCAGGATCGGAGTAGGCCACGCTGGCCGGTACCGTCTTGCTGCCGTCGGAGGAGATCAACTCTAGGAAGGTGGCGTCGCGGATGACGCGCTCGACTGTCAGGAATCGGCCTTCTCCCAAGTAGATGGCAAAGCCGCGGGAGTAGGAGGGCTCCTCTTTTTGCCAGGGCTGGAGCTGGTTGTAGGCCTGGTGGGTTACCTGGACGATGGCCATGGATGCCGTCGGTTCGGGAACGGGAGCCGGAGCGGGCGGCTCTTCTGCTGTGATGGCGGTTTTTTCCGTTTCCTGGGGTTGGCTGTCGGAGTGCCCTCCCGTTTTGTCGTAATCTCTGGGTTTGCAGCTGATGGCGAGGGATACGCCGATGACCAGAATGAAGATGTGGCGGATCAACATGACTTATTTGTCCTTTCCTTTGCTGTCGGTGAGGGGTTCCCGGTTGCTGTCCAGGCAGGCGGTTTTGCTGATGTTGTATTCCCGGGCAATACGTTCATTGGCCTGGGGGATATCCTTGCGACGAAGAATGATAGGCCTGCCTTCGGTGTTGCCTTTCAGTTCGATGGTAATATAGGGCGAGTCAACCGGAGGGTGTTCCGGATAGAGCAGGGAGTACAGATGGGCAAGGCTCTTGACGGGAACTCCATTGACTTTTTCGACAATCGGATGGGAGCCGATTGGCGGAAGCTGGGAATTGATCTCGTCGTCGAGAACCTTGGTAAGCAGGACGAGCTCATCGTTTTTGAGAACGCCTCCTCGTTCGATGAAGTCGCGGAGATCAAGTGCAATATCGGAGTAGGAAACGCTCTGGGCATTGATGACGTCTCTTTGCAGGGGTTGGAAGACGAGTCCGGCACAGACGACGTAGCGTGGCTTTTTGTCGTATTCCGCAGAGAGGATGCTATTGGCGACGGAAGGTTCGAGTTTGACGGAGACGGATTCCTTTTTACCCTTGCGGATGATGTCGATGTCGATGATGTCGTCCTTGAAGCAGCGTTCAATCAACTCGTTCATGCTGATGTTTTCACCGTCCAGGCGGATCATGCCGGAGCTGTCCACCTCGTAGCCGTCTACGTTCATGATGACATCTCCCGTCTGGAGGATGCCGTCGCTGGATGCTCCCTTGGCGACATTGCCGACAAGGACGCCTTTTTCATCGTCAGGCAGACCGAGGGCCTTGCGCATGGCCGGGTTGGAAATGGGGAACAGAGTGATGCCCAGGTCGGTGTATTCGTCGTATTGTCCGTCCTTGATATCCTGGAGGAAGCGTTTGATGACGGGGATGGGTATGACGTAGCCTGTACTGTTGGCGTTGGTGATGCCCTGGAAGGCGACGCCGATGACTTTGTTGCCCATCAGGACGGGGCCGCCGCTGTTGCCTGGGTTGATGGCGGCATCAATCTGGACGGCGAGGTGGTTGTTGACCCGGGGGTGGGAGTAGGGGATGAAGTCAATGCGGGAGACGACCCCGCGGGTGACCGAAAGGCGGCTGCCCCCGATCGGATAGCCGATGGCGCGGACTTCGTCTTCCAATTTCGGCAATTCCTTGCTGAGTTCCAGATAGGGGAGTTCCGCAAAGGGTGCAAAGTCTTTTTCAGCGACTTCCAGCAGCGCGAGATCGGAGTCGTGGGCGACGTATTTGACCCGGGCTGGAATTTTCCGGGAGGAACCGTATTGGGAAATATTGATGCGTTCGGCGTTACTGACAACGTGCGCATTGGTGAGGAAGGTCCGTTTGCCGATGAGGAAGGCCGTACCGATGCCTCCGCGGTAGTCTCCTGGTTGCCAAGGCATGGAATAGTCGGGATTGAGCGTATCGACTTCGACTTTAACAATGCCTTTGTATTGTTCTCCGGAAGTCGGGATTAGGCCGGACATGAGTTTCTCAACTCCGTATTCGGAGACGGATGGAGCGTCGATGGCATCCTGGGCCGGCGAAAGGCCTATCAGGATGCACGGCAGCAAGAGGCGGTACAGTATCTTGTTCATGACGGTCTAATGGAGGGGTAGGGAGCGTCGTCGGTGCAATGCCGGTTCTTCCGGCGTGGAGTTATCTTTTACCTTGTTTGGAGAGGCTGAGCATCAAGGCAACAATGTCCTGATGCAAGGTTTCCAGCTGCTGGCTCATGCGTTTTCCTCCGCGAATGTCGAGTTTCGGCATGGTATTGATGGCCTGGGCGACGCGTTCCGCACAGCGGGAAAGTTTCTGGGATAGAAGCAGGCAGTCGGCATTGCCGTCATTGATCTGGAGAATGCAGGAGAGTGTGTTGGGAGTGACGTACCGGAGAACCGAGAAAATGGTGGCAATGTCCGGATTCAAAGAATTCGGATAGGCCTGTTCCTGGGAGATGGCCGAGGCAAAAAGACGCTGGGCGGCTTCGGACAACTTCATGATTTGCTGGAACAACGGATGCGACATGCCCAGTTGGGCGTCGATGGCTTCGTCTTCGTCGAGAATGTCGAACAGGGTCAATCCGCCGGAGATCCGGCTGGAAACAACCGTACCGTTTTCATCGGAAGCGGCCAGTTCTCCCAGAGTGTCGTCCCATCCCATGACGAATGCTTCGCGCGTATCGGCAAAGAGTTCCGTTTTGTACTTGCGGTGTATTTCCTGAAAAGCGACGGCGGAGGCTTCTGCCTCGCGAAGGCGGATATCCCAGCGGCTGTCCGGGAGGGGATCCGTATCTTCCTGGTGGTGGGAATACTGGTCGATCCATGAGGCGACATAATCCCGCAATGTTTGCTGGTTGCACATGACCTGGGCTTGTTCGTCCTCTTTGGTCATGATCCAGTCCGGGAGGGAGGTTTTAATTTTGAATTCGTCCACTTCCAACAGGAACATGCCGTGCCTTCTGGAAAACCATTCCAGATAGAGCTGGTTACTCAGTGTTTTGCTGTTGAACGGGGATACAATGCGCCGGGAGGCGGTCAAATCGCCGACGAGACCTTCTTCCAAGGATGAAAAAAAGTCGAATCTGGACAGTTGTTCCGGAGTGTTCCGGGCGTTTGGGAGGGAGAACTCGGCGACGCAGCCGGCCAGATCCCTCAAGCAATCGCCCTCGAGCTGGAACCGTACGGGTAGATCACACCCCTTGAGCCACAGTTCCAGCAGGACGGTGCCTTTGGTACTGTTGTCGATTTTGCCGTGTTGGACGAATTCGGAAAGACGAAAAATCATAGGGGTGGGATCTGGGGGATAGGAAGTTGGTTGAGTTAGGAATGCCGTGCCCCGGGTGAAGGTAGTTCGGCATCCTTGGCTGCGATGAGTTCGGCATTGACGAGTAAGCCTGCAATGGCGTCCCAACGACCGGTCGTCAGAGCTTCGCGCGGTTCGGCCGGCATCGTGACGGGGATTGAACCTCCGTGCCAGGAAACCGTCATGGATTCCAGATCGACGGTGACGACGAGAGAGGGATCTTTCTCAATGGCCTTGTTGATAGCAGAGAGGTTTTCCGGTGTGGCGCAGACGCATGGGAGGCCGATGCCGGTGCTGTTGCCGAAGAAGATTTCGGCGAAGGAACCGGCGATGATGGCTTTGATTCCGGAACGTTTGATGGCTTGCGGAGCGTGCTCCCGCGACGAACCGCAGCCGAAATTAACGCCACCGATGATGATGGAAGCGCCGGCGAAACGGGGATCGTCGATGGGGTGGTTCTTGCTGGTGTTATCAGCATTGAAGCGTTCATCCCAGAACATGGTGCCGGCAAGTTCATCGAAGGTGATGCACTTGAGGAAGCGGGATGGAATGATGCGGTCCGTATCCATATCAGCTCCAGGAACGGGGACGCAGGTACCGCTGATGCGGATGACTGGTGTGAGTGGCATGGCTTTAGGAAAGATTGGATTGGTTTTGGGTTCCGGAGAAGACTTCCCGTGCGTCGGAGATCCGGCCCGTCAGGGCGGCCGCTGCGACCATGGCGGGACTCATCAGAATCGTGCGGCCCGTGGGACTGCCCTGACGTCCTTTGAAATTGCGGTTGGAGGAACTGGCGCAAATCTGGTCTCCAACGAGTTTGTCGGGATTCATGGCCAGGCACATGGAGCACCCGGGCAGGCGCCATTCGAATCCGGCCTCTCGGAAGATGGCGGAAATGCCTTCTTCATCGCACTGGCGCGCCGTCATTTGGGAACCCGGCACGGCAATGGCTCTTACTCCGGAAGCGACTTTACGCCCCTTGATGAGACCGGCGACTTTGCGGAAGTCGGAAATGCGTCCGTTGGTGCATGAACCGATGAAGCAAACCTGGATTTCCTGCCCCTTGATCGGATTGCCGCTGGTGAAACGCATGTATTCCAGCGCCTGCCGGGTCATTTTGCGTTCGTCTTCATTGCGCGCCTGGTCGGGGGAAGGAATTGTGCCGTTGATGCTGATACTTTGATCCGGGGAAATGCCCCAGGTCACGGTAGGTTCGATGGAGGCTCCATCAATTTCGAGCACTTCGTCGTAAATGGCATCGGCGTCGGATGCAAAGCTTTTCCAGCGGGCGACGGCCTTGTTCCAGTCGGCGCCTTGCGGGGCAAACAAGCGTCCCTTGATGTATTCGAAAGTCGTTTCGTCAGGATTGACGTAACCGCAGCGTGCGGCTCCTTCGATGGCCATGTTGCAGAGCGTCATGCGCTCGTCCATGCTCATGGCGTCGATGACGGAACCGCCGTACTCGTGGGCAAAGCCCAGACCTCCCTTGGCTCCGAGCAACCCGATGAGGTACAGGGCTACATCCTTGGCGGTGACGCCGGGAGCAAGCTGCCCGTTGACATTGATGCGGCGAACCTTCAACGGACTCATGGCAAGGCTCTGCGTGGCGAGTACGTCACGTACCTGGGTTGTGCCGATGCCCATGGCGATGGACCCAAAGGCTCCGTGGGTGGCGGTATGGGAATCCCCGCAGACGATCGTCATGCCGGGCTGGGTGATGCCCAGTTCTGGGCCGACCATGTGGACGATACCTTGGTTGCCGGTGGGAAGATCGAAGAAACGGATGCCGTTTTCCGCACAATTTTTGCGTAGTTCGCGAATCATGGCATCGGCAAGGGAATCGGCGAAAGGTTCCTGCTGGTTGTCCGTGGGAATGATGTGATCCACGGTGGCGAACGTACGGTCCGGATAGGCGACTTTGAGACCAAGATCCCGGACCATGCCAAACGCCTGCGGCGACGTTACCTCATGCAGCAGGTGCGTCGCGATGAACAATTGCGTCCGTCCGTCCGGCAGTGTGCAGACGGAGTGCGCATCCCATATTTTTTGGAAAAGCGTTTTTCCCATAGCTAGAACCAGCATCTACTTCAGGGGGAACTTCGTCAAGGTGCAAGGGTGTAATTTATGGAGACTTTGTGTCTTACCTGTCCTTGTACGGAGGCGGATAAAGGGATTGGCGCCTTGGGTCGGGCGGGGTTAACGGAGGCGGTTTTCGAAGGCGCGGAACTGGATGGCCTCGTAGATGTGTTCCTCGGTGATGGAACCGCTGCCGGCCAGGTCGGCGATAGTTCTGGCAACTTTGAGGATGCGGTCGTGGGCACGGGCGGAAAGCCCCAGTTGTTCGATGGCCTGAGTCAGGATGCCGGTGGCTGCCGGAGTGGGACGGCAGTGGGCCTGGAGCGTTTTGCCGGAGATGTCCGCATTCGTCCGGAAACGGGTGCCGGAGTAGCGTCGGTGCTGGAGTTCCCGGACGGCTGTTACACGGGACCGGATACCGGCAGATGGTTCTCCGGCTGGGGCCGAGACGAGGGTGGACGGCTCGACTGCCGGGACTTCCACGATCATATCGAAACGGTCCAGCAAAGGCCCTGAGATTTTCTTCCGGTATTTTTCCACCAGGGCTGGGCTGCATTTGCAGGCATGCCGTCGGTCTCCCTGATAGCCGCAGGGGCAAGGGTTCATCGCCGCCACGAGCATGAAACGCGCGGGAAAGGTCATGGTGCCCGAAGCTCGGGAGATGATGATTTCCCCGGCTTCCAGGGGTTGGCGGAGGGTTTCCAGCGTTTGACGTCGGAATTCGGGTAGTTCGTCCAGAAAGAGGACGCCGTTGTGGGACAGGGATATTTCCCCCGGGGCAATGCTGGAGCCTCCTCCCATCAAGCCCGCATCGGAAATGGTATGGTGGGGCGCTCGGAAGGGACGCGTACGCATCAGTCCGGCATCCCTCTTCAACAAGCCGCAGACGGAGTGTATTTTGCTGGTTTCCAGAGCCTCTTCGTCTGTCAATGGAGGGAGAATGGTTGGGATGCGGTGGGCAAGCATGGATTTTCCGGATCCCGGGCTGCCGCTTATGAGGATGTTATGGCCTCCGGCAGCGGCTATTTCTAGGGCGCGGCGCGCATAGGCCTGGCCTTTGACCTCGGAGAAATCCACATCGTACTCTGCCTCAAAGGTTGTGGGAGGACAGATGGCAGGCCGTGGCATGAGCTCTCCGGAGACGAGCCTCCAGGCTTCTTTCAGAGTTTCGACTGGGTAGACGGCAATTCCTTGGACGGCTGCGGCTTCCATGCCGTTTGACTGGGGGACGACGATGTTTTTCTTCCCGCGGTTGCGGGCTTCGATGACGAGTGGCAGAACTCCCTTGACAGGCCGGACGGAGCCGTCCAGCGCCAGTTCGCCGACGATGGCCCATGCCTCGGTTTCCCAGTTTGCGTTCGTGGCGCAGGTCAGGATTCCCATGGCGATGGGCAGGTCGAAACCGGGGCCTTGTTTCTTCAGGTCGGCTGGAGCCAGGTTGATAACGATGGTTCCGAGCGGCAGATTCAGTCCGCTGTTGGTGATGGCGGACTCCACGCGCTGAGTACTTTCCTTGACGGCTGTGTCCGGCAGGCCCACAATGAGAATATGGGGTTCCGGTGCGGGGCGGATATCCGCCTCGACCTCTACTTCCACTCCGTCGATGCCGCAGATGGATGCCGAATAGAGTCTCGCTGTCATACGGCGGCAATATACAGTTTTCCGAAGCGAATCAAAATTATTTCCTTGCGGAATCTTGTATCCTCGCGAATGGACTAGTATTTTTTGCTTTGGGAAGCCTGCTTCAAAACGTTGCGCTCGTGTTCCGTGAGGCTGTCGAGTCCTTGTCGGCCGATTTTGTCCAGAATGGCATCGATTTCCTCCCGGGAAGGGGATTGCATTCGCGAGGCTCGAGGTTCTTGTCCGGCATATGACCCGTTGTTTACGGGAGAACGGTGCAACAGTTTACGGATTCCCATGATGGCGAATCCCATGAGTATTCCTCCCATATGACCGGCTTCTCCTCCTGCGTTGTTCCAATCCATGACTATCACTGCAAGGGCGATGCCCAGGATAGCCAGAGAGAAGGTTCGGACGCTCATGTCGACCGGCGGAAAGAGCAGTTGTACCCTGGCATCAGGAAACAGAACGGCACATGCGGCAATGGCTCCGTAAATCGAACCGGAAGCTCCTACCATCGGGATGTACTTCCATGCGTTTTCTATTCCTCCCGGGGTTCCTGCGTCCCAGAGGCCGAAATACCCGAGGACGGAGGAAAACAGGGCTGCCGCCACACCGCATGACAGGTAAAAAATTAAAAATTTACCCGGACCGAAAATGCGTTCGACAGGCCGCCCGAAAAACCACAATGCCACCATGTTCAGAACGATATGTCCCAGATTCGCATGGAGGAACTGGTAAGTGATCAGTCTCCATATCTGTCCCATGTCGAAGACGGTGTAAACACTGTAACAGCCCCAAATCTCCAGAAAATCGGTATGACCGTCTCCCCTGAGGAAGAAGCCGATCAGAAAGACAACGGTATTGATGATAACCAGTCCTTTGACGATATCAATGCTGCCCGGACTCCCGGTTTTGGCGGAAGAATGCATCCAGTCTCTGTCGAGAATGCTCATGATGTTTTTAGTATATCGGTGAGGGGGAGGGTGACAAGTGTTCCCTCTGTCTCCGGAAAAGAGAAAAATAATTTTATACACGTTTGATTATAATTAGGCTGAAATGAACGGTTCTCAAATCCGCTTGATGTTGATATAATTCATTTATTATCAGTATATAATAATATTGTTTTTCTGTGTCGTTTTTATGGATATCGTTGAGTAACGTTTGGATGATCAATGCGTTTTTTTACTTGCTAGCGGATTTGAGATTCGATATAGAGAATGAAATTCTACTTCTTTTTCTCTATGAAACTTCGACTTCCCCTTTCTCTGAAGGCCGTTGTCATGGCCTGCATGTCTTCTTTTTGTGTCTGCACTAGTTCTGCCGTAACCGGTACAGTTACCGTGGCTGCCGGGGAAACGCTTGGAGCTGCAGACGCTAATTATACTCTTGGAAACTCTTCGACGAGTGCGAGTGCTGCCATTACGGAATCGACGTTGACCTTGGAGTCTACTTCAACATTTTTGGCTCAGACATTTACTACCTCTGGAACCAATAATGTCATCAATATCAATATCAGCGGAACCATGAGTGCGACGACGGTGAAGCTGGGAGACTGGAGGAGTCAGACAATTTTATCGTTGAAAGCCGGTGGCGAGTTGAATGTTTCCGGTGATACGTGGCTGTTTCTGGGTGGCCCAGACAGGGCTCTCATTAACCGGGATTCTACAATTACGATTGAGGGGGGGACGGCAAATTTAAAAAAATTATTTGTCGGACGAGGTGATCGGTGGGATCTTCCGGGTACAACTGGCTTTACGGCCGGGACGGGGGCGGATGGAGAGATACATAATTATTTCAGAATGACCTCGGGTCGTTTGAATATTGGTTCGGGCGGGTTAACGCAGTCGCGCCAAACGAGTATCCATTTCAGTGGCGGAACCTTGGGGGTTATGGATTCCGATTGGACATGGGAGGGGCTCATGTTAAATACGAGAGGAAGTGCAAGTGCGGATGCTCCGAATCAAACGGATCCGTCGATTATCAATCTCGGTGGCAATCTGACCGTTGATACGGGGGCGACTGTTGCTTCGGAATCGACGACCGTGGGCGACGGCAAGGTCATTACCATAGGAGCCCAGATCGTCAATGACGGCAGCTCGGCTGGCGGGATCATCAAAGTCGGGAAAGGCACGTTGGTGCTGAGTGGTGAGAATACCTATTCGGGAGGTACGACTATTTCTGCCGGGATGCTGGAAATTTCGAATGTATCGGCACTGGGCAATGGAGGAGTGACCATGGCAGCCTCGACGAATCTTCTTTCGACTGTTGCTTTGGATATCAAAGGAACATTAAGTCTGGCGAATGATACGGCGATATCGCTTTCGACGTCCGATCCCTTGAAAGCATCCGGGATCTCATATGACGGTACTTCCGTAACGACCTTGAAATTGGGCGGCGATTATGCGACGGGAGGCTCTGCCGTTACGGTGGTTCAAGTAGACGGGCATAATTTTGAGGGAGATAAATCTCATTGGAACATTGTCTTTACCAAGAGAGCCCAGGCTGATTTTGTCTATGGCAATGGAACGATCACGGTGGCGAATCTCGAATATCTTGCTGCCGGTGATATAACTTGGAACGGAGGCTCTGCCGGCGTGTGGGAAGCCATCGGAAACGGATGGGTCAAAACGGGGACTTCTACCAGTGATGTCTATTTCGACGGAGACAATGTGACGTTCGGTTCCGAACATGCAGGCAATGTAAGTGTCGTTGGAGCTTTGTCGCCCGGTAAGGTGTCGTTTACCGGTGGTGAATATGCGTTTGGAGGTGCGGGGTCTCTGGGTGGGGAGTTTGATATTGTTGTCGGAGGCGGAGCTGATGTGACATTTGGTGCCGGAAC
This sequence comes from Akkermansia sp. N21116, assembly GCF_029854705.2. Lineage (NCBI taxonomy): Bacteria > Pseudomonadati > Verrucomicrobiota > Verrucomicrobiia > Verrucomicrobiales > Akkermansiaceae > Akkermansia > Akkermansia sp. N21116. The sequence goes on from NZ_CP139035.1 coordinate 873,348, forward strand.
CATGGTTCGAACGGGAGGCAACACCACCGTTACTGATGGGATTTTGGTTCTTCCGACCAATAGCGACCTTGGTCAAATTACTTTGGGTGATCAAGGGGTTTTGCAGGTTGGTTCTTCCAGTTCCAAATTCACAACGTTCGACCATCAGGAAGTGGATGGCTCCGGAACGCTCCAAATATGGGGTGTAGGTACACTTGCCAGCGGGGCGGATAAAACTACGGTGAAGGTAGGCGCCGATTTTAAGGGGACTCTCGAATTGATGTCCGGGATTTTTACCTGGGACGATTCCCTCAATATTCTCAAGACCGAGGCGGATGATACCAATTCTCCCAAAATCGTCTTGAATGGGGGCGGAGTAGTAACGACAGGGAGCACCAATTATCAAATTTACAATGATATTGAAGTAGTGGAAGGAGGAGGTTCCATTCGTCTGTACGGTAATTCCTCTTCAACCTATTACGGGACGATTTCCGGCACGGGACAGCTTTCCAGAACTGATGGGGGGAATTTGACGATCAAATCGACATCGTTCTCTTGCGGTAAATACGTTCATTCTGCTGGTACGACTACATTTGACGGAACCGATATCAATCAGGCAATCGCCTTTGGAAAAGATGGCTTTTCCGCGTCGTCCGGTACGATTAATTTCAAAAATACGACGGTAACTTCCAATGGTGCATTTAATGCTACGGGGAGAACGTATGTCAATCTGGACAATACGACCATGACTCATAGCGGGACATGGTCTGTGAGTGCGAATGGAGCCATTCAGGATTTGAATCTTACCACAAAGTCGGCTCTGAATCTGACCAGTGCTGGAACTGTCCAATTGAATGTCTGGGGCTGGGGGAATTCGCATACGACCATCAATATCCAGGGAGGGAGTAGTTTTAATCTAAGTGATGGTGTTTTAAAGTTTGGGAAAGATGGGTATTCTGTGATCAATTTAGTTGATGGGGAGATGTATGTCAAAGGGCTGGATTTTGATAAATCTAATGGTAATGGCAATAACGACCGCAAGAATAATGCCTTGATTATGGGAGATCCCTCCAATGGATATTCCGGTAAGGACAATTTGTTGGTGATAGGCGGCGATGGTATCAAAAATATCCGGGATCAGTTCACGGGAGGTCCTCAGAGTGGAACCGTGACATCCGGGCTTTATGAAGCTACGAATATTCAATTGGGAGATGGCACAGTACGCGCTTCAGCGAATTGGTCGACATCCAATAGTAGTAATGGAGCGGCAAGCGGATTTAACAACGCCGATGTCAAAATCCACTTGATGAGTACCAATGGAACGACGTTTGATACGGGCGTCTATACCATTACGATGAATCATGGGTTCGATGGTGTCGGCAAGTTGATCAAGGCCGGAACCGGGACTCTGCAAATTAATAAATCCAGCGATTATAAAGGCGGAACGGATATTCTGGGCGGTATCGTTGTGATGGGAAATGCGGATGCTTTGGCGAATGGCAAGATTACGTTCGATTCCAAGAGCGGCACGGCCCAGCTGACTCTGATTGATGAAGATGGCGCAACGCTGTCTCATGAAATTGCGGTTCTTTCCGGAACCAATACCATTTATCATTCCAAGGAAGAAGTTCTTCTTTCCGGTCCGGTATCGATTTCCAAGGGAGCTGCCCTTCAGATTGGTGGTTTAGCGCAACATACGATCAGTGTTGAAAATCTCCAGGGAGAAGGTGAATTCAAAATCATCAATTCCCTGCGCGATACGACATGGGGTGGGACTAATCCAGGCCATGGCAAGGAAGAAGCCAAGGGTGGCTGGGACTACTTCGTGTTCCTGACGGGTGACAATGCCGATTACTCGGGTGATGTCTCCATCGTGGATACGAAAAGCGAACCCGGCAAGGTTTACGGCAGCCAGCTTGTTTTAGGCAACGCCAATGCTCTAGCCCGTTCGTCAGTGACACTGAATGGCAATTCCGCCTTGAATGTCCAGGCGGACAGCGCTTCCATCAAGGGGCTTTCGGGAGATGGCTGGGTGTCGACGTACAAGGAATCCACAGCAGGAAAGACCTATAAGCTGACGCTGACTCCGGATAAGGATTACTCCTTCTCGGGGATCATTCAGGACGGCAACATGACGGGTCTTGGTTCCGGCAAGCTGTCGTTGGAGATGAACGGGACCGGGAGCCAGGAGCTGACCGGCGAGAGCACCTATACGGGCGGCACGACGTTGACGGCCGGGACGCTGAAGATCGGCAAGGGAAGTTCCCTGGGCAACGGCGGAACGGTGTTGTTCAATGGAGGGACGCTGGTGGCGACGGATACGCTGGAGCTTGCCGGTCATACGGTTATGGCCAATTCCGGCAAGAAGATCCAGGTGGCTGCGGCGGACGGCAAGACGATGACTTTGTCCGGGCTGCAGTTTGCCGGAGATACCAATTCCAATAACATAACGGTCGGACAGGCCGGAGCCAAGGGCACGGTGGTGCTCGGCGGCCTGGCCTCCGGCAATGTGCTGGACGGGGCTTTGTCCGTCCTTGAGGGAGCGACTCTCCGCCTGGCTAATGATGATGATTCGGGGTCGGTGACCGTGCGGCATAACGCCTCGAACGGGACTCTGGATGCGATCGCCGGCACGCTGTCGAAAGCGGCGGGTACCCTCCTTGTCGAGCTGGATGCCGATGCGTCACTGTCCGGTCGTCTGGAGGCGACGGCGGGTACTCTGGAGCTTGCCGGTAAGGGTTCGTCCCGTGCCTTGTCGCTGACGGGTGCTCTCGCGGGGGCTTCCCTGAACCTGGGGGCGAACGTTGCGGTAACGGTCGGTACGGACGCACAATCCGGCACGGTATCCGTCGGCAATATGCTGGCGCTGGATGGCGGTTCCTTGAATTTGTCCAACGGCTCGGTTTCGGCGGGAGGAATCTCGCTCGGGACGTCGGCGTCCGCGCTGGCCTTGACCGGCGGAGAATTGACGGTGGGAGCTTCGGGGATCACCGGTTCGGCGGGGACGCTGGAACTGGGCGGCGGTACGCTCAAGTCGTCGGCTGCGTGGAGCACGACCCATGTCGCCGTGCTTTCGGCGACGGGCTCCGATGCGACGACGATCGACACGACGGGTGGGGACATCACCCTGTCGGGAAATCTTTCCAACAAATCGGGCGTGGCGTCCGTGAACCTGGTGAAGTCGGGTTCGGGCGTACTGGAGCTGGGCGGAGGCAACGCCTCGCTCTCCGGCAGCATCAAGGTGACGGGGGGAACGCTCAAGGCGGCCTCCTCCACGGCCTTCGGGGCTGCGTCCAACGAAATCCTGGCGGAAGGGGCGAAAATCGACCTCAACAGCCAGTCCCTGTCCAACGCGCTGGTCTTTTCGGGAGATTCGACGCTGTCGGGAACCTCGGCGGGCTACGCCGGAGCGGTGCATGCCAAGTCGGGAACACTGACCTTGTCGGACGCCTCCGCCGTCCTGAAGGACGTAAGGGTCTCGGCGGGAGCGACGCTCAAGGGCGCGAGCCTGACGACTGGCGGCACGCTGACGCTGGACCTTTCCGACATGCTCACGAGGGACAATTCCCCGTATGTCCAGTTGACGGGGGCATGCAATTCTCTGGATTCCCTGGTGCTGGAGAACTTCCAGCAGACGGAATCGGGCCATGCGGGCGACTACGCCCTGCTTTCCCAGTCGGCGCCGTTGCCGGAAACCTTTACGTGGTCGCATGAGTCCGTATCGACGGATGCCTATTACTACAAGCTGATCAGTGCGTCGGAAGGCGGTACGCCGACTCTTTACCTGCAGCTGGCGCGGATCGGGGAATGGGTCTGGGCGAGCGGAGCCGACGGCTACGGTACCTCGGTCGAATGGAGCGACGCGACCGGAGGCACTAAGACTCAGTGGAGCCACGATAGCGAATTCGCGACAGGGCCGGATGCGCAGAAACTTTTGTTCTCGAACGCGGCGGTGAATCGCAATATCACGATCATCGGAACGGTGAAACCCTGGTCGGTGACGGTGAACAACGATACCGGCAAGGACTACGTGTTCAACGGCGATACGTCTGCCGGAATTTCCGACAACGGGACGGTAAACGGCGTGCTGACGAAGTCGGGAGAAGGAAACCTGACGATAGGCTCCGATTTGCGCAATACCTACACGGGCGGCACCCTCTTGCAGGGCGGGACGATTCTCGTGCGTTCCGGCAGCGTCACGGACGGTTCCGGCAATATTGAATACGGCTCTCTGGGCAAGGGGGAACTCCTGTTCCAGGGAGGGACTCTGTCGGCGAAGGGTGAAGTGTCCTTTGCCAACGCCTTCCGCGCGGACGAAGACTCGGCCATCCGGCTGAAGACGGAAGATGCCTCCAGCGTGCTGACGGTCGGCGGAAGTCTCGCCCCGTATGCCCTGGACATCCAGGGAGACGGCCGGGTGCAAGTGACGGAGCTGGGCTCCGGAGACATCCTTGCCGGGGATCTTACGGTGGGAGCCGATGCCGTCCTTGCACTTTACAACGCCGCTTCGCAAACTTCCGTCACCCTCTCCGGGAAGCTCTCCGGCGTGGCGGGTACCCTTGAAAAAACTTCCGGCACTCTCGTTCTGAACCTCCTCAACGAAGGGGACACCTTCGGCGGTACGTTGAAGGCCGATGCTCTCACCGTCAGCGCCGTCGGTTCGATGGCTACCGACAAATCCCTGGGACTTTCCGGCACGATGTCGGCCTCCGGTCTGATCCTTTCCGATGGAGCCGAACTCAAGCTGCTTTCCAACGGAGAACTTGCCGTTGATGGGACCATCTCCGTCAACTCCGACTCCGGCCTCACCCTCGCCGGCGGTACGCTGACGCTGGGCAATGCTTCCGGGGTTGCGACAGATGATGTCCTCTCTGACTCGCAAGGCACAGTCACTTTAGGCAACGGAACTCTCACCGCGGCCACAGGCAGCTCGGGCTGGACAGCCTCCCACGACATGACCCTTTCGGGCACGGGCGAGAACGGAACGCTCGTCAGCCTCGGCGACGGACAGACTGTAACCCTGGGCGGAGTCCTGAACGGCTCCGGCCTCTTGACCAAGCAAGGGGGAGGCACCCTCGTCCTCGGCAACGGCGGCAATACCGTCTCCGGCGAGATCGCGCTGAAAGAAGGCCGTCTCGAACTTGTCGACGGAGCCAGCCTCGGCACATCCCATGTTACCGTCTCGGGCGGTACTCTCGAATTGAACGGCATGGCCTCCTCCGGATCCTCTCTGACGGTACGGGGCGGCGCCCTGTCCGGAGCCTCGAACTACGCCCCCGCAGGCGGAGTCACGGTCGAACTCACCGGCCAGGCGACACCCGTCGTCCTGGGCGGCCTCAACGGCAGCGCCCTCACCAGCATCCATCTTGGCGCAGGGGCCTCCTCCGGCGGTCTCGACTACGGCAGTTCCATCACCGGGCTCACGGGCAATATCTCCATTTCCGGCGCCACAGACGAAGGCGGCGTTTCTACCCCCAACGTTCTCCTGACCGCCGGCAGCGGCAACGCCCTCATCGGCGGCAGCTCCGGCAGCGCTCAATCGCTCATCTCCTTCGAGACGCCGGGGACATCCCACCAAGTCTACCTCGGCGACATGCAGATCAACCTCACCGACGGCCTGCTGGAAGAACTCCACGACCTCCGGGCGGAAGGCACCACCATCCTCCTCCAGCTCACCGACGGAGCCCTCGCCGTCACCGATCCGCTGACGCGCACCGCCAACGGCATTAGCGACGCGGCCCACGCATGGCTCAGCTCCATCCGCTTCAACCCCGTCCTGGAATACCTCGGCTATGCCGTCCAGCGCAACCTGGATGCCGACGCCCTGCAGGCCAACCTCGACGCGGGCCGCCTGGCCGTCACCGCCGGCGGGGAAATCTACTACGCCACCGACGCAGCCCTCGACGGAAATGCACAACATCGGGTTGATCTGACCAAAGAAGCGACTTCGCAAGATCCATCCACCACCCACTACGTCTACTTCGACGCCTACAAGATGGTGATGATCAACGCCGACCTCAACGTCGTCATGAGCGGAGCCCCCGGCGACGCGTCAACCCTTGGCCTGCACGTCGAAAACCTCTCGGGTGGCCTCAACTCCGCCACCGGGGAACGCTACACCCTCGAGTTCGAAAACAACCTCGGCACCGACAGCGTCGCCCGTGTCGAACTGGTCAACGGCAGCTACGAAGGTCGCAACCTCGACACCGTTTACGAAGGCAACCTCAAGGCGGGCATCGTCGACTTCGTCAAGACGGGCAAGGGATCGCTGACCATCAACGGCGACGTGACCATCGACGGCGGCATCGAAACGCGGGAAGGCACCCTCGTCCTCAACGGGCATAACAGCCTCGAAAGCCTCACCGCCGGCACCGGAGACGGCCTGACCGTCATCGGAGGGGAAACCCTGGTGAAGGGCGTGTACGGGCAGGGAGGCACCCTGGAACTGCGCGGAGTGGACTCCCGCCTGGTGGTCACCGGAAGCGACACGATGGACCTGGCCACCCACATCACCGGGGACGGCACCTTCTCGATGGCTTACGGGACGCTGCGCCTGGTGGACGGAGGCGACTTTTCGGGCAACTCGACGCTCGAACTCCAATCGGGCTCCGTCCTCGACGTGGCCGGCGGCAACGACGTCACCGTCGGCCTGCTGACGGGAGCGGGCATCGTGCGCTTCAACGGAACGGGCAGCACCCTGACCGTGAAGAGCGACCGCGACTCGAACCTCAGCATCGCCTTCGAAGGCCGGGGCACCCTCGCCAAGGAAGGCCTGGGCACCCAGACCCTCGGCGTAGCCTCGAAAGACCTCAGCCTCGCCGTGCGTGAAGGCACCCTCGTCCTCGCCGCCCCCTCCGGCAGCTACGACCGGGTCACGGTCGGTACAGGAAACGGGAACGCCGCCCTGCGTCTGGCGGAAGACACCCTCGTCAACAGCCTGACCGTCACAGGCGGGAGCCGCCTCGACCTGCGCGGCGGGGAAAGCAGCGGAGAAATCCGCCCCGGCATCCTCTCCTGCGCCGGCAACGTCGACCTGCAATCCGGCTCCACCCTCGACCTCGTCCTGCCCAACCCGATCGCCTCGATCGACGCGGACGGACACATCGCCCTGGGCGACGGCGTCACCCTCAACCTCGTCAACGGCAGCCGCGACGGGAGCTGGAAACCATCCGACACCGACTCCCTCGAACTCATGGCCGCCCACGACGGCTTCCTCGACGCCTCCGGCAACACGCTGGGCTTCGGCAGCAGCCTGACCACCTGGACGGTCAACATGGAACAGAGCCTCGGCCTCTTCTACACGGGAGCCAACCTGCACGTCAGCGACGACGGGCGCCGCCTGCTCGCCGACCTCTCGGTGAGCTCCGGCAACCTCCTCGAAGAAGTTGCCCGGAGCGGAGTCGCCAGAGCCGGTGCCGACCTCATCTGGCAGGCGGGCCTGCAGGAATCCGGCACCAGCCTCGACCGCGTCCTCTCAAGCATCATGGACGACGTCAAGGCGGGCAACCGCAGCGGAGCGAGCCGCAAGCTGGCCGCCGTCGCGGGCAGCACCGTCACGGGCATCCTGGCCGCGGCGAAGAGCGACCTCGCCTACCAGCAGAGCATGCTGCGCAACCGCGTAGCCGGCATGGGGCTCAACAACAACGACTACACCTACGAGAACACCCTGCCGTACTACAACTTCTGGCTGCAGGGGACGGGGAGCTACAACCGGCTCGACGCGAGCGGCGACTACGCCGGCTACAAACTGGTCAACTGGGGAGGCACGGTGGGAGCCGACGTGAACGTCAGCAGCACCGTAACCCTCGGGGCAGCCTTCAGCGCGAACTACGGGGACCTGAGCAGCGACGGAGCCGACCGCCTCAGCGGAGACCTGGACGGGACCTACATCAGCCTGTTCGGGAAGTACCAGGGACGCAAGTGGGGCCACTCACTCATCGTCACCGGGAGCCGCTACGACGCGAGCGTCGACCGGACGGTGAACTTCGGAACGGACAGCTACACCGGCCACGGGACAAGCGACGGGACAGGCTGGGGAGTCCTCTACGAAGCGACCTGCGACATCAAGCTCAACGACGAAGGGACGAAGATCCTCCAGCCCCTGTTCGGAGCCTCGCTGGTACACGTCGGCATGGACGACTACCGCGAGAGCGGAGCGGGGAACGCGGGATTGGACGTCAGCGACCTGGACGCGACGACGGGGAGCGTGACGGCGGGTCTTCGCTACCTGGGCCTTGTAGGGAGCAACGTCTTCGGACGGGAGGCGCTGGGCGAGTTGCGGGTGCAAGTAGTGCAGGACATGGGAGACGACCGTGCGAGCGGCCAGGTAGGCTTGCAGGGCAACCCCGGCATCCGCCGCGAGGTGGAAGGAGCGAAGGCGGGGATGACAGGGGTCCAGTTCGGAGCGGGGCTGAGCGTTCCCGTAGGAGTGAACGGCACAATCTTTGCGGAGGCGAACACGGAACTCCGCAGCGGAGCGACCTGGGCGAGCGGCTCGCTGGGTTACCGGTACAACTTCTGATAGGAAGTCGGAAGACAAGAAAAACAGGAGTCCGTCTTTCCCGAAAGGGAGAGGCGGGCTCTTTCTATGTGGAGGTAGAAGAATTTATAATCCATCCTTTTGCAAGACAAGGAGATATGGCGGTTTGGCAATCCGTTATCAAGGCCAAATTTCTCGCAGAAAATAGCCTCAATGTATGTTTCTACAATAAGTGTTTATTCTTTTTGTTATTGTATTATTAACTATTTATAATAAACGATTTATTGTTGCTCATAACGGATTGCCAAACTGCTACGAAAGAGAAAAATATTACCGTATTCTCTTTTGCGATGAAACTCAGACTACCTCTCCTGTTGGCAGCGGCCGTTATGGCTTGCTATTCTCATGTTTCTCTCTCTGCTGACACTGCCAATGGTTTCAGTATCAATTTTTATTCCATTGGAGGTGCTACTTTGAGCGGTGACGACTTGGTAGGCATGGAAGGAGTGGAAACAGCAGCGAAATACTGGAATAATATTTCACCGACGGAAGCCAACAAAGCTTACGGTGTGACTCTAAATAATCTGGGGCAGGAGATGAGCGGAATTACCGTCACATCGACTCGGGCGGTCAATGACTGGCATCCCGGTCGGACGACAACTCAGACAGACAAGCTTCTCTCAAGCTATATTGATGCATCGGCAGGGAATTCCTACTCCGTGTCCATAGCCGGAGTTCCTTATTTGTCCTCGACACTCTACTTAATCATGTCCGGCGACGGAGGGAAGTTCACCGCCATGAATGTCAATGGAACCAACTGGACTTATAAAGACGGAGCAATGGCCGAGGGAACCGAAGCTTGGGGAAATCGCGGTGCCAATCAAGGAACTTTGACATTGGGAACCAATGTCCTGCAGATCGATGACATTATCGGGGGCAATATTTCCATTTCTAATGTACTTAGCTCTGGGCGAGGGACGATTGCGGGGATACAGGTTGTCGATACATATGAGGGAACTTATTTGTATCGGACGCTTGATTCCACGGGGGGGGCGTGGTCCGATGCTCTATGGTCTGAGACGGATGGTACAGCCGGTACTCTTGCCTGGGGAGGAGCGGGGAATGGAGCCGTTCTCAAGGCAGACGCAGGCGGATCGACATTGACTTTGTCCGGGACGGTCGTATCGGACGGCGTTATCCTTCAATCCGGGAAATTGATTCTTTCCGGAGGAACGCTTAATATGACGGGACCGGCTGCGTTTGTGACGGGGCCGTCAAGCACGATCAAATTTGATGGAACCACCGTTACGTCAAGTGGCACATTGGTCTTGTCGGGAACCGGCACATACGAGATTTCGGATTTATCGTATCTTCCTCTTTCCGTGAATTTAACGGGAGGTACTCTCAATGTTTCGGGAGATACGACAGTAGGGGATGGAAGAAATATATGGATTGGAAGTAATGCTACTTTCGATGCTCAATCAGTAACTATTTCATCGGGTGGTTCCGTAAGTGTTGCAAATGTGGGTACTTTCAAGGCTACCTCACTCACCATTGAACAGGGGGGAACCGTATCCATCAATCAGAGTTTCTCTGATGCTCTGAAAGTAGATTCCTTTTCAGGGAATGGCGAACTTGTTTTGGCGACAGCCATGGGATTTAACAAAGATACTCTTCCCGGGGTGCATGAGTTTTTGAAGGATTTCAGTGGGACTTTGACTTTGGGTGCCCCTGCGGAATATTTTTTCAATTACAGTGGTGCGGATATGGATTCGAACCTCACTCTTGGGAAAGATGGTATGACGATCCATGTTACAAAGGGAGCTACGTTCAGGATCAACCATAAAACTGCCGGATCAAATACTTTCGGTAATAAGTTTATTCTTGATGCCGGTAGTACGTTCCGCAAAGAAGACGGTAGGCCTTTGATCTTTTCCGGAGATATCTTGATGAATGGGAATGACACAGAATCTATCAATCTCATGGGGTATTGGGGTGGTCCCAAGGAAACGAGATTCACAGGAAAGATTTCCGGGCAGGGCAAAGTTCAAATATATGATAACTGGGCTAGTGAGAAATTTAGTCTGTATAATCCTGAAAATGATTTTTCAGGATTATGGCAAATCGCAACCTCCAGTGGTAAAGAGATTACTCTGGAATTGAGTGCGGACGCAATGTCCAAAGCGTCTGTGGAAATTGGAGGAAAGGGAGAACTGTATATCAATACGGCAAACGCTTCCGTCATCGGATTGTCCGGGACTGATCCCGCCGGAAAAATAACGAGTGCTACTGCTGGCAATACCTTGGCGATTCAGTCCGGTAGTTATGCCGGCAGCATCGGCAACAATCTGAATTTGAACAAAACAGGAACAGACGCATTGACGTTGTCCGGCGATTTGAGCGCTTTCAATGGTTCCATGACTGTTTCCTCCGGTGATTTGACCCTGACCAACTATACGGGTAGTGGGAAATTAGTTGTGGATGGGGGCAAGCTGGTATTGGGAGGAACCGGCGAGTTGAACCAGTCTTCTACCGTTGCCGCCGGTGCAACGCTGGTGATCAACGATGGGACACGGAAGCTTTATATCAGCAACAATAAAACATTCGACTCGGGAACCATCGAAATCAAGGAAGGAGCTATGTTCCGCACGACGTCACTGTGGAAACATCACCTGACTTTTGGTACGGAGTCAACTTTAAAGGGAGCCGGAACCTTCCGTTTTGACGTCCCGGAAACACAAGGCCAAACTGATGGTTTCCGCAATCTGACTCTCCAGGGAAGTACGTCCGGATTTACGGGTACTTTGGAATTGCTCGCAAGCGACTGGGATGAAAACCAAAAAGCCTATCGTACCCGACTTTATCTGGATTCTGCCGATGGCGTCTTTGGAGGAATTATCAAAACCGTTGGTATTAGTAAAACGAGCGGAGGCGATAGCAGCGTCATCGACGAAAACGTCACCCCCAATCCCGTGCAGATCATCGTGCAAAAAAACATGAGCGTCGGAGGCTTTGAAGGGAAAGGCGGGCAAATTACAAGCGACCAGACATCAGGTATCGACTTGACGGTCGGCAACGGGGATGACCATGTGTTCGGCGGCTCGGTCGGCGCCAATGTGAATGTGATCAAAGTAGGTGCGGGGTCCCAGACATTTAGCGGTGACATGTCCTCCTTCAACGGCACATGGGAAGCCGGGAATGGAATTTTGGATCTGAGCGAAGCAAGGAATCTGAGTAATGGTCTCGCCTCTTATAAACTGAGTGGCGGTGAGCTGCGGGCCTCTTTCGATCTTTTAGCCGGATCAACCCTTTCGACGACGGGTGTGTCCGCTGGTTCTTTGACAGGAAATATGACACTTGCCGGAGGAACGGTGGTCGTTCTGAACGATACAAGTGCTCCGCAATATGTCATTCATGGGGATTTGACCCTGGGTGCGGGGGACGGTACGAAGCTTGTTCTCGATTTGACGGATCTCGCGTCTTTGGAGGCGAGAGCGACTCCCTACGAATTCAAATTGTTCCAGAGCGACAATGCTCCTGTTTCGTTGACATTGAACGATATTGAGACGGTAGGCTTAATCGTCGACAGTTCATCCCGCGATTCTTTGACGTTTGGCACGGATACGTCTTCCGGAAATATCGTTACCATGGCATTGACGAAGGCTGAAACCGTTACCCTGACATGGAATGGAAGCGGCAGCCTTTGGGAAACCAAAAACGATGCTTCTTCGTGGAAGGCGGATGATGCTTCAGTTGACACGAGCTTTCATACCGGGGACAGAATTGTCTTTGCGGAAACAGACGGCAATACCACGGTAACGATTACGGGAACAGTCAAACCCCAGAGCATGAGTGTGACAGGTGGAGATTACATCTTCAATGCCGGTACGGACGGAACTATTGCGGGCAGCAGCGCTCTGACAATGACCGGAGGCAGTCTCACCATGAACCTTGCCAATGCCGGATGGGATGGCGCCATCGACGTTACGGACAGTGAATTGAAATTTGGAGAACAATCCCTGGGAACAGGCCGGATTACTCTGCACGATGGGGCTGTCCTGACATGGCTTGCCGGAAATGGGGAGGATATTTCTTCACGTCTTGCCTGGGAAGAGGATGCCGCTATTTCCCTGGGTGTTGCCGGAGAAAGCGATGAGGTTACATTCGGAACGTCGGCGGCTCATGCTGCCCATATCACTAAACTTGGGGATGGTACTCTGACGCTGAATGCCGCCGGGCGTTTGTCCGGAACAATCGCGGTGGGGACAACGGAAAAAGCGGGAGGAACTCTGAAATTGTCGGGAGGAGGAAGCGGAGGAGGAGCGTTCAAGGGTGACATTTCTGTCATCAACGGTACTCTCCTGATGGCGGCCGTAGATGTGACCGGCTGGAATTCCAATAATGCGTTGAATACATCCGGTATCCGGGTGGAGGAACAAGGCCGAGTTCAGGTAGACGCACGACAAACGTTTTTCAAGTTGCTTCTGACTCTGAAAGGAGGCACTGTGACCGGAACTGCAGGCTTTGATCTGTTTGGAAATGGGGCCAGCGTTGTGACGGAAGCGTCGGACCGGCAAGCGGAAATCACTACTGCTATCGGGCTTCGCCAGAATGATACTGTATTTAACATTGCGGATGGGGCATCGGCCGTCGATCTCCTCGTATCGGGAACAATTAAAAACAACGTAGATGCCAATGCGGCAGGTAATCACAACTTCATCAAGCAGGGTGACGGGTATTTGAAAATTACCGGATCTTACGACGCAACGGGTTCCGTGACCGTGCAGCAGGGGACGCTGGAGTTCAATTCTGGAAGTGATGTGAAGGCATCCGGTCTGTCGATTGGAGGAGAAGCGGTGATCCTCATGAATGGAATGGCTGCAAACGGTTCTTCCTACGGCGGTGCCCTTTCCGGCTACGATGGCAGCGCCGGCACATTGGAAGTTGCCGCCGGCAGGAAACTTTCCCTGACGGGGAACAGCGCTTCGTTTGGCGGTACTTTGCAGCTTGATGAAAATTCATCTCTTGTCCTGACAGGCAATATGGGGGCTGCCGACTTGTGCGGTAGCGGCTCCATTGTGGTCAACGGCGGCGAAACGGTCATTTCCGGCGGGAATGACGGTGCTTCGCTTTTCGGTGGAACGGTGTCCATCACGGGCGGTACTCTCCGTGCCGGTTCGGATACGGGCCTGGGTGCCAATGATATCACCCTTACGGGAGGTACGCTGGACATCAACGGCAAGTCGCTTGCCAACCGTATCGTTGTCTCGGGCGGCATCATGACCGGGACGGACAATTCGTCGGTCGGAGATGTCGTGGTTAGCAAGAACTTCTCCATGGCGGGGTCGCTCTCCGCTGCCTCTCTGGCTATTGATTCCGGCGTCACGGTGTCGTCCGCCAATCTGACATCGCGCGGCAACATGACTATGGGCCGCGGAGCCTTGCTCTCTACGACCGGTACATTGACGCTGACGGGAGGCACTTCCCTCAACCTGACAGCCCTTAACCTGACGCGCGACGATGCTTCCATTGCGGTCATCGGCACCCTCGCCGTTACCGGAGACTCTCCCGTTTCCATCAATTTGGGAGACGACTTCATGTCGAACCAGATTAGCGAAGGCAACTACACGATTCTGAGCGCTACGGGAGGACTTGATCTCAGCCAATTCGAGGCCGGTACCTCACTGGACGGAACTCTTTGGAGCGAAATCTCTGACGTGTATCAATTCGAACTGGCCCTTTCCGATGATCGTACCAGCCTCTTCCTTCACGCCAGCATTGACAACAACAAGGCATGGCAATGGATCGGCGTTCCTTCCGGTACATGGTCGAACGGCTCCGCCCTGGAATGGAAGGACAAGGATACCGGCCCCGAAGGCAAAGCCGTCTTCTTCGGCGCGGAAACTCCTCAGGATCAAACCGTGCAAATTGACGAATCCGGAGTCAACCCCATCTTTGTCCAGATTCAGTCGAATGCCGCCTACACCTTCACTGGTGGTGCCATCTCCGACTATACAGGCAACGGCAACACCAAACCTACTTCTCTGATGATGGCCGGCACGGGGATCGCCGTCTTCCGGAATGCCAATACCTTCACCGGAGACATTACCCTGACTAAGGGGACCCTCGTCATGCAGAATGCCGCAGCTCTGGGCAACGGAGGAACGATTTTCTTCAATGACGGAACGCTGGAATTCGGTGCCGGTTCCACTGACGTTTCCTCCCGGTTTGCCGTCAACAACGGCAAAGACCTCAAACTGGCCGTCTCGCAGGATGTCGATATTGCCCTTTCCGGTCTTTCCGACGATTTGACCGGCAAGACCGATCTCCTTCTGGAAAAATCCGGAGCCGGCAACCTGTCGCTCACGCAGAACTTCGCCGGAAGCATCCACATCACCGACGCCTCGACGGAAGAAGCGGGCATCCGTATCCGGCGCTCGGACTCCGGAGGTTCCCTGACCCTCCAGGGGGCGGCCTACCATTCGGTGGAAGTCGACGCCCTCGACACTCTCATCATCGACGGGCAAACGGACGATACCGTCACCCTGGACGTTCCGACTCTGGGGACAGGTTCCGTCCTCCTCCGGAACGGCAAGACACTCGTCCTTGCCTCGGACGGAGCCCTGACCAACAAACTGGAACTGTGTGACGGTTCCTCCCTCAGTCTGGCCGGCGGTGAAAATACTCTCTCCGGAGATATCTCTGTTAAGACATCCGATGGGCAGGCTGCCATCCATGCCAACGGTTCTCTGGTTGCGCTTTCGGGTACGATCCGCGGAGTCTCTCCCGCCCTGCGTTCCATCACGTTCTCCGACAATTTGCTGCTCGACGACGGAACGTTCGACTTTTCTGCAGGTACCGTGGAAGACAGCGTCCATCTGATCCTCGGCAACGGAACGGACGCCGCTGCAATCGACCTGGGCACCGACGAGGACAAGTCCTTGCGCATTGCCGGCCTTACGGCAAACGAAGCCTCATCTGTTTCCGGTATCGAAGGGCAGAAGTTGGAACTGGTCGATGCCGAACTGAAAGGATCCCTTTTGGGAGGTTTTACCGTTAACGTTGCGGGTGACGACGCCCTTCCGGGTGCCTCTGTCATCCTTCAAGACGGATTCTCTGCCGAAAGCGGCATTTCCTTCCTCGTCTCCGGAGGGACGCTGGACCTCGGCAACCTGTCCCTCCAAAACGCCATCACCGTTACGTCAGGAACTCTCGCCCAGGCTTCCAACTGGGACGGCGGGAGCGAAGTCACTGTCGATACTTCGGCCGGAGCTTCCGACATCGTCCTGGGAGGGCTCAAGGCCAGTGCTCTCACCCATGTGACGACCGGAGCCGGAACAACAGTTTCCGACATCGGTCACGGTACTGTAGCCCTCGCCACCGCCAGGCTCACGCTGGATACTCCGAACACTCTTACCTACAAGCCCTCAACAGGTTCCCTGACTGGCGACGGTATTGCCGTCCTCAAGTTCGGAACGACCCCGGACGGAGCCGAAGACGGAGACGCCATTTCCCTGCGGGACGGAACCAGGATGATTATTTCCTTGGGCGACGATCTCAAGGATAATGTATTGGAGAACTTCTCCTTCTCCTTCGACAAGGACGAACTCCTGCCCGATTACGCCGAACCGGGGGATAAAGTCAACAGTCTCCTCTTCACGATCACCAACGGTATTCTCGACTTCGACGCAAGCCGTGTCGACTTCGATCCTCTCCTCAAAATCTGGGGACTGAAGATAGCCGGAATTGAGGGAGGATCCATCATCGCCAACGGCAACCTTTCCGTCTGGCAAGCCTCCAAGGAAGGTAACGTCACCGGGTACGACGACCTCGTCGACTACCGCGCCGTCTACGTCAACAGGGACATGAGCATCACCCTGCCCGGCAGCGACTCGGAACCCCTCACCGTCAAATACCTCAGCGGACAGAAGGGAACCACCCTCGCCATCGACAGCGACGGGACGGGCACCGCCCGCGTCCGCTTCTACAACGACCGCGACAAGGACGGGGAACTCGTCGACTCCGTCCTCGCCGGCAACCTCACCGCCGGGGAACACACCGCCCTCTCCAAAACCGGGGAAGCCACCCTCACCATCGGGGGCACCGCCACCCTCGGCGGCAGCCTCACCGTCGAAGAAGGCGGCATCGCCCTGACCCGCGTCGGAGCCGCCCACTCCATCGCCGCCCTCTCCATCGGCCGGGACGGTACCCTTGCCCTCACAGGCGCCAAGTCCGTCCTCGAAGCCGGCGCCCTGGACGAAGCCTCCGGCTCCATCCTCCTGGGCGGAGACTCCACCCTGAAACTCGTCTCCGGCGCCGCCATCGCCGGCACCGTCAAGGCCCTCGGCGGCGCGGCGGGATCGGGCATCCTCGAACTCGGGGCGGGCACCACCACCTTCACCGCCGCGGGAGCCCTCGACGGCATCGCCCTGGTCACCGGGGAAGCCACCCGCCTCGTCCTCGACACCCCGGACACCTCCGCCACCCTCACCGCCTGGAACGGCCTGGGCACCCTCGCCGGGGAAGGAAGCCTCACCCTCACCGGGAAAGCCTCCTACGCCGGCACCCTCGCCGACTTCGGCGGCACCCTCGCCGCCTCCGGCAGGGACGCCTCCCTCACCCTCGCGGGCACCGGCAGCAAGGCGGCCGCCCTCGCCGCCTCCGGAGGGGGCTCCCTCACCCTCGACTACACCTCCGGGGACGCCACCTACTCCGGCCTCACCCTCACGGGCGGCTCCACGGCCACCCTCATCGCTGGCAACGGGGACGGGACCAACAACACCCTCACCCTGCGCCGGGGAGGCACCGTCAGCGGAGACTCCACCCTCGGCTTCATCCTCAACACCGAAGCCTCCGGCAGCCTCTCCTCCACGAGCCCCCTCGTCACCACCGGAGGCAGGGAAACCCTCGACATCGCCGAGGGAGCCACCGTCCGCCTCGCGGCCGGAGACGGCCAGGAAGTCATCCACGGCACCATGCCCCTGCAAATCGCCCTGGCCTCCAAAGTCAGCCAGCAGGGAGGCATCAACCTCGTCTTCGACGAACTCTTCGGCAAATACTTCGACCCGTCGCAGTCCCGCGTCGAAACCGTCGAGGGCACCATGATCCTCACCACCGCCGCCAACCGCAACGGCTTCTACGTCCACCAGGCGCAGAGCGAGACGGCCCGCAGCGGCGGAGCCCTCATGGACAACGCCCTGGTCACCGTCAACCCGCAGACCACCGACAGGGACAGCACCCTCGCCGCCCTCCTCAACGCCGTGGACGCCTCCATCAAGGCCCACGACCGTGCCGGAGCCAGCCGCACCATGGCCGCCGCCGCGGGCAGCACGGTAACGAGCCTCCTGGGCTCGCTGCAGGCCGACTACCGCTACCAGCAGACCCTGGTGCGCAACCGGATGACCACCATGGGGCTGCCCGACGGGTACAGCTACGAAGGAGACCTCCCCCTGTGGAACACCTGGCTGCAGGCCACCGGCACCTACAACCGCCTCAACACCGACGGGGACGAAGCGGGCTACCAGTACAACACCTGGGGAGGCACCTTCGGGGTCGACGCCAACCTCAGCAGCAAATTCACCGCGGGGCTCGCCATGACGGCGAGCTACGGGAAACTCACCTCGACGGCGGCCGACTCCCTCAGCGGAGACATGGAAGTCTACTACGTGAACCTCTTCGGTCGCTACCAGAGCGGCAAGTGGGGGCACAACGTCATCCTGACGGCGGGGTGGAGCCAGAGCGACATCGACCGCACCGTCCCCTGCGGCTCGGGCAGCTACACCGGCCACGGCACGCCCGGGGGGCAGGTGTGGGGAGCGATGTACGAAGGCACCTACGACATCAGTCTCAACGAAGAGAACAGCGCGATCCTCCAGCCCCTCGTCAACGTCTCCATCCTCAAGAGCAGCGTGGACGACTACACGGAAGAGGGTGCGGGCAGCGCGGGACTCCGCGCCGGCGGCATGGACGCCACGACGGGCACCGTCTCGGCGGGAGTGCGCTGGATGGGCCTGACGGGAGGCAACCTGTTCGGTCGCGAATCCCTGGCGGAAGTGCGGGCGCAGGTGTCGCAGGACTTCGGAGACACGCGGAACGAAGCGCAGGTGGGCTTCGTGGGCGTGCCCGGCTTCAGCCGTGGAGTGAAGGGGAGCAAGGCGGGGACGACGGGCCTGCAATTCGGTGCGGGACTGAGCATCCCGACCGGGGACCAGGGCACGATCTTTGTGGAAGCCAACGCGGACCTGCGGAGCCGGATGACCTCGGCCAACGGGAGCATAGGCTACCGGTACAACTTCTGATAGGAACAGAAGACGCAATAAAAGAGAAACACAGCGGGGCGGCTCCTCTACATAACGAGGGGTCGCCCCCAGTTTTTGGCGCTACGTCAGATTTATTGGGAAAAGCAGGAGATAAAATTGTCTGAATTTTCTTTTCTGGAATTTGAAATATCGTTTGGAATTATTTTTTGACCAATTAATCTTTGGTGTTTTTTTGATTATGTGGGATGTGTTCTCAATAAACTTATAATAAGTATATTATAACCATTCTTTTGCGATCGAGGGGAGAGAAAAATTCAGAAACTGGTGTTCAAAGGCTTGTTACGAAACGTTAGATAAACTGATAAAAAATCCCATGTATGGACTATTCTTTGATACTTGGAATAAGACGGTTTAACAAACCGCTAGATCCGTTTGTAAGTAATTGATAATAATTTTTTTATATAAAATATATTGTCGCAAAAATACTTATTGTATTAATGTACGTTAAGCCAGTAGGGCCAGATAGTTTTTTCTTGATAGCGGTTTGTTAAACTGCTATCAGAGAATAAGATATTTTCTTTTTTGCCATGAAACTCAGACTTCCTCTCCTGTTGAGGGCGGCCCTTCTCTCGGTTGCCCCTGTTGCTTCCTATTTCAGAACCGTGACTTCCGGGACACTTGCCGTGAGTTGCTTGGTTGCAGGTTTTTCTCTGGGTACGGCGCTCTCGACCCAAGCGGAGGATTATTCGGGGCCAATGACCCTGGAGGGAGGTTTGTCAGAGGATCAGGCATCTGCCCTGACCGGAGAGACGAGCTTTACAATCACCGGAACAAGTCCTTTTACCTTTACGGGAGCATTGACCGGGAATTCAAATAATTTGAAGATTCTTGACGGTTCACTCATTCTCAATGCCCTGTCCGGGGTTAACAATATTACGTTGGAGTCCGGATCCTCATTGACGCTGAATAGTACCAATCAGGGTTTCAATACGATCAATATCAAAAGTGGTTCTGAACTGGTGATCAAAACCAATGGAAATTTTGCGGCCAGCAAATGGCTTTATGGTGGAGGGACGATTGCCATTGATATCGGGACGGCTACTCTGCTGGGAGGAAACTTTGTTGTAAACGCTATTCCCAATGCTGCTAATTTTAGTGGTAACAGGTTCACAGGAACCTATGAAATACGCAGCGGGCGCTTCCAATTAAATACTGCGAATAACGGAAAAATAGGCTTTAATACCAATGCCACGATTGCGGTCAAGGATGGAGCCCAGACTTTCCTGTCGATTGCCGATGACGGAAATTGGGGAATGAATTTCAACTTATCCGGGGCAGGCATGTTCGACAATATTGCCGCCGCAATGCGCATCAGTAAGACAATGACCCTTACTGGGGCAGTTGCATTGGCTGCTGATGCAACGATTTATGTCGATAGCGGAGCAACGGCGACGCTATCGCATACGGATGGCATAACCGGAGTAGGACACACATTGATCAAATCTGGTGCAGGGACGTTAAGTGTCAAGAATCAATCCGATGTAGAGACCGTCAATATCCTTTCCGGTACGATTATTTGGGATGGTGCCTCTTCGGCAGCCACACAACCCTATCTCTTTGGTAATACCGTGAATATTGGTTCGGGAGGTACTTTGTCGGTGCTGCTTCCTGATGACAAGGCTGCCTCTCGCCTCATTGGGACAACCATCAATCTTTCCGAGGGGGGGACATTGTCTCATGGTGTAGTCAATGGCAATAAGTTTAATGCCACTTATACAAACGGAATTACGATTACGGAAACGACGGAGGTGGTCGGCGATGCAGCAACCATCAGTGTACCGGGATACATGCGAGGTATTACAACTTCCAAGTTGAATGGTTCCGGAACTCTGTATATCAACCGTCTTAATGGATTTAATTCCGATCCAGGACTCTTTACTCAGTCGACCTTTGCGATTGATGGAGTTGATGATAATGAAGCCAATCGGTTTACGGGAGAAATCATCATCAATAGTCCAGATGACGGAGCTAAATATACTTATTTGTCGCTTAATCATCAATTTGCAGCCCAAAAAGCCAAAATATCGTTGCAAGCTGTGTATTCTGGTCTTTTCCTTGGGGCGGATGAGGTTGTAGTTGCCGGTTTGGAATCACCGCGGACAACTGCCAGGGTTGAAGTCCTTCCCGGTTTAGCCTCCGCCTCTTCCAATCTCACTATTGACTATTCCGGGGCGGCCCCGCTCACTTATACAGGCAGTTTCGGTGCTGGCATTTCAATTTTCAAACAGGGGACAGGAGAACAGGCTCTTTCCGGCGATATGACTGCGTTTACCGGGACGATCAATCTTGAAGAGGGAACGCTGATTCTGAGTGGAGCGACTTCTTCGCAAGGTCTGCAGCTCGGTACGATTACGGAAGGTACTCTTGGCATCGGAACCAAGGTCCAGTATTCGGATCAGCTCTCTTCCGCCGATGTGATGGTTCAAATGCAAACGGGGGGGATACTGGTTATTGATGCAAATAGCGCTTCTCTTGGCAATACGGTTGTTTCCGGCGGAACTTCCATTTCACTTGCTGGGGGTGGGAGTCTTGATTTAGGTAAATTCTCTGTTGTTGGATCAGGAGGTTTACTCAATATTAATTTGGGAGATGCTGATATCAGCACATTGTCTCTATCTGCTACGGGGACAACTCAGAGTATCATCCAGTCAGCTGTAATTGCATCTTCTGGCGACAAGCTGTATACGGCAAGCGGTTATACAGGGAATAATGTCTCCTTCTCCGAAATTGACCTTTTGGTGAATGACAGTGTGTCCGGTGCCGACAAATACTATTATCGGAACGGAGGTTCCGTTACCCTGTCCCAGCCGGAATATTCGATGAATTCCCTTCTGATCAACGGTGATGCCGATGGGGCGACGACGGATGAAATCATCCTGAACGGAGCGGCTCTTTCTGCGGATACGCTGACTTTTGCCTCTTCCTCCGCTTATGGGATCAAGGATGGAGAGACTGCCGGCAGTCTCGCAGTGAAACAGCTTTCCCTGTTTGGTTTAGGAACGCTGACGTTGAATACGGCGTCTACAATCGGGCAGATTACAGGATCCGGAGCACTTGTTCTGTCTCAAAATACAACGATCCAATCGGGAACGACCACATTGACGAGATTGAATTTTAATGGCACGACATTGACTTTGGGAACTGATACGACAAAGGCAGAGTTGTCGTATACTTCTACTGCATTGTCTCTTACGAATGACACAAATCTTGTTTTGAAGAACAATTCTTCCTTGTCGCTGAAAGAACTAAGACTGGCAGGCAACAACAAGTTTTTTACTCTGGGGGACGATAACGGGAGCATCGGCGTTTTGAATACAGTTAGTTTTGTTGGTGCTGATGGCGGTGCAAATGCCACAACTATGAACATCAAGTCCGGCAGCGTGTTGAATATCACGGGTTCTGTCGACGGGACGAGTGGAGAGGGCTCTCTTATCGTGGGGCACTGGGATGCTTCTTCCATCATAAATTTGGCAGGAGAAATGAATGCCCTGTCAGCCCATTTCAGTGCGGTTTCCTCGACAAGCGACAAAGCAAAGGTCAATGTTGATAATGGTGGTGTTCTGAATATCAAGGGGCTTGATTTAGCTTACAAGCGTGATCCCGGAGGAGGGGTGTCCGTTATCCTCAACGAGGGCGGTACAATCAATATTGGTGCGGATGGAATTGGTAAAACAACTGCCAATGACGGTTCTTTTGTATTGACTCTGAATGGAGGTACTCTTGGTATTCTGAATACCGTGGATTCCTGGACTGGAGTCAAAAATATGCTTATCGGAGGTTCTGTTACGCTCAATACGGACAAATATACACCGGACACGACTGGACAGGGTGACGATTACAACGGTTATCTGGGAGGAGTCGGAACGATCACTATCAACGGAACTTTAACAGGTACTGCCGGTACGGCCAATTTAACGATTGCGGGTGGAGGAGAAGTCATTCTGACTGGCCCCAATGGACAGTACCATGGCAATATCACAATTAGCGAAGGAGCTAAACTTACATCGAAAAGTGGTGCAAATGCCCGACCTGTCGGTTCGGCGTCAGCGACTATTACCCTGAATAGAGATTCCGAACTCGCATTTACAGGACCTTCCAGCTCGTCATTTACGTTTGAAGGCAATATTGTCGGAAACGGATTGGGTACGATCGAGTCCAGTACGACACTGAAACTTGTCGATACGGATATTGATGTGGAAACGGTCAATGTTCTGTCCGGTACATTAACCTGGCAGAATACGACGAATGATCATGCTTCCATGCCTTTGGATACGGTGTTTAGACTGGGTGAACGAGCGGTTGTTTCTTCCGGTGCTACTCTTGTGATCACTCTTCCGGATGAAGCAGGTGGAGATAATCGTCTGAATAACATTGATACGGCCTTTACCCTTCAGGAAGGAGGTACCATGACGATGGGTGCCGCCAACAATAGGATCAATCGCGGATTGACGATTGAGCAGACGGCTGAGGAGGGGGACCAGGCGAAGATCAACTTGAATAACTGGGGCAAGCCTCTGATTCTTTCCCAATTGAATGGTGCCGGAAATCTTCTTGTCGAACGGCAAGCAGGTGCTTCGGATAGCTCTCCTAATGATCAAAATAGATTGGAAATCAACGGTGCCGATGCTATTGAAAGCAATCGTTTTACGGGAACAATTCACCTGAGTAATGGGGATGGAGGAGTTACGGGAGGCAATATTCATAAAGTACTTTATCTTGTTTTGGGTCATGAATTTGCAGCTCAAAATGCTGTGATTTCTCTCGATCATGATGGCACCAGGCTTGCCCTGGGTGTTGCCGAAACGACCATTGCCGGTTTGACTTCGGCATTTAATTCCGGGATCGTGAACAAATCGGGATTGGATTCCGCCTCATTGATTGTCCATTACAATGGAACGGACAGCATGACCTATGCCGGCAGTATTGAGGCAGGTGTGAATTTGGTCAAAACGGGAACGGGGACCCAGATATTAAACGGCGATTTGACCGCGTTCAACGGTACCTTCACGGCGCAGGACGGACAGCTGACGGTCAATGGCAAAGCGGTTGCCGGAGCAGAAGAAGGGACGACTCTTCCCGTGGTAGGTTCGGGTACCCGGTTCAATCTTGACGGCGGCAAATTGAGTTTCCCGTCGTTGATCGCCGGTTCCACCTTGACGACGACATCGGCCTCCAATGGTTCGTTGACGGGGACGTTGTCATTGGACGGCGGCAGCATCGTCGTCCTGGATGATACGGACACGCTGCAATATGCCGTTTCGGACGGTGGCAGCATCACTCTTGGATCAGGTGTTGTCTTCGATATTTCCGCATTGGCTTCCCGAGGCTCCGGGAGCTATACCTACAATATGTTCACGCTGACCGGTGGGTTGGATAAGTCCAGGATTTCCATCACCGGGATGTCGATCGACGAGGATTCCCGCGACAAAATCGACTATCGTCTGGGAGCCGACAATCTGCTCCAGCTCGTTTACGACAAGACAGACGTCACACTGACATGGGCCGGGGATTCCGACAGCAATACATGGCAGACGAAGGGCGGCCTGACTCCCTGGATCGCCGAGGGAAGCGACGACAATCAGTTCTACAGCAACGACAAAGTCGTCTTTACCGATGCTGCCGCCGAGAAAACGGTATCGATCGTAGGAACGGTCAAGCCCCGTTCCATGGAAGTAACGGGAGGGGACTATACCTTCAATGCCGGGACGAACGGAACCATTTCCGGGAGCGGTTCCCTGTCGCTAACGGGCGGAAGCCTGACGATGAATCTGGCCAATACCGGATGGAACGGAGCCATTTCCGTCGGATCCGCCAAACTGGTTGCCAATACGGCCGGTGCCCTGGGAACGGGGACGCTGACCCTGAATGACGGTTCTACCCTGGGTTTTGTTTCCGAAGGGCTGGATTCCCTGACTTCGATCAATATTGCCGACAGTGCCACGGCAACTCTTCTGTGGTCTGGCGACCAGGGGACGCTGAATAACCGGTTTACGCTGGGAAGCAATTCCATCCTCAAAGTCGATGCCGGAACTACGGCCGCGGCAGGGTCGTTGACCCAGGCGCTTGGTACCGGTCAGACGCTTCAGTTCAAGGGTGACTTTACAGGGGCTACGCTTGCCGTGACCGGCAGCGGCCTTCTGGAATTGCTGGACAGCACCAAAGCTGCAACGGATCTTCGAAACGGAGTCAGTTACAAGGTCGGCAGCAATGCCGCGTTAACACTGACAGGAAACGGGGATTACAACAGCGGTTCATTGAGCGGGACTGGGACTTTGAACATGGTGGTCAACGGATCGAATTTGTTCATTTCTTCTCTGGGACACGATTTCTCCGGTACACTAAATATCGCAGGTACGGGGAACAACTATCTCATTTTCGGGACTAATGCTTCGACGGCTGCCGGAGAACATTCCCTGTTTACGGGAACGCCGGACCTGGTTATGGATGAAGGGGCTAAAGTGATCATCAACCGGCTTTTCACGGGGGCGACCCTGGCGGAAGCCAAAACGAATGCCTTGACTGTCGGCAATCTTTCCGGGGCCGGAGAATTCCGAGGCGATTATGGGACTCCTGAAACCGACCGGGCTTCCCAGCGTTTCCTTTCCGTGACACAGACGCGGGATGAAATCTACTCTGGCATTTTCATGACGGCATCATCCGGCCGCGATATCGGCCTGTTGAAGAACGGCAGCGGGACATTGACTCTGAGCGGAGCCAATACGTCACAGGCGGATCTGGACATCAACGCCGGCGGCATCATCCTGTCGGGTGCCGGCGTCTGGAAGGGCGCCATCAACCTGACGGCTGCCGGCTCTACTCTGACTTACGCCAATACCTCCGACATCACGCAGGGAACGGCGGTCACCGCCGCCGCCGGTTCGTCCATCAACTTCACGGGCGGACAGACCTACACCCTCTCCAACGAATCGAATGCCATTGCCGGCAGCGTCTCGGTCGGAAAGGCCGGAGACGCGACAGGCACGAAACTCGTCCTTTCCGGAGGATTCGGTGCCGGTTCCATCTCCCTGGCAACCGATCAGGATGCCCTGGAACTTTCCGGCGCCGACAAGGAACTCTCCGGCGAACTCTCCGGCAACGGTTCCCTGAGCGTTACAGGAGGCACCCAGACGCTTTCTTATGCCAATTCCGCCTTTATCGGCGCCGTCTCGGTCTCGGGCGGCACGCTGCGCGCCGGGTCGAACACGGCCCTGGGGAACAGCGACATTGACGTGTCGGGCACCGGCGCCTTGGACGTCAACGGAAAAACCCTCGCCAACAAAGTCGTCCTCACAGGCGGTTCCCTGGCGGGCGGCAACGCGTCGTCCATCGGCGACCTCTCCGTCAACGTGGCCGGAGCAGCTTCCGCCAGCGTGAAAACCACGTCCCTGACCGGAGCCCTGAGCGTCGACAACCTCTCCCTCTCCTCCTACAACACCTTCGCCGCGAGCGACAACCTGATCGTCCGCAGCACGATGACGCTGGGCAGGGGCGCCCGGGCCACCGTGGCGGGCAACCTGGCTCTCGGCGGCTCGCTGCGACTGGACAGCCTGATTACGTCCCCGTCCACGGCCTCGCTGGCCATCACCGGCACGCTGACGTCGACGGCCTCTTCCGGGAACCTCACCATCGACGTTTCCCGCACCTACCTCTCGCAGCTCACCACGGGCAATTACACCCTCGCCACCTATGCCACCCAGGGCAGCCTGACGCCGGAGCAGATCCTCGCCGGCAACGCCTACGCGGACGACAGCTCCGTCATGAACTGGAACGACGTTTCCAACGTCTACTCCTTCAAGCTGGACACCGCCTCGTCCGGCGGCATGACGACCCTCGCCCTCGTCGCCTTCGTCGATACGGACAAAGCCTGGGTATGGGATGGTGCCTCCGTCGCCACATGGGATCCGTCTGCCTCCAACTGGATTCCCGTTTCCGGGGATACGAGCGGCACCAACACAGGCAAGGTCGTTTACTTCGGCTCCCCCTCCATCGGAGAAACCGACCGGACCGTCAACGTAGACGGCGAAGGAGTTGCCCCCATCTTCATGATGGTAGACACCAATACGACCTACACCTTCACGGGAGACGGTTCGATTGCCACGGACGAACTTGCCATGACCGGCATCGGTACGACCGTCCTCGAGAATGCCAAGGCCGATGGGGCGTCCAATGCCATCAAGCGCATTTCCCTGCAGAAGGGTACCGTCAAAGTCACGTCGGATGCCGCCATGGGCACGCCGGAAAGCATCTCCTTTGAAGGAGGCGTCCTGGAATACGGAACCTCCGGCCTCGCCGACGTCTCCGCCGCCATGAGCGTCAAGGACGGCTCCGGCCTCAACCTGGCCGTCTCCGAAGGGGCTTCGGCCACCGTCGGAAAACTTTCCGCCGACCTCGCCTCCGACACCTCCCTCGTCCTCAACAAGTACGGAGCCGGGGAACTCGTCCTCGACCAGGACTTCGCCGGCACGGCCAACGTCACCGGACTCTACGATCTCGCCGACACGGTCAACGTCGCCCGCGACGACAATGACGCCGGCACGCTGACCCTCACCGACGGACACACCTACGGCGCCGTCAACGTCGGCTCCGCCCACACCCTCCGCATCGCCGACGATGCGGAAGTAACGGTGAACTCCATGATCGGCGGCATCGCCGACGAAACCGGCTCCACCGGCTACGGCACGGTTTCCATCGGATCCGGAGCCGTCCTCGCCATCGGCACGGCCGGAACGCTCTCCACGGCCCTGGAACTGGGCAACGGCTCGGGCCTCGTCCTTGCCGACGGAGGAGAAGGTTCCCCCAACACCCTGGCCGGAGCCATCACCCTCTCGACCGAAGGCGACGGACAGGCCCGCGTCACCGGCGGAGGTACCGTCCTGCTGGCCGGAACGATCGCC
This sequence comes from Akkermansia sp. N21116, assembly GCF_029854705.2. NCBI lineage: Bacteria > Pseudomonadati > Verrucomicrobiota > Verrucomicrobiia > Verrucomicrobiales > Akkermansiaceae > Akkermansia > Akkermansia sp. N21116. Next base: position 901,019 of record NZ_CP139035.1, read on the forward strand.
TCGTCCGACATTGCCGGCAACACCTCGGCCCTGACCCTCGAAAACGCCTCCTTCGACGCCTCCGGAGCCTCCTTCGCCGACACGGTCAACCTCACCCTCGGCACCGCCGACGCATCCGGCACCGCCACCCTCTTCGACCTCGGAAGCGACGCCTCCAAGGCCATCGCCCTGGCCGGACTCAACGTCCTCTCCGATGCCGCCGTCAAAGGCATCGCCGGGCAGACCCTCAGCTTCGGCTCCGGCTCGCTGGCAGGCACCCTCGACGGCGACTTCACCGTCCGTCTCACGGGAGGAGCCGACGGCGCCGGCAGCGTCTCCCTCGACGTGACCGACACCGCCGACCTGGGCGGCGTCCTCTTCTCCGTCGCCGGAGGCACGTTCGGACTCAACGGCCTGGCCGGAACCAACTCCATCGCCATCTCCGGGGGCAGCCTCACCGGCGCCTCCAACTGGACCGGACGCGTCAGCGCCGACACCACCTCGCAGTACGGCGACATCGACCTGGGCGGCCTCACGGCCTCCTCCCTCAAGGAAGCCACCCTCGCCTCCGGCTACGTCGTCAACGGCATCGGACAGGGAGCCGTCTCCCTCGACACCGCCGACATCGGACTCGGAGTCGCCAACACCATCTTCCGCCACGGTTCCACCGGAGCCACGGAAGGCGCCGGCGCCACCGTCCTCAACTTCGGGGAAGGAACCCCGGACGCCAACTCCGTCACCATGGCCGGGGACTCCGTCATGGTCCTGCGCTCCGACGACGAACTCAGCCAGTACTTCCTCGACAAGCTCGCCATCATGTACGGCAAGGACGAACTCCTGCCCGACTACGCCGAACCCGAAGAAGCCTCCAACACCATCAGCCTCACCCTCACCAACGGCGCCCTCAACCTCACCGCCGGACAGATCAAATTCGATCCCCTCCTGCGCACCTGGGGGCTGAAACTCGAGTCCGTCGACTCCGCCTCCGGCTCCATCGTCGTCAGCGGCAACCTCTCCGTCTGGCAGGCCTCCAAGGAAGGTAACATCACCGGGTACGACGACCTCGTCGACTACCGCGCCGTCTACGTCAACAGGGACATGAGCATCACCCTGCCCGGCAGCGACTCGGAACCCCTCACCGTCAAATACCTCAGCGGACAGAAGGGAACCACCCTCGCCATCGACAGCGACGGGACGGGCACCGCCCGCGTCCGCTTCTACAACGACCGCGACAAGGACGGGGAACTCGTCGACTCCGTCCTCGCCGGCAACCTCACCGCCGGGGAACACACCGCCCTCTCCAAAACCGGGGAAGCCACCCTCACCATCGGGGGCACCGCCACCCTCGGCGGCAGCCTCACCGTCGAAGAAGGCGGCATCGCCCTGACCCGCGTCGGAGCCGCCCACTCCATCGCCTCCCTCACCGTCGGCGACGGAGACGCGCAAGCCGCCACCTTCACCCTCTCCGGACAGGGAGCCTCGGCCGCCGTCGGCACCCTTGCTGTCGGCCGGGACGGTACCCTCGCCCTCACCGGCGCCAAGTCCGTCCTCGAAGCCGGCGCCCTGGACGAAGCCTCCGGCTCCATCCTCCTGGGCGGAGACTCCACCCTGAAACTCGCCTCCGGCGCCGCCATCGCCGGCACCGTCAAGGCCCTCGGCGGCGCGGCAGGATCGGGCATCCTCGAACTCGGGGCGGGCACCACCACCTTCACCGCCGCGGGAGCCCTCGACGGCATCGCCCTGGTCACCGGGGAAGCCACCCGCCTCGTCCTCGACACCCCGGACACCTCCGCCACCCTCACCGCCTGGAACGGCCTGGGCACCCTCGCCGGGGAAGGAAGCCTCACCCTCACCGGGAAAGCCTCCTACGCCGGCACCCTCGCCGACTTCGGCGGCACCCTCGCCGCCTCCGGCAGGGACGCCTCCCTCACCCTCGCGGGCACCGGCAGCAAGGCGGCCGCCCTCGCCGCCTCCGGAGGGGGCTCCCTCACCCTCGACTACACCTCCGGGGACGCCACCTACTCCGGCCTCACCCTCACGGGCGGCTCCACGGCCACCCTCATCGCTGGCAACGGGGACGGGACCAACAACACCCTCACCCTGCGCCGGGGAGGCACCGTCAGCGGAGACTCCACCCTCGGCTTCATCCTCAACACCGAAGCCTCCGGCAGCCTCTCCTCCACGAGCCCCCTCGTCACCACCGGAGGCAGGGAAACCCTCGACATCGCCGAGGGAGCCACCGTCCGCCTCGCGGCCGGAGACGGCCAGGAAGTCATCCACGGCACCATGCCCCTGCAAATCGCCCTGGCCTCCAAAGTCAGCCAGCAGGGAGGCATCAACCTCGTCTTCGACGAACTCTTCGGCAAATACTTCGACCCGTCGCAGTCCCGCGTCGAAACCGTCGAGGGCACCATGATCCTCACCACCGCCGCCAACCGCAACGGCTTCTACGTCCACCAGGCGCAGAGCGAGACGGCCCGCAGCGGCGGAGCCCTCATGGACAACGCCCTGGTCACCGTCAACCCGCAGACCACCGACAGGGACAGCACCCTCGCCGCCCTCCTCAACGCCGTGGACGCCTCCATCAAGGCCCACGACCGTGCCGGAGCCAGCCGCACCATGGCCGCCGCCGCGGGCAGCACGGTAACGAGCCTCCTGGGCTCGCTGCAGGCCGACTACCGCTACCAGCAGACCCTGGTGCGCAACCGGATGACCACCATGGGGCTGCCCGACGGGTACAGCTACGAAGGAGACCTCCCCCTGTGGAACACCTGGCTGCAGGCCACCGGCACCTACAACCGCCTCAACACCGACGGGGACGAAGCGGGCTACCAGTACAACACCTGGGGAGGCACCTTCGGGGTCGACGCCAACCTCAGCAGCAAATTCACCGCGGGGCTCGCCATGACGGCGAGCTACGGGAAACTCACCTCGACGGCGGCCGACTCCCTCAGCGGAGACATGGAAGTCTACTACGTGAACCTCTTCGGTCGCTACCAGAGCGGCAAGTGGGGGCACAACGTCATCCTGACGGCGGGGTGGAGCCAGAGCGACATCGACCGCACCGTCCCCTGCGGCTCGGGCAGCTACACCGGCCACGGCACGCCCGGGGGGCAGGTGTGGGGAGCGATGTACGAAGGCACCTACGACATCAGTCTCAACGAAGAGAACAGCGCGATCCTCCAGCCCCTCGTCAACGTCTCCATCCTCAAGAGCAGCGTGGACGACTACACGGAAGAGGGTGCGGGCAGCGCGGGACTCCGCGCCGGCGGCATGGACGCCACGACGGGCACCGTCTCGGCGGGAGTGCGCTGGATGGGCCTGACGGGAGGCAACCTGTTCGGTCGCGAATCCCTGGCGGAAGTGCGGGCGCAGGTGTCGCAGGACTTCGGAGACACGCGGAACGAAGCGCAGGTGGGCTTCGTGGGCGTGCCCGGCTTCAGCCGTGGAGTGAAGGGGAGCAAGGCGGGGACGACGGGCCTGCAATTCGGTGCGGGACTGAGCATCCCGACCGGGGACCAGGGCACGATCTTTGTGGAAGCCAACGCGGACCTGCGGAGCCGGATGACCTCGGCCAACGGGAGCATAGGCTACCGGTACAACTTCTGATAGGAACAGAAGACGCAATAAAAGAGAAACACAGCGGGGCGGCTCCTCCACACAACGAGGGGTCGCCCCAAACTGTTTTAAGATGCCTCTGGATTGTCTGGACTTTTCTTGCGATTCCGTGATACGGAGGGATGTGCCTGCCCGGCAATATTTGCATGAAAAAGATCACCATTTACCATAATCCATCCTGCAGCAAGTCCCGTGAAGCGTTGAAGCTGATTCGTGAGGCCGGAGAAGAACCCGAAATCATTTTGTACAAAGAAACCCCGCCAACGCATGAAAAACTGGCGGAATTGATTCAAGCGACAGGTCTTGGCGTTCGTGGTCTCATTCGCACCGGTGAAGATATCTATGAGGAACTTCATTTGGATGATGAAAAATGGACTGACGATCAGTTGATTGATGTGATGATTGAACATCCGGAATTGATCAACAGGCCGATTGTCGTCACGGAGAAGGGCGTACGTCTTTGCCGTCCGATGGAAGCTCTGCGTGATATCCTTCCCTGAGAGCCAGAATGGGTCGTTGAAGAGCAGGTCGGTAAAACGGTTTTTACCCCGGCCTATTTCTGCTTTGCATCGCGGTAGACGTATGATAGTTTATTCTAAAATATGAATATTTCCTTTTCTCCCCGAAAATCTTCCCGAGGATTTACCTTGATCGAACTTTTGGTCGTCATTGCGATTCTGGCATCTTTGGCCAGTATTGCTTATACGGTGTTTCTGGGAAGCCAGCGTAAATCGGACCGTACCCAGTGCATGGCGAACTTCAATGAACTCAAGCATCTGGGAACCCAGTATGCCGAGGATCATTATGGCATTCTGCCTTGCAGCGGCATGGATGACGATGAGACGACGGAAAATTACGATGAGAGCATGGGATGGTGGGTTGCCCTTGCTCCGTATGTGCTGACGGCTTACGAGCAGCAACCCAGCTCGGCTGCCGTGCCGCCGTCCCTGCCTGCAACGTTCCGTTGCCCGGCCGACCGCAATATGGCTCGCTATTCCCGTACCGATTACGTGGAAGCGACTCCCGACACCGTTTCCTATACGAGTTGGACGGATAACAGCCAGGATCCCTCCAATCCTTCATCCAGTATCCAGATCAGCCGAGGCCAGCTCTTGTCCGGTATTCCATGGCTGTCCGATGGCCAGGCTATGGAAAGAAAGAGCATCCGGACCGATGCCGATTTCAAGGAATATGTCCTGCCTGTCACGGAACGCCATGCCGACTACATTTGCGTGCTGTATGCCGACGGTTCCATCAAGCAGATTGAGGAACCGACGTTCCAGAAGGTTGCCGTTGGATTGAAGGACAAAAACTGATCTCATGTTTCTTGTCCGGCGGAATGATCTGCCGTTTTCTGAAAAAGACCTCCGTTCCGGCCTTCGGGCAAGAACGGAGGTTTTGCGTTGATTGAGAAGTGGGATGGATCAGGGAGGCAGAGGGATTTTTTTTCGGCGCTTACGTTAAAAGTCGTTATTTTTAGAAAGATTACCTGATTTGGCACGTATTTTGAGATATGTTCGTGAGAATGGGCAATACGACTAAGTTGTTGAAGGTGGCGGCGATAGGGCTTGCCTGCTGTACGGTTGCATTGTCGGCAACGGATGGAGGCGACTGGAAATCCCGGATTCCTCATCCCGTTTTTCCGGAACGCGATTTGGTGGATTTGTATTATGAAGCGTGGACGATTGCACATTCCCGCGTGACGAAAGGTCCGGAGGGACTTCCTTCGTCGCCCTACATGGACGAAGCCCATTCGGCTCCGATTTTCATCTGGGATACTTGTTTCATGTCCCTGTTCTGCAAGTATGCACCGCAGGACTTTCCCGGCATGTCCAGCCTGGATAATTTTTACGTACCGATAATCGACGGGAAAGAAATTCCCCTGAAGGTGGAATGGTTGGACAACCCCCCCTTGTTTGCTTGGATAGAGCGCGATTATTTCCGATTTTCCAATGATCGCGAGCGGCTGAACCGGATATTGAATGAAAAGCAGTACCTGCAGAAATTTTTCGATTGGTTTAATACGACTCCCAAAGGATACGCACTGCCCCACGGCAAGAGTTTTCCCGTGCAGAAGAGGCTTGTGACGGATGTCGGCCATATCGGTCATGCCTGGACCGGTTTGACGAGCGGAATGGATAACACGCCCCGTGGCCGTGGCTTGGGGCGCTCTTCCAAAGGGGAAAGGATTGCTGCCGATGATTACATGGTAACGCGCGATTTCCGGGAGGCTATTCTTAAAAAGATCGAGCATGAGAAGTCCGGTAGCCGTGAAGACAAGGAATACTGGACTGCCAAGCACCGGGAATTGGATCGGTTGAAGCATGAAGTGCTCAGGGACGGCTATGACAAAATCCTCTGGGTGGATGCTATTTCCCAACAGGCTTTGGCAGCCATGTGTATCCGAGATTTGTTTGAAGCCCAGGGAAATAGTGAACAAGCAGCCGTTTGGAGTCAGAAATACGAAGATCTGAAAAAAACGATCAACGATGTTTATTGGGATGAGGAGGATGGTTGCTATTACGATGTGGAAATTGCCACGATGAAGCCGTGCCGGGTCAAAACTCCCGCTTCATTCTGGCCGTTGCTTGCCAAAGTCGCCTCGCCGGAACAGGCCGAACGGATGGCCAGGCTGGCGGAGGATCCGGAAGTGTTCGGGGGCAAATATCCCTGGGTTTCCATGCTCCGGAGCGATCCGGAGTTCCATCCCCAGGGCAATTATTGGGAAGGGAGCGTTTGGTTGCCGATGGTGTACATGGGAACAAAAGCCCTGGAAAATTACGGATATGTCGAACTTGCGGACAAGAATGCGGAAAATACCGTCCGCCAGCAATTGAGAACCTGGAAGAATTTTTCTCCTCATTCGATTTGGGAGTGTTACCACCCTGATGCCGACGAACCTGCCGGAGATTTCAAGCACCGTTATCGTGCCAATTTCTGCGGTTGGTCTGCATTGGGCCCTATTTCCCTGTTTATTGAAAATATCATGGGATTCCGGCATGTAGATGCTATCAACCGCGAGGTTTTATGGAGCCTGAAAAAAATAAATGGGAAACATGGCTTGAAAAATCTACGATTCGGTAATATAGTAACCGATATTGTTTTTGACGGAAATGATAAAATCCTCGTCAGCAGCAATGACAATTTTACGTTGATTGTGAATGGACACAGGTATCCGGTTACTCCGGAAACCAAGGAAATAGTTCTGAATTGATCAACCGGACATCTTGCCGGGGGGGCAACCTCCTGTCATAGCATACGGCACCAGAGATAATAGGGAGTCTCTCTGGTGCCGTTTTGTCTTTATCGTGAAGAGGGGGGGACGTTACGGGGTTCCCTTGTTTTTCCGGAACAGGCGGCAATAGGCCTCGTAGTATCGCTTCCCGATATCAATTGTGTACTACTTGACTGGAGACCAGGTTATTTCTTGGAAAACGGCTCACTTCGGCAAGCAGGAGCAGTTGAATTTTTCATGAAGAGGCCATTGGATCGTTATGAAACAAACGATATCAAAGCAAAAGAGGAACCGGGGGTTCCGGTTCCTCTGTCTTGCCTGAGGGAAACAATTGCGACCGATTACCGGGCTTGAAGATAAAGGGCGGCACTGTCGAATCTCTTGCTGCAATTGAAACGAAGTCCTTTTTCCATCAAATCGCGGCCGGAGAGCGTCTGGCCGTTTTCCGCACAGGCTGCCTTGTCGGGAGAGTCGATGTTGACTTCTTCCAGCACGTAATTGGCATCCGGATTCAACCCCTGGAGTTTGACGGTCAATCCGTCCTGGTCGTCATTGGTCTGATAGAAGAAGACGACTGCCTTATCCCGTTTTTCCGGGCTGACGTACATCAGGGATGCCCGGTTGGTTTCGTAGGGGGAGACAAGGCGGTACAGGTCGCCGAACTGGACGACGGGACGCAACTTATCCTTGTAGGCGGCGACGGCTCTCTTGGTGATCTTCTTTTCTTCGTCCGACATTTTGGTCGGATCGGCGTCCATGCCGAGCGTTCCGCTCATGGCGACGTCAAAAGCGAATTTAAAGGGCTGGTTCCCCCAGTGGGTGACATGGGCTCCAACGGCTTTGGCAGGGAAGATATGGGAATATCCCCATTGGATGCGGACGCGGTTCAGGGGACCGGTGTTGTCGCTGGCCCAGAATTCGTGGAAGAATTTCAACGCGCCGTAGTCGGAGCGGGCTCCCCCGGCGGAGCAAAGCATCATCTGCAGGCGGGGATTGGCTTTGACCGTTTCCTGGAAGACGCGATAGAGCCCCAGGGTGTAATTGATCCAGAGGTGTTGCTGGTTCTTGCCGAGGTATTTGGAATAGGGATTGTGGAACGGGCTATTGCAGTCCCATTTGACAAAAGAGATGCCGGGATTGTCCTTGATGATCTTGTTGAAGGAAGAGATGCAGAACTGTTGAACTTCCGGATTGCTTAGATCAAGGACGTATTGGCCTCGCTGGAGGTGTTTCGGACGATCGGGCTCGCACAGCAGCCAGTCGGGGTGCGATTTGACGAGACGGGCCTCGGGATTGGCCATCTCCATCTCGACCCACAGACCGAAATCGATACCGGCCTTGCCCGCTTCGTTGATCAGGACGGACATGCCCTCCGGATGCATGATGGGGGTCGGTTCCCATTCGCCGAGCACACGGGCCTTGTTCGGAAGGCCGAACCAGCCGTCGTCCAGCAAGAAAAGTTCGAATCCCAGATCGTGGGCGGGCTTGAAGAACGGCACGATCGTTTTGTCACTCGTGTTCATGCCGGTTGCCTCCCAGTTGTTGAAGATCGTGCGCAGGGGTGTGTGTCCGTCCCGGAGGCCATGGGCGAGAGCCCAGCGGTGGAGGCGGCGGCTGGCTTCTCCCTTGCCTTTGTCGCTGAAAGTGTAGATGAGCCGCGGAGTTGTGAACTTCCTGCCGGGTGCCAGCGTATAGGCGGATGCCCAGGGATTCATGCCGGCAGTGACGACCAGCTTGTTGTCCGTAGTTAATTCGAACTGGAGCTTGTAGTTGCCCGACCATGCCAGACTGGCGGCCAGAACCTTGCCGCTGGTTTCCGTAGCTTCACCATCTATTGCGAGCATGAAGTGCTGCTGCCGTTCGTTGGAACTGATTATACCCCATTTGTTCTCAATGACTTTGGAACCGGGAGTCAGCCGTGTTTCGTACACGGAGAACTCGTTGGCCCATCCGCCGGCAAAATGTGTCAGACGGAAATCCCCGGAACGGAACGTCATGGCAGCGGATGCAAAATTCGTCAGCGTCACGTTGCCGGGTTCCCGATGGCTGATTTCCGTCCATTGCTCGACGACATTGAGCTTCTTGTGGCTCTTGTAATTGAGGTTAACGTAAAATTCGTAGTTGGGGTCTTTGAGCGTGACCGTAGTCAATGTCGTGTTGGCGTCGAGTTGCCGGGTGTCGGATTTCTGGAACTTGAGAGCTGTGGACATGTGGCCGTCCGCATGGATGGCATGCAGGGCGGGTTCCCCCCAGAATTGGAAGTCATTTGTGCTATTGATCGTAGGATAAGCGGGGTTTTTGGATGCTCCATGCCGGAACATGCCTGCCGTATCCGTTTCCGAGCCGATATGTTGCTGGAAAACGTTGTTGTCCTTGTCAACCAGCAGGGAAATGCCGATATCGTCGGTACCGGCCTGGATGACGGTGGCGTCAGGTATGGCGACGGGTTTGCCGGATTCCATCGTAATAACGGCATCCGCCCAGTCGGCATGGTCGTAATTTTTACCATCGGGACCGGCCAGGGCTTCGAGTACCAGCTTGTTGACGCCTTTGAGGGATACGTCGATTTTGTGGGGTTCTTCACCTGCTTTGACGACGCCGGAATCAAAGAGCACTTTGCCGTCTCCCGTGACGCGGAAGGTTACGGTACCCGGACCTCCGGCGTTGTCATCGACACCGGCAAGCGCCGTAAAGCGTTCTCCCCTGCCGCCCAGGTCAATGATCATTTTGCTGTCGGCATGGGTACCTACTCCTTTGTATTCCTTGCCCTTCAGACTGATGGGTTTTCCGGAGGAGGACCTGTCGGCGCGGACGGAACCGAATCCGGCCGTCATCATGTTGAGATTTAATGAAGAGAGAGGAACGTTCTCTCCGGCTTCCGCGGAGATGCTTGTAAGGCTAAAAGTAAGAAGGAACAGGAGGAAAGGTGTTTTTTTCATGGATAGGATGGGAGGTGACGGATCTTCCGCCTCTTTCCATATACGGGCATGAGGGAGGGAATCTTTCAGGAGAGGCAGGGAGGAGGATTCTCCGGAGAACAATCGGCTGCATCCATGGAAAGGATGTTTTCGATGCCGCATCGGACCATGCTCTCGACAGCTTCCAGAGTGTAGAAGGCCATGTGCTGGGTCATGACGGTGTTCGGAAACTGGCGGATGTAGGCCATGTCGCGGTTGCTGATGATGTCGCTGCGGCGGTCCTGGTGGAAAATGCTTTCCTCATTTTCGAAAACATCTACGCCCAGGGCTCCGATCTTTTGGGATTCGATGCCTTCAATCAGGGCATTGACCTCAATCAGGGAACCGCGGGCCGTATTGATGAGAATGACTCCGTCTTTCATCTGGGCAAGAGTGTCGCGGTTGATGAGGTGGCGAGTGCTTTCCGTCAAACTCACGTGCAGGGTAATGATATCGCTTAGGCGGAACAGGTCGTCGAGAGGGACGTATTCCGCCAGCCCTGACAAAGATGGATTCTCGTGGCGCGAACTGGCCAGGATGCGGCAGCCGAATCCGCTCAGGCTGTGAATGACTGCCGTCCCGACGGAACCGGTGCCAATGACGCCTACCGTCAAATGCCTCATTTCGCGGCCTTGAAGCCCTGTGAGTGAATAGTCGTTGACGTTGCCGCGGAACAGAGCTTGCTTATACTTACGCAGGCAGTTGAGCATCAGCATAATGGTGAAATCGGCAATGCCGTGGATCGAATACTCGGCATGGCTGATCTGGATCCCGAATTCTTCGGCGGCCCGGATATCGATATGATTGACTCCGACCGTACGAGAGGAAACGTAACGGATGTTCATCTTCCGGAGTTCTTGTAGCAGGGAGCGGTTCAGCCGGCTTTGTCCGAGTGTCGTGACCCCCTCGCATCCTTCCGCCAGAGCCAGAGTGGAAGGGGAGAGAGGACAAGGGTGGAGATGCAGAGTCAGCCCCTCCCGGTTCCCGTATCGGGCGAAGAAGGGTCTCTCGTCATCCCGGACTTCAAAAGCGGCTATGTTCATAGGTATGATTGAGAGGAAATATAACAGAAATGCCTGGGCCATCAATAAACATCTCCCCGGTTTCGGGAAGGGTTTCTCCAAAAACGCTTTGGCAATTTTCCGGATCAAGCCATTCTTGAAAAGGGAACAGCTCCTCCTTCAGGCGGACCATGCCGAAGATATTCGTCTGTAGTTTGTCAGTGCTGTAACAGATACGGTATCGTTGTGGTCTACACAATATGAATATGTCTTGCCATCACTCAAAGCCGCAGGAGGATGCTCCGGGCGGTTGCGCCAGGGATCCTGTGTGTGGTATGGATGTTTCCCCGGATTCTCCCTTGAAAACATCTTTCAAGGGAAGGGAATACCATTTCTGCAGCAGGCATTGTCTGGAGAAATTCGAAGCAAATCCCGAACAATATATCGGTGATTCCCAGCTGGTTTCCACGGTTCCCGTACCGGAAGGGACTTTTTATACCTGCCCGATGCATCCCGAGGTACGGCTGGACCATCCCGGTTCCTGTCCTAAATGCGGCATGGCATTGGAACCGGAGATTCCTTCAGCCGGAGAACAGGAGGAAAACCCGGAGCTGGCGGATTTTAAGCGGAGGTTCTATGGTTCCCTGCCGTTTACCGTCGTATTATCCGTACTGGCGATGGGAGGGCATGTGACCGATTTGATGAGACCTTCGGTTCAGAATTGGGTGGAATTGGCTTTGGCCGTTCCCGTGGTTTTGTGGGCCGGATGGCCGTTGCTGGTTCGTGGGTGGGATTCCGTCCGGACGGGCAACCCCAACATGTGGACGTTAATCGGCCTTGGAACGGTGGTTTCTTTCCTGTACAGCGTGGCGGCTACGGTAGCGCCGGGCTGGTTTCCGGTTACCTTTATGTCCCATGGCACCATTCCGGTGTATTTCGAGGCCGCGGCTATTATCATGACATTGAGCCTTCTGGGGCAGATCCTTGAAAATATGGCCCGTGCGCGGACGGCGGAAGCCATCCGTTCCCTGATCAATCTGGCTCCGGTTTCGGCCCGGGTTGTCTTGCCTGACGGGACTGAAAAGGATATTCCTCTCGGCGGGGTGCATCCGGGAGATATTCTGCGGGTGTGCCCGGGAGAAAAAGTACCTGTGGACGGGACTCTGCGGGACGGGGAGAGCGATGTGGACGAGTCCATGCTGACGGGAGAGCCGATACCGGTGCCGAGAAGGCCCGGAGACCGTTTGATTGGGGCGACTCTCAATACGACCGGCACCTTCACAATGACGGCGGAGGCCGTCGGGAGCGACACGGTGCTGTCGAGGATCGTCGGCCAGGTTGCCCAGGCGCAACGCTCCAAAGCTCCCATGCAGAGGATCGCGGACCGGGTAGCCCGGTATTTTGTCCTGGCTGTCGTGATCATTGCCGTCTTGACGTTTTTAAGCTGGGGGATCTGGGGTACGTATCCGAGTTGGGGGCACGGGTTTATCAATGCCGTGGCCGTGTTGATAGTAGCGTGTCCGTGTGCATTGGGACTGGCAACGCCCATGTCGATGATGGTGGCATCGGGCAAGGCCGCTTCGCTCGGCATCCTGTTCCGTGATGCCGCGGCTTTGGAGGCGCTTCGCAAGGTGAACATGCTGGTCGTTGATAAGACAGGCACGCTGACGGAGGGGCGCCCCGGTATGAGCGGTATGAATGTGTTGCAGAAGGATGGAGAAGATGCCTTGCTGGCTTTGTGCGCTTCTCTGGAAAGGAACAGTGAACACCCGATTGCCAGGGCTTTCGTCCGCGAGGCCGAACACAGGAAGTTGGCGTTTTCTCCGGTGGAGGGCTTTATGTCCCATCCCGGAGGCGGAGTATCCGGCCGTGTGGAGGGTCGCGATGTTCTCTTGGGTTCTGCCGAGATGCTTCAAGACAGCAAGGTCGATGTCCTTCCTCTGGCGTCATGGACGGAACAGGAGAGGGGCAGGGGAGAAGTTGTCCTTTTTGCCGCTGTTGACGGCAAGCTTGCCGGGGCGTTCTCCCTGTCCGACAAATTGAGGGAATCCACGAAAGATGCCTTGGCCGCCTTGAAACAACGCGGCATCCATATTGTCATGGCTTCCGGCGATGCTCCGGCTACCGCCGGGTTCATTGCCCGTGAGCTGGGAATTGTCGAATACCATGGCGGCATGACTCCCGCCGGCAAGCAGAAACTTGTGCAATCTCTCAAGGCAAAAGGCTACGTGGTCGCCATGGCGGGAGACGGCGTCAATGATGCCCCGGCTCTGGCGGAAGCCGACGTCGGCATTGCCATGGGAACCGGAGCCGACGTGGCGATGCAAAGTTGTGCCGTAACTTTGGTCAAAGGCAATTTGAAGGTCGTCTCCACGGCGTTCGACCTTTCGGCGGCTACCGTCGGAAACATGAAATCCAATCTGGCGTTTGCGTTCGTGTACAACGGATTGGGGATTCCGATCGCGGCGGGCGCGCTCTATCCCGTCTGGGGGATTCTGATGTCGCCGGTCATTGCTGCCGCGGCCATGTGCCTCAGCTCCGTATCGGTCATCCTGAATGCTTTGCGGCTGCGCAGGTTTCATCCGGAAAACCGGGAAGCCTAGGGATTACAAGGGGCAGAATTTGGTAAAATTGGCGCGGGATTCCTCCAGGGGAATGGGCTTTTTATCCGGCCCGAGTGCGACGTATACCAATTCTGCCTCAGTGATTTTGGCAATGTTGTTCCAGCGTTTTGTCAGGCGTTCGGCAAAAACTTCCACTTTGACGGTGATGGAGGTACGTCCGATCTTGACAATTTCGGTATAGAACGAGACGACGTCTCCGACCATGACGGGAGCTTCGAAGGTCAGGCTGCTGATGGCGCGGGTGACGATGAACCGGCTGAGAGCGTAGCGCATGGCCGTATTGGCTCCGGCCAGGTCGACCTGGCTCATAATCCAGCCGCCGAACACATCGCCGTTCTGGTTGGTGTCCGATGGCATGGTCTCGACGCGAAGGGCCGGAATGCGGTCTTTGGGAAGTTCGATATCTTCGTGCATGGAATGAATGGGGGTATCCGGGTGGGGAGACGGATGGGAGCTTCCGCGTCCATGGGTCTCTCCCATCCGCTCCCCCTTGTCAAGGAGATACTCCCGTCATTCCTCAATGAGGATACGGAAGCCGACGTTGAAGACTTTCTGGTATCCTCTGTATGGGAGCCGGAAACTGGAGGTTGCTTTAAATGGACGGTCATACCAGGAACCGCCGCGCACGACGCGCATGGCGGTCTCGTCTGCTGTATCGTTACGTCCGTCGTTATGGTTGTATGGATAGGGTTTGTACTGGGAGCGTGTCCATTCCCAGACATTGCCGTGCATATCGTAGATATCCCATGAATTGGGACGGTAACGGCCTGTATCTTCCGAGACAAATCCTCCGTCGTCAATGGTTGTATCGCGCGGAATCCAGTCATCGTAGCGATTCGGATTGTCCAGAATCCGGGTGCTTTCGTAGAATTTGTGTGCTGTACAGGCTGCGAATTCCTGAAGGCGTTTATCTCCGAGATTAGCATATTTACCGAAGTCTGCCCCCAGATCTCCGAAGGAATAAGCCATTCCACTCCCGGCACGGCATGCCCATTCCCACTGAGCTTCCGTGGGCAGAGAAACTTTCAAACCAGTTTTTTCCGACAACCATTTGCAAAATGCGGAGGCTTCCTGCCAAGAGACACGAACGACCGGTTGCTTCGGTTTGTTCAGGGGATATCCCAGTCTGCCGAACTGGTAACCGTGACGGTGTTCCGTACGGCTGTCGTGATCTCTGCAGAAGGCGGCGAATTGTTCATTGGTGACTTCGAATTGGCCGATCCAAAACGGTTTGTGAATGGTTTGGACACTCATGGGCATTTCATCCGGCTGCCGAGAGCTACCCATGACGAAGCTCCCCCCCGGAACTTTGACAAGGTGCATTTCGATTCCGTCGGCAATATCGATGCTTTTCCTGATGTGTCCCAAGGCGATTTGGTGTTGGGCATTGTACCCGGAACCTGTTTTGTAGTAGGGCCAGCCTGGAAGGGAGGGAACGGTTGTATCTGGGAGGGCTTGCGGTTTTGGAAGTTCCGGGGTGATGTTCACCGGGCGTTCCGGGAGCCATTCCAGATCCGGAAGCCTAACTTGGAAAAGCGGGGCATATCGCGCTTTCAAGTTACACGCCTGCTTGGCCCTGTCGAAGCAAGGGATATCGGACCTCCTTCCATGGAAGGGAGCGTTCAAGTCGATCCAGCATGCCAGTTTGCGGCGTTCTTCATCGTTCAATTGAACGTTATGGTGGTTTTTGTCGAGAATTTGGAAGAGCTCCGTTTGGCTGGCATGGACATCCATGGGGGTGAGCATGTGCATGTCGCTTTCAATTCCCGGACGACGGACATACCGTTGGAGCTGGTAGTAGGATTCCGTAAATTTGCCGGAATAAGCGTGGTCTCCTCTTCCGGAAATACCGGAACTCCAGTCCGTTAACATTTTATCTCCTTTGAAATAAGGGAGTTGGGGACGCTCTGCGTTATGGCAGGAGATACATTTTTTATCCAAAATAGGTTGGATTTCATGTATGAAGCTGAACCCCCGTTCCTTGCCGTAAAACGGTTGGATGGGCTGAGGTGCCTTGAATGCAGAAATAGTCTGTCTGGCTTTGACGACGGCGTCGCGTTCTTCATGGCAGCCGATGCAGGAGACATTCTCGCCTGGCATGGCAGTGAACCAGCTTCTCATGATCTGAAGGGCTCTGCCGTTTTCATCCAGGGGCTGGACGAATATAGGTTCATTGGCAGGCACGGTGAACATGGCCGAACCATCCGGTTCGACATCGACTTCTCCCAGGATACGTTTGATATCCCACGGACCATCCAGCCCAATGGTACCTAGCAGGCCTCCCTGGCTCCAAGGAGAAAAACTGTAGGAGCCGATTCTGAGTTTTTTGACTGTTCCTCTCGGGATTCCTTTTAATCCATTGCCAAAGTAAACATCCTGCAGGAAGACTGAAGCTGTTTGGGACTCTGGGTTGACACGCGATGGGATAATAGGGGGAGCTGGGCGGCGTTCAATGACGACGGGTTCCAGAATGGCGGTATCTTCCTGTTGGGCAATAAGAGTCATATTGTTGAATACATCCACGAGATAGATACCCCACAACGCATGAGGAGAACGTTTCATGGATACAAGGAAATACTTGTCGCTGAGCGGATAAGGATGTAAGAATTGAGGCCATTTACCGTCGGGGAATCTATCTCGTACTTCGGGTTTGACCTTTTTACCACGGAAGGGGATTTCCGCCATGACGCCTTCGGCTTCATGGCGGCTGACCGATGGATCCAAGACGATCATTTGTCCTCCCCGTGAGACGCTATGATGCCCTCCCGCGATACCGACTAATTTACCCGATTTCCCAGGTATGGGCCGGGCTCCAAACAAGGCCGTAGGAAAGTAAGAGTTAGAACCGTAGAAGGCGAGCTGGCTTGTCCCATCAGGGTTCATCGTGAATAGTATGCGGCTATTCGAGTGGGGAAGATCCGCATATTCCCACCGTTGGTAGAGAATCATCCCGTTGTCCATGACGACGGGGTTCCAGTTGCTGTCTTGGTCAAATGTGAGTTGCCTGGACTTTTTCGTTTCTGGATTGTAGGAGAACAGTCCGCACATTTTGTTCATTCCATTGGTACAGGGAAGGCCCAGAAAGGTGGCCGTGGAACAGAAAATATAAGAACCATCGGGCGAGTAACAACCATCGAAACTATCAAAGTCCTTGTATTCGGGAGGCGTGAGCTGAGTGACTGTCTCGTCATTGAAATTCAACTCGAAGAGGTGCCATCTGTTTTCCGTCCCAATGGATGAAAACATGACTTTCTCGCCGGACCAGTGCGGCTCCGGATCCGAGATGATCATGCCTGGAGCGGGCTTGTAGGCATTTTGTTCTCGTATTTCCCTGTTGCCGATTTCAAAGAACACGAATTCGTTGTCCCAACCCTTGGCAGGATTACCGATTTCGGAGTTGTTTTGGAAGTTGGAGGGTGCTAGACCAAGACCGCCTCCGGTACGTTGGCGGGCACTTCCCGGAAAGTGGCGCTTGATAGCGAGGACTTTTTTCCCTCGAATCAGCGGATTGGACAACAAGGCGTTGTCGACCGACTTCAACAACTCGGCGGCACGGGCTATAGCACCATCATTGTTATCGGGGGGTGACATGTCCTGGAGCTGAGTGCGCAGTTGCTCCAATTCTTTCATTTGCGCCGCTAGTTCGGGCGGTAGGGTGTAGGTATCCGGATGGGGGCTTTGATCCTTCAGGGCGAGGAGGCAGGCCTGTGAATCAAAGTCGTTCAACCGTTGCAGGATATCATCTTTCACAAGGACTGCTTCGGTTGAATGAATGGATCCGAAAACGAACAGAATGCATAATTTTTGGAAAATGCGGTTATGTCGAAGAAGTAAATGTGAAGACATGATGTATAGGAATGGAATAGGATGTGTTCTTATTTGACTGCGCGGCCGGCGGTTGGGGGGGCGGAGAGCGAGATCGTTTCTCCCGGCCGGGTATTCATGATGAGGATGCCGTTTTCTTCCCGGAAGGGTTTGCCGTGTGTATCGGGCGTTTTCCCGGGGAAGGGATTTTCCAGACGGAGTTTTCCGCCCTGCTCGGAGTAGATGGAAACATGACCCACCTCTCCCTGGCGGCGCTCGGCGGAGACGAGGAAGGCTCCGTTGGCGCGCAGGGTGCCGAAGCGGACATCTTTCCAGTCAGCGGGGATGGCGGGAAAGACGCGTACGGTACCGGAGTGGCTCTGGAGCAGCATTTCCTGAACGCCCGCGGCAAAAGCGAAGTTGCCTTCCAACGTGAAAGGACGGTACGTGAAGCCGGATTTGCCGCTGCCCGTCTGGTCGCCGTTGGCATGGAAGGTATTCCGCAGGCAGAAGCATTGTGCAAAATCGCGGAGGGCGCGTGCGGCTCCTTCTCCGTCGCGTGCGCGGGCCTTCATATTGCCGAGCCAGCTGTAGGAGTAGCCGCACCAGGCACCCGGACCATATTGGTCGAGTCCGGCAATCGTGCTGCGGATGATTTGCCGGTCCTGCTCTCCCCGGTCCCAATCCAGCAAGCCCAGAGGGTGGATGGCCATGGCGTGCGAAAAATGGCGGTGAGAACCACGGTAGGGTTCTCCGGGGGCGAAAGCGAGAGCCTGCCCGTCGTCGACGGCAAACGAGGGCAGCTGCCCTTCCAGTTTTTTCCAGTGTGCCGCATCGTTGTTCAACCCCAGTTCTGTCGCGAGTTCGGCGCTGGCTTTGAAGGCAAACCGCATCAGGGCAAGGTCGTAGTTCGTCGTGTCGCGGAACCAGGCATTGATGCTGTTGTCATGGATTTCCGGGCTGGAGCTCAGAGGGAGCTTGCGTACGCCGTTCTCGACCGTGGAAAATTGTTCGAGGAATGTCGCCACGTCTTTCAGATAAGGGTAGGCGCGCTCCTTCAGAAACTTCTTGTCGCGCGAATACTGCCAGTGCTTGTAGAAATGCTGGGCGAGCCACGCCGAAACCGTAGGGGAACAGGAATACTGGACCCACCCTCCCATGGGGACGCCGGTCAGCGTACAGACGCCCGGCGCGTTCAGACCGTCCTTTTCGAAATAGCGTTTCGTGTATTGCCTGTGCGTTTGCCTCTGGTTCCAGAGCGTATTCAGGTAGCCGAGCCCTTCGTCCAGATAGTTGCCCGTATAGCAAGGCCAATAGCTGAGCTGGGTATTGAGGTCGTGGTGGTAGTCTCCCTTCCACGGGGGGAGCTTGCCGTTGTCGGCAGTCCAGACGGCCTGGAGGGAGATCGGGTAGGAGTTGCTGCGGGTTGTCGATCCGAGCTTGTAGATTTCGTTGTAGTACTGTTTTTCCAGAACGGGATCGGGAAGGGAAACCGAAGATTTTTTCCAGAACGTGTTCCACCAGTCCTGGTGGGTGGCGTACAGCTGACTGCCGGGTTCCGCCATGGCCTGGCGGCAGAGATTCGAGGCCTGGTCCTTGCTCAAGGACGAGGTGACGGCCCAGACTCCCGTCAGGCGTTTGCCCTCGCGCTTCCACCGGATGGAAACGTCATAGGAAAAGTCCCCCCAACCCTGCTGGTGGTAGTCCGCGGTGTTGCCCGTGACGGCAACCCGGCCCTGCTTGTATCCGAGGCGGTCGAGGTCGGCCCCGGCGTGGGAATTGTCATGGGAGGCGGATTCTCCCTTGCGGTAGGCGGGGGGGACGAGTCGCGGAACAAAATCCTCCGGGACGTTGTCGAACGCGAACCAGCCCACCGGGCGCGTGGCGTGGACGAAGCTTTGCATGGAAGTTCCGTTTTCCCAGGTCACTTCACAAACGGCGTCTTTCAGATAAAGGTGCGATTGTTTGACCTTGCCCAGCGAGGAGATGTCGAATTCGAGGGCGGCCCCGGGGATTTTCGAGGGGCCGGGAAGAGCATTGTAGGGAGCGTCCAATTTCTGTTGGACAATGCCGTAGTCATTGTTCAGGACATGTTCCCTGACCCAGGAAAACCGGAAGATATCGCTCTCGACGAACTCCGTGGGCCTCAGATCCCAAAGATCGGTACGGTCCAGTGCGAAACGCAGGGAATTGCCTTTCTGCCAGATGATGGCCCCGACCGTGGCATTGCCAAGCGGCATGCCCTCATCCCAGGAAGAGGCCAGATCCGGAAATTGAAGGTCGTGGACGGATTCCGTGGTAGGGAGCATTTCTCCGGCAGACAGAGGAATCATGCTTCCGGCGAACAGGCCCAGGACGGCGAGAGATGGGGGAATCTTCATAGAAGGGATATACGTCGGCCGAGCGGCCGGTATTTCAGACGGCTTTTCATCCCCTCCCGGTTTCATGGACGCGGGAGAATATGCGTCATCGATTGACAATCAATCCGGGGAGATCAAAAGAAGGGGTGGGGGAATCCGGAGGACGCGCATTTTTTATCGCGTTTTTAACGTATTTTCTCTCTGCCTCAAGCTGATGCGGGCACTCGTTTGGAGCGGATATCCGGACAATCCGGGAGGCAGCCGTCCGGGGAAGCGATCGTATGACGTAGCGTCAGGCGTACGGTAGACGGACCGGGAGTCGGGTGGATCGGATCGCTCCGGAGGGAGGTGAATCGTTTCCAATTGATATTGAGTTATTTTTGCGTTTCTATGGCATTTACGCAGAATGACTGCCCGGTATGTATCTAACGATATGTAACGTTTTTCTTACTGAAATTGTTGAAGATAGAGTATTTTCTTGATTCTAGATAATTTTTCTTTTAACGTAAACCCACAACTTTTCCCCAAGGGAATGATTTCATGAGGCGCAATAAGATTACTCTTCGCGATGTAGCAAAAGCTGCAAATGTTTCACAGATGACCGTGTCCAGAGCCATTCGAGGGTTGCCTGGAGTCAGTGAGCAATTGCAGCGTGACATTACCAATCTGGCTTTATCCATGGGCTACGTTCCCAACCGGAGCACCCAGGAGACGGGTCACAAAGAGCCGACCATGACGGTGGGTGTGATCCTTCCTTATTTGGGCAATACCATCTTTGCCGAAATTCTGGAAAACATTGAGACCGTCCTCTCTTCCTACGGGTACCGCATCTTCCTGTGTTGCTCCTACAATAATCTCATCAAGGAATTCCACGATATCTCCGCCTTGCTCGAAAGGCAGGTGGACGGCATCATCTGGTCCCCCCTGCATTTGAGGGACAGCCTTCCGGCGGCAAAAGCCATCAGGAAGCACCATTGTCCCCTGGTGTTTGTCGACAGGAAAATCCCCAATTGGAAAGCCGATGTCGTCATGGTGGATGACTTCGGCAGCGCCTTGAAGTTGACGCAGCACTTCCTCGACCAGGGACACAGGAAAATCGCCTATGTCGGATCCGCCCTGGATTCCTACGCCGAGAGGGAGAGGCGAAACGGCTTCCTGACTGGAATGAAGGAAGGCGGCTTGCCTGTCCGTGATGAATGGGTGATGAGGGGAGGATCCGATATCGCGGCCGGGAAAAGGGCCGCCGACCAGATCCTTGCCTGCGAGGAAAGGCCGGAGGCGGTCCTTTGCTTCAATGATTCCCTCTCGATCGGTGTTGAAATGGGACTGCTCGGACACGGGATCGAAATCCCGGGGCAAATAGCTTTGGCCGGGTTCTCCGGTACCTTGGAAATGGAAATTGCGAGAGTTCCCATTACCGGCGTCTTCCAGGATGCCGTTGCTCTCGGCAAAACCGCGGCTGAATTCCTGCTCAAACGCATGATCAATCCCAAAGTCCAGTTCGTTCCCGAAGAACGGGTGTTGACAACCCGTCTCATTTCCAGGGAATCGTCCCAGTGCTGACCCGCTCCATTCCTTCTATTCCCCTTCACACTTCCTGCAAGCTTTTGATATCGGTACGGGGAGGTTTCCCGAACATGCGCTTGTATTCCCGGTTGAATTGGGTCGGGCTCTCATAGCCTACCTGGAAAGCGGCGTTTCCCGCGTCCAGGTTTTCCTGGAGCATCAGCCGTCTGGCTTCGTTAAGCCTGATGCGCTTCTGGAACTGGAGCGGACTGATGGCCGTCAGTGCGCGAAAGTGCTGGTGGAATCCCGAGGGGCTCATACCCGCGTGTTTTGCCAGCTCCTTGATATGGAGAGGCTGGTCGAAATGTTCCTTCATCCAGTCGATGGCGCGCGCGATCTGGCCGCTGCGGCTTTCCGCCACGACAATTTGCCTCAACCTGGCTCCCTGTTCTTCATCCATCAGCAGCCGGTAATAGATTTCCCGCTGAATCAAATTCCGGAAGATGGGAATTTCTTCGGGCGTCTCCAGAAGGCCCACAAGCCGTTCTACCGCATTGAGCAATGACGGGGTCAGCTTGCTGACGCCGATTCCCCGGCCGGTCGGGCCGGAACGGAGGGAAGGTAGTCTGTCGTGGTGCATGAGTTTGGAGATCTCCTTGACATCGAGTTCCAGCGTCAATCCCAGATAGGGCTTCTCCGGGCTTGCCTCGGTAACGTAGGAAACCAGGGGAAGTTCCACGGAAGAAACGACGAAACTGCGTTCATCGTAGACATAAGCTTCTTCCCCCAGCAGGATACGCTTGACTCCTTGTGCAATGAGGCAAAGATGCGGGGAGAACATATAGCAGCTCGGCTCCGTAGGGGATTCCCTGCGGTGAAGCGCCAGCCCGGGGATGGCCGTCGTAACTTGATGTTCCCCTCTCGTCCATTTTTCAATCATGGCTGCGAGCCGGAGCGGTTTGCCTGAGGGCCGTTCCTGTTCCGTACCGGACGATGAACCGGTTGTCTCCCTTTCCTGTTTCATCATGGACGGATTCTATGCAAAGGACGGAAGAAGGCAAACACGTTTACCTTCGTTTTGGAGGATTGTGCAAGAATGCGAAAGGATCGGGCTAACTGTTTCCGGGAATCCCTGATATATTGCCATCATCCGGTTAAAAGAACCGGAATAGCCAAAAACCAAAAAGAAACCATGAACATGAAATCCATCATCGCCCGGGGTTCCCAAACCATCGGTTCGACAGTGCTGGGGGCTCTCGTCCTGTCAAGCGGCATAGCCTGCCCGGCGGACAAGCCGGAAGACGCGGACAATTTCTACAAGAGTCCCAAAGTCTCCCCGCAGAAAGTGGCGTTCAACAACCAGTATGAAATGAAGGTTGCGGGCAACCTTTTCCTGCCCGACCGGATGGACGGGAGTGCCAAATACCCCGCGATCATCGTCGGCCACCCCATGGGGGCGGTCAAGGAACAGAGCGCGAATCTGTACGCCGCGAAAATGGCCGAGCGCGGATTCGTAACGCTGGCGCTTGATCTCCCTTTCTGGGGCGAAAGCGGCGGGAAACCGCGGAATGCCGTATCTCCGGATATGTATGCCGAAGCATTCAGCGCTGCTGCGGATTTCCTGGGCACCCGCCCGTTTGTCGACCGGAACCGGATCGGCGTCATCGGAATATGCGGAAGCGGAAGCTTCGCCGTCAGTGCCGCCAAAATTGATCCGAGATTGAGAGCCGTTGCCACGGTCAGCATGTATGATATGGGGGCGGCCAACCGCAACGGCCTCGGAAAATCCCAGACGCTTGAACAAAGGAAGAAAATCCTTTCCGACGCAGCGGAACAACGCTACGTCGAGTTCACGGGAGGCGAGACGAAGTACACCGGTGGAACCGTGCATGAAATCCATGAGAACTCCAGCCCCGTCGAACGCGAATTCTATGATTTCTACCGTACGCCGAGGGGGGCGTTCACGCCGGAAGGCCAGTCGCCCGGGCTGACAACCCATCCGACGCTGACCAGCAACGTGAAGTTCATGAATTTCTATCCATTCGAGGATATTGAGACGATTTCTCCGCGTGCCCTGCTTTTCATCGCGGGAGAAGAAGCGCATTCCAGGGAGTTCAGCGAAGATGCCTACAAGCGTGCCGCCGAACCCAAGGAACTTTACCGGGTTCCCAAGGCAGGGCATGTCGACCTCTATGACCGGGTGAATCTGATTCCGTTCGACAAATTGACGGAATTCTTCACGGAAAAGCTGAAATAATCCTCCTGGGCGGGGATTGATTCCGAACTTCCGAAGTTGATATCCCCTCCCCATTATACGATCGTACAAAATTTATGACGGAAGATCTCACAGCAAGAAAGCCTGAATGGCTGGCGATCATGATTGGGTATTTTCTGATCTATGTCGTTTGGGGATCTACCTATTATTTCATAGGTGTCGCCCTCGAAGGATTTCCTCCGTTTTTACTGGGAGGCTTGCGGTTTACTACGGCGGGGATTCTGTTGCTGTCATATAGCCGCATCCGGGGAGAGAATGTGTTTAAGGGCGGATTGATCCGGAAATCGGCAATCAGCGGAATTATCCTGCTCTTTATCGATATGTCCGTGATTATGCTGGCACAGAAATACCTGAGCAGCAGCCTCGTGGCTATCATTGCATCTTCTACCGTTATTTGGATCATGGCCCTGGATATACCCATGTGGAAAACAAATTTCAAAATTCCTGCTGTTTCTCTCGGTATCGTCACGGGATTTCTGGGAGTAGTTCTTCTATTCATCGAACAATTATTCTACACTGAAGAAAACATTCACGCAGAATATGGCGTCGCCCTCCTCGTACTGGGTTGTATCTCATGGGCTCTCGGGACTCTGTATGCAAAATATAAATCGTCCTCGGAAGAAAAGGTCAACGAGTTTGCCGGAGCAGCATGGCAGATGCTCCTTGCAGGAGGAATGTTCTGGTTGTGTTCCTTTGCCATTTGTGAAGGGAATACTGTCCGGTGGGAAGCTATATCCTCCTCGGCATGGCTTTCCCTTGTCTATCTCATTTTGTTTGGTTCCGTACTTGCTTATACGAGTTACATCTGGCTCCTCAAGGTTCGTCCTGCGATGGAAGTAGGCACACACGCCTACGTCAATCCGCTTGTTGCCGTTGTATTGGGTACCTTGCTGGGAGCAGAGACGATAAGTTGGATCCAAATGACAGGACTTTGCATCGTTCTTCTCAGCATCTTCCTGATTCGAAGACCCTCTGCCCGAAAATCGGGAAAAGCTATTCCGTAATTCGACGGATCAGTCCTCCGAAAACAGGAGACAACCGATTGTAAAACTCATTTATCCCAAAACAAAAGAGGCATGAAATTTTTATCATTATAGTTACTCTAACTCTAATGTTGCGACGGAGCCGGAAAGATACGTTCCCTCCTCTTCTGTAATCACACTGTTATCCTTCTTACATTAATAACACCATCATCATGAATAAACAACATATCAAAGATACATCGTACGGCGGAGAACGCCCCTTGTTTGCCTCCCATAACCTGAGGCTGGACAATGTAACGATTCTTCCCGGAGAATCGGCCTTGAAAGAATGTTCCGGCATTGAAGCCATCCATTGTGAGTTTACGGGTAAATATCCCTTCTGGCATAATGAAAATTTCCTTGTGAGAGATTGTATTTTCAGGGAGGGAGCCAGAGCGGCCATCTGGTATTCCAGAAATTTGCTCATGCTGGATACGCTGGTTGAAGCTCCTAAAATGTTCCGGGACATGGACGGCTTGAAGCTGGAGCGAGTCCAGTTGTCCAATGCCCAGGAAACGTTTTGGCATTGTTGCCATGTCGATTTGGACCATGTGGAAGTCGACCATGGAGATTATCTTTTCATGCACGGTTCCGATATACGGATTGACCGGTTTCGGCTGCAAGGGAACTATTCCTTCCAGTATTGCAAGAATGTTGAAATCCATCATGCCGAAATCCAGTCCAAGGATGCCTTTTGGAACACGGAAAACGTAACGATCTACGATTCCGTATTGGATGGGGAATATCTGGGTTGGCATTCCAGAAACTTGCGCCTTGTCAATTGCAGGATATCGGGGACCCAGCCTCTGTGTTATGCTACGAATCTGGTCATGGAAAACTGCGCCATGGCGGAAGATGCCGACCTGGCTTTTGAATGTACCAGCCTCCAGGCTGAAATTAATGGATTGGTCCACAGCGTCAAAAATCCGCGCAGCGGCCGCATTGTAGCCGACGGCTATGGGAAAATTGTTCTGGACGACCATTGCAAGGCTCCTGGCAATTGCTCCATAGATACGCGCGGCATACAGTCTGGGCACGTGGCATGACCTTTCTCCGGGAAATGACCGTATACCTGCTGCAATTGCCAAGAACCCTCATCAATTCCGCAAGATCCCAGGACAAAGCGGATCTTGCGGAATTCTTTAGGACAAACGATGAAACAGGGGAATAATCAAAACAAAGGCGGACCAAGCCGCCTGCTGGTCTTTATCCTTGCGGTCGGAGTCTTCGGAATCATCAACACGGAAATGGGTGTCGTGGGGATTCTGCCCCGGATAGCAAAGACATTTCACGTAAGCGTTCCGTTCGCCGGCTGGACTGTCAGTCTGTTCGCACTGATCGTGGCCTTGTCCGCCCCTGTTATGCCGGTGCTGTTTTCCCGGATCAACCGTAAAGCGGTCATGCTGCTTTCATTGGGGATTTTTACCCTCAGCAATCTTGTCTCGGCGTTTACCGACAGTTTTACGATCATATTGATTGCGCGGGCTATCCCGGCTTTCCTCCACCCCGTCTATGTCTCCATGGCTTTTACGGTGTCGGCTGAGTCTGTGTCCAGACCGGAAGCACCGAAAGCAGTCGCCAAAATATTCATCGGCGTATCTGCCGGAATGGTTCTCGGCGTGCCGGTTACCAGTTTCATTGCGGGTGCTGCCTCTTTTTCCTCAGCCATGTTGTTTTTTGCCGCCGTGAATGTCCTCGTGTTGACGGCAACCGTTCTGTTCGTGCCATCATTGCCCGTTCGGGAAGGCTTTTCCTACGGAGCCCAGCTTGGCGTTCTGAAAAAGAAGATGATATGGCAGTCCATCTTGGCCGTTACAATGATCAACGCTGCCATGTTCGGTTTTTTCAGTTACATGTCGGATTATCTGGGAGTTGTCACGGGAGTATCCTATGAGGTGATCAGCGTTGTCCTGCTGGTTTATGGACTGGCGAACATCATCGGTAATATTTTGGCGGGAAGGCTGCTCACGATGAATGCCGCAAGGTGCGCGGCCTCCATCCCCTTTATTCTGCTGGCGTCTTATACGTTGCTGTTCGTACTGGGTAACATGCCTGGTCCGGCGGCGGCTATTGTCTTTGTGCTGGGGATTCTGGCAGGTATTGCAAGCAATAGCATGCAGTACATGATCATGGATGCCGCACATGAGGCTCCAGACTTTGCCAACGGCTTGTTCCTGACCTCCGCCAATCTCGGAACGACGATAGGAACATCTGTTTGCGGGCTCTTCATCTCTTTTTTCAATACGCGTTATGCCCTGCTTGGCTCATTGTTGTTCCTTGCTGCGGGCATCGTATTTATTTTCCTGCGGAATCGTTCCGTGATCACTTTCACATCTTGAAAAACTTCATGACACACCTCTATCCAGACACCGTGCATCCGGTTCGGGCAAAAGAACGCTATATTATTCTCGATAGTTTGAGAGGCCTGGCTCTCTTCGGAATCTGCTTGGCGAACTTCCCCGAATTTTCTCTCTACACGTTTTTAAAAAGCGATGTGACTGCAGCAATGCCTACCGCCGGTATTGACCGGATCATCCGCTATATTCAATACATTCTGATAGACGGGAAATTCTATACGATGTTTTCCGTGTTGTTCGGAATAGGTTTTTCGATCATTATCGCAAACGCCATGCGTAGACATGCAAACGGGCTCCGCGTTTTTTATCGCAGGATGGGAATTCTCCTGATCATCGGTTTTTTGCATTTAATGTTTATCTGGAGCGGAGATATTCTGATGCTCTATGCTTTGCTCGGCCTGCTACTGCCTCTGTTCCGGAATGTTTCGAACAGGACTTTGCTCATCCTGTCGGGGATTCTGTTGATTTTTCCCGTCGGAGCGGATGTGGCGCGAGAAATCACCGGCTTGGTGCCGTCCGCTCCTGTCGTCCGGATGCAGCAGCATTTCTGTACGGAATTCGGCATTACAGATGACAACTTCGCTTTCTGGCTGAGGGACGCCGGCAATTACGCGGACGTCTTCAAATTTCTCGTTCAGGGAGCTTTTGTCAGAATGCAGGAGTTTATCGACGGCAATCGCTTCTTTAAAGTAATGGGGTTGTTCCTGCTCGGTTTTTACATGGGCAGGAATCGTCTGTATGCCAATCTGGATGATAACAAGGAACTGTTGAAAAAAGTAGCCGTGTACGGGACCCTCATCGGTCTTCCTGCTGCCGTATTCTATGCCTGGAGTTCGTTGAACGGGCATCCTTGGGGACTGGTCCCTCATTCGATCCTCTATACGTTCGGTGTCTTTCCTCTGGGATTGACCTACATGTCGGTTCTCTGTCTGTTATATCTTCGCCACAGGGAAAGCCGTTTTTTTGGAATACTCGCAGCTCCGGGGCAAATGGCTTTGAGCAATTATATAGGACAGTCCGTATTGGGCATGATAATTTTCTATGGGATCGGGTTCGGGCTCGGAGCGGATACCGGACTCGCCTGCGTCATGTTGATAGCTGCCGGCGTATATCTGGTTGAAACCGCCCTAAGCCGCATCTGGTTGCGCTATTGCCTGTTCGGTCCTCTGGAATGGATATGGCGCATGCTGACTTATTGTAAACGGCTCCCGCTTTTTAAATGAACGAAGATGAAAAAAACATTTTTCCTTGGTAAAACTTTCAGAACGGTTTTTTGTTCTCTTGTCCTGGCCTTTCTTGCTTTCCCGGTATGGAGCCGGGTCGGAGAAAGTACCGGTATCTCCGGAATAAGTCTCCTTCATGGAAGTGGCGATAAAACAACGAAACATCAACGGCAAAAGAACGAGTCCATGAGTAACGCGATTGAAATCATAGTCGGAACATCAACCTTTACGGCTACGCTTGCGGACAACGTAACCGCCAGCGCGTTCAAGACACTGCTTCCTCTGTCAGTGATAATGGATGACGTCAACGGAAATGAAAAATATTGCCGGATCCTCAAATCTTTGCCTGTTGAACTCGTCAATCCTAAGGCCATTCATTCTGGTGACTTGATGTTATGGAGAACTGATGGATTGGTTCTTTTCTACAAGGCTTTTGCCACATCATACTCCTATGCACGGCTTGGACGCATCGACAACGCCTCCGGCCTTGCCGCGGCTCTCGGTTCCGGGAGTGCGACTGTCACTTTTAAACTGAAATAGACATTGACGGAATCACTCCGATGCCGTCATCCCACGACCATCACAGAATAAACAGCATGAAATACAACTTCGATGAAATCATTACGCGCCGCGGAACCAATTCCTACAAGTGGGATACTCCGTCCGATTCGGATATCCTCCCCATGTGGGTGGCCGATATGGATTTTCGCACGGCTCCTTCCGTGATTGAAGCGTTGCGCGAAAGAGTGGACCATGGCATCTTCGGTTACACGAAGGTTCCCCAGGAATATTACGATGCGATCGTCGACTGGTTTGACCGTCGCCACGGTTTGCGGATCCTCCGTGAATGGATTATCTATACGACGGGCGTAGTTCCGGCTCTCTCAGCCATCATCAAAGCGCTGGCCGCCCCTGGAGACAAGGTTCTCGTTCAAACTCCCGTCTATAATTGTTTTTTCTCATCTATCCATAATAATCAATGTGTTATGGTTGATAGTCCCCTTCTTTATCGAAACGGGAGATATTCGATTGATTTTGACCATCTGGAACAAAAGGCATCCGATCCTGCGGTTAAACTCATGCTTTTGTGCAACCCGCACAACCCGGCCGGGCGTGTGTGGAGTCGGGAAGAACTTGGGAAAATTGCCCGGATTTGTTTGAAAAACGATGTCTTTCTTGTGTCTGATGAAATCCACTGCGAACTGGTATGCCCGGGATTCCGGTATACTCCGGTTGCCTCTCTATCCGAAGAGATACGGATGCATTCGGTTACATGCATTTCTCCCAGCAAAGCGTTCAACCTTGCCGGTATCCAGATCGCCAATATTGTCGCAGCCGATGAAAATATCCGGAAGAAAATCGACAGGGCCATTAATATCAATGAGGTTTGCGACGTCAATGCCTTTGCTGTCAATGCATTGATTGCTGCGTACACCGAAGGGGAAGAATGGCTGGAAGAACTGGGAAATTATTTGTACGGCAACTACGAAACGTTAAAAGAATTCTTCCGTCTCCAGCTTCCACAGTTTTCCGTTCTGCCTCTGGAAGGAACCTATCTTGTGTGGATTGACTGCTCCGCGTCAGGTCGGACGGGAGACTTCATAGCACGGACACTATTAGAAAGGGAAAGGCTCATGGTGAATGCCGGGAGTATGTACGGAGAGGCCGGTACGAACTTCATCAGGCTCAATATAGCCTGTCCCCGGCGGATCCTGTTGAGAGGATTGGACAAAATACGCAAGGTCTTGATCGGTGCATCGTGATTGTCGCTAGCGATTATTCGATGCCGCGATACTGTCGATATATTGTAATTGATTGAAATCAGTCGCCTAGTTTTCCCGCTGGAGCGCAAGCCGGAGGGAACTCCTCAAGGGCGGTATTTCCAGATAGGGGGGGAATTCCGGCATTTGCAAAACACTGTGCAGATCTGCTGATAATCGGTATTATTTGCGGACGGTGACTATCAGGGTATACCGGTTGCGGGAACTGTTCGAATTGGCGTTTTGACGGCATGGCCGCACGTCCCGTAAGAGGCTTGATTTCTAGGTTCCGCTTGATCCGGAGGAAAAATTCGAGCAGTCCGCGTTCCAGATCGGGAAGTCCGGTCGCGTCGGGTTATGATTCCGCATTTGTTTGTTTCTGCCGTTCCAAACATTCAATCGGATCTTTTCTTTTTCCCCTTAAGAGACATGCGGATTTAGCATCCGTCATCAAGTGTTTTCTTTTTTCTTTTGCAAAAAGAATATAAAAAATTTGACACACAAGAAGCCGAAGGAATTGGCATTGTATGATTGATTTCTTATCACGATGGCTTCGAATGCGTTGTGCAAAAAACAAGTGGATGCTAAATCCGCTATTTTGCAACTATGACCGATTGTATTGGAGTGGAGAATGTACACCAGATACCGGACATTTTTCCACATAGCGACTGTCCGAACTCTCTTTTGGAATCTTCTTGCGGGATTCTGTCCGACTTCTCGAATCTTGCGCAATCGTTTGATTTTCAATTTGATGAAATGCGTCGTAAAACTTTTGTTTCCAACGGCGCGCGCGGACATGGCCGTGCGGCTTCTTCCATGCGATTTCCTTCTTTCCGGCGTCCGGGAAGTCGTCGTTCCGTTTTCGGAACCCTTATCCTCTCCCCTGCTTTTTAATCTTCCTTCAACCATTTTTAATCAACCAACGTTATGAAACTCCACCTCCCCCCCACGCTTCGCAAGGCTCTTCTTGCTACATTCGTCTCCGCCACTGCCTTTGTGGTGTCGACTTCCGCCGCCTCCGCGTCCACCGCTTCCGTGACGCCTCCCGGCGCGGATGCTTCCTACAATGTCCGCTCAGTCACGACGACTACTACTGAAACTGTATATCTGGGAGCAGTCGAAGGCGAAAAAACGCTTGATTCCGGCGACGGTACGACCGGGAAGGCCTACACGGCCGATGCAAACAACCATTTTAAGGGCGGCAGCGACGCCATTATCCGGAATACGGCCAACGGGAACGCCTGGATTCAGAACATTGAATCGGGCTGGAACGAATTCGTCGGTACCTATCGGGTCGACGGCGGTTCAATGAGCCTCTCCAATGTTCGGGGAGGTAGTGACAACGCTGTCAAGATCCAGATCGGTGTGAACTCGTCCCAGCAGAATAACGGAACGCTCGTCTTCCTCAACGGAACATCTCTGACGGCCTCCGGGTTGACCATGCGGAGCAATACCGTCCTGACCTTGACGGGAAGCGGCGACTCCCTGTCCTTGTCCGGGGATGCCTCTATGTCCGGCAATTCCACAATCGGCGGAGATGGCATACTGACGTTGCAGGACGGTTCCTCATTGACGATGACCGGAGGTTCAAACTCTCTGGGGCATGTAGTTGTCGCGGCCGGAGCCTCCGGTTCGTCTTTGACCGTGGCTGGCACCAGCAATTCCATAGCCGACTTGTCCGTTAAGGGTACGGCTAATATCACGCTGGGCGAAGGCACCGGCGCCGGCAATCTCTCGATCAAGGATTTGAGTGTTTCCTCGGAGGGGGGCCTTGCCCTTTCCGGCAAAGGCAGCATAAGTGTGACTCATGCCTCACTGGATGCTGCGATTTCTTCGACAGGAATTACCCTCAACATCAATTCTTTGGTGATCGGCAATACGGATGCCATCAAAGATGTATCCAAAATCAACCTGACATCCCCAAGTGGACTTTCTTCACTGATTTTGAATTCCTCTTTAAATACTTCATCCCCGCGTCTCGGACTGTCCAACGACATGATGGTGCTGAACCTGGGTGGATCGGCCCTTGTCAACTATGCGGCCTCGGGCTTGTCCGATCTGTTCGATTCCACTTATTCCTGGGATGGAAAAACGATCGCTCTTGCTCCTACGGGCAATATTACCAAGGACCAGGTTCTTGGCTTGATTCATCAGATTGAGACCATGGGAGCGTCTCTGGACACGACGATGCCGTCGGTACTGGCCTCCATGGTCTACACGATGCCTTTCACCGGCAATAGCTACCTGACCAAGAATGACGGTGACGGAACGGCCATGCTGATTAACGACCAGTCCG
Organism: Akkermansia sp. N21116; assembly: GCF_029854705.2. Taxonomy (NCBI): domain Bacteria; kingdom Pseudomonadati; phylum Verrucomicrobiota; class Verrucomicrobiia; order Verrucomicrobiales; family Akkermansiaceae; genus Akkermansia; species Akkermansia sp. N21116. Next base: position 933,036 of record NZ_CP139035.1, read on the forward strand.
GATTTACGGGTACTTACAATATTGAAAAGGGCAGCCTTCTGTTCGTCGACCCCGGTTTTACTGCCTCGAACAAGTCGCTCGTACAGGATGGCAAAATTGTTCTTGCCGACAATACGACCGCCACGTTCAACATTTCCGGTGGTAATACCCTCGCTCAGAAAGGCGATGTCTCCGGCTCGGGAAATGTCGTCAAGGATGGCTCCGGTTCGTTGACTTTGTACACGGACGCCAATGTATTCGCGAATCTGACCGGAACGGTCACCGTCAATGGAGGGATCCTGAATGTTTATACGGTCAACGGGGGCAAAACGCAGGTTTTCGGAACTGGAGACACCAATGTTTCCAGTCTGGTCCTCAATGACGGAGCTACGCTGCGAATTTCTCCCAATAATGGTGATAATGACAAAACAGTCGTTACCATAATGGCTCCTGTTACCCTGAATGGTGGATCCACCGTCAGAGTGCTGGACGGTTGCAATTCTGACGTCGGCGAGGCTCTGGTATTTGAGAAGACGGTTACGGTCAATGATTCCGTCTCTCTGATCTCCGACTGGGATAAAGTAATCCGAATGAAGTCTCTGGCGGGTGACGGAACGTTGAATTGGCAAGCGGGAAAACAAGGCGGAGGTGACAGGTGGTTGAAACTGAACAGCGCCAATGACTTCTCCGGAACGATCCGTGTTTCCGGAGATACAGACGGAGAACGTTCCGCCGGACTGTGGCTTGAACATGCCAATGCTGCCCAATATGCGCATATTATTCTGGAAGGAAATCGGGCAGTGGCCAAGCTCCGCCTGGAAAACACGGATGCGACGATTGCAAGCCTGACGGGTGGAAGCAACAGCAATGTATCTGCCGATGCGACGGCAGTCCGCACCTTGACCGTTTCTTCCGGTGCATATTCGGGACAGTTCTCCAACATCAACATTACGAAAGTCGGTGAGGATATTCTGACGCTCTCCAACAGCAATGGGAATGGCAACGTCAAGGCACTGGATATTCAGAATGGTACGGTTAATTACGCCGCACCGGGAGTTGAATCCATCGCCATGGGGCAGGAGGGAGCCGCTACGCTGAATTTGACGGGAGGCGACCTGACGAACAGCGGAGCCCTAACGGTCTCAGCCAACGGCGGTACGATCAATCTGGATTCTCATACTCTCACCGTCAATGGAGCTGTTTCCGGCGCTGGGGCATTGAATCTTATCGGAACGGGTACTGCCGTTTTCGTGAACGGAAGTGGCGATTATTCCGGCGGCGTTAACTTGGGGGGGGCTGCCAATTTGGAACTGAGAGCGAATTTCGGAAGCTCTGGTAATGCGATTAACGTTGCGGAAGGAAATCATACGATCATTTTCAAGACGAACCAGACAACCTCTTCCATCTCCATGGTCCAGGGAGCCAACCTGACGCTGGACGTCAGAACCGGCAATCACGGCTGGGGGGCGAAGATTACCAACGAGGGAGGAATCCTGACAATTGCCTCAGGAGACTCAAAGGCGGCCTTTCTTTACGGAAATGACTCCTCTCTGGGAGACCTTGTTCTGGTAACGGAGGCACGCATTGGTACGGGCGGTCAAACATTGTCCGCGTCCAGCGTAAGTGGAGATACTACGAATAGTAGACTGACCATCTGGGGCAACTCCACATTCAATGTGTCTAATGCAGTTAATGTCAAATATTTGTTACTAGACAACAACAATACTAATAGCAACAAGATCACGGCGGCTTCCATTGCGGCAGGTACCCTCACGATGGCCAATGCCGGTGGCGGAACGGTCGAAGCTACGGGAAACATCACCTTCGATGGCTGGGGAAACGATGGTCGGGGCACCATTCAATCCACGGGAGGAAACATCACCGCGAACGAGGCCGTCATCTCAATTAACAATTTGGCTCTGAAGGCTAACGGTGAGCTTAATTTGACCAAGGGCGGCACGTTGAGCGCCGCGACGTTGCAAGCCGGAACGCTGAATGTCGGCACAGATGACGCCGGCAACCGGACGGCTCTGACTTTGTCGGGTACATCAACCATCAAGGCGGACGCTACGAACATCCGGGCGGGAGAAACCCTGAGCATCGCCGCATCGACCGACAACAAGCTCGGTGCCCTTGACATCGCTGCGAACGGTACTCTGGCGATGACCGACGGGGCGCAAGCGACGACGGCAACGGGGATTTCGACAGCTTCAACCAATCCGCAAAATGTCACCAATGCCGGCCAGATCAACCTGGCGGGGCAAAGCACCAAACTGACTGCCGGCAACATCACGGGTTCGGGAGGCATCACGCTGGACGGCAAGGCCGAACTGGCTGCCGCCTCCGTGGAACTGTCCGGAACTGCCTCCATCACGGGCGGATCGAGCGTTAATTCGACAGGAGCCGTCAATCTGTCCGGGCAAACGACGATCACGGATTCCTCGCTGCAAGGATCGTCCATCACACTGGCGGACGCCACCGTCACAGATGGTGTTGATGGTACAACCTCTCTGAACGCTGGAACGGGTGTCCTGCAAATCGGCAAGGGAGAAGTCACCCTTGATACCGCCGGTTCTTCCATCACGGCCGGCAGTGTCATCATCGGGACTGATGCGGCGGAAGCGGATGCGAAGGTCGAACTTGCTGCCGGCACGATGTCCCTTGGCGATATCACGATCAACAAGTCCGGTCAGCTCGTCGTCGGAATGAATCTGGGTGCCAATGACAAGAGCGTCACCAACGCGGGTAGTCTGAGTGTTGAAGGCGGTAAAATATTGACTGTAAGCGCTTTAACTTCGACGGGAACGGCCGCGATTGGGGGGGCGGTCTCCGCCGTCAATGACATTGCCCTCTCCGGTAGTGTTTCTCTGAATGGAGGCTCGCTGACGTCCTCCGCCGGAGGCATCACCCTGTCGGACGTTTCCTCGATGGACAATGCGACCATCACGGCTGCCGATGCAACCAGCGGCACGGTCACGTTTACGGGAGACGCGGACGACAAGAATGTTACTCTGAAAGCGCAAAACTTGACGATCGCCGCCGGAACGGTGAACTTCGGAGATAAGGGGGCCACGGCGAAAGAAACCGGTCAAATAACCATTGCCGGTACGACGACGATTAACGCCAACGCGGAATTGTCCCTGCACAACCACAAGACCGCCAGCAATCCCGATTCTCTGGGAGCCATCGTCAACGCCGGCAACCTGCGCATTGTCAATACCGACGCAACGGCGGTATCCTGGAGTGGAGCCGGCACTCTGGAATTGGGAGCTGGTAATTTGTATTTCGGCAATTTGACCCTGACCTCGAAGGAGGCGCAGACGATCAATGGTCTCGTCAGTCTGAAAGGAGCAGGCGGCACGCTGAAGGCCGCCGGTAATCTGACGTTGAAATCGGTTTCGGTTGGAAAGGCAGTCGGAAACCTGATCGAGGCAGACGGAGACCTGATCGTCAACAAGATCGCTTCTACCGATTCTTCCGTTGCTACCTTCAAGGGTGCCAATGTTACTGTTGACGTCAGTAGTGCGGACAGCAAGACTTTCAGGGGAATCGCCCTGACTGCTACCGGTCAACAAGGCACGGTTACGTTGAACGATGTCGTCTCACAGGGGGCCAACTCCGTTACAGCCGCCGCCCTGATCGTCGACGGTACGACAACGCTGACGAATGCCGACGCGTTGACTCTCACAACCGGTACGACGATTAACAGCGGCGCTTTACTGACCCTCGCTGACTCTGGGTCGAGCAGCAACACATTGGCTCTTATGGCAGTCTCGCAATGGGGAACGCTGGATATTCAAGCGAATGTGGCCGCCACGGCAACATCCTTGACGGATACTGCCGGCAGTTCCACGACCGTGGGCGGCACGCTGACCGTCACCAATGCCATGACCGTGATCGGTAACCTGTCTGTCGGTGGAAACCTCGTTTCCGCCAACGGCCTGACGGCTACCGACAAGACAATCGGAGGAACCGGCACGCTGACTGTGGGCAATCACTTGTCCCTGGGCTCGGGTTCGTTCGGCGGCTATGTCGTACTTTCTTCCGATACCTCAGTCGACGGTTCCCTCGGTACGATTAATACGGCGAGCCATAAACTGACGATCGGCGATTCCAAGACCATGACCCTGACGGGAGCCGAAGCGAGCACGATCAACGGCGGCCTTGACGGAAGAGGTACTCTCGCCCTGACTGGCGAAGGAACCGTAAACTACACCGGATCAGGCGATTTCGCCGGAACCGTGAATGTCTCCAACGGCATCCTGAACATCGGCGACAATGGCTCCACGACCACGACACTGGGCGAACTGGTCGGGATGAATCTGTCCGGGGACGGCGCGGTCAACGTCAACGCGAACCTGACGACGAAAGCCTTGTCCATGGAGGGCACTTCCAAGCTGAACGTCAGCGGGAACGGCGTCTCCATGACACTGAACCAGGGCGATGACAAGAGTACGGCCCTGACCGCCGACCAATTGTCGGTAACCGGCGGGGCTTCTTTCATAGCCCAGGGTACGCTTTCCATTGATAACACGTCGGGAACCGTCGTCCGATCCAACGGTACGATCCAGGCGAAAGACCTGACGGTATCCGGCAAAACCGCCGGTGTGGATGCAGACAACAAGCTGAATCTCAAGGGAACGGACTCGCTGACTGTCTCCGGCAACGACAGTTTGTCCCACTCTGTCTTGACGACGGGAACGGATGGCTCCTCCGGCACGCTGTATCTGGACAAGGTCGCGTCCGACGGCACCAACACCTTGAATACGAACGCTCTCGTTATCGCGGGAGGAAGTCCCGGTACGGCCATCCACACAACGAAACTCAAGGATACGGATGTCCTGAAGCTGGCGGGAACTTCAACTTCGACGACGATCAACCAGTACGGAGAACTCTTCATCACCGACGGTGATACGTCTCCCTCCGTATCAACCATCAACCTTGACGCCATCACCAACAACGGCCTGCTGACCATCGACCACGACGTCGCCGCGCAGGCTACGAGTATTGGCGGAGCCGGCACGCTGACGATCAACGCCAAAGATGCCCCCGAGACTTCTCTCAACGGTGTGCTCACCGTAACGGACAAGGTCACGCTCGACGCCAATGGAATCGTCAACCTCAACGGCGATCTGGTGGCACAAGGAGGCTTTGAATCTACGAATGCCGCCAACTTCCACGGAACCGGGAATCTCCAAGTCGCCCAGACGTACAAGATGCTTGCCGGGCTTAACAATGATTTCTCCGGAACGGTCGTCCTGATAGGCGACACGACAGCCGAAGGCCGCGCGCCGCAGATCGATACGGTCGACAAGACGCTGACGATCGATGATGGAAAGACCTTCGCCATCGACTTGACCGACTCCACGAGCACGATCGGCTCTCTCGCGGGAAGCGGCATGCTGGAGATGAACGCCAAAGGAGGCACTCTGAAGCTGACTGCTGCGGGCGGCTTTGCCGGTACGCTCACTCAGAACGCCGGCACGATTCATATTACCGCGGGATCGTCAGGGTCATCCTCATTCGGGCCTCTGGCCGCCATCGACATCAACGGAGGATGGATGGATGTCGCCACGGATATTAAGACAGCCCAACTGACCGTTGACGGCGAGCCTACCTTTATCAATGGTTTCCTGTTCATCGGGAACGACGCGACTCTGACCGTCTCCGGCAATGCGGAGACAATTCTCAACGGCATGCTCGGCCTCGGAGTTTACGGTTCCAATCCGTCCAGTGATACGCAGGGTACTCTGAAGGTAACCAATGGCGATCTGACGGTCAATAAGCTGGATGATGGCGCCTATGGAACTCTCGACGCATCCGGGCATACGCTGACGGTGAGTGGCATTACGACGGGGCTTTCCGAGAAAGAGCGCCTGACGATGAAGGCCAAGGATATCGTCTTGAAACCGACTTCCAAGAGCACGGGATTCCAGTATGTCGACGCCGAGGCAACGGATACGCTGACATTCTTCCTGAACACGAGCAAGGTGGATGTTTCCGAATCGACGATTTCCGCCGCCACTCTTCTGGTCAATGGGGCAGCGGCAAAAGATTACGTTCAGATCATGGATTCCGTCCTCACGTTGACGACGGGAACGACGGTCAATCAGGCGACTCTTGCTTTCTCTAAATCCGCTGCGGTTGGAAAGCAAACCTCCTACGACCTCAAAGCCGTGACGTTGCAAAACGGCGGTAACCTGGTCGTGAATGGCAGCCAGCTTACCTTCACGACCTGGAGTGATGGCGGCAATACCGGAACAGTCGATCTTTTTGATGGTTCGCTCTCCCAGGCCTTCGGCACAGACGGCAACATTACGATCAATTCCACAGTGAGCGGTGGTAGCGCGATGCTGGCGGTCAACGGCAATCTGACTCTTGCCGGCACCGGCAACGAACTGGATGGCGACACCGTTCAGTCCGCCAAGACGCTGACGCTCCAAGGCAGCTATACGACGCTCTCCGGTTCCAGCTTGCTGGGCGACACAATTGTCCTCGATTCTACAGATTTGTTCGGGACCGGACTGAAGCTGATGAAGAACGCCGAAGAGGGTAAGAGCACATCTCTGACGGTTTCCACGTCGGCAAAGCTTGCCGGCAGTTACATCAACACCGCGAAGACGACCATTGCGGACGGGCAGAAGCTGACGCTCTCCGGTTCCTACGCCGCCAATTCGCTTACCCGGGATATTGCGGACGGAACATCCGAACTGGGTGAGATCACCCTCTCCGCGGAAGGAGACAATGAACTCGCCCTCATCAACGGCGCGCGGGCCAACTTCAAGTCGTACAGCGACCAAGACACTAGCGCGTTGACGATCTCCGACTCCACACTGACCCAGACGGCAACGTCCGGCAGCGGTATCACGGTCAATGGAGCGACGACCATCACCAATACGGCTAATAATCTCCAGGCGTCTCTCACCACGACGGACAGTCTGACCCTGGCCGGGGACAACACCATCACTGGCGTAGAAGGTGGCGAGAAAGCCCTCGTTTCCACCAAGGGTGACCTGACCGTCGGATCTGAAGGCCATACCAATGATATCAGCGACGCCGCCCTGTCCGCCGGAAACAAGGCGGACAACAAGACGTTCAAGCTCGCGGGCAAGACGAACCAGCTCGCCGGAAACTCCATCGATGCGCAGAACATTGTGTTCTCTTCGACCGGAAACGCGACAGTCACTGTCAAGAGCCTCATCGACGGACTTACCGCTTCGTATAGTGATACGGTCGCGGGCACTAAGAACGCTCTCTCCGGAACGAACCTGACTGTCAACAAGGCGACTCAGCTTTCCGAAGGTTCGCTGAATCTTACGGGTAACGCCGTCACGACGACCATCAATAACGGAGCCATGCTCCAGTTGGACAACGTCACTCTGGACGGAACGTCCGGCTCCGTCGTCGAACTCGGCTCTATCCATGTCAATGGAGAGACTGACCTGACGACACTCTCCATCACCGGCGGCACGCAGGCTCACGGTTCCTCCCTGGCGATGACGGGCAACTCCTTCCTGTCCATCGACGGCACGGACGGCAAACTCAACACGACGCTGACGCTTGAGACCTCCGAGGTACTTACCCAGTCCACATTCTCCGGCATCAGCGTGGCGAACAACGGTCACCTGGTCTTCAAGACAGGCAATATCACCATCACGGAAGCCAATAAGGACAAGATCAAGTGGGACGCTTCCTCCGAAATCAGGACGGAAGCCGGAAACATCGTTTTCAACGGAGTGGTAGATGACTTCGAAGGTGCCCCCGTCCGCGGCGAAATCGTCACGGAAGGCAACTTCGACGTCGAACTGATCAACGGAGCCCAGATCTATGCCACGGGCGTCTCGACGCACAACCTGAACCTGCACGACGATGCGACGAAGCTTAAGATCGCCATTTCCGACCAGGGCGGCGCCACATGGTCCAAGATGGAAATCAGGGATACGCTGTCGCTGACCAACGGTGCCGACCTTGACATCGCCAATGACTCCAAGGGGATTGATCTCGGAACGCTCGGCATTCTGGCGGTCAATGGAAATTCGAACGTTTCCCTGACAGGCCAGGCAAATTCCGACGATTTCTTCACGACGAAGACGATCACCCTGACCGACTCGTCGATGAACGTCGAGCATCTTGCTCTGAACGCGGCTAATGCCAGTGTTTCCGTTATTCTCCGGGGAGCTTCCGAATTAACTCTGAATGGAGCGACTCTCGCGGGTTATGACGTGCTGTCCCTTGCGGGCGCATCCTCCGCGAGCTTGAATAACGTGACGCTGGATCATGTCGGAGGAATCAACATGAATTCCACCGGTACCCTGGCATTCACCGGCACCAACGATCTGGATACGGCCGTCGTAACCATGACGTCCGGCTCCGCTTCCATCACCGGGCGGACGACCGGTTCATTTGCTTTGGCGGGAGGTTCCGGCTTGACAATCGGCGGGGTAGACTCCGGAGAATTGATCGGACAGGTTGACTTCCATGGAGGTACGCTGTTCATCGCCAATCTGGGCGATAGCTCCGGGCTTTTGCTGAATACCGGTATCGGTGGAAACGGTACGGTTTCCATCGCCGATGGCCAGAAGCTGGCTCTGGAAGCAGACAGCCTGACCGGTTCCGGTACGCTGACTGTTACGGGCCAAGGAGCCCTGACGGTGAATGGGACTCAGTCCGCCTTCTCCTCCAATGTGAACTATGGCGCGGGCACGCTGACGCTGGGCGCGAACAATGCCCTCGGCACGGGCATGCTGACGCTGACCAATGACACGACGGACATGATCGTATCCGGCAGCCAGTCCAACACGCTCTCCTTCATCGGCAAGACGTTGAATCTGGCCTCCAATGGAACTGTGACATGGACGAAGAACGTCACGGGCGGACATTTGAATGTCACGGGAAGCGCGACAACCCTGGCCGGTCCGGTGAAGCTCTCAACGCTAACCGCCGACGGAATAGCAGTCCAATTGACGAACATTGGCGCCGATGCCCTGAACGCCAACGACATCGACAGCCTTGTCTCCGCCAACGGAGGTTCCATCTCCAATGGATCGGCAATCGGCAAGGGATACTACGGTTCCTACGGCAGTCTGACTGTCACAGGAGGTTCTTCCATTACCCTGCATGATGCGGCGGTCAAGGGAGCCATCAACGCTGATACAGGAACCATCGCCCTGACGAATACGGCGGCGAATCTTGGATTCAATGATATCACGGTCAGCGAGAACGGAGAATTGTCCATCGACGGGGGAACTCTGTCGACGGGCGGGGATCTCACCGGTAATGGTTCCGTTGTTTTGACGGATCTCGCAGCCCATGTCGGTTCTGTCGATTTCGAAGGAAATCTGGAACTGGACAATGCGGGAATTACCGCTACGAGTGACATCGACCTGACGAATGCGACGCTGACAGTCTCCGATGACGGCGGCATGCTGGAGTCCGGAGGAGACATGGATCTTGGAGCGGTCACGGCTCAATATCTCAAGTTGACGGCCAACCATGGTGTCCTGACCTTCAACGGGACAACCGACCTCACTGATTCCATGGTCAATGTCGGAGCCCTTGATGTCAAAGCCGCTACGACCTTGACGGATTCCCTGCTGAATGTCGCTTCCGAGACAACCCTGAATGCCAGCCTGACCCTCACCGGTACGAATCAGCCGAGTCTGGGCAACACGCTCGGAACCATCGTGGGTGGCAGTGGCACGCTGAGGTTGAACAACGCCCAGGTTACGGCCAGCGGCTGGACGGCGACAGATGCTTCCCTCGCCATGGACAACGGGACGCTGTTCCTCAACGACGCCCGCCTCGTTACGCTCCAGGGACTGACCATGAGCAACGGTTCCGTCCTGAATGCCAAGGCAGGGCTGACGGTGACGGATGTCGTAGAGACCCTCCAGGGTTCTTCGATTACCGCGGGAGGAGACCTGACATTCAGCAATGGATTGAAGGACGCCAGCGCTTCCACATTGAAAGCAACGGGCGATATTGTCGTCACGGATACTTCCTTGAAAGGCTCTGCTCTCAATCTGCAGAACGCGATCGTTCGGGCCGGGAAGAACGTCGAACTGGCACCAGGCGAAGGTAGGGATTCCTCCATCAATCTGACCGGAGCCGCTGTAACGGCCGAAATGGGCAATATTTCCATTCATGGTTCTCTCGTTTCTTCGGTAGGGAACGTTACCTTGCAGGCCTTGCAGGGAGATGTGCTCCTGGATTCCTCGGGTACAATTGCCTGGTCGGGTTCCACGATCCAGGCCCAAGAACTGGTCCTGGATAGCTCGGGACGACACACGTTCTCCGGAACATCCACCATCGACGTCAATGCCCTGACCTTCCAAGGCACCAGTGGCCTAAGTACCCTTACCTTGTCGGGAACAGGAACCTACAAGCTTGGCGTGATTTCCAACACAGGAAACGAAGAAAAGGTGTTGTATATCACCGGCGCGCAAGCAAGCGGAACAAGCATAACCGATACCCGGCTGGAGATGAGCAGTTCGGTTCTTACCCTGAGCGGTGAGGCTCAGCTGAATGCCGGCTATGTCAAGCTGGACGATTCCACGTTAAATGCGGCAAACATAACTGCACAGAGTCGGCGCACGATATTTGATCATGCAACGGTCCTAGCAACAGCAGGCGATATCGTCCTGAAGAGTTCCGGCAACATCAAAACCATTAAGCTTGCCGGTACCGAGACAAGTACGTTCATGGCAAACCGCGATATCGTAATGGTCGGAGTGGACAGCTACAACGCAAGCTCCCAGGCCAATGCAAGTCTTTCCGCCGGAAGGGACATCAGCTTGTCCAATGCCGTCTTTGACGATCTGACGGCTTCCGCGGGCAATGCCGTGACTCTTGACGGAGTGACCGGAGGAAAAAATCATCAGGTAAGCCTGAGCGGGAAAACGCTGTCTGTCACAGGCCAAACAGGAACAACGCTGTCCGGCAGCTCGACGCTGATCAACTTCGTTAGCGGTTCTTCCCTCACGGCGGCTTTGACGGTCTCCCATCTGGCAAACGGTTCCGTGATGGGAGCGGTCAATGTCAGCGGCAATGGTTCCCTGAAGCTGACGGGGGATGGAGGAACGCTTGGCATGTCCGGTCTGACGATAGGAAGCGGGAGCAATGCCCTGACCAACCTCAATGTTGACTTGGGTGGCGGCAATCTTGTCCTGACAGCCGGAACTCTGACACTGGACGGCACATCCATGCAGAACGGCTCGTTGCTCACAACAGAAATCGGCACGACACTGACCCTGAACAACGCATCCTCCCTTGCCATCTCAGGGGCAGGAACAATCGACGGCACGCTGGAATTGAACGGCGGGTCCCTCCTGACGACGGGCGGCGCCTTGAAGGTGAACAGCCAGGTCGCCGGCATGAACGGCACGGTGACGTCCGGCGGCGACATGACGTTCGCCGGGGGGCTTTCTACAACCGGTCTCGGTAACGTCCTGAATGCGGTCGGCCATACCTTGACGCTGGGTGCAGCTTCCTCTCTTGCCGGGACAACGGTCCATGCCGGCACGCTGGCGGTCAACGGCGCAACGACGGTTGACGCCGACTCGCTGCTGAACGTTTCCGGGGCCACCGGGATCGAAGCCGCCCTGACTCTCAACGGAGGAAGGGGTACGCACGAACTCGGGACGACGATCGACAACTCGGGCAGCTTGACCGTCGGAAAAGATGGCAGCGCCGCAGGCGGCACGCTTTCCGGAGACGGAGACTTGACGGTTGAAGGTGAACTCAATCTGAGGGAAGGAGCCATGGTTGGCGGAACGGCGGCAATCGCCGGCGATCTGACTGCCGCCGGAGACATCCTCCTCTCACAGGTCGCATCCATCTCCGGACGTGTAACCTCCTCCAACGGTTCCGTAGGTCTCGGGGGTGACAACAAGAATCTCACCGGAGCAACGGTGAACGCTGCCGGAGACCTGCTTATCCTCGGCAGCAATGCCGAACTCGGAGAAGGACGTCTGGTTCTGACAGCAGGCAGGAATCTGGTTGTCAATGAAGGCTTGACCGACAGCGACGCCACCGCTTCCGTCTCCCTTGAGGGGATGGACGTCGACCTCGGAGCGACGACGCTGACCTCCGCCCTGACGGATCTGGAAGTCGGGGGTACCCTCTCCGTCGACGAAAACCTGACCATCGGCCGGCTCGCCAACGATTCCTCCCTCGGCAATGTAGTAACATCCGGAGATTCCGCGCTCTCCCTCAAGGGAGAAGGCGGCACGGTGACGGCCACCGGCCTCACTCTGGGCGGCGCTTCCGTGAGGCTGGAATCGATGAACATGGATCTCGGTACGGCCGGAGTGGCCGCCCTGAACAGCGGTACGCTCGACCTCGTCGGCATGTCCCTCTCCGGCCAGTCCATGACGACGGCCGCGGGCACGACGCTGACATTGGGTACGAAAGACACAACCATGAAGAATACGAGCCTGATCGACCTGACGGGCGACTTCACGGCCAACGGAGCGGTCGCCTTCTACGACGGCAGCATCATCAAGGCCCATACGGTAACCTTCAACGGTTCGGTGACGGGCGACATGGGCATTGAATCCGGCACGGACATCTACCTGCACGATGTCGATGGAGTCCTGAACCTGAAGGCCGGCAGAACGATCGACATCACCAACGGCGATAAGCTCGTTGCCGGTTCCAGCCTGGAAGCGGTCAACCTGGCCGTTCACGGTGCGGACGCCCTGACGGCAACCAATACTTCCTTCTCCATCTCCGGCACGACGACGATCGACCGGGCCGGAGCCTTGAACCTGATCTGGACGACCGCCCGGACGACCGATTCCCTCGGGACCGTCACGGTCTCCGAAGGTGCCTTCTCGGCAACCGGCGTTGAGGGAACGGAACTTACGGTCAACGGCATCACGGCAGGCGGAGGTTCGACAGCCTCATTGAACAACCTGACTCTCAACGGCGGCATCTCAACCGTAGCCGATGAACAGCTTGACACGGTCAACCTGACGGACGCCACGGTGACGGGCAACATCACCGTCAACGGCGGCGACGTCATGAACATGACGACTTCCACCGTGAAGGGCACCGTCCTCCTCAACGGATCGACGCTGAACGTCCTCGCTACCGGCGAGAACTCCATCAATACGCTGACGCTGGCCTACGACGCCCGGGTGAACATCAATCAGGGAGCAATCCTGAACGTGGACACCACGGGCATCGGCACCGGTTCCGACATGCGGATCAACGGTACGGTTACAGGCAACGTCACTCTGATGGGCGGTACCGCCACACTGGGCTCCACAGGTATCTTGACCGGTAACCTGGGCATCCAGGGTGGCACGCTGACCTACCAGGGCGGCAGGGTAGACGGAGACCTCTCCTTCCTCGCCGACCCGGTCGGCAACTCCGTGATCAACCTGGAAAGTTCCTGGTCGCTCGGCAACGGCAAGGCTCTTGCCGTCAACGGAGACGGAACGATCAACATGGGTTCCAACTCCATGACGAGCCACGGTCTCACCGGAAACGGCGACCTGACTCTTACCGGTTCCGGTACCTTCACGTTTGACAAAACCGGCACACATACCGGCAATATCGTCTTGAAGGACTCAGTTTCCATTACTGCTTTGGGTGAAAACTATGGTATGGGAACAAGCGGTTCCCTCATTGCCGAATCCGGAGAACATACTATCACAATTGGAAAAGATCAGAGCAAGGGACTGGTTATTAACAAGGGATCTACTGTCAATCTGGTTACTACCCGTGACCTGGAGTGGCAAGGATTGATTAATAACCGGGGAATCTTGAATGTTGAGGTAGGGGTATCTCCCCTCTATTTGACATACTCCGGGTCCGACCTCGGTGACCTGAATCTGACGCAGGGAGAAGTTGCTCTGAGCCACTGGAATTCCACTCCTTTGCTGGATATGAAAGCCCGTGATATAACCAGCAATGCCGGTACTACCTTCAAGTTGCAGAAGTCTTCCCTGACAGCCGACAGCATGACGCTGGAAGGCGCTTTGACGGGACTGGATGGAAGTAAGCTGACTCTCACCAACGGATTGACGGCCAACTCCATCGATCTGGAAGGAACGACCGTATCTGCCCGGAGCATCCAGGCAAACGCAACTTCACTGGGCAACAATTCCAAGTTGACGGCTACGGAAGATCTCACCCTCTCCGGCATCACGAATATCGGCAACGGCGTCTCCCTCGCCGGAGGCAATGTCTCGCTGTCCTCCACAGCCGAGTTAACCTCGAATAACTTGTCACTGACAGCCGGGCACAAACTGCTCCTCAACAGCGGCACCTACATTTGGACCAACTCCACAGTAGACGTGCACGACTCGACCACGCTTGCTGAAAGCGTTAGGCTGACCTTGACGGGGGGCGACGGATACAGCTTCGGCAATCTCACAAATGCCGGTTCCATGATTCTGTCCGCCGGAGCAACGGCCCAGGCCACCACGGTGACCAACACTGGCAGCTTGACGATCGGTGGCACGCTGAACTCCTCGGGAGCTGTCACTTCTACCGGAGAGCTTGCCTTGTCCGGCACGCTGACGGGTACCGATATCGCCTTGTCCGGCGCCACGGACGAAGCCAATGACTTGCTCGGCGGCACGATTCGGGCTTCCGGTAATCTCAGCATCGCTCAGGCGATTCTGGGCGGAACGACTCTCAGCGGTATGACCGTGAGCTTTGATGGTGCCGTTAACGGTGGGGCGGATAACACGGTTACCGCCGGTTCGCTGCTCGTCAACACGGATGTTGCCATGGCAGGCTCCACCATAACCGTTTCGGATTCCACCACGATTGATGCTGGTAAGACCCTGAGCCTGACCGGAGGTACTCAAAGCTTCGGTATGCTCACCGGTGGTGCTGGCAGTGTGCTTGGTCTGGCAGGCGGAGCGACTGCGGAAGCTAAGGACATCCGGTTTGCCGATGGCAGCATCACGCTGGACGCATCCTCCCTCACGACAACGACGGGGGCGGACAGTGCCATCGGAAGCTTGACTCTGGCAGGAGACTCTTCGCTGGAGACGGCAGGCGACCTGGAAATTACGACTCTGGAAGACGAAGCCAACGGATCGATTGTATCGGACGGAGACTTGACCATAGACAACGACATCACGACTTCCGACACGTTGTCTCTCATCGCAGGCGGAACACTGACGCTCCAGGGAGATTCCTCCACGATCAATGGAGACGATAGCCTCCTTGCGGGAGAAACCATTTCCGTTGACGGAGATTTGACCATGAACGGGGCCAATGCTTCCATTGAAGCAATCGGCGAGATTTCCCTGAACAACATCACGATGACGGGAGAAGGTTCTTCCATCACGACGGGAGGAACACTTGCCATCTCCGGTTCGGGTAATCTGGAACACACCACGGTTGAAACCGGCACATTGCACCTTGTCAAAAATGGAAACGGGACGAACATGACGGACGTTTCCCTGACGGCAGCTAACACAATTGTCGACGCCGGCAAAATGCTGAGACTCATGGCCGGCAACAAATATTCCCTCGGAATAACGAGTATCACCGGCGATTTGAACCTGGGTGGAAACAATGAAGCTGCCAACGCCGCGACAGTCACGGCCGAATCCATGAGCATCGGTTACTCGTTCGATGCAAAGGGACGGCAAATTGACGGTACGCTGACTGTAAATACGGGCAGTTCCCTCACGGTACGCCACTCCCTGACGTCCACGGGATCGACTTCCATTGTCGGTTCCGTCACTGCCGGGACAATCGTTCTCTCCGGAAATGCCAATGACCTCTCAGGATACGGTACTGTCGACGGGGGAACGCTCAAATCCCTCAGTTCCATGACCATCACGAACGCCACGCTGGGCCGCACGACGCTCTCCTCCGTGACGGACATGAGCATCGCCGGAACGCTGACGGACGGCGGCCATAACACGCTGACCTCTTCCGAGGGCAACATCACGCTGAACGCCTCCATGACCGGCACCGACAACACGATCTCCGCCGCCAACGGCACGGTCGATATCAACGCCGCCATCTCCGGAGACGGACTCAACGTGACTGCCCAGGATCTCGTCATCGACGCGGCCCTGACCACGGCGGGCGACTACGCCGGACGCGGTGAAATCACCGTCGCCGGGACGATGGACGTCAACGCGGCGGCCACGCTGGCCAATGTCACGCTGAATGTGGCCCGCACGGACATCACCGGCAGCGGCTCCAGCCTGACCGTCTCCAACACCGGAGCCTTCGGCAAACTCGGCAACGTCACTGTAGCCGACCACGGCACACTGACACTGACCGGGACAACTGCCGGTACGGCATCATCCCTGAGCGCCGACATCAGCGTCAGCAACAACTCCACGGCAAGCCTCGCCAATACGGCACTGGCAGGCAGCATCCTCGTCAGTGCCGACGCCAACACGCTGACGCTGGCCCAAACCTCCGTCACAGGCAACGTCACCCTGCTGGGAACAACCAACAGACTGACCATGACGGATTCCACCATCGGACAGACCCTGACGATGGACGGCGGCCAGTTCGACCTGTACGGCGCCAATACCGTCGGCGAGCTCCTGCTCAACACGACCAACATCAACCTGACCCTGCACGACGGAGCCACGTTGAACGCTGTCGGCAAGGAAACCGTCATCGACAAGAACGGCCTCTACCGCATCGAAGGAACCCACACGGGCAACATCCGCATCGCCAACGGTACGGTTGACCTCGGTTCGGAAGATTACGCCGGCACGCTGGACGGAGCCCTGGCTTTGGCCTACGGCACGTTGAACTACAACAACGCGGATTCCGCGATCTCCGCCGGCAACGCCATCACGCTGACCGGAGAATCCGGCTTCGCCCGCAATATCAATGTCAACGCCGACTGGGATGCCTCCGGCAACAGTCTCGTCGCCAATGCCGACGGCGTCATCAACCTCGCGTCGAACCTGACGCTGGGCTCCATCGCCTCCGGAAGCGGCACCATCACCGTCAATCCCACCGATCGCCCGCGTTTTCTGACGCTGAATGAGACAGGGGAACATACGGGCGATATCGTCCTCAACAGTTCCAGCGATTATATCAAGTCGGCCGGAGCTTCCTCTTTCAAGAGCGTGATGCTCTTGACGCTCAACGCGGCTAACGCCCTCGGTACGGACGGAGCCCTGAAAGTCATCGGCGACAACAGGCTTGTCCTTGCCGACGGAGCCAATCAGGACAAGAAGATCCAGTTGTCCGGCGACGGCACCGATTCCCTGATCGTCAACGTCAACAATGAAGACGAAGCCACGCTGTACGGCACTGTCACGACGGGAGACGGAGACATGATCGTCAAGATCGGAAGCGGGACGCTGAATCTGGAAGGAATCGCCAATACGGTTCATAACCTCGGTGTTTATGAAGGCATCGTCAATGCGCCGGGATCCGACGGTACGGTCCAGGTTATCAACAAGTTCGGCAACCTGTTAGTCGGAGGTAGCGAAGACGGAAACTCTACTCTCAATCTGGGATACGCCACGCTGATGGGCGGATCGCTCATCCAGGCCGATACAAACGGCACGATCCGTCTGAACAACGTCCTCGGCACATCCGTCGGAAACGTCCTCACCTTGGACAATGGCGCCATCACCGTGAATGAAAGCGATTTGAGCGTCAACTCGGTGAAGAACGAAGGCACCTTCGAAACGACCGGAACGATCCTCAACGTCACTAACGGCCTCCACAACATGGGAGCTATGACCCTGAAGGGCAACTCTACCGTCAACGCCGGAGAACTCGTCTCCAGCGGCGACCTGAACATCGGAGACGGAACGGATGCCACCAAGGTCGGCATCGTCCGCGACGCCGCCCTGTCCGGAACCACGACCATCGGCAGCGGTTCATCCCTCGCGGCCGGACAGACGGTTACCGTCACCGGCCAAACGACAGTCAACGGCGCCCTGTCCGGCAAGGACATTGCCCTGAATGGCAGCGACGCGGTCGTCAGCGGTCATGACGGCAGGATCGAGGCGGACAGAAACCTGAATGCAGGCAGCGGCTCCGACCTGGTCATGAACGGCAATTCCTCCGTCAGTGCAGGCAACGACATGAACCTGGAAGGACTCGTCTCCGTAGACGGTTCGCTTGCGGCAGGCAACAACCTGAATGTCACCGGCGACGGAACCACCCTTGAGGGAACCGTCACCGTCAACGGCAACACCACGGTCGGCGGCAGCCTCACCGTCACCGACGGCGACGTCACCCTGAACGGCACCGCCAATGTCACGGACAAGACCACCGTCAACGGCAACGGTTCCCTGACGCTCGACTCCACCGGAGCCGGCGATCTGGGCAACGTCACCGTCAATGACGATGGCAGTCTGGCCGTCAACGGCAATGGGAACAGCGTCAACGCTGACAACATCACGATGAACGGCAATGCCTCCGGGTCCATCTCCGACACTGTGCTCAACCTCAACGGCGGCCGGGGTGAGATTACCCTCAACGACGCTTCCAGCCTCGACATCGCCAATACAACCGTCAACGGCAGCATCAGCACCACCAATACCTCGTCCACCGACTCCACCCACCTGGGACTCGACACGGTCGACATCAACGGTGACCTGACCGTCGTCGGCGGCGACCTCGTCCTTTCCAACGACAACACCGTCTCCGGTTCCCTCAACATCTCCGACACGGTCAACGTGACGGTCAATGACGAGAACGGCAATCCGGGCACCCTGGTCGTCAAGGAAGGAACGCTGATTGATCCGAATGCCAGTCTCACCATCGACGAGAAGAGCAACTTCACTTCCAACGTCACCATGACCGGAGGCAGCTTCACCGTCAACGGAAACGCCGAAGGCAACAACTTCAACGGAGCTATTTCCTTCAAGCCCAACGACGACTTGACCTATCCGGGTGCCTCCAGCCCCGTCGTCACCATCAACGGCACGCACAACCAGAACATGGGAATCACAGTGGACGCGGACGCCTCGATCAACGTCAACGGCACGCTGAACATCAACGGTACGCTCAGTTCCGGTTCCAACGGAGACGATACGCTCTCCCTCAACGCCAACGGTGAAACCGGCGAAATCGTCATCAATTCCACCAACGAAGGATTCGAAGACGACATCGCCATCGGCGGCGGCACGCTCGTGGTCAACGCCAATGAAGCGATCGGCAAGGACGGCACCCTCTCCGTCACCGGAGAAGGCGTCACGCTGAAGAACACCGCCGACGGAGCCACCGTCAGCAAGGACATCGCCACCAACGACAACGGCCTGACCATCCAGACGGACCAGGACTTCATCCTGGCCGGACAGCTCGACGCCGCCGGAGACACCATCGTCAAGAGCGGAGACGCCGACCTCGTCCTCTCCCACGACCCGATCCTCAACGATGCTCCCTCCATCATCGGCACCCTGGACCAGACGGCCGGCGACGTCACCATCGACGGAACCGACTACACCATCGGCAACCTCCATATTGACGCCGGGGACCTGAACTTCACCTCGCTGGGCGGCAACACCATCCACAACGTGACCGCCGGCGAAGGTTCCAGCATCACGCTCACGGGCGCCAATGCCGCCACCAACGGATCCTCCGCCGACATCCTCGGAAACTCCGAAACCAATGAAGGCGCCGTCGAACTCGACGGAGCCACGCTGGAAACGAACGGCACCATCGTCGGCCTCGACACCCTGAAGGTGGGTACCAGCGCCAACGGCGTCGGTTCCAGCGCGACTCTGGCCAACTCCGCCGGTACCATTACCAGCACGACGGTCGAAACCGGTTCGGAACTTACCCTCATCGACAGCGCGATCGAAGGAACGAGCCTCGCCACCTCCGGCACGACCAACGTCACGGACACGGAACTGACCTTGGACGAAGCTATCTACGTCCAGGACGGAGGCATCCTCAACCTGGACGGCGCCAGCGTCATCGACAGCGACATCGTCCTCTCCAACGGCACCGTCAACATCCTCGAAGGCTCCTCCTCCGTCATCACGGCGGACAGCACGCTCGACTTCAACGAAGGCATGCTGCGGAGCGCGGGAGACCGCCTCGTCAACGTCCATGAAAACTTCACCATGGAAGGCACCGTCCGCATGACCAGCGACGGCACCGTCATGGTGGACGCGGACAAGACCATGAACGTCAACGGAGGATTCGACGGAAACGGAGAACTCCACAAGACAGGAAACGGCACCCTCGCCTTCAACAAGGCCGACGCCGCCTACACGGGCACCGTCAACCTCAAGGAAGGAACCATTGACGCCACGGCCTCCAACGCCTACGGCAGCTCCTCCACCCTCAACATCGCCGGCAGCGGAGTCACCCTCCAAACCGGAGTCCGGGACGGAGACCCCGTCCGGTTCGATTCGGCCCTCACGGTCGACGGCGACCACGCCTTCACCGTCAACACCCTCGCCGACACCGCCTGGAACGGACAGCTCGCCGGAGCCAAGGGCGCCATGACCAAGACCGGAAACGCCACGCTGGCCATCAACAACGCCAACAGCCAGGGCTTCGTTACCGCCATCAAAGTCAATGAAGGCGACCTCGCCCTCAACGGCAATATCGGCAGCAACGTCACCCTCGCCCGGGGAACGATGCTCTCCGGCAACGGTTCCACCACAGGCCACGTCGACGCCCGCAACGATGACACCGTCATCGAAATCGGAGAAGCCGGCAAGATGTGGAACGGACACACCGGAGGCGTAGAAACCCTCACCCTCGGCTCCGCCGCCTTCGAACGCTCCGAAGCCGACTGCATGGGCGTCTACAAGACCGGCACCAAGACCATCGTCGACCTCGACCTGGCCAACAACGCCAGCGACAAACTCGTCGTCACCGGCAAGGCCGACCTGAACAACTCGCTCGTGGAAATCCGCAAGGGAGCCTACACCCCGACCCAGGAACGCAGCGTAGCCGACGGCACTCGCTTCCACATCGTCGATGCGGGCGAACTCACCGGCACCTTCCATGACGAAGTCCAGCACGACCTCTACCTGCTCAACGCGCACCTCGAAAACACCGCTACCGGAACCGACCTCGTCCTCTCCGTCAACCACAAGGGAGCCGACAAGCACCAGAACCAGAGCGGCATCTCGGGCGTCATTGAAAGCATTGACAACGACGGCATCGCCACCGGCGAACTGCTCGACATGATCAACGCCTTCAAGCACACCAGGAGCGAAGCGGAAGCCAAGGCTGCCCTCGACTCGGTCGGAGGCACCCGCCTGAGCACCATGATGAGCTCCATGCTCGCCGGCAACGTCAACCACCTGCGCAACCTGCGCAACTCGATGGGCACCGGCAGCTACGCCATCTCCGTCACTCCGGACGCCAAGGGCGGCATGATCAGCCACGGACGCAGCAACACCGAAGTCTGGGTCACCCCGACGGCCGGCTACAACAAAGCCAACGGAGACAGCAACGCCCCCGGCTTCAGCCGCAGCTCGTGGGGAGCCATGATGGGAGCCGAACGCAGCCTCGATGCCAACACCATGCTCGGCATCTCCCTGGGCTACGACTACGCCCGTACCGAAGTCCTGGGAGCCACCGACGAGACCGATACCTACAACATCGACCTCTACGGCACCTACCGCAACGGAGCCTGGCAGAACCGCGCCAGCCTCGGCATCGGGTTCCACGACTTCACCAACGACCGCTTCGTAACAGTCGGCGACCGCTTCGCCCACATGTCCCGCGGCGCCGCTTCCGGTACGTCGTTGAACTTCGCCTACGAGCTCTCCTACACCTTCCAGCTGGACGCCAAGTCCACCATCGCCCCGCTCTTCACCGTCGAGAGCAGCCTGGGCTGGATCGGAAGCTACTCGGAAAAGGGTGACATCGGCAACGCCGCCCTCCACCTCGACCGCCAGGACGCCTGGGCCACCATCCTCGGCCTCGGCGGCCGCTACACCCGCGACTTCAGCGTGATAAGCAGCGCCCCCTCGGCCCGCTTCGAAGCCATGGCCCTCATGACCTTCGACGTCGGCGACCAGGGAGCCCCGCTCACCGCGTCCTTCATGGGAGCCCCCGGCAGGAACTTCACCGTGAACCCCGCGGCCAACAACCGCATCGGAGCCCTGATCGGAGCCGGAGTCACCGTCCCGTTCAATGAACGCCTCTCCGCCTTCGGAGGAACGAACTTCGAATTCCGCAGTGGCACGAGGGACTTCACGGCAAACGTCGGTGTGAGATACACGTTCTAATGTAAAGAACACCCCTCCTCATAACAATCAAGGCGCGGCTCCGCAAGGAACCGCGCCTTTTTTTGCATGGAAGACAGGATGGAAAAGAAAACGCTGGAAGAGACCGGCAAAAACTCAACGGGTGTACTTCATGCATGCGCTTGCCCGAAATGCATCCTGAACGAAGTCCTGCGGACTTGCGATAGAGTTCGCGTGTGGATGGACGAGTATTCATTCCCTTTTACTTTGCCGAATATCATCGAGCGGAGGGGCTTTTTTTGTATTGATTGTTAATTGCTTGTGTGTGAGGCAAAGGGCCGAATTAGCGGATTTGGAATCCGTTTGTCAAGACTGAACTGCCATTTTTTGATGCTTCGTTTGATTTACCCCGTTATTGACTGATTTCCCCAATGAATTTCTTCATGCAGTTAAGTTTGATTAATTTATAATACTTTATATGTAAACGTATTATATTGGAAACGGATTCCAAATCCGCTATGAAGGCCTTTTCATTTTATCAGTAATAATCAAAGAAGGGAATTTCGATGAAATTAAAACTTTTTCTCAAGAGGCTATTTCTTTTTTCCAGTCTTCTGCCTTTGTCCGCCCGGGGAGGCGAAGCACGGGAAGAGATTTCGGCAGGTGTTTACGGTAATGAACACGTAGAATTTTTTAGGGAAGAAGATGTCACCTATCTCCTCACCGGAGATGGGACGGTATCTTATGAAGGCGTATTTACTCTGGATCGTTATTTTCAGCCGCCAATAAATGGAGATAGACAGGGTGTCTTTGGCGCGGAAAGCGTTCATTTTACCAGTGAGGATAAAACTTCCCTGAATTTCTACTGTACCGGTTTTGATCCGGAAGCTTTGAAAAATCCTACGGCATGCAGGTCTTTTGTCTATGTACAGGAACGACAGAATGCACAGGTTGCTTTCCAGAATTTAGGGGATCTGACATTTCGTTCCGATGACTTGAATATGATGGGTATTACTTCCGGTAAGAATGCGGGAGACTATATTCGGATCGTTTCGTTCGAGGATGTAGGAAATATCAGCTTCCAGGGTTTGAGCTCCGGGGGAATTTACATCATGAGTTCAAACCATGTGTCCTTTACTAATACAGGGGATATCTCCTTTACGGATATGAATGGTTCGAACGATTACAAGGGGGCCATTTTCATCAATCAGGGGGAAACATTTTCCGGAGCAACCGGAAAGGGAGATATTTTCTTTGATACGACGGGAAATATTACATTTAAGAATTTGCGTAAGACGTCCAGCTATATTGCCGCCGCCGGTATTTACACAGGTGAAGGCAGTGTATCGTTCAATAATACGGGAGACATTCTGTTTGAAAATAATGAAGCTCTGCAGGGGGCAGGGGGGATCAATGTGTATGATATGTATGGACGCGGAGGAATGCTATCATTTACTAACATCAATGGCTCCATTGTTTTCAGAAATAATGCGGGGAAGAGCACATCGAGTCCGGCAGTAGTCAAGGGTGTCGGAGCTATTCTGGCGAGAGGTTCTTTTCTGCTTTTAAATGCGGGGGAAGTTCTGTTTGAGGGCAATACGACCGACGTGGTTTCGGCGGGAGCGATTTATGGAGATTTGAGAGATGGAAACTCCCGTTCATTCACCATGTCGGCAGACAGGGGAAATATTACGTTCATAGGCAATGCAATCCTGGACCAGCAGGATGTCTGGCTCAGGGCGGTGCGGCTTGATTGTGCGGCGAGTAATGAAATCAACTTCCGTGCACAGACAGGCAGGGAAATTACCTTTTACGATGGCATCGATATTAATGGAGGAGGGACGGGCTTGCTCAGCGGATCTCCTACGCTTTATATCAACAGGATTCCGAATCAGGAAGAACGGGAAAAATATTACGCAGAGGGGGGACATTTCGGAGGGAGCATTCGCTTTACCGGGATCAAAACGGAAGAAATTTTAAAGGAAAGACTGGGAAATGGAGATTCCGTTTCTTTGAAGGAGATGGTTGAAAAATCCCGGAAAGTCGATGTGGATGCTCATGTTTCCGTGGAAGGTGGTACGCTTGCCATCGAATACGGCATGGTTCTGGATAATTCCTCAAGCCGGACATTGAAGCCTTCCTTTACCTTGAAATCCGGTATACTGGAAATGACTTCGGGTGCGGCCTTGAATAGCAATAAAGTAGTCGTTTCCGGCCGGGATGCCGGATCTATTCTGCGTATTGGAGGAACTCCCGTTTCAGCTCCTGAAGGAATTTTTGAACGTCCTTCCCTGAAAGTTTCTACATTCGATATTTCCCGGGGGTTTAACTGGGATCTTATGCCTTTCCTGGCGACAGGGGACAGTGGCATGGAGATTCAGGTTGGCTCATCCTTCAAACTGGGCGGAACCATAGGAATCATGGATACTCTGGATGGCTATGCCGATAAATACTGGTCGGAACAGAGAGAATTCTCCTTGTTTAGTTTCGATGGGGACACCTGGAAACGTAAAGACGGCGATCCGGAGAGTCTGGTTTCCAATACGACCGGCACATCGGAAATTGATTCTGAATATACGTACAAGGGAATCTGGAACTACGAATGGCAGGATACGGATAGCGATGGTACTCCAGATGAACTCGTTGCCGTCTGGAGCCCCAGGGAAGGTGAGGATCCAGTTGATCCGATTGATCCGGTAGATCCGGTAGATCCGGTAGATCCGGTAGATCCGGCGAAACCGAGCAAGGCTTTTCCGGACAGGCGTGGAGAACTGGCACTCAATTCCCTCTGGAGTTCCGCCTCGAATATTGCGGCCTTGGGCAATACCGCTCTGGGGCAGCTTTCGGATATTCGGTTGAGCAATAAGTTGTCTTCTCGGATCTGGGCCATGGGTCTGGGAGATTTTGCCCGGCGTCATTCCAGAAGCGGGGTAGATGGTTATGACTACGACGGGGGAGGATACTCTGTCGGCATGGATTCCGATTTTGGCAGTGACAAGGGAGTTTGGGGTATTGCCTTCGGGCAGATTTACGGTCATAGCAGGAGCAGAGACTACCAGTCTAAAACCGACCAGCGTACCATGATGGGGACCTTGTATTGGGGCAAGCTCTTTCCGGTTGATGAAAAGACATGGTGGACAGCGAAGGCAGATGTTTCCTGGGGATTTACGGACAACTGCATGAAGTCTGTCTTTACCGGTGGTCTGAATGCCCATGGAGACTGGAATAACAGAACATGGCTTGTACAAACGGAAATTTCCAGAAGTTCGGTGCTTTCCGGGCAGTGGATCATATCTCCGTTCGTACGTCTGGAATTGACGCGTGGCAAGGAAGACGGCTTTTCAGAAGACGGAAGTTATGCCCGGTGTTTCGGAAGTGCTCGCCTCCAGCGTTTCACGATTCCCGTCGGCGTGTCTGTTAGCAAGGCTGTGACTTGTTATGACAAGCCCTGGCATCATACTCTGAGATTATCTTACGCAGGAGATGTCGTTCGAGATATTCCGGAAGCCGGCGTTTATAGCTTCTATAGTGATTTTTCCTGGACAGCCCGAGCCGTGAAACCTTCCCGGCACGCTATGCGTGTTGAATACGATACTCTGCTCCAGTGGAATGAGCGTTGGAATTTATACGCCGGATACGGATTGGAACTTCGGGATCGTTCTACCTTGCATCAAGTTCATGCCGGAGTATCCTGGGCATTTTAAGATTGTTTCTTTCCTTGAACAACCGATATATAATATGAGCTTAATCTTTTGATGTCCGGACAGAATCATCCCGGCAACATACATTGTTGCCGGGATGTGTTTAGAGTAAATTGGATGTCGTAGTATTCATTGTAAATGGATACAATTTTTGCATTTTCTTGAAATACAGGCTTTCCTGCTATAAATAAAAACGGGCGGGGGTAATCGTCCCTTCTGCAGCTCCTCCTCCAGATCTCCAGTCGTAATGCTTTCATTCGGACCATCTGTGGCCGCATCCGGATATGGAGCAGCAGAACGTCAAAAGTCATGCAGCGCAAGCCTCCCGGCGGCAGGAGAGGGCGTTATGCCGACAATCTGAATTCATTCGGGGAACATCCTGTATTTTTCTCGAACATGCGGTTCAGATAGTGAGGGTACTTGAACTCCAGTTCCTGTGATCTGCTTCCCTCGAAATAGAAATCCAGCAGGCGTTCAAACGTCGTCAGCACATCCCTGTTCAGCGACCGTCAAAGCGCGTGCAGTGGTTCAGGAGGATCTCGATAGTGATGTTCCAGATATGGAAAAAGGCTGAAACAGGCAAAAGAAAAGAGCCTCGATCCTTTCGGAATGAGGCTCTTATTAGTGGCTCCCCCGGTTGGGCTCGAACCAACGACCTAGTGATTAACAGTCACCCGCTCTACCGCTGAGCTACAGGGGAGTTACGTCCTTGAACGCGGAGCGTTTATATACGTATTCGTGTTTTTTGCCAAGAATAATTTTGTATGAGAGACGTTTTTTTTGAGACAAAGGGTGTAAATCCTTCTGAATACCTTTTATTATCAAAAAGAAAGGGCTACCATTATGGTAGCCCTTTCGAAGTCAGATTGGATAAGGAAAGCCTTAGAAGTTCCAGGAGAACCCGGCTTCGATTACATGATAGGGATCGGCATCCTGAATCTTCAGCATTTCGTAGCCGATTACGAAGTCGGCGGAATCGCTGATGGAGAATTTGAAACCGGCGTTGGCAGTCCAAGTAAACTTGGTGTCGGAGTCCGTGTTGCTGTGGCTGGAACCAGGCGACTTGAAAGTAAGTTTATTATCGGTGAAGGATACGCCGCCTTTGGCTCCGATGTAGAACAAGGTAGAATCGGAAAGGGAGACATTGATGTTGTATCCGAGCAGAACCGGGATGGCGGTCAGGCGGGATTTCAGGGAGTCAATGCCGGGGAAGTTTTTGGTAGAGACGTTTTCAGAACCTCCAAGCATACCCGTCGTCAACGAAATTTCATGAATGATCTGGTCGCCTTCGATGTAGTTCTGAAGGCCGATGAAACCACCTGCGATGTTGGGAAGTTCGTCATCGGAAGCCCAACCGTAAGCGCCTTTAATGGTCATGCCGAAGGTGGAATCGTACTTTTGGGTGTACTGACCGCAGGAAACTCCGGTTCCGGAGTCGGTGTACTTGGGGACGGGAACGGCAGCCTGTGCCGGAACGAATCCCAGTGCGAGGGCAAGGGAGGAGTAACGGAGGAATGACATGGTATTCATTTCGTTGTCTGGTTAGTAGTGTTTTTCTGGAGAGGGTGTCTCGTTATGGTGATTGACCTGTCACAACCTGAGGTATCGCCCAGTTGCCGAAAAGAACGGAATGTCAAGGACGGCAAATTAGCTGGTTCTTATGTCTTGGTTGGGGGTAAGGTCAATGACAGGGCGCCTGCCAGATGGAGTTTTTGCTACGCAAAAACGCAACAACCTCTCACAGGCGGTTATCATATACTGCATCATTACTTGCAGGGGGCGGTCTTGTCCATAAAAATTTTCCGTTTTGAGAGGAGAATTTGCTGATGAAGGGCCGGATGCCTGCTGAGAGGAGTACTACGACGGTTGCGAAGCCACTAAGACGGGAGGCGCTTTATAAAAAGTGAGAATGAATACCAGAAAGAACAAAGATCAATGTTGAAGGATCAGAAAAAGGAGATCTTTGTCAAAATCGTTGAAGCTTTCCATCTCCCGGGAGCCCTTACAAGAAACCCTCTTCAAGTATTTCACTTAAAGAGGGTTATTTGGTACGCACGAAAGGACTCGAACCTTCACAGGGTTGCCCCCACTAGAACCTGAATCTAAACACTTTCATTCATTGTAAGTAATTTATGAATATGTCCCCCAGTTTGTCCCCTAATTCGTCTTGAGATTTTTTCTCTAAACTACTATCTTTGTTACATGAAGAGGAAACATGCCAAAGGACAATATGGCGGCAAAGTCAAACTCACCAAAGTTCAGAAGGCAGGTCGCCCTCCAGTCTGGCGGCTCCGTTTCGTTGACAAGGATACCGGGGAATGGAAAGAACGCACCTTCCGTGATTACGATGAAGCCCGGGCTCTCTACGATATGCATGACAAGGGGCATATCGACGATGCCCTGACAATATTCAATATGGTCGCAGAAAGTGAATCTATAGTCGAAATGTTCGCTATCCGCCTGTGGAGAAAATTTGGAAGGGATAACAACCTTCTGCAACATACACTTCAATATTTGTACCAACATGAAGATCCTGAAGAGGTAAAGGCATTTGCAACTGACCTCCTTTCGTGGTGGAAAGATGCGCTCACGGATACCAAAGAGCAGGAAATCAAGGATTTACTCGGATCGCAATTAAGCGTCATTGCTGACAATGTTGACATTACTACCCCACAACCGTTCCCTGTGGGCGTTTCCTTGGAAGAAGCCATGGCGCAGTATCGAAAGGAGAGGCAGCTGATGCTGGATCGGGGACAATGCCAGCCGGCTCACCATAAGAACGTACTTCATGAACTCGATAAATGGCAGCAAGGCTGGGCCAACCGGGAGTTGTCATCAATTACCGCTGCCGAAATCAATGACAGACTGGATTCGTTTCGGTATCAGGGAAAGCCCCTCTCGAATACCAGTAAATACAGGTACCGGGGTACGCTGAATGCCTTTTTCCTCTGGGCCATTCAGCACGATTTGATTCAGAAAAACCCAGTCGCTTTGACTGTAGCTCCTTCCAAGAACCACATCTCCATTGGAATTCTTGCCCCGGATGAATTCCGTAAATTGCTTGAGTCAGCATTGAAATATGACCGTCCCATGCTTTCCCGTATTGTTCTACAGGGATTGTGCGGGCTAAGACGTTCAGAGGTGGTTCAGTACAAGGGCAAACCGGATGGACATGACGATATCTTTGTTTCTCGTGAAATCGCGAAAGGTCCCAAGGGGAAAACGAAGGATCGTTACATACCCACCTCTCCGCAAATCAAGGCATGGCTGGCCGTTGGCGAATGGGAGCCAATGACCCGGGATGACGAACTCAGATATGGCTATCGCCTGGACCAGCTGGCGCTCAAAGCCGGCATCACGATACCAAAGAATGCGTTGCGACACTCATTCGCGTCTTATCAGGCCGCTCTTCATCCCTTGCCGGATGTTGCCCGCTGGATGGGACATAGTGGAACACAAATGACGGAATCTCACTACAGGCAAGGAGTTCCCGGCAAAGATGCGGAAGCATACTTCTCCATTATGCCGGATAGGGACAACTGATATTTGTCTCTATAATTCATTCAAAAGAAATTCTTCCAGATTCATGTGGCGGATGCCCTCCTGATTATCGCCCAGAATTATATCGTTGAGCGTTACCACATACTTGGGATAATTGTCTTGAACAGCCAGCAGATTCCCGAACTCCCGGGTGGCCGTCTTCTCATCAGCAACACTCAGACTCACCTGGACATAAAGTTTGTCTCCCGACTTGTCGGCAACAAAATCAATCTCCTGCTCCTTCAGCTGCCCGACATGGACGGAGTAGCCCTGCTGAATCAGATGCAGGTAAACCGCATTCTCCATTACCTTGTGAATATCCCGGCGGAAATTGAAGCCCCGGATGGCATGACTGATGCCGATATCCTCGAAGTAAAACTTTTCTCCCGTTTCGAAAATCTTCAAGCCCCCCACCTCGGCACGGGAAACCCGGTGAATCAGATAGGCATTGCTCAAGGCCCGCAGGTAATTCAGCGTCACCTGGGGAGACAGATCCACCCTCTGCGACTTCAGAAACTTGCTGATATTATTGGCTGAAAACAGATTGCCGATATTGTCGGCCAGATAGGCCACGAGATCTTCCAGAAAATGCACATTGCGTATCTTCTCCCGGGCTACCGTATCCTTCAAAAGAATGGTGGAGTAGACGGAACGCAGATACTCGAAAGGAACATCGGCTTCCAACCCGATATGAGCCAGATAAGGCATACCGCCAAACGTCAGATACTTCCTCAGGCTCTCCTGTCCGGCTTCCAGACGATGGAAGGTCAGGAATTCCCGGTAACTCAAGCTGTGAACATCGAAACTTACGGAACGTCCGGCCAGGTGAGTCGCCAGTTCCCCCGAAAGCATTTGAGCATTGCTGCCGGTGCAGAAAATATCGCACTTCTCCTCGGCCAGCAGACTGCGCAGGCAGAACTGGAAACCCTCAATCTCCTGCACCTCATCAATGAACAGGTAATGGGACCCCGGCTTGTTCAGAAAAAGTTTCAGATGATGTGACAAATCCTCATGGGTACGAATATCCCGGAATTGCTCCAGCTCCTTGTTGATGGAAATGATGTGCGCCTCCGGATCTTTCCTGCGAATTTCCTCCATTACCTGTCGCAGGATAAAACTCTTGCCGATACGACGCTGCCCGGTAAGAACCTTGATGATGTTCTTGTCGATAAACGGAGCAATGCGCTCGGTATATTGGGGCCGCGGAATAAGAGTTGTCATTTTTTTCTCCTTACGATTGATAAAATAGTCCAGTCAAATAATTTTATCAACCATAATTGAAATATTTCCCATCTTCGCATCATCTATATGTGACGGTTTCATTATCTGCCGTCATGTACTCATGACTCCACTATATGCTCTTCACCATCAGGTAAGGTACCAGGAAAAGCACTTGCGTTCTGGTTTCGCATACCGAGTCCCTTGCCTTACTATTTAGCTTCTCGCCAGAACGCAGCAGCATCTTTTCGCAGAACAGGAGCCATATAGCGGCTTCTCAGTAATGAGGTATCACGGTGTCCCATTTCCATCTGTAACTCCGACAGGTTTCGGAAATAAGCAGCGTGATAACTTGCAAACGTGTGGCGACAAATATCAGGCACCCAGTTACTCTGGAAACCGGCAGCTCTGCGCAAAGCTTTCCATTTGCGTTTCCAATTTTGAGGAATATAGCGGTCTTTCTTCCTGATATTGTGAATCCCTCTTAGAGGTACGGCTCTGCCGCCGCCAGTCTTACTGACGGTAGACCGCACGATTACCAGACGCTCATCCCACTGGAAGTCAGTTTTCTGCAAACGGCTTACCTCAGTCGGCCTGATTCCGGCGTAAAGCATCAAATTCAAGGAAAAACGCATATTCCTGAATTCGGGGCGTGTAGCTGCTTCCTTCAGTTTTTCCACATCCTCCAGGGAAAGCGGCTTAATGTATCTTTCTTTTATCTTGGGCACTTCAATGCGGACTACCGGGTTTACATCACACCATTCCTGGCGAATACCGTAAGTAAATATGCTGTGAAGAATGACGCGCCCCTTCGTATAACTGCTTGGACTTGAACCGAATGCCGTCTCTAAAATCTTTTTGCATTGAACAGGAGTCATGGAACGCAAAGGCAATTGGGCAACGCCCTCGACACGTAGAATCCGACGGACGAAATGGCGCAAGTCTCTTTTCGATGACGGTCTCAGATCCTTCCGGGCATCGACACTTGCCCAGGCTGCTACTTCCAAAGTGACTGTATGAGAGGCAGATTTTACAACGGACACTCCTTTTTGCAACGTGTTGCGGAGAAGAACAATCAGTTCTACCCGGTTGAGCCCCCGAGCCAAATTACCCAGATTTTCAATAGCTTCTAGTATAAGACGAGCCAAATCGCACTGTGTAAGGTCAACCTTCTTCAGTAATTCTTTTGCAATGAGATTTTCAGTGAGTTCTTCATTCATAATGCTGATGTCAAAAAAAAAAATCAAAATGATATTTTTGAAATAATTGGGAAGGATTTAAGGGGATTTTTTTTCTCTGATTCTTCCGTGAATTATGGATGAAATTGTCATGGATTATTCCTGTTAATGTTTGGTTATCAAAGTACAAACACGGAATCAGCATTATGAATGCTGTATCGTGTTCTTCAGTAAGAAAATTTATGGGATCGGGTCAACTGGTTAAATGTATTTGCAATCAAACGCATGGAGGCGATGTGTGCAGCCATTGCGGCTTGCCCCATTCTACAGCTCGTTATCTCTCACGAACCGGTCCTCTGCTGCCGTTCTTCATTCTGGCCGGCATGGCTGCTGTCTTCTGTTTTAACCACTACAATATTGCAGATCGACTGAACAGGCAGATCGAGGAAACTCAGGAGTTCATTCCCATAATTCTTAGCCCGGCAACTCCACTTTCCTCTAAACCAGATCCGAAACCAGATCCGAAACCAGATCCGAAACCAGATCCGAAACCAGAACCGAAACCACTACCCCCCGAATTACTGGAAAAGAAGGCCTATCATATGCTGTACCTTCTGGTCGGTAGGTATCCTGAGGGAGAATCCATTTCTACCATGTTTTCGGAAGAAATCCTTAATATGTCATTGGATATCAAAACATCCCGTGACGATATTCTGGAAAGTATGAACAGGTTCCTTGCCAGATTTCCCGTACGCGTTGTCAGGCTAACCTCCTTAGGAAGAAAAGACCGGATGTTGGAAATAAATACCAGACGAATCTTTCTGGATGCAGACGGAGCGCGGCTGGATGTGTATGGCAAAACCGTTGTCATGCTGGATGCGGAGGGTCAAATCACAGGATTGTCTGATGACATTCAGGATACTCCTGCCGAACTAAGCAAAGGTTTCACTCCCATTGAATACTCTCGACAGAAAACTATCAGCAACAACCAATAAACATGAATAACAAACATTACTTCAAGAAAGCATTCGTATTACTCATGGAAGCCAGTGTACTAACCTCCGGTGTGAGTTCCTGTGCCAACATGTCAGATACAACAACGACATATGCTCAGGCTACGGGAATAGGGGCGGCCAGTGGAGCTGGCGTGGGAGCTCTGGCAGGTCAGGCTATAGGAGGCGATACCAAATCTACTGTTACCGGAGCCGCCATTGGGGGGGTTATTGGCGCAATCGCCGGCTGGTTCTGGGGGGATTCCGTCGTTCAACAGAAAAAAGAATACGCCAGTGTAGAAGAGCAGATAAGACACAGCAATCAGGTAATGGATAAGCTCATTACACAGACGAAAGCCAGAAATGCGGAATTGGCTCAGGCTATTGCCAATCTGAAGAAAGAAAACAAAAATATTGCCTCTTCTGATGTCAAAACCAAATCACAGAAAATGGCCAAGGAAGTAGATGGCCGCATTTCTATTCTCAATGAGGAGGTGACCTTGGCCCGAAAAGCAGCCAATAATGCCGACCGTAACCAAAGAATTGCTCTGCAAGGTAAGATCAGCACACTTAATAAAGAAATCAAGTCTCTGGCAAAACACAAGAAAGCTCTTTCTACCCTTTCTGCATAAAAGCCAAAAATTATTTACCGGGCTTGACTCCACCAGGCCCGGTAAAGACACGAATCTTATATTTCCGAAAAAATTTCCATCTAATTAACCTACCTTTCTTATGAACACGAACAATCACCTCTGTCTAACAAGCGTTTTTGTTGTCACTTGTACCTTGCTATCCTCCTGCAGCACTACCGGAGATCCCACCCAAGGAGGTATTTTCTGGTCTCCCGATAAGGCCATGGAGCGCCGTCAAAGTCTACTGTCGGAACAGTCGGTCAAACAAGCGGCATACAATAAGATAAAAAAGACGACAAGTGGTTACGCTAATACTCGAGACGATCTTCTGAAAAAACGTAACGAGTTGCAAGCCCGTAAGGAAGCCTCTTCCTCACTGCAGGATAAGGAATCAATTAACGCAGCAATCAAAGATATTGAGGCTGAACTGGGAAATATGTAGCCAGCTTCCTCATTGCGTTTGTCTCCTACGTGATAACGGTACATGAATAAACCGTCCAACATCAGCTTTGGCCGTCTCGCCTTTGTTCTTCTTATCGGCGGTTCGTTGCTGTATAGTTTTATCATCTCCGGTTATCTGGAGGAGGAGACGCGCAGAGTGGTAGATATCTCGATCGAGTACGGTTTCTACGCAGGATACAGTCTGTGGGTACTGGGAATGGTTCTGTCCAATATTCTCTCGATCAACCGTATTACACGCCGCAAATATGCCGGAAGCAAGGGGCTGAACGCTGCTCTGCAAATCTGGTCGCAAACACTTCTGGGAGCCGGTAAAGCCAGCATCATTGCCCCTGTCATCGTTTACCGGGCCATATCTGGTCAGGGGAGCCTGCTGATCAGGCTGGTATCTATGGTGGAAGTCTACATCATGCGCCCGATCGTTTCTCTGGCTGTTCTGGCTGCATATGCTCTCCTGTCCGCACTCTTCATTCTTCCTCTGTCTTTCTTCAAACTGCAAACTTCCCGTTTTTCCGGCGAAGAAACGAATGAAAATGGGGTCCGCATGCTGCCTGTCGCCTGTGTAGCCGGCTCGGATACAACAAGGACTTCCCTTTTGCGGGCCCTTGTTTCAGCTCTGGGCAGCGTATCCGTACCCCGGTGGTACACGTACGATACTCCTCGTATCAATTCCACCCGCACTCAACCCAGATACAACTACGGCGAATTGTTACTCAGCCGCAAGAGAAATGATAAACAACCTGCACTCTGCCTGCAAATTTGCGATTTCGAAGGAAGCAATGCTGCCTCTATTAACTCGTTGGATGCCATGCCTTTCTACTCTCTTCTGCAAGGGACCGTTCTTGTGGTGGAAGAAACGGCTGGCAGTACCTCATTTGCGCAAGCCTTCGATAAGTGGCATGAACTGATGAGCACGGCCTACAAAGCAAGATTGCAAAAGCTTAAATGCGCCGTGGTCATCCGGTCGAATGGCAAGACTCTGCCCTTTGATGGAGCATGTGAGCTTGATGCCGGTGCGGATCAAGCCGCCTGCCGTCATTTCCTTCATGACCTCCAATGGGCTGATGTTCTCGGAAAAGCCGCTCTTTTTCGAAATACGGCATTTTTTTCCATCTCCTCCAGCGATCAGGAATTGAACGAATGTCCCGGCGTTTACGCTCTCGCCAAATGGCTGTTACAAAATATTCCCGGCTGATCCCGCACTTATCTTTCCTTCTCCCTCAATTCATACACACCACCATCATGACTAATCAGGATAATCCAGAAGACCGCATCAGCGAATGCATATTTGAATCAGCTGAAGAAAATATCATAATAGAAAATTCCGGTACGGAAGGTTCTTCCGTTCCGGAAACCGCTCCGGAGCAGAAGGATCAACCGGAATCTCCACAGGAAATGGAGCCGGAAGAAGGCCCCGTCTCCGAAGTCGAGCTGCGGCAGGAATTCACGCCGGAGAGCAAAACCGGATTAGATGCTGAAGTGGAATCCTCACCAGAGTCTGCTCCTGTAGCCGTGCCGAAGGAAATTGCGTCAGATACTCATTCGGAGACAAACCCTGAATTGGAATCCTCTCCGGAAGCTGCCCCGGATTCTTCTTCTCAGTCCGTCATTGAAGAGCCAACCCCTCACCAGGCGACAGCTGACCAGACTCCCATACTGAATATCCTGACCACCCTGCAAACTCAAATATCCAGCCTTCAGGAAGAGTTCAACAGCAAAATGCGCTATGACGCCTCCAAAAAGGAAATCATTGACAGACAATATCAGGAACTCGATGCCTACCACCGTGAAATACATGAAAAACTCAGTAAGGCTATCGTGATGGATCTTATTGCTGAGATCGATGGTGCGGAACGAAGCGCCGAACATTACAGCGCTCTGGAAGCCACCCCGGAAAACTATGCTAAACTCAAGAAACTAGTTCTGGCCCATGCCGAAGACCTGCGCGACTTGCTCGAAAACAACGACATTAATTCCTATCGCACCGAGGCAGGGGTCGCTTTCAATCACAAACGCCACAGCGTACTCAAAACCGTTGCGACCGACGATCCTTCCCTGGCCAAAACCATCCAGGCCTCTTTGCGCTGGGGATTCGAAAAAGACGGAAGAGTCATCCGCCCCGAAAAAGTAGCCGTCTACGTACTGGCAACGGAATAATCACTTTTTCCTCTGTCATCTATTCCATGACATCATAACTATTTTCATTATGAGCGAAAACACTAAAATCAAAGTATACGGTATCGATCTGGGTACCACGTATTCCGCTATTTCCCATGTGGGCGATAGCGGCAATGTTGAAATCATCAATAACCCGGACGGCGGTTCCATTACAGCTTCCGCCGTCTTCTTTGAAGATGGCAGTATTGTCGTCGGGGAAGGAGCCAAGGAATCCGCCTATACCGATCCGGATAACTTTATCCACCTGATCAAGCGTGAAATGGGAACAGCCTGGCGTAAAACTTTCCTGGATAAGGAACATTCTCCCGAATCCATTTCTTCCCTCATTCTTAAATACATGGTGAAAGGCGCTGAAATGAGCGGCCACGAAGTAAAGGATGTCGTCATTACGTGCCCAGCCTATTTCAATGAAGCCGAACGCATGGCTACGAAAGCAGCCGGCGAACTGGCAAAACTCAATGTACTGGCCGTTGTGGACGAGCCCATTGCCGCAGCTATTTCCTACGGAATGGGGATAGCCGGAAACGATCAGGGAGAAACACAGGAGACAAGGCAGATCATTGTCTATGACTTGGGCGGCGGTACGTTCGACGTGACCGTCGTGGAGATTTCTCCCAAGGGAGTAAAGGTCATTTGCTCCGATGGAGACCACAAGCTGGGGGGGGCTGACTGGGATGCCGCTCTGCGTGACCTATTGCTCGAAAAGCTTCTCATTGAAAACCCCGAGGCAGGCGACCTGATGGCCGACCCGGAAACCAGGGCTGCCTTGATCACGACAGTGGAAAAGACAAAAATGAGTCTCAGCCAGAAAGAAACAGCTACCGCCCGCATTACCTGCTGCGACGGCAGCAAGAGCAAGGTGAGTGTGACTCGGGAGGAATTCAATGAAGCGACTCAGCCTCTGCTTAACCGTACGATAGAATTCACGGATGCCATGATTGCCATGGCTCGTGAAAAAACAGGTGTGGAAAAAATAGATGAATTCCTGCTGGTCGGCGGTTCTACCTATATGCCGCAGGTGATGGAGATGGTTAATAGCCGCTACAAGGACACTTTGAGGGTAGAGCCCAAACTGTATGAGCCCAATCATGCTGTTTCCAAGGGCGCTGCCCTCTATGGGAATAATAAGGCTATCAGGGATCTTTATGAAAAGGTTCTTAAAGACCTGAAAGAAGCAAATCCCGATACCCCGACTGGAGAACTCGAAGAAGAGGCAAATAAGAAAGTCGCAGACGAATTTTCGTTGGCACCTGAAACGATTGAAACTGCCGTTAACACCGAGATGATTACGGTGGCTTCCAAAAGTATCGGTATTCGGGTGAAGAACAAGGAAGGTAAATTTGTCTGTTACAACCTGATCGAAAAACAGAATGAAGTTCCTTGCAACAATACTCAAACTTTCCCTGTTTCTGCCGCTAATGCGGCCACTCTGCCTCTCATCGTCTATTCCAATAACATTGTAGGAAAACAGGCGGATCTGGACTGTTGCCTGGAACTTGGCAAAGCAACCATGGAATTGACTCCCGGCTTGCCCGCAGGGGCTCCTATTGAAGTAACATTCGCTCTGGATCCTGAAGGCCGGCTCGAATTGACTGCCCGGGATGTTACCAATGACAAGAAAATTGTTGTGCCCTTCCAGGTAGAAGGAGTCCTCAGTGAAGAAGAACGGAAAAAACTGGAGGAAGTTGTAGCCGATCTGGAGATGGCCGATTAACCAACATAAATCATGAACAGGATAGCCGTAGGAATTGATCTGGGCACTACATACAGCTGTGTGGCATATGTGGGCAGGGATGGCCGACCCCAGGTTTTGCTGAACAGTGAAGGTGAACGCACGACGCCTTCCGTTGTATGGTTCGATGACGATCGAATTGTCGTGGGCGATGAAGCCAAGCAGGAGGCTTCCATGAATCCAGAAGAAGTGTGTACCTTCATTAAACGCGAAATGGGGGCGGAAAACTATCGCTTTTCTTGTTCAAAGGGTTCTTACAGGCCGGAGCAGGTCTCGGCCTGCATTCTGCGTAAACTGGTGAACGACGCCTCCGAGCGTCTGGGCCAGGAAATTAGGGATGTAGTCATCACTTGTCCGGCCTACTTTTCCCATCAGGAGCGCGAAGCCACCAAGGCGGCTGGGGAGATTGCCGGCCTCAATGTTCTGGAAATACTTAATGAACCCACTGCCGCCGCGATGGCCTATGGACTTACCCAAAACCACCATGCCGAAGAACGCAATATCCTGGTCTACGATCTGGGCGGCGGAACCTTCGACGTGACCATTATTAATGTTTCCCCCAAGGGACTGAATGTAGTCTGTACCGATGGCAATCATCACTTGGGTGGAAAAAACTGGGATGAAGTCATGCAAGGAATGCTGGTGGACCGTTTGCAGATGTCATCAGAAAGCGCAATAGATCTTCTGTCCGACCCGGCCGTCAGCCAGGATATGCAGTTATTGGCTGAAAAGACCAAGAAAACAATTACGTCTCGTACTGAGGCACAGGTATCTTACAAATTCGAAGGCGAAAAACTGTACGCCCATATCACACGTGAAGAATTTGATTCAGAGACGGAATCCCTTCTTCAAAGTACAATCAGTGGGACGAAACGCGCCCTGGATATTGCCCGGGGAAAGGGAGTAAACAGAATCGATGAAATCATTCTGGTGGGAGGCAGCACCTATATGCCTCAGGTTTCCATTGCAGTTGAAAGAGAATTGGGGATTACTCCCATTTCCTATGATCCGGACGAATCGGTAGCCAAGGGAGCAGCTATCTCCGCAATGGCCCATCTGATGCGCGAACAGATTGGAGATGGATTCACTCTGGAAACAGACGATGCCGGTGAATTGACGCTGGAAACGGAAGGGAAGCTTCAGGAATTGGCGGATGACAGCGGGTTTACCTTGGAAGCAGTTAGCAATATACTGACTCCATGCTCCAATGTATGCAGCCGTAGTTTCGGTCAAATTTTAACTTATCACTCCGATCAACCCAATGAGGCACTGCGCATTCATAATCTCATTTACCGCAATACCAACCTGCCTGTCGAGGCAAACCTGACCAGTTACACTCGCGAGGACAATCAACATGGCGTACATATACAAGTAATGGAGAATCTGGTTGAATATCCAGCCACACCCGAAGAAAAGAGAAAACTCGATAGAGAAGGAATCGATCCCAACAACGGTCATCTCATCTGGGAAGGAAATCTGCCTATTCAACCGGGACTCCCGGCTGATTCTCCCATAGAAACCGTTTTCAAGCTGGATGAAAACGGACTGCTCTCTATCTTCTCACGGGATCCTGCCTCCGGTCAAAAAATCAAAGGAGAAGTTCAGACGGCCTGTACAATTCCGGCGGAACAGCTGAACACCATGCGGAAAGAGTTGGAGCGAGCCATCATCGAATAACTTCTCTTTTGAGAGTTTTCCACTCACTTTATTTTCTGCTGAAACGGGTATGAAAAAAAGAAATTACTTTGAAATCCTGGATTTATCCCTCGATCCTCTGGAGACCAATGTTGACAACGCATTGGCCAGGCTCAAGCAATGTACTGCCGAGTGGAGCAGCGCCCCTCAGGATGATGTTTTGCGGAAGACATGGATGGAAGCCGTTCCCGAGATGGAAAAGGTTCTTTCAAATCCTCAATCTCTTCTATCGCAGGCAAAAGAAGCCCTGAAAAATGAACAAAAACGGGTCAAAAATTTCCTGCAAAACGCCGCTGTCGACGGTCAGATTTCCAGGGCAATCTTTCGGAACATCTGCAATAATGTGCAGCTGGAAATAGATTCGGTTTCCTCTCTTGCCGATGAACTGGGCATTGTCATCAGCAGTCAGGCGGTTGACAAATCATGTAAAGCTCTCAGTGTTCCTCCCAAACCGGCAAACAGTCATCCCGTACACCTGATTTCTGCATCTCGCGATATTCAGAAATTGAAATGTTGCCTGGAAGCTGCGGGAAAAGCCAGTATTTATGACTATCTGAATTGCAAGAATTCTCTTTTGTCCGAGCAACTGCTCAAAATCAATTCGGATAAGAGCAATGAACCCAACAAGGGAGGATCCGCCAATAATCCGGTCAATACTATTAAGGTAGAGATTACGACTATTGGCGCCAAATACTTCAAGAACGAAGAATCAAAGAAACGTTACGATTACGCATGGCGGGGGCAGGAAATTTGCGAACGTGTGTTTGCTGCCTTTCCAAACTATGTGGAGGGTTCACCCGGTACCATATCGCCCATATACTACACCAGGTTATACGATACCCTATGTGCCGAGGGGCTG
Source organism: Akkermansia sp. N21116 (assembly GCF_029854705.2). Taxonomy (NCBI): domain Bacteria; kingdom Pseudomonadati; phylum Verrucomicrobiota; class Verrucomicrobiia; order Verrucomicrobiales; family Akkermansiaceae; genus Akkermansia; species Akkermansia sp. N21116. The sequence goes on from NZ_CP139035.1 coordinate 973,320, forward strand.
GATTCCACAGACGCGCAGTGGTTGGTATACCGCCGGTGCTGTCAGGGCAAGGACAAGGTTCCTTTCCCGTGGCAGGAACAATTCACGGAGTGCCCGAAGTGCAAGTCCAGAAATGAAGCCAACAGCGGCCGATGTTCTCAATGTGGTGAATTAATCCGTATCATGTGCCCGAAATGCGGAAAGTTCATTCATGCCCCAAGCCCGAAATGTCATTGCGGTACCCGCTTTGATGCTGCCCGGAAAGTGTATGAAAGTCTGGAAAAATGCGGAAATAGTCTCAAGGGAAGCAGTGAAGAGCTGGATACGGCTCAGAAAGAAATACAAGGGATTCTGCGTTCCTTCCCGGATTATGTGCCGGCCCGTGCGCTTCTGGATGAACTGGGAAAAGCCAGAATAGCCAAATTGCTGGATACGCTGGAACCTCCGGTCATCAAGAGTGTGCGGGCATTAGGAAAAGAGCTAGAAATCACCTGGATCAAGGCTCGCCATCAAGGAAATGAACTTGACCGCCTGCCGGATACCAACGGTACTCCGATCAATTACATGCTGCGTCGCAAACGCAATGGGATTCCCGTTAGTCCGGATGATGGAGAAGAGCTTGGCGGCAGTGTGTCCTCCCCTTGTACGGACAAGCTGGCAAAACCTGGCGTGGAATATGGCTATGCCGTTTTTGCCGTAGTGAACAAGCGTATTCTAAAGAGCCTTGCGGGCGGCAAGGGCATGGTGCTGCCGGAGGCGGATTTCCATGTTTCCATGGGGGATGGCAGTGCCCGGCTCACATGGTGCGCATTACCGGCAGGATGGTCTGCCGCTCTCATCCGAAAAGAAGGGGGAGAACCTAAATCCATCAATGATGGCACACGCCTGCCGGTCGATGGAGGCAGTAACAGTTTTCATGATACCGGATTGACCAATGGCCGGCAGTACGGATATCTGCTGGTATTGTATGGCAGCGGACACGAATTAACCGCCCATGGTTCCGGTACGCCTCAACTTCCCCCGCCGAGACTGGAACTTGACCAGTGGAATTACAAATGTTTGGGAACGGATATCCGTATTCATTGGGAACTGCCTTCCGGCGCTGATGAAGTGCGCTGGATGGTTTCCGACAAAATGCCGATTATCCCAGGCAGCATAGTAACAGCCAATCGTTTCAAAACAGTCGGAGAAACCGACAAGGATGCCCAGGTTACCATACTTCGAGAAATCAATCTCTGCGGGAAGTTCCTCATTCCTCTGGTGATCAAGGGTGATACCGCTCTCATATGCACGGGCCGGCACGGCGGATTGCAAAATCTTCGCCTGCGCAGAAATACAGGCCGAATATACCTCCAATGGACCTGGCCGGAAGGCTGCAGCGAAGTGACCGTGGCCTATGGAAACAAATCATTCGTTGAAAATCCGGATGACTTGAACGCCAATGAGATACGTACTTGCAATCGCAACGGCACTGAACAGGCACATGAGCTCATTATTCCCGTCATGGAAGACAAGGATTATTATTTTTCCGTTTTCATGCAAGTGGGGCATACGTCCTCTTCAAGCTGGTCTACCCCGCGCAACGTGTATTCTCCCGCTCCGGGCGGAGGGAACAGGGTGAACTGCCGGATAGCTAAACGCAGTCAAGGGTGGGTATTTGAAGTGAAGAGCAAAAAAGGTATTCCTGCCATGGAGGTACGGTGCGCTCGTCGCGTATTTCCTCTTTCCAGACAGGATGGGAAGAAAGCTCTGGCAGTTGAAGCCTCCGGACAATCCCGGGCATCAGTCTCCATTCCGGATAACATGGTTGCAGCCGGTAATTGCTTCATGCCCTTTGTATCTGGAGACTCTTACTACGATTTGATTTTCAATCGCAAATCTCTTTCCATGGAATAAACATATGGCTGGCGAATTATATTGCCCACATTGTTACAAACAAATCAACGACAAGGAGTTGTTGTTTTTCAAACCTTCTTGCGGAGATAAATTGCCTCCTCCCTCCCCTTCCGTTCTGCAAAAGCTGGGAATCGGCGGTACGCCTTCAAGCGTTTCATGCACCAGAAATAACAAAAGTACCTGCAAGATTTGCGATCGTATCCTGTCATTCCGTGCGTGCCCGATTTGTAAAGGGGGCATATCGGCTAACAGAGAAGGCAAACCGCTCATCATAGCCATTGCCGGTACGGCCGGTTCAGGAAAAAGCAGTTATATCCGCGCTGTGATCAATCAACTTCGCAAGCTTAGTGAGATATGCGGCTGGACGATTATGGAACAAGATGCTGGCTCAAGCAAAAATTCCATGTATCTGATTCGTAAAAGAAAGTCAGATAAGGGACGCCTGATCGTATTTGCCGAAGTCACCGAAGAAAAGCTTTCTCCCGCCCTCATGACAGCGCTTTCGGGTATTGTTTGTCTTGTGGATCCTTTGCAGGTTGAAGCGCTGCGGAATGAACTGGAAACAACCAACATCGTTTTGCCGCCTCTGAACGGAACGGAACCCCATCGTATCCTCTTGAAGCTGGGGCGTGCATGTCCTGCAGTACCGCTGGCTGTTGCCGTTTCCAAACTTGATACATTGGCATGCCCGGACATCAATTACACAGGACGTTGGAGACTGAAAACAACCGAACGTCTGGTATGCCGCGATAGTTCGTACCGGGGCACGCTTGATCAGGAAGAAATGGAAACGGTGAGTTGTGAAATGGAAAGTTGGGTGGCAGCGGCTGATGTGAACATTATGGAAGCCTGCAAAGCATTCACCCGAAAGCTTTTCTTCGGCATCAGCACAAAGGAGCCGGCTTTGCGCGTAGAAGATCCTCTTCTGTGGCTTCTTTCACAGAAGAGAGTGACGGAAAGCAAATAATACATGTATGGCCAATAAAAATACAGACTGTTACGGGAGTGCCCGATGGGCGAGCGCCCACGATTTGGCAGAGGAAGGCCTGTTTACTTTCCCCAATTTCCAACACTCGCCGGATTGTTTTATTAACAGCCGAATTCGACGGGACTTTGTGGAACGGGAACCGGCCAATCGTTGTATGGTGCTGGGACGTTTGGTCAATCCTGAAAAACTGGTATCCGGCATACGTCAGGGCTATGAGGCTTCCATGGGTTCACTGATGTCTGGTTTGTTCAGCCTGATCAGCAATGGACATGAAAATCAGCTTTTGGGTTGGTCAGGTGATGGTCATATCATTACAGTGGCCCCTACGCGTTCCGGAAAGGGCGTAGGTCTGGTAGTTCCGAATCTGTTGCACTATCCTGGTTCTGTCCTAGTCATTGACCCGAAAGGGGAAAATTACGCCATTACGGCTGACTTCCGCCGCAAAATGTTCCGTCAGGAAATCACTTGTCTGGATCCTTTCCATGTGATGACGGAAGAAACGGACAGCATTAACCCGCTTGACAGTCTTGTCGACTATCGGAAACCAACGTCTACCTATCTCACCCAAAATCCGGAATTGGGCGATATCGCCGCCAATATTGCCGATGCCATGATTGTGCGCGATGCCGGCGCCAAGGATCCGCACTGGGATGACAAGGCTCGCACCCTGCTCAGAGGACTTATTCTTGCTGTTATCTGCGGTAAAGGTCCGCACCGCTTGCGTCATCTGTCCGAAGTACGGGAGTTACTGGCTCAACCTTTCCACGTCATTGGGAATTTCATTCTGGATTCCATGTGTCAGGACAAGGTTGCTGTAGGAGGGTTGCTGAGTCGTGCGGGTAATGAAATTCTCTCTACCGGTAATGAAGAATTAAAGAGCATCATATCCAATGCCCTCAAGCACACGGAATTCCTGGACTCGGGGCTGGCCTGCAAATCTCTGGGGGATATGAATGATGGTGGTATTGGAACGTACGATCTGGCCGATCTCAAAAGCATAGGCGGAGTTTCTATTTATATGATTATTCCTCCGCAGCATCTGGTACGCTACTCGCGCCTTATCCGTCTGTGGGTCACGATGGCCATGTCCGCCATGACCAGGAGCAGCCGGAAACCGGCAGACGGATGTCCTGTGCTCTTCATGCTGGACGAAATGGCCCAGCTGGGTTCTTTGCCCATGATGAAACAAGCGGTGAGTCTGCTGGCCGGATACGGCATGAGTATCTGGATGGTATGGCAGGATCTTTCCCAGCTTAAAGCACTGTATGAACACGACTGGCCTACCTTTCTGGCAAATGCCAAGATTCAGCAGTTTTTCGGTATTAACGATCACGAAACGGCCAAGTATATCTCCGAAATGCTGGGGGCGGCCACCATAACCAGCAAATCTGTTTCTCACAGTCAAAGCGGTAAGTTTACGGAATTTGTCAAAAATAAGAGTGAAAGCGAATCATTTTCGGAAATTACACGAAACCTTCTCAATCCAGACGAAGTTCGTCGCCTGAATCGCGAAGCTGTGCTCACTTTCGTCCAGGGTATTCCTCCCATTCTGGCGGAACGCCTTACTTATTACAGCGATCACATGTTCTCTGGGAAAGCTTCCTCCAACCCCTATTTTAGCAACAATCTCACAAGAAAATAAACAGACAGCCATGGAAATGAGAGAACAAGCAGAAGATCGTTTACGTGAATGCGAAGAAAAACGCAAAAATCTCGAATCTGAACGCAATGCACATCAGGATAATTTTCCGGATGATGGACGTCCCTTCAACGAACGCCTCGAAGAACATCAGAAAAAGCTTGAAGAACTGAATAATGAGGTGGAAAAGGCCAAACAGGAGGAACATGAAGCCCAAATGGAACTGGATCGTGCCAAAGCCATGGAGCAAAAAGCCCGGCAAGAGAGCATGGAAAATCGAAAGGAAATGAACCAGGGCCGGGAAGACGACCACACGGAACAACAGAGATGGGAGGAGGAACAACGTAAAACTCAGGAGGCAAAGGAAGAGCAATATCGTCAGTGGCAGGAGGAATGCCGAGAAAAAGAGAGAGCCAGACAACATGAGGAAGCCGAGAAGGAACGCCAAAAGGAACGTGAACGGTTTCAACAAGATCGCTTTCGTGAAGAAAAGCAGGAACGTTTCGAAGAGAAGGAACGCAGCCGGGAACAAGAGGGACGAAGCAGATAATTGAACGCTATGGGTATTTTTGCTGTATTTGCCCGATTAATCAAATTTTTCGGGTCAACCGCATTCACGCTCTTAAAACTTCCTTACCAGATCATATCAAAGATCTTCGGGCCGTTTGTCGCATTTTTTCTGTACATTCCTATGATGTTGGTCGTCTTTGGAGTTTTTATCAAACTCTTTGAACAGGAAGTAGTAGACAAATCGCCCTGGAACTCCATGACCCTCTTTCATACTCTTCCTTACGAGGAGCGGCAGGAATTGATTGATATGACGGAAATGGCTTCCTTTGTCTATCTGGATGCGAACGCTTGGGGCAATGACTTAACTCGTCTGCAGGACAAGGGATATTTCCTTCTGGAAAAACCGAACCTGAACGATGGGGGATTGACCTATGCCTTGATGGCCAAGGCGAATCGTTCTCTGAATTCCCCCTATCCCGGCAACCTTGAAATAACGAATACGGTCTATATTCTCTTCAGGGGCAGCATGACTCTTGCCGATGCCCTGGACGATGGGCAAATGATTTTTTCTGATGAGCAGCTGGAACACATGGGGCGATTCACAGTAGCCTTACGAGTTACTCGCGAACTTCTGGGAAAATATCCCAAACACCATTTTGTTCTTGTCGGGCATTCCCTGGGAGGAGCCACTGTTCAATATGTGCTCAGACACATATCTTCCTCCAGACTCAAAGGCTATACAGTCAATCCCATTGGCCTTCCCGGTAAAATCGGAATTATTCCTGAAAAACGCCTCGTGGATATCGTACATGAAGCTGATATCGCTCAAACCATTATGCTGGATTCTCGTCTTGTGGGGAGAGGCATCCTTGTTCGCGGCCATTTTACCAAACAATCTGACGGAACATGGACTCCGGATTTTTCATTGCTGAGTGCTGCTTCACAGCATTCTGTGAATAAGACATTGAAGAATATGATTGCCCAACATACAGGTACTTATACCCCACCATCCAACAACCAGATTACCCAACCAAAACCGGGAGGAATCAAGGCTCCTGTGAAAACAAATTTCAGAGAAGCGTTCGGCGATACTCTTTAATTCGTTTCCTCTGCAGCTTCACCTCGCAGATAGGTCAATTCGGAAATCTACCAAGTAAACTCTTGTACTGAAAGGCGTACAGAGTCGAATTCTTTCAGGTACACCAACAATAACCATCTTCAAGTAACTAGCTTGGAGAGGGTTTCTTGTTTTTGACGTGGAAGTGGTAAATTTCATGAAACGGCCCCAATCTGTGTACAAAGTGTGTACACTTTGAGAGTGTTTTTAGCCTTATTTGACAAGGTATTTCTGTCATACGGATCACACAATGGACGGCCCATCTAGACGCTTTGTAAAACGGAAATCTTGCGAGTTATATATAATTGATACAATATCAACATATTGTGTTAATTTATGTCTATCTACACACTCCATCATCAGGTAAGGCTGTTGGATGAAACACTCTGCGGCAATGGCAGGAAGTACTCGACTGGAGATATCCTGTTCTCAGACCGGGGAAGACGATTCGTTCTCGGAAAACTCATTGCGGAAGGCGGTGAAGGTTCCGTCTTTGCTGCCCATTCAGAATCGGAAGCATCACTCGTTGCCAAACTCTATCATCCGAACCAACGGGCACGTTGGCGTGAGCAGAAGCTTCGGCTGATGTGCTCCCGGCCTATTCGTTCTTCGTGCGTGGCGTGGCCGCGCGAGATCCTGTACGATGAACTGCGGTGTTTTATCGGCGTGCTGATGCCCCGGGCGGACGGGGTTCCGCTCGGGGCTTTCGCGTTTCATGCGGAGCTGCTGAAGAAACAGTTCCCGTCATGGACTCGTTACGATCTGACCAGGCTGTGCCTGAACTTGTCGGAATCCGTCCACACGCTGCACCGTTACGGTGTGATCCTTGGGGATCTTCATCCCGGCAATGTGCTGGTTTCTCCCGATGGCTCCGTCCATTGGATTGATGCCGACAGTTTTCAGGTCGAGGACTATCCCTGTTCCGTCGGCACGGAACGGTTCCGGGCTCCGAAACTCCGCGGCAACTTCGGAGACTTCCTCCGCACCCGCAGCCACGATGCCTACGCCCTGTCCGTCCTGCTCTTCATGACGCTGACGCTCGGCCTGTCTCCCTTCGCCCGTCAAGGGGGAGGAGGAGACATGCGGGAAGCCGCCAGGAAGGGAACGCTACCTTATGCGTTTGCTTCGTACAAGCCTCCGGCGGGATTCTACCCACCTGATACGCCCGGGCGTTATGTCTGGTCGTATCTCCCCCGCAAGCTCCGCGACGCTCTCGGTCACAACCTCACCTGTGTCCAGCGTCGCGATTTGCGTCCACGCGTCATGCCGGGGTATCTGGCGCGTTGTTTGCAGCAATACCTCAGGGATATGGAGCCGGGAGGCGGAAGGGATCATCCCATGTACCGGGATCTTCTGTACGACCGTCCCTGTCCGCCCCACAGTCTGCTGGTACAGATGACATCCAACATCTGTGCGGACTGCGGGATTCTCTTCCGGGAAGCTCCTGACGATGTAGCACGGCGTTTACAGCAATCTCATGCCCGTCCCCTGTGCAGGCTCTGCATACGGCGTCGTAGCGCATTGAATCAGGCAACCCGGAATCCAACCATCAACGATTAACTCGAATCATCATGTCTATATCATCATCAACACACCTAACCAGACAGGAACAGCTCGCCGCCATGCGCGAGTTCGGCAACAACACCAACGCCCGGCTTCCCGTTCTCTTCCTGCTGGATGCCAGCAGCAGTATGAACGGTATTATCCGGGGCGACAACCAACACATCCTCCGTCAGGAGCACTCCGACGGGATCAACTGGAATATCGTCACGGGAGACAATATCGTCACCCGGATGGACGAGCTCAACGTCGGGCTTCAGCGGTTCGTCAGCGACATTCTCGCCGATCCTCTGGCGAAGCTGGCCGCCGATGTAGCAGTGATGACTTTCGCCCGGACGGTAGCAACAGTAAAGGAGTTCGGTCCGATCCGGGAATCTGACACAGTCCTGAAGATCTCCACGTCACAGGAGAATGAAACGCTCCTTGGTGAAGCCGTCGAATTGGCTCTAGCTGAACTCGACAGCCGCAAGCGTACCTACCGGGCACACGGGGTGGAATTCTACCAGCCCTGGCTCGTCGTGATGACGGACGGGGTTCCGACCAGCGCCCGGCACCGGGAACTGGAGGGACGATTGAAGGAACTAACGGCTGCCCGCAAGCTCAGCGTGTTCGTCTTCGGTATCGGCCGCGCTGATCTGTCGGAGCTTTGCAGCATCAGTCCTGGGCGTCCTCCCATGCAGGTCAATGAGCAGAAGTTCCCGGAACTGTTCGCATGGCTGAGCCGGAGTGTCCACACGGTCAGCATGTCCATGCCGGGCGACGGGGTATCGTTGACTCCTCCCCCGGAGGATGTGTGGCAGGTGTAGGACAGGTAAAATCAGAAAGTCTTCCTCGTGGAGGCTTTCTTTTAGCTGGAGTTGCGAAGATAATATAGAGAGCAAATCTGTTAAAATAAAAAAGAAATCTCTGACGAACCACTATTTTTGAGTGTGGATATTATTTTTTCAAATGTTTCAAGAGTAGTGGACGATGATTTCATCGTACGTGCATTTGCGCCATCGTCCATCAGGATTTTCTTGGCTCGCCGTTTCGGATCGTTTGGCGATATCTTCAGGATTGTAACAGGACACGAAATCATCAAGATAGCTTTGTTTGAGGGTGAAGCGCATATTTGTCCTCAGGTCGTAGATCCATACTTCACTGGTTGTTGCACGCGACACCCGTAGTTGTTTCTTGGAGAAGATGATATTGTTCCTCCCACTTTGAGCAAAGTATGGATATACTGCATGAAGTTGAGCTGTTTGTTGGACCTGATTGCCCGGAAGTCTTGGCGATTGTATCGCGAACTCCTTATTTCCCTTCTTATTTTCAACGCTGATTGATGACTTTTTCTCGAAGGGAGGGTTAGTCAGGATATCATTGAACCGTTTGCTCGGGACGGACAGCAGGAATTCATGACGGGAGACTTGTTTTTTGTACTTATTGTGATTCATCTTTGGGCTCCAGCAGGATGGGGATGTCGGTGATCTGGAGCAGGGCGTGGTGGTCTTCGTCGCGGGAATGGAGGGTCAGATTGAGGTGCAGTTTTGGCGAGGTCAGGTTGACGCGATTTGTTGTGCGCCAGTTATCGAGGCGTTCGGCTATTGTTTTGACGAGGGATTCGCTGTAGTGTTTTTTATGAATGTAGAATACGGGGATTTTCCGTTCAAGGGGGGAGTCGCCGTTCGAGAGATGGTATGAGAATGCTATTTCACAGCTGAAGGGGATGTTTTGGCCGGGCAGATCCAGCTGATGGTTCAATACTTCCTCGAAAGCGGCGGCGAAGAGTTTTTCCCAGTTGGTGAAGCTTCCCCTTATATCGAGAGGGGCTATGGTATTTTGCCTGCGCGCAGACAGGACGGTTTGCGGGAAGCTCAGAGGAGGCGTCCGGTAGATAAATGCTGGGTTTGTTTTTCCTTCCGGGAGGAGGTTTTTGTTTCGGCTTACGGAAATGATGCTGCGCGTTTCGGGATGGCCGGTCAGGGAGAGTCCCTTTATTTTGATGATGAGGGTGACGATTTTTTCTTCGCAGCCCGAGAGCGGAGTCCGGTAAAGGATTGTTCCGGGCTCACGAGGATCTTCCTTTTTTGTGAACGAGGTTACACCTCCCTGCGGACTTGAGAGTGCGATGTCGGGCGCCTCCATGCCGGGTGTTTTCCGCTTGAGGTGAAGTACCATGTCTTGTGTTTCTCCGTCCTTTTCCCATGTGGGTTCAATGGTAAATTCCAGGGCGGGAGTGGTTTGGCGGGATTTTCGTTCCGCTTCCCGTACCCAGAGAGACCAGAGTGAGGCTGTTTTTTGCAGGAGGGCTGATGCTTCACTCATTCCTTCGAGGAAAGCCTCGTCTTTCGATTGTTCCGAAATTTTTTCTCTGAGGCCGGGCCGCAAGAGCTGGTATCGGGCCAGCTGGAGGAGAAGACTGTCTTCTTCCCGGAGGAGCTTTGCCGGAGGCGCTCCGGTCAGGGATATGTGCAGGGTGTCCTGGGATGCCAGGGAATGTGAGAAGGAGAACTTATAGTCCCACGCCAGGCATTCCCGGAGGGTATGGCTTTCGGAGGTGGCGTTTTCCTGATTGAGCAGGACGGGCATTTCCGAGCAGGCTCGAAGGGGCAAAGGAAGCTTGTCTCCGTTTTTCCAATCGAGGTTGAGTTGTGCTGGCCATGTTTCCGGTATAAGGGGATTGATGAATTTCAGCCAGGATGATCCGGTATACCATCCGGCTTCTTCCGTCTGGATGTTGTATTCGAGTTCTCTGATGGTGTATCTTCTGTAGCAGGGGAGGCCTGAGGCGCGCGCGAGGTTTTCCGGCGTAATGGGCAGATGGAGGTATTTCCGTGCGGAATTCAGGGGGAGTTTGATCCGGGGTATTTCTGTTTTCTCTCCTTTTGTTTGATCTTGTTCTGTTCCTGCGTTCAGGACGACGTCTCCGGAAAATCGCGCGGGTTTTTCGAAACTTGTTTCCGAGGTACAGGGGTATTGCTGGATGACGCCTGTTTTGTATCCTTGCAGGAGGGAATATCCGAACTGGTTTTTGGAAGCGTTGCGCGCTTCTTCGAGCCCGACGGGATCGGGTTTGTCCGTGGAAAGGGGGACGAGCTGGCAGGCCAGCGCGTCGATGAGTGCCTTTTTGGCCTGAATCAGGCTCGTCATGAGTTCGGGAGAAAGACGGGAGAGTCTTCCGCTGTTTGCCGGGCTGATTATGTGGTCGATGTCTCCGAGGAAATCTCCGGCCCATTGTTCCATGTCGATGTTAAGAAAGTTTGTTTTCTTTTGTTCTTCACTGCCGGGGAGGTCGATGTCGTATACGGAGACCCATTGATTGCTTAGCGGCTTGAAGGCGTAATAGCGGGGAGAGGCCGGGCCGGAAGCCGTCATGGGCATGCGGACGTCTGCAATGCCCCGCGGGCCGAAGAGTATTCCGTAGAGTTGTTGCCCGGCGCCGCCCGTTCCCGCGACTTTCAGTTCATGAAGTGCGTTTTCCAGGCCAGCGGCAAATGCCGCCAGGTTTTCGTCTCCCTCCGGGGGGATGGTGTATTGTGTGGAGATTGTTTTTTCCGGCGCGTCTTCAGCGCAGAGTTCCTTGCTGCGGGAAATGGTCATTACTGCCTCCAGGGGAGTAACCGGGTGTGTGAGGCCGCTGGTGGTGACTTCGTGGCGGAGGAGGAGTGCGGCGGGCGGCTTCAGGAGTTTCGCTCCTCCCTTGAGGAGTTTGATGTCGGAGAATTCGGAGAGGACGGAGGATGGACTGGGGTTTTCACCAAAATGGGAGACGAGGGCGGCCAGGCAGTCTTCTTCCCGGGTGGTGACGTGAACAGCGTCTTTTTCCAGGGTTTGGCCCGGCTGCAGGATTCCGATGAGAGGCGCGTTTTCGTCCAGGAATTGATTCAGGTATTCGAGGGGCCAGTTTTCTTGCTGGAGGAGTTCTTTTATGGACCATCCTTCCGGGTTTTCCGGGAGTGTGAGTCCTGTCTGGATGGAGGCGGCGCTGAGATCAACGCGCCGGGGCAGGAGAAGGGGGGCTTGCAGAGGCTGTTGCTCGTTGGCGAGGAGGAGTTGTTCCTGCGTGACGGCGTGCAGGGTGCAGATATGTTCGAGTGTTTCTTCTACGGCGGGGGCATATGCGGCTGTTTTCCGACAGAGGAGAGCTGTTCCCGGCAGGAAGAGGCCGGGTGTATCTCCGTTGAGACTGATGAGGTCGAGCAGGGTAAATCCCGGTTCCAGGAAACGGTTCGCCCCCAAGTGCTCGTTTTCTCCGACCAGGGATTCCTGGTAAATGAGCGAGGCTGTTTTCCGCAGGCAGGACCTGTTTTCTTCCGGAGTCAGGAGCTGGATGGGGGTGAGGGAGATTTTGAATTCGATGAAATAGCAATAGCATATTTCCAGGAGGGTTATGTCCCGGTCCCCCTGTGCTTCTGCGACGCAGACGGTTTTGCCTCCGTATTGGAAGGCAAAACCTGGTATCAGCAGGGCGTCTCTTTCCTGGTTGGATTTTATGAGAGAGTCCAGCGGCAGCAGAAGAGAGGCGCTGATGTCCTGAAGGTTTTCTCCTTCCGCTTTTGTCGTGTATGTCCGTTCCGGATGTTTAAGTCTGGCGAAGGGTTTCAGGGGGGCATCCCCGTTTCGCTCCCAGGCGGCGTCAGGGAACCGGGAGGGGGATTCCGTATCCCGGACGACGGTGTAGCGGGGGATGTTAACGGTGGCGGGGACGAACCATTCCGCAGGGTGGGCGTTCCGGTTTGCCCGGGCGAGTTCTTCCGGCGACAGGGTGTAGGTATGAAGGATGTCGCGGATGGAGAGGTGGAGAGGCGCTGTGCAGACGGGCAGCGTGGTCAGGGCGTCCAGATAGTTTCTGACGGATTGAAGGAAGGGCAGGAATTCATTGCGGGAGACAGGGAAGCCGCCCTGTTTCCTGACTGCCTCGGGCAGAAGGGTAAACTGGACGCGCATTTGGATGTCTTCTCTCTCCCACTGTCGGAGGAGGGAATTGTAACGCGTGACGGCTTTTTTTATTTCGTCCCGGTTGTTGAGGTCTTCCGGAGGTTGCGGGCACAAGGAAACGCAAAGCGAGGGTACGTTCCGGATGAGTTCGACATGGTAGCGGATGGCGGACAGGGGGATTTTTCCCGGATCGATGAGTTCATCCGTATAGAGTGAACGCAGGGCGACGGCATGGAGGAAGGCTGAAGAGGTGGCATTGCCCAGAATGTCGCGGAAATTGAGTATCAGGTTAAAGGTTTCTCCAATGGCGGCATAGGGGTTTTGTCCATCCCCCCTCCATTTGTAAAGAGGCGCGGAGCGGGTGAAATCCCAGATGGTTTCCTTGTTTTCTTCTTCACCGGGCGTGGAGGGAAAGAGGGGCAGCGAGGGGGGGAGGTTTTCTCCTTCTACGTGGAAGGAGGCAATGCTGAATAATCTTCTGGCGAGGAGGTCTTTTTCCGCGCCGAGAGCGTAGTTTAGATTGTCCGAGGGGTGTTCTTCCGGCGGCGCCGCGAGTGTCAGGGAGAAGCCCGCGCATCCTGCCGGAAGGGTTTCCCGGTATTCTTTTTTCCGATCGGGCCAGTTGTTGTCGGCGGCAAGCCAGGTGTTTTCTCCATCAAGGGAGGTGTCCCGGGTGACGAGGGCGTTTACGCATTCCTCCCGGTCGTCGTAAGAGGAGGCGTATTCGATGAGCAGGTGAAGTTTGGCTTCTCCCCGGTCGTCAAAGATGGCGTCAGGCAGGGCGCATGTTTCCCGGTCTGCAAAGCCCAGGTAGCATCCTTTTCCCCCTATGATGAGCATTTCCCACAGGAGCCGCAGGAATTCCCGGCAGGCTGACAGGCGGGCGCAATGTGTCTCTGCGGTATTTTTCCTCGTTTCGAGAACTCCCATTTCGGTTTCCGTAGAGAGGTTTGTGCGGACAAGGAAGGTGTTTTCGGACGATGACGCCGGATTGATGAGCCCGTCTTCGATTCCCTGCAGAGGAGAAGCGGTATGGAGAAGACGGGCTCCGATTGCCTGCTCAAGGGCCTGCCGGAGTGTTTCTCTTTCCCGGTGATTCATGCCGGATAGTTCGTAAAGGCCGACTGCTCCGGGCACTTTGCGGATGCCGAGGACGAGCAGAGTCACCCAGGAGAATTCCTTCCCGCACTCCCGTTTCTCCCGGCCTGGAGCGGTATTGTCTTCTTCCCTCGTGTAGAGGCTGTACCGGGAGAGATGGCCCCTGCTGTCCTGGCGGAAGTCGGCGGGAAGCTGCCGTATGCCGGAGATGTTTTTTGCGTTTCGCGGACGGGAGGCTCCCGGGATGCTCAGGTCATGGAGAGGGACGGCCTGGGAAAGGGCGTATTTTTTCTCGATTTCATGGAATAACGGCAGGGGGCGAAGGGGTTTCAGTATATCGAGGAAGAGCGTTTGGGCGGGTGCGTATTTCCGGATGTCTCCGTTGGTGATGACGAGTTCAAGTTCCTTTTCCGCTGTTGCTGCATGGGTTATGGTTCGATCAGCTGAGAAGGAGCCCAGGGCGGGGGATATCCAGTCCCGGTCTTCTTCCCTGATGGAGACGGAGAGGCGGCAGCGTTCTTCCTTGTCTTCCCCAGCGTCAGCCATGACTTTTTGCTGCTGGCCGTTGAGAGCGTACATTCCCTCGAATGCGTCTCCAGCTTTTCCGGACGCGTCGGGAATGGGGATTCTCATTCCCTGAAGGAAGAAGCGGGAGATCATGGCCGCTTTTTTTTCTACTGATTCCGTACTGCTGACGGCTTCTGTGAGTGCGGTTTCCGGTATCCAGAGAGGAGTGTTTATTTTGATATTTCCGGAGAACAGGCCCTCTCTGCGGGAGATGGCTTCCGCCCATTCAGCCAGGCCGAGGTTATAACGGCGGAGGATGGTTTCGCTTGTTTCTCCTGCTTTGGCTTTGATTTGCGGATGAACGATGGAGATACGTGTGAGAGGGGAGAGAATGTCCTGTTCCCAAAGGGGATTGCTCCCGGCGCAGGCCTGTTCACGGTCGGGGAACAGTCTCTGAAAGAGATCGCATAGCGTTACGTCGGAGGTCCGGATGATTCCCTGAAGGGGAACGGGGATTTGTTCCGGGACGCTTTGGGGAGATCCTGGGAGGGCGGTGAGGAATTTTGTGAAGGTTTCCGGAACATCCCGGCCTTGTTCATAACGCGAGCAGAGATCCGCATACCGGACGAGGCGGCGCAGGGTGTCTCCGGCATGGGTGAGGAGGGTTTCCCGCTGGTTCGCTATCGGGAGTTGTACGGAGGCGCCAAAGGGGATGCAGGTTCCTTCCGGCGGCAGGCCGGGATTGGCCCGGCTGATGGTCTGGAAGAGTTCTTCCACATCCCCTTCTTCCGCGTCTTCCGTGAGCCGTACGTAAAAAAGAGCGGCAATGCGGGTGAGCGTTAATTTGCGGATGTTGCGGAAGGGGTATTCCGGGATCAAGAAGGAAGCACCCTGCCGGATGACGCGGGGAGAGCTTGGGCAAAGGTTGAGCATGTCCCGGGCGTTTGCTCCCAGGAATTGCCTGATTTGTTCCAGAGTATCCCCCGGCTGGATAACGTAGGGGATGCTTTCCAGCGTGACGGTGATGTCACGTTGAAGGGCGAGTCCGGGATTGTCGGTCAGGACGAGGCGGGGCGTGATGCCTGTTTTCAGTGAAAGGATGTCCCCGGGTGAGGATTTTTCCAAAAGATTTGGCAGATCCGGATTGAAATCCAGCAATTCCGGGGAGGTCAGTCCGCTCCAGTCGCAGATAGTGGCAAGGGTGTCCCCCTCTCGGTAAAGGCGGGCGACAATGTTTTTATCTCCGGTTCTGTCAATGAGGGTTTCGCAAAAATCCCTGAGGGAACCTGTGGTGATGGCCAGTGGCAACGTCCGGAAGAGGGGTTCTATATCACCGATGATGCTGTCGGCCAGGAAGGAAAAGTAATCGTTGAAGAACAGGGTAGCGAGAGAAATGTCTCGCTCCTCCGGCTCCGCTTCTCTGCGGAGTTCCCGGTCATCGGGATTGGAATTCATCCGTGAAAACAGTTCCTCCATTTTCCGGATGTAGTCGGCTCCTATCATTGTTTCGGCATCGAACGCAATGTTTCTTGTCTTCCATTCTTTTTCTTCTTTCGTGGACCAGTCGAAGCGGAGGCCCGGAAAGACGGGAAAGAATGTTTGCTTGACACTTCCCTGCAATCCTTCCGCAGGCGCGAGACCTATTGTGAAATGAATGCCGTGGTTCAGGAAGAAGCGACGGAGCGATTCATGGAGTTCCTTTTCCCGTTTCATGGATTGAACCGCTTCTTTCATGCGCAGGAATTGGGCATAACCGATCCGGCTGTCATTTCGGTCAGGTTCGGTTTCCTCCTCCAGGGAAAGAAGCCAGAAGGCAAATGACTGAACGAGGAGAGAGAAGTCGCTTTTTCCTCCGGCCCGTGGTTCTGTTCCGATGAAGAGGAGGAATGCGGCGCAATGGGAAGGGGCGGCTTCCCTTTTGTTTTCCCAGGAGATATTCTGTGTGGAATACACGGGAATCAGTGTGAGCGGGAGTGTGAATGCCCCGATTTTATCCCGGAACCGTCCGGAGATGGGGCAGGAGAGCGCGCTGCCCGATATTCTCATTGTTTTCCGGGGCAGAGCGTCGCGGACAAGCTGTCTGTCGCGGGCGGATGTCCGGGAGGGGAGGGAGGCCAGCGTCCACGGCGGCGCGGAGTCCGAGCCGAGGGTGAAACTGGTGTGGAGATGGAAATCGAAGGAGAAGCTTATTTTGATGAAGAGGATTTTGATGCTTGCCTTGACGGAAAGGCGGAGGTCCAGCTCGACGAGTGACGCCCGGCATGTCTCAAAGACAAGCATCAGGGTGGCTCTTACATTGATTTCTGCATTAATGCTGATGATTTTGAGATCGACGCACAGGAACAGCCGGCCCGAGAGTCCGATTATGGCGGAGGCGCGGCAGTAGAGTTCTTTTTTCCGATCCCGGTCAAAGGGGCGGTACAAGGCGAATACGCCTTCAAAAATGCCGAATACTTCCAGCGTCAGTCCTCCCCGGACTGGGCCGAAGCTGAAGGTTCGGCCCAGTCCCAGGGAGAGTCCGAGCCCCAGAGTGAGGACGGGGGTGAATTCTCCGCTGGTGACGGCGGGTACTTTGCTGCATGTGGCTCCGCTCAGGATGCCCAGGTAGAATCCGCCTCTTCCCGTATAGATTCCCGCCTGAATGACGAAGGAAGCCGAGAAATCGGCGTTATGGGGGAAGCCCATATCCAGCAGGAAGTCACCATTGGTATAGAGTTCCAGGCTCATGGTGCCCAAGGTAATGCTCAGATAGCCCAGATTGAATGTTCGGAAGCGTTCGGGGATGGTCAGGGTTGCACAGAACATCCCCAGGTTGTCACTCAGTTTTCTGTAGAGGAGTTCGGCGCGAAGTCCGGCCAGGGAATCGAAGGAGGAGCTTTCCTTCGCCTTGGTGACTGTGACGACAATGCCGTAGAGATCGGGATCGTTGAGGACGATGCTCGCCTTGAAGGATTCCTGAAGAAGGAACTCGACCCCCAAAAGCCACCGGGAGGTTTTGCTGTACCGGAGGGAAGGGGTTTTTTCCGATGACGGGGCGATTTGTTTTTTCAGGGCGAGCAGGACTTCTTCGATGGTGTTCCCCGTGACGTCGACTTCCAGATGCTGGCCCAGTCCCAGATAGCAGAGGCGGAAGGCGTCCGGCCCCTTGCCGGGAATTTCGGGGGGATTTTCATTGACGGCATCCCAGGACAGTTCCTTGCCCGGTCCGTATTCCTGCCCGCAAAAGGCTCCCCGGCAGAGAAACAGGGTTTTGCCTCCGTTGCCGGATTCGTGTCGCAGTCCGACTTCATCAATCCGGATAATGCCGGGAATATGGAGGTTTACCGTGAAAAAGGCTTCCAGGGATGAGTCCGTGGTGTCGAAAATGAGTTTGAACGCGGGGAGTGGTATCTTGTTCAGGAAGTCCCACGGCGGAGGCAGAAGGCATTCGGCGTTGGGATTGGCGAGCGAGATGAGGGAATTCACCAGTTCTCCCAGAGTCAGGGCCGCCATGCTGAGGGAAAGGATTTCGTGTATTTGCCCGTTTTTGGTAATGACGCCGTTTGATGCCTTGATGTCCAATTTTCCTAGCCGGAGACCGAAGGTATAGGATTTCCGTTCCGCCAGTGCATCGGCAAGGGAGGCGGAAATCTCAAAGGAGCCGAGTGTGAAGCGGGCGGAGAGGCCGAGTGTAAGCCGGTCGCTTTTCTTAAGCAGGGCGATTTCTCCGTAGAGGGACATCTCCCTGCCCAGCAGGCGGGTGTCCCAGCAGGTGAGAAGGGCAGCTTTAACGCTCAGACTGCCGTTCGGGCCCGTCTCGTAGCGGAGGGAGAAGAGGGTGAGGCGGATGTCGAACAGGGGGTCCCCGGAAGGAGTGATCCCCAGAATGTCCTCCAGAATACGGGCAAGGCTGATAAATCCTTCGGAAAGGCGTCCTGAAAAGCACCATGTGTTTTTTTTCCACGCGGCTGATACGGCGAGGGAGAAGGGATGCGTTTTTCCAATACGAAAAGTGCCTCCTATCTCCGCCGTTTTTACACCCGGGGAAATCAGGAGCTGGACATACAGATGCGTGAGGGAAATCGTAATTCCGCAGACCTGCATGCTCCAGGCCTTCTCCGCATTGGCGGGATTGATTTCCGCGTAGAGGGACAGGGAGCGAGAGGACGGCGAGGCGCTGAGCCTGGCGGATGCGATACGGAGGGTATCTTCATGGACCGGGGTTATCTTCCAGTTTTGCAGTAGTGAATCCAGCGTTGCTTCCTTGTCCGGCGTCTTGTTGAGAACCATCCTGCCCTCTATGTCGAAGGAGGGCAGGATGGCGGCCATCGCCAGTTTCAGCTCCCAGCCGTTGGGAGCATGGGGAAGAGCCTGCGCCTGTTTGAGGGAGGCAAGTCCTAATATCTCTCCGCTCATGAGCAGGCCGTTTCCCGTTTTTTCCCGTAGTCTCGCACTGCGGTGAAGGCGGATATTCATGCCGATGCAGTCGAGGGAGACGCCGGGGATGAATGTTTTCCAGGGATGGGTGGAGCGAATCAGAGTTCCCACGCTTTCCAGTTCCATGTCCAGGCTGCCCTCTTTTTTGTTTTTGAGGACAATATTCATCCCGTACAGGCCAAAGGCATCGAGAAGGGGGAAATTGTCCGGCAGAGGAATTTTACCGCCGGAGGGGAGCAGGAGCAGGCGGCCGAGAATCCGGGTCATGGAGGAGACGGTCAATCCCGGTTCAAATTCCGCCATGAAACTCCAGTAGGCGCTGTGTTGGAAGAGAACGGTCATGAGGATGAATTCCTGATGCCAGTCCTCCATGTTCAGACGGAGATTCAGGCAGGCGCGGCTCGTATAGACGGGAGGATTTTGTGTGTCCGGCACCCGGCTTTCCAGCATCAGGGAGAGTCCGGTGTGCTCGAAGGGGCGGGATTCGTTCGAGGAAAGGGGAGACAGGAGAGCAAAGCGGGAACCGAGGGGTATCTTCAGGAGGAAATCGGCGGCGGGCGGTCCGTCTTCCTTCTCGGCAGGCAGAAAGCGGACTTTCCCCTTCATGACGCCGGGGGATTGCAGAAGGAAGGCATAGCGGCTCCACGATGCTTCCGGAGGAGAGGGTGCCGGAGCGGTGGAAATGGAGACGTTGCTTTCCATATCAATGCTTCGCTCGCCGGGAGGGATTTCTTCCGTATCCAGAGTCAGGCAGGCGCGGGAGAGGAGGATTTCCCGGAAGATGGAAGGGACGCTTTTTTTGATTCCCCCGGTGAAAATGACGGAAGGGGCGATGTTGACGAACAGATCTGCCAGCGGGACAAGGTCATCCCGGCACCGCAGGGTGAGTTTGGAACGGATGCCAGCTTCCTCCGGGAAACAGACGAGCGAGAAGGAAAACAGGAGATTGTCCGCCGAGGCCCGCAGCGCGACGATTCCGTTCAGGATGAGAGTTTCCCCCTCCCGTTCCAGAACGCACTGGGTTCCGTCGAGTTGATTTTGACAAAGGCGGTTCAGCAGGGAGGAGAACACGCTGTCAAAGGTGTCGGAGTCGATCCAGATATGACCGTTTTCCAGAGCGGACTGTAAATCGCGGTAGAGTTGGTCAATGTTCATAGCTGACGATCTTTCCATTCACGGGGGATTTCACGTCTTGCGGCTATTTTTCCTTGTTGCAGGGCTGGTTCCATGATGCACGCCTGCTCCGATGATATGGTAATTCTCCCAGTAAAATCGACGTGATATGTCTGGTTGAAATAACAGACGTCTTGATGTTCGTTGCGCGATACGCTCGTGTAGAAAGGAGCGTCTATTTCCGATGTTTGGAAGGAGCTTCCCTTCTGGTAGTAAATAGAGTGAGTTCTTCTCAAAAGTCCGGATGTTCTGTTGAGATGCTTGATGACCAGGTCTTTTATTTCCGAACGCGGGTGGCCAAACTGGTTGTCGTATCCGGCGCTGACGTGGGCGGAAAAAGGATGCAGATCTCGGAGAAAAGCCTCAAAGACTTCAAAGTCGCGTTGCGAGGCGGGGGCTGTTTCCGTAAAATGGCCGAGAAGCGTTGCACTGGCTCCATGATGCGGAACGGAGAGGAAATGGCATTTGTCGTAGTTCAGAAAGGGAAACCACCGCAGTTCATCTACGATATAATAAATTGTTTCGACGGTGGCGTCTCCCGGAAAGAGGAAATAGGCGTAAATGTCCTTCTTTCCTTTCTCGCGGCGTACAAGTACTTTTGCCAGGACAACAGACGAGGATTGATTGATCAGATCCGGAACGGCCAGCTTCTCGTCGTAATACTGGTTATATTTTTCAACGGACAGGCAAATGATATTGAAGAGCTCGACGATTCGAATGCCTTTGTCCGGGTACCCAACGAACGGAAGCGGTATCGTCCAGTTGCACAGGCCATATGGCCCTTTTTTTACGTTGGCTTGCGTAAATGTGTAAGGGGGGGCGCCGCTGGCTCCTCCGTAAAAATAATGATCTATAATAATATCTTCATTGTCAATTAAGGAGAGTAGATTGTGATGGTCCTCGTCCTGATGAGAAATGACGAGGCTATTCAGGCGATTTTTGTTTCCTCTGATCAGGGAGGCAAGATAACGAGCGGATTGCTCTATGGCTTGAGCGTCCTTTGCCGTATTGATGCTGCCGAAGTCGAAAAGACCGAGAAAAACGGTTTCCCAGCCTTCTGTTACCTCAAGGACGTAGCCCATGCCCTGCCCTACGGCGAGGGCGTGAACGGTTGCACTGTAGAGAGCCATCAGCGCAGTCCTCCCTTTTGCGGCGAGTACGGGAGCTTGCTTGCCATTTTTTCATGGCAGAAAGCGGCGTACCAGCCGGGTTCTCCGGAGGCGGGAGACTCCGGATTGGCGAACAGGAATATGTCGTTGTTTCCCGGAGGAAAGGAGAAAGTGAACGCGTGGATTCCAAAGTTCCTCAACCGGACAAGGTAGTCCGTTTCTTCTTCCGGCTCGTCCCGCCCGTTGACGAGGATCTCTACTGTCTTGAAGCCCAGCGTGAGGAACCCCTGCAGAGGCAGAAGGGCATTGGCGGTTTTTTCCTCCGAAAAACGGTATCCGGCAAAGAGAGGGGATTCTTCTCCCGAGGGCATGTTTTCCCAGGCGATCAGGAGTTCCAGGGAAATTTTTTGAGAGGAGAGCGCGCCGAGAGCTCCCAGTGATATTTCCCAGACCAGGCCGCACCAGCGATCCGTTATTTTCCCCTGTTTCAAGGGGCAGGACAGGGTCTGAAAACCGTTTGAGGTGGGAGAGCCGGAGCTGCTGTCGAATTGTTTCAACTTCATGGGAAAGCGGTCTGCCATGGAGTGGCGCCTCGGTGCACTCTCTCCGGGATAGAGGGCGATCCGGTCCTCCGGAGCGGTCCATTTTTTGTCCCCGTCCCTGGAGATGGAGACGCAGAGGGAAAGCTGGCCGAAGCGGAGTCCCGCGTTTTCACCGCCGCCGAAGGCGAGAAGGTCGCAGGCAGGCATGGGTTTGAAAAACAGAGAGCCGGAAAGCTGAAAGATTCCTTTCAACGCGCCCTTGTCCGCTTCTTTCGAGACGGAGAGCCCGACCGCCTGCACAAGCACTTTTTCCATTTCTCCGCAGGAGAGGGCGTATGTTTCCCTTTTTCGGAGGGAAAACAGGTAGCAGTTGAGCCCCTGTTCATTTTTCTGGCAGACGCCTTCGAGCAGGAGCGCATTCCCGGCGTCCGGAGAGATCCGCGCAACCGGGCTGTGAAATAGCCGGTTGACAAGAAGTTCTCCCGTACACTGGAAATGGGTGATGGAGGTTCCGTCGACGCGGAAATAAATGCGCACGGTATTGAAGTCGTAATCGGGGAGGGTTTCCAGCGGGGTGTTGTCTCTTTCCGCCCGGTAGTCGACAAGGCCGCTGAGAGAGGCGTCTTCCATCAGGATGCTGGAGGGCTCCACCCGGCAGTTGTTGGAACGGACGGCGAGATGGTGGGCGTAAAAACGCGACAGATCGACGCCCGACATGATGAAGGAAAGTTCCTCGGGAATATCCCTCCCTTCCACGGGGACATTGAGAAACAGGACTCCGGTCCACAAGGGGTTCCGGGCGAGATGGTGAAGTTCCCGGTATTCCTCCCGAATGTCTCCGTCTTCGCTGAGACAGCTTTCAAGGGTTTTCCGGATGGTGTTCTCCGCCGCTTTTCCCTCAAGGGGAAGGCTGGCGGGGATCTCTTTCCGGAGGAGGTCGGTTATGCTGAAATCCGTTCTGTATTTGAAGAGGATAACCGTATCCGTAGAGTCGTTTGTTTGAGTGCGCCAGGACAGGGGCGAGAGGTTGAAGTGCCATTGCTCCACGCTGAGCCCGCACTGGGCGCAAAGGCGGCAGATGAGGTCGAGCTGGTGAGATCCCGCTCCGGGGAGAAGCCGGGTGACGGTTTCCCGGAACTTGTTCTCAGAATCGAAATCCGTATTGATTAGCTGCTTCAGAGGAAGAACCGCTGCTTCTCCCAGCGACTGGCAAAGGGTGAGGTAGGCACGTTCTGTGATGAGGAACGGCGTGCTGAAATGTTCCGATATTTGCCGAGGGTCGGAAAGAATGAGCCAGAGTCCCCTGTCCTGAAAGGCGGATTGGAGTGCCGGGCTTATGGAGGTGAGGACCGCGCTGGGGCGTCGCTCCGGAGGGCCCGTATTGGCGAGTCCGATCCAGTTCCAGCGGCGGGGGGTGAAGGGTTCTTTTTCCTCGAGTTCGACAAGGATTCCGTCTGGCGTCATGGCCCGGACTGCTTTTTCATTGGAAGGAGGGTGGCCCCGGCGTATTGCCTCTGTGCGAATGAGGGCTCTTCTTTCCGGGGCCAGGGCCTGCGTTTCCATCATGACAGCTCCCGGGGAGGGTCCGTCATATCCGTCGTAGGGGAAGAAGGGGATGAACATTCCGGGTGACAGAGGGCAGACGGGCGCTTCCACAAGGCTCATGAGGTCGCTATTTTCCGCCTGATACAGAGAGGTTTCTCCGGGCTGAGCGTAGTACCATGCGGACGGGAAGGCTTGCACCCTGGCCGTCGTGCACAGGTCTGAGAAAAAGGATGTTCCTTTTGGAGCGGAGCTCGGAAAGAAGGACGGAAATCCGGGCTGAAGGCGGAGTCCGAATTCAGGTATCTTTTCCGGAAGAACGCCGATGTATTCCGTGCCGGAATATCCGCAGGCTATACGGAGAAGTCCGTCGTCGTTTTCGAGAAGGCCGTCATCGGGCTGTAGCAGAAAACAGCCGGAAAAGGTCAGTCCGTACCGCAGGGAAGAATCCGTTTCTTCTCCGAGGGGGTAATGTACTTCGATTTCCCTGGCGAAGGTGAATCCGGCTTCCGCACCGGGGCGGAAGCGGAGCCTCCTGCCGTGGATGGTGGCGATGCTGCTCTCCAGAACAGGAGGGGACTCGCCCGAAGGATGCGGCTGAAAGGTGAACTTCGTTTTAGCCGTATCCAGCAGGTCGCAGGGATGGAGGAGGGCAAGGACATCCAGGATGGAACCGGGCGGCATCCGGAAAAGAGGTGAGGAAAGGCGTTCGACAAATCCCTTCCCGCTTCCCGGGACGCCGTTGCCTCCACGGCAGGCGTAGGAGAGGGAAATGCCCATTTCCTGAAGGACGGACTTTTCCGTTCCTTGTTTTTGCTCAATACGGAAGGAGAAGCGGAGTTCTCCCGAGGGAAAATGCAGAACAGGGGGAGAACTCAAGGGAAAATCCCTTTGTCCCGTGGAGAAGAGATAGGGCTCGCTTTCGCTTGTTTCCGTGAATCGGATGCTGTTTTCCTCCGTGCCGGGAAGCATTTTTCCTCCGGCGGGAAACAGAAGGCGGCAGCCTTTCAAATCAAGGGAACCGTCGCCGACTTCCCTTCTCTCCCTTCCGCTTGCGTCCCACAGACGGAGGGTATGCGGCACATTGCCCCGCAGGGTGTTTTCCAGAGCCGGGAGCCAGAGGAAGAGGCGGCCTTTCGGCAGACGGGACAGAAAATTCCCCACCAGAGAACAAAGTCCCTCCGTCTCCTCCGGCATCTTTTTCAGGAACAGGAAAACACTCCCCGGGACATTCCAGGCTTCGTCCAGAGTCAGCGCGCTTTTTTGAGGCGCGGCCGGGCAGTAGAGGCAGGCGTTTTCCCAGCGGTACAGTGCCGCTCCGTCCTGTTCTGAAAGGAGAAGAAACATACGACATAAACGATGGTCTGCCTACTCTGCCGGAACCTCCACCCGGTCTCCCGGCAGGAGCACGATGTTTCTGTAATCCGGGTTGTCCTCCCAGTCCAGATGGACGGGAAGGTATTTGCCGGGAGAAAGGACGGGCTTTCCGTCCGACAGGGGGCGGGCTTCGCCCGGACTGCGGAAAAGAGATACCGGCGCGGAAGAGGGGATCGAGTAGCGCTCCATCAAATTCCACAGAGAGGAACCCAGCGGCAACGTGACGGATTTTCCATTCAGAGACAGGCGCAGCAGGATGCTCAGGGAGGTTCTGCCCCTCATGTACAGGCGGGAGACGAGAGGTTCCCCTTCCTGGATTTCGTCCCGGACTTCTTCCGCTGCCGCGGGCGTCAGGCGTACTCCGCAGCTGCGCAGCACTTCCCGGCACGAGCTGCCGCTCACAAGGAAGGGCTGGGCTGTATAGTTGCTGTCTCCCGGGCTGTCGGACTTGAGGAACGTTCCCGGCATTTTGATTCTGCAATAGGCGTTGAGGAAGTCTTTGGAGAGGGCGTCTATCAGGCCGCCCGCGCCGTTTTGTATCCGGCTGCCTTCCTGCATCTCCATGTCGGGAACCGTCATATAGTCCAGCATGCGCATCAGAAAGGGATCGAAGCAAAGCAGATAGGAACCTTCTTTCTCATGGCTGTAAAGGGGGTGCCGGGAGGCGCCCGCCGGAATATGCCCGTCCATAT
Source organism: Akkermansia sp. N21116 (assembly GCF_029854705.2). Taxonomy (NCBI): domain Bacteria; kingdom Pseudomonadati; phylum Verrucomicrobiota; class Verrucomicrobiia; order Verrucomicrobiales; family Akkermansiaceae; genus Akkermansia; species Akkermansia sp. N21116. Next base: position 998,382 of record NZ_CP139035.1, read on the forward strand.
AGGGCTTGTCCCTCTCCAGAGGCAGGCGGTATGTCTCCGATTCCAGCTCGAGAATATGTCCTGGAATCAGGGAGGCGCTGCCTGATGAGGAATCGAGCGCGCAGGCGTAGGTATGAAGGGACTCCGCGTCGGAGGGCAGGGCCCGTCCGCAGGCGTCCATGATCCGGTACAAGCCCTGCGGGGAGATTCCCCGGTCGCAGAGGATGGCCAGCAGGTCAAGATAGTCGGACGGCTTGGCTCCGTCTGCCGTCGTCAGCACGTATTCTACCGGGGCTGAGGGGGCGGTTGTCTTTTGCTCCAGGGAAAAGCCGCCTGATTTGATCGAGTTTTTCAGATCCTCCTGAAACATCTTCCCGGAAAACAGGAGTACGGGGGGAGTTTCCTCCTGCGGGGAGGTGCGGAGGCCCAGCAGGAGTTGTCCGTCCTTTTTCACCATGTAGTAGCCCGGGGAAAACAGGGGAACATTTTTTGCGGGAAGGCCACGTCCATGGAGGTAGACAGGCGCGATGTCCACCGAAAGATTGTGAAAGGAACCGTTATTTCTTGAGAGATGGAGGGAATGTCCGCAGGTGCGCAGCGTTTCCTCTCCCAGTGTCGCTTCATAGTAGAGGGGGGGATGGCTGGGATCATGCGTCCACGTGAGTTCCGCCGTTTTCTGATGGGTGGTGATGTGAGCCGGGCGCAGGATCGCCAGGGGGATTCTCTTTTGCCTGTCCTTCGGGCGTCCCTCCACTTGCAGGGTGCCGATTCCGAAGAGGATGGAACAGGATTCCATCTGTTCCGGCGTCCGGATTTCCGAAGGAATGGGACAGGAGAGCGAGAGGCGCGTTGCCGCTCCTTCCGGGGTTGTTTCCGTTGTTTCAGGAGTTATGACGGCAAGTTCCGTCTCTCCCCAGTAAAGCCACGCTTTTACCAGGGGCGGAGCGGAGAGGGGAGTGACGATTTCGGCCGTGAGGGTTTCTTCTGAAAGGGTGAGAAGCCTGGTTGCCGACAGTTCGGAAAGAATGAAGGAAACAGGAGCGGAACTTTTATCCGTCAGGCAGGAGATGTCATCGTAACTCAAATGCCAGACGGCGGTGCAGAGCGTGTCCGCGGAGAGGAGCAGATCTTTGCGGGAGAGGGCCGCCTCCGTCTCAAACTGGCCGAACGTGAGCGATTGCTCTGTTTTTCCGTCCGATAAAAGAATATGTCCCCGGAGAATATCGCTTCCGGCGGAGTCCCAGCAGAAGGAAAGCGTCTCGCCATCCCAGCGGCCCTGGATATTTTGACAGGTCCACGTCATCACACGGATGAGGGAGGAGTAGATACCGGGATCTCCGTCTATGAAGGCCTGAACCTCATAGATGGATTCTTTTTCCAGGGGAATATCCTTGATTTTGAAGACGCCGGAGGATTCCGTCGTCTCCTTCCTGAGTTCTTTCCCATCCTGGAAAAGCACAAGCCGCACCTTTCCGTCGTAGTTTTTCGGCTGGACGTCCCAGAGGACAACGCAATCGAATTTTTCGGAAGAGGTAAGGAGGGTTTCTACCCGAGTGAGGCAAATGCCGGAAGCTGTCTGTTGCATGATAGTGGAGGAACTGCGAGTCAGAACTCGCCGTTTTGCATGATGTTGTCTCCCACCCAGATATTTTCCGCAAGGAACAGGCCGGAGCTATCGCCCTCTCTTTCCAGGTCCAGATTGTATACTTCCGTGGGAGAATTCACTTCCTTCCGGCGGAGGACTTCCGTCCACTCCCGGCCGTCTCCGGAAAGAAGGGAAATCCCCTCGTTCAACTCTCCGGCAATCCTGATTCCCTCCTGCGTCTTGAAGGGATGTTCCCGTGTCGCCAGAAGGGTGGCGCCGCTGGCGGTCGTGATCTCCTGCATTTTATCCTCCATGCCCCGCCAGACATTCCGGACACGGGCGGAACAGAGAATTCCTTTGTTGCCCAGGGACAGTACTCTGTCTCCGATCCTGATTTCGGAAATGCGCCGTTGGGAGCCATCGACCAAAGTGATCCGTGTTTTATCTCCCAGGCAGCCGTACATGATAACGAGAGGCGGGATGGATTTCATGACGACTGATTCCGACAAGTCAGGATCGCTGCTGACGATGAGATCCACCTTTTCCCCGTGGGCAAGACGCGCCGTAATCCGCAGCGTGTAGTGGAAGGGATAGCGGGTAAATTCGGACGGGTTGCGGAAATCGAAATCCTGATTCCAGTTTGTCGTCATCTCGTAGTCAAGGGCTTCTCCCCGCAGGGTGCACTTGATGGAATCCTGAACATACCGGGCTGCGGCCAGGGCTATGCTTCCTCCTCCGGTCGCGGAGATAAGACGGAGCGTGCAAAGCGCGCTTTCCACTGAGGAAAATTGAAGGCCCTGACCCAGATGGAACGTGCCTTTTCCCGGGACTCCCAGTACGGGGAAAGGTTCATGCTTTTTCCCGTAAAGGCATATGTAATCGCAATCGGATGCCGCCTGCGGACTTCTGAACAGGGAGATGACAATATTTTTCGGGTCGGGCGCACTCTCCTTGTGAGCCGCGGCGTCCTCACTGCCGGGGAGGATGGCATTGCTCCGCGGGAAGGTGACCGGGATGGATTCCTTTTTAGGATATATATGATCATAGGAAAGACCCAGAGAACGGGGGTGGACGCCGCATTCCCTACTGAGACGCACGGTGCGGGTGTTTCCTTCCCTGTCCGTGATATCAACCCAGATCAGGGCGGTGAGCTTTTCCGGATCAATGCCGTTCGATAGCTGATAGGTGATGGAATCTTTCCTCTCATGAGAATTTTCCCTGTCCTGGCAACGCGTGACGGAGAGGATTTTTCCTGTCTGCTCCTCGCGGATGGCGACGCTCAAACGGATGCGCGGAACGGCTTGAACAAGGCTGACAAGCCCTTCCCAGACGACTGTTTGCCTCATCTTGTCGTAAGTGAAGGCGGAGCAGGAAATACAGTCGAGGAGGCGGAATAGCTCGGGGTCCGTTTCCGACAGGACGTTCTTTACCGCATGGGAATCATTTTCCATCCCTTCAAATTCAGGAAAGGAAACCACGGAATGCTCAATATCCAATTTGATCATTTATATATTCATACGGGAAAAATTTAAAAAATCAATTTTTTTCCATAAGCAACGGTTGTTTGTATCACAGATTTGGACAATTATTGCTATTCCGTATCGTAATCAAGCTCCCAGTTTAGCTCTTCCATGCATTGGGCATAGCTGTAAATCTTGTCCCTCCGATCCAGTTCTGGCTTATACGAAACTTTCCCGGATTCTTTCCTTCTCCTCGCTCCTTTCTTCGTAAGACTTCGTGCATCTCCCTGATCAGTCGCAACGACAGGGGCTGCCCCTCTCGGAGTTTGTCCAAGCCGTACTGCAAAGCGGCGACGTAATTGCTGATCTCCGGCACATCTTCCAGGGGGACGCCGAGACCTCCGTCCATTTCCGATGCCAGCAAGTCCGACAACGAAGACTGTGTTCCTTCGATTCTCGACGACAAGACGGCTTCCTTGCGAACGTAGGAATACAACAAAAGATAGTAGACCGGCAAAAGAGAAGTCAGGGAATTGAGTTCGCCGATCGCAATTAGAGCCTGGTCATGCGATTGCTGCAATTTTGGACTGATGTCTATTCCCGGGATGGGCGGCAAGGGAGAAGGAATAAACGCTTTCACCCGCTCTCCCGCTACCGCCGTGATTTCATAATCTCCCGTATGCCCCCTCTTCATACGGCTATGATTAACCTAAAATAGTCTACTTGTCTATTTCAAGTTTATCCAATTTTCTAAAATAACGGTCGGAGTTATTTCAAGATTGTTGACGCATCGTCATTCTTGAGAAACGGGTAATTTCTGTGCCCGTTTCTGGGCCATGTTCATCAGGAAGCTCATTTGATCCGTGGAGTCCTTACTGATAACATCATTCAATTTCCAGAAAAATTCTGCGAGTTGCACATCATTGCATTCTTTCTGAATTCTGTCTTCCATGGCAGGGAGCAATAGTTCCTCCTCTCTGGTTGCAGCCGGGTATGTGGCAATGACGTTATCAGTGATATTTGACAGGGGTAGGCGGACTTCGTTGAGATACCCCTTGTCCAGTTCATCATAGGTCGCCCTCCATTTTTTCATCAGTGAATCATATCTCTTCCCGATGATGTTGAGAGGGTAATCAATGGCATCATTATAGGTCGCAAGGGAGAGAATCTCCTTTTCCAGCTCCTGTTTCAATTCATCCATCTCCTTGAGACATTGGCGTTGCGCTGTCTCGACCTTCCGTTCGTATTCCTTCGCTTTGCCAAGGTAGTCATCCAGTTTGTAGTAGGTTCGGATTTTCTTGTACAGAGCGTCCTTGAATTCCTGAGATGGTTTGGTTGCCCATTGACCGTCCGTATTGGATGAGGGAGGGGGAGTATCAGTCCGGAACGGCTGTACCCCTATCCATACTCCGGCAAGCACAAAAATGATTACAGCAACAGTGACTGCGAAGGGAACGGATTTTCTGTAAACTCCTGTTTTCCGTAGCCCCCTGGGCTTTCCCAGATCCAGCCATTCCTTCCACTGTCCCGCTGTCTGGCAACGCTCTTCAGGACTGAGCCGCAGGTTCCGGTCAATAGATGCCAGTAATTCCCGAGGCCATGGTTGGGAAAATGTCATGCCTGAGAGTGGGACGACATCATCCTGCATCAACCGCCTGTCAGCCGGTTCAGCGGGTGTTCCGGTAATCAGCTCGTACCAGGTAACGGCCAACGCATAGAAGTCCGTCCATGGACCGATCTCCCCCTTCCCGGTGATTTGTTCCGGGGAGGCGTAGGCGTACGAGAACTCTCCCTGAGTGATCGTACAGGTCACTTCCGGTTTGTTGAGCGCCGCCCCGAAGTCGATCAGAACCGGTAATCCCCGTTCGTCAAAAAGGATGTTGCCGGGCTTGATGTCGCGATGGTAGATCCCCTTGCCATGCAGATAGTCCAAACCATCCAGAAGGAGCAGGAGCCACTCGACGGTTTGTTCCGTGGTCATCGTACTCTCCCCGGAAGCTACTTCGTCCATGCGTTCCCGCAGCGAACCGCCTTCCAACCACGGCATCACATAGAAGATGCTGCCATGGGACTCGAAGACGTCGTAGACCCGGACGATGCGTTCATGGTTCAGGGAAGCCAGCGTCTGCGCCTCCTTGCGGAGAGTATCCATCGCGGCCTGGTACACCTGCTGTGATGCGTGCGGAAGAGGGATGATCTCTCCCGTATCCGAGTCCCGGCTGCACAATCCCAGCGGAAAACATTCCTTGAGAACAATGTTGCGCCTGAGCTGGCTGTCCCAGGCGATGTAGGTGATGCCGAAGCCTCCCTGTCCCAGTACCTTGAGCAACTTGTAATTGCCCAGCAGAGTTCCCGGAGGCAATGCGAAGCCGGAGGCGTCCATACAATCAGATCAGGCAAGCGGGGGATTGCCGAGCCTCGGCACTTCGTCGGCCAGGAACTCTTTCAGGGTCTTGCCCTGGGCGAAGGCTTTTTTCTCAAGAACCTTGCGGGTGTCCGGATCGAGCTTCAGGGTAATCAACGTCTCCTCTTCCACCTGCACCCGGCTCGGGAGAGTCATCGGGAGCTGCTTGATGAGTTCCCGGATGATGTGTTCCTTGGCGGCGGGAATGGGCTTTTTCGCCATCCAGTTGCGGACGGTCGCTTCCGTCACGAAACATCGTTCGGCAAGCCATGCGTAGTCGAAGTTGTTGGCCTTGAGCCACAGCTTGACATTCATTTTCAGCTCATCCTGGTTCACTCCTGCCATGTTTCGGAATGTAGCACTATCGCTCAGGAATGGCAATACGGTTATATAACATCCCTATTTTTGAGATTAAACTGAGATTTTCATGTTGACTAAAATCGTAAAAAGGAGATATACAGGCAATGTAAACGAGATGCCGGCAATGAAAAGTATCATCCAGTTCACCTGTCCCCAATGCGGAGGCCATCAACTGATGCTCGTCGAACGGGCCATGCATCGTTATGTCGTCCAGACTCTGGAAACGGACCGACAGGGAGAATTGACTGTCGGTCACAAGGTTCTGGTGGATGATTTGTGCGGGGAACCGCTGGGGTATCGCTGCGCGGACTGCCGTCATCCGGATTGCCATGGTCATGATTCATCGGAAGGGTTTCAATGGCATTCCCTGGAGGAGGTGCAAAGCGCCGGGGGTATTGTCTGGCCGGACGGGATGGAAACGGTAGAGCACAGGTGCATGATTTGTTTCCCCGACGGGAAGATGACGCCTGTGATCGTCGAGGTCGTTCATCCCGGAACTCTCACCGAGAAGGAACGCCGCACTGTTCTGAAACGGGAGCAGGCAGTGCATGGCATCCTGATCAGCCAGTCGGATTCCGGTATCCGGACATTGTCCTGCCGCAACTGGAAGCGGGTCAAAAGGCATGTCCTGCAATCAATAACCAACGACATGTAATCACATGAAGAGATATGAAATACATAAAATCGGCTTAGCGACGGGATTGGCTATTGTGACCACTTCTCTGTTGTCCTCCTGTGCCCCTTTCCTTGTCAGTAAGGGTGTTCGGGCACTTAGCAAAACAGAACCCGGCAGGGAGATACTGTTTACGTTGATTTGCTCCGGAGTGTTTGGTTATTCGATCTTCCTGGCCCTCTATTGGTTGTCCGAGCATAAAGAACCGGCTGCAATCAAGGACTTCAAGACGATTGCCATTGTATTCGCCGTGGTTGATCTCATCCTTGCCGTAACAGGTTCCGATGTCCTTGTCTTGCTTGAATTGGCAGCAATTGTCATGGTAGCTCACAAAGTCCTGAATTTCACACTGGGTAAATCATTCGGGGTATTAGGCATCAGTATGGGGATTTCTCTTGTCGGAGGACTTCTGGCAGCAGGAATTTTGGGTGTAGAGATATAGGAACATTCTTACGTTACTCTTTTCAGTATTTTGGCTCTAACTCTTTTCGCATCTTATCATGCAGGCACAATTCTGCCCGGATGAAATTAACATAAATACAAACATAACAATGAATACAGTACGCCATAGACAAAGACTTGGGATAAAAAGGAGCATTCTTACTGCTCTGTTGATGGGATTTTGCTGCCTTTTTTATACCCCTGAGGCGTTCTCTCAAGAAGAATCCAGTGCTCCTCCGAAGAGATCAGCTGCTATGGAAGCAGAATGGAAAAAAAGTGAAGATTATGCTGATAGGCAGTATGATGCTCAAACCAGAAGTAAATATTTTGGAGGAGCAAGTACACTTAGGCAATACGCCGTAGGAGTTGCGCAAATGGAAAATGATATTGCTAAGGCAGAAGCAAAAGGTGATATGTCGCGTGCAAATTATTTGAGAAAACAGCATGCGTTTTATGCCGATGTAAACCAATCTCACGTTAATTCGACCCAGCAGAAAGCAAATGCCGGGGATACAAGAGCACAGAGAGAGCTGGATGAATACTATGCATTCATGAAAACCGTGGAAGGCTCTTCTTCTGCGGGTTCGTTTCCATTCCTGATCAGCATCATATCCGGTCTGTTGTTATACGGGTATATTGTGCTGCTTTCTCCCAAGGATGCTAGAATAAATCGGAAAACATTGATCCCGTGGTGTGTTGGCCTGGCCATCTTCGATATGCTTGGCAACTGGGTAAATCAATCATGGCTCTTTCTTTTCGTTGAAATTCTGGTTATCCTTGTAGTTGCCCGGAACTTCCAATGCTCATGGAAACGTTCCTTTATTATTCTGGGCCTCATGCTTGTTTCAATACTCATTCTGGGAGGGCTGTTGCCATTATTCTTCTGATGCGTTTTCTCTCGTTCGCTTCATGAATCTACGCCTTTGATGCTTATGATTTCCTATTACCTTGTCCGACCGGGCAGCACACAGGAAGGACCTTTTTCCGAAGATGAACTAAAAGGACTCTATCATCAGCGGTCTCTGCCTCCCGGATCTTACGTGTGGACAGAAGGATGGGATCAATGGAGCCCCTGTGAAGACACGTTTGAATGGTTTATTTCCAGTGCCAAGCTGCCGCCACTTCCTCCACGGACCGGTTCAGAAGGTTCGACATCCCATTCAGACACATCGTCTGCTCATGCGGAAAGACACGAGAAAGCCTTTTCTTCAGATGAAATGAAGGCATCGACAACAAGGGAATACAGAACCTTGTCAGATTGGATTCAGAACCAGGAAATTCTGAATCAGATTCATCAGTGGGGATTGCGGGCATTACAGGTGAAAGGACAAACATACGGGATAAACCATTATACGGTCTGTGTTATTGGCCTGATGCTGATGGTCGTCATCCTTTCGTTTGGTTCGGAGAAAACCGCTGTTCCCCAGTATGAATCAAATGCGTGGATACAGAACAATACGGGCGGAGGCGACAATTCGGACTATCAGTTGCAACAAATGGTTCATGCGGCCAATAAATTTTATGAAAACAATGCCATGGAAATCTGCAAAAGATGCGGAGGAAGCGGGGTCGTGACGCCGGGTAGTGGAAGGGCTCTCTGGAATCGAGCGGAATCAAATCAATACCGCATGCCTTGTCCGCAATGTGGCGGAGCTGGCGAAGTACCACGATCCCGGAATATCGGACGTTTCAATGACGGTACTTATCAGGGAAGCGGCTGGTAAATCAGACAGGAATCATGAACGATTATCATATAACACGACCAGACGGCACCCAGGAAGGTCCGTTCTCGGAGGAAGAGCTGGAGGAACTTTACCGGGACAGGAAGCTTCCGCAAGGATCTCTGGTATGGACACCCGGCTGGGCTACGTGGAAAGCTTGTGAAGATGCGTTCTCCTGGTATGCGCCTCCTCCACCGTTGCCCGGTGCACTGAACAATGGTCGGGGAAGGAAAATATCTCCCTTCCTTCAGGATGCATGGTTATATATGGCAATAGGATTTGGGATAATTATTCTTATTTTTACTATCGCTGCTTTTTGGCCTAAAATTAAACTAGGGCCTTTAGCAATAATGGGATTTGTTTTTATATTCAAAGGCTTTGGATCTTTCCGGAAGCATTCCATGGCGAAAGGAGAAAAAACAAAAGCTACGCCTGTTCGTTCCGTCCATACTCATGGGCGACATAAAAGCAGTATCATTGCAGGTTTGCTGGCTATCTTCCTGTGGCCTGTTGGCGCTCATAAATTCTACAATGGAAGCTGGGGGTGGGGGATCATATATATTGTGATCATTGTTGCTGCGTGGGTTAACCCTAATCCGAATCTTGGAATTTTATGGATTTCCGAATTCATCCTTGCTCTCATTCAAGGGATATGGTGGCTGGCAAACCCGGTTTACTATCATAGAAAGTATAACGAAACGTCTCCTTCTTCTATGAAGTGGTAGTTTGTTTCTGTTAAACACAGTTAATACATAGTAGTATGAATACAAAAAATATATATCGAATTAGCCTCGTTGTTGCTCTTGTGTTGATTTCCGCAGCACTTTTCTTCTTATGTGGAAAGTCCAAGAAAGAAAAAGCTTTGAAAGAAATCGCACGGTTTGATTGGCAACTGACAGAATTGATCGAAAAAGGAGCGAGTATAAATGCGGTAGGAGAGGATGGGAAAACAGCTCTTATGTTAGCTGTTGGTAAACACGATGCTGGCTGCGTGAAAGCACTGCTGGAAGCTGGCGCAGACGTCAACATAAAAGATAAGGAAGGGAAAACAGCTCTCATGAAGGCAGCTCTTAACGGGAATATCCAGATCGTAAAAGCATTGCTGGAGGCAGGGGCATATGTGAACATGAAAGATAAGGATGGAAAAACTGCTCTCTGGAATGCTGTGTATTGGGGTGACCATATGGAATGCGTAAAGGCATTGTTGGAAGCAGGAGCAGACGTCAACGTGCGATATAAGGAAGGGGAAACAGCTCTTATGAAAGCTGCTTATAATAAAGATTCTGACTGTGTGAAAACATTGCTGCAAGCCAAAGCGGAAGTGAACGCAAAGAATGAGTACGGTACTACAGCTCTTATGTTAGCTGTTATTAATGATAATGATGGCGACTGTATAAAAGCGTTGATAGATGCAGGAGCAGACGTTAACGCGAAAAATAAGGAAGGTAGAACTGCTCTTATGATGGCTGTTGACAGAAAGAACTTCGTTGGCAGAAAGGCAGTGAAAGCATTGATTGATGTGGGTGCAGACGTTAATGCAAAGGATGAAGATGGGAGGACTGCTCTTATGCTTGCTTCAAACAAAGGGGACTCTGAGAGAGTGAAAGCATTGATCGATGCGGGTGCAGACGTTAACGCGAAAAATAAGGATGGAGAAACTGCTCTTTGGATTGCCGTCCGGGACCAGGATTCTGAAATTGTGGAAGCATTGATAACTGCCGGAGCGAATGTGAACGCAAAGACCAAGTATGGATGGACGGTTCTTATGAAGGCTGCTGATGATGGGAATGCTAGTCGTGTGAAAGCATTGATAGCTGCAGGAGCAGACGTTAACGCGAAGGATGAGGATGGGAAGACTGCTCTTATGGAGGCTGCCGGGTATTCTGACTGTGTGAAAGCATTGCTCGATGCAGGAGCGAATGTGAACGAAAAGAATGAGCATGGGGTGACAGCTCTCATGGAAGCTGCTGACAGAGAGAACTCTGAAAGTGTAAAGATACTGATAACTGCCGGGGCGAATGTGAATGCGAAGGACAATGAAGGGCGGACGGCTCTTATGAGAACTCACAAGCCAAATTGTAAAAAGTTGCTACGGGAAGCAGGGGCCAAAGATTAGCGTTGGAATAACTTCTATTCTATTATCATGTAAGAAAGGAGATTCTTTGTTACGAAAAACAAATCAATCAAACAGCCGTGGCCCCGGAGTGCCAAGATCACGGTGTGGGCGCTGGGTATCTCACTCATTACTGGCTTCGCCTGTTGGAGAGAGATGACGCATCGCAATATCAAGCAGGAGCAAATAATAGCTGAACTGTTGAGTGCAAATATCGAGCTAAAAAAAGAGAACGATATAATCAATTGGGTTTTCGAGCCAGAGTTAAATACCTCTGATCCTACACATCCGACAGAAGAATATATCAGGAGGCAGGAGGATCGGTTCCGTACACTCGGACTGGCAGATACTTACCAACATATATGGTCAGATAAGTATCCAGTCAAAAAATGAATTAGTCCCAACACCCCTGTACAGAGCCTTTGTGTCGGGGTGTTGATCTTAGAAACCAATCTGTAGAAAGGATACAATGAAAGAAAATAAATGGCCTCTCAGTGCAAAGATTACAGTATGGGTTCTGTGGGTGGCATTTTGCGCCGTTTTTGCCGGCACGGGAAAGACGGTTCATCGTAACATCAAGCTGGAACAAATTACAGACGAATTGGCAAACGCAAATGTCGGACTGAAAAAAGAGAACGATATATGTAATCTGGGTATCGAGGTACAACTGAATTTGACCGATCCTCCATTTCCAACAGAAGAATATTTCAGGCAGCAAGAGATTCTATCTCGTAAACTCAGCCTAGCAAATACTTATCGACGCATCTGGGTGGAGAAATATCCAGTAAAAATGAATTAGTCACAACATTCCGGCGCAGAACCTCTGTAAGTAGTGTTGCTTTTAACAATTAACCCAGACCAGAAAGAAAACTATGAAGAAGAATATCGCTATTGTTATACTTAGCGTGCTGCTGGCTGTTTCATTCATATGGCAAATACAGTCTGAGGCACCTGTTGTGGACGTACGGCGGTATGTCGACTCGTCAAGTTACATTGATATGGAGAACCTCCCTATGCCGTGGAACATGAAGCGTAGAGAAAATCGACGGATTGGGAAGAGTCTTTTACTGAAGCTGAGAGAACAAGCAGCCAAACACCCGGAGGACTTTGTATCGTTACAGGAGGCAATGAAAGAGAATAGCAACGCGAATCCGGACGAAGCTTCTCTAAGGCGCATGATTCATTGCGACTTAGAGGATTTCTGGTATTGATACACTAAAGCTTGAATGGGGAAAGCTCTATTATGAGAAAGAATATTATTATTTTATTTGGTGCAGCATTGATACCTATTGTTTTTGGTTTGCAACCGATTGATCCAATACATGATCGGTACATATATAAGGAGAACTTCCCTGAAGCATGGCAAGGGAGGAATCGCTTAAACCGTAAGTCAGTCGAGCTGATGGCAAAGAAGCTAAGAGAGCAAGCAGTCAAACACCCAGAGGACTTTGTATCGTTACAGGAAGCAGAGTCCAAGAACTCCTACTCGGACGACGCTTATGTAACGCTCCTGATACAGTATGGCTTGGAGAAATACTGGAACGAATAAGGTACAACACCACGGTGCATTCTTCTGTATTGTGGTGTTGATTTTCTGAACAACTCAAAGAAAGGAGACCACTATGAAAGACAAATCAATTAACCGAGCCCAATGTTTTATTATTTTCCTGTCAGTACTGCTAGTTGCATCTTTCGTAGCTTTTATCGTCGTACCGCACGATTGTCATGAGGCAAACGAGGAAGCGAAGCCAGCAGATGCTGTCGAGAAGGCGCCGGAAGCACCGCACACTACCGGATTCCCGGTAGCGTTCCTGCCCCGCATGAGTCCTGAACTTGAGAAAAAGATATTCGCAGAAAAACCTGAGTACGCGAGTACAGCATGGCCGGTAAGTCTTCGACACTTGCCTAACGGAGAGTTCATCGAAATTCTCAAGAATGGGAAAATGCTGTACGACGGAAGGCTCCTTACAGAAAACGGAGCCGACCTTCTGGATGCGTACCTGCAAGGGTATAAAGAAGCAACAATAAGTTCTTGGCGCTACAGCTTTCAGCGCATGCCGTACAAGTAAACACTGCTCCCGGCCTCTTCGTGAGGCCGGGAGTAGTCTCATTTTCTCTTAGAAATTAGATTACTATGAAAGACAAATCAACCAAACAACATTGGCCCCTGAACGCCAGACTAACTGTACTCATTCTGGTGTGGTTATGGCTGGTTACCGCGTTCTATGCTTTCTTATTTTACACTGGGCATGGGTCAGAGGAACGCGAGTTAATATATGGATCTATGGATATGTATACTTCCCAGCATGGGCGCTCATAAGAGCGTCCATGTTTTTTTTATCTCTTGAGTGTCCATGTGAGCACTCATAAAATATGGACATGAATTATTTCAGAAAGCTTGCGGCGGCCGTAACGCCGCCTAATCCGAGCGGGACATATATTGGTCGCACTCCGCAAATCGAGAATGATCCAAAATTCGCCGGGTCTGTGACAAACGCGAGTGACTTGGAATAACAGATCTCCCACAATTTCCGACAAAAAAACACCCCTTCACCAATAAGCAAAGGGGCGATGGATTGAGATGAAATCACGAATTAACCTTTGGGTGGATAAGGATCGTTTCCATGACTGTCTCTCCATTGGATTTTGCCATCTTTTCCGTGACTGAAGAGCTCTCCTCCTTCACGTTTGGATAACCCTCTTCCTTTATCAATGGCTTCCTGTTTCGTCGAAGTTGTGAAAGAAGGACGAGTTGCTCCTTCTCTCTTGCCCTGCCATCCTCCACTTGGAGAAGGCACTACATGTATGTTCTTTTTATTCATTCTATTTGGAATAAACACCACTTCGCCTTGACAAAAGAAGCCCCTTGCCTCACAAGGTCATTAGCAACTATGCAAATGTCCTGATTGTCTTCCCCTGTGGTGTGTGATCGGGTTTGAAAGGATGAGAGTGAATCAGACTCTCATCCTTTTTTTGGCTAAGACGACTTTTACTGTTTACATCCGGAATGTAAAGAACTATTTTGTAAACATGTCCGCAACCATGGCCTTTATTCCCCAGCGCCTGACCCAGGCACGTAAGATGTCAGGGCTCTCATTGAGAGCCTTGTCTGAAAAGTTGGGTAATACTCCGTCACATACCATTCTGGCGAGATATGAAAAAGGAATTGCAGCGCCCAATTCTGAAATGCTGGCTCGTCTGGCCCATATATTGGAAGTATCTCCTGACTTTTTCTACAGCACCTCCTCCGTGCCTCTGGACGGTATTCATTTTCGCAAACGCTCCAAGTTGTCCAAATCCGCTCGTGAAGCGATTGAAGAGCGAGCAAAGGACTATTTTGCCAGGTTCATGGAGATTGAAGATATTACGAACAATACGATTTTCTTTGATACCCGGATACAGGCGTCAACTGTCGATGAAGCGGAACAGGCTGCATACAGATTACGCAACATGTGGAATATGGGAGAAGATCCCGTGGTCAACCTTCTTCAACTTATGGAGAACAAGGGTATCAAAATCTTCATTTACAATACGGACAATGAAGCTTTTGACGGATTCTCTGCTGTCTACTCCAAGATTGCCATGGTCGTCATCGCTTCATGGTTAAAAGGTAATTTGCCTAGAATGAGAATGACCCTTGCCCACGAGTTGGCTCATCTGGTTTTAGACCTTCCGGAAGACATGTCGGAAAAGGAACATGAAGATTGCGCTAATGTCTTCGCGAGCACGTTTCTGATGCCTGAAGCTCCGTTTTCTGAAATGTTTGGCGGCAAACGGGATAGGATCCTTATTCATAACCTGCTTCCAATCAAATCGTATTTTGGCGTCTCTTTGCCGGCAATCGTCATGAGGGCTCATCGATTGCATTTGATAGGCAATAATCTCAAACAGCGCTTTTTCATCTATTATAATAAAATGGGGTACAAGAAAAAAGAACCCGGAGATTATTGCGGAACGGAAAGCAGCGGCCGTTTTGAGCAATTAATTTCCACTGCTGTTATAGACGGTGAAATCAGCATGTCCAAGGGTGCGAGCTTATGGGGACATTCTCTTTCCGAACTGCGCAGACTTGTTGCAACTCTTATCTAACCGTTATCCGTGGATAGGATCTATATTCATGACGCCTGCGTGCTCCTGGACTTGATAGAAGGCGATCTCCTTGATTTATGGTTTCAGCTGGGGTTTGAGACCCGGACGACACACCTTGTCTATCAGGAGATTCTGGAAGAGGAACAGTTTTCTTTGCTTCAAACCTATGTGGATGCTGACAAATTGATTTTGGAATCCATTGATGCATCAGATCTTCCTGCTCTTAATGCGCAAGCGAAAGAATGGAAAGTAAGCTTGCAGGATGTATCGGTAGCCCATCTGGCCAAAAAGCATGGTGGTTTTTCTGTATCCACCCATCAACAACGAAAGAAGATGCACTGTACATCAGTGACACTCTGCCCCACTGTCAGTATGTATGGGAAGTAAGCATCATTCAAGGTTACAGAAGGAAAGTCACTGCTCTTGTTACCCCCCTGCATACATCCGAAGATAGCAAGAAGGGATTGGGAGGATTGACAGTGTTTATTTCGTATGAATGGTAATGTAACGATTAGAATATTTTCCCGTTGTGAATGTAAGAAGTGAATTTGTTAGGGGAAAATTCTAAGGTACAGATGATTTGAGACTTTTCGTCTCTAGTCTGAACCACCGTCATTTTTTGACGTTCCACCTCAATGGTAATATAGCTCGTCTGACCGTTGATCAGCAAGGGGAAGTTAAGATCCGGTTGAGATTTGATGGGGCGGAATTCATCCGAATGGGTGTGTCCACTGAGCATGATGTTAATGCCGGCATCGGATAGCACGGGTACAATCTCATTCAGGATTCTGCGTTCAGAGTAGTGATGATTTTCAATTTCCTCATCGGACCAGCCAGACTGAATGGCATCTCTCATGGGGGGGATGTGAATCATGGCAACCCGGAAAGGAGCCTTTTTAAATTCCTGTGTCTTGACGGCTTTTTTTAACCAGAGAACCTGTTTGGTAAAATACTTTTCCCAGTCCGTCACGCCTCCTTCGTCTTTGCGGTCTTCTCCGCTGTCCAACAGGATAAAACAGACTTGCCCCTGGTGAATCATGCCGTAGAAGGCTCTCGTTTCTTCAAAAGGAGGAAAGGTTTCTTCCACCTCCACAGTGGCATGTCCTCGGTATTCATGGTTACCTCGAATCAATATGAAGGGGACATTGGACACGATGTCCTTGACGGGCTGCAAGGCGCCGACGTAAATAGGGTCGTCCTGCTTAGGCATAAAGTAGGAGCCGGGAAAATAGTCCAGCAAATCACCATTGTGGAAAATCAAGGTTCTTTCACTGGCTTTGCCTTTTTCCATAAGGTGTCTTATTCTACCCTTCTGACCATCAAAAGGGCAGTGAAGATCATTGATAATGAGGAAACTGCTTTTTTCACACCTAGGATCAAGCGTGGTAAAGGTTCCGTCGGGTTTCTCGTCGTTATGATTCGGGTTGACGAAAAATTGATCTGTTGGTTTACGGGTATAGACCTTATAGGCATATTTGGTGCCGGGCTTCAGGTCTTCCAGAGTAACGATGTGTTTGGTAGTTCTTACCCGGCGCAGGCCGAATTGGGAATCTTCCTTGAATTGTCGGTGCCTGGGGCTCTCCACAGGCCAGTATTCCACCCAGGCAATACCCGGACTTTTCGTAGTCCAAAGAATTTTGATGGAAGTAATCGTGGGCTGTTGCAGATAGGGACCATATTGCGTAGCCCAGTTACCCGAGCCAATGAGTTTTTCTTCCTCCTTGTCTGCAGCGTAACTGATGGCTGTTCCTAAAGGCATGGTAACGACAGCTCCGGACATCAGCACAAGACGCTGCATGAAACTTCTCCTGGAAGAGATAAAACCTGTGTTTTGTTCTGAGTTCATGATGATATAAGAATTAAAAATTTGATAATAAAATCTAATTTACAGGTTTTTAAATTACTATAACTGGTAACCAAATGCAATACCCATGAGTTGACTCGGCTATAAGACGTCAATTCCGCTTTACTGGCTTCTCCGACAGAGATTTGAATGCGTCTTAAGTCATTATTGCTGCAAGAATCCAGATGACTGAACGTATACTTTACCGTGATGAAAGTTATGCTTCGTTTTATTCTTTCTCTTCTTGGCGTTGGTTTATGGAGCTTCATCCCCTGCCAGGCGAAAGAACGGTATCAGGATGCTTCGTTGCCCGTCGAGGAACGAGTCAAGGATTTGATGAGTAAAATGACCCTTGAGGAAAAGGTGGCCCAGATGTGTCAATACGTGGGGATCGGCCACGCAGTGAAGGCAAAAAAAATGCCTGACGCATCTCGGACGATGGGGGGTATTGATGCCATTGCCGCTGATAATCTGGGGTTGAAGGGGCTTCCCAAGAGACTTGCCCTGGGAGAGGTGGGGTCCTGTCTTCACGTGACCAGCGCCGAAGAGGCGAATCAGATTCAGGAATATGCCCGTCTCAGCCGCTTGAAAATACCTGTTCTGATCGGAATTGATGCCATCCACGGCAACGGACTGCACAAGGGAGTGACGATTTATCCGACATCGATCGGGATGGCTTCGACTTTCAACCCCGATTTGCTCAGAAAGACCGGGGAACAGACGGCCCGTGAAATGAGGGCGGCCGGCATGCATTGGACCTTCAACCCCAATATCGAAATTACGCGAGATCCCCGCTGGGGAAGGACAGGTGAAACATTTGGTGAAGACACGTACCTTGTGACGCGCATGGGCGTGGCCCTGATTAAGGGGTTGCAGGGGGAAAACGGAGTTGAAAAGGACAGGGTGGCCGCCTGCGCCAAGCACATGCTTGGCGGTGGCGAGCCGGCGGGAGGTTTGAACGCCGCTCCAGCAGATATGTCGGAGCAGAAAATGCGGGAAGTGTATCTTCCGCCGTTCGAAGCGGCGGTCAGGGAGGCCCATGTCTACTCCATTATGCCTGCTCACAATGAGGTAAACGGTATTCCTTGCCATGCTAATGCGGAGCTGATGCTGGGTGTTGCCCGCAAGGAATTCGGGTTCAAGGGCTTTTTCATCAGCGACTGGCTTGATATTGAACGGTTGAAGGACATGCATGCCTATCTTCCTACCCAGAACGAAGCATTTTGCACGGCTGTGGAGGCGGGAGTAGATATGCACATGCATGGCCCTAATTTCATGGAAGCCATCGTTGACTCAGTGAAAAAGGGCCGGATTAGCGAAGCACGGATTGATGCCGCCATCCGCAAAATTCTGGAATTGAAATTCCTTCTGGGCCTGTTCGACAATCCCTTTGTCGACGTGGAAAAAGGGAAAAAGGATATTTTTTCCAAGGAACACCGTGACACGGCTCTCGAGGCTGCCCGCCAATCCATCGTGCTGCTCAAAAACGATAATCTTCTACCGGTCAAACCGGGGGTGTTCAAGCGCATTCTTGTCGTCGGTCCTAATGCGGACAGCCAGGGCATGCTGGGAGACTGGGCATTTGAGCAACCTAGGGAGAATTTCGTCACCGTTGTTGATGGGATCAGAAAAGTGTTTCCTGACGCGACGGTCGAAACGGCCTGCCTGGAACCCCAAATCGTTGCCATGAAGGAAAAGGATATCGCTGACGCCGAAAAAAAGGCGAAGGAGGCCGATCTGAATATCGTCGTCGTGGGCGAAAACTCGCAACGCTACTTCCGCACGCCGACATGCGGTGAAAACCGGGATCGCGACAATTTGGAATTACCCGGTCTTCAGCAGGAATTACTGGAAAAAGTCCACGCATCGGGCAAGCCTACCATTCTTGTGCTGATCAATGGGCGCCCTATTGGTCTGCCTTGGGCCGACAGGAAGGTATCTGCCATTATTGAGGCATGGGAACCCGGTTCGTTCGGCGGCCTTGCAATTGCGGAAATCATTGCCGGACAGGTTAATCCCAGCGGTAGGCTTCCGATTAGCATTCCCAGGCATGTGGGGCAGATTCCTACAATCTACAATCACAAAAAGTCTCAGTATTCAAGGCATTTTACGATGTCGCCCGCTACGGGGGCTTTGTATCCCTTCGGTTACGGCTTGAGTTATACGACCTGGAAGTACGGGGACGTCAAATTGTCGAAATCAACCATCAAACCGGATGAAACGATTATCGCTTCCTGCAATGTGACGAACACGGGAGAGAGGGAAGGGACGGAAACCGTCCAGTTGTACATCAATGACGAATACGGTTCCGTGACGAGACCCGTCAAGGAACTTAGGGGATTTGAACGCGTTACCCTGAAACCCGGTGAAACGCGTGCAGTAACATTTGATATTTCGCCAAAAGTTCTTCAATGTTATACTGCACGGAAAACGTGGGAAGTCGAACCGGGCACGTTTAAGATCATGATCGGTTCATCATCTCGTGATAAAGATTTGAAACAGGCTCAATTAACGGTAAAATAGCTTCTACGGATAGGTGATTGAGCACAATATTGGTGCGTCTGATCAATAGAGGCAGATGTAATAATGTATTAGTGTTTAGTAATACCTCGTCGTTCCGTATGAAGATCGGCGAGGTATTGTTTTTAGCCGGAGAGTGAAACGATGTCTATGAACCGTTCCGGCTTGGCATCCAAACGCTTGGCATTAAACAGGAACAACTAAACCCGCCGTCCCGTTGCAATTTATGTCGATAAGTCCAATCCGTACTGACCATGATCGCTCCTGTAACCCGGCCAATACGCTCATACTCCCTGAACCCGGCTATCGCATTGACGAAGAAGTTTCCTTCGGAGGCTTCTTCTCCCTCTGCCATACGTCTGGACTACCTGTCTCCCTCCTCGGTCAAATCGTACCTGTCGTGTTCCCTTCGTTTCTTCTTCGAGAGGGTAGTGCAGATACGAAAACCGGCGACGGTTGCCCTGCATGTCGGCAAGGCCATCTACTCAACACTCCAATCCTTCAACCTCGCCCGGTGGCGAGGACAGGATAGTAGTGAAGTGGCCATGGAGAAAGCCTTCTCCGCCCACTTTCTGAAGTTGGAGAAGGCGGAAGGTTCTGTGGACTACGACGACGAAGAAACGAGACAGAAGGTACGTTCCTGTGCCTGGAACACGGTCAAGGCCTACATGACCTCCGACGAGGTTGCTTCACAGATGCCTTTGGGAGTGGAAATCGGTCTATCTGCCACCATTCCCAACCTGCCGGTTCCTGTGCAAGGCGTCATCGACCTCGTCCAGCACGACCTGACGGCAGTGGACTACAAGTCTTCTGCCGCCAAACCGGACACCGGGCATGCAGCCTTTGACCACGAACTTCAACTGGTTACCTACCAGATGATGATCGAAGAAGCGACGGGAGACACGCCTCCGTCGCTGGATCTGATCTACCTGGTCAAGACGAAGACGCCACAGGTGATCCGGGTCAAGATTCCGCCTGCTGACGAACAGCGTAAGCAACGCGTCGCCGACCTGTACGAAATCGCCTATGAAGGCATCACCACCGAGCGTTTCCAGCCCCAGCCCGGGATGCAATGCTCTTGGTGCCAGTACAGGAAGGAATACTCCGGAGGGTACAACAAGTGAGAGGATGATATCTATCCAGAAACCTGACTTTGGTAAGGCTTCTTTTTAGCTTAGAGATGACGCGAATTTACACTTTCTGCACACATATTTTCAAAATTGCATGCAGAAAGTATTGCTAGCAGGCTTTGATTGCCTCCTATTATCGTAGGGAGCCGGATTCTCTTTGCCAATCCGGAATGAACAGAGTCTATGACAAAACGGGAATTGGCAGAACAAGTGCTTGCATCATCAAGAGGCATTGTGAAAACGGCGGATTTTCTCTCTGCCGGCCTGAGTAAAAGAATGTGGCTCTTCTTTGTCGCGAGGGGTTTCTTGAGCGTATTCGTCACGGCTATTACCAATTGACCGGTGATCCGTCTGTATCAGAGGAACTGCTTCTGGCCACGCTGATTCCCAAAGGAATCGTGTGTATGGGATCAACCCTTTTCCACTATGAGTACAGTGACTTTACTCCTCGAATGTGGACGATTGCCGTGCATCGCACGATTTCTCGCGTAAAACTGAAAACGGAAGCAGTACGTTTTCAGTTTTACTATATTTCCAAAGCGTATTATGAAATCGGAAGGACAACGGAAAAGATCAATGGCCTCCAACTTCTCATCTACGATAGAGAACGTACGATTTGCGATTGTTTCAAGTATCGAACGAAGCTGGATCATGAAACCTTCAACAAGGCCATTCGCGCCTATATTGCAGACGACAAAAAAATCTGGGCAATCTTGTCCAAGACGCCAAAGAAATGAGACTCTTCAAAAAGTTAAATGCATTGATGGAGGTGATGTTGAATGTCTGATCCGGGAGCATCTCTTCTAGCAAGGTTGAAAAACAAGGCTGCGGAAAGCGGGCGAAGCTATCAAATTCGGGCTATTTCGCCGATCTGGAAGAGTCGAACCAGTTCGTCGGCAAGAGGCTTGATGGCGGTTTCCGCCGTCGTTCTCGCTGACCGGTCCCGTCCGGGGAGGTCAACCATGTAGGTGACGTATCTTTTACGCAGGAAAATGTTGTTGAACCCGTCCCGTCCGTCTGGCGTTGTTTTCCTGCACCGGACGAGACCGCTGCTGAATTTTGAACGATACGGACAAGTGAGCAAACAACTCTTCTTCCATTTTCTCCCGCTCATTGCCGTTTTCCATCCTGCACAGGGCTATTACCTGCCCGGTTTTCAGGAAGCACTGTCCGGTCACAGGGCGTCCATCCACCATGATCCGGTTGGATCTCCCCGGGCACGGGACCAGCATCCACACGGCACCCCGGCCCTGTTTGGTCGTCACAATATCAAACTGGAACAAATCGGAGCCCTCCCCATCGGAAGCTATCCTGACATACAATGCCCGTGAAACCTTGTACGGCGATTGATCCGGATAAACAAGCTGGTCCCCCAAATCCCCCGAGAGACGCAATACGAGAATACTCTCAGTCTCCTTCTTCTCACGCTCCTCTCGCCCGGGCTTTGGGGATGGGGCGGGCGGGACTGGCGGCACCGGTTCTTCTTCCCGTTTTTCGGGCGGCTGCCTTCTGACAGGTTCTTCTTTCGGCATGTCGGGGCTGCGTGGCCCGGGCAAAATAAATTGAGGCCCTTTGTCCGAGTCCGTGCCGGATTTCTTGCCTGTTGCCTTCGACGCGCCGCAAGACGACGGAAAACGAACCCCGGAGAGCAGTTGCAGCAATGTGATGATATAAATCGCCAAAGACAACAAAAAGCCCAGAAACAACAGCAGAAATGCACCCGCAAGAGATAAGACGAGAGCGACGGGAAAACCCACGATAAAGAACACAATGGCAATAATGGTCAATGTGCGGAACGATCGGAATGTCCACAGGAGCGCCAATGTCGCGGCACCTCCCACGATCATGGACACAACCGCCATCCCGGCCATGCCGAACAGCAGGGAAACATTATCCTCATCTACTCCGTGAACGACCGCCTCCTCAATCTCGCCGGAATGCCCTCCCACCGCCTGCCGCATCGAGAAATACACATAGGCCCAGGTGCATACGGCCACGGCCGACACAAAAAAACGCCACTTCAACCGGCCTGATTCCTGGTTTCTGACGGGCAGCAACAGCACGATCAACGTCAGGAAAGGCACGACATTCAATAGAATCAGGGACAGATTCGCGTTCAGGAACTGGTTCAATTCTTCCATAGGATCCTACTGTTTGTTCACGCAATGAAACCGGTACATCACCGCTATCACCATATCTTCTTATTGGGCACCGTAGCTTTTCAACAGTTTCACGGTTTCAACATAACCGTTCTCTGAAGCATACATAAGAGCCGTCATTCCATCTTTGTCTTTCATATCAATGACAGCTCCATATTCCAGCAACAGTTTCACGATTTCAACATAACCGTGCTTTGAAGCATACATAAGAGCCGTCATTCCTTCTTTGTCTTTCATATTAATGAAAGCTCCATATTCCAGCAACAACTTCACGACTTCAACATAACCGAACATTGAAGCACACATAAGAGCCGTCTGATCGAGGGAGCATTCTCTGTCGATGTCCGCGCCATGCTCCAGCAACAGTTTCACGATTTCAACATGATCGTTCTCTGAAGCAAACATAAGAGCCGTCCTTTTATATTTTTCTTTCATATCAATGACAGCTCCATATTCCAGCAACAGTTTCACGGTTTCAACATGACCTCTCCCTGAAGCATACATAAGAGCCGTCATTCCATCTTCGTCTTTTATGTTGACGTCCGCTTCACTCTCGATTAGCCACTTCGCTACGGAAATGATGCCCAACTCAATAGCGACCATCAACGGGGTTCTCCCCCGATCATCAACCCCATCCATGTCACCGAGCTGCAACAGTTGCAGAAGATGCTGTTTCTCTTCATACTCCTCATCCGTTTTCACCGAAAATTTTTTGACTGCTTTCTCGCAAGCTTCCAGACAATTTATGCCCTCCCCGGTCCGGGGAGGAGCTGATGAAGGATCATGTCCTACGGTTTTTTCGTCATCTTCTTCCGAAATTTTCTTTCCATGAACGGATTCCAATAAATCCAGGCTCTCCAATATCATCTGATCCTGCCGTTGGCGGGCATGCCAGCGAGCGCCATGACCGTTGGCATCCCGTTCGTAAACATCTGCTCCCTCATTCACCAGACGGAAAAAAACGTCGTGATCGCCTTCGTCGATACTTTTCAGCAAGGCGGGAAGCCCGGCTTGCCGGTTCGTTTCTTCCGGACCGATCAAACGGCAACCTTCGGCCAAAACACCGGAGTCCATCATGCCTTGCGCCACTTCATGGGAAAAAGGCCCCAGTTTCGTCCCCTCTCTGGTTTCCAGATAATATTCGCTCATAGTCTCGTTATTCGTTTGCTTTCGGTTGTCCATGCCTCTCGTGCCCCGCTCTCCCGGATTTCATTGTTCAGATTCCGAATGGAAACAGGATTATTTCACTATTAATACCTGTTCCCGAAATTGTCGACAAGAAAAGCAGATCAATACTTGGTTGCTCACCGGAACTATATGGGAACTACGCCGGATTCTCCCCTGTAATGATACAGAGGGCAGACGTGAAGGTGGAGCGAATTGACCACATACTCAATTATTCCTTGGACTTGGGAAAAAAGAGGCCAATTTTGCGTTCCCTGTGGGAAGATGGGGTAAAGGAGAAGGCTGGCAGAAGAATCCAAATTAATGTAGTATTTGTTCCGTTGCGCTTTTTCATCGAATTTGTGAATGTAGCCTCCCCTTGCCCAAATGTTCTTGTATTACATCCGGGGCTGGATGCTTGTAATGATGGGCGCCGGAGAAAATGGCGAGCCCCTCCGATACTGTTGAAAGGCAGAGATATGGTAGTAAAAGAGGATGTAGGCGGCAAAAGCCCCGCTATTTTTCAGTTCCATAAGATGTTATCCTTTTCTATAGTTTATTTTTTTCGGATGCAGATTTTTCACGAGCGGTTTTCAGTAGATCCGGGCTGAAATGGAGTTCCGGCTTTTTGGGGGTATCTTGTTTTGCAGGTGGAATTCTTCTCTTACTGATAGACGAGCCATGCTGGTCATGCATCGTTGCTTTGACAGGGGGTGTCTACGAAGGCATCGTCAACGTGCGTTTCCATACCCCGCCCGGGATGCAATGCTCCTGGTGCCAGTATAAGAGGGAATGCTCCGGATTGTGTAGACGGTAAAGGGAGAAGATGCTGTCGATTCAGAAACCTGCCGTGAGGTCGGCTTCTTCCTGACTCTCGGATGGTTGGATTTCGTACCACTTGTCAAAGATAGAAAAGGCCAATCAAGGCATTAAGAAGATCTTCCGGAGTCAGCCCTGTCGTTGCTCCCGATCCTCGTCGCTTACGTAAATGATCAAAGATACCCTGCCACTCGGGAGAGGTGGCTTGATATTCTCTCAGGAACTCTCGAACATCGGCCTGAATTACTTCCGGAAGATGCAATGAATCCGTTTCCTGGACGACATCAAAAAGCATGAAGAAGACATCGTTGCGATGCTTTCTGAAGTTGTTCCGGCTACTGGCGGAACCATGAGTTCCTCCTTGTTGCCACTGGAGAAGCAGGTTCAGGCAGGCTTTTATTTTTAAAATCATGAGAACCGGAATGGTCGGACGAGGAATGCCTTTGTCCCGGCTGATGTGTTCTCTGAAGAAATGGTAGTATGTATCATCCAGAACGATGCAGGAGAGCCCCGTATACTGATCCTGTGCTTTTACTGGTACAATCCGTTGCCCGGGAACCAGATGTAGCGCATCTCCCTTGCGGCTGAGAAGCTCCAACTGAGCAGGGGCTCCCGTATCTTCCGGTTCGGAAAAACGATACAGGATTTTACGGGAAACTCCATCTTGTTCGAGGTCAATCCGTTCACGTATTTTGTATCCTGACCGATTGATATAGTCGTGGAACGTTTCCGTAAACTGGATATCCATGCATTCAAGAATCAGGACAATGTCCAAATCCTCCGTCCCTCGAAAGGAAGGAATATGATCGGAGTACCATGCTGTACATGCCGTGCCTCCGATGAGCGCATAGGCATTACTGTACTCGGCGAAGTAGTGGCAGAAATGTTCTATTTTTCAAAGCATGAGAGGGGCAGTTTATTGAGTTCCTGAATGACGCGATCGTCCGATGAATCCCGAAGGGAAAGGTAAAGCG
This sequence comes from Akkermansia sp. N21116, assembly GCF_029854705.2. Lineage (NCBI taxonomy): Bacteria > Pseudomonadati > Verrucomicrobiota > Verrucomicrobiia > Verrucomicrobiales > Akkermansiaceae > Akkermansia > Akkermansia sp. N21116. Next base: position 1,023,816 of record NZ_CP139035.1, read on the forward strand.
AAAGAGGATCCACCCACTTGCTACCCGGCTGCATGAGTATTTCCGGTGGATACATCCATTGCTGGATGATGGCCTGAGCCTCCTCGTGTTCGGATTCCGGATGATCTCCGGGAAGAAAGAGTTCCCGAATCGACTGTTTGCCTACAGCATATGTAGGGATGTTTCCGTCAACAAGGAGAGTCTGCCTGCTCAACGCCGACTCTCCCGCCAAAGGCAATCGTCTCTGAAATGGAAGCAAACGAACGTGAAGTTGTTTTTGAACAGGGCTTCTCAGCAAGGGAAGTACCTTTTCCCACAAGACATTGACAGGAAGATTCATATTGAAGCGCCCCCTGGTGGCTACCCCGTCGTAATGACACAGACCATGGGTAACGAGTTCATTTTTGGCATTACTGAGCGACATGGCCGAATAAGGTAATCTGGAACCTATTTGTCGCAGATTCTGGTCGTGAATATCATGGAAAAGAATATGACGTAACACAAGAACTTGAGCCACGGGAGAGAGAAATTCACGAGGCTCCTTTTCAATTCCCTTATGCTGTTCCCATGTCTTTAAGTGAATGTAAAACTGCGGCATATACGCGTACCCGTCCATGGTCATGAACGGGACATTAGCCTTGATCATACGGCTACGCTGGTAAGACGGGGTCCGGGTCAGGAAAAAAACAACAGGAAGCTTGAAAAGAGTTTCCAACTGTTGAAGGTACTGCCTGTAAAGATTGGGCGTTGCAACATCCATGTCCATAGCGGCCAAAAACCTATTACCCCGGCAAGAAGCGTAGGCATATTGGAAACGCTTGATGAGGGACAAAGGCAGCTTTGCTCCATCAACAAGTTCTATCTGAAGGGACTCATGGAACAGCCTGATCCAGATTTTTTGCCAAGGTTCCCACATACTCATAACAGTATTATACACACGGATATGCTCTTGTACATATAAAATATGTATCATTGCATTCATATATTTACAAAGAGTTGCTGACATCCTGAAAATCACTCTCTTCTCACGTCATATATTCCTGAGGAAGCAGTTTCTCTGCTTCCTGCCTTTGCCCGCCTCCCGGCTTTGTTCCGGGAGGCGGGCTTTTTGTTGCAACAAACCAATCATCAATGAACATGAATACTCACACATCCACCCACGAACTCTATCGCAATCGCGACAACAGCCCGCTGGACAAAAACCAGATCCGGCGTGTCGCTCCCTCCGTCTTCGCCGACCGCGAGGACGACAGCCGTTCGGAGAAGTACCGTTTCGTCTCCTCCGACTCCCTGCTCGACCAGATGGAAGAAGCCGGGTTCCTCGTCGTCGGTGCTCAGGAACAACGTACCCGGAAACCGGACGGCACTCCCACTCGCAAGCACCTGATTCGCTTCGCCCACCGGGATGTGCTGGAACACCACCGTGACCAGCGCATCGAAGTGGTCATGATCAACAGCCACAACGGCAGCTGCTCCTACCAGCTCATGGCCGGGATCTTCCGGCTGGTGTGTACCAACGGTCTGATTGTCGGGGCGCGTATTGCCGCTATCAACATCCGTCACATGGGACATACCGGAGAGGATGTGATTGCAGCCAGTCTTCAGTTGGCCTCTGAAACGCCCCGGATCATGGATGACATTCACCGGATGCAGGGAGTGGAACTCCCCTACAGGCGTCAGGTGGACTTCGTTCATGAAGCGGCACAGTTGCGTATGGGAGACGACTACGAAGACAGGATACGTCCCGAAGCTCTTCTATCTCCCCGGCGCTGGAACGACATCGGCTTTACGGCGGGAGGTCCGGCTACCGTCTGGCAGTGCTTCAACCGGGTTCAGGAAAACCTGATTCGGGGAGGCGTTCCCTTGAAGCCTCAGAAGGACGGCGTCTATCGCCGCCGTTCCCTGCGGGCACTCAACGGCATTGACGGCAATACACACCTGAACCGGGAACTCTGGGATCTGGCCGACAGCTACACCCTGAACAACTGACCTGAGACAATCATGAGAAGAAAACATCATCTCAGGGTGAAACGTATGGGACGGACTCTGTCCCTGACCGGGCTGGAACTGTCCATTCTCCTGTACCTTCACGGCGACTTTGAACGCAGTGACGAGGAGATCATGCTGGAATGCCATGAAATCGAACAAGAAAGCGTCAGGCATGCCGTCCGTGGTCTGGCAGGGAAGGAATTCATCATCCGCACAAAGGAAGAAGAATTCCTGCTTCGGTCCGACTGCTGGCTGATTACCTATGCCGGACGGCAGGCACTTAAACAATGGGTGTCCTCTGCCGTTCCGACTCGTCGATCATCCCGGACAAGAGCTCACGCATCAGCATAGCCATGAACATGAAAGACCTCCTCATTGCTCTGGTGACGCTCGTTATGCTGTGTCTGCTGGGGCCGGTTGTCGTCGGCATCCTGTCGGCCATGGAGGCCGTGGCTCCGTATCTGCTCGCCGTGCTGTTGATCATGGGCGTCATCGCCTTCTTCTGCAAGTAACTCTGACAGGAAAGGAACGAGACATGAAGACGATTCCCATCATCGCGCAACTGCGCTCCACGAGCGGAGATGTGACCTTCTAAAAAACGTTACAAGGTTAGGAGTGAGATTTAACTTCGCTTTCAACCCTTGGCAAGTTGCGGCTTGCCAAGGGTTTTGATTCGATAGTTTCGTAATATGGTGTTGCTCATGCATTCATTCCGGCAGTTTCATTCCGTAGGATAGGTAAAGTCTTCATTCATCTTCTGTTTTTGTAACACTATTTCAGGACTGGACAATGACTCGCAAGTGAAAATCTTTACTTGAACAGTTCTTTCGTTGTATATACGTGGTTTTTTGTTGAAACAAAAGTGTTCCTCGTATCGTACTACCTCTGGTTACAGCAATGAATTCCTTACTCTCTCCCGACAGCAAACGTATTTATGTGGTGGATGCTCTGCGCGGTTTTGCCGTGATGGCAATTATGCTGTTGCACTTCTTGGAGCATTTCATCTATAATTCCTATCCCGTGGCTTCCTCTTCAGTAATGGAGGCGGCCAACCAGCAGTTCAAGGAGGTCTTTTTCTTCCTGTTTGCTGGAAAGTCTTATACAATTTTCGCCTTGCTGTTCGGGTTTACTTTTGCCATTCAGTACCGCAATCAGGCCCGGAAGGGGCGGGATTTTGCGGGCAGGTTTGTCTGGCGCATGTGCCTGCTGGCAGTGTTTGCCTGTATGAATGCGGTGTTTTTTCCAGGCGGTGACGTGCTGCTGACCTTCGCCGTCGCGGGGCTGCTCCTAGTGCCTTGTCGCCGGTTGAAGACTTCCAGGCTGGTGGTATTATCCGTGTTCTTCCTGGCCCAGCCTCTGGAGTGGGCCTATGCGGTGATGCAATGGATGAATCCGGGCTGGGCGCCCCCCTCCCTGGCTGTTGCGGAGTCATACGCTTCCCTGAAAACGGCCGTGGATACGGGCAATTTCTGGTTGATGGCCTGGGAAAACCTGACGGTGGGACAATGGGCCAGCCTGGCCTGGGGTATTGAGGCAGGACGTCTGATGCAGGCTCCGGGATTGTTTCTTCTGGGATTCGTACTGGGACGGCAGGATTTCTTTTTACAGAATGACCGAAACGCCATGTTCTGGACCCGGGGAATGCTTTTTTCCCTGGTTGGGACCGTGGCATTTTATGTGGTGATGTCTCTTCCGGATTTACCTGCTCCGGTGCACACTGTCTTCACCATGTGGCACAATGTCTGCTTTACCGGAGTATGGGTAGCCGGGTTCGTTTTGCTGTACAGGCTGGAATATTTCAGGAAAGTGACGGTTCCATTGCTGACTTATGGGCGCATGAGTCTCACCAACTACGTCTCCCAGTCCATAATAGGCTCCCTGATTTTCTTCCCGTACGCGTTAGGGCTGGCCCCTTATTGCGGATATCTGGTCAGCTTTGCAATCGGTTGTGCTGCCATGGCCGGACAGATATGCTTCTGCCGCTGGTGGCTGGAGCGACATCGTTACGGAGTTCTGGAAGGATGGTGGCACTGGGGGACTTGGCTGGATGCAGGAAAGGCACTCAAACCGGAAGCTCAGTAGAAGACTGGGATTTCTCCATACGGTCCGTTCTGGTGAATCTCCCTGAACTGACGGAAGGACAGCAGAAGTCTCTGGACGAAGACGAAAGTATCCTGCTGGATTCGCCGATTCCGGAGACGGAACTGGATGCACTCGAAAGCTGCATCCGGCTCTGCGGTGAAGGCATCGACATTCTTGATGTCCGTTGCCTGTATGCCGTCGCCCGTAATAAATATACAAGGGACATGTACGAAGCCAATATCGGGGCCGTACTGAGACATCTGCTCGAGTCCCGCCATCATCCCGGAAAGGAGGAGTTGCCTGATGCTGACGATTGAGAAGTACAAAGGCTCTCGCTTCTGGGCCGTCTTTCGCGACGGAGAGCTGTTGGCCGTGACCGTGTATAAACGGGGAGCCCAGGCTATTGTCAGGGCATTGGAAGGCAAATGTAAATGAACCTGTCCATTCAGCAGCTCGCCTTCATCATAAAGTTGAGCTGTTTTTTAGCTGCTGTACGGAGATTCCAGTTTCCAGCCCCAAATGATGAATACGTATTGAGGGTAATGTAGAGCCCGGATATGTCTGGGGCTACTTCTGCAAGTACATGTTCTCTCCCAGCCTGGACAAGTACAGGTACGAGTATAAGGCGTATTCGCCAGAGACAATCAAGGATGTTATTCTGGAATGGATCAGCGAGTACCAGGACAAGGAGATGATCAAGCAGTTTCGAAAAGCGGGGCTGTATGAGCCTCCCAGGTTGTCATAGCCACACGTTACGGGTTGTGTTACGGTTCGATGTAAAATCCCTTGATAAAACAGGGGTAATCGTAACGAAGATTTCACAAAAGCACAACAGGATAATGAGGGGCATTCTGCGTGAATGCTTTATGATTAGTCTGTTGTTTGTTTGTGAGTTACGGGGATTTTTCGGGGTGCGGCAGTGTCTTCAAAAGAGTACGCGTGCGAAACATTCCTCCCGGAATAAAACCGCACAGGCAAACTTTCCTCACGCACTTCTTCTGAAGAAGAAGTGCGTTGCTGATAACGAAAAGGAATAAACGCATGGTCGTACTGCTTCTGATAGGAGCAACAATGGCTACTGCCTGGACCTGGGGTATGGACGATGAATACGCCAAGGAAAATAACCTTTACCGCCCTAACTTCTTCGAGTGGATCGGAAACGGATTCTGCCTCGCAGGAGATAAATAATTTCTGTACGCCCGGGACCCATGGTATGGTTCTCGACTACTTCCCGCCCTTTAGGTTCCGGGTGTACAGTTCAGCTTTCTGCAGGATACCAATTCGTCTATTAGCATAGTCCATCATGACGCCGAGTGGCGTCTTGCCCGGTATCCTGCAGGAAACATTGTCGTCCTCGATAATCCGGGGACGTGGATTGAAACGTATTGGCTCTTATGCTGCCAACCAAACGGCCATATTGAGGCTCCCGGGGAAACAGTCTCCGGGAGCCTCGATTCTTTTTAGCCCCAGAATGGCCCTACAAGGGCCGTTTACCTTCCGGGACGCAAGATTACACCTCTCAGCCCCTGAACGCCCTTTCTCGGGCATCCTGGGGCCATTCTCGCCGGGTTTGCGGAATTGCTTCCGATTCTGTCCCTCGTGTGCGCGTATGCGTGTCGCATGGGTGAGCACCGGGTGTATGGGAGTGGAAGCCCTGACCGCGAGGTTTGCGTGAGGGGCCGATCCTCTTAGCAACGTACGAGGGCGAGGACGAAGTCCGAGCAAAGTTGGATGACGCCGGGCCAGCTCCGAGGCGCGACCCGAAGGGGCGCGGCGCGGAGCGCAGCCGGCGGCAGCCCAAACGGTGTGATAGCGCGACGAAGGAGCGCGTCTATTTTCCCTACGGAAAGCTCACGCGAGGGAGCTTTCCGTAGGTGATTCGGAACGAATCATACTTATTATGTGGGTCAAATTTGACCCTTACCTGGTAGTTAACTTTTCTTAAATATTTCTTTGTAACTCCTTGTCTCACAATAATAGCAAACGCTAACACCATGATTAAGAACGAGTTACGAAGACGATTTTTTGCGCTTTGAAAAAGCGCGATCATTGATACTCAATGGTTTTCTGTTTAGCAGGGTGTTACTCAGGGTATAAAATACCCATAAAAATGGCCCCTAAGCCACAAACTTCATGTTTCTCAACGACTTATGGATATAATTGACCAAATAATGGCACGAATCAAGTACCGCTACAACTGCGATGAGCACACCGCAAGAGCTATCCTTGGCTCCCGGATTCAACGGGACCAGGCGTACATCAAAGTGATGCTGGGGCAGCCGAAATTCTCTCCGGCCATGCAGGGAAAGCTGGAAGAAGTAGAGAGGTTTTTTGCTGAGTCTCCTGACGAGATTCTGTGTTGCCCCTATGCCCCGGCCAGCGACAGAAGCGTCGATGCGCTTCAAAGGATTATGGCAAGTATCGGAAGGAAGGTTCCCTACTACGAGAATTGCAGCCAGATCAGAAGCGGTATCGGTAAGCTGGCGTGGAGGTTTACTATGCGAGGACCTGTGCTGTGTATGAAAGGAACCGGCAAGCCTGTCGAGGATACAGGAAAATTCGTACAGATTTTCCCGGGAACCGCGAAGGGCAAGAAGGTATGGAGGCAGAGGAAGACAGTGACTTTCCCTATAAGTGGAAAAGATGAACTCTATCCTTCTGCGAGGCGACTCAAGGAGATTATCACGGATCAACAACACTGGTTCGAGGATTACAAGGTGACGTACCGGGAGGAAACGTTTTCCGGGATGGAGGTGGTTTCTGTCATTCCTCCGGAAGTCCGTCTCGTATTTCCAGTCCGTATTAACAGTGTGTATAAGGCACGTAATGAGGATCTGATTATTCGCAGCGAATCCAGACCGATTGAGTATGCGCCCATGATGGCAATGTACGCAGCATGGCTTTACAGTACTTTCGAGTATCCAAGGCCAAACAAACCTCTGACTGCTCTTCGCCCGGACGGGAAGATGGTGCAATCTCTGGTAACAGCAGCAGACGCCGTAGACAGGGAGTTTCAGAAAAAACTGACTGAGGCTATCGCCGAAAGCAAAAAATTTAGGAGAAAATATGCCTAAAGTAACAAGATTGAACCCTCACTTTATTGAGGATAATACCCGGCACGAGTGCGTACCTGGTTCCAAAGTACAAATGAACATGGATAAAATAAACCAAATTATCGAGCTCCTCAAGGAGCCGCATGCCGGCGACGAGTACGTTGTCCAGGCTATTCTGATGGGGCGCGTGTGCGTCGCGCAGAATCACAGGAATGAATCCGCAGTCGCAACGGACATTCCCTTCACTAGTGCCCCTCCTGAGATTCCCTCGACGGATCAATATCAGGGTGGTTATTACGAGGGTGATGTTTTTGTTTCGACTAACGTGGAGCTCATGCACCGCATATTCGAAGTGTATGACGGCAATCTTTACTTCAGGGACAGGAAGCGTAATCCATTTTTACGCACCAAGCAGGGAATCGTCAGGCTGTATGATTCCGATGTCTCCCTGATTATGGGAGTGGCCGCCAATCCTGTTCTGCAAGGGGAGTACCAGTTTGCTGCTGAATCAGATATCGTGCGCCATGAGAGGGCTACGTACGATGTGAGGACATGGGGCAAAGGTAATTGAATATCCCCCGGTAACCCAAGAAATCGGGTTCTTCGTCATTACATTGTAGACAGACACAAATTAGTGTAGATTTCCATCTAGAAGAACGAGCGGTTTCTTCTTATTTTACAATGTTTTTCGACAATAAGCATGTCCCCTGAATGTCCCCCAGTTCGTCAAAAAATAAGATTTTTGACTTCTCATCCCCGACAACAAGAAACCCTCTTCAAGTATTTCACTTAAAGAGGGTTATTTGGTACGCACGAAAGGACTCGAACCTTCACAGGGTTGCCCCCACTAGAACCTGAATCTAGCGCGTCTACCATTCCGCCACGTGCGCTTTTAGTTGGTAAGACGTGAGGAGTTAACCACGAGGGAGTATGTTTGGCAAGTATTTTCCTTCGTTTTTTTCGATCATGGATGAGAATGGAGGATGCGGGATGAACGAGAAAGCCCCACGTACGGGGATGCGAGTGGAGCTTTCTATTTAAGGTGTTGATTGTGTTAGTATTGCAGTGTTCCTTCGAGGACGAGCCGTTCAAAATCTGCGACATTGATGACTTGTCCGGTTAGGCGTGCGTGTTCCATGGCGAAGGCCATGACGTGGGAGTGGGCGGACTGGGTGATGGAGGTTTTCATGTCGGCCGGGGTGGGGACATTGACCATGTCGTCGTACAGTTCGTTGACGAGTCCCCAGTCGCCACCTCCGTGGCCGGCGTAACCTCCGTCGGCTTCCGGGACTTCAATGACGCGGACGGGACCTCCGAAGTGATCCTGGACGGTGATTTCTCCAGGTCCGTTGTTTTTGTAAAAGACACCTGCGCGGAGTTTGCCCTTGGTGCCGTAGATTTCAATGTGGCGGCCTTGTTCGAAAGCGGTCATGGTGAATGTACCGGTCATGCCGCCTTCGAAGCGCATGATGCCGACCTGGTGGTCCGGTTGGTTGTTGTCGCACTGGAGGTAGTCGCGGCCCCAGGGACTGGTGCGGAGCCATTCGTAGATTTCTTCTTCGGTGGCTTCGTCGGCTCGGTCGTAGACCATCCGGAGCCAGCGGCGGGCTTCGGCGTCGGTGGCGTATTTGCGGGCGTCCCAGGGATCTTCGCCGACGGGGGTGGTCCAATCGACACAGCGTTCGGGACGCGGGCTTCGGAGGGTTTCCTTGCGGAAGAAGGTGAGTTCTCCGAAGCTGGCGATGGATTCGCATTTGCGGCCGAAGAGCCAGTAGAGGATGTCCATGTCATGGCAGCATTTGGCGACGATCATGGGAGTGGAGGTATTGCTGTTACCCCAGTGTCCGCGCGTGAAGGAGTGGGCGAAGTGCCAGGCTCCGACTCCTTCGTTGGCGTTGAATGTGATGATGTCGCCGAGTTCTCCGCTGGTGATGATGTCGCGGATGGTGTTATAGAACGGGGTGTAGCGCAGGACGTGACAGACGAGGACGCGGCGGTTGAGTTCTTCTGCCAGATCGCGGAGCTGGAGGGCTTCCCTCAGGGTTTGGGCGATGGGTTTTTCGAGCAGGATGTCGTAACCGAGGCGAAGGGCTTTTTGGCAAGGGATATAGTGGTAGTTGTCCTGGGTGCCGATGATGGCGACGTCGGCGAGTTTGGGTTCGGCCAGGAGGGCTTCGGCGTTTTCAAAGAGACGGACGGAAACCTGTTCGTCCGCGGGGGCGTAGCTGCGGACGGCTTCGGTGCGTTCGCGGACGGGGTCGGCCGCTGCGTTGATTTTGTAGCGTTCGGGGGTTTCCATTGCCAGTTTTGTATAGGTGCGGGTACGTGCGCCGCAGCCGATGCCGGCAAGGCTGAGCCTGTGTGGAGAGGTCATGGTGTGGAGTGAGTAATTGTTTGTTAAAGTGTTGAAATGAAGCTGAAGGGGGTTCAAGCCTGATGGATGCCGCTTTTGATGAGGAGGGCTTCGGCGTCGGGGTCGCGTCCCATGAAGTCGCGGTAGAGTTCGGCGGCTGGTTTGCTGTTGCCTTTGGAAAGGATGCAGCGGCGGAAATCCCGGCCTGTTTGCTTGTTGAGGACACCTTCCTTGAGGAAGCGGGAGAAGGCATCGGCTTCTAGAACTTCCGCCCACTTGTAGGAGTAGTACCCGGCGGCGTATCCGGTTGGGTCTGCAAAGATGTGGGTAAGGCGCCGGGCGACGGAGTTGCCTTTAGCTGTCATGGGAACGCGGTAGTCGCTGAGGATTTCATCGTCTACTTCTTCAATGTTGCGGCCCAGGTAACGGTCGGTATGGACGTGGAGTTCAAGGTCGAGCTTGCCGAAGGTAAGCTGGCGCATGAAAGCTGTGGCGCTCATGTAATTGCGGGCGGCGCGCATTTTTGCGAAAAGTTCGTCGGGGATGTCTTCGCCGCTCTGGTAGTGGGAGGCGTACATGTTGACGGATTCTTTTTCCCAGCACCAGTTTTCGTTGATTTGGGAGGGAAGTTCGACGAAATCCCAGGCGACGTTGGTACCGGAGAGGGATTTGACTTCCACATCGCTGAGGAGCTGATGGAGCAGGTGCCCGAATTCGTGAAAGATAGTTTCTACTTCCCGATGGGCCAGCAGGGCGGGTTTGTCGCCGACGGGCTTGGTCATGTTACCGATCATGAGGCCGAGGTGAGGGATGCGGGGCTGGCCGTCCATGGGGGGCAGCCCGTAGCTGAGGCAGTTCATCCAGGCGCCCCCGCGTTTGGAGTCGCGAGGATGCCAGTCGGCATAGAACGAACCGAGGTGTTCTCCTGTCTCGGTGTCGCGAATTTCGTAGAAGAGTACTTCGGGGTGCCATACTTCCACGGCGTCTTGTTCTTCGGGGGTGCGTTCACGGCCCTCAAGGCAGACGGTGGGTTTCTGGATGACTTCGATACCGTAGAGGAGGGAGTATATGGCAAACATGCCCTGCATGACTTTGTCGACAGAGTAGTAGGGACGGAGATCTTCTTCGTTGAAGGCGTAGAGTTCCTGTCGGCGTTTTTCCGCCCAGTACGATGTTTCCCAAGGGCTGAGTTTGTCTGCCTGTTCACCGGTTTTAGCGTTTCTGTAGGCGAGGAGTTCGCTCATGTCCTGGATGAAACAGGGCTTGACTTCATCGTGCAGGTGGTTGATGAAGTTGAGGGCATTGTCTCCGGATCCGGCCATGCGGCGCGAGGTGGTGTAGTCGGCAAAAGTGTTGAAGCCGAGCATGGCGACTTTTTCCTGACGCAGGCGGAGGATGCGGTCGATGAGTCGGGAATTGTCGTATTCTCCGGTACCGATTGTCGTGGAGCCTTCCCAGAGCCGGCGTCGCAGCTTATCGGATTCCGCGAATTGGAGGACGGGGCTCATTGAGGTGAATTGCTGGGTGAAGCGCCAGGCCGGGGACTCTTCCGTACCGTGTCCTTTGGAAAGGGCATCGAGCCGGGCGGCTTCGCGGGCAGAGTCCGGAAGTCCGGCAAGTTCGGCCTCATCGGTGACGATGAGTTCCCAGGCGTTGGTGGAGTCCAGCACGTTTTCCGCGAATTTTTTGGTGAGCTGGGTGAGTTCCGCCTGGATTTCGGCAAAGCGGTTTTTGTCTTCTTCGGGGAGATCGGCTCCGCTTTCACGGAAGTCGGCCAGAGTTTCTTCGATGAAGCGTTTTTTCGTCGGGGAGAGTTGTTCGACCCATGGGCATTCGGCTGCTTTTTTCAGGACGTTCCAGAGAGCGGGATTGAGGGGGATGGATGCGGAGAAGCGTGACACTTCGGGCAACATGTCGGCTATGGCTTCTCTTTGCGCCGGGTTATCCATGACGGAGTCCAGGTGCATGAGGCGTCCCCAGCCAAGATTGAGGGCATCTGTGGCCTGTTCCAAGGCGCCGAAGGTGGATTCGTAGGTGAGACGGTCAAGGGGCTGGCTGCAAATGGACTTAATGTTCCGGGCGGCTTGTTCCATGGCGAGAGTGATGTCCGGTTTGACGCATTCTGGCTTGAGTTGCGACCACCGGACTTGGAAATCCGGGTTGAGGAAAGGATGGGGATCTTGTTGCATGGCTATTTGGATGATGGTGTGGACGTTCGTCTGGAGGATGAAGAGGATTTTGTTTTTCCGGTTTTTTTACCGGGGCGGGAGGATGATGAGGGGAGAACTTGTTCAGGGTTTACTGCTGCTTGCTCTGCTTTTTGCAGGAGAGCCAATAAAGCGGCATGGTTGGGAAAACGCCGGAGGCCTTCCTTACAGGAATTTTTGCAAGAGACCCAGTCCCGTTTACGGGCGTGCCATTGGGCGAGCCGCAATTCGGCCGGATAGGGCAGGACAGGGGGCATGAGGAGGGAGGAGAATCGTTGCTGTTCCACGTCGGATTGGAGCCAGATGGGGGCGGAATCCGTGTAGAGAAGGGCTTTGCATTCCAATCCGAGGCGGTCATTTAATTCCAGACTGCGTACCCAGTGAGAAACGGCGCCTTCTTCATCGGCTTTGGGGCCGCTTTGGACAAGGGTGGTACAAATTTTTTCCAAGTTGGCCAATCTGGATGAAAGATCCTTTTTGTTACCGTTGACGAGAGCTGTTTTTCCTTGGGCAACCTGGATACAGGCTGCTGTGATGCCGTCGCTGAGAGAAGGTGGATTTATGTCCAGGGTTTGGGGTGTGACGGATTCGATTTCCCGGGATCCCTTCCAGGGATATCGTGAGAGAGCCAGGCGCATGGGCAGCGTGCGGGTTTCCCAAAGCTGCATGAGCGACCCTGTTGCACGGGGACGGGATGTGTCGACGGGGCGGGAGGCGAGTTTGGCTGCTTCCCGGATGGCTCCGTTTTCATCTCCCCGGCAGAAGCGGGCCATTGCCTTGTAGGCTAGTGAACGGAACAGTCCTTCATTGTCCGCTGGTGAAAGTTTCTCTTCATTTTGCCACAAGGTATAAGCATCTGCCGCACGGGCAAAAGAATCTTCAGAGGCTTTGTAGTCCCCCCGGCGAAACTGGATATGTCCCAGAAGGTGAAGAGCTGGCGGATAGCCGGGTACTAGTTCCAGAGCTTTTTGTACTGCCTGCAGGGCATCCTCTCCCATGGTGGGGTTTGTTTCCTGTAAAAGGGCTTTCATGAACCAGGCCGCCGGAGTGGATGGGTGAGCGGTCAGATAGGCATCCAGCAGGGTTTGAGCCTGTTCCTGCCCGGGCTTGGGGGAACCTTTGTCGGTGAAACCGTCGCGCAACATCATGGCGGCGAAGAGAGGCGCCCATGGGTCGCGTTTCCAATTGTCTGCAATATCCAGAAAAACCTTGGCGGCATCCGGAGAACCGTTTTTCAACAAGGTTACGAGGGCTCTCCCGTATTCCAATTCACGGGAAGGCAATTGTCCCAATTCCAGCTGAAGCCTGATGTTCTGCAATGCCTGTTCCTTCCGGGCTTCGTGCTCGTGATGGGGAGTAATGCAACTAAGCGCCAGTCCCCATTGGGCCATCATGCACGAAGGATCCAGTTTGATGGCTTTCCTGAATTCCCGGTAGGCGGCGTCATCCCAGAATGTCAGGAGACAGGCAATGCCATTGAGAACATGACGCTGTGCCTCCGAGGATGAGGTTGCGACGAGCATTGTCAACCCTCCGCAAGGATATGTAGCCCATTCTCCCGGGGCGGGCGCAGCCGGAACTCCCATGTTGCCCCCTGTGAGGTTGGCCGCTCCCGGGGGCTGGGGTGTTTCCTGCTCCGCCCATCCCGGGCAGATGGGGAGCACCGCGCAGAACAATGGCAGCAAGGGGCGAAGGAAGGAGATCATGGCGTTTGTTACATACGATCCGGTACCTGAATGCCGAGGAGTCCCAATCCATGTTGGAGAACACGGGCCGTCAGCTCGCACAAAGCCAGGCGAGAGTGCCGGGTGACGCCTTCGGATTTGAGGACCGGACAGGCTTCATAGAATGAATGGAAGGCGCGAGCCAAATCGAAGAGGTAGGCGGCTAGAATGTTCGGACGGCAGTCGTCCAGAACCATCGGCACTACTTCCGCATATCTGACCAGCATGCGTGACAGGTGGATTTCCGCAGGCTCCGTCAAGGTTATCGGAATCGACCAATCGAGCGTTTCTCCGTCCAGTTTACGGAAGATGGAACGGACCCGAACATAGGAGTTCTGGAGGTAGGGAGCCGTGTCGCCCTGCAGGGCCAGCATCTTGTCCCAGTTGAATACATAGTCCGTCATGCGGTTCTGGGAAAGTTCGGCAAATTTTACAGCACCGATACCGACGATGGTCGAGACGCGGGATTTTTCTTCAGCGACCATGTCCGGGCTCTTTTCTTCAATGACTTTGCCGGCTCGTTCGATGGCTTCGTCCAGAACGTCCTGGAGGGACACCGTATCGCCGGAGCGCGTCTTGAACGGACGGCGGTCATCCCCAAGGATGGAACCGAATGCGATGTGACGGAAATCGCCGGTCATGCCGCGGCGGCGCTGGACATCGAAGATTTGGCGGAAGTGCAATTCCTGCGGGGCTCCTACAACATACCAGATAGAATCCGCGTGCCATGTTTTGATGCGGTAGTCCAGAGTGGCGAGGTCGGTTGTGGCGTAGAGGAATCCGCCATCGGCTTTGCGGATAATACAGGGATTGGGTCGCCAGTCATCCTTGTCGCGGACGAGGAAGGGGCTGTCTGCTGATGGTTCCTTACCGTCTTCCTCGAATACGCAAATGGCGCCATCGCTCTCGCGGGCAATACCCGATGCGAGCATATCGTCGACGAGAGGGGCGAGGGCATCGTTGTAGAAACTTTCACCCAGCCAGTGATCGAAGTGGATGTCGAGCCTGTTGTAGATCTTTTCCAAGCCGGATTTGGATACTGCAACGCAACGTTGCCAGATATCCAGGTTTTCTTGGTCTCCGCTCTGCAGTTTGACGAGTTCAGCTTTACAGACATCGAGGAGTTCCGGCTTTTCCTTGCACATGGCATTGACGTCCTTGTACACGCGCAGGAGTTCGTCAATCGGATTGGCCTCCAGCGCCTGCTGGTCGAGGATGTTTTTCCAGCCCCAGAGGATCATGCCGAACTGGGTGCCCCAGTCACCGATGTGATTGTCGGTGATGACCTGGTGACCTAGAAAGCGGGAGATCCGAGCCAGGGAATCGCCTATAATTGTCGAACGGATATGGCCGACGTGCATGGGCTTGGCCACATTGGGAGCCGAAAAGTCAATGACGATGGTTTTTGGGGAAGCTGTTGCTTCTACACCGAGGCGGTCATCCGCCAACATGTCCAAAACTCCGGAAGCGAAGAATTCGGGGCGAATTTTGAAATTGATGAAACCCGGACCGGCGATATCCGTGGTACAGATATCCTGATTGCCGATTTCATCGACAATCTGCTGTGCCAGGGCGCGCGGATTCGTGCGGGCCTGTTTGGCGAGCACCATGGCTGCATTGCTTTGGTAGTCTCCGAAACGCAAGTCGGCGGCTGCGGTGACGGTCGGTTGGAAGCCGGCGGGGATCTTGTCGCCGAGAACTGTGACCAAGGCATCCGTCAATTTCTTTTCAAGTAAAGCTGGTATCGTCATGTCTTGGTTCTGATGGACTACGAATATGGCCTTCGAGTCAAGGGGCAACTCGTGTAAGACGGAATTTTCTTACAGCCAAAGGCTCTCTCTCTGCTTTTTCATTTCTGTGAAAATCAGTTGGGACGAAGCCCATGTCGTCTAAATCAACCAGGTTCATTCATTTCAACTTGACAAAAAGCCTCAATCCGTGCTTACTCACGTGGCAAACCTTCCAAGGCCGGCTTGGCGGAATGGTAGACGCGCTCGACTCAAAATCGAGTTCCAAAAGAGTGTGGGTTCGAGTCCCACAGCCGGTACCAATTTCTTTTTTTAAAACACTGGCTTTCTATGAGTTGGTGTTTTTTTAGGTAAAAAATCTGAAGCTAAAGAGGGTAGCTCAACACCAAAACCGGCGGGGAACGATGAAAATTGTCTGTTTGATTGAGAATACATCTACCCGGGATGGACTACAGTGTGAATTTGGTCTTAGTTTCTATGTGGAAACCGAGTCGCGTAAAGTTTTATTCGACATGGGGCTCGGAACAGGGGCTCTGGAAAATGCCAGGCGTTTGGGAATTGATCTATCGTCCGTAGATGTGGCAATCCTTTCCCATGGACATTACGATCACGGAGGTGGACTCCGTGCTTTTCTGGAAGTCAATGACAACGCTCCCGTTTATGTTCAGGAAGAAGCGTTCGGCGATCATTATTCCAGAACACAACAAGGTTATGCCTACATCGGGCTTGATAAAAATCTGGAAGCCGATTCCCGCGTGATTAAACTCCGTGGAGATTACATGCTGGATGGTGAACTCAGGCTTTTTACCGATGGCCGTGGCAGGAAGGAATGGATCCCCGAAACGAATGCTACACTGCTTGTGCGCCGGGAGGAGGGAGGTTATGTACGGGACAATTTTCCTCACGAACAGAATCTTCTGATTTCATCCGGTGGAAGCCATGTGCTTTTGACAGGTTGTTCTCACGGCGGTATTGTCAATATCATGGAACAATGTGAGCGTGTAACGGGCATTATCCCGAAAACTGTGATCGGAGGCTTCCATTTGTACAACCCCCGGACGGGCAAGAGTGCCGACATATCCCTCTTGCGGGATTTGTCCGTCCAACTGTCACGCTGGCCTTCCACATACTATACCTGTCATTGCACAGGCCAAGAGGCGTACGAATCTCTATGCTCCCTCATGCCCAACAGGATTCGCTACATCAGTACCGGCGATGAACTGGTTTTGTAAATGAATTTCTGTTAATAGACGGCTTCCATATAGGCAACAAGGAAACAGGGGAGTGTCCTGTCTGTGACTGGAGGGGGAGTTCAGCGAAAACCGTTGGGATAGGTTAGATGGACGGGCTGGTGTTGACCATGTTGCGGTATCGCATGGGGCGGTAGCCGAGGGATTGGAGGTAAGAGGTATTGAGAGAGTGTTCGGCGCATTTCCAGACGGGCAGGGGGCCGGCTTCGCGGGCTGTGAAGCCGGAGTGGTCTTTGGTGTCCCAGGCAATAAACATGAGAACGTGTTGGCCGGGGATGATCAGGATGTCGCCGGGTTGCAGCTCTTCCCATGAGGAGAGGGGATTACAGAGCTTGGGGAGTTCCCGGGTGGAATAAGGGCGGTCCAGTCTCCAGCAGCGTGAGATGAAACCGGAACAATCAATGCCGGCGGCAAAGCGGCTGACGGCATTGTCTCCGGCTTTCTGTTTGTCAGCAGTACCCATGTCTCCTGCAGCGGTGGGAATGCTGCCGGAGGGAACAGATTGGGTCAGTCGTTCGGCAAATTGGCGGGGGGTGTCAAAGCCTCCCCATTTGTACGGCATTCCCCGGGAGAGGGTACCGGGGCGCCACCAGCTACCCCGGAGAGGATTGGGTGAGACGGCATCAGGTGTGTCGATGCGGATGCCATCAGGATCCAGTCCATGGCGGATGTTGTCGGCCTTTCCTTTCCATGTCATTTCCGTGTAAGCACTGCTGATAGCGAGGGATTCAGATCTGGTGACGAAGCTATACGGTCCGGGGATGTCTCGGGTGCAAGGACTGCATGCTACCAACAAACAGGCAAGAATGCCGCAAATGAGAGGAATGCGGAGAGACATGGATTTTGAGAAAAAATGGATGCGGCAAGGGCACTTATGACCGGGTTGGCGCGGATGGGTTAACGGAGAATTTCAATCCCGGAAATTCACGAACTTTGATGATGCCCGTTTTATCGCTCCACTGGATGGGAACGAAAGTGAACATCCACCGGCGTGCCGAGTTGTTGACGGGGCTTTTGACAAGAACGGTATTCCAGCCCTTGTTGAGACGGATGTCGACGGGTTTTCGGATGTAGTAGTTTTCATCCTTCACAGCTCCATTGTTACCGGGCTTTTGCCATTTGGGAGGAGCTATTTCCTGACCGTTGACCCAGAATTGAGGGTCGCAATGGAACCATTTGCCAGGGACGCTGACGGGGCCGTTTCGCCAGTCGGAGGACGCCCATGTCTGGCCGCTGATCCAGAAGGGAACGCTTTGCGTTTTGGGGGAATAGATATAGGTGAGGGCGTACCATGTACTGTTTTTATGGGGGAAAGCTCCCATTTTGCCACCGTTGAAGAGCGTGGGGAAGTCACAGTAATGCTTGAAGATGAGAGTACCCCCCGAGTAGGTTTCCGGGTCCCATGAGTAGGTTTTGCCCTGGAAAGAGTAGGAAGATGCCGCTTTGCCGGTTTTGATGATTTGTTCGGGAGGGAAGACGGTGGCTGTTTTTCCTTCGTTGGGGAATGGACCGATTAGTTTCCAGGGAATGTTGGCTTGCCGGACATAGGGAAAGTAGCGTTTGGTGAAAAAGCGGTCCCGGATGGCGAGGATGCGGTTTTCATATTCAGAGAAGCCCTGAAGCAATGGATCTCCCTGAACGGGGAGGTTGGAGAAGTATTTCATGTATTCGTCAGAGTTCGGGTTACCCTGAACGGGCTGGTGAGGGTTGTTCCAGAGAGGTTCGCTGACAAAGGCAATGCCGGAATAAATGGGAGAGACGGATTCCTGGGTCAGGGGATCTTCGATCGGAAGATCCGGCCACGAACAGAGGAACATGCCCAGGCCGTTGGCTTCCTGGAATGGGCACGGCCGACGAAAGTAGAGTGTCATGGCTGCCTCGAATGGGTCGATGTGGTTCAGGTAGGTTTCCAGGGAATCGATGTACGAGGCTCCTTTGGTGGGCCAGGCTCCGCGGGCCTGGCGCCCGGACCAGAGTTGCTGGACGGCTCCGTTGTAGCCTTTTGGTGAGAGACCGGGTTGCCAACGGATGGGGGTGGCTCCCAGCTTTTCGACGAATTGAAAATATTGCTTGAGCGTGTTGTCGTCTACGTGTGTTTCCTTTTCCCTGGCTTCGTCGGTACCGATATGGATGTAGGGGAGATGGCCTTTGGGTACGAGGTTGTACATTTCCTCGATAAGTTTGCCGAGGGTTTCTGTGGCACGGGGATCGTTCATGGATTCGATACCCATGGCTTTGCGGAAACAACGCGAGTGGCCCGGCATGTCCATTTCCGGAACGAGCGTGATGTTGCGTTGGCGGCAGTAATTGACCAGATCGCGGAAGTCGTCTTGGGAATAGAATTCTCCGGGTCGGCGAGTGAAGTTTTTTGGGTCGTTTAGTTGGGGAAACAATTTGCTTTCCAGTCTCCACCCTTCATTTTCCGTGAAGTGGAAGTGGTATACGTTGAGCTTCATGTCGGCCATGGAGTCGATGACTCGCTTGATCATGGGAACGGGCATGAAATTGCGCCCTACATCGTTGGTAAACCCGCGGATGGGGAAGTCCGGCCAGTCGGAGATGGAACAAAGAGCCAGGGTTGTTTTTCCATTGCGCCGGATGATGAGCTGTTCCAGGGTTTTCATGCCGTAAAAGAACCCTCGGACATGGGTGGCCCTGATGGAGATCCCTTGTTCCGTAGCCTGGACATGGTAGGCTTCTTCCGCTATTTCAGGGGATCTCATATGCTCCCGTAGTTTATCGGACCATGTTTTTTCCCGGACGAAGGTGATGCGAAAGGAGGCCTCCGGGGTGACGGTAACGTTGTGTTTGCGAAGGAATGATGTTAATTCCCCCTCGATCAATTTCTGCCGGGATTTGTCATCGGTACCGGTGGCCGGGGGAAGGTCGATACGGACGGCTGACAGTGGGATGGCTTTGCCCCGCCAGGTTAATTCCTGTGGTTTGGGGACGAGGGGGGGAGCCGCATCGGGATACAGGCGGTAGTTGGCACCGTTGGCGGGATATTCCGGGGATGTGTCGGCGGCTATGCCAGTCCATGCCGCAAGGCAGCATAGCCCCGTTGAGAGCAGGAATGAAGTGATCGTGTTCATGGGAGTCTTGAGGAAAGAAGCAACGCTTGTTCCAAAGTTACTCAAATGAAAATATCACTTCCTGCAAATTACACAAGATCCCGGCGTTATGTAATGCCTGAATGTCACCGATTTTTAACGGACACATTGAAGTTTGATCCCCCATCCATCGGGATATTGGCCAACCCGACCGAAGCGTCCGGCTTTTAACAGAACGGTGTTATTTCCCTTTTTAAGAGTGACGGGAATAAGGTCCGCCCCTTGATATTCGACATCATTCGGTTGTTGGATGGTGTGGATTTTCCTGCCGTTGAACCATATTTCGCATGCATCTTTGGCGTTGACGGCGAGGTAGGCGGAACCTTCGCTGTCTGACTTGATGGAAGCGCGGGCGTAGGCCAGTTTGCCGTTGCCCCCCAGGAGGCGATCCATGTTGACCAGTCCGGAGGGTTCCGGTGCGATATCTTTCCAGCTTGTCGTTTCTCCGGTTTCCGGTGAGTAAATTTGGTCTTGGATCGGTTTGCGGATGTCGTACGGATAGGCGGGGGAAAGCTGCCAGTCCGAGACGGGCAGGAGTGTCCGGTTGACGCATTCGGGGAAGTGAGTCAGACGCAGCCGTGTAGCTCCGTAGGGGGTGAGGGTGATTGTTTCTTCCTTGCCGTCCGTCGTATAGGCGATGGGGATCAACGGGGTGAAGCGGTTTCCTTCCAATTTCCAGCCGGGGATGCGCTGGACGGGCACCTGAAGGGCGGGAGCCCCGTCCCCTCCGTCAAAGGGGTAGGCATCATTCTTTTTGGGAAGAACCCGGACGCGTTCACGGAAGTTCGATTCATCCAGAGCGAGAGCGTAATTCCATGGAGCGGCCGCTTTCAATGAGAGAGTAGGGAACTGAGAATTGCCGGTTTCTCTGGAGTTGATGTCGACTTGCTCAGGAATGGCGTAGGAATAGAGCAGGGGACCGCGCTCCAGACTTAGAGAATTTTGATAGCGATTGAGGTGCAGGGGCATGGGGAATCGCAGAGTGACGACATCTCCATTCTTGAAGGTACGGTTCAGCTGGGCAAAGGAGCCGGAGCGGAAGTCGCCTGTGACGGTTTGTCCGTTGACGGCTATTTCCGGGCTGGCACACCAGGCCGGGATGCGGAAACGGAAGGGAACGGTCGTTTGTTCATCCGTTTCGAATTTGAACTCAACGGTGTCCGAGAAGGGGTAGTCCGTTTTTTCATGAACAGTGACCGTCCGTCCGCTTTGGCCGAGAGGGCCGGAGATCGTGGAGGGACCATACAGGACGGCGGTGAGAATACCGTCGGAATCGGTCATCCACATGCGGGAAGCGAAGTTGGGCATCAGCCTGTGGACATTGCCGGGACAACATGCCGGTTCATGGTGGGGACTGTAACTCATCCAGCGTGTACCCCGGTGAAACTTGGAGTGTGTGGAATTGTCGGTGGCGATGAACTGGTTGTCGCCGGACATGTATTGAAGGTTGGTGAAATCCTTGGAAACAGCTCCAGGACCGGCATTGAAACAGGCTTTTTCGATCATGTCGGCGTATTTGGCATTGCCGGTTGCCATGAGGAAGTAGCCGAGAGTCCACGTGAAGTCGGAACTGACGCAGGTTTCATGGGGTTGGGAAGGATCGCGGGTGGATAGATATTCCGTGCTGGACGGGACTCCGCTGGGGCCCATGTGATCGCGTTCCAGAACGCGTATGGCGTTTTCGGCAGCCTGGAGATAGGAGGGGTCACCGGTATAAATATAGAGGATGGCGGGGAGTTTCAGTTCCTCGCTGAAGGTAACGCCATGCATGACGATTTTGTTGTTTCCAGCTGTGGCGGTCATGGTAAGGCGTTCTTCGGTAGCCGGTTGGGTGTTGAAGATCTTGTAGGCATCGACGGCTTTGTCCTTCAGTGCGGTATCGCCAGTCCATTCATAAGTTTTCAACAGTCCTTCTATGTTGGTTGCGTTGCGGAATCCCAGACCGATATCCTTGGCCGTCGTCAGGGAGAAATGCTTATGGAACGCATCGACGATTTGCTTGTCGCCCGTTGCCATGTAGTAGGGGATGACGGCCTTGAAGAAGACGCCATTGGGCCAGAGGGATTCGTTTTTCCTGAGGCTTGTACCGATCAGTCCCCTGGAGTTAGGATGTGTCACCACCCACTGGATGTTACGTTTGAACGTGTCGATTTTGGCCTGGTCATTCAACAAAAGCCCCAGTCTCACCATTCCGTCCAGATAGTAGGCAGTTTGCTCGTAGGGCCACCAGCTGTTGCTTTTATTGTTAATTTCACCTTCCCAGAGTTGAGTGTTAAACGGGAATCCATGTTCTTTCGGATGGCTGGTTAGGCCTTTTTGCTGGCGGACGAGATATTCTTTCAGCCATCCTTCGGGCTTGATGCATGTAGGGGAAATCTCCCGGAAGCGGTCATAGCGTGGAATGGATGGGGAAACTCCTGGCGATTGTGTTCCGGAAGCCGATATCCCCAAGAAAGAGAGGAGGCACGCGATTCGACAGGAATAGCGGGATAAGAAGTGAGCAATCAAAGACATGGTAAAATTACGAAAGTGCCGCGGGCATCCTTTCATGTATCATCTTGTTTTTTGGACAAGATGTACAAAATATAAAAAAATTCAGTTGGATGATTTTTTTGCCTTCGAGACGACGTATTCTGAATGATGAAAGCTCTTTTAATTGGAATTTGTTTTTTGACTGGTTCGTACTCTGTAATGACAGCATCCGGTTATGAGGAACGTGCGTATTTGGAACGTTCGGTTGATGCCTCCGGTCTCAGGGAAATATTGAAAACGGATCGTTCCTGGGTACCCTATCCCGCCTACGCTGACCGCAGCGGCTGGGAAAAATTAATGGGTGACAGCCGCGAGGAATTAATCCGGCGTGGGGAGAAAATGCTTGATTATCCGTGGCAGGTGATCAAAGCGACGGACTACCTCGAGTTTGAACGCAGCGGCAACCGCGAGGTGATGCAGCGTCCTCATGCGGCCAATTGCAACGCCTTGAAGGATCTTGTACTGGCGGAACTGGCCGAAGGCAAGGGACGATTCATGAACCAGATCGCCAACGGAGTTTTTTATTTTAGCGAAATGACAGCGTGGTCTCTCTCCGCCCACCTGACGGCACAGAAGAATCACCGTCCCCTGCCGGATGACCAGGAGCAGATCATTGACCTGACATCGGGGGAAATCTCCTCCATTCTCTCCTGGACTCACTATTTCTTGAAGGATGAGTTGGATAAAATCCATCCCCTCCTGGCGTCCAGATTGAAACGTGAACTCTACAAACGGACGATTGAACCCTATTTAACCCGTTCTTACCATTGGAGCGCCCTGAACCGCCCCAAAGGTTGTTTTGTCAATAACTGGAATCCATGGTGCAATACCAACGTGCTTCAGACGATGCTATTGATGAGCGATGATCCTGCCGAAATGTGCGAAGGAGTACGCCGGACAATGTTGTCGGTGGATTGCTTTATGAATTATGTCAAAGGCGATGGAGCTTGTGAAGAAGGTCCGTCCTACTGGACCCATGCAGCCGGGAAATTGTATGATTATCTGACACTTATTTCCATGGCAACCCAGGGCAAGGTCAAATTGTTCGATAAGCCCCTGGTACGTCGCATGGGGGAATACCTTGCCGATTCCTATGTCGGTGACGGCTGGGTTGTCAATTTTGCCGATGCTTCGGCAAAGGGAGGCGGAGACCCCGACTTGGTGTACAGATACGGAAAGGCAGTGAATAGTCCGGTGATGACGGGGTACGCGGCATCCCTCATGGGGAAAGCCGGCAAGAAAGCCGGAGCTCCACGGGGTATGGACATGTTCCGGACGCTGGAGTGGTTTGCTTCTCACAAAGAGTTGATGGCAGAGGAGCCGTCTATAGTCCGCAACGATGTGTCCTGGTACCCGGAGACGGAATTCTGCTACCTCTATGACAAGGGGAATGGATTCTTCGTTGCAACGAAAGGAGGCAACAATGGAGAAAGCCACAACCACAATGATGTAGGCACCTTCTCCCTCTATGTGCGGAACATGCCCGTCATCATTGATGTCGGCGTAGGTACTTATACGCGCCAGACCTTCAGCAACGAGCGTTATTCCATCTGGACGATGCAGAGCGATTACCACAACCTGCCGGCAATCAATGGAGTTTCCCAGAATCCGGGGGGAAAATACCGCGCCTCCAAGACTGCATGTGATGTCGGTCGTAAGACTTTTTCGACAGATATTGCCGGGGCTTATCCTGCCGAAGCGAAGGTAAAGAACTGGATTCGTACATGTACCCTAGGTAAAGACGGGTTGGATGTGACGGATACCTTTTCTCTGGAAGAAACCGTGACGGCTCCCAGTCTTCATTACATGACTTGGGCGGAGCCCGATCTGTCGATACCGGGAAAAGTGGTTTTGGACAAGGAAGGCCGCAAGGTGACCATGACTTACGATCCTTCGCAGCTGGAGGCTTCCGTCGAGAAGGTTTCGTTGACGGACAAGGCATTGACCCGCGTCTGGGGCGATGCCGTATACCGCCTTGTCCTGAAAGGCCGTCAAGCGGACAAGGACGGTTCCTACACCGTAAAATTCCGGTAAATATCCGTCCACAACGACCAATCACAATGCCAGTCCCGATGATAACCGTGGGGCTGGCATTCTTTTTTTCAAAAATGGGACGAATTTGATTTATTTTCTGACAATCTATCCTATCTTAAGAAGGAAAGGAAAAGGTGCTCGAATGATCGCCTTATTTTTTATTCCATTCCCAGGCAGAAGACATGCTCAAGCTTTTTAGTGATATGCCATCCAGTTCGGAAAGCAGTTCTGCAAGTTCCTCGGTACTGAGTAGCAGTTCTTTGTCACAATCAAGCTCGGGAAGTGGTTCCAGCTCCTCATCCAGTAGTTCTTCTTCATCCAGCAGTTCCACATCGGCTTCGTCTTCAAGCGGCCCTATTGAGGAAGGTTGTCCTTGCCCCTGTTCTTGCGACTGCGATGAAGAACCCGACCCCGACGACTGCAACAAAAATGGAGGTGGTAATTCCGCCGGTAACTTCCCCATCGGATCCAATCCGGACGATCCCGATGATTGCGAAGGGGAATTGGGCGTCGGTGGTGAAGGCAACAACTCCGGAGGCGATAGGAATGCTTTCGCAACCTTTAGCTTCCGGGCCGTACCGGAAAGTACCATCGGTGTCCGTTACAAGCACCCTCTGGAATGGACATCAGTCTGGAATGCCTCGGAGCGGAACGTGACCGTCATGCGGCCCACCGGCAGCGCCATCAGCTTTCATGCAGGCACCGGCAGCGCGGAAGCCGTTCCCGTCGGTGCCTCCCGTAAGCTCAACTACCGCGTCCGGCTGGTCTCGGAGGACGGACAGCCGTGTCCCTCGGGTTCCCCCGCTTTCCTGGACATGGTGCAAAGTAACGGACGCATCCTGCGCTTTTCCGCTTCAACCGGGCGGGTTTCCTCCCTCATCTCTCCGTCCGGTGTCGAAACCACTGCGGAACAATACGCTGCCCAGCTGCAAGTAACGCGGAATCCGGAGACGGGCGCTGTCGAAAGTGTCTGGTCGAAGTCTCAGGGCCTCCTGCAAACCATTCCTGCGGGTAACAAACTCACCCTCGCGTGGTTTGCTCCCGGGCAAGTCCGACGGAATTCTCTCGGCCTCCTCTCCGGCATGGGACTTCCATGGAAAACCGTTACCTACGAAACGACGGAAAAGGACGGTGTCCCCGTCATGCTCATCGACGAACAAAGGGAAGGCATGCCCGCTTTCCACTCGGAACGCTACGTCAAAGGCAATAACGTCACCATCATTACCGGAGAAGGCGCCGAACGCATCGTGCGCACCATCGAACGCGGATTCCTGCCCGGTGACAAATGGGAAACGATCGAGACCTACCGCCGCATGGATGCCGACGGCAACATCTCGGACGATCCCCCCGCCTCCTGCGTCCGCACCGTCAAGAAAAACACGGAGGGCGGATGGCTCACCCTGAGCAGAACGGTCGGGTATGGCACGCCCGAAGCCCAGACCACCCTCTACACCTACAACGAACAATTCCGCCGCACCCTCGTCATCGAACCCAATGGCAGCTACACGCGATACGAATACGACGAACGCGGGAGAACCACCCTGGAAGCAAGGCCGTGGGCCGGAGGGGGAGAACAGGCGATGCGTACAACCTACGCCGACCTCCGCTTCAACGACTTCCGTCCCGCCTTGGAAACGGATCTCATCATCGATGAAGACGGCGAAGAAACCGTCCTGGCTCGCCGCGTTTATACCTACGAAGACTCGGACGAAGTGAACCGTACGACCGTGACGGAAACCGCCCTCGGCTCCGTCAATGTCCATACGTCCGTCTCGGAAACCAACGGCCCGGCAGCCGTCTATCCGTATGCCCGCGGACGCGAACGCTTCATCCAGGGGGTTGACGGTCGCCAGACGCTGATTGAATACGCCCCGGCAGATTCCCATGGAGCCATCCATATGGTGACAAGAACCAGTATGGTCAACGGAGACATCGTCTCCGGACAAAGTTCCCGTGAAGTGGAATATATCGCCGACAACGGAACCGTCACGCGGAACGAACGCTACGTCCACACCGGGGAAGGGTGGTCGCTGGTAGCGGCGGAAGATTACGAATATAATGTCGAGCTCAAGCGTACCCGGGTTACCCGTGCCAACGGACGGGTGAGCACGACGGAATGGATGTGCTGCGGTCCTCTGCGGGAAACCGACGAGGACGGCATTACGGTTTCCTACGGCTATGACACGGCCAAACAACTCGTTGAAAGTATACGCTCGGCGACCGAAACTATGCCGGAAACCATCGTCTCCTATGTGCGTGATGCCGAAGACCGCGTGCTCGAAATGCGCCGGGACGTCGGCCCGATGACGACCGTCGAATCCTCATTCTACGACTCCATCGGACGGGTCACCAGTACCACGGATGTTTTGGGCCGCACCACATATACAGATTACAGCGAGGATCTACTCGTGACGACCGTTACCTCCCCCTCGGGCGCCACTTTCATTACCGAGGTCTATTATGACGGTACTACCGTGTTGCAATCCGGCACAGGGCAGAGGGAGATAGAAACGCGGATGGAATTGACCCCGGAAGGTATTCTGACAACGCGCCTCACGGGCAATGTCATTCTCTCCCGTCAATTGTCCAACGGATTCGGAGAAACCCTGCGGGAAGACACGCCCAACACACTGGGAGGCTTCATCTCAACCCATCATACCTACAACGGCAAGGGGCAGCGCACCCGTTCACAGACGGAGCAAATGGCTCCCACCCTGTACGAATACGATGAGATGGGAAATATGGTGAAACAAACGCTTGCCCTGTCGGATACCCCCACGCCGCTCAACTCCCGGATCACGGAAAAGTCTCAATCCTACGCCGTACGGGAAGATGGAATCTATCAGATTCAAATGACAATTGCCTACAATGCCTCTGGTCAACCCCTCGTCCAGATGACGGAGACACTCGTTTCTTCCCTGAGTGCAATCTTGGAAAGCAGGAGCCGGAGTCAGGACATCTATGGTCAGGTGTCCGAATCGTGGTCGGAATACACCGCGCCAACGAAGAGAACGCAGTACGCCAGGATTCCAACCTCGGTGTTGATTGCTTCTGCCATCGTTGTCGATGGCTTTGTCCAGCAATCGACAGACAATACCGGCATCACCACAACCCAAAGC
This sequence comes from Akkermansia sp. N21116, assembly GCF_029854705.2. NCBI lineage: Bacteria > Pseudomonadati > Verrucomicrobiota > Verrucomicrobiia > Verrucomicrobiales > Akkermansiaceae > Akkermansia > Akkermansia sp. N21116. The sequence goes on from NZ_CP139035.1 coordinate 1,050,996, forward strand.
AGAAGTTATACATCCAGCGGTCAGAAGATCACACAAACCGATGGGCGGGGCAATACGACAAGCACGGAAACCGACCTGGCCGGGCGCATCATCAAAGAGCCTGATTCCGCAAGGGCGACGATCGCCAGGGTTTATGACTCGCGGTTTGATTTGCCCTCTTGCGTCACCAATGCACTGGGCGATACGACCTGTTACGCTTATGACATTCGAGGGCGTAAGATCGCGGAATACGGTACTGCCGTTCAGCCCGCCTGCTTCGGGTATGATGAGGCGGACCGCATGATTTCATTGACGACCTTCAGAATCGCGGATGAAGAGATTACGACGGATCCGAGTGAACGCATGGATGGCGATACGACCAGATGGACCTACGAGGAAGCTACTGGTCGCCAGTTGAAAAAAACGTATGCAGATGGTTCCGAGGTAATCGACACATACGATGCCATGAATCGCCTGAGTACAAGGACGCTGGCGCGAGGTATCGTCACGAGCTATTCTTACGATCCTTTGACTGGCGAGACAACCCAGGTTCATTACAGTGACGAGACACCTGATTTCACGTATGAATTCAATCATTTGGGGCAAATCGTCGCCATTACCACACAGGGGGAAGAACATCCCTATTCGCTGACGTACAATGACTACGGAGTCATGGCTGAGGAAGGCTACTGGATGGGGTGGCAGGAAAGCCATGTGAAACGCACATTCGACGCATTCGGTCGGCCTTCCTCGGCCGGGATTGAATTACAGAATGAGACACCCATTGAATGGGAACAGATTTATGACGAATGCGGTCGTATCTCCTCCTTCCGCCTTTTGGCGAATGAAGCCCGGGGATTCGAGGAAAAGACTTTCCAGTTCAGTTATCTGCCGGGAAGTAGTCTCGTTTCAAGAATCGACTGGAGCAACGGCCTTTGCCTGGAATACACCTACCAATCGTGGCGTGACATCCTGACGGGGATCCGATGCGGAACCTCAGACAAGACCTATACAATCGCCGAGAAAACGAGGGAACTTGATCCCTTGGGACGTCCGGAAAAGGGTCTCAGAACGCGTCTTGGAGAAACACACGACGATTATTTCAGCTACAATTCGCGGAACGAACTGACCGGGGCCATGTTCGGAGGAGGCCCGGTGTTCGAGTATGCATACGATAACATCGGCAACAGGGAACAGTTCCAGGTACGGGCAACACAGACAGATTACGAGAGCAACGAGCTTAACCAGTACTCGCTTATTACCCCGTCATACGCGCCGGCATTTACACCGACTTTCGATGCGGATGGGAACCAGACACGCATCCGGACCACGAGCGGCATCTGGAATGTAATCTACAATGCCAACAACCGTCCCATTCGCTTTGCAAGCGAAGACAATGAGACTGTGATTGAGTGCCGTTACGACCACATGGGGCGTCGCGTCACGAAAAAAGTCAGTGTCGGTGGAATCGTGACGCAGCATGAAGGCTACCATTATCTGGATTATGTCCAGGTAGCGGCAGTCGATTTGTTGGCGAACAACGAAGTGCTCCATGCCATCTTGTGGAATCCTCTCGAATCCGTAGCCACCCGTCCGTTGGCTTTGGTGCGAGGTAGCAACATCTACTACAGTACACACGATTTCGTCAAAAATATCACGGAATGGATCAACGAACAGGGAGAAATAAGTGCCAGTTTCGACTATACCCCCTACGGTGAAGTCGTATCGGAAACAGGAGATGCAAGCCTGAACGTGATTGGCTATTCGAGTGAAGTGATGGATCGGGAATTAGGCCTGGTGTATTACAACTACCGTCATCTCAATCCGCTAGATGGCAGGTGGATTAGTAAGGACTTAATTTCGGAATTAATGCAATTAAATCAATATTTATTTTCTAATAATTGTCCAACTTATATAATTGACCGTTATGGTGCATATAAAATTGATGTGTCATTTAAGAAATTTATTGAACCTAAAGATATAATACCTTGGGTTACATCTAAATGGGAATCTGGGAGCAATACGAAGATTAAGCTTAAAATTAAATGTTGTTGCACAAATAATAATACATCAAATAAAAAATGTAAAATATCCTGTCGCTTATATTTCGATGCGACAATGATTCTATCGCTAGATCAGGCAATGAAACAAGAAAAGGAAGGAGGAAATATAATATTTGTATTTGATCTATCTATATTGCAAAATATATTTGGGCATGAGCAACAACATATGGTTAATAGTATTAAATTTATGGAGCAAATCGAAGAAGTATTGAAAAAAGAGGATATAAAACAATTTAAAACAGAAAATGAAACTTGTGAATATGCTAAAAAAATTGAAAGCGATTATCAAGGAAAAATTAATGAATGGTTAATTGCTGAAATAAATCATAAACATGGATTGAAAAATAAACAGCCTGTTCCTCCGGTGAATGATTCCTCTTTTATAACAAATATTAACAATAATCCTCCGGATGACATTAGTAATTCTAGATCATGGCCAAAGCCTACATTAGAGGCTGATCCGAGTGAAATGAAATGTCCATAAAGTAATAATATGTTCAACTATGTAATAATAATATATATAATTATGTGTTCGATAAATTGCAACCATAGTGAATACTACGAAACACTACCATATATTGATTTTGATGAAAAAAAGTGCAATAGATTTATATTTTTGAAGTCTCATAATCCGTTGGATAATAAAATTATGATTGTTGTCCCTGAAAAAAACACGGTTCTTATTGAAAAAGAATATGAGAATGATGGTCATGAAACTATTTTTGATGTATATAATATGAAATTATCAAAAGGTGAAAATGAGTATATTGATGCATACATTCAACAAGTAAATAGTTCTATGGATGATTTTAAAAGAGCAATGTCAGATTGGCTTTCTTTTTATACCTACCGTGAAACGATCAAAATAAAAAACAATAAATACAAAATTATTGATAAAATTCTCCATGATTATGGAATTTATAATATCAATATAAAATCCACATGGACAAGAATATTTTTTGAAAAAAAATTAAATAAAATAACGATTCAAATTGTAGATTACCCTAAAAATGAATATATTAGTTATGATTATATAAATATGATTACTCCGGCAAAAGAAACATCGCGTTTCAATTCGTATATAATTAAATAATTAAAAAGTTAATTAAATTCTCTATTTCAATTATTTATTGGAAAATAATATATCGAAATTTTTTGTGATATATCCCTAGTTCGAAGTTGTGTGTTCCCGGTCGTCAATTAGTTAATATGAAGAAATTGTATTACAAACATCACAAACTGATACAGACATTAGAATTTCGCAATGTCATTCGTATTGTATAGAATGCTCCAGAAGGAATGTCGTTTGAAACAAAATTGAGGACAGTTCAGAAATTGCATCGTAAAATAATAGATGGTGAAGACATATTGATACAACCCAGACAACAAGTGATTCGTTGAGCATTATGTCTTGTAGAATATCCTATTTACAGCATTAAAAATATTTATTGAAGTAAGAGTGACAAAAATAAATTCCCAATTGCTGGTTATATTGTTGGTATCCTGTTACAATAACGACGTTGTTCTCGACAAGGAAATCAAGACGAAAATATCTACTATTGATGTGAGTAAGATAGAATCATTGAATGATATTTTGGATAAGCTCAATATCAATTCTGCATTTTCATTCTGTGGCGAACGAGGAAATCGTGAAATCTTCCAACTTGAAAATAATGGATTGGTGATCGATTTAATACCCAGAGAACCACAACCTATCATCCCTTCCAATATAGATAATCTTCTGGCAGACAATAAATTGACGGCAGGTAAGAAATCTTGTGAATCAAGGTATGAATATAAAAAATGTCGCAACGAATACCGAGGTGTTAATATTTACAGTCATGGAATACTAATGGCTACGAAACATATTTCTTTAAATTAATGAAAAATAAATCCATATGAAAAATAGTTTGCAATCATGCATACATAAAGTATTATTTATAATATATTGTTGTATTTCGACGGCATTAGCATTTTGGGTCCCTCCGGAGTCATTTGAGGATCTTGTGAATAGTTCGGAACTCATTATTACGGCAAAAGTTGGTCGTGTGCACATTGAAGAGAATAACAGCTACGTTCTATTAGAACCCATTGATGTATTATATGGTATCAATATACCGGAAATTCGGTTGGGAATTACTATTCCAGAAGTTTATTGTCCTATTATTTGCTACAATGCTGGAAGAAAATATTATAATGGTGACGGGATCATAAAATACAAAGATCTCAAGAATGAGAGTTGCTACATTATTGAAGAAGATAAAAAATATTTATTTTTTCTTGAAATTTCGCGATGGCCTCAATCACCGTCATTTGGACTTTTAGACAAAGTTGAAGATTTTCCCCGCTCTTTTCTTCCATCTAATCCATCACTGGATTGTGTAATAGCTCGTCTTGAGGGAGATAAAATTATCAATTGGCCCTTTTCCATTGAGGGAAAAGTTATCGCTGACGATAACCTACAATATCCGCCATTGGATTTTCAGGAAGTGAAAAGACAACTTATGTTGACTATTGATAAACAACATAAAAATGCTTTGGAAATGGCGAAAATGGGTGACCAGAGGGCTCAATATTTGATGTTTTATTATTCGGCCATGGGTGTAGGAATGAAACGCGACTTGCAACAAGCGTACTATTGGATGAACAAAACACCTTATGACCCTTATCTTAAAGCTCAAATGGAAGAAATTAGAGAAACTCCGGAAGGGAATGAAAAAGCAATCAGTTACTACAAAGAGTTAGCCGATGATAATAATCTTCTCGCTCAATATCATTTAGCAAGGGCCTACTATGAAGGGAAAATGCTTCCACGAGATGATCGGAAATCTTTTGAATGGCTTTATTCGGCAGCACTTCGAGAATTACCTGCTGCTCAATTAAAATTATCGGCCTATTATGCCCACGGAATAGGGACAAAAATTAATCTCATTCATTCCTGGCGTTGGCGCCTACGCGCCATGAAAAATGATTATCTTCCAGCCCTATATATGCCTTATCCGGCCTATGAATTATCCTCATTTAAAAATTAATATAATATAAAAAGGTCAGGAAATTACGGTTGCATATTCCAAATTAATAATGACTAGAAAAAATAAAGTGTGTTAACACTCAACATTTTTATTATGTTGATACAATGAGTAGTAAAAGATATATTACAGTATTTGTTTCTTGTGCCTTCCTGCTTGTAAAGTCTTACGTCGATAAAACGATCATAGTATCTCACACAGAATCAATTGATGAAATGGAATGCATCGCTTGTGATGATTCAATTGTTTTATGTGTATTAAAGAAATTTCGCTGTCTATGGTTTAAATTTATATTTTACTAAATATGTTTTTAGCATTATATTCATGTCTTAGTGTTCTTGGTCTGTCTATCAATAATGACCTCGTTTCGGTTAATTCATCAAATGATTTTTCTGTTTGTGTGTATTGTGAAAAATTTGATTCAGGAGACTTAATAAAATATGTAAAACAGCGATTTGTATTAAGAGATAATAAAATAAAGCACTATTCGACAATATTTATATTTTATTATAAAGGTTGCAATTCTGGAGTAACTGAAATATTTGTGCAAAAAAATGAATATGGAAATCATATCATACAGTGGGATTATTCCAAAGCCAAGAGTGTTAGAACGACTACAACAGAAACTAGTCCATGGCCATGTGGAGTCAATTTCTATACCTATGATAAAATTAAATCCATTTTAGAGGCACAATTCATTTATCGGACTAAATGGTATTTTATAAATAGTTTAAAAAGTTTTTGTGAAAATTATTGAATTTGATGGAATTGTTAAAATCTAATCGAAAGATAAATTCCCAATATTGTATTACAAGCATTGGATGAAGTTTTATGAATATTCCAAATGATGATATATCTGAAGATTTAAAGCATGAATATATTTGTAATTCAGGATGAATTTCATTTTTAATAGAATCATTATGAGTAAAGTGGAGAATTTCGTAGGTTTGTTAAAATGAGTAGTAAAATATATATTAAAATATTTGTTTTTTGTGTCTTCTCGCTTACAAAATCTTACGCCGATAAGGCGATCATAGTATCTCACACAGAATCGATTGATTCATTTGGTGATGACAAGGTAGCTATGATTTCCCGTGAAAACAGGAAGAGAGAATTTGAAGAAAGAGTTATTGCGTATGAAGAAAAGATTCCGCATGAATTGGGAAGACAATTTGATCGCATACCTGATGGAAAAGAAGATTATTATCCACTAATGCCGAAGGAAGATCGTGTTTTTTGGATTGACGTTTTCAAAAACTATACAAATTATAGTTTGAATGAAAAGCCGACTAGACCGACATTTCTTTGCGACAAGGTTTCGGAAACAAATGTTTGGAAAGCGTTCCTGTATTCACAATTTCCCGACTTGGATCTATGTCTTTATCTAAAACGTGGAGACAGTCCCATTCCTGTCTTCGTGATACTCAATCAAGGTCATATTATCAGCCTTCATTCTGATCAATTCAATAAATCCGGGATGAGAGGCAATCTGGATTCAATAGACTATGCAATTAGTCAAGGAGGTGATTTTTTTAAAACATGGCTAAAGCACTTCAAAGATTCTCTCCATACAAAAAAACTGGATGACAGGACATACATGAAAATAATGGAGGTGTTTTCAAAAATAATTTCTCAAAGTCGAGAGGCTGATGATCTGCATTATGCGACAGATCTCTATCAGACAGACATCAACATGATTCGCCATTTTAATCACCTCGGATCACGCCCCGTTTTCAATCAGAACATTCAAATATTCATCCAGGGTAAAACAGGAAATTGTGAATACAGCATGGCGGAGCTCTACTTGGATAATGAACTTCCTAAAATTATTTTATTTTTCATATACGATCTATCAAACCAAAAAATGGATTATGATTATCTGGAAGACAAGTATTTCAAGCCCATGGGTATTCGGATCAAGAACAATGAAGTAGAATAGTTCAAATCATATCTAGTCCTATTCCTCAGAGGCTGGCATCTTGGTACATCTTTTTTGCGGTATGCCCATCAACAAGGCGAATTCACAATCTGTCTCAAAACGTTGGTGGCAGTTCCTGCATTCGATTTCCAATTTTTCTTCTTCGGACATATCGAAATTATTATTTTTTGTATAATAGTAATAGGTATGTCTGTTGCCGCACAATGGGCAAGGTATTGACGTCATTTTTCTTGTACGGTACAATATCAGCGGTATGCCGCATAGAACGATGAATCCCATGATGATATACTCCATGGAAACCCATTGGTTCTTCAGAGATACGATTGTTACAAGGATGGCGAGGATAAACGATGTGAAAGCAAGTATAATTGTTTTCCAAAAGACAGTGCGAATATATTCATAGCACGGAATAATCAATGGATTTTTTTCGCACGTGTATTTTCCGGAAAATCTACCATTCATCAGATCGTTTAATTTCCTTTTTCCCATGGTTGTGTATAGTCGATTTTTAGATTCTATCCCATGAACAGATGTATTGATAGTCAACGATCCAAATGGGCTGAATTCTTCCGAATAAGTACGCGGAAGTAACTTTTGTACATGCTAGCTCATGATACAGCAGGCTCAATACCAAAGTGTAGCTGCCCGACTCTTGTTGGCTCTTTGGATACTAGAGGTGAGCTCTGTAATCGTGGTTTACTGGCTGTTGTAGGAGGCTCCCCATGCGAGGCCGGCAAGAAGGGAAAACCTGTTGGTCAGTGTGAGGCTGGTCTGCCTGTTGATGTTGTGCGTCTTGCGTTGTTCGGTAGTATGAATAGGAGAAGCTGCCCCATGGGGATGAGGCAGCTTCTGTTGTGAGGGGTGGGTGTTTGTGGGACGTGGGCAGGATCAGGATACTTTGGCTTCGCCGAGGTTTTCGTTTCTGGGGCCTTTGTCGGTGTTGGGCAGAGGGACATTGCCGTATTCCTTGGCGAGTTCCTTGTATTTGCCGAACAAGCGCCGGACGGTTTCGAGCTCGTCGCCCTGGATGACCGGGGTTCTGGCTTTGCCGGGGGTCTTGACGAAGTTTTCTTCCCATTGGGCGAGTTCCTTGTAGAAACCATTGGCTCTCCAGGCTTCGCGTCCGTGAACCATGGGGAGTTTATCCTCGTTGTAGTCGGTACCGTCGTCGAGGTGTTTCCGGAGCATATCGTAGAACATCTGCCAGCGGTGCCGGTAGAAACCTTCGATCAGGCCGCTCCATTCGCGCCAGCTGTAGTCGAAGATGATGGGATCCCCGGCGGTGCCTTCACCCCAGGAAGTGACTAGGGATGTCGCATCACGTTCCAGAAGTTCCTTTTCCTGCGGAGTAGTGCCCCAGGCGGTGGCTTCCGTAAGCCAGCGATCGAAGTTGAATTCGCGGCGCGTGCGCAGAAGGGTATCCGTGTCGGACAAGAGTTCGAGGAAGCGCGTCGAGTGCTTGACGAATTCGGCTTTATCTTTGTTCTTAAAGGCTTCTGCGGCTTTGGCATGGATGGCCTGCCCGAGGTTGGATTGGATCTGGCGCTGGACGTCGACGATGTCGAAGAGGTAGGGTTTGGAGTTCTTCATCTTGTCGGCATCCTTCAGGAGGTTTTCCTGGGCACGATAGAGCAATTCGGTGGGGTAGGGGATATGGAATCCGGCGTTAGGGCCTGACTTTTTGGGTTTGAGCGCCGGACGGGCGGCGATGATGGAGCTGTTTTCCGTGCCGTTGGTTCCCTTGCGGTAGGGGCCTTCGAGCAGAAGCATCCATGCTTCTTCCGCGGCTGGGGATTGGGTGCCGTAACGGCGTTCCGCATAGTCTTTCAGCCATGTTTTGAGATCGACTGCGTCCTCGTGGAGAGGCATTTCGAAAGTCAGATCGTAATAGACCGGGTTTTGTTCGATTCCTTCCATGAAGAGACCGGAACCGCAGGCGTTGGGGGCTTCCTTGCGGGCCTGGGCGTATTGATTGGAGGCGATGAGGGGGAGGTCTCCGTGCATGTTGATACGCCCGCCGAAGTTGTGGAGGTTGCCGGCGATGAAGGGGTGCCCCCAGAAATTCTGATGTTGTTTGCGTTTGGAGCCGTTGAGGTCGAGCATGATGAGGTTGTTGACCGGGACAGCGTCGACGATGGGCTTGTACATGCTCCAGCATTGCATGGCCCAGACGGAGCCGGGGTGGAAGGACTGAAAGAGTTCGTGAATGGCCTTGCCGACGGCGGGCAGGTATTCCGGGGTATGGACGGGAGGACTGCTTTCATGGAAGGGGTCGGCGGCATAGACGCCGTGGGCTCCGAAAAGTTTTTTCTGTTCTTCCAGGAAGGTGCGTCCGATCTGGGCGAAAAGCGGATCCAGGGGATCGAGCTGGGCGGCACCGGGGAATCCGCACCATCTGCCCTGGAGGCTGATTTTGGCTTCCGGATATTTGTCCTTGAGTTCGCGGGGGACGAAGCCGGTGAACCCTTGCTGGATAGGTTGCATGCCAAGTTCCAGCTGGCGTTCCATGATCTGTTTTCCGAGGGTGATGTGGCTGTCGATCCAGGACTTGGGCAGGGGCCCTCCTACTCCCTGAAGGTTTTGCATCCATTGCCAGGCGAAGTGTCCGGGGCCGGAAAGGAAGCGGCGGGCTTCCTCATCGGAGAACTTGAACTTGAGGAGGGTGTTGTACCACACGGCTTCCAGTCCCACAGGAGACAGCGGCATGTTGATGCCGTTCATCGCCATGAAGTCGAGTTCTCGCTCCCAGCGTTTCCAGTCCCACCAGGCGGCGGAGTAGCTGACGGTGCAGTAATTGAGGTAGGCGCGGAACTTCTGGTCGATGACCTTGCGTTCTTTTTTGTCGGGAAGAGGGAGGGTTTGGGGCAGGTTCAATTGATCTCCGAACCAGGAGAAGTGTCCTTTGGCCGTATATTTGATGTATTGGTTGAATGCCATGGCCAGCGAGACGGGGTTATTGCCCCTCAGGACGATTTTGCCGTCACGGGTATCGATTTCAAATACATCCCGATCCTGATCCCGGGGGATGATCTCCAGTGTGAATTGCCCGGAATATCCCGGCAGAACACGGTTGATTAGTTCTGTGGCTACACGGATTTGATGGTCTGCCGTGACGGGTTGCGATGGAGATGCCGCGGCATGCAGCTCTTCCTGTGCTTCCACAAAGGGGGACAAGGCGAGCAATGCCAGTGGCATTAGGGAACAAAGAAAAGGAATTTTCATATCGTACAGGATACGCATACAATTGGGGGATCTTTCTAAAAATTGGTAGTTTGTGAAGAGAAAAGCATCTAGGGAGAATCGGAATACTCCATGGTTCGTTCCTGGCGAGAGCCCGGAAGTCCTTTTTCTGGAAGCTTTCCTCCCTGCCGGCTGGGAAAGGCGGGGGCTGGCGGCAGTTATGATTGCGTCCCGGAAAAAATGAATTATAGATGAGCGCATGAATTTGAAGTCGGCACTGGACTGGTTGTACTCGACGCAGTTGTTCGGAATCAAGCTGGGGCTTGAGGGTACCCGCAGGCTGTTGGAGGCAGCGGACGCCTATCCGTCGGAGGATGTGTGCGTCGTACATGTGGCAGGAACCAATGGCAAGGGATCTGTCTGTGCCATGCTGGAGGCTTTGGGGAGGAGTTCGGGCTTGAAGACTGGGATGTTTACGTCTCCTCATTTAGTAGATTTCAGGGAAAGAATCCGGGTGAACGGAGTCATGATTCCCGAGGATGCGTTGCTGAGGCTTTTGGTGGAGGTGCGGGATTTGGTGGCGGAGTGGGATCCTCATCCGACGTTTTTCGAATTGGCTCTGGCTGTTGCGTTGAAATACTTCAAGGAATGCGGAGTTAAGTTTCTGGTTTTGGAAACAGGCCTGGGGGGGCGCCTGGATGCGACGAATGCCGTTCCCAAGGATCTGGCCGTGCTGGCTCCCATCGGCATGGATCACCAGCAGTACCTCGGCGATACGCTGGAATTGATTGCTGCGGAGAAAGCCGGAATCATTACCGCAGGGCGGCCTGTTGTTTCCGCCGTTCAGGAACCGGAGGTTGCCGGCGTGATTGCCCGCCGCGCGGCGGAACTGGGCTCTCCTCTGGCCATTGCCGGGCATACGGATGGGGTTCCCCAGCCTTCTTTACCCGGTGCCCACCAGAGGAGGAATGCCGCCCTGGCTCTCCTGGCGATGAAAACGCTCCATCTTCTGCCTTCCCGTAGTGTGGCGGAGGCGGCGTTGTCCTCCTTGTCCTGGCCGGGTAGATTTCAGGAACTGGAAGGAGGACTCATGGTGCTGGATGGCGCCCACAATCCGCATGCCGCCCGGGTGCTTGCAGAGACCTGGAGGGAGCGTTTCGGCGATGACAAGGCTGCTCTTGTGTTTGCCGCATCCGCAGACAAGAACATTCACGGTGTTCTGGAACTGATTGCTCCTTTGGCAGGAGAATGGCACCTGGTCCCGTGTACGTCACCCAGGATTTTGGGAGTGGGCGACATGAAATGCCTGGTTGAGGCCTTTTCGTCGGTTCCGGTTGTCTGCCATGACAGTCTTGAAACCGGTTTGAAGGCCGCCCGGAACAGTGGATGCCGCGTCCTGGTGACGGGGTCCCTGTTTTTACTGGGTGATGTCCTGGGGCTGTTCGCCGGGGAAGGCCGCAGAGCGACTGTTCAATGATTCCCCTTCTCCCCCCGGATTTTTACGGGAAAAACAGGGGGAGAGGAAAAAGCTTCGATGGGGTGACGCCGGAAGGTTTATTTATCTTCCTTTGCTTCTTCCGGCACGATCAGGGGAGAAAGGAGCTGTTTGAGCTGCCCGGCAATTTTTTGCGTGATTTCATCCGGGGACTGTTCCAGTTTTTCAACGGCATCTATCAGGGATTTGACTTCGCTCTGCTGGGGCTTTTTCTTCTGTTCCAAGGCTTCAATCTTCTTTTTGATGCCGAGGAGGCGGGGGATGTCCTTGTTGGCTTTGAGGGCGGTTATTTGCTCGTCAAATTCCTTGACGGACGGAACGGCCTTTTTCAGCCGCAGCATCATGGGAAGGGCGTTGAGCGGGTCTTCTCCGAAGACTTCTTCAATGGAGGCTTTTTCGTTGTCAAGCCATGCATCGTATGTACTGCAAACTTTTTGGGCTTCTTCATCATCCTGCTTATTGCGCAGTGGTTTGATTTTGGCTTCGATGTTGGTACCGTCGGAGACGAGATCCTTGGCAAGTGCCTTGTATTTGTCGAGTTCAAGCCCGTCCAGGATCGGGGTTCCCTTGCCGACGTTGCGGAGTTCTTTTTTGATCAGGTCATACAGTTCGCCGGGGTATCCCTGGGCGACGACTTTGCCATTGGCTCCGACGAGGACGGCAAAGGGCAAGCCTCCGGGACAACGAGCTTCCGGCAGGGAGACGAACTGGTACACCGGAAAGGTCACTTTAGACTTTTTCAGGAAAGGTTCGATTTTATCCGATGGCCTTTGACTGTGGCTGGCTACAATGACAAGCCCTTTGGATTTATACTGGTCGTACAATTTAACGAGGTGGGGGAAACTGGCGATGCACGGCGGGCAGTTGATACCCCAGTATTCGAAGAAAACGACTTTTCCTTTCAGGTCGGAAGCCTTGATTTTCGGTCCGTACAGGTGTGCGGAGGCGGGGAATTGGGGGAATGTGACTTTAACTCCCTTGGGGTGTTCCAGCCCGGATGATATTTCGATGGAAGCCATGCCGAGGACAATGGCCGCTGCAATAGAAAAGAAGCATTTCATACTGGCAACTTAGATGATGGAGGTGAATTGTCAAGAGACTCGCTAAAATTCATTCCTACCGGGTTAATGCTTTGACGGTGCGGATTTCCCGGAAATCATCTGACGACAGGCCATACGATGCCGACAGGGTCAAAGGGAGCTACTTGTCCTTTGATTGTCGCGGGATCGGGAAGAGAGTAATTTGTCCTGAATAACGGGAAGATGGGAGAACCGTATTTTTGATCTTTATGCACGACGGGGGCATCTACTTCTTCGATCATCAGGGATTCACCGAACTGACCTCCATTATCGCCCAGAAGGATCTGGATAGGGTAGGTTTTTCCGGCTTCTACAGTGAAGACGACTCCAGCCGCATATCCCCCCGTGTTTTGGTTCCAGTGTTCTGTGTTTTCGTATTTATACAGAGTAACGGGAGGGACATTGATTTTGGATTGCCTGAGTTTCCTGACCAGGACTTCATCGGCTCCCTTGACATTTTGCAGGGCATCGTGCCAGGCTTTTCCAACGGCATAACTCTGGTTGATGGAGACTTGAGACCATCCAAAGTCAAAAACGTTTTTCCCGTTGAAGTTGACGACGAGAACATCGTCTGCGGCTCCCACAAACCGGAATTTGCCGGACTTGGGGGCGACGACATTACCTTTGTACACGGCTGCCCAGAAGCTTCCCTGGACGCGGTCGCCACATTGATAGGCTTTGGGGGCATCTTCCGATGGGGAATTCGGGATATAGAACTGGGATGCGTAGAGCTTCGTTGGAGATTTGAAGTATTTGTTGAGGATGGATCTGTTCCAGTTTTTGATGAATTGATTGAAGACATTGATGTATTCCGCATAGGTCATGTTCGTACTTTTCCCTGCGGGGGTTTGCTTTAAATCGTAGAACGTTCCCTCCAGAGCGCTGCCTCCCGGTTGGTCGGAGCCGAATCCGGTTCCTCCCTCCCCGAGATCTTCTCCGACTCCGGCACCGAAATCTACTCCCAGTTCCAGGCTTTGCCCAAGATCGGAAATGTCCGGGGTTTCCAGGTCAACCGAAGCGATGGCGACATCGCTGACGGCATTGGATGTGATGATGCTGGCGTGGTTTTGGACGGAGGCGGTGGGGCGTGTTGTGATGCGTTCCGGCGTTACTGGGGAATCCTGGGGCGGGGCATCCGTATTGTTGGCGACATAGGCCACGATTTCCGGTTTTTCCGTTTTTGAGACAACGATGACAGCGGTGTACAGAAGGAGTCCGGCCAGAGCCGTTGACAAAATGGCTGTTGCCAACGCGGCCAGGAAGTTGCGCGTCTTGGCTTTCTGGAGAGCCTTGTCGGCTTCATCGGTCATTCCAATATGAAGGCTCATTGGTGTTGAGGGAGTGGGGAGAAGGGCGTTTCAACCATGAAATCGGATGGGGTATCTATCCATCAGCATGGATCATGATTAAAATATGATCCTGGATAAAGTGATTCAATGTGAAATGGTTATTATTTGTTCTTTAACTCGATTCTAACGATTTTCCCGTTTGATTCTGTGGGTGGGTGTATTTTTTCGGTCTGGTTTTGCCCTTGACGGGAGATGGTCTCTTGGCGAGTGTACGGACATGAAGCCCGATCCGTCCTGTTGCCCTCCTTTGTCCCGAGGCGATTTGAGCCCGGAATTGTTGGCTCCTGCCGGAAACTGGGAGTGTGCCCGTGCGGCCGTGTGCAATGGGGCGGACGCCATCTATTTCGGTCTGGAGCAATTCAATGCCCGTCTGCGGGCCGACAATTTTACGCTGGAGGATCTCCCCGGGCTGATGAACTATTTGCACGGGCATGGAGTCAAGGGATTTGTGACGATGAATACGCTGGTGTTTACGGGGGAGATGCCGGCCGCGTTTTCCTATCTGGCATCTCTGAACGATGCAGGAGTGGATGGAGTAATCGTCCAGGACATGGGATTGGCCCGTATCCTGACTCTCTGGAAGCGGGAGCGTCCTGAAGTGGCATTGGAATTGCATGCATCGACTCAGATGACATTGTCGTCGCCGGATGGCATTCGTTTCACGGAACGATTTTTGGATTTGGAGCGTGCCGTTCTGGCACGGGAGTTAAGCTTGAAGGATATCGAATGTTGTGCCCGGGAATCGTCCGTGCCGCTGGAGGTTTTTGTCCATGGAGCGTTATGTGTGTCGTATTCCGGCCAATGCCTGACGTCGGAGAGCCTCGGCCAGCGAAGCGCCAACAGGGGAGAATGCGCTCAAGCGTGCCGCCTTCCCTATGCTTTGGTTGTAGACGGACGGCTGAAACCTATGGGTGAGAGACGATACTTGCTGAGCCCTCAGGATTTGTGCGCTCTGGACGATATACCGGAGCTTGTACGCATGGGAGTGAAAAGCTACAAGATCGAAGGCCGGCTCAAGAGTCCGGAGTATGTAGCTGCCGTGACATCGGCCTATCGTAAGGCTTTGGATGCTGCAGTAGGAGGAATGGAGGCGGATTCCCTCGTGACGGATGCGGACCGGTATGCGTTGCAGATGGTGTTTTCCCGAGGTTTTTCCCATGGATGGCTTCATGGTTCCGACCACCCGACGCTGACGCACGGGCGGCACGGCAAGAAACGCGGGGCTTTTGTGGGTGTTGTATCGGGGGGCGGCAATGGCTGGGTAGATGTCAATTTGGAGGGAAATGTCCCCCTGGCTCCCGGTGATGGCTTTGTGTTTGATGCCGGAGAAGACCGTAATGAAGAACAGGGCGGCCGTATCTGGAAAGTGCAGAGGAACCGCTTGTTTTTCCATGGCAAGGCAAGCCGGGTGGACTGGACGCGCGTGCGTCCCGGGCAGAAGGTTTGGAAGACGGATGATCCGGCGTTGAACACCCGTCTGCGTCAGTCATGGGTGCATGAACGCGCGGAGGGAACCGTCCCTCTGGAATTGCATTGTACCGGGAGAGTCGGGGAACCTTTGGTTGTGAATTGCCCGGCGTGGGGTGTTTCCGTCCGGACGGATGTTGCTCTGGTGCCCGCAGTCAATCGTCCGTTGACTTCCTCTACACTTCGGGAACAACTGGGAAGGCTGGGTGGTTCCGGCTTCATACTCAGGGCTTGTACGGTGGATTTGCCGGAAGGATTGATGCTTCCCCTGAGCTCATTGAACAAGGCCCGCCGGGATTTGGTAGAACAATTGAACAGACTGGATAAACCCGTCCAAAGGGCTTCTTCTCCTTTTTCCATACCGGAAATCATGGTCAAAACGCGTGTATGTCCGGAGACGGCACCGGCGGAACTTTCCGTTTTATGCCGGCGTGAAGAACAGGTCGAACCCTGCCTCCGGAGCAGCATCAAGACTCTGTATCTGGATTATGAGGATATGAGGAGGTATGGAGATTCTCTGGAGAAGATTCGGTCCATGGCTCCGGATGTTTCCGTATTCCTGGCTACTCCCCGTATCCAGAAACCGAAGGAGGAAGGGTACTTCAAGCTGATGGAGCGTCAGGCTCCGGACGGGATTTTGATCCGCAATTGGGGAGCTGCGGAATATTTCCATGATTCGGGGTTGAGGCTTGTAGGGGATTTTTCCCTCAATGTCGCCAATCCGTGGTCGGCTGATGTGTTGCTGGAATTTGGACGGTTTGAGAGATTGACAATTTCCTATGATTTAAATGCGTCGCAGGTACTCGACCTCCTTGCCGGGATGCCAGGAGACAGGCTGGAGTTGACGCTTCACCAGCATATGCCCATGTTCCATATGGAGCATTGCGTATTTTGTACTTTCCTGTCCGGCGGCGGCCATAATGACAGGGACTGCGGGCGGCCATGCGAACGCTACAGTGTCCATTTGAAGGACAGGGTGGGACAGTTGCATCCCCTGTTTGCCGATACGGGGTGCCGCAATACCTTGTTCAACGGACGGGCTCAGACCGGGGCGTGTTTTTTCCCGGCTTTCCGGGATGCCGGGCTTGTGCATTACCGGGTTGAATTGCTGGACGATTCTCCCCGCAAGGCGTCTTTGTTACTCCGGGAATACGGGCGTTTGATTTCCGGCGAGGTTGCAGCGTCGTCTCTGGCTTCCTCTCTGGACTTGTTGGAACAGCTCGGCACGACTGTCGGTACGCTGGCCTGAATGGAACCTAAAATGCTGTTGATTCGGGATTGAGCAACCGTGCTGTCATGCGTGCCAGGCCGTCGACAACTTCGGCGAATTCACGATAATCCAGCTTTTCTGCCCTATCGCTCGTTTCATGGTAGTCGTCGCACCGCAGAAAGGCCGTATCCGTGACGGCGAATGAGGGAATGCCTTCTTTCATGTATGACCAGTCATCTGACCAGGCGACGGCCTTGGTATAGTACGGAAAGGATACGGCACGGACCGGAAATCGGCATTCGCTTGTAAAAATCTCTGAGCAGGATCGGGAGAAATCCTTTCCCGTGTTGGTGGACATAAAAGCCACATAGTCGCAACGGTCCGGGAGTCCCGCCAATCCGGCTACGACGGCACTGGCCCGTTTTTTGTTGACCCTGGGGGAGTAGCATCCCAGCGTTTCCGGCGTGAACATGCCCATGATATGTTCCTTGCCTGGATTTTTTGCAATGCTCCGGGCATGGACTCGGGAACCCATGGCATCGGTTTGGAAGAAAGGGGCCTCTTCGTTGGCGTAAAGAACGAAGATGATTCCGTGTTGTGTAGGAAGATGGCGGAAGATCCGAGCCAGTTCCAAAACGGTGGCAACTCCCGAACCGTTATCATTGGCTCCCGGCGTCCCGGTTTTGGCAGGGATGACCGGACCGTGGGAATTCCATGTTTCCATCCCGGCCCGGGTATCGTAGTGGGCTCCGATAATAAGCCAGGGAGCATTCGGGGTTGTACCGGGTTTCCGCACTTCAATGTTGTATGCGGTCTTTCCGGCAGCTGAACCGAAGCTGGTTTTTCGAGGGACGGATACGGGTTGGAAGACAGGGGTATAACCCATGGTTTGCAACTCGTGTCTGATGTAATCGACAACCATCTTCATGTTATCCTCCCGGTAGAGGTTGCGTTCTCCGATTGTTGTGGCGAGTATGGTCACATGGCGTTTTAAATGAGCCTGGATGGAAACCGTATCCGGAATGCTGCCCGTTCCATGGGGCTGGCGGAGCTGAGTACACATTGTCAACGATAAGCTGACGAGACCGAATATTCCCACCAACACCAGAAACAGTTTCCTTATCATTTTAGTTCTCTTAACAAGAAATCTCAGGCCAGGCAATTGAAAACAAGGCTTGAGTTGTTGGCTCGTTCTGAGGTCCCCTGCTTGTATCGAGCAGGGTTTCCGGAAGTGACGCCCCCTCGCTCCAGCATTGCATGGGGAAAATATTCTTCCCTTTGAAAGATCTTTTCTCTATATCTGGCATAAGTAAATGGAACTGGATTTGAGACAATTAGTGTTTGACCCGACCCGGTATAAACCGAGGGAAATTGAGGAATGCCTGGAAGATCCGTTTGGCATTCGCCTGTTGCCTGATGAGGTGGAATGGACGGCAGAGGCCCGGTACTTTTGTCTGGGGCGTACATTGGAGGGACGAGGGTTGTTTCTTGTATTCTGGAGTGACGGTAAAATTGCCCGTATTGTTTCCGTCCGGGATATGACGGATGGGGAATCCATGTACTACAATCGTAAATACGCGACGCTCAACTGAACGGTTTAACGGTCTTTTTCTTACTTGATTAATTATTTATGGATATTCTTTCTTCTTGGCAGCAGGTTCCCGTTTTTTCATCTCCCCAGGAGGAGGCCCGGTTTTGGGAAGAACATGAATTGGCTCCCCGATTGATGGAAGCTGCCCTGTTGTCCAGTGACGGCAGGGAGTCCAGTTCCATTACACTCAGGTTCGATCCCCGCATGCTGGCCCGCATCAAACGCGTAGCAAGAAGCCGGTATCTGAACTACCAGAGCATGATGAAGCAATGGTTGGCAGAGCGCCTGGATGAAGAGGCACGCATAGAAATCCCTGAGAATAATCATGAATGATGCCTTGCGCCTCATCTTCATAACGGGCACGACCGCTTCGGGAAAATCAGCCCTGGCATTGGAATTGGCTCGGCTGCTGGATGCCGAGATCGTGAGTGCCGATGCCTATCAGGTGTATCGCGGCATGTCTGTTCTAACGGCGGCTCCAACTGCGGAAGACAAGAAGAAAGTGCCTCACCACATGGTGGAGTTCCTCGATCCTTCGGAGTCTTGGGATGCTTCCTCTCATTACCGGCGGGCCATGGAGTGTATTCGAGACATTCATGAACGGGGGAAGAGGGCGATTGTGGTCGGAGGATCCGGGCTTTACTTGAAATTCCTGTCACACGGTATTTCCGATGCTCCTCCTGCGGATGAGATGCTCCGCAAGGGGTTTGCCTCCCGCGAATTGGCGGATTTGGTTGACGAATTGAAGCGGCGCGATCCCGAAGGCGCTGCTATGACCAGTCTGGAAAACAGACGGTATGTTGAGAGGAATTTGGAAATTGTGATTTTGGGAGGCAAGCCTCTCCGGTTTTGGAAAGAGAACTGGCAACGTCCTCCTGCCGGTCCCGGTTATGTAATTTCACGAGAGCCCGAGGATTTGGAACATCGTATCCAGGAACGAACCCGGCAAATGTTTGCAGAAGGAGCGGTGGATGAAGCTGCCGCGCTGGGTTCTTGTTCCTTGACGGCGGAGCGTACGCTGGGGCTACCGCAAATCCGTGAATTATTGCGTGGGAACATGGGGATTGAAGAATGCATCCAGGCTGTTGTCCTGGCTACCCGGCAATATGCCAAACGGCAAAGGACCTGGTTGAGGCGTGAGACATGGTTGCAGAAACTGTTTGCATCCGAAAATTCTTCTTCCTTTAGCCTTGCGGCTGACGTAAAATACCTCCTAGAAAGCTTTATTCGGAATGGCGGTAGTTGAGGAACTGCGCCATCAGTTCTTAAGGCTTTTTTGAAAGAGCTATTTTACATACCAATATTATGGAAAACTCGAAAAGAAGACCAAATTCCGGACCGTATTTGATTGTCATTGCCCTTCTGGCTTTGGCCTTGGTTATCTGTATTGTCCTTATCGTCCGCAAAGATGCTGATACTGTGGCTGCTCCGTCTGTTCCTACCGCTTCGGCAACGCAGTCCCAGACACCGGCCTTGCCTGGCGCCACTACCGCTTCTGCGAATGCTCCGGCTGCTTCCGGTACTGCAACCGGACAGCAACAGCAGACAATTGATCCGGAATCCGTTCTCGGTAGAGTAGCTCTGGCGGTGAATGGTTACTATTCCGCCAAAACTCCTCAGGAAAAGGCCAAGTTCGTGCTGGAAGCCGATACGATGCTTCCAAAAATGGAAAAGTATTACGAAGAGCATACTATCAAAAATCCTGGTGCCAAATCGGTGGAACCTCCTACGGCATTTGCCCTCGGCGGTTTGTCCTACTGGCGCACTCGGGTGCTCCTGAATGATGGTACCGTCGGCTTTGTTGCGATGCGTATCATTGACAAGGAGCCCAAGATCGACTGGGAAAGCGAGGTGCGTTATTGTTCCTTCGACTGGGACAAGTGGCTTGCCGACAAGAGTAAGGAAGCCGGAGATTTCCGTGTGTATGCTGTGGTCGACAAAGAGTACAAGGCTCCCTTTAACGATAATACCCACTACCTTTGCCTCAAGGTGAAGACAATGGACTCCGACAAGACCATGTTTGCCTATCTGGATTTGACCGACTTTGATCAGCGCGAGTTTGCCCGCCAGTTGATAGAATCTGGTAACAACCCCATCGAATGTGTTCTGACGCTTCAGCAGGTTGATTCCAAAGAGAGCGATTCTCCGGTCGCCAAAGTGCTGAAGGTTGTGAGTCCGTCCTGGGTGATTCCCTACGGAGGGATGTAATCCATGTATTTTTTTCAAAAAAGGAGGTCCCCAAGGTGTCAAGAATCCTGGTAGGTCTCTCCGGCGGAGTCGATAGCTCCGTAGCCGCGGCCCTGCTCAAAGAGCAGGGCCACGATGTTGTCGGGGCTTACATGAAAAACTGGGTGAACTCCGAGGAAATTCCCGGAGAATGCCCTTGGGAGAGCGATATCGAAGATGCTCTTGCCGTGGCGCGTACACTCGGCATTGAATTTCGCATCGTCGATTTAGTGGACGAATATCGTTCCCGTATCGTCAATTATCTGATTGAAGGCTACCGGGCGGGTTATACTCCCAATCCGGATGTTTTGTGCAATCGGGAAATGAAGTTCGGGGTCTTTCTGGACTATGCTCTCGAACAGGGCTTTGAAATGATAGGGACCGGTCATTATGCCCGCCGTGCCGTCCGTTCCGACGGCAGGGTTGATTTGCTGCGCGGTCGGGATCCCAACAAGGATCAATCCTACTTCCTTTCTTTGATGCGTCCGGAGCAGATTGAACGGGCCTGCCTCCCCTTGGGAGATCTCCTCAAGCCTCAGGTGCGGGAACTGGCCCTCAAGTACGGTCTGCCGACTGCCCGCAAGAAGGACAGCCAGGGCATTTGCTTCATTGGCCAGGTGAAGATGAGCGACTTCCTGCAACACTATGTGCCGGACAAGCCCGGCGACATTGTCGATACGCAGGGCAAGAAGATGGGGCGCCATCGCGGGCTCCATTTGTTCACGATTGGCCAGCGCAAGGGCCATGGCGTTGCTTCACCCAGGGAAGGCGTGGCCTATGTTGTCGTGGGGAAGGATGTCGCCAACAATCGCCTGATTGTCGGCTACGAAGACGTAGCCACGCAGGGATTGTACGCGCGGAAGGCCATCGTCAGCGGCATCGAAAACACGCGGGAGCCTCTGCCCGGACGCGTTCTTGCCCAGCCGAGATACCGCGCCAAAGCCGAACCCTGCACTTGCGTGTACATCGGAGAAGGCCGTGTAGAATTGACCTTTGACCACCCGTTGCGAGCCCTTGCCATTGGACAGGTATGCGCCTTCTACGACGGAGGCCGCGTACTGGGCGGTGGTTTCTTTGAATCCGTAGAATCCTGAATCATGATCGGAGAATCGACGATTGCCTCACTGGCAAGCCCCGTTGGGCAGGGAGCCCTGTCCGTGATCCGCATGAGCGGAGGCGATAGCCTTGCCGTATTGCGCCGCTGTGCCCGCCTGCCGGAACAGGTGGAAGCCCGCCGCGTGATGCTGACGGATATTCGCGATGAACAGGGCGATTCTATCGATCAGGTGCTGGCCGTCTGGTTTCGTGGGCCTGCCAGTTACACCGGAGAAGACCTCGTTGAAATCTCCTGCCACGGCGGCATGCTGGTAACGCGCCGCGTGCTGGAACGCCTGTACTCCTGTGGAGCCATTCCCGCCGAACCGGGAGAATTCACCCGCCGTGCCTTCATGAACGGCAAGATGGATCTTACGCAGGCGGAAGCCGTCATGGATGTAATCTCCGCCGGGAGTGACCTGGCCCTCAAGGCGGCTCGCGAGCAGTTGGATGGAGCCATCGGGCTCGCTGCTACAGCGATGATGGACAAATTGATCCACGTGACCGCCCACGTCGAAGCCTACATCGACTTCCCGGACGAAGATATATCCCCCGATACCGTTGATTCCCTGACGGGCAGCCTGAAGGAAATCCGCGAAGGCATGGAACGCCTGCTCCGCACCGCCGATCAGGGGCGGCTTTTCCGTGAAGGAGTCCGCACTGCCATCGTCGGCGAACCGAATGTCGGCAAATCCAGCCTCTTGAATGCCCTGCTGGGCTACGAACGCGCCATCGTCAGCGATGTGCCGGGGACAACGCGCGACACCGTCGAAGAATCCATTCAGGTCGGCGGCCTTGCCCTGCGGCTCATCGACACCGCTGGCGTCCGCGAATCCACCGACGCCATCGAACGCGCCGGTATCGAGCGCACGGGACGCGCCGTGTCTGGGGCAGATTTGATTCTGGAAGTCGTCGATTCCTCCCGTCCTGCAAGCACAGCTGATATCGTGCAAGGCGGAGAAGGCATCCCCCGCATCCTCGTCCTCAACAAGTGCGACCTTCCGGAAGATCCGGCATGGTCCGGCGTGCCGGGCGTCCGTTTCTCCTGCACCTCCGGCATGGGCCGCGACGACTTGGAACAAGCCCTCTGGCAAGCCTTCGCCGACCGTTTCCCATCATCTGAAGGCGCAGGCCTGGCCTCCATCAATGCCCGCCACCAAAGCGCCCTGAAACGCAGTGCCGAAGCCCTCGCCCGCGCCGAATCCTCCCTGTTGGCCGGAGACAGCCCCGAATTCACAGCCGTCGAACTGCGCGATGCCCTCGATTCCCTCGGCGAACTTACTGGTCGCGTCGATACCGAAGATATCCTAGGCGCCATTTTCTCCTCCTTCTGCATCGGGAAGTGATCCATTATCACCCTTCTGTCTCGCTACAATAACAACTTCCTATCGTGTGCCTTGGTGTGTAAGCTTGTTTATAATGAAGATGGATAGGATAATAAGAAGACATAGAAGAAAAAGGATTCAAGTAAACGCGATTAGCAATACACGAGGATGTTTAGGTAAAGTTAAGTACTGCACTTTTCGCAAAATATATTCAGCTTCAGAAGTGAGACATTAACACGATAGTGCCAATAATGCTAGTAGCTTTTTCATCGCTTAAAGATTAGAAAATTAATAATATATGCGTCACTACTACCACAATACAATAACAGCATTCCTTAATCAACCGCTTGATGCGATTTGGTTACAATTGACTGCTGTTGGGCGTGGAGATTTGCTCAATACTCAAAAGCAAGCCTGGGCGGAGCAGATAAAAATACTTAAAACGCATCTTACCGGATTCACAGGTGATATATTCTTTGAATATTCAATTCCTCGTATGGGGAAACGTATCGACGCCGTGCTGCTGATTGATGGGATTGTGTTTGTGGTGGAATTTAAGGTTGGATCCGAGGAGTTTACTGGGGCAGATATTAATCAGGTTTGGGACTATGCACTCGATTTGAAATACTTTCACGAGGAGAGTCATCACCTACCAATTATTCCGATTCTTGTTTCTACAAATGCTAAGGAGAACGATATTTTACTCTTTCAGTATGATGACCAAATAGTACGTCCAATATTGAGTAATGGCGACAATATAGCAACCATTATTCGACAGTCGCAATTGGTTTTCCCTCCGACATACATAGACAACTATTTGTGGAGTATTAGTCGTTATGCACCAACGCCAACAATTATTGAGGCAGCACAGGCTCTCTATAAAAACCACTCAGTGAAGGATATTTCACGCTCCGATGCAGATAATCTCACTGATACGAGTGATTATATTTTTAAGGTAATTGAGCGGGCTAAGGCCGAACATAATAAGGTTATATGCTTTGTTACGGGGGTGCCCGGAGCAGGCAAAACACTTGTTGGGCTCAACATATCGACTCAAAGTGCAAGTAAAGAGGGTGTAAATGCGGTCTATCTGTCGGGTAATGGCCCATTAGTGAAAATTTTGGTTGAGGCATTGACTCGTGATAAGATTCGTCAACTCAAAGAGAAAGGTGAGAAGTGTACAAAAAAAGAGGTAGAGCAAGAGGTAAAATCTTTTATTCAGAATGTCCACCACTTCCGTGATGCTTGTTTGGAGGGTACAATTATTAAGAATGGTGAGATTGTTGCCGATTTGGAGTATTTTCGGAGCGAGAAAAATAGAGATAAATCATACGCTCCGATTGACCACATAGCGATTTTCGATGAGGCGCAACGTGCTTGGACCAAAGATATGACGGCTGACTTTATGCGCCGTAAAAAGAATCGTCTGGGCTTCCCATATTCCGAGCCGGAGTTCTTGATTTCGTGTATGGATCGCCACAAAGATTGGGCGTTGATTGTTTGCCTTGTTGGTGGCGGTCAGGAGATCAACACAGGTGAGGCAGGTATTAGCGAGTGGATAGCATCAATAAATAATCACTTCAAAGATTGGCACGTGCATATCTCTTCACGTTTGACGGACAAAGAGTATGCGGAAGGCGAATCGTTGAATCTACTTGCTGATCATCCAAATGTATATATAACTGATGAACTACATCTAGCCGTTTCGCTACGCAGTTTTAGAGCCGAAAAGCTATCGCTGTTTGTACATCAGCTTTTGGATATGGACAAGGAGGGGGCTTCGGAGACACTCAAAGAGCTAACTAAATATCCGATAGTGTTGACACGTGATGTCAAAAAAGCCAAACGATGGATCAAGGAGCGTGCTCGAGGAAATGAACGTTATGGTATTATCGTTTCGTCACAGGCTTATCGTTTGCGGCCATTGGCAATTGATGTACGTGTGAAGCCTGATCCTGTGCACTGGTTCCTATCTGATAGAGAAGACATCCGTTCATCATATTGCATGGAAGATGTTGTAACGGAATTTGATATTCAAGGTTTGGAATTGGACTATACTTGTGTCGTATGGGACGGAGATTTTCGCTTTAAGCATGGTGATTGGGGGACATATTCATTTGTGGGTAACAAATGGCAAAATATTAAGAAAGAGGATCGCAAGATGTACCTAAAGAATGCCTATCGAGTTCTGCTGACTCGTGCTCGGCAAGGGATGGTTATCGTAGTGCCACATGGCGATCTGGAAGATCACACGCGCAAACCAGAATATTACGACTCGACGTATAAATACTTGAAATCAATAGGATTAGAAGAAATTTAATTTCATCGATTGTATAGACAAGCGAACTTAAAAAATATCGATTGTAAAAACAAGATTTTTCTAATTCGATAACTTACTGTTAAATGCCAATTTTTTTTATGGTCGACAAACTATACACCAATTCGTGGTTGCCATGAGTTGGTGAGAACTGTTACCCTCATCCCATTATGAATATTGAAGAAAAGGCGGTTCAGATCGTTGCGGCGGCTCAGATTATTACGGTGGCATCTATTGACGAAAATGGCTATCCGCGTCCGGTTGCCATGGTGAAACTGAAGGTTGAGGATGGAGCGATTTATGTGTCAACGGGAGCCAGTTCTGCAAAAACGGCTCACTTCAAGGCTAATCCCAAGGCCGGGATTTCGATTGTGCATGGCGGCGACAGTATCGTTTATACGGGCAGGATGGAGATTGTGGCGGATGAGGCTGTGAAGCGTTCGCTTTGGGGGGACTGGATGCTTGAGCATTTCCCCCGTGGTGTGGAAGATCCTGAGTATTGCGTGCTTAAATTTACGCCGGAAGCAACGACGTACTGGATTGATAATGTGTTTATGAAGGGGCAGAAGTATTTGAATCTGTTCTGCCAGAGTTGCGGAATGCCCATGCATTCTGCCGACCAGTTCGGAACGGATAAAGACAGTTCCGCCAATCGGGACTATTGCTGCTATTGCTACAAAGACGGAGAGTTTGTGCAGGATTGTTCCATGGAAGGCATGATCGAACATTGCATCAAGTATCTTGATGAGTTTAACGCTTCCAGTGGTACTCAACTCTCAAAAGACGAGGCTATTGCTGAAATGAGAAAGTATTTTCCGCGGCTGAAAAGATGGGCAAAGTAAACAGTAGCTATTGAAATATGGAGATGATCAGATTTTGATGTAGATCTTCCTTTTGTCCATCCAGGCGAGAATGAGCCACTTGATGAGGAAGGTGGCGAGAGAGAGGATGGGCCATTTCATTGCGGGCCAGATATCGGCAATGCCGATGAATAGATGGTTGGCGATGGAGTTGAAGTTGACAAGAGACTGGGCCAGGTAGATGAAGAGGGCGTTCATGCCGACGACTTTGAAGGGGTAGGCTAGTTTGTGCCATTTCAGGATGTCGAAGAGGAAATAGGCTGTGGCGAAGGCAAGAAGGCTCCAGCCGCTGGCGATTAGGTCGAAGCTGGAAGACCAGATGGATTTGATCGCCGGGTAGAAGCTCCAATGCATGGCGTAACCGGCGATCAGGCAGACGGCTCCGGCTCCGAGGAGGCTCCATGCTTTCTTACCGGGCTTTGCTGAGGAGTTGACCAGGAAGTTGCCTACGAGGTAGCCACCCAGGGCTACGGCGATGGCGGAGACAATGCACAGGATGCCTTCGGGATCCATGACTCCGCCGTGGAGGGAGCCGGGAAGAATAGCCCGGTCGATGATGGCGTTGATGCTTCCTTCGCGGTCAAGGGTGCCTATGTTGAGTTGGAGGCAACCGATGAGGACGAGGATGCCGGCGAGAATGCCTGCAAGCCACGGTATTTTTTTCACCCACAGGGCAAGGAGTCCGGCGCATGCTCCGGCAATGCCGATGAGGCCGAGGACGGAGGCAAATCTCCAGTCTGAACAGGGAAGTTCAAGAGGACCGTTGACGATGATGCCGAGACAGGCCAGGATGAGGGCACGTTTGATGAGGTGCCATGAGGCCTTTTTTCGCGAGGCTCCGTTTTGGTGCATTTTCCGGATGGAGAAGGCCATGGAGATGCCGGATATGAATAGGAATAGTGGGAAAATCAGGTCGTAGGCATGGATACCCTCCCAGTGGCAGTGCCGGAATTGCGTAGCCAATGTAGTCATGGCGGAGGCTCCGTGAAAAACGGGGGCCAATGCGTGCACAATGGCGTCCAGACCGATGATGCACATCATGTCGAGTCCGCGTAAGGCATCTAGTGAAAGAAGACGTTGTTGACTGGATGTCTGTTGCGTATTTTTGTCGTTCATGCCGGCGTGGAGTTTTCTATCGGAGAGCGGAATAGAGGAGGACATCGTGTGTAATGTCCTAGGGGAGGGTGATGGAGTGAGGGATTCCTTCCTTCCTGGTTTGATCGTAGAGACTGGTACCGTTCATATCTGAAACAAGAACTCGGATGCCGTCCTTGGTGCGTTCCAGAGCGATATTGAAGGATGAGCCGAAGGCTTTGATGTTGCTCAATGCAGCTTTATTCCAGGTTTTGGGCAGGCGAGGCAGGGAGGAGAAACTCCGGAATCCTGTCGGAGTTATGCCGAAGAGTCCTTCCGTAAAGATACGGCAGTAGAGGCCGCTTTCCGCGGAGAGGTGGCTTTGGTTGGCTTCCGGCCAAGCCTCAATGGCGTAGGGAACGTGTTTACCGAGAAGTCGTTCGCGCGAATAGTCGAGGAGTTTGGGCAGAGCCCGATCCTGTAGGCCGACGGCGAAAATCCCTCGGAACGCGTATAGGGCGGAGCGATCCCAGTAGGTTGTGGTGCCGGAGGCGGTCAGCATGCCGTTGCCGAACCAGAGGCGCGGGGAGAAGAGGGCATCGACAGTTGCCTCGGCTCTGTCATCCATGCCGATGACGAGAGGCATGCAGATCCAACTTCGTAGAACATCGTTTGTCTCGTAGTATTTGTAGGTTGCAAATCCTTCTACGGTATCTTCAAAGTATTTTTTGATGGCTTGTTTGAGTTCGGCTGCTTCCCGGTTGTATTCTTCCGGTTTGGGAGAGGATGGGGCGATGGCTTTCCAAAGGTTGGCTGCGGTGATGAGGGCGTCGTAGTAGAGGATATTGGTGCAAAGGTTGGCCTTGCCGCTGGGAAAACGGCCTTCCAGTTCGTCGCTGTCGGAAGTAACGACTCCTTCCGGTGTTTTATGGCGGCGGCAGTATTCCAGGCTCCAGTCGATTAGGGGGAGGAGTTCCTTCCCCCAGCCTTTGTTGCCGGAAGCCAGGGCGAACCTGGACGCTCCATAGGCGAGCATAGCCTGGTCTCCACGGTCTCCGGCTCCGTTCCAAGTGCCGTCTCCCTCGGCGATGATGGAGGAGGGAATGCTTTTGAATTCCGGATTCATGTATTGAGCGAACATGCGGTAGCACGTCATGGCGCTTTCATTGCCTAGCATATTGCCCAGAAAGGGGAAGAACGGGTTGACGTATTCCGCTTGATCGTTGGTCCAGATGGCGGCCAGAAATTTGTTATATCCTCCGGGACCGTGCATGAGGCCGCCGCGTGTGCTGAAGATACTCTCCGTGGCACGGATTTTGGCAAATTGAAACATGCCGTCAAGGATGGGTTCCGGAGTCTTGAGGACGAGGGATTTTCTCATTTCATCCAGGAAAGCGCGGCGGGCGGCCAGTTCCGATTCGGGATTGTCGCAGTAGGGGGCTTCTTCTGCCAGTCGTGCCGCCCGAACCAGTGTGTAGATGCGTTTCCCTCCGGGCGCCAGAGTGAACTCTCCTTCTCCCAGGAGGGATTCTTCAACTTTGTAAATGCCGCGTGTTCCCGGTTGACTGTCCTGGGATTTACGCCAGGCAGGGATGCTGAGGAGGATGTTGCGGTTGGTCGTGTTACGCAATTCGATGATCTCAATGACGGCGGGAGCGGAAGAAGCGGGGAGAATTGTGCGTGTCGAAGCAATACCTTCCGGATGGCTGGATGTGACGGAAAAGATACCGTCGATACGCGTTTGGCTGACTTTGCCGGGACTGAGTGTTTTGCCGTCAATGAGCGGACGCGCCTCCGGAGCTTCCTTGAATCGCATATTGAAGGAAGCATGCGTGTTGTTGGGAATGGTTCGGAGCATAGGCCAGCGGATCCATTGAACGGAATTGAACGAACCGTCTTCTCCGACAGACCATTCCAGAATGAGATCGACAGACCTGCCGGACATGGCAAAGTGGTCTTTTCGACCGGGTTCCGGTGCGAGGCTTATAGAGTCTCCGTCGAGCGTCCACTGGGAAGGAGCGGATTCTGCCTGTGCCGGAAGCAAAAGGGTGCAAGAGGTGATGATGGCAAGGACGGATGGGAAAAATTTCATAGTTACGGCGGGGTTCCAGAGAAGGGTAAAATGTAAGTAATAATACGTACATTCACCGTGGTACCTTGCAAGATACCGTAACTTTATACGGGTAATTTTTTAAAGGAAGTTTACCGGCTTGCGATATATTCCGGATGGCGTTTCAGCCATATGGCTGCATAGGAACAGGAACCGTAGGGAAGAAGTCCTTGATCCAGGGCATAGTCGTATGCCGCTTTAACGAGGTCGGCGGCGATGCCCCTGCCTTCCAGGGGGGGAGGAACCAATGTGTGGACAATGTCCAGATAGCCATGGCCGATTTCGTATTCCACGAAGGCAGTGGTATCTTCCTGATGGAGCTCGAATCGATGGCGGGAAGGAATATGGATGATGTCTGTGTTCATGGGTCAATGTTTATTCTTGAACGGCCTTTCAGACATTCAGCGGGAAAGATCTTCCTGGTAGAGGACTCGGATACCGCTTGTATTAAGCGTGGAACGGGCGAAGACGGGGTCTTCTACATGGATGGCAACCATGGAAGTTCCGTCCCTGAAGGGGAGTAAAGGATAGAGGAAATCGACGTTTGTTTCCGCCCGGAACAGGGATTCGAGGCAGTTACGGAGATCGATTGCTCCCCGGCGGAGAGCCACGACAATCATTTCGCAGGAGGTGAAACCGATTCCACGTTCCAGAAACAGGGCAACGGCATGTTCCGGATCGCTGAGGATCATGCGGATGATCGTGACTTCCTGGCTGTCTACCGTGCTGCATCCCAGGCAGAGGATACCGTGGGATTCCAGCAGGCAGAGCAGGGCGGAAAACGTGCCAGCCCTGTTGTCGAGCATGACTGAGAACTGGCGGACGGGATTTCCGGGGAGTTGAACCATAGGATCGTCAATCATGGAGGGTTGGGGCGTTGAGTTTAGATGAGATCAGATACCGAATTGTTTGAGTGTTCTCCGGATGATGGATAGAGCTTGCTCCACTTCGTCGTCGGTGACGTTGAGAGGCGGTAGAAGGCGTACGGTACTGGGACCGGCCGGAACGGAGAGGAGTCCTTCTTTTCGCAAGGCTTCGACAACGATGGCCGCAGGTGTTTTGCCTTCTTCGGCGGGGATAATATCCGTGTTCAAGCCGATGCCGATGAGTAGTCCGAGCCCCCGGCTTTCCGTGATAATGGGCAAGTTCCAGGATTCGATTTCATGGCGGATTTCATCTCCGAGCTTTTTAGCCCGTTCGGGCAGGTTTTGCCCGATGATTTCTTTCAGCACGGTAAGAGCCACCGTGGAACAAAGGGGATTGCCTCCATAAGTGGAACCATGGGAACCGGGATCCATGATGGAGGAGAGTTCCGTGCCTTTTCCGTCCATGATGCGGTCACTGATCCAGAATGCGCCGATGGGGACACCCCCCCCAAGAGCCTTGGCCCAGGAGACTCCGTCCGGTCGGACATCGGGGTTGACGGCCCGCCAAGCCATGATGTCTCCGCAGCGTCCGAAGCCGCACTGGACTTCGTCTATGAGTAGGAGCAGGTCATGTTCCCGGCAGAGGTCGGAAATCCCTTCGAGGAACTCGGGGGTGCAAGGGTTGACTCCGCCTTCTCCCTGGACGGGTTCCAGCAGGATGGCGACGGTTTCCTTGCGGATGGCATTGCGGGCGGCTTCGAGATCGTTGAAGGGCAGGTAGCGGAAACCGGCGAGCATCGGGTCGAATTCCTTCTGGATTTTTGCTTGTCCAGTTGCCGCCATGCTGCCGAGAGTCCTCCCGTGGAAGGATTGGTGGAAGGTGAGGACCTCATACCGGGGCGAGCCGTCGTCCGCAGGTTTGCGATGGCCATACCGGCGTGCAGTTTTGATTAGTCCGTCGTTGGCTTCGGCGCCGCTGTTGGAAAAGAAGACCTTGCCCGGAGTTTGCGTGCACTTGTTGACAATGAATTCAGCGAGATCGGCCTGCTGGGGGATACGGTAGAGGTTAGAACAGTGAACGAGGGTTTCAGCCTGTTTTTGAAGGGCTTTTGTGACACTTGGGTAGCAATGCCCCAGGGCGCAGACAGCGATCCCGGCACAAAAATCAAGATAGCATTTGCCCTCACTGTCCCAAAGTCGGGAGCCTTCTCCGCGAACGATGGACATGGGAAATCTCCCATAGCTGTGCAATACGTACTTGTCGAATTTTTCTTCAGTGTTCATAGGATCGATTAGAGTTCGTTAGGTTCAAGGAGGGATGAAGGTCCTGAATGTTGTGTAAAATCAAAAGTTAGAACCTTTCAATGCGAAAGTGGGTCAGTGAGGCATCGGGCATGGCTGGATGACGGACGATATCGTCAATGAGGCGAGCCAGGCGGGATTCAGTTGCCAGCTGCCTCAGATATTGTGACAGGGCCGTTTCCGGACCTTGGACGAACATGCGAACGGTGCCGTCGGGTTCATTGCGTACCCAGCCGCTGATTTCCGGGAATGAACGCGCTATCTCATACGAGGTGTAGCGGAATCCTACTCCTTGAACGATTCCATGGAAGACAATTTCCAAAGCCTGGATTGATCCATCGCTCATGGCTGGGTGTGGGAAAGAGTGGCCTTGACGAGTACGGGACGGTGATCCGATGCCACGGGTTCGGTGATGACTTCTGTCGATTCGACCTTGCAGGTTACGTCTTTGTGGGTAAAGCAGCAGATGTAGTCGATAAGCTCTTTAGGGGCGTTGGCCGGGAAGGAAGGAACCTCTGTGGAATTGAGGATCGTGAAGTGGCGGGTGAGTTCTTTTCCTTGGGGCGAGCCGGGGTGCAGATTCAGGTCTCCCGAGAAAATGACGGGTTTGTCGTACGTTGCCGCTTCGCGGGCTATTATCTGGAGTGACGTGCTCTGATCTTCCGGCGTCAGGGATAGGTGCGTGGCAAACTGGACGAAGTCTTTGAATTCCAAGATGAGCAGAACGCGTTTCTCTTCACGTCCAGGCAGCGGGATGCGCCGTACGCCTTGCGGTTGTTCCTTGGAAAGAACGCCGATGCCGTAGGCTCCTCCCTGGTAATCGATGGCTTTGGCGTAGGTGGGATGCAAACCGGTTTGTTCCGCCAATTCCTGCAGAAAGTCCCGTTGACCGTTCCTCTGTGTTTTGCAATCCAGTTCCTGAATGGCAATGACGTCGGGATTGGCCTTTTTGATTGTTTCGGCAATACGGGAGGGTTCCGTTTTGTTGTCGAGTCCCCGGCAATTCCGGATATTATAGCTCATCAGGGAGACGACGGATGAAGAGGCTTCCGCATAAGCCCCGGTTAAAAAAAGACCGGTGATCAGGGCAAGAATGGGAACAATTGCTTTTTTCATGGAAACTGGGCATTTATCATAGACTTTTTTTAGCAGAATACAGCCCAAAATTTATACTTTTGACGATTTAAGACGTTTTCTTATGACTAAGGGTGTCATGATGGCGGAATTCGCATTTGCTGAGGTTGATGCGTCAGAGTACTTTGCCCCGCACCGTTTCATGAAATCTTTGATCCACCAAGTTGTGCTGCTTTTGGCGGGGCTGTTGTTTCTGACAACTGTTTTTGCGACGCTGAACACGATTGTTCCTCTATGGCTATCGCATGATTCCATTCCGACCTGGCTGATCGGTATGGTAAGCGCTTCGTTTTTTGTTGGCAACTTGGCGGGGACGCTGCTTGCTGGGGAGATGATACCCCGGATGGGCTACAAGACCAGTTTTGTGATTTCCTGTCTCCTTTGCTTGGGGTCGACGGCGTGCCTCATTCCCGTTGGCGGTCTGGCCGGCTGGATGTCAGTCCGCTTTATTGCGGGCATTAGCTGTGCTTTGGTATGGGTTGTTGTAGAAAGCGCGTTGCTCCGGTTGGGGACAAACAGCACGCGGGGAGGTCTTCTGGCCGCTTACATGGTGGTTTACTATATAGCTACGGTATTGGGACAGTTGCTGGTAACGGTACTGCCTGACGACCGGATGCGGGCGTCTTTGTGGATCGTTGCGATTGGAGTTGCTTCCCTGTTACCTATCGTGGTGTTGCGCTGCGGTCCTCCGGATCCTCCGAGGCCTTTCGCTACGATATGGGCGATGCTTTTTCGCAAGCGTCCTCGCCTGAGTGTACTGGGAAGCGTTATTTCCGGTATTGTTCTGGGTTCGATCTACGGATTGATGCCGCTCTTTCTCGTCCACAAAGGGATGTCCAACACGTGGGTCGGATACTGGATGGCGTTGCTGATTGGTGCCGGCATTGTCGGACAATGGCCTTTCGGGCGCATGGCTGACGTCAAGGGCAGGTACTATGTGTTGAAATTGCAATCCTGGTTGATTATTGCGGCGTGCCTTCTTTTGGCCCTGGACATCTGGCTGGGGGTAGCGCTGGTCATCCTTGGATGTGCGAGTTTTTCCCTTTATCCGGTAACGCTGACTCTTGGTTGCGACCGTCTTCCCAAGGAATACCTTGTGCCGATGAATCAGACCTTGTTGCTGAGTTTCACGGTGGGAAGCCTTGCCGGTCCGATGGGGACGTCATCCATGATGGAGCAGTTTTCCGATGCTATGATGCCGGTTTGCATGGCTGTGATGGCAGGATTGTATCTGATGATCCTGATTGTCCATGGGCGTCGGCAGGGAAGACCGGCTTTGCCGGCCCGGTTCAAGGGGATTTGGATGAAACGCCGTCATGGGATGCCATAAGGCAGGGGAGATACTGCCAGCTATGGTGGTGCGTGGTACTTATATTTACTCCGGACGGATACCTGTAATTTGGGGAATTGAAACGCCGCGTGTTTGTAAACGAGAAAAACCGTTCTGCGGACAAACCACAGAACGGTTAAAAAGCTAGGCTTGGCAAGGCGCCTCGGCAGGGTCTCGCCCTGAAAATCAGAGAGCCTTGTAGTACTGAAGATGGACGACAGGATTGATGCGGAGGTGTTCGCGGATGGGGCGAATGGCAGAGGGCTCGGCATCGAAGGTATAGGTGACGTACTGACCGGCCTTGAGGTGGTCGGACTCGTAAGCGAATTCGCGGCGGCCAACATTCTGGGTATCGGTGATTTGAGCCCCCAGGGAAGTCATTTCGCTGGCGATGTTCTTGATAAGTTCTTCAACCGGGAGTTCGGATCCCTTCATATTGAAAACGATAAGAGCTTCGTACTTTCTCATGATATTGTCGTTGTAAAATGATACGTGCAGATTCAAGCGCGTCTTGCGGTCGCGCAGGATGCACTTATTCAGGCGATAAGGCAAGCCCGTTTTTAAAAAATTTGACTGAAATACGCCGAAACAGCAAAGTTTTTAGAGGATTAGAGTGCCTTGAGGGCGATTTCGGCCGCACGGCAGGTGGCGTCGATGTCTTCTTCCGTATGGGCAAGGGAGATGAATCCTGTCTCGTAAGGGGAAGGGGCCATGTAGATCCCTTGTTCGAGCATGTTCCAGAAGTACTTTTTGTACATGGCTTTGTCGGCCATCATGGCATCCTGAAGGTTCAGGACGGGTCTGTCGGTGAAAAAGAGGCAGAACATGGAGCCGGAACGATGGAAGGTGAAAGAACGTCCGGCTACCTGCATGGCTTTCTTGAAACCTGCTTCAAGCCTGGCTCCCAGTTGTTCCAGGCGCACATATCCGTCCGTGCGTTCCAGTTCGTGGAGCTGGGCCAGCCCGGCGGCCATGGCGACAGGATTACCGGCGAGCGTTCCTGCCTGGTACACGGGGCCGAGTGGGGAAATGCAGTCCATGATGTCCGCTCGGCCTCCGAAGGCGCCGACGGGAAGCCCTCCGCCGATGACTTTGCCCATGCAGGTGAGATCGGGCGTGATTCCGTGGATTTGCTGGGCTCCGCCGGGGGCGACGCGGAAGCCGGTCATCACCTCGTCGAAAATGAGAACGGTACCGTATTCTTCCGTGATCGTACGGAGGAATTCCAGAAATCCATGTCGAGGCAGGTAGAAACCTGCGTTACCCGGGAAGGGTTCGACGATGATGGCGGCAATGTCGTCGCCGTACCGGACAAAGGCGTCTCGGACGGCCTCCCGGTCATTGTAGGGAACTGTGAGGGTCAACTGTGCGAACTCGCGAGGGACACCGGCGCTGTCGGGCTCGCCGAAGGTGAGGGCGCCGGAACCGGCGGAAACCAGAAGGGAATCGACATGCCCATGGTAGCAACCTTCGAATTTGAGAATTTTACGGCGTCCGGTATAGCCGCGTGCCAGACGGATGGCAGACATGGTTGCTTCAGTCCCGCTATTGACCATGCGTACTTTTTTGACAGAGGGGAACCAGCGGGTAACGGTCTCCGCCATATCCACTTCGATGGGAGTGGGGATACCGTAGCCCAATCCGCGATCGACAGCTTGGTGGACGGCGTCGAGGACGGCTTGAGGAGCATGGCCCAAAATGGCCGGTCCCCAGGTGCCCACGTAATCAATGAGATCCCGTCCATCGGCATCCGTGATGCGGGATCCTTTTGCGGAGCGTACGAAAAACGGATCTCCGTCTACATTGCGGAAAGCGCGGACAGGAGAATTGACGCCGCCGGGAATGACGGCTTTGGCGCGTTGGAAAAGCTGAGCGGAATGGGTCATGGCAGTGAAAAGAAGATTCCCGAGAAGGGTGAAAGGAATGGGCGAGGCAGTCAAGAACGATTCCCTTCTCTGTGGAAAGGAAGCATATTTCAGTTTTACTGACGGATGGAGATGCCGATCATGGAGAGGGGGCGGTCGGTCCGGTTCCAAATGGAGTGAGGGATGTGCCCCGGTACGGTGAAAGACGAATTCTGGACGACGATGGTTTCCTTCCCGTCCAAGAGGATGGTGGCTGTGCCGTCAACAACGATGAACAGGTGGGAGTGGAGGTGTGTATGCGGCGTATGGGGGCCTCCTCCCCCGGGTGAAATATAGGCAATAGCTCCGTCAATGATCTCCCCCTGTTCTCCGAAAAGTCTCTTGGCCAGGAAATGGATGTGGTCGGGCGGTGTTGTGTAGGTTGCCGGATTGTCACTCATCATATTGACGACAAAGATGGATTTATAGAGGCGGAGACAAAAAACAGAACGAGGACACCGCCGAAACGGTATCCTCGTAAAATTTTTGCCTGTAAGGCGGGATGGTTCTCCCGACCAGAGTCGGATTTAACCTTCGATGGGGGTGGTAGGAGCTTCGGATTCGGCGGGGGCTTCTTCGCGATTGCTGAAGCGCCATTTCACTTTGTAACGCTTGGCAGCGGAACGGGCCTTGCGGCGTTTTTCATCCATAGGGGTTTCAAAAGCACGACGGCGGCGCATCTCGTCAAGAATGCCTTCAACGTCGAGCTTGGTCTTGAGGCGCTTGAGAGCGCGATCGATAGGTTCTCCTTTTCTTACGGTAACTTCACGCATGATTAGTTCTTCCTTTTACTGATTGGTCGGGAATGGACGAACCGCATATCCTTTTCTGGTTCGTTGGTCAAGTTTTTTATGCTGTTGTGATGTAAATTTTTATAAGGCTGCGACGGCAGTCGGAGCGTATCCCAGGACTTCCAATTGCCAGTTAAGCAAGGCTTTTTTTCCGTTGTCTTCATTGTCCGCCATGGCTTCCAGGATGGAGCGCGAGGCGATGAAGGACGGCTCGATATCAAGTTTTTCAGCAACGGCGTTGCGTTTGGCGATCAAGCGTTCCAGGCGGGCGTCGAATTGTTCGCATTTCTGGCGTCGGGGGGCAAAGATTCGCTGCGGGTATTCATCCTCGTCGAGGAGGTAAAACTTTTGAACGGCGTCGATGAAGCGGGCTCTCCTGTGGCTGTGGAAGCGGGGGTGTGGCTGGACGGGGCTTTGATTCTGGAGTTCCTGGCTCCAGCGGATCAGGTCGGCGTTTGAGCAGACCATGAAGCTGGGTTTGTCCCAGACGGAGGCTTCCGCATCGCGCCACTGCCAGAGTTCGCGCAGAGCGGCGAGACCGCGACGGTTGAGTTTTCCGCATCCCTGGATGCGCCAGGGTTCCGGGTTGCCGCTTTTGAAGCGTTCCAAAGCACGATCCATATCGTGGCGGCATGTTTCCAAAAACCATTCGTAGCGTCCTTTTGCCTGAAGGGCTGCAGTGAGCTTGCCTGCCATGTCGAGCATGTAGTTGACGTCGTTGAGGGCGTAATCGAGCATGTTCTGGGGGAGCGGACGTTTGCCCCAGTCGGCTTTTTGCGAGGACTTGCTGAGTTTGACGTTGTAAAAATGTTCCACGAGGGCGGCAAGGCCGAACTGGCGGAAACCGAGCAGCCGGGCTGCAGTCTGGGTATCCAGGATCATGGCTGGAAGCGTGTTCCAGGCCTGGAGAAAGAGAGACATGTCGTAGTCGGCTCCATGCATCCAGACGGTAGTTTCCTTCAGCCAGTTGGAGAAGGGAAGCATGTCTTCGATCGATAGGGGGTCGATCATACACGAGTAGGAACTGTCCGCATACTGAATCAGGCAGAGTTTCTCGTGATAGCGATGGAGGCTGTCAGCCTCAAGGTCAAGAGCCACCTTGCCGTCAGGCTGCTGGAGGGCTCGTTCTTTCCATTCTAATAGCGCTTCCTTGTCAACGATCATTGTTCCGTACAAAGGCGCATTCAATCACGTCCCGCCTCCATGATCAATAAGGAAATTCCCGGAAGTTGGGATGGGGTGTTATTCCGGGTCGAGACTTGCGGTTGCAGAGGAGAGAATGTTGCGGATGAGCTTTTGCCGTTCATCTTTGGAGTGGGGCATTGGCTCGGGGTACGAAAATGGATCTCCCTTGTAGTTGCGCAGGGAGATGCCCCGGGCATCTCGGTCAAGGATGTAGTCGGGGTTGATGGGGATTTTTCCCCCCCCGCCGGGACCGTCGATGACATATTGCGGAACGGCGTAACCCGTTGTGTAACCGCGCAGCCGGGAAATGATATCGATGCCGGTCTGAAGGGAAGTCCTGAAATGGGAGGATCCCTTGATCAGGTCGCACTGGTAGAGATAGTAAGGCTTGACTCGGCACATCAGGAGTTTGTGGACGAGCTCCATCTGGATTTCCGGCGTGTCGTTGATGCCGCGTAGAAGGACGCTTTGGTTGCCCAGAGGGATGCCGGCATCTGCGAGCATGCCGGTTGCCCGGCGCGATTCCGCCGTCAATTCGCGCGGGTGGTTGGTGTGGATGGAGATAAACAGCGGTGCATGTTTCTTGAACATGGAACACAGGGATGGCGTAATCCTCTGGGGCAGGAAAATCGGAACGCGGGAACCGATGCGCAGAAACTCAATGTGAGGGATGGCACGAAGTTCCGTCAGGATGGCATCGAGTTTTTCTTCCGGCAAAAGGAGGGGGTCCCCTCCGGAAAGCAGGACGTCGCGTACTTGGGGAGTCCTGCGTAGATAATCCAGTGCTGCGGAAAGATCCAGAGAGAGGT
Organism: Akkermansia sp. N21116; assembly: GCF_029854705.2. NCBI lineage: Bacteria > Pseudomonadati > Verrucomicrobiota > Verrucomicrobiia > Verrucomicrobiales > Akkermansiaceae > Akkermansia > Akkermansia sp. N21116. The sequence goes on from NZ_CP139035.1 coordinate 1,089,705, forward strand.
GGTCGGGACCTACTCCCGAGACTCCGCGGGAACGGGTGCAGTGGCGGCAGTAGGACGCACAACGGTCAGTGACGATCATCAGGGCGCGGTCCGGATAGCGGTGAACGAGTCCCGGTACGACCATGTCATCGTCCTCGCCGCAGGGATCCTCCATTTCAGAAGGATCGGCGATGGCTTCATCCACGCGGGGGATAACCTGCCTCCTGATGGGGCACTCCGGATCATTCCGGTCGATGAGGGTAAAGAAGTACGGCGTAATGGACAATGCCAGGCGCGAGTGGGTGGCAAACAGGATGCCCGCACGTTCGTCGTCCGTCAGCGGCAGGAGTTCCTCCAGTTGGCGGAGGGTGCGGATGCTGTGACGCAGTTGCCATGTAGCATCATTCCACTGCACATCGGGAACATCTGCCCAAATTCCTCTCGGAAAGGATGGGAAACGGGCCGGTTGGGGTGTGGAAGGGTCCTGCGTCATAGGCAATTACACTGGCTATGGGTAACGATGTCTTGTTGGTAAGTCAAATATCCGTTGCGGCTTGTTGAATTGCTGACGGGGTCTCTGGCGGAAAAAATTGCGTTCACGTTCGTATTCGGGATTGATCATTCGTGCGGTTTCAGGCACTTAGCGGGCATGGAAGACGAAATGAATGAGGTGGAACGTAACCATGGAGACCAGCCCTTGCTCCTGCTCATGCAGCAGTGGGGGCTCGACAATCACGATCTTGTGACGGCTTCCATTGAGCAGCTGACTCATAAGCAGGTGCAACGTGCCCGTCAAGGCCGCCAATTGACCCTCAAGATGATGCAGAAGGTGACACGCGCCCTGAACGTGGCTATTTGGTCTCGTCTTTCTGCGGCTCAGAAGGAGGAGTTCATGGAATACATGCATAAGCATCTCTTCAACTATGCCAAAGGCTATGATCCGGTCTGGCAGGATCCGAACGATGAACTGAAGGGCTGAGTCCACTCTTTTCCATGGGGTGTCGCACGCGTTGCGGCAACCCCGAATGTTCCCGGTATTTCAGGAACGCAGGCTTTTCTTAACCTGTTGCCAGCAGGCTTCCATAGTGTCGAGGTCCGCCTCTCCGAGAGGCGTTCCCTGTTCGTTGAGTACATCCTCCATGAGGTTGAAGCGGGTCTCGAATTTACGATTGGTGGATGTCAGGGCGATTTCCGGATCGACACCGCGCTTGCGGCACAGGTTGACGACTGAGAAGAGAAGGTCTCCCAGTTCTTCCTGAACGCGGGGGTCATCGTCGGGATAGGCGAGGGTTTCTTCGCTTTCGGCCAGCTCCTCCCGGATTTTAGCGATGACACCGTCGGTGTCCGGCCAGTCGAATCCGGCTTTGGCGGCTTTCTTTTGCAGCTTTTTCGCCTTCAGAAGGGAGGGAAGTCCCTTGCCGACGCTGTCGAGGAAGTGTGCTTTCTCCGCCTTGCGCTCCTGGCGCTTGATCTGGTCCCACTGCGTTAACACTCCATCCGTGTCGCGGACCTGGCTGGCGGCAAAAACGTGGGGATGGCGTCTGACGAGCTTGTCATTCAATTCACAGGCGATGTCATCCAGATCGTACAATCCGTCCTCCCGGGCGATTTGTGCGTGGAAAACCACCTGGAGAAGGACGTCTCCCAATTCTTCCCTTAGGTGATTCCAGTCACCTTGCTGGATGGCATCGACGACTTCGTAAGATTCTTCAATCATCTCACCGATGATGGATTCGTGGGTCTGTTCCGCATCCCAGGGGCATCCTCCGGGCTCGCGTAAACGTTTCATGATGGAGCGCAGGCGTTCAAGTTGCCTGGCGGGTTCCTTGCAGGAAATCATTTCATCATCTGTCATGGCGGAATGTATCCTGCCGTGAACCGTTGCCGTTGCCCAGCAAAAATTCCTCTTTACCAAACGGCATTTGCTACGCAAAGTGTCTGCATGGAAGCCCACACATGGAAAGATAGGACGGAAGACGGCGTATTTGTTTACCGTGCCTGCCACCACGCCGGGAAATGGACGCTGGAATGTTCTCCGAAAGTCGGTCGCTCCCTGCGCGACGACGTCGAGTGGGTTCCCGTAGAAATGACCCGGGAACATTGGGAGACCCTGCGTGATATTCTATGGCGAAAATACCAGCGCAAACGTTGTCCCTGGGAATTTATCGAGAAGATCGACAAACTTCTCGAAGACATGCCCGGCACGCACGATAGCACCGGGATTGCTGCCGTGGAAGACGACGAATATTAGCTTTTCGGCAGTCTGGAATGATGCCTCAGGGCGTATTCATGCAATGGGCGGACGGGATTTGGCAGGATGTCTGCGGTTGGTTTTTTCCTTCGGTTTGTGCCATATGCGGCGACGGTCCTCTGCATCGGACGTGTCTGTGTTCTTCCTGCCGAGCTTCCCTGTCTATGGTCGAGGCTCCGATTTGTCCTCGTTGCGGGGAGCCTCTTGCCGGGGCCGTGGGAGAGGTCGGCAACTGTCCGTATTGCGGAGGCGGCAAAGTCCACTACGATTTTGCCAGATCCGCTTGCCTGAACAAGGATCACCTCAGGAGCCTCCTTCACGACTTCAAATACGCCGGGAAAATTCATTTTGCCGGAACCTTGGCAGGATTGATTGACGATCTATGGCACACATGCGACGACCGTCTGGCAGGGGAAGACTGGCTTTTGGTGCCTGTGCCCCTTCACCGCAGGAAATTGAAAAAACGCGGTTATAACCAGGCGGAAGAATTGGCCTTGATCTTGTCCCGCCTTCGTAAACTGCCGGTTTTGGATGCCCTGATGCGAGGGAAAGATAACGTCAGTCAGGCGAGCCTCGGCAGGAAGGAGCGCCTCCGTCACGTTCAGGAGCTCTATCACATGCGCCCGTCCGTCCTGCGCAAGGAACTCGTCAAAGACCGCGCTGTCCTCTTGATCGACGATATCATGACGACCGGGAGTACCGTGGACGTGTGTTCCCGCGTATTGAAAAAAGAAGGCCGTGCCCGTTGCGTCGGCGTCTTGACTGTTGCCCGGACGGTTAACACATGACTTTGCATTGACGCACCGGACTCTGAAGGTCATGATGAATAGATGAACAGGGAACCTCTTAACCTGACGACGCGGAATGAAGTCATGTTTTACGATACCGACTGTGGAGGGGTCGTTCACAATCTCGCCTACCTGCGCATGATCGAAGAATGCCGGACCAAGCTGGGGAGCCTTCTTGGTATGAATTACCGTGACTTGGGGGAGGAACAAACTTTTACCGTCGTTGTCCGGCATGAGATTGATTACATCCGTCCCGGAGTCATGGGAGATACCATTGAGACCAAAGGCTGGGTTAGTGCTATGGAAAAAGCGTCCTTCTGGTGCGATTTCGAGATGAGACGAACCTCCGATGGGGCTCTGCTTGTCAAAGCTCACCAGAAACTTGCCCTTGTCCGTATGCCTGCCGGACGACCGACTCGCATCCCTGCGGAATGGCGGGAAAAGTGCGGACTGATAGACGAATGACCGGATTTTTTTTGGTTTGGAACAATTAATGCTTGCCAAATAGCCCATTCCGGTATTTATTTTCTCCCGCTTCTGGCACCAGTGCTTGGGTAGCTCAGTTGGTAGAGCAGTAGACTTTTAATCTATTGGTCCCGGGTTCGAGTCCCGGTCCAAGTACCATTTATAAAGCCCCGTCAGTCTAATGGCTGACGGGGCTTTTCCATTGTTGAGAACAAGTCGTGGTCAAGCCCGGAATAGAGGGAATGCCGATTCCGAGGCAAGCCAAATCCTAGTCTGCGTTTTTACAATCGCTTTTGATCTTTTCCCAGGATTGGATGAGGTCGATGTAGAACTGCCTCATATTGTCTTTCCACGGAGTGGTAGTGACCTCGAACATGAAGGGCCCCTGGTAGCCGTCCTCCTGAAGTTGCCGGATGAGGGGAACCCATTGAATGACTCCTTTGCCGGGGATCCAGTGGCGTTCGTTGATCCGGTCATAGTCGGAGATGTGGAGGGTGGCAATGCGCTTCCCCACGACTTTTGCGTAATGTTCCTGGTTTTCTTTCAAGAGGTGGTTGACGTCGAAGCAGTTATCGATAAAAGGATTGTCTTGGAACAGTTTCGTTGCTTCTGCGGAGTCATTGATCAGGCAGGTGCGAGGGAGGCACTCGATGGCGAGGCGTACCTGATAGTCCTTTTCAACCTGGGGAGCCAGGGTTTGCAGGGTCTTCTTCAATTGGCGGAGTTTGGCTTCCCGCTTATCGGCGGGAATAGGTTCAAAACTGGGATGCAGGATAGCCTTGTGGTAAGGACCGATGCGGCGGGCCAGTTCCAGAGAGGAGATGATGTTGGAGACGCATTTCTCGAGTTTGGCCTGATCCGTTTCCGAGGGGTCGAAGTCGGGACCGAACGGAATGTGGATTGACCAGATTTTTAAACCGGCTTGTTTGGCAGCTTTCGCGTAGGTATCGATTTGTTTACGGACGGTTGCCTGGTCGTCGATGTCGCAGGGAGTCATGTCAAGTTCCAGCCATTTGAAGCCGGCTTCCCCCGCCCAGGCAATGTTTTCTTCCAGATCCTGATTGTTTAAGGGGATAGACACGCCAGGTTCCCAGCTGGGTACGCGATCCGTTTCAGCCTGGCAGCAGAGAATGGCGGCTAGGGCAGTGATGAGTGAGCATAGAACTTTCATATGAACAGACTACGTTTGTATGTTCCAATTATTTTCACATGAATGCAAAATCCTCCCATCCAGCCTGTTTTTTCTGCCGGATGGGAGGAAAACCCAAAAGAGGAGAAGTGTTTATTTGTTGTGGAAACGGCGGGTTGTTTCGTCGTTCTTCTGGTCGGCGGGTTTGATATGGGGATCTCCGAATATGGAGTCGAGCTGGGCGATGCTTAGTTCCGAGGCAGGAGAGAAACGGTCGCTGCCGACGTATTGCCGGATGGAATGGAGTAATTGGCGCGTGGCTGGCCGTTTGTCCATGTCTTTGTCGATATCGACGCAGAAGACGAATAGTTTGCCCTTGCCGACATTGGCTTCGAAGGCAATACCGAGTTTCCTGTTGAATTCATAGGTATCGATGCTCTGGATGACAGGAGTCAGGGCACGGGCATCCGTGAGATCAAGGGCGTGGGCGTTGTTGAGGATATCCCACCACTGCCAGTCTGCGTACTTCTCCGTCGGGAATTCGGCGAAGGCTGGGTTGTCCTTGTGAATCAGTGTTCCGATAATGAAGGGATCCCATCGGAACATGATTGGATTCCAGAAAAAGCTGGAGAACTTCGTCTTGCGTCCCTTGATGTCCTTGGGTACGAGAAGGACTGTTTTACCGTCGGCGAGCGCCTGCCTGGCGGAATCGTCCCAAAAGCGGGCCAGGACGAAATTATCGGCTGTTTCCTGTTTCTGTGAGGCGGGATAAACCCAGATGTCCCACGAGTTTCGCAGGCCGTCTTCGCGGTTGACATTCAGAGTATATTTGCCGGGAGCAGCCACTCCTTCCAACGGGATGGAAAGTTTACCGATGGGATCTACCGTCGAGCAGGGCGTCTCCTTCATGTCCAGAGTGCCTTCGCGGACGGCTTTTCCGTCCTGTCCTGTGAGTTGCCAGGCAAGTTTGTTAGCTGGCAGCGGGGTATTGCCGAAGTGATAAACTTCCAGTTCCGATTCGAGCGTATCTCCCTGGGAATAGACGCGCTGGGGGATGCGGCAGAGAAGGACGCTCGGCGCACAGAATTCGCGGAATTGTTCCGGCGATATCAGCCCCTTGCTTTCCCAGAACGAGTCCAGAATGCCGACGAAAGCCGTTCCCTGGCCGGGGTAGTCGTTCAGCCCAAGCATTTGGAAGCCGCCGGATTTCGAGGAGCGCAAAAGGGCTTCCACGACTTCCTTGTATTGCAGGACGGTGTGGGCTCCCGTGGCTTCAAAGAATTCCTGTGCCTGTCCCAGCATGCCGTTGTCGGCGAGGCGTTCGCGGAAGATTTCAAAATTCCGTGGCAGGAGGACTCCCGTGTACTTTTTCATTTCGTCGAAGTTCGGGTACATACAGCGCTGTCCGGCTTCGTGGGCGATGACGGGTACGTCGAAGTCGGATTCTTTGTTGCGGTCCCACATAGTGGAAGGCTTGCCTTCGTACACGGTGATGGAACCCTTGGGGGTGACGTGGGAGGTGTAGAACTGGTCGGATGGGACGTGCTTGCGTGCCGTGGCGACGGAATAAAGGTGGCGCGAGTCATGAGCCTGTCCCTTTTTAATCAAGTCTTCCAAGACATTGTAATCGCCCATCAGTTCATTGCCGTTGCACATGAGGAGGAACGAGGGATGATTGCCGTATTCGTCCAGGATGGCATATAGTTCCTTTTCGAAAAAAGCGCGGCGGTCCGGGTGCTTGCCGATATCCCTCACCCACAGAGGGAGTTCCGCTTGGAGATAGATACCGATCTTGTCCGCGGCCTCGAATGCGGCCCGGGGCGGGCACCAGGAATGGAAGCGGGCATGATTGAGACCGTAGTCCTTAAGGGTTCGGAAAATCCTCTCCCATTCCGCCGGATCGGCGGAAGCATAACCCGTGATGGGGAAGGTAGCGTTGTCTACTGTACCGCGCAGATGGATGTCGCGCCCGTTCAATTGGACATGATGCTTGCCCTGAGCTACTTCGCGCATGCCGAAGGTGACGGTATGGGAGTCCTTTTTGCCTTCCGGGCCATTCCAGGTAACGTCGAGGTCGTAGAGATTGGGGTCGATGTCGTTCCAGAGCTTGACGGAATCTCCGAGAGCCACCGTTCGGGTGACTGTGGTCTGGTCGCTGTTGGCAGTCGTGACATCGAGCTCGTTGTTCGCGATACTGTGCCCGTCTTTATCCTTGACCGTGAATATAAGTTTGCCCTGTGCCTGCTCTTTGTCGGCATTGGAGAGCGTGGTATCGATGCGGATGGATTTGTCGGTGACGTTGGGGGAGACTTTAACCTTGTCGATGTGGAGTTTTTCCCGGGCGGTTAGCGAGATTTCCCCGACAATCCCGTTCCAGTTGGTCTGGGTGTTTTCCGTGACGGCATGGCTCCATGCCTGATCCATCGGATACTTCATCCTGTTGTCCATGCGGATGGTGATCGTGTGATTCCCCGGCGTGAGCTGTTTACCGAGCTTGAACCTGTTGGGCGTGCTAAGGCGGTCATCGGCTCCTGCCGGCTCCCCGTCGACATATACCTTCGTATCCCAGTGGCAACATTCCAACGTCAGTGTGATGTCCTTGTCTTTCCATTCTTCGGGAATGAAGACTTCCTTCTGGTACCAGGCGGGACCGACGTATTCGAACTTCCTCGTCAGGCGGTCGATGTGCCGGGCCGGATTGTCGATGCCCTTGCCTGCCTGATCCGTCGTGCCGGGAAGCTGGATCGTGTCGTTCAATTCCCGTTTGTACAGGGCGGAAACCTTGTATTGACCGTAATCGGCAATATCGAGCTGGAATTTCCAGGTACCCGACAAGTCCATTGTTGCCGGAAAGCTGGCGCCCATGGCTCCGGAAACAAAAAAGAGAGATGCCCCCATCAGGGCTGAGAGACGAGTAGACATGATAATTCTTGTACGTGAATCCGGGTAGATATCTTACAGAAAGAAACCGAAGATTGGGTTTTACATGGTGGAGGTGCAAAGAGGTATACGGAAGTGGAACAGGAAGAATGGAAGAAGAGTCCGTCTGGGGAATTCTCTGTTGACTTCATGGCATTTTGACAGTAAGTCTTACGAGTTCTTAACTCTTATCTTTTATGCAAATTTCTTCTATGATTTTGTTGACGGCATGCCTTTGCCTGTCTGCCGGAGCTTGTCCGTTGGCATGGGGTGGCGATGTGTCGGCGAATGTTTCTTCTGCGGGTGAGTCCGTGTCGGTCAGGGTTGATTGGCCCTCTTATCTGGGTGCACGTGACATGGTCTGGAAAAAGGCTCCGACAGCGTGGGACAATGCTCCTTTTCTGGGGAACGGACTTGTCGGGATGCAGGTGATGCGCGATTCAAAGAATAAAAAAATGCTTAAACTGTGCCTGGGACGCATGGATGCCCAGGAACATATGGAGATCGACGACGGCAAGGATGGTAAAAAAACGGGAGATTGGACATACCACCGCTATCGCGTGCCGATCGGGTATTTTTCCTTCGAGATGCCTGACGAAATCAAGCATTGGGACTTGAGACTGAGACTCTGGGATGCTGAACTGACCGGAACGGTGGGCACCGATGGGGGCAAATATGCTATTCGTGCCTATGTACATGCGACGGCTCCCGTCCTGGTGATGGAAATGACGCCGGAACAAGGTGCTCCTGTCCCGGTCTGGAACTGGAATCCTTTCGGGGCGGACAGTCCGCGTATGAACAGCTGGAGTAAGAATCTCTGGAAGAAGGAAGCTCCCGATTTGGAACTTGCCCGGAAAGGTGAGGCCGTCTCCCTGGCTGGAGGCATCAAGGGTTGGCGGCAGCCTTTGAGACCGAGTGGTGAAGTGGGTACGGCTTGGAAGTTTGTCTCCGGGGCCAAGGGGAAACAGACTTTGTATATCAGTATCGACCATTCTTTCCCGGGCAACACGGCAACCGCCGAGGCCTCTTCCTGCGTGGGGAAGGCCGTGGCAGCTCCTGCCGGTGTCCTCGAACAATTGCACAGGGATTGGTGGCACAAGTTTTACCCGGAAGCCTTCCTGTCGATTCCGGATAGTTACTGGGATTCTTTCTACTGGGCTCAGATGTACAAAATCGGCTCGGGGATGCGAGCGAATGGTCCGGTCCTGGATTTGCAGGGGCCGTGGACGGCTTTGGAGGTCAATTCCTGGCCGGGCGTGTGGTGGAATCTCAATGTCCAGCTGACTTATTGGCCGTGCTACACGGGTAATCGATTGGAGGCGGCCAAGTCGTTATCCAATACGCTGAAGAAGTACCGCACGAATTTGATCAACAATGTCGATGAACAGTATCGATCGGATTCGGCGGGGATCCCCCGTGCTTCCGGGCCGGATGCCAGTCAGCCGACCGGGAAACCCAATGGTGGTCCCGGCTCGAAGTCCGAGGTGGGCTCTCTTGCCTGGACGTGCCACAATCTGTTCACTCAGTACCGTATGAGCATGGATGACGCCTTCCTGAAGGATGATGTCTATCCTTTGCTGAGGCGGGCAGTCAATTACTACATCCATTTTCTGGAACAAGGGGAAGACGGTAAGCTTCACCTGCCGCCGACACTGTCGCCGGAGTACGGTATTGCCCCGGATTGCAACTATGATCTTTCCCTGTTGCGCTGGGGGTGCCAGACTCTGATCTGGACGACGGATCGCCTGAAAATCAAGGATCCCCTTTTGCCGAAGTGGAAGGAAATTCTGGCGAATCTGACAGACTACCCGCAGAATGAAAATGGCTACATGATTGGGAAAGGCGTTCCCTTCAAGCATTCCCATCGTCACTATTCCCACCTGTTCATGGCCTATCCTCTGCATATCGTCGATACGGATGATCCGGAGATGGCCAAGCTGGTCGATAAATCCGTCCGTCACTGGCACAGTCTCAAAGGAGGTTTGCAGGGCTATTCCTTCTCCGGTGGGGCAAGCTTGTATGCAACTCTCGGCTGGGGGAATGACGCTTATGAGATGCTCAATGGCCTCAAACGTTTTATCCGGCCCAATACACTGTACAAGGAAACCTTCCCGGTGATTGAAACCCCGATGTCCGGAGCGGCCTCCATCCACGATATGCTGTTGCAGAGCTGGAATGGCCTTATTAACGTGTTTCCGGCTGTTCCCGATGCCTGGGGGGACGTAGCGGTGCATCATCTGAGAGCGGAAGGCTCCTTCCTCGTCAGTGCCGTCCGCAAGGATGGCAAGACTCAGTGGGTACGGGTCGTAAGCCTGGCCGGAGAACCTCTCCGTTTGCGGGTGCATATGGACGCCGCCGCCGTGTTGTCGGGGTCCGGCAGTGCTTCTTTGAAAAAGAATGCCAAGGGCGACTGGGTGGGAATCCCTGCCAAGGGTACGGAGGTTCTGCTTGCCCTTCCCGGAGTCAAGCCGATGGTTGCTCCGGTGGCGACTCCCGAAGTCCCCAAGAACTTCGGAATGAAGTAAGGGAGGATTGCTACTTGGAGTTGGGGCTGAGAACCCTGATCCAGTTGGAAAGATCGGCTTTCAGAAAGTATATTTTGCCGTCATAAGGGAAAAGGATGCGTTCCTCTCCCTTTTCTTTTCCCTGAGTAATTTTGAAGATGAAATAGCCGCCTGCTGGCGAGGAACGGACGTATTGTCCTTGTTGTTCGATTTGTCCGTTCTTGGTTCGTGCCACCAACTCTCCTGAATTGCTGATATCATACGTTAAGATATTAGAGGCGTCTTTCCATGTCCCTTTGATGAGGGAAATGGAGGCAGTGGCTTTGCCGGGCGAGGTGTTCTTTAAGGTATCAATGTAGCTTTTGATCTGGATGCAATCGTCCAATTTTCCGGAAGCGAGTGCTTGTTTTTGGATTTTCTCAAGGGCTGTAATAAATTTTGCCGTCAATGGAGCCAATACCCGTGAACATGCCATCCGGTATTGCTTTTGTGCATCGGCCAGTTTGCCGTTGATGCCGGAAGCTTGTGTGACCCCGGCCAGGGGAGTCAGTGTTTCGACGCGAGTGTCCCGATGGCAGATCTGGGCAATGGACCCTCCTTCGACGAGTAGCCATTTACGCCTGAGGTCGCCTGTGAAGATAATAAGTTCAGGGGTGGTTTTTTCGATATCTATGTGTTCGTTGATCAGGTGAAAGTCATTTCTCGTGGGCGATTTTTGATAAAACTTCCCATCGGATGATATCTTTTCCACCCATTTGCTTGGGGTTTTCAATTCGATGTCGGCCAGTGATTGCCATGCCGGTGCGGCTGTGGTGTCCAAAGGATTGTTTTTTGCTTCTTCCAACGCTTTTTTCAGAATAATGGCATTGCTGAAATCGTTGCGGGCAATACATTCCTGCTGCAAGGAGACCAGTGTATTGAGATAAACGGTTTTAGCATCTTGTGTCCGTTGATTGCAGGCCGTTTGATAGGATTGGTACAAGCCTGCTGGAATACAGGATGGCGGGACTTGTTGCGAAAATCCATGGGGCAAACATATTGGCAGAATAAATAAAAATTTAGAAAAGAGATTCATTGCTATTATGTTGCTCCACGGATATCAGGTTTTCAAGAAGAAAGGTTTCTTCTTGAATTTGATGGACTGCAAAACAAGACTTTCATTGGATGAAGCCTGTGAAATGCCGGTTATTGGGCGCGGGGCTTAAGGACTCGAATCCAGTTGGAGAGGTTTCCTTTCAGAAAATATATTTTCCCGTCATAGGGGAAAAGGATGCGCTCTTCACCCTTTTCCTTGCCCTGGGTAATTTTAAAGAAGAAGTAATTGCCTGCAGGCGAGGATCGGACATATTGGCCTTGTTGTTCGACTTGTCCGCTTTTGGTTCGTACGGTCATGGTGCCGGAATCGTTGAAGTCGTAAGCCAGGATATTGGATGAATCCATCCACGCTCCTTTGAGACAGCTCGGGGAAGCGGAAGACGATCCGAGAGGAGAATTCTTCAGGGTATCGGTATATTGTTTGATTTTAATACAGTCATCCAGTTTTCCGTCGATAAGCGCTTGTTTCTGTATTTTCTCAAGGGCAGTGATGAACTTTGCCGTTAATGGTGCCGTTGCTCTGGCACATGACATTTGATACAACCGTTCTGCATCCGCCAGTTTACTGCCGATATCGGAGGATTGAGGAGATGCGCTTAGAGGGATCAGTTTTTCGACACACGTATCGTGATGGCAGATTTGGACAACGTCCCCGTTTTCCATCTTGAGCCATTTACGACCGAGACTGCCTGCGAAGATGACGGCTTCGGGCATGCTCTTTTCCATATCCACCTTGTCGGTCGCAGAACGATATTCTTTGTCGCTGGGGGGCCTGTGGTAAAACTGTCCATCAGAAGTAATTTTGTGAAGCCATTTGGATTCCGTTTTCAATTCGATATCGACCAGGGACTTCCACATGGACGGAGGAGGGATGTCGACAGAATTGCCCGTTCCTTGTTCCAAAGCTTTTTTCAAGAGGAGGGCATTGTCAAAGTCATTGCGAATAACGCATTCCTGTTGTAATGAAGCCAGTGTATTGAGATAGACTACTCGTGCCGCTTTTGTCCGTTGATTACATGCGGTCTGGTAGGATTGGTACAAGCTATCGGGAATGCAGGAAGGAGGAGTTTGTTGGGAAAAACATGGAATCGATAATATTGCCAAAATAAAAATGAGTTTCAATAGGGGTGTCATTATTCCGACAATGTTTCACGAGTGGTGTAATTGCAAGAGGAAATCATGATTTCCGCATATTTCATACCATGGGAACGCTTATTTGGAGCGAGGCTTGAGAATCCGGATCCAGTTTGAATAATCTCCTTTCAGCAAGAATATTTTTCCGTCATAGGGGAAGAGGATGCGTTCCTCTCCTTTCGCCTTACCCTGGATGATTTTAAAGAAGAAATAGTTACCGGCAAAAGAAGCGCGGACATATTGGCCTTGTTGCTCGATTTGTCCGTTTTGTGTTCGTACGATCATCGTACCGGAATTGTTGATATCGTAAAGAGTGCCGGAGGGATCCTCCCAGGCTCCTTTGAGGCGGCTTGGTGAGGCTGCCACTGTACCGGAGGAGGTTTTCCGCAAGGCGTCGATGTATTGTTTGATTTGGATACAGTCGTCCAGTTGTTCGTTGGCGAGCGCTTGTTTCTGTATTTTCTCAAGGGCAGTGATGAATTTTGCCGTTACCGGGGCTATTTCTCTGGCACATGAGATTTGGTACTGTTTTTGAGCTGTAACCAGTTTGTCGTTGATATCGGGATTTTGAGGACTATTACCCTTGGACATGGGAACCAGGTTTTCGACATGAGTGTCGCAGTGGAAGAGCTGGATAACGCTGCCGTCTTCCATGAGTAGCCATTTACGCCAGAGATTACTATTGAAAATGATGACGTCGGGCATGCTTTTTCCGGTGTCTACGGTATCCGATGTGGTACGGTATTCTTTTTCTCCGGGGGACATTTGAATGAATTTTCCTTCAGGAGTAATTTTTTGTTTCCAGTTGGATGCCGCTTTCAATTCGACGTCGATCATGGAAGTCCAGGAAGATCCCGATTCCGGGACGATGGGATTGTTTTTCGCCTGTTCCAGTGCTTTTTTCAAAAGGATGGCATGAGCGAAGTCATTGCGTGCGATACATTCCTGCTGTAATGAAGCGAGTGTGTTGAGATAAACCGTCCGCGCTGCTTTTGTTTTCACATGGCATGCATCCTGGTAGGCTTGGCACAATTTAGCGGGAATACAAGCCGGCGGAGCTTGTTGGGAAAAGCAGGGAAATGTACCTACAACCGCAATTAATGCGATTTCATGCAAGTATTTCATCGTTTAATAGTGCTCTACGGATTATGAAATTTCAAGAGGAAAGCACCTCGTTATGATGCTGCTTGCAGGAATGGGCGGATCGTTTTACAAGTGGGCATGGATACGTCAGTTTGTTCTCGGCCTCTGAATTGCGCTCAGGCGTGGATTGCAGGCATTGTACGGAAAGGAGACCGCGTTGTGGATGCAACGGCGGGGAATGGACACGATACACTGTTCTTGGCGCATTTGGTGGGAGAAGAGGGAAGCGTAGATGTATTCGATATCCAGCAGGAGGCTTTGACTGCTACGGAGAAACGCCTGCGAGAGGCAGGGTGCCTGTACCGGGGGGTACATTTTCATGCGGAGTCGCATGCGCGAATGCGGGAGTTCGTTGCTCCCGGGATTCGTGCGGCGATGTTTAATCTGGGTTATTTGCCCGGTGGAGACAAGAGCGTCGTCACGTGTATGGAGGATACGCTTCCGGCGCTGGAGGCGACTCGGGATTTGTTGGAGCCGGGAGGGGTTTTAACCGTCGTCTGCTATCCCGGTCATGAAGGCGGAGATACAGAGGCATCTTGTGTTTCGGAATGGATGAAGACCCTTGACCCGCATGAATGGCGGGTGGCGGAGTTGTCCCACTGGAACGCTCCGGGGAAAGCTCCCTTTCTGCTTGCCGGGTTTCGGTTGAGGTAGGGTATTATAGCCCGGAAAGGCTGATGTGGTGGACGGAAGGCCAATCGGGCGGCATTTCCAGAAAGTTCTGTGCTGCTGCGAGCAGGGTTGGATTCCCTGATTGGAGAGCGATTGCCGCATAGCGGATAGGATATGTGGCGAGCAGGAGGGCGATGTGTTCATCCATGCGTGGCCAGGTGTGCCCGCCATGATGGCGGTAGACATCAAGGAGCCGTTTCAGGCTTGCAGTTCCATATCCCATGAGATGGAAGAAAAAATCTTCCCCGGGATTTCCGGTTCGGCAGGATGCCCAATCCAGGATCGCGGTGATTTCCCCGTTTTGTACCAGGATATTGCCTTCATGCAGGTCGCCGTGGATGAGGGTTGTGTACGGTGCCCACGTGTTTCCTTCCAGCAGACAGTGCGCTGTATTGGCAAGATGACCGGGCAGTGTGAAGGCAGCGTGTACGGTTTCAAGCATGGAAGCAAGAGACGTGCAGGGATCTGTGGCTTGGGGCAGCGGCAGGGAATTCGGATCCAGGTTGTGAAGCTTGGCGAGCAGACTGCCCAGTGAGGTTTCATAGGAAATCAGAGCTGAGTTGTCTTTCTGCGGGTTTGGTGGATTTCCGGGAAGAAGTGGATAGGAAAAAAGTCCGTCCGGGCTTTCCTGCAGGCAAGGGATGGCGACATCCAATTGGACAGAAAGCGAAGAAGCCAGAGAACACAGCCTTCGCAGAATAAGTCGGGTTTCGGAAGTTTCCGCGCGTTTGACGACGCGGTGCCTGTCTTTCTCAATCCATGTGGTACAGCCGGGGGCAAAAGTCGGCTGGATTTGTGCGGAGGATGACGTGGACCCGTGACGGCTCATGCCGGAACAGGGAGGGCGTTACAGGGTGATGCCGAGTTGCTCCGGAAGAGCAATCCTCGGGCGTTCCGTCAGGATGAGCGGTGCTCCGTCCGTGATGGCGATCGTATGTTCGAAATGGGCGGAAGGCTTGCCGTCTGCCGTGATGACTGTCCAGCCATCGTTCAGAATGCGGACTGATGGACGGCCCAGATTGACCATCGGTTCAATGGCGATGACCATACCGGGTTTCAAGCGCGGAGTTTTCCACGTAGGGCGGTAATTGGGGACTTGAGGCTCTTCGTGCATGCTGCGTCCGACACCGTGGCCGACGAAATCCCGGACGACGGAGAAGTGGCGGGGGCGTACAAAGGCCTCGACGGCGGCGCACACGTCAGCGAGCGGAACGCCCGGACGAGCGCAGTCAATAGCTCGGAAAAGAGATTCTTCCGTAGCGGCCAGAAGTTTGAGTACTTCGGGATCAACCATCCCAACGGGAACAGTCATGGCATTGTCGCCAACCCAGCCGTCCACGATCGTGCCGACATCCAGGCTGACAACGTCACCGTTTTCAATGCGGCGGTCCCCGCCGATTCCATGAACGACTTCTTCGTTGACGGAGATGCAGATCTGACCGGGATAGCCGCGATAACCGAAAAAGGCATTTTTACATCCTTCCCGGCGGAAAAGTTCGGCAGCGATCTGGTCGATCTCACGCGTTGTGCGTCCCGGCTGGATCTCTGCTCCCAGGTCCATCAGGATACGTGCAGCTACTTCACCGGCTTTCTTGAGCTTGGCAACTTCGCCCGGCGATTTGAGAATGATCTTGTGGCTGGACATGAGAGGTGGAGGAGGATGGGGATTGATGGGACGGAAGCTCCGGATGCAGGATCAGTCCTTGCTTTCCGCGTAGACATTCAGTTTCTCGGAAAGTTCACGGGAAACGTCGCAGGCTTCGCGTTCTTCCGTGACCGAGATTTTCACGACAAGGCCGCGGGATTCGTAGTAGCGGGCGACGGGAAGCGTCATGGATTCGAAGTCTTTCCAGCGTTTGGCGAAAGCGTCGATGTTGTCATCCTTGCGCGTTGTCATGGTTCCTCCGCACTTGGGGCAGATTTCCAAAGTACTGTTCTGAACGACAAAGTTGCAGGACGAACATTCGCGGCGCTGGAGGATGCGCTGCTCGATCAATTTGCGGGAAACATCCATCCAAACGACAACATCGATTCCCAGTCCGCGCTGGGAAAGGAAATTGTCGAGCGTTTCCGCTTGGGCAACAGTACGGGGATATCCGTCGAGGATCCAAGAGGAATCGTCGGCATCGGCGAGCCAGGTACGAACGATGTCGTTGACAACTTCGTCAGGGACGAGCTTGGCCTGCTCCATATAGCTTTGAGCTCTCCTTCCCAAAGCCGTACAATTTTCGATTTCCCGGCGCAACAGGGCTCCCGTACTTAAAGTCTCCAGTCGGAACGTGTCGGACAGGTATCTGCCTTGAGTGCCTTTTCCCGATGCGGGACCGCCAACCAAAATGAATCTCTTGAGTTTTTTCATTATGAAAAGGGGGGAGTGAGGGGAGAAATCCAGGGACGGGATTGACCCATGTTAGAATTTTGTAAATACGTAGGCGGCAATGGCTCCTCCCAGAAGAACGATTGCGATGACGACCCAGATGATAGTTACGGTCGTGCTGTTGGCAGCTTCGCCCGTACCCTGCAGGTGGTTGTATTTACCGCGGATCTTACCTTTTTTAAGGAACCCGTCGTAGTTGCGCTGCAACAGAGTTGTTTCGACCTGACGCATGGCGTCAAGCAGAACACCGACGAGAATCAGAAGGCTGGTACCGCCGAAGAACTGGGCAACGATCGGGTTAAGAGCCCCGGATGCCTGAAGCATGGAGGGAACAAAGAAGATAAGGGTCAGAAACAGGGAGCCGGCAAACGTCAATCTCTGCATTGTTTGATCCAGAAAAATGGCCGTGGGAGGGCCGGGGCGGATACCGGGGATGTAGCCGCCGTTACGCTTGAGATCTTCTGCAATCTGGGAAGGCTGGAACATGGTAGCTACCCAGAAGTAGGAGAAGAAGAAGATCATGAAGGCTGAAATGATGTAGTAGGGGTAGCCGTTCGGACTCATCCAGTTGTTGATAAGCATGGCAATCCAGCTGGAAGGCCAGATCTGCATGATCAAAAGCTGGGGCAGGGACATGATGGCCGTGGCGAAAATGACGGGCATCACGCCGGAGTAGTTCAACTTCAACGGCAGGTACTGCGTCGGGGCATTGAACATCTTGTTTCCGTTTCCGGCAACGCGCTTGGCGTACTGGACGGCAATGCGGCGCTGCGCTTGTGTAACGGTGACGACTAGTGCGATGACGACGATCAGGAAGGCAATGAGTGCTACCAGGGCCAGAGCTCCGGTGGGGTTGATTTGGTTGGGACTTGGATGGACGAGTGTTTTCCAAGCCAGGGTCAAGGCACCGGGCAGGGAGTGGATGATGTTGACGCAGATGATCAGGGAGACACCGTTGCCGATGCCCTTTTCCGTAATCTGGTCACCGATCCACATCAGGAACATGGTGCCGGCCACAATCGTCAGAATCGTGGAAATGACGAACATCGGTCCGGGGAACATGACCAGGTCACCGAATTTGTCAATGCCGGAGAGGAAGTTCAAACGTTCCGGGTGTTCCAGAGAGACGACGAGGAACCACCCCTGGACGATGGCGATGCCAATGGCGATGCCGCGCGTCCACTTCGTCATTTTCTGGCGTCCGCCTTCTTCGCGCACCATCTTGCTCCATTGCGGCACGACGGCCGTGAGGAGCTGGGTCATAATAGAGGCGGAGATGTACGGCATGATCCCCAATGCGAAAATACCGAGCTGCTGGAGGCCGCCACCGGAAAAGATCGTCAGCACGGAGGCAAGACCTCCTATGCCGCTTTCATCCGAGGACTGGTGCTCGATCCACTGCTGCAGGACTTCGACATTAACGCCGGGCAGCGGAAGATGGACACCGAGACGGACGATGATAATCATCGCCAGTGTGAACAAGATCCGGTTGCGCAGCTCCGGAACTTTCATTGAATTCGCAAATGCGGAGATCATATATAATAGGGTATGTGAGAAAATTGACGTGCAGCTGCATCTTGCGTGAACCTCCGCAATGCCCTCAGGCAGTCTGGGCAATTGTTGACACTCCCCGGAGGGAGAAGAGGATCTTGAACGCGCATCAACGAACCGGGCGGAGCTGCGTCACACCCGGTTCGCGGAAGAATTTCATCACCCGGATCAGGCTTCGCTCAGAACGGTGAGAGTACCACCGGCCTGGGTGACCTTTTCGCGGGCGGAAGCGCTGACGAAATCAACGGTGACGTTGAGTTTCTTGGTCAGTTCGCCATTGCCAAGAAGTTTGACGGCGTCGCAGTTCCCCTGGACGAGGCCAACGGAACGCAGCGTGTTTTCGTCGACAATTTCACCGGCTTCGAAGAACTTGTCGAGCTGGGAAACGTTGACGGCGACGATAGTGTCACGGAAACGCTTGTTGCTGAATCCCTTCTTGGGAAGACGGCGGTGAAGGGGCATCTGACCGCCTTCGAATCCCGGACGGATGGTACCGCCGGAACGTGCTTTCTGGCCCTTGTTGCCCTTGCCGCAGGTTTTGCCGAGGCCGGAGCTTTCACCGTTGCCGAGGCGCTTTTTGCGGTGCTTGGCTCCGGGATTGGGCTTAATCGAATGAAGTTTAAGCATCTGTCTAAAATGATAGGTTGATGGTGAAATAGGGAGGAACCGGAGCTCCTCCCTTCAAGGATTAGATGGCCTTTTCCTTCTTCAAACCGCGCTGGGAAAGAACCTGGTCGCTCGTACGCAGGGAAGCGAGGGCATTCAGGGTGGCTTTCACGACGTTGGCGTGATTGGAGGAACCGAGGGACTTGGCGATGATATCGCGGACACCGGCAGCTTCAAGGACGGCACGGACGGTGTTGCCGGCGATCAATCCGGTACCGGGGGAGGCAGGCTTCAGCAGAACTTTGCCGCCGCCGAATTCCGTGTATACTTCATGCGGGATGGTGCCGTCGACGATAGCAACAGGGCGCAGGGCACGTTTGGCGCTTTCCGTAGCTTTGCGGATGGCGTCGGCTACTTCGTTGGCCTTGCCGAATCCGTAGCCGACGCGGCCTTCCTGGTCGCCACTCACAACGAGGGCGGAGAAGGAGAAGCGACGACCACCTTTGACGACCTTGGCGCAACGGTTGATGAAGACAACCTTTTCCATGAGCTGGGGGCCTTCTTCTTCTGGAACCTCGGCTTGGGGACCACGGCGTCCGTCACGACGGGGACCGCCTTCGCGGCGGGGACCACGGGGACCGCGGGGGCCACCGGGGAAGTTACCGTTACCACGGCCACGGGGAGCTCTGGTGGAAGCGGGCTGCTGGGTTTCAGCGGGAGCGGACGCTTCGGGAGTTGCCGGTACGGAGTTTTCCGTTTCGTTATTCATTGTTGGGGAATCTTTCTCTCAATTAGAATTTCAAACCAGCTTCACGGGCGGCGTCGGCCAAAGCCTTAACCTTGCCATGGAAGGAGAAACCACCGCGGTCGAAAACGACTTCAGTGATGTTGGCAGCCTTGGCGCGTTCGGCAACGAGGGTACCGACTTTCGTGGCGGTATCGCTGTTGGCGAGTTTAGCGGGAGAGGCGATGGAAGCATCAGCCGTTGAGGCGGAGCAGAGGGTGACGCCCTTCACGTCGTCGATGATTTGAGCATAGACGTGACGGTTGGAGAAGTGAACAGCCAAACGGGGACGGGAAGCGGTACCGGTAACCTTTCTGCGGATGCGGCGATGGATCCTTTCGCGGATGGCCTTGCGATTGATAGTACTCATATTCTGTGAGTTTAATGCAAATTGTTAGCGAATTACTTGCCGACGCTCTTACCTTCCTTGCGGCGGATGATTTCACCGGCATAACGGACACCTTTACCCTTGTAGGGTTCCGGCGGATAGTAGGCGCGCACTTCGGCGGCGAACTGTCCGACTACCTGCTTGTCGACACCTTCCACCTTGACCTTGGTGTTGTCGGTCACGGTGACCGTCAATCCTTGGGGAATGGGGTGGTTGATGGGGTGGGATTTACCGAGGTTGAGGTCGAGGATGTTACCCTTGACAGCGGCACGGAAACCGACGCCGATGATTTCAAGGTCCTTGACGAAGCCCTGGCTGACGCCCGTGACCATGTTGCTGATCAGGGAACGGCTGGTGCCGTGGAGGGCGCGGTGCTTGCGGCTTTCGCTCGCACGGGAAACGGTCAGTTCCGTTCCTTCAAGCGTAGCGGTGATACCTTCGGGAAGTTCCCAGGAAAGCTTTCCCTTGGGACCATCGACGTTGATGGTGGAACCGTCGATCTTCACCGTTACCTTGTCCGGCACAATGATGGATTTTTTACCAACTCGAGACATTGTTCGTGTAAAGTTTCAGGGTTTACCAAACGAGGGCGATGAGTTCACCGCCGTAGTTCTGCTTGCGAGCCTGCGCACCGGTCATCATTCCGTGAGAGGTGGAGACGATGGCGATACCGAGTCCGCTGAGGACGCGGGGAACTTCAGAAGAGGCGATGTATTGGCGGCGTCCGGGCTTGGAGCAGCGCTTGACGTCCGTAAGAACAGGTTTGCCCTGTTCCGTGAACTTCGTCTTCACCTTGATTTCTTTCTGGATGCCTTCACCTACGATTTCGTAGTTCCAGATGTAGCCTTCTTCCTTGAGGATGCGGGCGATTTCAGCCTTGATCTTCGAGAAGGGAGCGGAGAATTCCTCTTTGCGGGCGTTGCTCGCATTCTTGAGGCGGGTGAGGAAATCCGAGATGGGGTCAGTAATAACGGCCATTTGATGAAAAAAGTTAAGCGTTCGCGTTATGTTTCTCAGGCCTTCTTCTGTTCGCGGAAGGGCACGCCCAGTTCGCGGAGGAGATCACGACCTTCTTCGTCCGTATTGGCGGACGTCACAAAAATGATGTCGAAGCCGATCTGGCGCTTGATCTGATCCAGTTCGATTTCAGGGAAAATGGACTGGTCGGAGATACCGACGGCATAGTTGCCGCGACCGTCGAAGGACTTGGCGGAAAGGCCGCGGAAGTCGCGAATGTTCGGCGAGGTGATATTGATGAAGCGGTCCAGGAATTCCCACATGCGGGTTCCGCGCAGTGTGACGCGGGCGCCGAGGACTTCCCCTTCGCGCACTTTGAAGTTGGCGACGCTCTTGCGGGCGTAGGTCATGGCCGGCTTTTGACCGGTGATTTTGGCAATTTCATTGACGGCATCCTCGACTGCTTGCTTGCGGTCGGGTTGTTTGCCCATGCAGGAAGTCACCACGATCTTTTCCAACTTGGGGATCTGGTGGACGTTTGCGTAGGCGTGCTTCGCTTGAAGTGCCGGAGCAACTTTTTCGCGGTAGTATGTCTGTAACGTTGGTGTACTCATTGTTTTAGCGGGTCAGCTCTAATGATCGTTTTGTTAACGGCTTAAGCGCAGGGTAGGCATTGCCTAGCCAACCTTCTTCACATTGGAGATATGAATTGGGGCGTCGATCTCTTGAATGCCGCCTTCGGGGTTCTGTTCGGTCGGGCGCACAGCTTTTTTGGCTTTGCGGGCGCCTTCTACGATGACAGTTCCCTTGGCTGCGTTCACCGAGAGAACGGTGCCGCGCTTGCCCTTGTGGTCGCGTCCGGCGATGATTTCTACTTCGTCGCCTTTTTTCACGTGGGTCTTCATGGTTCTGTGTATTACGCAGTTGCGTGGTTTTTGATGCCGCCAAACAATATGGCGGGGCGCAAACCCTACTACGGCTCAGGGGTTTTCGTCAAGCCCGCATTCGTTTTTTTCAAATTTTTCCGTTTCCGGGACCCCTTGAGGCATAAAATTTTAGATTGCGGAGGGATCGAGTATCCCTTCGTTTTCGATTGGGAATATTGCCTGAATTTCTCCGGAGCGTCATGCCTGGTCCCAGGGGAGTTCTGCTCCCTGCCAGCGTAGTTTGGCGCGGAGAAGCTGGCCGAAGTTGTAACCCGGCATGTGGACGAGGAGGAGTTTTTCCTCCGCTTTGCGAATGACGAGGTGTTCTCCGACATCAATGCTTTGGGTGTCGCGCCCGTCGGCAGAATATTGCATGGAATCCGCTCTTCCCCGGCGTGCCCTGGGCCGAAGGCGGATGGTTGCCTGGTCGGGAAGGACGACAGAACGGTTGGTCAGGCTGTGCGGACAGATCGGAGTCACGCAGAAAACGGAGGATTCCGGCCAGATGAGCGGACCTCCTGCGGAAAGCGAGTAGGCGGAAGAGCCTGTCGGCGTGGCTACGAGGATGCCGTCGGCGTGATAGCGGTTCAGAAGGCGGCCGTCGACTTCGGCGTCCAGATCGACCATTTTCCCGGTCTGATTTCTGGTGAGAGTGATTTCGTTGAGAGCCAGTTTGCGCTGGCTGCGGGGCTCTCCATTTTCTCCGACGGGGTAGGTTTCCAGCATGGTGCGTGCTTCCACGGAACACGTCCCGTCGGCCAGGGATTGGACCAGTGCATCGATTTCGTGAACGGAAATTGTCGTCAGGAATCCGAGGCGCCCCAGATTGACTCCGGCCATCGGGATGTCGAGCATGGCCGCCTTGGAGGCGGCGGACAGCATGGTGCCGTCTCCCCCGAATGTAATGATCAGGTCCGTTCCGGCGGCATCTTCTTCGAAGGATTTGCGACTACGGATGGAAATGACGCGGATACTGCGGCTTTGGAAAGCCTTGCGGGCGGCTTTGATGGCTTCCGGGACACCCGGTTTGTCGGCGGGTGCGATCAAGCCGACACATTGGGGAACGAACATGTCTCGCTATATACACAACCAGAGGGAAAACTCAACCCCGCATTCGGCGGAATATCCGGTGAATGGTCATTTTTTCTCCTCCGGAACCGCTGAAATGTCAGGAAATAATAAGGAATCGAACTTATTCCTTTTATTTCTCGAAGTGTCGATTAAAATACTCCGGCATTAATTTTGTTATTTCCTGCATTATGAAAATTTGGCTAGACGGCAAACTGGTTGACGAAACGGAAGCGAAGCTCTCCGTGTTCGATCATGGCACTCTTTACGGCGACGGCATTTTCGAAGGCATCCGTTTTTACAATGGCCGGGTCTTCCGTCTGGAGGATCATATCGTCCGCTTGTTTGATTCGGCCCGGTATCTTCTTCTGGATATACCCTATGCCTTTGACGAAATCATCCACGCTACCTGCGAAACCGTAGCGGCTTCCGGTCTGTCGGACGGCTATATCCGCCTGGTGGTGACACGCGGCGTCGGCAATCTCGGGTTGAGTCCTTTCAACTGCAAGAATGCGTCGGTGTACATTATTGCCGACAAGATCGCCTTGTACGATCCCTCCGTGTATGAAAACGGATTGGCTCTCATCACCAGTTCCGTGCGCCGCAACCGTCCGGACATGGTCTGTCCGCAAGTGAAGTCGCTCAACTACCTCAATAACATCCTGGCCAAGATGGAAGCCGTGCGGATGGGTGTTGCCGAGGCCCTCATGCTCAATGAAGCCGGCAATGTCGCCGAATGCACGGGCGACAACATTTTCATCGTGAAAAACGGCACTGTCTTTACTCCGCCCGTGACCGACGGTGCGCTGGACGGTATTACCCGCCGCGTCGTTCTTGAAATCTGCAACGAACTCGGCATTCCCGCCGAGGAACGTACGATGAACCGTTACACCGTTACCTGCGCGGACGAATGCTTCCTGACGGGTACTGCCGCCGAATGCGTGCCGGTGACGAAGATGGACGGTTATGTGATCGGCTCCGGCAAAATCGGTCCTGTGACGGCCCGGTTGCTGGCCCGCTTCAAGGAACTGACTGCTACGACGGGTACTCCCGTTGCATAAAAAGGCTTCTTCTCTCCCTGAACCGGTCCCGGGAGCGTGTCTCCCTGACGTGCCCGTGGCCTTATTGCGAGTGGCAGTCGGTATTTGCCCGCCGATCCTGCCTCTCGCTATCCCCCCATACGACCATGCACATCAGAACCACGTTCTATAAACTGCTCTCGGCAGTAGTCCTGCTTTCCGCCTGCGCCCTGGCGCGCGAGGTGTCTTCTTTCAACGACGGATGGGCCTTCAAAAAAGGCCCGTTTCCGGAATCTCTCAAGCCGGATGCCAAGGAATTGGCCGATGGCTGGGAGGCCGTCGAGATCCCGCATACCTGGAATGCCCAGGACATGCAGACCGTAAAAAACAAGTTCTACCAAGGCAACGCCTATTATAAGAAAAACTTCAACCCCGGTACCGACCTGGACGGCAAGCGCGTCTTTCTCCGCTTCCAGGGCATCGGTTCCGTGGCGGACGTTTTTGTCAACAAGCAATTTGCCGGTAATCACAAAGGAGCCTATTCCGCCTTTGCCGTCGAAATTACCGACCTGATCAAGCCGGGGCAGGACAACGAGATTCTCGTTAAGGCCGACAACAAGGCCCGCCCCGACGTTATTCCTGTCAACCACACTCTCTTTGGTGTGTATGGAGGCATGTATCGTCCTGTGGAATTGATCGTGACGGACAAGCTCAACATTTCCGTGCTCGATTACGCCTCTCCCGGAGTTTACCTGCGCCAGCGCAACGTTACCCCGGAATCCGCCGACGTTACCGCTAAGGTGAAGCTTGAAAACAAGTACCCGGAAGCCAAAAAAATCACGCTCCGTACGACGATTTACGAAGCGGACGGCAAGACGGTGAAGGCTAGCAAGGAAAGTCCGGTTGAAGTGTTGCCCCAGGGCCGCCAGATCTTCGAACAAGAGTTCAAAATCGAAAAACCGCATCTCTGGCAGGGACAGGACGATCCCTATATTTACGAGGTGGTTACTCAGCTCGTCGATGGCGACAAAGTGGTCGATGAACAGACCCAGCCTCTCGGACTCCGCCACTTCGAATTAAAAGCCGGCGACGGCATGTACCTCAACGGTAAAAAAGTGCCGATGTACGGCGTGTGCCGTCACCAGGACTGGTTTGGCCTCGGCAGTGCCCTGAAGGACGAAAACCATGATGCCGATCTCGAAGTCATCAAGGAGATCGGAGCTACGACAATCCGTTTCGCCCACTACCAGCAGGCGGAACGCATCTACTCCCAGTGCGACAAGATGGGTTTCATCATCTGGGCGGAGATCCCGTTCGTCAATACGACGACTACTCAGGAACGCGACAATGCCAGGCAGCAGCTCACGGAGCTGATCCGCCAGAACTACAACCACCCGTCCATCTATGTCTGGGGGCTTCATAACGAAGTGTACAACCCGGCCAATTATGTACGTTCCACGACGATGGAGCTCAACGACCTTGCCAAGACGGAGGATCCGGACCGCTACACCGTTTCGGTGAATGGTTTCGGCAAGATGGATCACGCGGTCAATCTCAATGCCGACATCCAGGGCATGAACCGTTATTTCGGCTGGTACGAAGGCCGTATCAACGGCATTGAAGCCTGGGCGGACGGTCTTGCCAAAAAATTCCCCGGCTACAAGGCCATGCTTGCGGAATACGGTGCGGAAGCCAATGTGGACCAGCATGATGAAGACACGGGAGATTTCGGCGAATTCTTCGGACAGTTCTACCCGGAGGAATTTGCGACCAAGTTCCATGAGATTCAGTGGGGAGTGATTGCCAAACACCCTTGTCTCCTGGCTTCCTATATCTGGAACACCTTCGACTTTGCCACGCCCGTGCAGATGCAGGGTGGTGTCCCTGCGCGCAACATGAAGGGACTAGTGACCTTCGACCGTACGATCAAGAAGGATCCCTTCTACTGGTACAAAGCCAATTGGAGCAAGGAACCCGTCCTTTACATCACCCAGCGGCGTGCGGTGGAACGCACGCACCAGAAGACGCCCGTTACCGTCTATTCCAATGTCGGGGAGCCGGAACTCTTCGTCAACGGCAAGAAAATGGCCTCTCCGCGTCAGGGAACGACGGATGTTCATTTCATCTTCGACGACATTATACTCCGCGAAGGCGACAACGAAATCATGGCCCGCGTTTCCAAGGACGGCAAGTCCTACGAAGACCAGTTTGTCTGGACCTACGACAAGAAAAACGAAGGTAAAATCCGCGGAGGCAAGAAAGCCAAGCAAGTCCGCGAGAAAGAACACGGCGGCCTCTAAGGCCCCAATCCTCTGACCATTTTTCGCTTTTTTTTCATTCTCCAGCTCGTGTTCGTTTAGCGACGCGAGCTGGAGAATTTTTTGTGCCGGTAGACACGCGATCAATCAATTCTGGGTGATTCGATCCGGGAGAAAGAATGAACGTTTCATCCTAATGTCCAAAATTGGAATAATCATAAAAAATGTTGCATTTTTTTATTTTTGGATATGATGACAGATGCTATGAATTACCGCTTGGTCATGATGTGGTGTTTTGTGGGCGCCATAATACTGGGGATCGTTCAATTCGCTATGGCTGTGAGTTGTTTTATGTTGAAACCTTTCATGGCGGGAAAAGCCTCTTTGATTGAGAATGGCTTCTATGAGATCGGATCTTCCTGTCGGGGAGGTAATCCTAGTGAAAATACTGTTCATTTTCTGTTGGTAAATATTATAAATATCGCCAAGCAATGATCCGGAGTATGATGATATTATTTTTGAAGTAACTATAAAAATAGATGGAGATGAAAAAAGTAATTGTATCCTTGTTGTTTCTGATAATTTTAGTTTTATTTGTTTTGTTGCCAAGTAGTAATCATAAAACAGATATTTATCCGGCTATATCAGATAGTTGCAAAATTGTATCTTATTATGATGGAGATGTTTTTGCCGGAGAGTTTAATGTTGCAATTTATTCGTACTTTAATGAATCAAAGAAAGAGTTTTCTCCTCCTGTATTTTTTGTTCATGGACCGTCGGAATATTTCTTTTCGGTCAATTCTACTTTGCCGACATCAAAAGGATATATCAAAGATAAATTTATTTTCAAATCAAGTGTTTTTGATCCTAAAATATTTCCTGTAGATGGACATCTAAAAACAGTATGTGACGATCTTGGCGGTATTTATTATACTAAAGAGTATCGTTTGGTTTATGATGTTGTTGCAAAATACGTTGATTATGGAAAAGACAATTTATATATATCTGACTACCATATGCCGGGAATGAAGAAAATAATATTGAAATATAAAAGGAAAACAAATTAACCGATATGAAAATATTTATTGTTTTGTATTTTATATATGCCATCGTGCTTTGTTTTGTTCTTGGAGATAATAAAATATACCCCAATGCTGAAATATGCTCTTTGCCGTCGGAAGAAGATAAGAGATTTCTCAAAAACTTGATTGCAAATAAATTTGAAACGTGCGACGGAAAAATAAATATTACAAATTTCAACATATATTATTCTTGTGATGATTGTAATTTGTCCGACATGTCTAAAGGATATATAAATTTCGACTCTTTTCTGTCGTATCAATTATCAATAAATGGAGAATCAGGTAAATGTGTGAATTATGTAGGGCCTGAAAATTATTTATCTAATCCATTTTTTATAAAAATACGTATATCTGATCATGTCGAATCGAATTTGGAAAATAATAGAATTCTAAGCGAGGATGAAAAAATAGGAAATATATCATCGATTTCCATAGATAATATTAGAATTGATCCACAAGATTATAGAAAATGTATTGTCCGATATGTTGATGGTGTTTTATTTTGGGAGGCTAAAGTTTTTGTTCTCTATGATTTGGATATTTTGTTTCATAAAGGTGAAGAAATGGGGAGAAGATCTATTTTTAATAGACGGGTGGAAATAAAAATTCGCAACCGAATATCTATTTGAAATTTTATTTAAGCAATCTTAACATTTATAAACATGGGTATATTTTGCTCCATGAAAATTGTTGTATTGATTTTATGCTGAATAGTGAAGTGTAAGAAAATACCATACAGGCAGTAACAGTCGAAATAAATACTCTCCCCATAACAAGACCGTCAAATTCTAATGCCGAGAATCGAATGGTTATGATGCCGGGAGTATGAAAACATCTTGTGTTTAGTAATATTCGGAGGTGGGTACAAGATGATGCCGTTAGCCCTTTCCTGTCTTTATATTCGTCGATTTGTCGATGATATGTCGCTGCGGAGGAAGGCGGAAAACAATCATGTTCCAGTGGTGGAGTATGATCTGTAACCGGAAATTTGACTTTCTTCGGAAATGGTTTTGATATAATATTATTCTATTCAGGTAGAAGGACGGTTGTTTATGAGAAATAACCTCAACTTCCTTGGACAGAACATCAAAGATAAGGCGTTCTATCATGGATCAATGGAAAATATTTTCGTGTTGTTTGGCTGCTGTGTGTTTGGGGGGAGTGGTTTCTCGCAGCGAGGGTGCGGAAGAACATGGGAATCGTGCTGCGACCACGGAACGAAAGCCTGTTGTGAGGAATTTAAACCTGCGGGAGAAAACGGCTGTGAAACTTGCAGAAGTAATTCTGGAATCTGTTTACGGCGAAAATGTTTTGAACCAACGTCCGTGGAATGTCACGGATCTCGGGGAGAGTTTCCGTATTGTAGGAACGTTTCATGGGGATGGCGTCGGCGGTGTGGCCGAGATCGTCATCAATAAAGCCGATGGAAAAGTCATTTCATATACACACGGTAAATGAAACGCCCGGCCGAAGATAGTTTGGAAGAGCCGAAGAGGAAAGGGACCGTTTCTGTCTTAACCAGATCGAATGCGGTACAGGTAGATTTATTCGTCAGCTTCCGGGGATGATGCCTGGGCATCGGTATCGCGGATGGCTTTGACGCGATCGAGTTCAGCCTGGGCCTGCTGTTTGTGCTGGGAAAGAGTCTCCTTGGGGGAGTGGATGTCCATCATAACCATGGGAAGGAGTTCCCCGGTGTTGGAATAGTATTTGTAAGTGACGCCGGTACCGATTCCCAGGACGAACATGATGAGGGCGTAGAGGATCATGGCCGGGTAGTTGCTTTTCGGTGCGGGCGGCGCGTAGCGGCGGGGCGACGGGGGTGCCTGTTCGTCTTCGTCCGGAGTGGCTCCGTAGTGAAGCTGTCCGTATTCGGGATGGGCGGGGTCTGTGGAAGGCAGGGCAATGCCGTGGACGGTTTCCGGCTGGGGGGCGGACGAGATCAGGGTTTCGCGTTCGGGAACGACGGTGTCGGAGGGCTGGTCGTCTTCCAGATTCAGATCGGATAAGTCGACAAAGTCGTCGTCTGCTGCGGGTGCTGCGGGTGCTGCGGGTTGTTGTGCGGGAGTTTGCCGGCCGGAAGCGGCTTTTTCCGCCTCGAGGATGGCTTTTTCCTCATCGGAGGCAAGTAGTTGGACGGAGGCTTCGCCGAGCAGGACTTCTCCTCCGGGGGGAAGGGGGGCCTGGGTGAGGAGCTGTCCCCGGTAGATGACGCCATTCGTAGACCCCATGTCTCTGACTTCGTAGCCTCCCGGTACGCGGACAATCGTGCAGTGCATGGAAGAAACGGAGCCGATGGGCAGGCAGATGTCGGCCGCTTCCGACCGTCCGATGGTGGCGGAATAATCCTTGTCCATGGACAGGTGTACGGGCGGTAGGGACAAGCCGGGGGCGGTGATTTCTAATGTCGGCATGGCGTAAGTGGTATGAATAATGGCTTAATTGCCGGTAAAATCAATCTTAAAGAATTGGTTAGGACACAAAGCTTCCGGGGTGGAACTTGCTATTTGCCGTAAATCCGGTAAAATATGTTCATGTTTGTTGATCACATTCGCATCTTTGCCAAAGCGGGCAAGGGAGGAAACGGTTCCGCCAGCTTCTACCGGGGTAAATTCAACCCCAAGGGCGGGCCGGACGGAGGAGATGGCGGAGACGGAGGCAGTGTGATCCTGGAGGTGGATCCGCATACGAATGACCTGCGGAAATTTTTCTACGATCCCAAGTTGATTGCCACGGAAGGCGTTGGCGGCAAGGATTTTAAAAAACACGGCAAGAATGGGAAATCCGTGATTGGCAAGGTGCCTCCCGGTACGCGCGTGTACAGGACGAATGCTTCCTCTATGGCGGAGGCTACTTATCTGGACCGTTCCGATGAAGACGCTTTGGAGATGGAACTGGTTGCCGACCTGACGGAAGTCGGGGATAAGTTTGTCTTGTGCCAGGGCGGCAAGGGAGGACGGGGAAATTGGCATTTCCGTTCTCCTACCAATCAGGCGCCCAAGGAGGCCGAAGCCGGAACTCCTGGCGAGGAAGGGGTGTTTTATTTTGAACTGAGGCGAATTGCCGATGCCGGACTTGTGGGATTCCCCAATGCTGGCAAGAGTACGCTGCTGGGCGATATTTCGTCCGCGAAACCGAAGGTGGCCAATTATCCTTTCACGACGCTCCAGCCTATCGTCGGCGTGGTGGAGTTCGACAACCACCGCCGTTGCATTGTGGCCGACATTCCGGGCTTGATCGAGGGGGCGCACCAGAACCGCGGTCTTGGTCACGAGTTCCTGCGCCATATTACGCGCTGCAAGGTGCTCCTGTTTGTGATTGATATGGCGGGCAGCGAAGGCCGCGACCCGATCGTCGACCTGGAGCAGCTCCGGACCGAGATCAAGCTGTACGACGAGGAACTCGCCAAACAGCCTTGGATGATTGTGGCCAACAAAATGGACTTGGAAGGTGCGGAGGAAAACCTGGAACGTTTCCGCATGCGTTTCCCGAAACTTGATATTGTTCCTATTTCCGCGATGGAGCAGACGGGGCTCGACTTGCTCAAGAGTAAGTTGAACGACCTGGTTGCCTATCAATTTGCCCGTTAAGGGGTGTTTCGAACTATAAACTTTAGAGGTCAAGATGGAATCTGTTCCGACGAATCAAACGAAGGTAGCCGACCGGGTTCTGGCCCGGATTGCCGAGATTGGAGATATGTTTGCCATCGAGGGCGAATTTGTGGATGGCAAGGAGATCCAGAGCGGGCACATTAATACGACGTATTGTGCGACGTATCGTAAAAGCGACGGGACGGAGGACAGGTACATCCTCCAGAAGATCAATAGCAATGTCTTCAAGGATCCCCGTGCCGTCATGCGCAATGTGGAGAAGGTGACGCGCCATATCAACTGGAAGGTGCTGCGCCGCCGTACGGATTCCGCCGGACAGACGCTGAATTTGTATCCTGCCCGCGGGGGCCGCAACTATATCGAATTGCCCGGCGACGGGATCTGGCGCTGCTATAACTACATCGAAGGAACCCACACGTACGACATTGTGGAGAATACGCGCCAGGCCTATCAGGCCGGCTATGCTTTCGGGTCTTTTCAGGATTTGATCAGCGACATGAATCCTTCCGACCTGGTCGAGACGATTCCCGGATTCCATGATACGCGCAAGCGTTTTGACCGCCTGATGGAAGTGGCGAGACTGGATCCCGTCGCCCGTCTGGAGTCGTGCCGGGAGGAATTGGATTTTATCCGGAAGAGGGAGAAGGATGTCGATGTTTTGCTCGACCTGCAGAAGGCAGGCCGCCTGCCTGTCCGCATTACGCATAATGATACCAAGATTAACAACGTCATGCTGGATGAGGAAACCGACCAAGCCGTCTGCGTGATCGATTTGGATACGGTGATGCCGGGACTGGTGCTTTACGATGTCGGGGATATGGTTCGGACGGTAACGACTCCGGCTGCCGAGGACGAGGAGGATCTCTCCAAAGTCCGTTTCCGCATTTCCATGTTCCAGTCGATCATTGAAGGTTATCTGGATGCGGCCAGCGGTTTCCTGACTCAGGAGGAGATCGACTTTCTGGCGTTTTCCGGGAAGCTGATTACGTTGGAAATCGGAATCCGCTTCCTAACTGACTATTTGGAAGGCGACGTATATTTCAAGACATCCAAGCCGGATCACAATCTGATCCGCTGCCGCACCCAGTTGAAACTGGTATCCTGCCTGGAAGCCCAGATGGAGGAGATGGAGAAGTTTGTCCAGAAACGGGCGAAGGCAATCAAGTAAAGCCGCCCGGCTTTTTCCCGAACCGGAATCATGCAGGGATGTACGGAACAGACCCAGCCACGGGAGAAGAGTGTTTCCCCTCCCTTCTGGAAACGTGTGCTTTCTGTTCTGTGGCGAAGCCGCTGGCTGAGATGGGGGGGCGGTGTTCCCGTGGCTTTGGTGTTGCTCCTGATGCTTGTGTCCGAGAGCTATGTATTTGTCCAGTCGCATGACCGCATGGTGGATTCTCCATCGGGACTTCCGAGCAATTCCGTGGGCTTGGTGCTCGGTTGCTCGCCGATGGTCGGCAAGCATGTGAACACCTCCTTTGTCAACAGAATTAAAATGGCAGCCGAGCTGTGGAAATCCGGCAAGGTGTCTTCCTTGATTGTTTCCGGAGATAACCGTTTCCGGTACTACAATGAGCCGCGGGAGATGAAGAAGGCGCTCGTTGAACAGGGTGTCCCGGAGGATAAAATTGTGTGCGACTATGCCGGACTGCGTACGCTCGATTCGATCGTGCGTGCTCGCGACGTGTTCCACGCGGAGCGTATCGTGATCGTCTCCCAGCCCTACCACAACGCCCGGGCTCTGGCGATTGCCGCTCACCATGGCATCAATGCCTGGGCTTGCAATGCGCCGGACACGAGCACGCGCAAAACGCAATTGCGCATGTGGCTGCGCGAACGCGCCGCCCGGATCCTGATGTTTTTGGATTTGTGGGTGCTGGGAACCTCTCCGCATTTCGGCCAATGATGAAGAGATGGAGGGCAACAGCATGGAGCGGATGGGGGAGGAGGAGATTTGATTGTTATTGCCTTCCTGTGTATTGTATAGTAATCACACGGTATTCGAGACTATCCTTATGAAATGTTTCTCTTCGATTTTGTCTGTTGTTTTGTCTGTTTTTCTGCTCGTTTCTTGTGGGACTGATTTGTATTTGGATCAGCCTGTTCCGGCCAAGATCAACATGGGGCATGGATCCAAGGTATGTGTGACGTCGTCCTTTTCACGGTATTCCCCGGAATTAGTGAGCCAAGTGGAGAAGCGTTTGATCAACAGCGGGTTCTATACGGTTGCCAATTCTCCGGCATGGGCCGACTCCGTGTTGCATCTCGATCTGGATGTGTACCGGGACAGAACTTACGATTCCGATGACCACCGCGACAATAAGAAGGACAAAAAACATCACAGCTCTTCTTCGGATCGTTACAATGTCCACCTGACCTGCCGTGCCGTATGGCGGGATGGCAGTGTCCTGGGGGTGAAAACCTATTCGGACTACTTCTATGGCGAGGAGAATTTCCCGGCATCTTCCCTGGCTCGGGAGATTACGAACGATTTGATCCCCCACATGGGCTCCTATAGCGTCAATATCGATACGTCCAGTGAGAAACCTCTGTTGGAACAGGCCGCCAATGCGTGCAAGGCCGGCAATTGGTCTCAAGGCGAGTCCATCGCTCTCCAGTATGTCAGCCAGACGAATGATCCCGAAGGATATTTTCTGCTCGGTGTGATTGCCCGCAAATCCGGAAATGAGAGCAAGGCTGACAATTACTTCCGCCAAGCTGCTTCCCTGGCTCCCGGGACAAGCAAATATGCCAGGGAACTGGAACGGGGAAACGAATTGCGTAACCGGCGGCAAATGATGGATGCCCAGACCGGCGAATAACTCGATTCCCTGTATTCGGCTCTTCCAAATTGGTTCATCAAGAAAAATCATTTTTTTGTTGCTTAAATTTCAGAAATTTCAGAAATTACATCCATGGAATTGAGCCAGGTCCAAATCCGTTTTATTGAAAAGTGGGGAGATATGGGATCCCGCTGGGGAATCAACCGTTCTGCGGCGGCTGTACATGCGTTGCTATATCTATCTCCGGAGGAGATGACTGCCGAGGATATTTCGCTGGCTCTGAGTATGGCGCGTTCCAATGTGTCGCAAGCATTAAAGGAGTTGGAAGGATGGGGACTCGTTCTCAAAGAAAGCCGGATCGGGGATCGTAAGGCGTATTATTCCTGTGTATCGGATGTTTGGGAAATGGCCCGTCTGATTGTGGAGGAGCGCAAGAAACGTGAAGCGGACGGCGTTTTGAAATCGGTTGCCGAATGTTTGTCCATGGCTCGTGAGGCTAAGGATTCTTTTGCCGAGAAACGATTGGAAGCGATGGAGGAAATCCTCCGAAAGGGATGTGACCTGGCGGATCTTGCCCTCCGGTGCAAGCCTGCCGTATGGCGTATGGCCATGAAAACCGTTGCCAAATTGTTTCGGTCGGTCGGGCATTAAACGGAGCGATGGATTAAACGGGTAATCATGTAGCAACAAAATTCTGAAATTACAGAAATAAGAGAAATGAAAGCGAAAGCATTAGCAATTACAGGTGTTCTGGGGTATAGCGGCCGTTATATGGCCGGAGAAGCCCGGGAACAAGGATATCGCGTGCTGGGGTTGACGAATTCCAGATACCGTTCCAATCCCGGAAACATCCGGTTGGCTCCTTTGTCGTGGGATGACCCGGCGAGGCTGGCTGCGTCGTTACAAGGGTGCGATGTCTTGCTCAATACCTACTGGGTACGTTTCAATCATAGAAAGTTTTCCCATGAGCAAGCCGTGGCGCATACGAAGATCCTCTTTCATGCGGCACGGGAGGCGGATGTGAAAAGAATTGTGCATGTGAGTATTACGAACCCCGACCCTCAGAGTGGTCTGTCCTATTTCCGCGGCAAGGCGCAGCTGGAAGAAGAGTTGGCTTCCCTGGGGGTCCCGTTCAGTATTTTACGTCCGGCTGTTCTGTTTGGAGAGCAGGAGGGAGAGGATATTCTGCTGAATAATATGGCGTGGGTCTTGCGACATTTTCCTCTTGTACTTGTGTTTGGGAAGGGTGACTATGAGGTACGCCCGATCCATGTCCGGGATTTGGCTCAATTGGCTGTCCGCGAAGCCGGGCGAAACGATACGGAGAACTTGGTGATTGATGCTGTCGGTCCGGATTCCTTGACCTTCCGCGGTTTGTTTGAGGAATTGGGACATGCCATAGGAGCTTCCCGCCCGGTTATAGGGACTCCGTACTGGGCGGTTCCCCTGGTACATGCGGCGACAACCCTGCTTGGTTTTTTGCACGGTGACGTGATGCTGACGCGAGATGAAATACGCGGATTGACGGAGAACCGTCTGGCTTCCTCGGCTCCTGCCTTAGGGACAACCAGTCTGCGTGCGTGGATAAGGGAACATGGCGCTTCTCTGGGACTTGCCTATTCCAGTGAATTGGCCCGGCGCTAGGTTAGGATTCTTGCCGGAAGTGTAGTCCGCTGACGACTTGTTTTCGGATAGAAATGAACCATAGAGAGCGTAACAATAGTGATGACTACGTTTCCCGCAAAATTATTGTGGTCTCTCGTTCTTGCGATGATGGTCTTTTGGCCTTTGAGTTCCAAAGGCAGTGACTCGTTTCCTCTTTCTTTGGGCAAAGAACAGGAAGTGATCGAGTACAGGGCCTTGGTCTGGGCTGACAAAGGGAGTGTGGAACGATACGGAGGGGAAACAATTTTCCGGAAGAAACTGAATCGAATGTTTGCGCAAACGACGGAATTTTTTAATGAGAGCCCGAACCGGTTCCATTATTATTTTCGTTTTGTACCGGCCGGTCTGCGTATGTATGATACTCAGGGGGATCGGAACAGAATTGATTTTTTCAAGAAACAAGCTTTTGGCAAGCTAGATACGGGAATGTATGATTATGTCGTTTTTTTCGCCTTGGATGCAGTTGCCAGCGGAACATCTTGCGGAGGTGGCGGTGAAAGCGGGCAGTGTGTCGTGATGTGTTACCGGACATTGGAGGAACAGGCAAAAAATGGGGATATTTTCTCGAAGGAACCACCTCTGCAGGGTACATACAGTGATTTGGGACATGAGTATGGACATATGCGCGGAGCGACCGATCTCTATCAATATAAAATACTGGCGGAAGACAACCCTGTCAGCCATAAAGACTTGAATCCGCCTCCCTGCAATATGGGGACTGGTTTCCGGGTATGGAGTGACTATTGTTCCGCCCTGTTCAACTATACTGCCAGGCAAAAACAATTGGACCGGGAACTGCCGAAGAAGATTTTTCCGGAAAAACTCGTGATCAAAGTGATGAAACACGGACAGCTTGTGCCTGGGGCCAGCGTTAGGTTTTACGGCACGCGGGCGGGAGGTGCACACAACAGGAGGGATGTATACCCGGACGCCTTCCGAACATTCCAGACGGCCCCGAATGGAATGGTAGAGATCATGAATTTGTACGAACTCTATCATCCGGCTCCCGGAGCTCCCGGAACTCCTCCTAAACAGCCGGTGGATTTGTTCCCTTATTCCTATTGGTTTAGCTTTCTGGTCGAGGCTGTGTGTGGTGATACAAAAAGTTATGCATGGCTTCCGGACTTTGTCCTTCAGGAGGACTATCTCCGGACAGGGAAGAAAAAGTATGAGCTGATTTTAAAAGTAGAATAAAGACTTTCTGGTGCGTTATTGACTACAGAGGGTTGAGACTGAACCAAGGACGTCTGATTTTGTGTTCGTGGGGAGTTGTGAAGATTTCACAGAATTGGTCGCACCAGATTCGAATGTGGCGGCGATGGTGGGCATAGTACTGGAAGTCTTTGGTGTCTACGAGGACGTAGGAAATGACGGATGATTCGTCCTTTTCGTAGTCGGCTACTTCAGCAACGAGTTTATTGGCGGGTGAAAAGAATTTAGCTCCCATGGAGATGGAACCGCCCGGGACAACCTGGGATAGGACGGCTCCGCTTCCTTTAAGATAGTGTCCCGCGATGAGCCCGGCTGCATTGGCCGTTACATTGGTAGGAGTAATGGAAAGGAGGGCGATCTGTACCCGGTAAGCATCCCGGGTAGGATGGTCGACGAGGTGGAAGGTGTTGTCCTGACGGTCCAGAATGGCTAGCTTTTCACGGAGTTGATGGTCGAAGTAGAGGCAAAGTTCCTCGACATCTTCCGCTTTTTCCGGATCTGTCGGATAATTGAGGAGAAAATGCGTGGTAACCGGCATCACGTAAATAGGTTGTGATTTTCCGTGTTGCCCCGTGATCCGTTCGTCCCAGTCCTTGTTGTCGCTGATATCCCAGTAGGAGTCGAAACTCATGCGTGCTTTATCGCTTGGCGCGTAGTGGGAGATGAATCCTGTCCTCGGTATTTGATCAAAGTCATGAGATGTGCACGATGAAAGGAAGCATGCCGCAAACAGTACGCCTGGGTGTACCAGCGGGACAATTTTGAGGAAGTGGATCATGACGGCACAACGAATGATATTCACACAAATTCGCAAATAAGCACATGAAATGCAACAAAAAATATGTTCTCTTGCTGCCTAGTCTTCCAGCGTGCGCGGTCGGAGATAATAGACTTTGTCGTTGCGGCGGACTTTGTCCGGGGAGAGGATGTAAATGGTTCTCCCTTTTTCCGCCAGCGGGACTTCTGTAAGACAGCCCGGATTCAGCTCGACTTTGAGAGAAACGGGGGTAAGTTCGATGGCTCCTGTAGTGGGACCTGTAATGAGGATGTCCTGTCCTGTTGAGAGGGGAGCGGCTTCAAGGAATATTTCTGCAATGCCGCTTTTGCGGAAGTAGTTGGTGACTTTGCCGATATGTACTTTGTGAACGGAGGCCCGGTTGACGGATGTGCCGCTCCATTCTCCCCAGGGTTTGCCGAGGTAGTAGCCTCCCTGCCAAAATCCGCGGTTGAAGACGCGGCGGAGGCGTTCCAGCCAGATTTCGATAAGATTGGGAGAGTAGGTTCCGTTCCGGCAGGCTTGGGCGGCTTCCTTGTACACGGATGTGACGGTGCGGACATAGTCCGACGATCTGCCCCGGCCTTCCAGCTTGAAGACGGAGACTCCGGCATCGAGTAACTGATCCAGAACGCCGACAGTGCAAATGTCTTTGGGAGACATGACGTATTTGTTGTCGATGACCATCTCATTCCCGGTTTCTTCATCGATGACCCGGTAGGCGCGGCGGCAGTTTTGGAAGCAGGCTCCGCGCTGGGCAGATGAGTTATAGGCCGCGAGACTCATGTAGCATTTTCCGGAGATGGCGACGCAGAGTGCTCCGTGGGCAAAAATTTCCACACGAAGGAGCTTTCCTTCCGGCCCGCAGATTTGTTCACGGGAGATGCCATCAATGATATGGCGAATTTGGGAGAGCGTGAGTTCCCGGGCAAGGACGACAACTTCCGCATATCGGGAGAAGAAGCGGACGGCAGCCATATTGCAGACGTTGGCCTGGACGGAGATATGGACGGGTAGGCCAATCGAGTGGGCATATTCGATGACGGCCATGTCGGAGGCGATGACTGCGTCGATTCCGGCATCGCGGGCCGCGTTACAGAGTTGGCGCACTTCTTCGAGTTCTTCATCATAGACGATGATATTGAGCGTCAGATAGGCTTTGGCTTCATGTTCCCGGCATTGGGACACGATTGCCGGCAGATCTTCCACCGTGAAGTTGACGGTGGCTCGGGAACGCATGTTCAGGGAACCGATGCCGAAGTAAACCGAGTCGGCTCCGGCATTCAAAGCGGCGGCAAGGGATTCGAACGACCCGGCAGGGGCCATTATTTCCACGTGGGAGGGCATCGTCATCGTGCGGGAAGCATAAGGGTTGGCTCGCGTTTTGGCGAGTGTATAGCGGAAGAATCCGACGGCTGATTCCCGTCATTCAATGATAAATCCTTACTCGTGGATGACGGTGACGAAAAAGAGATCGGTCTCGTTTGGATTTTTCAATCGTCCGCGAGGCAGTTTCTTGTAGGTTCAAATAGTAGTTGAAAACTATTTTACAGTTACACCACAATATGGTGCGAGGTTCCATGGTGAAATTGACGGGAACTCGAGAGTGCATGTTCAGAGAGACGCCAGTGTTGAACGACGAACGAAGGTAACGTGAAAAAATGTTTTTGTTGTAACCTTTTCCGACTCCAAATCGTCATGAAGGTGTTGAACGAATTAACCGATTATTATTCATATCAAACTTATTAAAAGCTATGAACAACGATGATTTAAAGAAGGAACTGAATGAAGAAGAACTTGACGTAATTGCTGCCGGACGAGCGATGGTACGCATTTCCACTGAAGGATTCGAAATGAACATTACTCAGGAAAAATACGAGAAGGTGATCTCTAAAGAGCCGGGTAAGTTCAAAGACTATAAGATCGAATTTTACGACAAGTGATTGAACGTCATTAACGAAAAATAAGCCTCTCGGAAAATAATCACTCCGGGAGGCTTGTTTATGATCGGTAAAGTCGCTGCCGAAACGTTATTATAATCCTGCTTCTTCCCGGATAAGAATAACTGATATCCGGTGTTTGGGATAACTGCGAGCCATCGTCAGATAGGCATTGCAGAGGCGGTCGGGGGAATTACAATCGTGGCAGGTGCCCGTGACCATGCATGGAGTCTTGAAACCGGGGTGGCGTTTGGCATTGAGGGGAGCGATTTGCTGGAGGCGTTTCCGGGCTTCTTCCGGCGTCGGTGTTATTTTATTGATTCCTGCGACGAGGATGACGTGCCTGGGTCCGAATGCGATCGGAGCGATCCGGTTGCCGACCATGTCGACCCAGTACAAAGAACCATCGGCGCAGACGGCATTGATTCCCGTCAGGAAAAGATCGGCGGTCATCCCCTGGCGGCGAATTTCCCAGCGTTGCTCGCGCGGCATATCCGGTTGGAAACCGTCATAGAAGCGGATTGATGACTGTTGAGCCAGATATTCGAGAATATCCGTATTTCTCAAGGTCATGGAGTCTCCGTAACTGGCGCTGGTCGGTGCGAATTCCGTTACAAGGCGTTCCAGAATTTGCCGGGCTTCCATGGTATGATCGGCGATAAAGACGCGGAATCCGTGACGTTCGAGTTTGTTTTTGCTCTGTTGGAGCCATTCTTCGGGAAAGTTGTCCATGGGGAAAAGGGGGAAGCTGAACGGACCGGCAAATTGGCTTGCCGGTCCGTTTGTTGCACATAAGTGTTGAAAGAATGTTTCTTTTATTCTTCCGGAGTAGCGGCGTCTCCGGATTCGGGTGTTTCACTGTTTTCCGAGACGTTTTCTTCATCCGTTCCTTCGGATGTTTCATCATCATCGTCGGGAATGACGATGGAAATGTCCTGAATGGTTTCGCCGTCTTTGAGGGTCATGAGTTTGACTCCTTGGGCGACGCGGCCTGTTTCGCGGATGGTTTCTACCTTGATGCGGACGGATTGTCCGGCAGTAGTCATCAGCATGAGTTCGTCTGTTTCTGAAACGACTGTGGCGGAAACAACCTTGCCGGTTTTGTCCGTGCAGTTCATGGTCTTGACTCCGGTACCGCCGCGGCTTTGGAGGCGGTAGGCGTCGAAACCGGTGCGTTTGCCCAAGCCGTTTTCCGAGGCGACGAGGAGGGTTGCCGATTCGTCCACGATGGCGAGGGCAACGACATAATCGCCGGGACGGGGACGGATGCCGCGAACGCCGATGGTATTGCGTCCCTGGTCGCGCAGGTCGCTTTCATTGAAGCGGATGCTCATGCCGTCGTGCGTGACGAGGACAATTTCGTTGTTGCCGGATGTGAGGACGGCATTGACGAGGCTGTTGCCTTCTTCCAGGTTGATGGCGATGATGCCGGCTTTGCGATAGTTGCGGAAGTCATTGAGACTGGTCTTCTTGACAGTACCGTCTTTAGTGGCAAAGACGACGAAACCGCTTTCTTCGCCGAAAGTGGTATCGTTGCCGTTTTCGTCTACTTGGCGTTCAAGGCGGAGGATGGCAGCGATATTTTCTTCCGGTTGGAGGTCGAGCAGGTTCTTGATGTTACGTCCCTGGGCGCTACGTGCGGCTTCATCGATTTCATACACGCGGTCCACATAAACGCGGCCGGTGTTGGTGAAGAACATGATGTAGTCGTGGTTCTGTGCAGCGAACAGGTGCTCGATGAAGTCGGCTTCCTGATCTTTTTTGGCGGCTTTGGTCGTAGCGGCTTTGATGCCTTTGCCGCCACGGGCCTGGACGCGGTATTCAGCGGAGTTGGTCCGCTTGATATAGCCGCTGTGGGTGATGGTGACGATCATCGAGTCGTTCGGGATCAAATCCTCGATAGCCATGTCTCCTTCGAAAGGAATGATGCGCGTCACGCGCGGAGTGGCATACTTGGTCTTGATTGCCTGAAGTTCGTCTTTGACGATGCCGAGTACGCGGGATTCGTTGGCCAGGATATCGAGGTAGTCCTTGATGAGGACCATGAGTTCGGAATAGTCGTTGTTGATCTTGTCCGATTCCAGTGCGGTGAGTTGGTAGAGGCGCAAGTCGAGGATGGCGTTGACCTGGCGTTCGGTGAAGACATAGAGGCCGTTCTGAACGGAAGGCTGGGAACGGATCAGGATACCGAGACCTTCTGCCGTT
Source organism: Akkermansia sp. N21116 (assembly GCF_029854705.2). Taxonomy (NCBI): domain Bacteria; kingdom Pseudomonadati; phylum Verrucomicrobiota; class Verrucomicrobiia; order Verrucomicrobiales; family Akkermansiaceae; genus Akkermansia; species Akkermansia sp. N21116. The sequence goes on from NZ_CP139035.1 coordinate 1,130,988, forward strand.
GCAATGGGGAATGTATAGGCCTGCAGGCGCTGGCGGGCTTCATCGCGGTTTTTGGAATCGCGGATGATATGGATGAAGTCATCCATGTGGCCAAGGGCGAGGAGGAATGCTTCCAGGCGTTCGGCATCTTTTTCCGCCTCGTTGAGGAGGTGGCGCGTACGGCGGACGATGACTTCGCGCCGGTGCTCGATGTAGAAGTTGATGGCATCAAGCATCGTGAGCGTCTTTGGCCGGTTGTCGTGAATAGCCAGCATGTTCACGGAGAAGGATGTCTCCATGGAGGTGAGCTTGTAGAGCTGGTTGACGACGACTTGGGGACGGGCATCGCGTTTTAGTTCGATTTCGATGCAGGTCTGCTCATCGGAAAGGTCACGGAGTCCGGAGATATCGGTAAGTATTTTCTCCTTGCAGAGTTCGGCGATACGTTCCTGAAGGACAGCTCGGTTGACTCCGTAAGGGACTTCCCGGATAATCAGAAGGTCTTTGCCGGTGTCGGATTGCTCGATATCGATTTTGCCGCGAATACGGACGGAGCCGCGACCCGTGCGGAAGTAGCTGTCGATGCCGGAGAAGCCGAGCAAATCCCCTCCGGTCGGGAAATCAGGCCCTTTGATGTGCTGTCGGAGTTCTTCGACGCTGATGTGGGGATTGTCGATCGTCGCGCAAATGCCGTCGACGACTTCTCCCAGGTTGTGGGGAGCCATATTGGTGGCCATGCCGACGGCGATACCGGTGCCTCCGTTGACGAGAAGGTTCGGGAAGGCGGATGGGAAGACTGTCGGTTCGGTTGTCGTTCCGTCGTAGTTGGGCATGAAGTCGACAGTATCTTTGTCGAGGTCGGTCATCATGGCCATTCCCATGCCGGAGAGTTTGGCTTCCGTGTATCGGGATGCGGCGGCGGGGTCTCCATCGGGTGTTCCGAAGTTGCCCTGTCCGATGACGAGGATGTCTCGCATGGACCAGTTCTGGGCCATGTTGACGAGTGTTCCGTAAATAGCCGCGTCGCCGTGGGGATGGTAACTACCCATGGTGTCACCGACGATTTTGGAGCATTTACGCGTTTTCCCGCCGGGTGCAAGGTTGAGTTCCTTCATAGCGTAAAGGATACGCCGCTGGGAAGGTTTCAGTCCGTCACGAACGTCCGGCAGAGCGCGGGAAATGATGACGGACATGGAGTAGTCCAGGAACGAGGTGGAAAGCTCGCTGGCTACATCCACGGGTTTGATGCGATTGGTGTCCATTGATCAAAAAGGGGTAGGTGATGTGGTGGGAATCAGATGTCCAGATTGCGCACGTTGAGAGCGTGATCCACGATGTAGTTCTTACGGGGTTCGACGACATCTCCCATGAGAATGGTGAACATTTCGTCGGCTTGGACAGCGTTGTCTTCGTTCAGGATGACGCGGAGAAGTTCGCGTTTTTCCGGATCCATCGTCGTTTTGAAAAGGTCTTTGGCGTCCATTTCGCCGAGACCTTTGAATCGTGTGATTTCAACGCCTCTCTTGCCGATGTTGATGACGCTCTGGAGGATATCCATGACGGAGAAGAGCGGCTGGATTTTCTGTTTTTCTCCCTCGCCTTCTATGAGTTCGAAGATCGGGTTGTCTTCGGACATCAGCATGTTGGCAGGGATACCCAGTTCTTCCAGGCGTGCAAGCGTGCGGGTGATGGCTTTGGCTTCGTGGAGTTCGTGTGTCAAGGCCCGGCGGCTGGGGCCTTCTCGTTCCGGGAGAGGATTGGCGAGAAGCTCTTCCTCGGTTGGTTCTCCGAAGATGCATAGGTCCCGGTTGGCATCGGAGAAAGCAACGAGCGCTTCCGTGTTGTGGAAGTACTGAATGGATTCGTCGTTTCCACAGCGGATTTTGACGAGGTATTCCGGGAAGTCTCCATTGATTTCCCGGTGTTTGATGAGGTCTTCGAAGGATCCTCCCTGCATTTGGACGGATTCCGCGTAACGCTGCAGGTTGATGAGAGTTTCGAGGATGGAGAAATGCTCATCGGGCGTGAAAGTGCGGGAACCGTCGGCCATCCTGAGGGTGACGTCATTGACGGCCAACTCGATGAGCTTGCGGTTCAGGGCGATTTCGTCCTGGACGTATTCTTCTTTTTTCTTGCGGATAACGCGGTAGAGCGGAGCTTGAGCGATGTAGAGGAGCCCAGCCTTGACGAGTTGCGGCATGTGGCGGCAGAAGAAGGTTAGCAGGAGGGTCCGGATGTGGGCGCCGTCGACGTCGGCATCGGTCATGATGATGATCTTGTGGTAACGCACCTTTTCCAGATTGAAGGAACCTTCGTCGTCACCTTCTCCGATACCGGCGCCGATGGCCGTGATCATGTTCTGGATTTCCTTGTTGGACAGGGCCTTGTCCAGCCGGGCCTTTTCTACGTTGAGCACTTTGCCTCGCAATGGAAGAATTGCTTGTGTACGACGGTCTCGTCCCAGTTTGGCGGAGCCGCCTGCGGAGTCACCTTCGACGATGAAGAGTTCGCACTTCTTCGGGTCTCGGTCGGAGCAGTCGGCCAGTTTGCCGGGGAGTCCACCGACTGTTAAAGCGCTCTTGCGGACGGTTTCCCGGGCCTTGCGTGCGGCTTCGCGGGCACGGGCGGCATTGATGCTTTTATCGATGATCTTGCGTGCGATGGCGGGGTTTTCTTCGAAGAATGTTTTGATTTCTTCGTACACGACGTTACTGACGACTCCTTCGATTTCCGTATTGACGAGTTTGTCCTTGGTTTGCGAACTGAAGCGCGGGTTGGGCATCTTGACCGATATGACGGCTACAAGGCCTTCCCGCACGTCATCGCCGCTGAGCGAGGGGTCTTTGTCTTTAAGGAGGCCGTTGGCTTTGGCATAGGTGTTGATGACGCGTGTCAGGGCGCTTCGGAAGCCGGACAGGTGCGTGCCGCCATCTCCATTGTAAATGGAGTTGGCAAAGCAGAGGATTTGATCGACGTAAGTGTTGTTGTACTGGAAAACGACGTCGACGAGTACATCGTCGTTCATTTTCTTGCCATCGTATTCGACTTCCACCTCACGGACGCCGGAGATGGCGATGGGTTGTTCAGTGATGAGTTCTTTGTTTTCGCCGAGTTGACGTACGAATTCGACGATGCCGTCTTTGTAGTAGAATTGTTCCTTGCGTTCCGGCGTCTGGCGTTCGTCCCGGAGTTCGATGATGAGTCCGGGGTTGAGGAAGGCGAGTTCGCGGAGGCGCGTTGTAAGCATTTCGAACTTGAACTCAATGGAGTCCGTGAAGATCGTAGCATCGGGGAAGAATGTAATCGTCGTACCGGTGACGCCGGCAGGCGCCGTGCCGATGACCTTGAGCGGTTCCGTTGTACGACCGCGTTCGAACTTGATCATGTAGCGTTTGCCGTCGCGGCGGACTTCAGCTTTGAACCAGTCGGCCAGAGCGTTGACGCATTTGGCCCCTACACCGTGCAGGCCGCCGGAGTATTTGTAGGCTCCCTGCCCGAATTTACCGCCCGCGTGCAGGTTGGTCAGTACCAGCTCTACCGCCGGGATTCCAAATTTGGGATGGATGTCGACGGGGATGCCGCGGCCGTTGTCGGCTACGGACAGAGAACCGTCTACATGGATGATGATTTCGATTTTTGAACAGTAACCGGCAAGGTGTTCGTCGATGGAGTTGTCCAGAACTTCAAAGACACAGTGGTGAAGCCCCCTGAGATCGGGGTCGCCGATGTACATCCCGGGACGTTTTCGAACGGCTTCAAGCCCTTCCAGCTTGTCAATCTGCGCTGCTCCGTATTCCTGTTGTGCTGTTGTGTTTACGGACGTATGAATAGGCTCGTTGGACTCGTCTGACATATCAGAGAAAGGCTAGGGGAAGAGCGGGTTCAATGCAAGCAAGAAGGCAGTCAGTACGAAGGGAAAAGGACAAAAAAACTACAGCCGGCCCCCTCGTCCGCGTTTGTGCGAGGGGACCGGTTACAGGGGGGGGGATAAAAGGGTGGATTTTTACTGGACAGACGGGTCGGTCGCAGTTTCGTCCGGAAGTTTTTCCTGATTTTTTTGAGGGTGTATTCTACCGGACCTTTTAACCTTGTTGCGCGTAAATTCCCGCATGCGCTGGAACATGGAATAGAGGCCCGGAATGAGGAGGATGCCGACGCAAGTGGCGCAGATCATGCCATAGAAGGTTGTGATGCCGATGGCCTGGCGGCTTGCGGCACCGGCTCCTGTGGCGATAACCATCGGGAATACACCGATGATAAACGAAATGGCTGTCATTAAGACGGCGCGGAAACGCTGGCTTGCCCCGTTCAGAGCAGCCTGCTGGATCGTGGCTCCTCGTTCATGGTCTTCTTTGGAGAATTCGACCATCAGAATGGCGTTTTTACTTGCCAGCCCCACGAGCATGACCAAGCCCAACTGGGCGTAGATACTCAGTGATGAACCGCAGATGAGCAGGCCGGCCAGCGCTCCCATGATGGCGACGGAAACGGAGACGATCACCGACATGGGCGTTGTCCAACTTTCATACTGCGCCACAAGGAACAGGTAGCCGAAGATGAAGGCAAGCATCATCAGGAAGAGAATCTGTCCGTCATTTTCGCGTTCCTGGTAGCTCATGTCTGTCCAGGCAATGGAGTAATTGGCCGGAAGCTTCAGGCTTTCGATCTGCTTCATGATTTCGCCGCTGCTGGAACCGGCTTTGATGATGCACTGGATGTTGGCGCACATGAGCTGGTTGTAACGGGTGATTTGTCGAGGTCCGGTGATATAGGAAAGTGTGGCTACGGAGCTGAGGGGTACCATTTCGCCTTCATTGTTCTGAATGTAGGTACTCATGATATCCCTGATGCCGACGCGTTCCTTGGTGTCGGACTGGATCTTTACCTTAAAGGCATAGCCGTCCATGTTGAAGTCATTGACGTACAGGGAGGCCAGTTTGCCCTGAAGGGTGGAAAAGATGCGATTGACCGGCACGTGCATGGTTTGGGCTTTCTGGCGGTCCAGGTGCATGAAGAGTTGCGGTGTATTGGCTTCATAGGACGAGAAAGCCGTGACGACGCCGGGAATCTTCCGGATTTGATCCAGCATGTCGTTCATGTGCTGTTCCAGCTGCTTGGGTGTTTCATCGCCGGCTGCCTGCAGCATGAAGGAAATGCCGCCTGTGACACCGAGACCCATGATGGCGGGCGGGCTGAAGACTTTGATGTTTGCCGAGGGAATTGTGGCCAGCATGCCTTGGGCCTTGCCGAGAAGGGCGTCAATTTGAAGATCCGGGGTTGTGCGTTTGTTCCAAGGCTGGAGTTGGACAATGCACATTCCGACGTTTTCACCGCTGCCTCCAGTGAAGCTGAACCCGGTAACGGAAGAGACTTGGCGGACACCCGGCATTGCCATCAGCATGACTTCCGCCTGGGTGCGGGCCTCTTCCGTACGGGACAGAGCGGCCCCCGGAGGAAGCTGGATGTCGACGAAGAGCGTGCCTTTGTCTTCCTGAGGCAAAAAGGACGAGGGAAGGATTTCGAATAACTTCCAGTCGGCAAAAAGGACGGCAGCCAGGGCCAACAGAGTCAACCAGGCGCGACGGACGAATACGCCGGAGATTTTCAGATAGGAACGGCGGGAGAACTCCAGAGTAGCATTGAAGGGGCGGAAGATATTGAATCTTCTTTGCTTTTTCCTCTTCTTCAAGAGCATGACGCAAAGAGCCGGACTGAGTGTCAGTGCATTGACGGCAGACAGGCAGAGCGCCACGCACATAGTCACGGAAAACTGCAGGTAGATATTGCCGACCATGCCGCCGATGAACGCGATCGGGATGTAAATAGCGACAGTAACCAGGGTTGTGGCAATGATTGCTCCCGTGATTTGATGCATACTCTTTTTAGTAGCTTCCAACGGGGAGAGCCCTTCCGTATCCATGAGACGGATCGTGTTTTCCACGACGATGATGCCGTCATCCACGAGAGAACCGATGACGAGGATTAGCCCGAACATGGTCAGTACGTTGATGCTGAAACCCAGCGGCAGGAGGATTACGAAGGTGCCCAGAAGGGAGACCGGAATAGCCAGTGCGGGAATAAGTGTAGCTCGCCAGTCTTGCAGGAAGAGGTAGGTGATGCCGACGACGAGAAGCAAAGCGATGACGAGTGTTTCGATGATCTCGTACATGGTCGCTATGATGTATTCCGTCGGGTCGTAACTGACCTCGTAAGAGACGCCGTCGGGAAAGGATACCTTAAGCTCTTCCAGCGTTTTTTTGACGGTTTTCATCGTCTCCAGGGCATTGGAGTCGTCATTGCGGTAAACGGCCATGTTGACGGATGTCTTGCCGTTGGCCCGGGAGCTGCCGGTGTAGCTTTCCGCGCCCAGTTCGATGCGGGCGATGTCCCTGATCTTAACGATATCGCCGTCATCGCTGGTACGTACGATGATGTTGCTGAATTCTTCGACGGTTTTTAGACGTCCTGTGACGTTGACTTTGTATTGGACGAAGGAGTCGTTGGACTGGTCTCCTATGGAACCGGCTGCAGCTTGGATGTTCTGTTCGCGGATGGCGGCGGCAACATCGCCAGGGGTGATATTCAGTGCGGACATGCGGACGGAGTCCAGCCAGATGCGCATGCTGTAATCCTTGGCTCCCATGATGTCTGAACTGGCGATGCCGTCGATGCGGGCAATGACGTCTTTGACGCGCGTTTTGACATAGTTGTTGAGCTGGAGGTTGCTCATTTTTTTCGGATCTGCCCGGAAGGAGAAGAATCCGAGAATGTCAGAGGTACGCTTTTTGATGGTAATACCCTGGTTGACGACTTCTGTTGGCAAGCTGTGTTCGACGCGTTTTAGAGCGTTTTGGACATTGACCATGTTGATGTCCGAGTCCGATCCGCTTTTGAAGGTGATATTGACGGAATAGCCGCCGCTGTTGTCTGAAGTGGACGAAAAGTAGAGCAGGTTTTCCAGCCCGTTGAGTTCCTGTTCCAGCGGGATGCCCACGGTTTCCATAACCGTTTGGGCGCTGGCTCCTTCGTATGTGGTGCGGACGTTGATGGTCGGAGGGGCGATTTCCGGGTATTCTGCAATGGGGATGCGCGATACGCAGATGACGCCGGCCAACACCATGAGAATGGCGATGACGATAGCGAATTTAGGCCGGTGGATGAAAAGTTCCGAAATCATGGCTAATAGCTCAGTTGGATTCTACGGGAATGACCGTGGCGCCGGGGCGGGTCTTGTGCTGACCGTCTACGATGACGATGTCGCCTTCCTTGATGCCGGAACGAATACACTGGCGGTTGTTCATCATATTGCCGAGAAGGACATCTCTCTGTTCGACGATATTGTCGCTGTTGACAATGTACACATAGCATTTGGTATCGTCATACATGATGGCGGAGATATTGACGGAGGGGAGGGATTCCACTTCCTTCTTGGAGAGATCGACAGTGACGATGCCGCCAGGGGTAAGGTTGCCTTCCGGGTTGTTGAATTTGGCCCAGATAGTGATGGTATCCGTCGTGGGTTTGATCTTGTTGTCGATCATGGCGATAGAGCCGGATGTCGGGAAAGGTTTGCCATCGGCAAGTTTCAGGTGGATGACGGCGTTTTTCTTCATTTCGTCCGTATTGCCGAAGAGAGAAAGAAGGTCTCGTTCGCTCATGGGGAAGCGGACGTACACTTGATCCATGTTGGTGACGGTAGCCAGCGTACCGGATTGCGGAGTGATATAATTACCTCGTGAAAAGGTGGTTCGCCCGATTTTTCCGGAGATGGGCGTGGTTATTTTGGTGTAGTTGAGATTGTCGTAAGCGATAATGAGTTGAGCTTCCTCGGCTTTCTTCTGGGCTTCCAGGGCTGCCATGGAGCTGCGGGCATTTTCAACGGTATCCTTGGAGACGGAGGCGTTTTTAACCAGTTTTTCGTAGCGTTCCAAATTGGCCTTGGCGTAGCTGAGTTTAGCCTGAGTTTGGGCGATTTGCGCTTCGGCGTTCATGACGTTGGCCTTATACTGGGTGTCTTCAATTTCGAAGAGAAGCTGACCCTCCTTGACAATGTCACCTTCCGTGAAGTGCTGGGAAAGGATGTTACCCGATACTCGGGGTTGGATGGCAACCGTATCAATGGCTTCAATCTGGCCGGTGTAGGGCTTATTGATGGCATTTCTCATGAGCGAAGCCTTTTCTGTTAATACGGTACTGGCAGGCGAATGGGTTGGGGCGGGAGTGTCTGCCGCCGGGCTTGGCGTTCCCATGAAAAGGAAGATGGCAAGGAGGCTGGTAACGCCGGGGGACAGAAGAAAAGGAAAAAATTTCATGGGGCTGGTTGTTGGTCGTGATGTTAGATAGTTGATTTATTAAACTATTGTCAAATGCAAATAGTTTCATGAGTTGAGCATTTTTTGGGAATACTGACACGAGTTCTGCCTTTGTCTGGTTTTGGATGTCGAGGGCAGGAGGAGGCTGGTTGAGGGGGAATTCAATGTTTTCTTAACGGAGGATACTTTTCAATTAGCGCGGAAGGAGTTGATAATCATTGAATCTGTCCTCTGTCCCCTGAATGATTCAGGCAATGAATGCTTACAAGTTCAATAGAAAAGTTGCCGTCATGATGGGAACCTCTCGCGGTATGCTCCGTCAGGTAGGTATCTTGATGGCATCAAAGGGAATCAGTTTGGCAATTTTTGACAAGGATGGAGCTGCAGGTGAAGAGCTGATTAGTTTCCTCCAGGGTTGCGGACACCTCCTTTTCATGGGAGAAATGAAATCCAGGAACGATCTAGCATCCTTTGCTCACTTTATCCAACTTCAATACGGCCGGGTAGACTATATGGTCAATAGTGCGGCTTCTGGGCGCGAACTGGTAGAGGTGGATGAGGGGGGAGATGATGTTCTGAAGGTACCTCAAGAAGCTGCCCGGAGTTTTTTGGCCCGCATGTTGAAAGAACAGTTTACCAACGGTGCTTCCATTATCAATCTGGGTGAGGTACGATCGGCTGTTTCTTGTTGGGAGACGCCTCACAAAGGAAACTACCGCGAAAATCCCTATGTGTTTTCCCAAAAATCTGGCCTCTCTCTATCTGTGAGGATCAGCCATGTGATCCCAGTCGGTAGGCCGGACTGTGGAGGTGTATTGGATGAAAAGACGGCTCAGACGATAATGGCTCTCTGCCTGTCGCCTCATCGCTCCTCAGAGGTACGCGAGACGATCGTGGTGGATGCTTCCTTGCCGTATGCATTCGAATACTATGGTCGCGGCTTGGTCAATGTGCAATCTGCGGAAGCAGATGTCGATTACTTGGCTGTTCAATAAAGAGAGAGAATCCATGAGAATTGGGTTGAAGACGGGATTTGCATGTTCAATGCAGGCTGATGAGGCTTGCCAGCAATGGATTTGACGCTATGTTGGGCGACATGGATTTGATCAAAACGGCTGTACTCCTCTTTATCGTGCTGGATCCACTGGGATTAGTGCCTGTCGTGCACAGCATGATTGCCGGGTATTCGCCCAAGAGAAGGAAGCGAATCCTGGTTCGTGAATCTCTGTTTGCATTGGCGATTCTTCTTCTATTCTTGTTTGCCGGCAATGCTTTGATGCAATTTTTGGAGTTGGAGCAATCCGCCCTGAACATTACGGGAGGGATCCTCCTTTTCATGGTATCCATTGGCATGGTATTTCCCAATAAGTCCGTAACATCTTCTTCTGGAAATGATGAAGTGATCGAACCGTTCATTGTTCCGATTGCCGTGCCTCTGATGGCCGGTCCGTCTGCAATAGCTATTATCCTGCTGCAATCTTCGGCTGCCCAGGATGCCGTGGAGATGTCTTTGCTGGGAGGGGCTGTGTTCCTGGCGTGGCTGGCGGCGGCTGTTGTTCTGTACTTGTCCCAATATCTCATTAAGTTTTTGGGAGACCGTGGGATGGTTGCTCTGGAACGTCTGATGGGAATGATTTTGACGATGATTTCCATTCAGATGTTCTTGAATGGGTTGCATCAAGTGTAAGGTCCCGGTTTTCGTTCCAACGAAACAGCCATTCCGTTATCCGGAATGGCTGTCTTTTTGATTGGCTTTCAAAGATTAGAAAAGTTTATTTCTTTACTTCAAGTCCGATTTTGTTCAAGTGCTTATTGGCAGAGTCAAGACGCTTTTGCTCGCGTTCCTGGCGAGCTTTTTCGGCTTTTTCTTCCTGAGCCTTTTTCTGTTCGGCTCGTTTCTTGGCGGCTTCCTCTTTTTTCTGTTTGAGGCTCTTTTTCAGATCTTCCTTGGATGTAGGAATTTCCTTGCCGTCTTTGTCGACGATTTTAAGGCTTTGAGCTGTTGCAAGACCGGGGGCAAGAAGCATGGCTACAGTGAGCAGGTAGGTAACAATTTTCATGGATGTGGTGATTGTTAAGATGAATCTTATGTTGTGTTTGACTTAGGGATGGGCCTGCATGTTCATAAAAAAGCGGAGGGGAATTTCCCTCCGCTGAAAAGATCAGGGGATTGGAAAAATGGATTAACCGATTTCCGTGCGACCGGAAAGCTGGGCTCCCTCTTCCATGGAGAGAGTCTTGGTGTGGACATCTCCGCGGAGGCGGGACTGGCGCTTGAGTTCGCAACGCTGGGCATTGACCTTGCCTTCGACATTGCCGTAAATGCGGACGTCTCCGGCGGTGATATCGCCTTTGATTTCGGCGGATTCGCCAATGGTTACCGTTCCGCGCTCGGATGAGATTTCGCCTTCGATTTTGCCATCGATGTGCATGTCGTTGGTGAAGCGGATGGTACCGTTGATTTCAATGCCGGCTGCAAGGAAATTGGTGATGGAATCAGTCATGGGAAAATGATTGGTTGACGGTGAGATTGGATGAGAGAAGAGGATCAAACGGTCATGATGTCCTTTTCCTTGGCGGCAAGGATTTCATCAATGGATTTGACGGTTTTATCCGTCAGCTTCTGGACTTTGTCCTCCAAGGTGCGCTGATCATCTTCCGTAATGGTGTTATCGGCTTTGAGCTTCTTGAGGCTGTCCATGCCTTCGCGCCGACTGCCACGGGCGCGAACCCGGGCTTCTTCCGCTACGCTTTTGGCGTATTTGACAAGGTCTTTGCGGCGTTCTTCGGAAAGTGCCGGGATGGGTACGCGCACGGAGCGGGCATCGATGACGGGATTGAGGTTCAGGCGGCTTTCGTTGATAGCGCGTTGAATGTCATTGAGCGTGCCCGGGTCGAACGGCTGGATGAGAATGCTGCGGGCATCGGGAGTGCTGATGACGGCCATGCTTTTAAGCTTCATGCTGGAACCGTAGCTGGCGACCATGACGTCCAGGTTTTCTACCAGTGAGGGAGAAGCTTTGCCGGTACGGATGCCTGCGAATTCACCGTGGAGGTATTCGATGGCTTTTTGCATGCCGGCTTCGACATTGGAAAGTACTGTGTTAGCGTCCATGATTAAAGTAAGGTATGGGTTGGTGGGTTAGGAAATGACTGTGCCAATGGGTTCTCCCATGAGAGCCCGGGTAATGTTGCCTTCCGTGTGCATATCGAAGACGATGATCGGTTTCTTGTTGTCCATGCAGAGAGTGAAAGCAGTGGAGTCCATGACTTTCAATTGGCGGGAAATACATTCCTGATAGGCGATTGTATCAAAACGTTTGGCATTATCCACCTTTTTCGGGTCGGCATCATAGACACCGTCGACGGAAGTGGCTTTCATAACGACTTCAGCGTTGATTTCGCTGGCGCGCAGAGCTGCCGTCGTATCCGTAGAGAAAAACGGATTGCCGGTACCGGCGGCAAAGATCACGATTTTACCTTGGGAGAGGTCTTCCTTGGCCTTGAGGCGGATGAACGGTTCGGCCACATTCTTCATTTCGATGGCGGACTGGACAATGCAGGGAACGCCGCAACGCTGGATGGCACTTTGCAAAGCCAAGGCGTTCATGACCGTAGCAAGCATGCCCACATAGTCTGCCGTGGCGCGTTCCATGCCGCGGACGCTGGCTTTGGCCCCTCGCCAGAAATTGCCGCCTCCAACGACGAGCCCGAGTTCAATGCCGGAAGCCTGGTGGGCATCGGCGATTTCCTGGGCGATGCGGGCAACGATTTCCGGGGAAATATTATCCATGCTGCCTGGGCTGCGTAGGGCTTCTCCGCTCAGTTTGAGCAGGATCCTTTTGAAGGGAGGATGGTGGGCGTCTGTCATCAGTGTACTGCTTACGGCTCCAGCTTGAAATTTTGCGGAGCAAATGAAAAGCTAAAAGAACGCTGATGTGGCGATTTCGTTCGATTTTCGGACAGAGGACTCTCTTTTAATCACGGGAAGCCGCTTCGGAGGAGACTAGCGTAACGGGAATGGAGTTGTTGCGGGCGTCGATGCTGATGATCGGGAAGGGGATGGAAATGCCTTCCTTGTCGAACTCTTTTTTGATTTGTTTGGCCAGATCCATGCGGAGCTGAGCGTAGTTGTCCCGCTCGCACCAGGCGCCGACGGTGAAGGCGATGCCGGAATCCTGAAATCCGGAAAACAGGATACTTGGTTGCGGGGTATTCAGGCAGAGGGGTTGATCGGCAAGGATCTTGTTGAGCAGGGCGAGGACTTTATCCAGGTCGCTGCTGTAATCGACGGAGAAATCGATGTCGCATCGCCGGGTTTCGAAGCGGGTGATGTTGCTGACCGGGTTTTTAATGATCATTTCATTGGGAACCCGTACCATGGTGTTGTCCGGCAGGCGTATTTGGACGGACATGAGGTTAATGGCATCCACTGTACCGCGGATGCCGATGATTTCTACGATGTCGCCGAGGTTGATTTGTCGCTCGCCGACGAGGAAAAGTCCGCTGATGATGTTGGATAGCGAAGTTTGTGACGCAAAGCCGACGGCTACGCCGATAATGCTTGCGGCACCGAGCAGAGTCACAATATCAAATCCCAGCAGGGCGAACGCTTCGACGATGATGAGGATGAATCCTCCGTGACGGATGATTTTGAGGAGCAAGGCCGAGGCCTGCGGTGACATGTGCCTTCGGAACAGTGGGGCAAGAACCTTGCAGAGGATGATTAATGCTACTGAGGCGACAATCAGCCAGATAGCTGCATGAGCCAGGTTGCTCACGAGGGAGTCTACTTCCTTGGCTTTCATCCAATCCGGCATGTTCATGAAATTTTCAATGTCCTTGACGGGATCGACGGGTTTAGTGGGAGGTGGCTCCGGCGTTTCGGCGGCTGCGGCGAATGAAAGGGGGGATGGAGTTGGCATTGTTAATTGACTTTATGTAAAAAATAACCTGGATCGATCAATATGAAAAGGCGGAATCCTTGTGGATTCCGCCTCGAAGCATGAACCGTTTCCCATGGCGGGAACCGGATTCCAGTCAGGATGTTATTCGCTGAGATAGGAAGCGACACCTTCGTGGGAGGGTGTCATGGCACGTTGACCTTCATGCCAGCCGAGAGGGCAGACTTCACCGTATTGCTCGAAGTGTTTGAGAGCATCGACCATACGGAGGGTTTCTTCAATGGAACGTCCAAGGGGCATGTCGTTGATCAACTGGTGGCGGACGATGCCTTGCTTGTCGATCAGGAAAAGGCCGCGGTAGGCGACCATTTCACCTTCCACGTCTACGTTGCCTTCTTCGTCGATGAGCTGTTCCCCGGCGAGAACGTCGTAGTTGCCGGCAATCGTTTTGTTGATGTCGGAGACGATCGGGTATGTGACGCCTTGGATACCGCCTTGGCTGGTCGGGGTGTTAACCCAGGCCCAGTGGGAGAATTCACTGTCCGTCGAACAACCGATGACAGCAACGTCGCGTTTTTCAAATTCAGCCAGTGCATTCTGGAAACCGAGGAGTTCGGTCGGGCAGACGAAGGTGAAATCCTTCGGATAAAAGAACAGGACAACGTATTTCTTACCCTTGTACTGGGACAGGGAGAAGTTTTCGACGATCGTTCCGTTGACGACTGCGTTGGCACTGAAATCAGGGGCTTGTTTTCCTACGAGGAGCATATTTTTTATGGGTTGGTTGAATGTGTATTGGAATAATTCCAATTTTTATCTTTCAGTCAAGATTTTTAATTAGGGCTGCCTAAAACATGACATTGTTGACGGATTGGACTTCTCGACGGATGAGGTTGTTCAAAAAGTCCGGAGGACGTACACTCTTTCGGAAGTTTTCTCTGTTTTTACAGGGTGCGTCGGCATTTCAATACCCGTACCGGATGCTTTGTCTTGTTCCTTTTCTCTTGAACAAGTTAACGATTTTATCACATTGTATTGCCCATGTCCAAGCGGAAACAGGAGCAATGGTCCAGCAAACTGGGCGTGATTTTTGCCGTTGCCGGAAGTGCTGTCGGGTTGGGAAACTTTCTTCGTTTTCCGGGGCTTGCCGCTCAGTACGGAGGAGGAGCGTTCATGGTCGCGTATGTGATTTCTCTGATTTTGCTTGGGGTGCCGGTGGGATGGGCGGAATGGTCTCTCGGCCGCCGCGGAGGACTGATGGGAAGTAATTGCGGTCCCGGCATTCTGTGGAAGCTGACCCAGGGGTCGAGTCTGTGGAAATTTCTGGGAGTCATTACCATTCTGGGACCTACGGCCGTAGCTTTCTACTATATTCCGATTGAGGCATGGTGCTTTGGCTATATGTGCAAACTGCTTGACGGAACGGAGGCTTTTTCAACGATCGGCGAGACGAGACAGGTATTTGGCGATTTCGTCGGAATTGCTGGCGACGGGGCGGCACTGACGGGAGGAAGCCTGCTTGTCATCGCCTTGCTGGTAAGTGTTGTTTTGAATCTCGGCATTGTGTATCGCGGGATTTCCAAGGGGGTGGAAATGTTCTGCCGATGGTCGGTGCCTATACTGCTCGTTATTTCCCTGATTCTGCTTGCGAGAGTGTTGACGATCGGGACTCCCGATCCAGCCTATCCGGACAGGAATGTCGAAGAAGGCCTGGGATATATGTGGAACCCTAACAAGACTCTGCTGGAGGAACGTGTGGAAACGGACGGTGTCGAGTCCTGGAAGGTTGTTTCCATGGCTCCGGTGACTAATCCACAGGCCATGAAACAATTGCATGAAAAAGTAAGTGCTTCGGAAGGAAGCCTGCGATTGACGGAAATGACCGTGTGGGAGGGCTTGAAGAATGTGGAATTGTGGATTGCCGCAGCCGGGCAGGTGTTCTTGAGTCTGTCGGTAGGCACAGGGTTGATATTGACATATTCCAGCTACTTGAAGAGGAAAGATGATATTGCTCTGAGTTCTCTGACCGCAGTGGCTTCCAATGAGGTCTGCGAGGTTACGATTGCCGGTATGATGACCATTCCGGCGGCAGTCGCATTTTTCGGAGTAGCCGGTGCGGCCGGGCAGGGGACGTTTGCCTTGGGTTTCATGACTCTGCCTCAGGTATTTGCCAAGATGCATATGGGAGGGGTCTTCGGCGTATTGTTCTTCATGCTGTTGTTTATGGCGGCGGTGACGAGTTCCATTTCCATGATGCAGGTGGGGTTGGCTTATTTTGAGGAATTCATGGGATTGAGCCGGAAAATGGCTGTTGTCGTGTTGGGCTTTTTCACCTGTTGCGGAGCAGGTGTCGTGACGTGGTTCAGTCGTGATCTTCTGGCATTGGATACATGCGATTTCTGGATCGGGACGATGTGTTTCTTTCTCAGTGCGATGGTGGTGATGATCCTGTTTGCCTGGAAGATGAATATCAAACGGGGTTTTGCAGACTTGAATAGCTACTCCCAGATACGGATTCCTCGCTTCTATATGTGGATCATGAAGTATGTGACTCCTACTATGCTGGTTACTCTCTTTGTTGGGTGGCTGGTACAAAATATATGGGTGAAGAGGGCTCCTGCTCTGGAGGCATTGCTGCAGGGAGAAAAAGGCGCCGTTGTTCCAGTCGTTTTCCTGCTGTGTTATCTGGCATTTCTGTTGTGCGTGACGGCTGCTTCTTCTCGTCATAAGAAGTGGGTTTCCATGAAGGATCCGGATGAGATGTGACTTTGTGCATGCTGGCTTTCCGTGAAGAGAGGCGGACAGGGGAGGAATTGTGAGGGGATGCGCCATGCTTGTCTCTTTCGGCTTGCCCGTGGCGATGAAAATGGCTTTATTATCAGGCTATGCAGAAACTTGCAGGAAAAATAGCCGTTGTTACGGGTGCTGGCCGGGGAATCGGCAACGCCATTGCCCGCCGCCTCGCCTCCGAAGGAGCCAAAGTCGTCCTGATCAGCAGAAGTCCCTCCAGTTGCGGAGGAGCCGCCAACGAAATCAATAAGGAATTTCCCGGCTCCTGCAAGGCCTTCCCTTGTGATGTTTCCGATTACAATGCCGTCCAGGAAACAGCCTCCGCTATCCTCAAGGAGTTCCCACAGATCGACATTCTCGTCAACAATGCGGGAATTACGCGTGATACACTGATGCTCCGTATGAAAGAAGAGGACTGGGACCAGGTGATGGATACCAACTTGAAAAGTGCCTTCAATCTTGTCAAAGCCTTCCAGCGCATTTTGATGAAGTCTTCTGCCGGCCGCATTATCAATATGAGCTCTGTCATTGGTCTCGTCGGTAACGTAGGACAGGCCAACTATGCCGCCTCCAAGGCAGGATTGCTCGGATTTACCAAATCCATCGCTCAGGAATTTGCTCCGCGCAAGGTGACGTGCAATGTCATTGCTCCTGGATTCATTTCCACGGAAATGTCCAATGCCATTCCGGAGAATCTCAAGGAGGAAATTCTCAAGAAAATCCCCCTCAGGGAACAGGGATCGGTCGAAGACATTGCGGCTCTTACTGCCTTTTTGGCTTCTGACGATGCCCGTTACATTACGGGACAGGTCATTGCCTGCGATGGCGGGATGACCATGTAATCCCACTTTCGGGAAACGGATACGGAGCCTTCCTTGTTCCTCATGCAACTCCCGGTCCGATCTTTATATCCTCTGATTCTAGGGCTTGCAGGAATTCATATGTTGTTGTCCTGCAAGCCCGGTTCCGGCGTTTCCGAAATGACGGATGACGCCCGGAGGATTATGGACTCCCAGAACTGGGGAGAGGAGGAAGCGGCTCGCCAGGAGGCGGAAAGTCGAAGGAATGCTCCTGCCGAGATTGCCGTACCTGCCGGACTGCCGTCTCCGGAATTGTTGCCGACAACACGTGCCATCTATGCCCGATTGCAAGAAAATGCCTCAGATCATCTGGAAACGGGAGGCCAGGGTCAGGAGAGCCGGATGCAACCGTATTCGGAAGTGGTGCCTGCGGCGGATGGTTCTTCTCTCTCCATGGTGCCCGTTCCTGCTGGCTCTTTCCTCATGGGGAGCCCCGATGATGAACCTCTCCGCAAAGCGGATGAAGGACCTTTGCGGCGTGTCCATCTTGATGGATTCTGGATGTCCTCCATTGAAATCCCCTGGGAAATTTATACCGCATTCATGGAGAATGGGCGTCCTCGCTCCAAGGCTGGCGTTTTGTTGGAAGAACGTCCGGATGATGAACTTTGGGATGCCGTCACCCAGCCGACTGCTCCCTACACCGCAATGAACCTGGGTATGGGGCATGGGTATGAAAAGGGAATGCCTGCCATTGCTATGTCGCATTATGCTGCTTCCAAGTTTTGCGAATGGCTCAGCGCGCAGACGGGACACTATTATCGTCTGCCGACGGAAGCAGAGTGGGAATATGCCTGCCGTGCCGGTTCCTCGGGAGCCTATTGCTACGGTAATGGCGAGGATAAACTGGATGACTATGCCTGGTATTGGAACAATGCCGATGACCGTTATCAGAAAGTTGCTTCCAAAAAGCCCAATGCCTGGGGTTTGTATGACATGCACGGCAATGTGGCGGAGTGGACGCTGGATACCTACCTTCCCGATCGTCCGCGTGCCCGTGACGGAGAGACCCTTCGCAATCCCTTGGTGATGGTTCCGGGACAACAAGGGCATGTCGTCAAAGGCGGTTCCTGGGATGATGACCCCGATCAACTTCGGAGCGCGGCCCGCGTTAAAAGCCGTCCTGAGTGGAACATGCAGGATCCGCAAAATCCTAAAAGCCTTTGGTATCTTACTGACGGAGGGATGATCGGATTCAGGATTGTTCGCCCTGTGACTTTGCCTGATGCCATCACCGTTCACCGGTACTGGAACTCTTCCAAAGGGATACCGTAAGAAAAATTCAAATAATATCTATTTCTTCTTGACGCAGGGCAAGATCGGCGTATAAAAGCCCTGCGCTCCTTAATTGGAGATGGCTACTAAATCGCGGGATGGAGCAGCCAGGTAGCTCGTCAGGCTCATAACCTGAAGGTCGCAGGTTCAAATCCTGCTCCCGTAACCATTTGAAAGCCCTGCAAGTCAAAAGCTTGCAGGGCTTTTTCGTGTTTAAACTAGCTTGCTTGAAACAAGCCGAAAATGGTGTAAAATGTACCTGAAATGGCCGATTTAGCACCTGAAAACGTAAGTCAAAAGTAAGTCATTTCTGCACCGGAAACCTCTTCAGCCATGTCTTCTAATCCTGATATATCCTATTGTTTGCCTCCCGACGGTAAATACGATCGAGAAGGAGGAATGATCATTCATATGATGTCCGATAAGGACAGGGATTCAGGGCTACCTCCTGAGGATGGATATTTCAGAATTGAATGTACAGCGGGAGAGCACAGGATTGTCTGTATTCCAAAACTGATCATGCGGCTGAATTCTGTAATGAAAACAGTTATAGAAAGTAAGAAAAAGAAGAAAAAGAAAAAGAAAGAAGAGGATGAGATACTTTCCTTCTTAGCGCATGAGGGAAGGTGTTTATTGACCGCTTCTCACAGTAATCAGCTCAAAGAACAACTCAAGAAAGAATATAAGCTTGTAGACGAGGTGGATAACTTACTTAATCGAGAAGAATCCGAGGAAATTCAGGATTGTATGCGGTCAATAGGCCAAGGGGATAATCCAGAGCTTCTACAAGCTGATATAGATCGACTAAGATCTGAAGAAGAGGATAAATATTTAGAGGATATAGACATTGATTCAGAAGAAGCCTGCTTTATAAAGTCGCTTCTCAAAAATCGTAACTGTGCCCGAGAATGGGCAGAAGCATCACGGCGAGAGATATCTATTGAAGAAGCTATGCTGAACGAGACATTGAAAAAAAGCGGAGAGATATTTCTTCGAGCTATTCAAGAGAAGAAGGCTTTAGTCTTTAAAGCAGGCAACTGGATTGTGGAGAACGATCTTGGGAAGTACTTTTTTCATCATGAATATGTCTGGTCTCCGGAATTACAAACTCAGCTGGAAGATGATGATCAGTTCAAAAAAGGATATCCAATTCTTGTCGAACTATGTAGAAGATGCCACGGAAAAGGTCTATCCTATACAAATTTGGAACAAACTGTTTCATTAAAAGATTGCCGGGAAATAGCACGGGAAGCAGAGAATGACTTTTTCGAAGAATTACAAACCCAAGGATTCAAACGTTATTTAGAACGGCTAGGGTTTTATTGGATTTTTTCCAACTATGGAAATGAGCGGGGAAGACCTAAAACAAATAAGTTCGTAGAACAAAAGCCGTTGAGCAAGCGTGAAGCAAATCGCCGATCAACTGATCCTGCTAGCAAAAGGGACAGAAGGAAATGAAGCCTTGAGGAAAGAGATGAAATATACTTAGTTTGAACGTCATCTATATGTGACGGCTTCATTATCTGCCGTCATGTTCTCATGACTCCACGATACACACTCCACCATCAGGTAAGGCGACTGGATGGAACACTCTGCGGCAATGACAGGAAGTATTCGACCGGGGACATTCTGTTCTCAGACAGAAGGAAGCGAATCGTTCTGGGAGAATCTATTGCGGAAGGCGGCGAAGGTTCCGTCTTTGCTGCCCATGCAGCATCGGCATCGCCACTCGTTGCCAAACTCTATCATCCGAACCAACGGACACGTTGGCGCGAGCAGAAGCTTCAGCGGATGTGTTCCCGCCCGATACGGTCTCCGTGCGTCGCATGGCCGCGTGAGATTTTGTACGACGAGCTGCGGCGTTTTGTCGGCGTACTGATGCCCCGGGAGGACGGTGTTCCGCTCGGGGCTTTTGCGTTTCATGCAGAGCTGCTGAAGAAGCAGTTCCCTTCATGGAACCGTTACGATCTGACCAGGCTATGTCTGAACTTGTCGGAATCAGTCCATACGCTGCACCGTTACGGTATCGTTCTGGGCGATCTGCATCCCGGTAATGTGATGGTTTCTCCCGATGGCACCGTCTGTTGGGTTGATGCCGACAGTTTCCAGATCGAAGATTATCCCTGTTCGGTTGGCACAGAACGGTTCCGAGCACCGGAGCTTCGCGATAATTACGGAAACTTCCTCCGTACCCGGAGCCACGATACCTACGCCCTGTCCGTCCTGCTATCCATGACATTGACTTTCGGCCTGTCTCCCTTTGCCCGGCAAGGTAGTGGAGAAGACATGCAGGAAGCCGTCAGGAAGGGAGTACTGCCGTATCCGTTTGCTTCGTACAAACCGCCGCCGGGAATTTACCCGCCCGATACGCCCGGACGCTATGTCTGGTCGTATCTCCTCCGCAAGCTCCGCGATGCCCTCGGTCATAACCTCACCTGTGTCCAGCGTCGCGATTTGCGTCCACGCGCCATGCCGGGGTATCTGGCGCGTTGTTTGCAGCAATACCTCAGGGATATGGAGCCGGGAGGCAGAAGGGATCATCCCATGTACCGGGATCTTCTGCATGACCGGCCCTGTCCGCCCCACAGTCTGTTGGCGCAGATGACACCGAACATCTGCACGGACTGCGGTATTCTGTTCCGGGAAGCTCCTGACGACATCGCACGGCGTTTACGGCAATCTCATGCCCGTCCCCTGTGCAGGCTCTGCATCAGACGTCGCAGTGCGTTGAATCAGGCATTCCTGAATACAACCATCAACCATTAATTTGAATAACCATGTCTATATCATCATCGACACAACCAAACAAACAGGAACAGCTCGCCGCCATGCGCGAGTTCAGCAACAACACCAACGCCCGGCTTCCCGTTCTCTTCCTGCTGGATGCCAGCAGCAGTATGAACGGCATTGTCCGGGGCGACAACCAACACATCCTCCGCCAGGAGCATTCTGACGGGATCAACTGGAATATCGTCACGGGAGACAATATCGTCACCCGGATGGACGAACTCAATACCGGGTTCCAGCGGTTCGTCAGCGATATCCTCGCCGATCCTCTGGCGAAGCTGGCCGCCGATGTAGCGGTGATCACATTCGCCCGGACAACGACGACGGTGAAAGAATTCGGTCCGATCCGGGAATCAGACACAGGCCTGAAGATCTCCACGTCACAGGAGAATGAAACGCTCCTGGGCGAAGCTGTCGAGCTGGCTCTGACTGAACTCGATAGGCGCAAACGTACCTACCGGAAACACGGAGTGGAATACTACCAACCGTGGCTCGTCGTGATGACAGACGGAGTACCGACCAGCGCCCGGCACCGGGAGCTGGAGGAACGATTGAAGGAACTGACGGCTGCCCGCAAGCTCAGCGTGTTCGTCTTCGGTATCGGCCGCGCTGATCTGTCGGAGCTTTCCTGCATCAGCCCGGGGCGTCCTCCCATGCAGGTCAATGATCAGAAGTTCCCGGAACTGTTCGCATGGCTGAGCCGTAGCGTCCATATGGTCAGCATGTCCATGCCGGGCGACGGGGTATCGTTGACTCCTCCCCCCGAAGATGTGTGGCAGGTATAGAGTAGGTAAAATCAGAAAGTCTCTCTCATGAGGGGCTTTCTTTTAGTTACGGCAGAATCGTCTGAAAATCAATTGTCGCAAAATTTGCGACAGTTCAAAACTTCCACATTGGGCATAGTTGTAAATCTTGTCCCTTTCTTTTCGTTACGATCTCATCATCTCCCGTATGCTTCTTGTTTCTATGGTTATGATTAACCTAAAATAGCCAGGCTTCTTATTTTAAGTTTAGGTGTTTTCCTAAAATAACGGTTGGAGTTATTTCAAGAAATGTTCCCATGGGAGCGATGCCTTTTGATGAGAGTCGTCAGATGATACGAGCTTTGGGCTTTGCATACATGCCGGTTTTGCTATGCTCCATTGGGCTTGTTGTTCCAGAATGACTGCCATTATTCGGCTTACAACATGGATTGATCGAAAAGAAGACAAGGTATGACCCATCTGCCGACAGAAGATGAAACCCCGGTTCCCGGAGAGTTGTTATTGTATACTTCTCCGGATGGCAACATCCGTCTGGATCTTCGCATCCATGATGAGACCTTGTGGATGACCCAGCAGATGATGGCCGAACTGTTTCAGACAAGTAAACAGAACATCGGACAACATATTGCGAATATCCTGCAAGAAGGTGAGCTTCAAGAGGAGGGAACTGTAAAGAAATTCTTTACAGTTCGATTGGAGGGAGAACGACAGGTGAAACGTTCTGTTATCTTCTACAACCTCGATATGATCATTTCCGTCGGTTACCGGGTGAATAGCATACGGGGCACTCAATTTCGCATATGGGCGACCCAGCGCCTGAAGGAATACATGATCAAGGGGTTTGCCATTGATGACGAACGCTTGAAGAACCCGCCGATTCCCGGAACGACACCACTGCCGGACTACTTTGATGAATTGCTCGAGCGTATTCGGGACATTCGTGCCAGCGAACGGCGCATGTACCTGCGCATCAAGGACGTTTTTGCCATGGCGGCTGACTATATGCCGTACGGAAAGGAAACGACGGAGTTTTTCAGCTCGATTCAGAACAAACTGCACTATGCCATTACCGGACACAGTGCTGCGGAATTGATGATGATTCGGGCAGACGCATCAGTGCCCAACATGGGGTTGACCAGCTGGGCTGGAGACCGAATCCATGCCAGTGATGTTACGGTCGCAAAGAACTACCTTAACGAGGAAGAAATCAGCGATTTCAATCGTTTGACTTCCCTGTGCCTGGACTTTGTCGAGGATCAGGCAAAGAACCGCCGTGAGATATTCCTGCATGAGTGGGAAGACAAGCTTAACGAACTGCTTCGTCTCATGGGAAGGCGTGTACTGAAAGGCAAGGGGCAGCGGTCAAAGAAGCAGGCCCAGGCGCATGTCCGGGGACAATACCGGCTTTATGAGGAGCGCCGCAGGCTGGAGGCTGAACATCAGGCGGAACAGGACTATGTGAAAGAACTGGAGCAGGATATCAAAAAGCTGGAGAACAGGAAGGGTCGCAAATAATTTTCACTTCCAGGCCGTTAAACGCTTCGGTATATGGTGATGTATTTTCTTTGAAGAAAGCAGCAGTATTCTATCCCCCCGCACTTTTTGATTTTCTGACACCCATTATTGATGATGGGTTGTTGACACATCGTCATTCTTGAGAAACGGGTAATTTCTGTGCCCGTTTCTGGGCCATGTTCATCAGGAAGCTCATTTGATCCGTGGAGTCCTTACTGATAACATCATTCAATTTCCAGAAAAATTCTGCGAGTTGAGCATCATTGCATTCTTTCTGAATTCTGTCTTCCATGGCAGGAAGCAATAGTTCCTCCTCCCTGGTTTCAGCCGGATAGGTGGCAATGACATCATCAGTGATATTTGACAGGGGCAGTCGGACTTCGTTGAGATACCCCTTATTCAGTTCATCACAGGTTGCCCCCCATTTTTTCATCAATGCATCATATCTCTTCCCGATGATATCGAGGTAATCCATGGCGTCATTGTAGGTCGCAAGGGACAGAATCTCCTTTTCCAGCTCCTGTTTCAGTTCATCCATCTCCTTGAGGCATTGGCGTTGCGCTGTCTCGGCCTTCCGTTCGTATTCCTTAACTTTGCCAAGGTAGTCTTCCAGTTTGTAGTAGGCTCGGATTTTTTTGTACAGAGCATCCTTGAATTCCTGAGATGGCCTGGCTGCCCATTGTTCGGACGGATGGGATGCAGAAGAAGGAACGTCAGTCCGGGACGACTGTTGCCATAGCCATACGCCGGCAAGTACAAGAATGATGACGGCAACAGTGACTGCGGAGGAAACGGTTTTTCTGGTAGCTCCCGTTTTCCGTAGCCCCCTGGGTTTTCCCTGATCCAGCCATTCCTTCCACTGTCCCGCTGTCTGGCAACGCTCTTCAGGCTTGAGCCGCAGATTCCGGTCAATAGATGCCAGTAATTCCCGAGGCCATGGTTGGGAAAATGTCATGCCTGAGAGTGGGACGACATCATCCTGCATCAACCGCCTGTCAGCCGGTTCAGCGGGTGTTCCGGTAATCAGCTCGTACCAGGTTGCGGCCAATGCATAAAAGTCCGTCCATGAACCGATTTTGCCTTTTCCAGTGATTTGTTCCGGGGAGGCGTAGGCGTACGAGAATTCTCCCTGAGTGATCGTACAGGTCACTTCCGGCTTGTTGAGCGCCGCCCCGAAGTCGATCAGAACCGGTAATCCCCGTTCGTCAAAAAGGATGTTGCCGGGCTTGATGTCGCGATGAGAAATCCCCTTGCCATGGAGATAGTCCAGCCCATCCAGAAGGAGCAGGAGCCACTCGACGGTTTGTTCCGTGGTCATCGTACTGTTCCCGTTGGCTACTTCGTCCATGCGTTCCCGCAGCGAACCGCCTTCCAACCACGGCATCACATAGAAGATGCTTCCATGGGACTCGAAGACGTCGTAGACCCGGACGATACGTTCATGGTTCAGGAAAGCCAGCGTCTGCGCCTCCTTGCGGAGAGTATCCATCGCGGCCCGGTACACCTGCTGTGATGCGTGCGGAAGGGGGATAATGGCGCTGGTATCCGGATCGCGGCTACATAGCCCCAACGGAAAACATTCCTTGAGAACGATGTTGCGCCTGAGCTGGCTGTCCCAGGCAATGTAGGTGATGCCGAAACCTCCCTGTCCCAGTACCTTGAGCAACTTGTAATTGCCCAGCAGAGTTCCCGGAGGCAATGCGAAGCCGGAGGCGTCCATACAATCAGGCAAGCGGGGGATTGCCGAGCCTCGGCACTTCGTCGGCCAGGAACTCCTTCAGGGTCTTACCCTGGGAGAAGGCTTTTTTCTCAAGAACCTTGCGAGTATCCGGATCGAGCTTCAGGGTAATCAACGTCTCTTCTTCCACCTGCACCCGGCTCGGGAGAGTCATCGGGAGCTGTTTGATGAGTTCCCGGATGATGTGTTCCTTGGCGGCGGGAATGGGCTTTTTCGCCATCCAGTTGCGGACGGTCGCTTCCGTCACGAAACATCGTTCGGCGAGCCATGCGTAGTCAAAGTTGTTGGCTTTGAGCCACAGCTTGACGTTCATTTTCAGCTCATCCTGGTTCACTCCTGCCATGTTTCGGAATGTAGCACTATCGCTCAGGAATGGCAATACGGTTATACAGCATCCCTATTTTTGAGATTAAACTGAGATTTTCATGTTGACTAAAATCGTAAAAAGGAGATATACAGGCAATGTAAACGAGATGCCGGCAATGAAAAGTATCATCCAGTTCACCTGTCCCCAATGCGGAGGCCATCAACTGATGCTCGTCGAACGAGCCATGCACCGTTCTATCGTCCAGACTCTGGAAACGGACCGACAGGGAGAATTGACTGTCGGTCACAAGGTTCTGGTGGACGATTTGTGCGGGGAACCATTGGGGTATCGCTGTGCGGACTGCCGTCATCCGGATTGCCATGGTCATGATTCATCGGAAGGGTTTCAGTGGCATTCTCTGGAGGAGGTGCAAAGCGCCGGGGGTATTGTCTGGCCGGACGGGATGGAAACGGTAGAGCACAGGTGCATGGTTTGTTTCCCCGACGGGAAGATGACGCCTGTGATCGTCGAGGTCGTTCATCCCGGAACTCTCACCGAGAAGGAACGCCGCACCGTTCTGGAACGTGAACGAGCAGCGCATGGCATCCTGATCAGCCAGTCGGATTCCGGTATCCGGACATTGTCCTGCCGCAACTGGAAGCGGGTCAAAAGGCATATTCTTCAATCAATCAACACATCTATTTTATGACTATGACTTCCATATTGGCAGAAATCAATCCTTATGTTTTCATAAGAGGCGCGCAGGAATTGCAAAAAACAGAAACAGGAAGAGAGATTCTGTTTACATTGCTCTCCTCCGGATTGTTTGGTTTTGCAATCTTTCTGGCGCTCTACTGGTTGTCCGAGCATAAAGAGCCGGCGGCAATCAAGGACTTCAAGACGATTGCCATTGTATTCGCCGTGGTTGATCTCATCCTTGCCGTGATAGACTCCGGTTTTCTCGCCTTGCTGGAATTGGCAGCCATTGTCCTGGTTGCTCATAAAGTTTTGAATTTCACACTGGGCAAATCATTCGGCGTATTGGGCATCAGTATAGGGATTTCTCTTGTCGGAGGTTTTCTGGCAGCAGTGATTTTGGGTGTCGAGATATAAACGCGATAAGGGATAATGGGAGCAAGAGTCCACAGACGAAAAATTCGATTTCCCCGGGTCATTATTCTGATGGCAGTCTTGTTGTGTCTCTGCAGTACCTACAATGCTTCCTCACAGATATACAGCGGAGGCGGGGATATAAGAGTTAATGAAGGATGGGGAGACACTTTGGGCCCCCACTACACGATCGATGAATTGTCCAGATTCATGTATCTTGCTGTATCGAAAGGCCAGGACAAAGAGGTTCTAAGACTGATACAGGAAGGCGCTGATATTAACGCCAGAGACCAGGGAGGCAGAACATTCCTTATATGGGCTTCGATGGGAGGACATGAGAGAATTGCCAGGATATTGATTGATGCCGGGGCAGATGTTCATGCGAAAGATGCAAAAGGTGCAACAGCTCTCATGCTGGCCGCCGCATGGGGATATGATACCATCGTTCAGATGTTGATTCTGGCAGGGGCAGATGTTAACGCAACAAGTAGCGGACATGAAATCACTTCTCTTCTGGCAGCTTCGCTCAAAGGTCATGCTGAAATTGTAAAGATGCTTATTCATGCAGGAGCCGACATTAACGTCAAAGGATTCGAAGAAACAACTCCCCTGATGATAGCTTCGGAAAACGGTCATGAACAAGTAGTCCGAATACTGATTGATGCGGGAGCTCATCTTGAAGCACAAAATGAATTTGGCAAGACTGCCCTCAAATTGGCTTCGGATAAAGATCACGATAATATCGTGAAAATATTGAAAAAAGCAGGCGCCAGAGGAGACTGGCTATGGATAAGCCTTTTGTACAGCATAATCCTGGGAGTGGTAATGTTTGTAGTTATTGCCGTGTTTTCAGCTGTCGGGAAAAATGGTGGATACAAAAGACTTATTCTATGGAGTGCCGGGGTAACAGTAGCTGACATGTGCTGCAATTTAACATTTGGTGGCTGGATACCGTATTTTATCCATGAATTCAGGTTCTGGGGAATCCTTGACAGATCACTCAATTTCCCTTGGGGTGTGTGGTATTCATTCTTAATGATAAGCCTTGGAATTCTGGTCGAACTTCGGACAGCTTGCGACTTTAAATGGTCCTGGGGACGTTCTTACGTTACTCTTTTCAGTATTTTGGCTCTAACTCTTTTCGCATCTTATCATGCAGGCAACATTCTGCTCGGATGAAATTAACATAAATACAAACATAACAATGAATACAGTACGCCATAGACAAAGACTTGGGATAAAAAGGAGCATTCTTACTGCTCTGTTGATGGGATTTTGCTGCCTTTTTTATACCCCTGAGGCGTTCTCTGATGAACCAAGCTCCCCACCGCAGATGAATGGTCTGGACGCAGATATGGCTAAAGGTGTCGCTTTAGCGAAGAAGCGCTATGGGGATCAATTACGTGAGCAGTATATGGGAGGCACTAATACGGCCAAGGAATATGCTATAGGAGCTCTCCGAATGGAGAACGCTATTGCTGAAGCCGAAGGTAAAGGCGACACTGGCCGTGCTAACGTGTTACGTCAGCAATTGGCGGCTGTTCAGAGCTCAAATCAGCGTAGTATTGCTGCATTACAACAGAAGGCTGACGCAGGAGATATTGAGGCACGAAGAGAACTGGATGAATACTACGCATTCATGAAAACCGTGGAAGGCTCTTCTTCTGCGGGTTCGTTTCCATTCCTGATCAGCATCATATCCGGTCTGTTGTTATACGGGTATATTGTGCTGCTTTCTCCCAAGGATGCTAGAATAAATCGGAAAACATTGATCACGTGGTGTGTTGGCCTAGCCGTCTTCGATATGCTTGGCAATTGGGTGAATCAATCATGGCTCTTTCTTTTCGTTGAAATCCTGGTCATCCTTGTAGTTGTCCGAAACTTCCAATGCTCATGGAAACGTTCCTTTACTATCCTGGGACTCATGCTTGTCTCCATACTCATTCTGGGAGGGCTGTTGCCATTATTCTTCTGATGCGTTTTCTCTCGTTCGGTTCATGAATCCACGCCTTTGATGCTTATGATTTCCTATTACCTTGTCCGACCGGACAGCACACAGGAAGGACCTTTTTCCGAAGATGAACTAAAAGGGTTCTATCATCAGCGGACTCTGCCTCCCGGATCTTACGTTTGGACAGAAGGATGGGATCAATGGCGCCCCTGTGAAGACGCCTTTGAATGGTTTATTTCCAGCGCCAAGTTGCCGCCTCTTCCTCCACATTTCGGTTCAGAAGGTACAGCCTCCCATTCAGACACATCGCCTGCTCATGCTGAAAAACACGAGAAAGCCTTGTCTTCAGATGAAATGAAGGCATCGACAACAAGGGAATACAAAACCTTGTCAGATTGGATTCAGAACCAGGAAATTCTGAATCAGATTCATCAGTGGGGATTGCGGGCATTACAGGTGAAAGGACAAACATACGGGATAAACCATTATACGGTCTGTGTTATTGGCCTGATGCTGATGGTCGTCATCCTTTCGTTTGGTTCGGAGAAAACCGCTGTTCCCCAGTATGAATCAAATGCGTGGATACAGAACAATACGGGCGGAGGCGACAATTCGGACTATCAGTTGCAACAAATGGTTCATGCGGCCAATAAATTTTATGAAAACAATGCCATGGAAATCTGCAAAAGATGCGGAGGAAGCGGGGTCGTGACGCCGGGTAGTGGAAGGGCTCTCTGGAATCGAGCGGAATCAAATCAATACCGCATGCCTTGTCCGCAATGTGGCGGAGCTGGCGAAGTACCACGATCCCGGAATATCGGACGTTTCAATGACGGTACTTATCAGGGAAGCGGCTGGTAAATCAGACAGGAATCATGAACGATTATCATATAACACGACCAGACGGCACCCAGGAAGGTCCGTTCTCGGAGGAAGAGCTGGAGGAACTTTACCGGGACAGGAAGCTTCCGCAAGGATCTCTGGTATGGACACCCGGCTGGGCTACGTGGAAAGCTTGTGAAGATGCGTTCTCCTGGTATGCGCCTCCTCCACCGTTGCCCGGTGCACTGAACAATGGTCGGGGAAGGAAAATATCTCCCTTCCTTCAGGATGCATGGTTATATATGGCAATAGGATTTGGGATAATTATTCTTATTTTTACTATCGCTGCTTTTTGGCCTAAAATTAAACTAGGGCCTTTAGCAATAATGGGATTTGTTTTTATATTCAAAGGCTTTGGATCTTTCCGGAAGCATTCCATGGCGAAAGGAGAAAAAACAAAAGCTACGCCTGTTCGTTCCGTCCATACTCATGGGCGACATAAAAGCAGTATCATTGCAGGTTTGCTGGCTATCTTCCTGTGGCCTGTTGGCGCTCATAAATTCTACAATGGAAGCTGGGGGTGGGGGATCATATATATTGTGATCATTGTTGCTGCGTGGGTTAACCCTAATCCGAATCTTGGAATTTTATGGATTTCCGAATTCATCCTTGCTCTCATTCAAGGGATATGGTGGCTGGCAAACCCGGTTTACTATCATAGAAAGTATAACGAAACGTCTCCTTCTCCTATGAAGTGGTAACCAGAAAGAAAAGACTCTAACACATAAACATATGAAATCGAAGATATATCAAATAGGTCACGTTGTCGCTCTTGCGCTGATTTCCGCAGTACTCCTTTCCTCATGTGGAAAAACCGATAACCCCGAAGCCAATAAAAGAGATTCGAATGGGAATACGGTTCTTATGAAGGCTGTCAAAGAGGGGAACGTTGATTGGGTGACGGAACTGATCAAAGACGGAGCACGTGTAGATGCGAAAGGGCAAGGAGGGATAACTGCCCTCATGTGGGCTGCTGCTCTTGGGCATGCGGACTGCGTGAAAGCATTGATAGCCGCCGGAGCGGATATCAATGCGAAAGAAGATAAGGATGGTAGTACAGCTCTTATGGTAGCTGTTCTTAAGGGGCATACGGACTGCGTAAAAGCATTGATAGCTGCCGGAGCGGATATCAATGCGAAAGAAGATAAGAAGGGGTATACGGCGTTGATGTTTGCTGTTGGTGAGGACAATACGGATTGTGTAAAAGCATTGCTGAAAGCTGGAGCGAATGTGAATGTGAAAGCCAAAAAGGAGCGAACAGCTCTTATGATAGCAGTTCGTAAGAAGGATTCTGAAAGTGTGAAAACATTGATAGATGCCGGAGCGGATGTTAACGCTAAGGACAAAAATGGAATGACGGCTCTCTGGATGGCTGATTCTGACTGTGTGAAGATACTGATATCTGCCGGGGCGAATGTGAACGCAAAGAATAAGGAGGGTTGGACGGCTCTCATGGATGCTACTGAGGATGGGCATGTTGAAAGAGTAAAAGTACTGCTGGAAGTTGGCGCAGATGCGAACGCGAAGACTAAGGATAGGGAAACGGCGCTCATGATAGCTGCTGCTCTTGGTCATGCGGACTGCATGAAAGTATTGTTAGCAGCCGGGGCAGACATAACCGTGAAGGATAAGGATGGGGAAACGGCTCTTATGAAAGCTATTAGATATAAAAACGCAAATTGCGAGAAGTTACTACAGGAATCGGTATCCAGAAAGTAGCGTTGGAATAACTCCTTTAAGCTGTCTTTGATGAAATATCCTCTTGCTGGTTGTCATGTATATTTAAGGAAGGAGATTCTTTATTATGAAAGACAAACCAATCAAACAACCTTGGTCCCGGAGTGCAAAGATGACGGTGTGGGTGCTGGGTATCGTATTCAGCTTTGTGACGTTTCTTGCATTTGCGTATGTTCCTCCATGCAAAGAATGTATGCGTAGGGACGCAGAGAGTCATACCACATGGCCGATACCGAATCCAAGTTGCGTGCCCGTGGCGGCGATGCTTGCAGATACTCTAAAAGACCAAAGGACCAAGCATCCGAAGGATTTTCCTCCTCCTAAGACACAGGATGAGGAGTTTATCAAAGACATCCTGGATGCGGACGATACGGTCGAGTATCTGAAATCTGTGGGATATTAACCATCCAACACCCTGGTACAGAGCCTCTGTACCAGGATGTTGCTTTTCAGAACAACTCAAAGAAAGGGGACCATTATGAAAACAAAGCTCAAAGATATGTCATTGGCCGGCTCGTTCCGTGTTTTGTTTCTACTCGGTGTTTTGCTTTCCTAGGATTGCGCCCATATTCCAATAGCCTGACATCAATACATAGTTGTTCCTGATTCGGGTCATCAAGGTACGCCTTGAGCTATTAACCCTGAAAGAAAATTATGAAGAATAAACGACCGTGGCCCCGGAGTGCCAAGGTGATGGTATGGGTACTGTGTATCTTGCTCTCTCTTGCTAGTACATATATTGCACTTGATGCTATGATATGATAGCCGGTTACTTCATGCGTTAAATGAAGAGTCGAAGCCAGCAGATACTGTCGAAGTATCTGCCGAGAAGGAGCCAGAAGTACCGTACACTACCGGATTCCCGGTAGCGTTCCTATCTCGCATGAGTCCTGAACTTGAGAAAAAATATTCGTAGACAGGCCTGATGATGAAAGGTTGACGCCACCGTATGCACGTTTTCGACAGCGGCCTAACGATGATCATATGTATATTCTCAGAAATGGGAAGCCGGGAGGATTCTTACAGAAAATGGAGCCGACCTTCTGGAGGCATACCTGCAAGGGTATAATGACGCAACGACAAGCTCTTGGCGTTACGGCTTTCAGCGCATTACAGCAGGGCTCATGTATCAGGAATCACAGATCTTAAAGAGTTCAAATAAACTTCTGTTGGACGGCTAGACAGATCCTGATCTCTCTGATCCTATGATAGAGATTACAGTATAGTGCAGAACAACTCATAGAAAGGAGGCCATTATGAAAGGACCAAGTAGTACCGAAAAGGCAGACAGGTGCATAGACGACATATGCCACGGCTATCCTTTAGGACCTATTGAGCAAAGATATATTGCGTTGAAGGAATTCAAGTATTAAAAATTATGTTTAATTTTCCAATATTTTATTTTTTCTGGAATCCTATGCTCTACATACCAATAAGGATGCTTGCATACATACCATAATTTTTCTTTAAATGTTAACCAATCATTTTCACAGTATAATTCTTCGGATTCTACTTCCTTAGCAGAAACACTTATTGGATTAGAGAGATCATCTAGAATTGGAGATATTTTTTTGAAAAAACTCTTTGCTGTATGAAAATAACTTTCCATTTTATGATAATAAAAAATGCTTAATATTTCTGGAGATGAACCCGTATACGTTACATCATCTTTATAATGAACGAATTTATTTCTAATTTTAAATAAACAAATTATTTTTTCTTTTAGATCATCTTCTATTTTTTCTGTTAAGAAGTCATTTACAATATTTATCTTATTGTAATAGTGCTTGTTCAAATTTTTATTAGATGATTTCCCTAAACGAATTAAGCAAAGATTTAATGCCGATTCAATGGATAATGCTAAAAGGATGACTGATAATGTTGCCGCCTTAATCCCTATAAATAGTGATGGCAATTGTTCTTCATGAGTGAAATCTAAACCATCATCATCTAAATCGTGAATAGCCTTTGATTCTAATAATTTTAAATATAGTTCATATTGTTTTATTGCTTCACGATAGAATAGAACTTCACTATTGATTCTGAATGCAAAAGCCATAACTTCTCCTTTATAATCATTTGATACAAAATGTCAATGTAGAAAAGAAATGCGCTCCTATTTATACTCCTAATTCCCCAAAATTTTCCATGTCTCTGCAAACAAAGAACCTCAATATACTCATGACAAATATATCGACGAAGGAAAATGATATTACAGAGCGAGAGATTAGAAACATTCTCATCTGAAATAACACCTCCCCTACCGTCATATATACCAGACACAGGGATTTACCTGCCTGTCATCCTTCACAAAGCCGTCATGGTCCCATACCGGGCATGGCGGCTTTACTGCATCCACCCATCAACAACGAAAGAACCACCACCATGGCTATCAAACTCATCGCCAACTATAGCAAACGCCTCGGACTGCCGGGGTATTCGTCCCACCAGTTCGAGGTATCCATCGAAACCGAAATCAGCAACACATCAGAGTTGCCATTCGAGACAGAACGGCTCTATGGTTCCCTTCAGGCCGCCGTCGATGCCCAGATCCAACAGGTAGGATTTGTTCCTGACGAACATTACGGCTCACAGGTCACGCAAAGGCCTGCCCTTGGGGCTTCCTGCTCACAGATGATATCCACATCATCCGTGAGGCAAACACCTCCTGCAAGCGTTCCTGAGAGCTCTATTGCAACTGTTCCTGCATGGAAGTGCTCGGAGAAGCAACAGTCTCTCATCCTGGAACTGGCCGGAAAATCCGGGCTGGATGATTCTGCCCTGAACGAACTGGCTACCCGGAGATTCAACAAGTCCGTTGCCATGCTCAACCGCATGGAAGCTTCCGGGCTGATCGATGAACTGATGAACCGCTCCGGTTCTTCATCCAAACGTTCGGCATCAGGCAGGAACAACTACACCCGCCGTCCCGCTACGGCCTATGCCGGTAACTCCAACCCGTACTGACCATGATCGCTCCCGTACCCCGCTCCATACGTTCATCCTCCCTGCACCCGGCTATCGCATTGGTGAAGAAGGTTCCTTCGGAGGCTTCTTCTCCCTCTGCCGTACGCCCGGACTACCTGTCTCCCTCCTCGGTCAAATCGTATCTGTCGTGTTCCCTGCGCTTCTTTTTCGAGAGGGTAGTGCAGATACGGAAACCGACGACGGTCGCTCTACATGTCGGCAAGGCTATCCATACCACACTCCAGTCCTTCAACCTCGCCCGATGGCGGGGAGAGGACAGTAGTGAGACGGCCATGGAAGAAGCCTTCTCCGCCCACTTTCTGGAGCTGGAGAAGACGGAAGGCCCGGTGAACTACGCCGACGAAGAAACGAGACAGAAGGTACGTTCCTGCGCCTGGAACACGGTCAAGGCCTACATGACCTCCGGCGAGGTTGCTTCACAGATGCCCCTGGGAGTGGAAGTCGGTTTATCGGCTACCATCCCCGGCTTGTCGGTTCCCGTGCGAGGCGTCATCGATCTCGTCCAGCACGATCTGACGGCAGTGGACTACAAATCCACTTCCGCCAAACCTGACAACGGGCATGCCGCCTTTGATCACGAGCTTCAACTGGTCACCTACCAGATGATGATCGAAGAAGCCACGGGAGACACGCCTCCGTCGCTGGATCTGATCTACCTGGTCAAGACGAAGACCCCTCAGGTGATCCGGGTCAAGACTCCCCCAGCTGACGAACAGCGCAAGCGGCGCATCGCCGACCTGTACAGGATCGCCTACGAAGGCATCACCACCGAGCGTTTCTATCCCCAGCCTGGGATGCAATGTTCCTGGTGTCAGTACAGAAAGGAATGTTCCGGGTGGTGTAAGAAGTGAGAGGAAGTGGTTATTCAGAAGCCTGCCGTTAGGATGGCTTCTTTTTAACTCTTGTTTATTCGAAAAAATGAATCGGATACCTGAATAAATTCAGTCTCGGGCTTTCGACCTACCCGATGTTTCATATTGGCTGCAAAACTTAGACAGTCATCCATCAGGATAATCTGAAGCAGTAATTTCGCATGCTGTCCATATTTCAGACTCTTCCCAAAGCATGTTTCGTTGCGATAGTATATCATACTTGTGGGACAACTGAACCAGTTGAAGGATTTATTCAAACATGTTGACCACTGTTCATTCATTCTGAAACCAGCCAGGATTTGATTCAAGTGGAATACTCTACGGGTGGGCAAATACCGCCTTTGCATAAAAGATGAAAAGCAGCTATCAAGCATCTAACTCCAATTTATGTGATTTACAATCAACTCTCAACATGGCATAGATCGGGTCAAGGTTGTGGCAGGATTTGGTAAGCAACCCACGGATTTTTTGCTATATTTGTTAGATATACAAGTGTTTGATTTAGAACTAATATTTTTAATATTATTGCAATTATCCAGATTTTCCCTCATACTTCGGATGTACTCGAGAGACCGGGAGTGGCGCAACCTCTCCAAGTGTTATAGAAAGGAGTTAAGGCGGATAAAGCTGTAATCATATCAAATCGTTTATATAAACTGGTCGGATGATTAATATTGATCCGGTTGTTCGATGAATGAGTTTAACAGACTTTGTCATTTCCTGCATGGTTGTGCCGAGTCAATCAACCAGACAGGAATATTTATGAGTGTAACGCAGATAAATGATTATGGACATAATACGATTGAATGGAAAAGATAAACTTCTGTATGATCTTGTTGCACCTCTGGCCATGAACCCTGCCGTTATCAGACAGAATAATGGTTATCCGTTTAAAACATCCCAGCAACATGTATGGTATATAGCGGTAAGTGATGATTCCGTCGTTGGCTTTATGCCGTTAAAAAAGGGTTCTGCCGGCATGCTTATTGATAATTATTACATAAGAGGCGACGATAGTAATATAATCACCGGGTTGGTGGAAAAAACAGTATGCGACTTTGGTTCTTCGGGGACTTTGGCGGCAATGGTATTCAAGCGGCATGTGGAAATTTTTCGCAATCTCTATTTTCTGTCCGTTGTCGAATTGAAGAATTACGACAAGATGGAATATCGCAGGTTATTGAAAGCGTAATGACCCGGCAACCGAATGTTTATGAAGCAGTCCAAGGCAGGTTGAAAGTAATCTTCGACCATTTCGATTATGTGTATGTTTCTTTTTCCGGAGGCAAGGATAGTGGTTTGTTGCTGAATCTTTGCATTGATTATATTCGCCGCAATGTACCGGGACGAAAACTTGGCGTCTTTCATATGGATTATGAGGTACAGTATCGTCAAACGACGGATTATGTGCTCAGGACCTTGGAAAAAAACAGAGATATCCTTGATGTCTATCATTGCTGCGTGCCGTTCAAGGTTTCTACTTGCACATCCATGTTCCAGACGTATTGGAGGCCGTGGGAGAAAAACAAACAGCCTCTTTGGGTTCGCAACATGCCGGAGGGTTGCATGAAAGCGGATGATTTCGATTTTTTTTCGGATGATTTGTGGGACTATGATTTTCAGTATCTTTTTGCTC
Organism: Akkermansia sp. N21116; assembly: GCF_029854705.2. NCBI lineage: Bacteria > Pseudomonadati > Verrucomicrobiota > Verrucomicrobiia > Verrucomicrobiales > Akkermansiaceae > Akkermansia > Akkermansia sp. N21116. The sequence continues at coordinate 1,167,395 of NZ_CP139035.1, forward strand.
CGTGGCTGAAGAGCCGGAAAAAATGTCATCGAGTATGTGCCCTGATAGGCATACGCACACAGGAGAGTTTCAACCGCTGGAGAGCCATACATAGCAGCAAGAATTACAGGCGCTTCCAGGACCATAAATGGACTCACAAACTGGGTTGCAACATATATAACGCCTATCCTCTTTATGACTGGAAAACTTCTGATGTATGGATAGCCAATGGCAGATTCCGCTGGGACTATAATCGGTTGTACGATCTCTATTATCAGGCGGGAGTTCCTCTCCATCGGCAAAGGGTAGCAAGCCCGTTTATCTCGCAAGCCATCTCCGCCCTCTCCCTTTACCGTGCCATTGACCCGGATATGTGGGGGAAAATGATTGGCCGGGTCAACGGCGTGAATTTTGCAGGCATTTACGGAAAAACCAAGGCAATGGGGTGGAAATCCATCACTTGCCCCGAAGGGTTCTCCTGGAAGCAGTATATGTATTTCCTTCTTGATACGCTTCCTGAAAAAGTACGTGGTAATTATCTGAGGAAGCTGGAAGTCAGCATGCGTTTTTGGAAAAAACGTGGCGGATGTCTGAGCCGGACAACGATTAGAAAGCTAAAAGATGCCGGAGTAAAATTCACGGTGGGGCGTTCAACTGCCTACCATACGGATAAGAAACCCGTCAGAATGGAGTACCTTGACGACATTGATATTGCAGAGTTCAAAGAAATTCCTACGTACAAACGAATGTGCATTTGCATCATCAAGAATGACCACGTGTGCAAGTATATGGGTTTTTCTCCGACCAAGGAAGAAAAAGACAGGAGAGAGAAAATCATGGAAAAGTACAAATCCCTGGAAAAATGGAAAAAGCGTTTGTAAGCCCTGTTTATCAAGTTATTGCCGTTCCGGTAGAAAAGGTTGTGGCGAATACCTACAATCCCAATATCGTGGCACCGCCTGAAATGAAACTATTGGAACTCTCGATATGGGAGGACGGCTACACCATGCCCTGCGTATGCTATTACCTGAAAGACCGGGATCAGTATGAACTGGTGGACGGATATCATCGTTATCTGGTCATGAAAACCTCGGAGAGAATCTACCGGCGAGAAAAAGGGCTGCTTCCCGTTTCCGTCATTAATAAGGACATTTCCGAACGTATGGCTTCTACGATACGCCATAACAGAGCTCGAGGTACTCATTCCGTAGAATTGATGAGCCATATTGTTTCCGAACTTGCCAAGGCAGGGATGTCCGATGCGTGGATCATGAATCATATAGGGATGGACAAGGATGAATTGTTGCGCCTGAAACAGGTTTCCGGACTGGCAGAATTATTTGCCGATAAGGAATTCAGCAAATCGGAAACCTGGATGGAAGATTATTGATCTATTTCCAGAATGGAGAAATCTTTCTGAAATCGTCCATTCCAAACCGGTGTCGCACAATATTGTACAGTTAATCTTCTTACCGAATGATTAAAAATCTATTTGCTTTTCAAGATCAACTAATTAGCAACTTGTTATTCTTTTGACAGAATATCTTTTACCAGATAAAATATTTGATTATATCGCAGACATAAATCAACAGTCGTACATGGTAATGTACGACTGTTGAAATCCTCCATAAGAATGATATGAGGTCAATTAATCCACAGAGGAACCCTGAATATTAGTTGAGGCTTCTTTACAGGTTAATGTTCCTTGATTGTTAATGATAGATTCAGGATCCAATTTTGTAACATCAGTTTTGACTGTATATGATTGACCTCCAGCATTTGCCGATCCGGAAAACGGAGTTCCAGAAAGCGACCAATCATGTGCTTTCGCTGGCTCTTCGGGGGTTATTTGCCCATTTTTACCCGTTATAAAAGCAGGGACATAGGAGAAGATTTTACCTTTTGGTCCAACAGATATTGCTCCACCTCCTGATGCTCCTGGGGCTATCGTTCCAGCATAGGATGTTGAACAAGTTATCAGAATGGCAAGTATATAGGCATATTTTTTCATTGTGTATAATATTATCTATGGTTTTCTAGTTTTGGAGGATTATTTTTCCAAAGTTCCAATTCTTCGTCTGTTACACTCTCCAGGCGCTCTCTGAGTGCCTTGATTTTGGTATCATCAACGAGGTTATTGGAAAAATAGTCCTTCCACTCGAGATTTAAATAATTCATAACCTCAAGGTCTTTCACGGTAACAGGCAATACTCTGGGGCTTTGCGGAAAATACTCTTCCGTTAAAAAGGCACCTCCATTGTACTCTTGTAATTTATACCAAGATTGAAGAAGAGTTTTGTCAAATAATTCCCTTTCCCGTTCATTCCATAATTTTAAGCTCCATCTCATTAATGAAGATAATTGAGATGGAAAAGAATTTTTGTTCTGACTTCGGTAAGCATCTATAGACCAACGATGTGCCTTAGCAAGATTTAAGGGATTTAGGCTTATTCTATTCACGGTATCCCACGCATTGACTAATTCGTGCTCCTCTTGTGAAAATTCCTGTATCTTCTTTAGAGGGAATAGGTCAATGCCTTGATATTCATGAAATAAATCTTCTTTTGAGTATTTTCTGAGTAGCCCACTATTGTGAAGCCGGGAAATGAAAACTCCGTTTATTCTTGCACTTTGAGAATAATTCCTCGCTATTCTCACATAGTACATACCAGGTCCCCTAAGAAGGAATGTTTTGTAAACTCCGTTAACTGAAATGTCTTTGACTCTGGTTCTGGCCAACACAGGTTCCTTGAGAATCTGATCAGTTTCCTGTTCAAGAGAATGATCACAGGAACCATCTTCCTTTTCCAATCTGTAGCATTCCAGAGAAATCTCGTCTGGCATCTTACTTTTGTACTTTCTGATTTCAACCAGAAGATCCCTTCTTGCCATTTCGGGGAGAATCATCGCCTCATTGTTATAAAAATACATGGTGAGCTCATAGGGGATCTCTTCCGTAACCTGTACCACAAGCCACAGATCTGGACCATCAATGGATTTGCCTCCTCCGGCGTCACTCCACAGGCCATATGATTTAGTGCACCTGAATGGATTATGTAACGAATTAGGGTCTTCAGAGTTATGTATCCATCCCAGTCCTGTTTGTACTCCACGTTCATGAGGACGGTTATTTCCCAGACGGCATCCTACCTTCGCCGAACTGCCATCAAATAGGGAGAAAGACTGTGAACCAAATCCAAAGTTGGCACCGCATAAAATACCCAGATAATTACCATATCGGTGACACCACCATCCTTTTGTCGCCCAATCTTCTTTCCAGTAAACGACAGGACAGGATGAATTTTGATCCCCGTTGTCTGTACGGAATTCATCGGCTTCCTTTTTCAACGAAGCCCATTCCCGAGGAGGAGGAGGCTGAGGGTGATTGATATCACCAGTCATTCCTCCATTCTTGCTTAATGGAGTCTTTTGATTAGGTTTACAGATGTTAATCAATCCGTTGCCGTAGGTCATGGCGTATACGGAACCATTAGGCAAAGGAATGAATCCTGTTACCCAGGGAGTGACGACTTCTTTGGGAAATTCTGCAAGCCGAATGATATCAAGAGAACTAGGTTTTACCAAGGCGGCTCCCCTATCTCTGAAACCAACCCATAACCCATCGGATGTCAGAGACATTGACGTCACGTAATCTTCCGGGAGCAGCTTCCTCGATAGAAAAGGCTTCCGAGAGGTTCGGACGAGTCCCGATATGCCCATATTTTTGTCCCAGTAATCCTCACCACGAATGAATTTCCACCCTTGCCTTTTTGAAAATAAAGCTATACCGGTATCTGTTGCCACCCAAACATATCCTCCTGGACCACACAGAATGGAATTACATAGATTTGAAGGTAGCCCGTCCCCCATAGCTTCGACAGGGCTTCTTAACTTCTGATCCTTATCTCGATACCAAGGAGCCTGGACGAGAGATTTCTCTTTGTACTGACCTTCCTTGGTCACTTGTGCAACTCCACCACAGGCATAGGCGATCCAAAGAGTTCCATCTTGGGCGAAAGAAGCCGCTTCAATCTGGTCAGATATCAAACCTTCCGCACGGGACAGGTAAGACCATTTCTCATCTTCAGGATTATACAAGACAAGTCCTGCCGATGTGGCTATGGCAACCTGTCCCGTTTCCTGAGAAACGACAATATCAAAAATTCTCTCACCCGGGAGAGCACTTTCCCTGTCGTATTGCTTCCAGGATACTCCGTTAAAAACAAATACTCCCTGATCGCCAGTCCCAATCCAAATGCGTCCTTGCTTGTCTTCTGCGACACAGTAAACATTTTCTGTTTCAGGACATCCTTCATAATAATTGGCGTTCATCCAGTTTTCCTTGCCATCTTCGCTGATCCACCCTCGATAGATTCCGGATTTTTCACCCACAATCCAGATAGAACCGTCTTTGGAAATCAGTCCGTCGGTAATATATAAGACGGGGCAATTTTGGTTTTGATCTGCATTGGGCATACTTTGACCAAGGACTGTAAAGGAGCCACATACAAACAGAGAGAAGACAAGCGATAGTAATGATTTCATGAAAAGAATTGATAAAATTAAAGTGTTCCGATTTGAAACAATAATATCCAAAGTTCTATTTGCCTAGCGATCTGGTTAGTTTTTCTTCAGCATTTGAGAAAGCCTTACCGGAAGCAGCATGCTCGGCTGTCAGAACTCCGCGTTTCAGAAAGGATATTGCCCTTTCCTGATATTTGGAATCCTTCCATAGAAGTATTTGCTCAACATAAACGTCTATCAAGGTTACTGTCATAGACGGGTTTTTTTGTAAATCTGAAATAGCTTTTTCCAAGAAGTTACATATCTGTTTTTTTGATGAACCCGAAAATTTGTTGTCTTGAGTATTTTCAGACCATTTCTTGAAATAATTTTTTCTGGTTTTTACGTTATATTCAAGTTTTCCTGCCAATGAGGGAATAGCTTTTTTGGCTTCTTCAGCTAGTGTTAACATGTACATTTCCGATGCGTCTCTTGATGTGGAGGAATCAAGCATTAATGCTGCTAACTGTAAAGCATCGTATTTCCCCTGTCGGATTCCTAACCCGTCATTGACAAGCTTCCTCATGATGATCGGCTCATCCCTAAAGCTTTTTGCTATATCACCAATTAGGGCTATTTTTTCTTTTTTCCCCAATTTTTTTGATATCAAGCGAAGAGAATCTTCCCATGCAGGCAAGTTCCATTTGGTTGTCTTAACTGCACAATCTAGTAAAAACTTTTTATCCTGTTCATTCCGAGCGTATTGCGATAATTCATAACATAACCAGGATTGTTCGAATTGGCTATGACTCTGAAATTTAGAGACAACACTGATCATGTAAGGATGTCCAGGCCATGGACTGAGATTTCTATTTCCTGTCCAAATCCAGCCATATATATTATTACCGATCTTCCAGTTGCCATCTGTGCTTTTCCAGACGAATGCACAATGTCCAGGTTGTGAGACGGTATAGGCAGGGATTCCCTTTGCTCCGATAAATCCGCACGCTGAGGTAGAAACAGCTCCACAGACACCACCGTATTCAACTAATATAGGAAGAGTCTGGGGCTTGAAATCATAAAATTTATTCCCTTCGTGTATACTGACCCCATCCTTATTTTTCATTCTATATGGAATGAAACTACAAGCGATGTCACCTGCATTTCGGTCCGTATAATTCTTTTTATTAGCTGTATGCATTTGTGCCCATGAAAGTTCATCCACGTTACGCCCAGAACTAAACAGGATGGACATTTCCCATGGGTGTAATGTTTCAAACTGTGAAAATAATTCCCCCTTTAAATGGGATTGTTGATAAAATCGATATCTGACCATTCTATCTTCAATCTGTTCTTCGGATGACAGGGATAATGCCGCACCGAGAGCCATTTTTAAATTGGATCCGTCAAGTGTTTGATTTTCAAGTTTCCAGATTTGATGGATGAAATCCAGAGTCATGAAATTACCTTGGCCGGAAAAAGCCAACCCTTTTAAGATATCATCATTGGTCAGGAGGAATTTGACAAAACCCTTGTCCTTCAAGGCTTGAATGGTGTATTGACTTTTGGGGCAAATTCGATCACAAAAAATAGACAGGTAACAAATTTTTGCCAACACCTTGTCATTTAGCAACATCTCAAGTCGAGATTCATTTAGCGTCCTCTTATTTACTTCTTGTTGTAGATATTGCGTACAGAACTTCGAGATGCTTTTGGGATTGGCTGACCAGCATTGAGTTTCGAGGTTCTCTATCGATAGAGACGCCGTAGAAGAGGCAATGGAAACCCCTATAATACATAAAAAAAGAATATGCATTAATGTTTTCATGAACAAATTTATTTAAACAGTAAAAAAATATATTCTCTATCGAGAGCTGTCAATAATGGAATTACCTACACGTGTATTTTATAGGACATTCTTGACAATATCCTACGCCACACCCACGCCTTTACGACATCGGGAAGGGTATCATGCAAACACTGTTTGACGGAGGTAGGAAACGAGGTATATTGGATACCAACCTAGCCGAATAGGCCATCTCGGAGGCAATCTGCCAACAAGAAGTCCCTGTCTCCTTCGGTGAAAGACGTAACATTCTTATCAAGCACACACAGAGTTGGATCATTTACAACGCTGCCAGCGATGAAATCAACCGGTTCTGGCGAAACTAGGGCATTGGCCTCCAAGCGATACGCCGCCTGCTACATCGGTCCGACGATTCTCTCTTGACGTACACCGAAGTTTCCTGAATGAGGACGCACGATATAGTTGTCGCCGTAGTTTTTTATTTCCTGAAAATTCAGCACGACCTGACGGCAGTGGACTACAAAACCGCTACTGCCAAGCCGGATGCCGGCCATGCAGCCTTTGACCACGAACTCCAGCTGGTCACCTACCAGATGATGATCGAAGAAGACACGGGAGACACGCCTCCGTCACTGGATCTGATCTACTTGGTCAAAACGAAGACGCCTCAGATGATCCGTGTCAAGATCCCACCAGCCAACAAACAACGCAAGCAACGCATCGCCGACCTGTACAGGATCGCCTGCGAAGGCATCACTTCCGAGCGTTTCCATCCCCAGCCCGGGATGCAATGTTCCTGGTGCCAGTACAGGAAGGAATGTTCCGGGTGGTGCAAAGAGGTAGTACAGAAATCATTCAGAAGCCTGCCGTAAGGCCGGCTTCTTTTTAGATAATTGATATCTGGAAACGACAGGCGGAGTTATTTAAAAGAGAAATAGGTTTGGAGAGAAGGAATAATCGTGTCGTTTAACCTAAATGATGATCGAGAATAGGGAGGACAGGAGATTACTTTTTCTGTTTTTAGAACTCTTAATGATTTTAAGATCATATCATGGTCGGCTATAGTTGTATTTGCTACATCGTCAAGTAATTTTGATAATTGAATACCATCTTGATGATGGTCACGAATGTATTTACCAAGATCGTCATGAAGGGTTATTTGACATAAATCTTTGTTTTTTTCTGTGAATAAAAGACCTTCCTCGTATAAATCTGCATCAGCTTGAGGTCTATATGCAAAGATATCAAGTCCACAATTGCCAAAATGCCGAGAACCGTTCTGTTCTTTCCAATGTTCTCCAACCATGGCATAGCGTGCTCGACTACTATCAGCTAAATGTATGAGCAAATAACCACGGTGATTATTTTCCGGCATGATGTAAAAGGGAGAAAAATATTTAATACCTGTAGCATAATGGTATGCCGTTGCTATGCGGGCTTCTACAGGATAACGCCAGTCTTTAGTCGTCTTGCACAATGCGAGAAATTCATCGATATTTACACAAGGCTCAATACCAATTGATTGGAGACTCTTTTCAAAAGGTAATTTGTTTTTTTCCGAGAAAAAATCAGCAAGCCATGTACTTGAAAAATTAATGATAAATTCGGCACGTCGATACAACCGATTATGTATGCTTTTTATTAATGTAGCAGGAACTTGACTATAACCACATTGGTCTAGAAAAAAGATAGTTCTATTACCTCCTCGTGGATGACGGCGATTGATGTCAGAAATAATTTCATCAACACTTTGAGAAAAACTTGAATTTCTAATTTTAATTTCGAGGCCAGTATATCCATATTTAGCCAAATTTTCTTTTAGAAGATTATAGTGATCTTTATTTTTTTCTATAAAATAGTATGTTGGTTTTATGGTCAGACTACTTTTCCGTTCCTGATTAATTATAGCATTGGCTTCTTTTACGGCATTAAAAAAAACAAACGGAGAGCCTAGCTCTCCGCCTTTATACAAACCACCTCCAGCAAAACCGTCAATGAAAGTAACTTCCTGTTCTTGTTTCCCTCGAATATTTTTAAGTAATATAGTGAGATATGAAACAAGATACCCATGAAGTAAATCTAGTTTCTTTTGACTATGCTTTTCTAAAACAGGATACCCATTTTTCCAATTAAAGGAGTCGTTATTATCCATGACTTATATAAATAATTAACATGTGACAATACGCCGATATGGAAAACCATTCCATTCATCTCCATCTAGCTCTCTCCCTGCGCGTTTTTTACCAAGACCTACCATCCTCTGCCCAAGTAACTCCACGGTATGACGTTTTTGAATATCGGTGAGAGTTTCTTCAGGAGCCCAATGTCCCCATTGTTTGAAATGGAACGGAATATCAGCAACTTGGCATTGGTCACGAAGTTTTCTGACCCAATCCGGGTGCATAGGACGTGCTTTTGGCCCACTTTCACCACCTGTAATAACCCAATCAATGCCGTTTTGCCATGAAGTAATGTCCAAGGGCCCTAGAAGAGGCTCACAACTTAAGAAACGTATTTTAGCTGAATGTTGTAATAGATGTGGAATACGTTTATTGGCGTATTCTTGATTTTCTACGGTAGTACCTAGCCATACATTATCTGGCCAATTATTTACCCAAGGACAGAAATATTGGATTTGATCGGGATGCTTGGTTAGCAACAACCAATCAAGATTAGGCGTTTTTAGGATTAGTTCCCATAATTTATCACGCCAAGGCGAAAGTTCAGAACGGGGTTCGAAAATATCAGACATCGAAGCGCAAAAGACTCGATGTCTGATTCCTTTTACTTTCGATGCTTTATCCCATAAGACAGGTTCATGCCAGTGTTTATCTCCGAAAAACCGTCTTTTGGCATTAGCCCCCCAAATATCACACCCGACACGTTTGGCCCAAGTTTCAGCGTAACAATTGGCACAGGCAGGAGATACTTTTGTACAACCCCACCACGGATTGAAAGTATGATGAGTCCATTCAATGGAAGAATTTTTGGCCATAATTTCTGCGATTAATTTATAGGAATATTCCTTTTTGCCTAGTCCTAATTCCGAGCAAGAGGAAATAGAATGAGATGTATGACCATTATCACAAAAGAGGCTATACGATTGAATAAGCCTGTCTTTCGGATGGAGCCATTCATCTGAAAATCCCTCTCTCCCCGCGTCATATATCCCTGAGGAAGCAGCTTCTCTGCTTCCTTCCTGTGCCCACCTCCCGGCCTTGTTCCGGGAGGTGGGCTTTTTGTTGCAACAAATCAATCATCAATGAATATGAATAATCAAACATTCACCCACGAACTCTATCGCAACCGCGACAACAGCCCGCTGGATAGAAACCAGGTCCGGCGTGTCGCACCCTCCGTCTTTGCCGACCGCGAGGACGACAGCCGTTCGAAGAAATATCGCTTCGTCTCTTCCGACTCCCTACTCGACCAGATGGAAGAAGCCGGGTTCCTCGTCGTTGGAGCCCAGGAACAACGCACACGAAAACCTGACGGCACTCCCACCCGCAAGCACCTGATTCGCTTCGCCCACCGGGACGTGCTGGAACACAACCGTGAGCAGCGCATCGAAGTGGTCATGATCAACAGTCACAACGGCAGCTGCTCCTACCAGCTCATGGCCGGGATTTTCCGGCTGGTCTGCACTAATGGTCTGATTGTCGGGGCTCGTATTGCCGCCATCAACATCCGTCACATGGGACATACCGGGGAGGATGTGATTGCGGCCAGTCTCCGGCTGGCCTCCGAAACGCCCCGTATCATGGACGACATTCGCCGCATGCAGGGAGTGGAACTCCCCTACAAGCGGCAGGCGGACTTCGTTCATGAAGCGGCCCGGCTGCGAATGGGAGACGACTACGAAGACAGGATACGTCCTGAAGCCCTCCTGTCCCCCCGGCGCTGGAACGATATCGGCTTTACGGCGGGAGGCCCGGCTACCGTCTGGCAGTGCTTCAACCGGGTTCAGGAAAACCTGATCCGGGGAGGCGTTCCCTTGAAGCCACAGAAGGAAGGTGCTTATCGCCGCCGTTCCCTGCGGGCGCTCAACGGTATTGACGGCAATACGCGCCTGAACCGGGAGCTCTGGGATCTGGCCGACAGCTACACCCTGAACAACTGACCTGAGACGACCATGAAAAGAAAACATCATCTGAGCTTGAGACGTATGAGACGGACTCCGTCCCTGACCGGACTGGAACTATCCATTCTTCTGTACCTTCACGGCGACTTTGAACGCAGTGACGAGGAAATCATGGCAGAATGCCATGGCATCGAACAGGAGAGCGTCAGGCATGCCATCCGTGGTTTGGCAGGCAGGGAGTTCATCATCCGTACGAAGGAAGAAGAATTCCTGCTTCGTCCCGACTGCTGGCTGATTACCTATGCCGGACGGCAGGCGCTCAAGCAATGGGTGGCCGCTATCGTTCCGACTCGTCGATCATCCCGGACAAGAGCTCACGCATCAGCATAGCCATGAACATGAAAGACCTCCTCATTGCTCTGGTGACGCTCGTACTGCTGTGTCTGCTGGGGCCAGTCGTAGTCGGCATCCTGTCGGCCATGGTGGCGGTGGCTCCCTACCTGCTTGCCGTGCTGTTGATCCTGGGCGTTATCGCCTTCTTCCGCAAGTAACCCCGACAGGAAAGGAACGAGACATGAAGACGATGCCCATCATCGCGCAACTGCGTTCCACGAGCGGATACGATACGGACGCCCCGTATGTGTATCTGGAATTGGACACAGAACTGTTGGACCGGATCGAAAAGGCGGTGTCGCTTTACGGCAGGCATCAGCATGATCCCTCACTGAGATTAAGCAAATTGACGATTCACGGGCCGTCCATGACGGCTCTGGTGAACCTCCCGGAATTGACGGAAGAACAGCAGAAGTCTCTGGACGAAGACGAAAGCATCCTGCTGGATTCGCCGATTCCGGAGACGGAACTGGATGTCCTGGAAAGCTGTATCCGGCTCTGTGGTGAAAGCATCGACATCCTTGATGCACGGTGCCTGTATGCCATAGCCTGTAATAAACATACAAGGGACATGTATGAAGCCAATATCGGAGCCGTACTGAGACATCTGCTCGAGTCCCGCCATCATCCCGGAAAGGAGGAGTTGCCTGATGCTGACGATTGAGAAGTACAAGGGCACCCGCTTCTGGGCTGTCTTCCGCGACGGAGAACTGTTAGCCGTGACCGTGTACAAACGGGGAGCCGAGGCGATCGTCAGGACGCTGGAAGCCAGGGACGGATAAGGCCGCCATTCAGCAGCTCTTCTTCATGATGAAGTCGGGCTGTTTTTTAGCTGTCAGTCATGAAAAATCCTTTGTGTTCAAGCTGAATATCAATGTGTTGCTTTTTGTAGGCGTGGAATTTAAAATTCCTTCATGAAACGCGCAATCATCGAAAGAATCGCCCCACTGGTTCCTCATCCCGATACATGGCTTCTCCCGGATAGTGATGATCCCGTTCTCCGGGTCATCCCTTCGGAGATGGCGAACAAAATCAGGAGGATTCAGACCTTGCTGAAACGTCCCGATGCCGGCTGGATCATCGCCAGGTCATATGCCCGGGAAGAACTCATGCCTCCTGCCTGGTTCAAGGAACAGACAATACGCAGAACAATCAAACTCCTCATGGGTAAAGAAAACAATGCCGTCCTGATGGAAGCCATCGCTCTTTCAGGCGAGATGGCAGCAGGGGCACGCAATCTTATTCACGCCCTCCTCCTGAATGACGGATGCGATTACGATGAAATCAGTCGCATCAGCGGCATCTCCCAGGAGATTGTTCGTGCTCACGAAGAACTCTTCTTCAATGTCAGGGATCGCCGGGATGAACAAACCTACCTCTCCGGCATTGTCTACCCCAATGGAAGGATCGACGAACTGCGTCCCGATTATTTCGACGCGGCGGGCAGCAGGGAATTGCTTCTCCGGACTGGATTCAACAGCACCGTCAGGCAGACGGCCTTCCTTGCCGGGCTGCAAATGACCAGCCCCTATGCCCAGGGAAACAATACCGAGAAAACGGACAGGATCTGCCGGGACATGCTGGAACGGGCTGCCATGGCAACCGGAATGGGCATAGCTAACAGCTCCCGGCATCCCCTGGGTCCTGTCATCAGACAGGTCGCCGTCAATGCAGCGCATCAGGTCAAGCCCGATGGATTTGGTCAACTGATCAGCCTCGGGGATACGATGAAGCAGGAGCTGGAACAACTTGCCCGGAACAAAGCGGAAGCCCTGAACCGCAACATGAACGACATCCCCCGGGAACCGGTTCCCCTCACCTCCAACCACGAACAATAATGAAGATGACGAAAATGCAGAAAATGAACCAGCTACCTGTCCATGCCGTGATGACGACGAAGGAACTCAGGCAGCGAGGCTTTACCAACCAGGATCTGACCCGTGCCGGGAAAGAAGGTGTTCTTGTCCATTACGGGTACGGAGTTTGGGCTCGTCACGTTCCTCTCTGTCTGTATGAAGCGCTGAAAACATTCCAGAAAGAATCGCAGAGTTGCCACATAGGTGGACGAACCATTCTGCACCTTCTGCTCGGGGCGCCTAAACCGGAACGAATACAATTGTTTGATCACCGGGAAGCAGGAAAGTATCCGAATGCTTTTAATTATTCGGGGCGGATTCAGACAGTTCCATGCAGAATATTCAACGACGAATACTTTTTTGATGAATGCTGCGGTATCATCGAACGTGACGGACTGTACTGGTCTACTCCTGCCCGGGCATTGCTTGAGAGCATTGACATGATCGGGAATCTTGATGATTGCCGTATTATCATCCGGGCCATGGAGCAACTGGAAGAAATGGACATGGATGATCTGGGGCGGGTCCTGGAATGCTGCCAGAGGGAAAAGGTCAAGCGCTGGTTCTTCTACCTTGCCTCCAAGGTGTCGCAGGATTGGGCATGGGCTTGTACCCGGGACTCGGTTGTCCGGAAAGCCCTGTCGAACAGCATATATTCTCTGCAAACACCGGGAACGTACGTTTCTGATTTCAGGATCACGGTACCGGAAGAGCTGGAACGAGAATTCCCCCGTTATATGCCTTTCGGACTTTCCTGAATGTAAATGGAAGGTTGGACGGCGTTTTTTAAGAAAAATGCCATTCGGGGCGCAGCGAGCCGCCTCTCCATCGATTCAACCGGTTTCGCCTTGCTCCTTACGTCCACATAGTTACAGCCTTCGCTTCGCTCGGCTGTAACTATGTAACCCGTATCGTAGCATTGAACCATTGAGGCGTATGCTCGCTGCTTGCCCCGGAAGGCATAGCCTTCCGGGGGATTAAGAAATTATGCGTTTAACACGAATGGATTTTGTTGATGTTTGGCAAATATCGAGGAGCAGATGAAGTTCCTTTGCTAATGAAAAATCCTCTTTTTTTCAGTCGTCGTAACATTTTGGCCATTTCGTGATCGTCGATGAGGGCCATATTCAGACAGACGTGGAATTCCAGTCTGGATATGATACGTTCCACAATGGCTTTATCCTTTTCCTTGGAGACTTCTGCTCGGAGCCGTTGAAAGAAGGCAACAAGTTCTTCCATCCTCGGAGTTTTGATGTCCGGCATATTTTTGATTAACTTGTCGAAAGTTTTTTGAGAATAGAAGGCTACTCTCAAGACGAGATCGGCAAGGCCTTCCGGGAGAAAGGTGATAATGCTTTTAGACAATCCCTTAGGCATATCGTTGGTAAGGCCTTCAGATCTATTGAGTTTTAGCTCGATCCGAATAAACCTATTACTTTTTGAGTAGACCTTGGCTGCGGCATTGGCAACCTGCCGGCCTTTGCTGCCTTGCCGAAGAACACTCCCGAATGATACGCCATCCTTATCATAGGCAGGTTCCCTTAAATTGCCTTCCTGCTCTTGAGCGTGATTGCGCCTTCGGAATTTTCGTACGGCTACATTGAAAGAACCCTCCATGGCTCGCGCAGTACGTGGAGCATCATCGACTTTGAGGTGGCGATCTATCTCAGCGTAGGTTAATTGTGCCCAACCAAAGGCTTGTTGCCATGTTGAAGCAGGAGCTTTGAATAAAGGGAAGTCCGGGACTTCGGCAAGAGCTCGTACAAGATCGGCGTATAGCACGGACATCTGGACATGAATCGTGTTTTTCAGGGCCTGAATGATGTCTTCCTGAGAAAGTTTAGGATCACAGAAATTGTCGACCGTAGATTGCTTGACTTTCGGATTAGGGAAGAACGCCGTTGCTATCTGCTCGTCACTGAGGCTTGGCTGCGTCAGGAATGAATGATTGGCCAAAGCTCTGTTGACATTTATATCCAGAACGAAGATTGCTTCGAGGTACGTCCGGGGAGAGAAATAATTGTCGACAGGAATCTCTTTAACCCAATCCAGTTGGATATGCCGACAAGTATGGAGCATCTGAGGCAGTCTTGTTTTGCTATTAGTAGGCCAGAACCCGGCAAACTGTCCCGGGAGCATGGGGCTAACCAACGGAGAGAAGCTACGGTTCTGCTTGCAACATTGAATGTGCATGGAGGTTTTGGCTTTTCGAATCCGTCTGAATTCTGGATTCCTTGGCGGTTCCAGGTCTTCATGAAATCCTTTCGGAGTCGTTTCTCCGTGAAGGAGACTACGGGTAGGATCGTAGGTCCGACAACCGCTGGCTTTACGTGCAAGGGCTTTCATGTGATCGTAGATGCCTTCGGTATCCTGGATAACCGGGAATCGAAGGGCGATGACGACTTCTAGCTTGTCGATGGTTATCTGCGGGATGAACGGGATACCAAGGCAACTGCCGAGGTTTTGTGCTCTGCCACAGAGTGCGGCGGAGATGTCTGTTATTTCTGTTTGGCTCGGAAAAAGGCCATCACGGAAAGACTGATGAGATGATGCGGAATGATTATTCTTCATTGTGTGTTGATGGTTTATTTGTTTCATTTGTCTGTGATACGGAAATGACGATCCAGAGCTGTTCTTACTTCTTCAGGATCAAAGAAAATCCGTCTGCCAATCTTGTAGAATGGAATCAGACGTCTTGCCTTCCATTCCAGGAAGGTTCGCTTGTGCGGACGCGACTGCGTCGGAAACACAATGCGGATGCATTCTTCAGCCCCGACCAGAACTCTGGAAGGGGGAATGCTTTTTTCGTGGGAATGGCTCTCATTGGTAACCATGTCCCCTAATTTCCGCACAAGCGTGCGTTTGACAAAAATAATTTAAAAATAGTTTTTCCGTTATTTAATGTGTTGGGGCAATGCTCCAAATATCCATACCATCTGTTTCCGTTAACTGATTCAAATAGTGGCGTTTAACAATAGCTTCCGTGTTGCCTCCGACGATAGCGGCCGAGCCCACGGAATGGAACGCACTGACCCACGCGCTGAAGAAAGTATGCCGAAGCTGATCGTGGGAAAGGGAAAAATGTCTCCTGATATGCTTGATAAGACGATCATGATTGGACGGAAGAATCGGCCCGGTGTATCGCTCAAGCCATCTCCTGAGATTAGGCTGGATTTTGACTTGTCGATACGTGTGTGTCTTGGCAACTTCGGGCGGGATGTGAATGATGCCATTCTTCAGGTCGATCAATTCCTCTGCTCGCTGGGCAAGTTTATGCAGTTCTCCGCTTGGCCCCGTACGCAGACCGGCGAACAGAGCTAATGCGAAGTAGCGACAAAGCTTCCCATTATCGTAGTTCTCAACATAAGCCATCAGTTCCCGGCATTGTTGAGGAAGAAGAATAGCTGGACGTCCTCTAGTCACTGTTTTTTTCGAAATCGGTGTAACAGGATTCGTTGAGCACCAGCCTTCTCGTACTGACAATTCGAAGAAAGAATGCAAATCCGCTCGGTAGTTATTGAATGTCTTAGGGGATGCCTTTGTTCCTGACTTACTTCGGACAGAGTTTAAAAAATCTATAACGTGTTCTGTTTTAATATAATGAACATGAATATCCTTCATATTAGGTAGTTGGGCTCGGCATTCATGAATCCAGTCTTCAAGATCGATCCTTCTCTTGGAAATAAGGTTTTCATATTGTTCCATCAAAACTGCTTGAAGCTGGCGATCTGCGATACTCGTTAGGTGGTGGATACTGCCATGTGGAGACAATTGAGCCGCGAGAGACAGGAAATGTTGGGCTTTTTCTTCAGGCAGAGTTTTACAGGCAAGACGGATCACTGCTTGAAGAGATGGCGCGTTCTCGTCCTTAAGCTGGTAACGAACTTGCTCCATCTGCCTCTTGATTGCGACCTCTTGTGAAGATAAGTAGATCCATTCACAAAACAACGATAAGGTCGACTTGAGTTGCATGAGTGATCTGGCGCGAATTGCCTCGGATTCTTTTTTTCTTTCAAGAAATTTCCTAATGGCATCATCGAGAAGAATACCTCCTTCAAGTAAAATGGGAGAGTATTGCTCAAGGAAAAAATTGACAGCTTCCGTAAGTGTAAAATTGGGTTGAAGACGTTGAATACATGCCTGAGCTTCCTGAAGTTGTTCGTCCGTTAATGGTGTAAATACTGTACGAATTGGGACGGACTCATTGATGAGTTCAACCTGTTTTCTAGCCTTGAACGTTTCGGCATCTTTACGGTTTGCGAATGTTTTGACTTGTGGTTTCCCATTAAGAGACCATCCTTTGACCCGGAACATAAGACTCTTCTTGCCCCGGGTGTTGATAGTGGTTTCCTTGATGTAAAGACCACCGTGCTTGTTCGGGATGAGCGATTCTCCTTCCATGAAGGTATAGTAACAAACGCTTCAGAAAAAGTAAGTCAAAACGTAAGTCGTTTATAAAAATTCTATGAAATTCAATAAATACTTCAATCTCATAACCTGAAGGTCACAGGTTCAAATCCTGTTCCCGTAACCATTTGAAAAACCCTGCAAGCTTTCGGCTTGCAGGGTTTTTCGTGTCTAAGGCAGCTTGATCCAACGTCAAAATGGGGGGAAACCGTTGTTTTTGAGGATATACCTCGGAGACGATAGTTGACCAAATTCCTGCATCCGTAGGTTTTTTGCTGAATCTTCTTTTCCTTAATTGTTCTTGAGTTACTCTTCTTATTGCATGTCATAGACTAATGGATATAGCGATCCATCACGGAGGCCTGATTCGAACGATATATCCAGGAACGAAAAGGAGGGAAACATCCAGCTCGTGACAACGAGAAACTCCTCTAGTATGTCCGTGAGAATCTATCCCAAGAGCTTCATTGTCCTGCCGTTTTTTTGCACGGAAATTCTAAGACGGATCACATAATCCTGAAGGATGACGGATTGTTGTCAATAACCAATCTTAGGGCGGCTGGATGCAAGTAACGCATCAAAGAAGCAATACTGAGTTAGTTTTTTGCGCTGATTTTTTTCTTCAGGAATCTGTCTGTTAAGTATTTTCGAACAGGCATATCGTACCATCTTAAGCAGACATAGGCTAAAACGATGCTCCCGATTACAACTGCTACCGCACCGGGCAACGATTCTCTGAAGGTAAGATTTCCGTTCTTTACCCATGCATAATACAGGTAGATAAAAGGGTAGTGTACCATATACAGAGGGTAGGATATATTTCCCAGGAAGTTGCATATTTGCCTCGTAAAGTTGTCGGTTGTCTTGCCCGAGGCACCGAGATAGACGAGAATGGGGAAAAAGACGGCGAAGCATGCGGTATCATACACACCGTTCATCCACAGATGTTCTTCTCCGCCTATACGTGGAACGGACAGGAGGGCGACGATAGCCAGGCTGCAGATCCAAAATGCTCCTTTAATGTGAATAGGTTTGAAGAGCCGGATGAGAAGTAATCCCGCAGAGAAGGAAAACATGAGCCGCAGGAATCCTCCGGTAAAATCCGTCCCGTTTAGAGAGAACCCGGCGCATATGTCGCCGTAAGGTCCCAGTATTGCAAACGTTGCCAAACCACATCCGGCAACGAAAACCAGCAAGGATAGATTTCTGGTCGAAAGCTTGCGGATGAACAGGGCATAGAGGATATTGCCTATGTATTCGAAAAACAGAGACCAGCTTGGGCCGTTCAAAGGATACATTTCCCCCAATCCTCGAATTTCCGTCCTAGGAGTTGCAGGGATCAGTAATGTATTCACAAATGTAGCGATGAACAGAGCCGTAATGCTTACTACCGATACGTCCCATACGGAACACCCCTGGAAATAGAACATGATTGCTCCGATGACGGCGCCCATGACAACCATCGGATGCAGGCGTATGACTCTGCGCTTGAGGAATTCCTTGATCCCCATTTTTCCCCAGCGATCATCATAAGCATAGCCGACCACGAATCCTGACAAGATAAAGAAGAAGTCGACAGCCAGATAACCATGGTTGATTCTTTGGTCGACATGGCTGGTGGCAAAAGCTTCGAATATATGGAACCATACGACCGTGATGGCCGCCACCCCGCGTAACCCATCAAGAATATTGTAATGCTTTTTTGTATCCGCAAATGCAGCCGTAGAGATTTGTGCTTCTAGCATGGAATAAAATTCTGATATTCTAAAATGGTATCTTGGAAATGTGTTTCCTTGAATGGATGATACCGATATGTTCCTCGTTAATACGCGCGAGGCTATGTACTTCTTTCACTCTTGGAGAGAAACGAGAATTCTGCGCGCCATTCGCAAAATTGGTTTGTACAAATTTCTCTCTAAGAAAATAACTTTCCTTGTTGTTCCGGTAGTTGCTGTTCCCGGATGATCTTGGAGACAAAATTATTCTTCGGATTTCATGACCTTTTCAAAAAAAGACTGAGGCATGATTCCTTTGTCGGATCCGGTTTCCCGAGCATCTAGAAATTTAAATTCTATATTCCTCAAGATTCTGTCCCCTCCGTCATATTGAGTGGCGATGCCTGCACTGGGCTTTGTGAAATGAAGAAGGAAGTAAGATTCCCCCTTTTTGTTCTCAAGATCGGAAAACTCTACGATTGCGTTCCGATTATCAATGATCTTGTAAATGTAGCTGCCTACTTGATTTTGATACTCGCATGTGTATGGAGAAACAAAAAGTACTGCTCCTTTCATGGAAAGATAGGCTCCTTGCAGCCAGTCCTTCAATTGATTGGATTCCTGCAATTTCTTCTCAATGAAAAGTTGTTCTTCGTTAGCAGGCAATCCCGTTTTTCCTTCCGTCAAATGGTATTGGATATGATCCGCACTGAATTGCAGAGTTTTTCCTACAATGGATTGGGGAGGATTGGATGAAACCTGGCTGGAATCTTCCAGATCGGGAAAAAGGAGGGAATTGACTTCGGGAAGTTCCTTCTTCCGGAGATGCGGCTTATCGGTTTCCAGCATGAACATGACGTTGCCGATCAGTTTTTCTTCTCCGTCCGTATAAACGGCCATTCCCGAATCGGGAGTTGTGAAGTGGAGAAGGATATGAAGATTGGGGGCATCTGGGCCATCATACCCTTGAAGAATAATCATCCCCTTGTCCTTGCTTAGTTTCTTGTAGGCATAATCCCCCGATTTGCCCAATCCGGCGCTCCATGCTGAAGGTGCCGTAAATTTTAATGTTCCATGTATAAAATTTTCGCCTTCTGATCCTTTTCTCCATCCTGCAAGTTTCTGGTAGTGCAATAACTGCTGTCCTATCGAATAGTTGCTTTCCGCTCTCAGGGAAAGATAAGTCGAAACGGGATGTTCCGAAGACATGGTTAAACGTGTTCCCATCAAGGAAAGCGGAGCCTCTGGAATAGGATGGGGATTATCAGATTGATAGGAAGAAGGATGCTGTGGGGATGAAACAGAGTCCGAAGGTAGATTGTCGCGGGTTGTGTTATCAGGTGTTTTGGGCGCTTGCTCAGGAAACAATACTTGCGGTAGAAGCGGGCTTTTTTCGCTTGGAGCATTCCCGTTTCCAATCATGAGAAATATGCCCGCCAGTACGGCAACGGTAAAACAGGCAAGAGCCGTCCATAAGATCCAATGAAAGGATTTTTTCCCCGAAGAAGATAGAAGATGAGATTTCCATTCCTTCGCTGATTGTAACCTGTCCTCAATGTCCAGTCTGGTTGCTTTCTTTAGCGGGCTTGGGATACGAGTCCAGCTTTTCCCCTAAGCAACTGATAAATGATCTTCCCAGGGCAAATAAATCAGACCAAGGTCCCATATTCCCATGTCCCGAATATTGTTCAGGAGGAGAAAAGGCAGGAGAGGCCATAACAGTAATGGTTTCCTGAGGCAATCCATCCAAGGCTGCACCGAAATCCAGTAGGACAGGTTTTCCGCTCTCCTTGACGATGATGTTTGAGGGCTTGATATCCCTATGGAGGACTTCCTTTGAATGCAGATAATCGAGAATATCCAACAACTGAAGCAGAAGATCCTGTACGACTTTACTGTCATCGGCGTGTTGTTCCAGCCATTGATCCAGAGTACAGCCTTCCACCAGGGACATTACTGCATAAGCTGTTCCCAATGCCTGGAAAATATCATGGATACGGACAATACCGGGATGATCCAACGCTGCCACAATACGGGCTTCCTTGCAAAATGAATCCAGGGAACGGTTATAGGCCTTTCCCCAAGAATCATCGACGGGAATTACTTCTGCGTTTTCCTGATTCCTTTTGCATAAACCGGATGGAAAATGTTCTTTCAGGACGACTTCACGGCCAAGTTGCCGGTCTATCGCCCAGTAAGTGATGCCGAAGCCGCCTTGACCCAGGACTCCCTTGATCTGGTAATTCCCCAGTTCGGTATCTATAGGAAGATAATTATTGGGAGAGAAGAGAGACGGTTCCATGGAAGGAAAGGCATGGTGTTACCCGTCAGGATTGAGGAGGCAAAACAACCTTTTGACTTTTCAAAGGCAAGGAAGGATTTTCTTCGGTAACCAAACCGGAAATAGCCTTCGCCACCATTTCTCCCAATGTTTGACCTTGTTTGGTCGCCTTGGATTCCAGCTTATTATAGAGAGTAGGGGATAACTTGACCGTCAAAGTCAATGAGGCGTCTACTTCCACGCCTGGCGTATCAATAGGATTCAATGAAGGAATGGAAACCGGCAATTGAGCCATTACCCTTCCTATGAGCTGCTGCTTCAAAGGAGGAATTGTCTTCTGGGACATCCAATTCCTCACCGTGATTTCAGAGACTCCACATTGCTCAGCCATCCATTTATAATCAAGACCCTGGCTTTTCAGCCATTGCTTGACTTCGTTTTTAAAACCGGCCTGATCCCCTGCGTGACTCATGCTACTAATGTACCACCATAATCCGAAAAGACAAGACCGCCTTATCTCCAATAGATACAAAAGCAATCAAGGTTCCTTACCAAGGGCGTCCAGTTTCCTTGCAATCAATTCCCCGACAGAACAACCGGCCTCCATGGCTTTTTTGCTCAATGCCGAATAATCTGACAGAGGCAATTCCATCTTGAGTCCCTTCTCCTGATCACCGCCAAGGAAAGAGACCCTATTGTAACACCGAACATAGCTATCCAGAACATCTTGAAAAGATTTTGGAATCTCCTTTTGCGACATCCATTTGCGAACAATGCACTCCGGAATATTACATTCAGAGGCAATATGAGAACATGTCAACCCTTTTGATTCCAATAATTTATTCCTAGCTTTCATCGACATTCGAATGTTTTCAAACTCGCACATGGACGCATGATGCCACGAAAAAACTCATTCGTAAATTATCTTTTAGAGATAAAAATTGTTTATAGGAATCGCAAAAAGAGACATAATGAGGTCGTTAGCTGAGAACGACTCTGTGATTTTCAGAGGATGTGCCTTGGCGACCACCAATAGAACATCAACCAATACAATCATGAAGAAGTTACTCATATTACCTTTAGTTGCTGCTACAGGCGCTTTGTCCAGCTGCGTTGCTCCCGTAGGACTCGTATATTCTGATATCAATTTGCCTTCGGGGATTTCCTCCGCCCCCGGTAAAAAAGTCGGTAAGTCTCAATCAAGATCATATTTTGCCTTGGTCGCAACAGGCGACTCATCTGTAGAGGCGGCTAAAAATAATGGGGGTATAACGTCTGTTTCTTCCGTGGACACAAAAATAGAAAACATTCTTGGAGTAGCAAAATACACGACAACAGTTACAGGCAACTAATTACACAATGAATGCGGTTAGGGCTTTGAATTTTATCCGCATTCAAACTAGAGAAACCACTCTGAATCATTCAGAAACTTTTCACTCCAACAATCAATCCAATAGAATTCTAATCATGAACAAGGTAGTGTTACTTGGAGGTATTTGCTCCACTTTATTCTGCAGCTGTACAGGCACAAATACCCCAGATGGTAATGAAGCAACGACCAATGCAACCCAATATGCAAAATCTGCAGAAGTGCCTGTTTCTTTGAATGGGTACACGCTAATTATGAATAATAGAGGTGCGACGTCTACTATTCTTGGAAATGGACCTTTGAATGAAGTAATCGCACAGAAGCTCGAAAACTATGATAGCAACAAGAACAGGGTATGGAATGCATGCTCTTCTGAAGGACTCATTTCACAGGTCGATTTTTCTAAAAACATGTGGAAGATAGGTAGGAATAGTGGAAACTATACATGCGAAAAATTAGGAAAAGACAAGTTGTATGTCGTATTAGAAGCTGACGATGATTGCTTGTATGAAAGTATTCATATGTTATTGAAATTCAATACATCATATGCAGGTTATGCTGTTTATACAGGTGAAGAAGCCATCTACAAAAACATCCAATTCCAATTGAAAAAGTAGAATTGTCTAATCATTCAATTAAGAAACACCATGAAGACTTTGTTATCAGTCCTCGTAGCAGGAATTTGCCTATTGTCACCATCATGTGCAAGTTGTGAAAAGGCATTAGAAAATCAAACGCAGACAAATACCTTGGAAGGTATTAAAGTTCCTTCTTCCTTAGAGGGGGCAATAGTAGAAATAACCTATCAGGATCAGCAAAGCGGAGAATCCGATACACTATACTTCACCGTCCAAAACAAAGTTACCTATATAACTGGAGAAAATCCTAAGCTGAACGGAAAGCCGAAAATCAGGAAAAATGGAAAAGACCGATATGAAAGAACTACATATGTGGATCAATCGGGCAATGGCTGGGGTAATTGTGATAAATTTAGATATTCGGCAAAAGGAAGCCAAGCTCAGTTATTTCTGAAATATACCGCTCGGCATGAATATCAACTCTGTCAATCAGCCCGTAAGAGCATGGATAACGGATACGTTGAATATCTTTATCAGGATACCGCTGCCGTTTTCACCATAACCAGCAAGAACGGAAATGTTTATGAAGGTACTATGCATGGAATATATGGATCGCCAGACATGCCTCAACCTCCCTTCAAGATTCTAAAAATAAAAATTACTGCATGGTAATGATCAATTCTGCAATACAAGAGGGGATGTATGTCCGTGTTATTGGGGCATCAGGTCAAACTCTGTTTACCAGAAAAGGTGAACTACTTGGATTCACCGGCATGTCAGTAACTCTCAGAAGAGGCGATACGGTCTACACTTGCGATCCAAAAGGAACCACACAATCCACCAATAGATACCAGGGAGGAAGAACCGCTTATGATGATTTGGTAGATGCCGACGAAAGCAAACCCCGTCGAACCTGGACTAAGGGAACTCTTAGCCTTTATCTGCTTTTCGGCTGGTTGATCAAAATCGGAGCTGGCTATCGGCTGTACAAACTCCTTGGAGGCTCGCATGGTCAACTGACTGTAGGTGAAACAACACGGGAATTCACCAAAAGAACACGGAAGGATGTCGGTATCTGGCTGATGTCGGTTTTCTTTTGGATCATTTGCATAGTTGGCGGCTTATTAGCCCATCATCAATTCAAAACCTGGATGGGACAGAATGATTCCCCATCTATCGAAACGTCTACAATTAGCGATCTCTAATAAAAACATGAAACAAATACTCAAATTACTACCTTTCGTCACATTGGCGTTGATAACGTCATGTGAAAACTCCACCTCATCAGATTCCCATAATCTCGCTGAAGCACCAGAATCCCTGGATGGATTAACTTTTGAGGGTGAGATGTATGTTGATTACAAAGAAGGAGAAGGCTTTGAGCTGGAAGCAAAGAATTTTGTTTTTGCCAATGGAGCGGTAACTTTTGATGCAATCGAATATGATTCCAATGGCAATACCACACCCCGACAAGTTGCTGGTCCATACCAATACGAGAAGACAGGAACTCAGACAGGTACATTGTCAACATCAACAAATCCGGTCAGTTTCAATCTGAATCTCATATTTTCAGGTAATAACGTTACAGCGTCAGGAACAATGTCTGAAACTTACGGTTCCGGCTATTACCCTGCAAAAGGGGCATTTACAATCAGATAAGCAAGACGGACATCAACAAACCATTCACAACTATGAACGACAACAAGCAATCAAGCACAATCGATAGATTTCTAAATCTCTCGTTTCATATAGGAAAATTTACCTCAGCGATATTCCTAGTTATCTTCCTACTGTTGTTCCTTTTCTCCGCATACAATATTGCTTTTGAGAAAAAAATGCAGGTGCCTAGATTTCAGGACATTGAAAACACTCTGGATTTCAAGGATGACAGCGGGAAAGCCGTAAAACAGGCCCCCCAGGCTGACAAGAACACGGAACGGCTGGAAGCTATTTTACGAAAATACGAATTATCCAAATACACAGAAGCGGTATCGAAAGCATTGAAGGATAAGGAACATAGTACTATTTTCCTGGATGGATTGGACGACTATCTAGCTGATGCAGAAAAGTATTACATCAAGAACAATATATCCACAGATAAGGAGTCCTATTTTCTGGAATGCATCAATACCTATATCCGTTCTTTTGCTCAGGAGGCAGCTAAGGAAGAAGCCAATCAAGTTTCTGATCAGATTCAAAAAACCGCGATGTGGATACTACTCGTTTTCTCCATGATGGCCTTCGTTGTCACCATAATCATGCCTGCACTCATTAGGATAGAAGAGAATACTAGAAAACAGTAATCCATAACCCCAATCATACAAAATCAGACGCTATAGGGTAGAGATGCCTTATGGCGTCTATTGCTATACAGGGTATGGCATACGGTAACATACCCCCTCCGAATCAAACACGATCCCCCAATTGGCAGCCTATCCCTATTTTTCCTTAACATATACGGACAAGCTTCCACATGAAGGGGGTACTTTGCCAAACACTTCAAAATTGTTTTTCCGAAAAATGGAAGACTTTTTCTCCATTAGGAAATGTATCAGGAATAAAAGGAGGAAAACCCACTTAGTCCCCCGCCTGGCAAAAATATCTTTTGAGGTGATTTCTCAGAATCACGCACGTTTTCCTCATCCCAGTTTGAAGTCCTCATAAGCAATATTGGCAAATTACCTCATCACGTCGAACCCAATCGCTTACAACCGCCTGAAATCATGGCACAATTCCTCCATGAAGATTTTATACGAAGCAGTTTTCAAAAAAATATTTTCCCTCGATCCCATGCGTCTTGCTCCCTCACATGAAATCCAAGGAGCATAAGGGTTATAGGTAAATTAATTCTAAATTGATTTCTACGGAAATTATTTTAGAAAGCAGGATAATCACAAGGTAAGGGATCAAAAAATCCTCACAAACAATTCTGGAAGCATTCAGAATAAGATAACAATTTTACTGAAATTATCCATCAATTTTTGATATCCCAATTATCTAACCTGGAGTCTCTGACTGTCTTATACAATGGGGATATGGGAGGAGTAAAAGAAGGAATAAAATGAGTTTTCGCATTCACTAATATATCATAATGAGTCAGTTGTAAAAAATATGGTCTCATACAATGTATAAGTAAAGAGGAAGAGAGAGATTTTTCTCACGTATACCTTTGTTTAATCCTTTGGAATAATTTCCGAGGTCAATTAGTTTCATACGAAGGCGTTTTTAATAAAACGATTTCCTCTTTGGATAAATTGGCTGGGATCAAGAGAGTTAAAGAGATAAAAGAATAATTAATTCTAAAATGATTTCTATGGGAATTATTTTGGAAACAAGGTAATTGGCAAGGAGAGTTGCCTGCAAATCCTCACAAATGATTCTGGAGATAGTCAGAATAAAATAACCGGATTACCGTTGTCACCCAATGGCATTTGCAGAAATACTGATGTCATCAATGGTCCTGTAAATTGGATGGAAATGCTGAAACAGCAGAAAATAGAATTCAAAAATATATTAAAATGAGTAAGTTATGAATATTTTGGTCGATATAAAATATATGGAGGATACTGAAATGTATACCGCAGTATATCTGGAATTTATTACCGAAGAAATGGCTTTGGAAATTATAAATTTATGTAAATGAGTATGTTATGGGAAAAACTGTCTTGTTCAATGGAAGAAAAGGAATATGGAGAGATTTGCCCCAGTATACCTGTAGTTTGATTCCTTGAAAGCATTACCATGGTCAATGTGTTTTGTACGAAGCTGTTTTCAAAAAAATCATTGGAAACAATTAATTCTGAAATGATTTCTATGAAAATAGTTCAGAATATTAGATCAATGAGAATAACAAGAAAAGGAGGAAATTTGAACGTATTTAGAGCTGCAATAACAATAGTTCACAACCCTGATGATCCCCATGAATTTGGGGAGTGTATGTATAGAGGAAGAAATAGAGAGAAATTTAGTGATATATTGAAGAAAAATAACACCTTATTTTGTCCCTAAAACATCATTTATATTATGAAACCATGATTTTCCTTTATGTATTACTCTTAATAATGCTTGACTCTCTTCCAAAATCTCTTTCTTAGTTTTTCGGGAAGCAATTTCCCAATTTTTTATAGAAAAAATATAGGTAGCATTGCCAGACCATGGAGATTCAAAAATAGCTAAATCTTTTTCTTTATACAATAGAACAAAATACCCGTTAAATCCTCCTATCCCTATAACACATTCATCTGGATTATGGCAATTTAATACACGTAATCTTTCGAGCAACACATTACGCCGAGCCTTTGGTACATGTGATTGAATGCTCTTTGAAAGAGTTTTCTCAATTTCTACCCATGGCTTTTTACCTAATGGCAATATTTCCCACTGTTTTTTTCGAATAGAAATTTTATCAAAAACTGTATTTAAACTTGCATCAAAAATATTACAATATCCAAATATTTCGACTATTAAATTTATCAAATGGATTATTGAATCCACAGATTCTCTTTGAAGAGAAATAGGGCGACTCACTATATGTAAGTCATCTTCTTTATAAATGAGCGTTAAAAATTCACAGGGTTCTTCGATATGTTTTCGTGGATATCTTTTCCGCTGTATAGTGATCAAAGATGACACATCGATTGGATTGTCTCTACCGTGATATTCTGTATGATTCCATAGAACATCATACGAAAAGAGTTCTTTCGGCTGATCTCTTAATACCAAATCTCTACCAAAACTATTGAATTTTGAGTATTTTCCAAAAATAGGTGATGGCAACACACATTCACCATTTTCTAATTTATCAGAAAAACCAATCCTAGATAACAATTCTTTTGGGATTTCTTTCACGGCAATTCCAATATACGTTTCTTCCTTCAAGAGACCTTGAATTTCAGAAGGTATTTTTCTTAAATGGTGAGTTATGTGCATAGTTCAATCCTTATCTTATGATTACAGTCCCTGAGAAAGCTAATCTCTCTTCAATATCAGGAGTTACATCAGTCTCAATAATGATGGGTTCTTCATTAGGGTTAACTCGGTTCCAATGATCTAAATCAAGGGTGAGTTGTAACATATCTCCTACCACTTGTTCTCGTCGAGCGTAAGCAGACTTGATCATATGAGGCCTCTTTGCTTCATCTATATCTACCCAAAATGATCCTTGGCCACTTTGATCAAATTTTACAGCATGGTAAACTCTATAATGTTGTCCTGTTTCTTTATCTGAACGAGTAACTTCTCTAGCAGCTCTAGCTAATTCTTTGGCTAATCTTTCTTCTGCAGTAATAGGTTTAGGAGGATCCCAACCTTTCGAAATAGCAAAAGACGCTAATTCTTTCATATCTATTTCCAACCTACCTGTCTCTTTCTTATAGAGTTCTATAAGGTACCTTATTTCTTTTGTCTTGTTTTGTTTCATAATTACAAGTTCATTAAGCTGTTAATTCAAAGGTACAATATTTCCCCAGCCATCACTAATGCTTTCTCTTGTCACAATAGATCTTATTTTAGCTAAATGAGAATTAAATCTATTATATGTTTTTAATTGAAATCTTAATTGTCCAGCAATTAGACCAGGATGTCTATCTATTGTTTTTGAAAAACCAATTATATCTCTATCATAAAAGAATGGTCGTTTACGGACGATGAAACTTTTAAGTTGTTTTTGAGGAACACAAAATTCTGCTGCGGCAGCATTTGCTATTGACTCTTCTTCATTAATAACACCCTCATGATCATGCTCTTCTATTTGTAAATTTACATCTAGCATAGGATTTGTTTTCCCATGTTCTTGGATAACATGTTCAAGTTCATGTCGTAAAACAAACCAAAAATTGTCTATTCGATCAAATCTAAGCGACATGCCAATAACAGGGCTTTTATCATCTAACCACAAGCATACACCATCAATTTTAGCACCTTTTAAAGTCTCAACAATTACGAAGCGAATCCCACATTCCGCAAGTATTCTAGATACTTTTCTTGTTGCGACTGGAGAAACTAATAATTCTTTTAGTTTTGGCAGAGAGGCTTTTGCCGCAGCGAGAGAATAACGTCCAACAAGCATTTCCGAGGCAATTGCCTTAACTCTATAAATCCATGCAATTTGTGTAGGAGTCGCTGCTTTCCCTGAATCTGTTTTTTTACTCGCATGTGGGAGATTTTGAATTTCGGAAAAGGAGTCTGTTTGAAAAAAATTCAATAGTTCTTTTTCTACTTTTTCTACATCTTTATATGTAGAAACATTAAGCCATCCACGTTTTATCATCTCAGGTATTGGCAAAGACGCAAATAATTGTGCACGCCGAAATCTCGCAGGATCCTCTTTTGTCAATATTTGGGCTAAAGCAAGTTCGTATTTTTTTTGTAAAGTTAGAAATGCATCTGCCGGAATAGAAAAAGTATCCGATAGAGCGATCGCCATTTTAGCATCCAAGTTTTTTTTACCAGAAATAATTTTGTTTACAATAGCCTCATCTACTTGCAAAACGACAGCAAGCACTTTTTGGCTCCATCCTTTTTCTTCCAGTAAGAACTGAATGTATTGTCCAGGTGTTTGGAATTGTTGAAGGTCTTGATCCATATGCATTGCAATATGGCACATATTGCCGATTTAGAGTCAGAAGTCAATAGCCAAATTGACGATTTCGTCAATTTGACAATCGAAAGCCTTTTCTCTATCGGACTGATTTTTCCCTATACCCTTACAAACAAAAAATCGCAATATACTCATTACGAATATATTACGACGGAAAATTGATGGCGGTCAAGGATGAACCTAAATCCCATAATGCGTTTTCAAGGAAATGATTTCCAGCATATTACCGGAAACCCTGTAGATCATCCTGTGTTCGTGAGTAATGCGCTTGGAATACCATCCGGATAGGTTGTGCTTCAAGGCTTCGGTATTGCCGATACCTCCTGTTGGGTTCTTCACAGCATCGTCAATGAGAAGATTGATCCGCTTGAGAAGCTTCTTGTCTTCCTTTTGCCAATATAGATAGTCCTCCCAGGCACAAGAACTGAATCCAATGATCATTGTTCCAGAGATTTGAGATCCTCCTGAGACTTCCGAATGATGTTGCGATTGTTGTTGAGCTCTTCAATGCCCTGTTCCAGTTTCTGGGCCATATGAGGATTGGAGAGAAGTGTGAATGTTTCTTGCCAGGCGTTCCAATCGTCCAAGGGCATCATGATGACTTTGCCTTCCTTCTTTGAAATAGTGATTGGTTCGCGGTTGTCCAGGACGTTTTTGATGGTTTGGGCCAGTTCTTTTCGAGCAGCCGAATAAGTGATCGTTGTCATAACTTAATTGTACAAAAATGTTGTACAATGTAAATGAGAATTCGACGGTTATATGACACAGTGATATTCGCTTATGGGGATGATAGAACGAACGCGTTTTTCCCCATTTCTTCCCCATAACCCTGTAAACAAAAACCGCAATATATTGACATACAACATATTGCGATGGAAAATTGATGGCGGACAGGGAGGGATTCGAACCCTCGGTACTGTTGCCAGTACACACACTTTCCAGGCGTGCTCATTCGACCACTCTGACACCTGCCCGTTTGTAGGAAGTGGGCGGAGTCTAGGTGGGATGGGGGCGGATGACAAGACAAATTTGTAGTTACTGCATTTTTTTTCAGTGGGAGGCAGTCCGTCCTTGACGGAGGAGGGGTGTTTGGGGTTGGGTTGTAACGGTTATGGGCGAATCTCTTTATACCCGGATGGCCGAGGCTCCGACGACTTCGTTTGATCTGTCGCTGAGACCTCCTGCGTTCAGTGAGTTCTGCGGCCAGGAGAAGATCAAGGATCGCTTGATGTTGATGGTGGAGGCGGCGCGGCAACGCGGCGATGTGTTGGATCATGTTTTGTTGAGCGGACCGCCGGGGTTGGGGAAGACGACGCTTGCGAATATTATTGCGAATGCTGTGGGGCACCGGATTCATACGACGTCCGGCCCTCAGATTGAAAAGGCGGGTGATCTGGCCGGAATTCTGACGAATTTGGAGAAGGGAGATCTTCTGTTTATTGATGAGATTCACCGTTTGCATCCGGCGATTGAGGAGTATTTATACCCGGCGATGGAGGATTTCCGGTTGGATATTATTATTGACCAGGGCCCGAGTGCTCGATCGATCCAATTGAATTTGCCGAAGTTTACGTTGGTCGGGGCGACGACTCGTGCAGGGATGTTGACGAGTCCCCTCCGTTCCCGGTTCGGGTTGGTGAACCGCCTGGATTATTATACGGCGGAGGAGTTGTGTACGATTATTACTCGTTCGGCGGGGTTGTTGGATGTGCCGGTGGAGTATGAGGGGGTTCGTCAGATAGCGTTGAGGTCGCGCGGAACTCCCCGCGTGGCTAATTCTTTGTTGCGCTGGGTTCGCGATTTTGCGCAGGTGAGGGGGAATGGGGTGATTACTTCGGAGGTGGCCGTGGCGGCATTGGGTATGATTGAGATTGATGCCGATGGTCTGGATGAGATGGATAAGCGCCTTTTGGAGGCGATGATCTATAAGTTTAATGGAGGACCGGTCGGTTTGTCGTCGCTTGCGGTTGCTGTGGGTGAGGATGCATCGACGCTGGAGGATGTCCATGAACCGTTTTTGATTATGCAGGGATATATTTCCCGGACGCCGCGCGGTCGTGTGGCGATGCCTTCGGCCTATGAGAAGGTGGGGGCGGCTCTTCCTCGCGACGGCCAGCAAGCGTGGCTGCTTTAGGTTGTCGACAGAGAGGAACTGGGGGTGGTTGCACGTATTCGTTTTATTCTTCTGCTGTGTTGTCCGGTTGTGGTTTTTCGGGTCGGATATCCGGTTGGACTTGGAAAATTTGGTTGAAATGAGAACGTTCAAGTGTGTCTGCCCGGGCGATGGTGTCTTTTCTGCTCGCCTTGACGGGGCGGATGGCATAGAATCCGCTCACGTTGCATATCTGTAACGTGTTCTCAGCAAGGTTTACTGCTATGGAAGCCACATCAGACACCCCATTCAAAAGATTGCCTGTGACCATTATCGGTACGGGTTCCTATGTTCCCGAACGCCGTTTGACGAATGCCGACTTGGAGAAGATGGTTGAGACGTCAAATGAATGGATTATTGAACGGACCGGGATTCAGGAACGCCGCATTGCCGCCCCGGGTGAGTTTACGTCCCATATGGGGACGAAAGCGGCCGAACGTGCCCTGGAGAATGCGGGGATTACGGCCGAAGATCTGGATTTGATCATTGTGGCGACGGTGACGCCCGATACGTTTACTCCTGCAACGGCGTGCTACATCCAGAATAATCTGGGAGCGAAGAATGCGATTGCTTTTGATATTTCCGCAGCCTGTTCCGGGTTTATGTATGCGATGAAAACGGCTGTGCAGTTTATCGGTACGGGGCAGGCGAAGACGGCGTTGATTATTGCCGCGGAAAAGCTTTCTACTGTGGTTAATTGGGAGGATCGTTCGACGTGCGTGCTTTTTGGCGATGGTTCCGGGGCGGCGATTCTGCGCCTTGGCGACCAGCCGGATGACGGCGCTATTCTGGCGACGGATATCGGCACGGACGGTTCCTTGCACGATTTGCTTCGTATTCCTGGTGGCGGTTCCGCTTGTCCGATTACGCCGGAAAACGCTCATGAA